>NZ_JBSSFI010000001.1:7862500-9499763 GCF_054062495.1 Bradyrhizobium sp. USDA 3311 | reverse complement strand
CGCCGGCGCGGTCTCCCTTGGTTGGGGGCGCGGCCCCATGCGCGACCAAGTGGCACATGTGCGGCTGGCCTCGGCGGAGATCCTATACCGATATCTCCGCCGTACCCCCGCGTCGCGCATCGCGGAGGATGCCGCCGTGCGGCTTGTCGCCGGGGCGGCGATGCACGACTCTCTGAAGAACAGCGCTTCCCAAGTCGCCGAGGTATGGGGGCGGGGGAAAACGTGGCACGGGTTCGCTTCGTCCGATGTCGAGACACTGCGCGACGCGTTCGTTCTCGCCCAGGCCATCCTGGCCGACAAACATCTTGGCGTCGACTACAAGACCTTCTCGAGACGAACGGTGGGGCACAGCAAAACGCTCGAACGGATCGAAGGCGCGGTCGTGCGGTTCCTGAGCGGCATCCTGGAGTTTCCCCCCGGCGCGCGGCCACGCGAGGCGCTCCGGGCAATCGGCCTTGAGCGCTTCGCGCCACCGCTGCTGATCGCGGGCAAGATCGACCTCGATGGAGCCGACCTCTCCGGAATCTCTCCGCTGTATCTCGGAATCACTCCCAAGGAAGCAGATCGCGTCCGCTTCCGGGAGCCGCCGGCCTACGTGCTAACGATCGAAAATTTCGCAAGCTTCAACCGGCACATCGCCGAGGCGGACCCCGGCCGATT
This sequence comes from Bradyrhizobium sp. USDA 3311, assembly GCF_054062495.1. Taxonomy (NCBI): domain Bacteria; kingdom Pseudomonadati; phylum Pseudomonadota; class Alphaproteobacteria; order Hyphomicrobiales; family Nitrobacteraceae; genus Bradyrhizobium; species Bradyrhizobium sp. USDA 3311. The sequence goes on along the minus strand of NZ_JBSSFI010000001.1, from coordinate 9,499,103 downwards.
AGGAACGACCATGTATGTCGGAGGGTACCCCTCGCTTGCCACCCAGCAGGCGCTGCGGACGATCGCAGGATTGGTATCCGAACAGACGCCGATCTTTCATTGGTCGGACATCGATCCGGACGGCACCTGGATCTTCCACACCATCGAGCGCGCCGTCGACCGACCGATCCGTGCCCACCTCATGAGTGTCGAAGTTGCCGAGCGTTTGGGACAAGTGCCGTTCAAAAAATCCGCACCCGCTCGATGTCCACCGGACTCCGGTATCGCAGCTCTGGCAGCGTACCTGGCGAAAGATGGAGCCAAGACGCTCGAGCAGGAAGAACTCGATCCAGTCCTGCCAGAGTTTCATTAGAAAATGCGCGCGGACGCTCGTGGTTGCGGCTTTGGCTGTCTCGCTCAGGACGTCATTTGTTTCAAGCGCGACAACAGCACCGCCTGCAACTACCTGCGGGAAAACCGACATCGTTTCTTTATAAAAACGCTCAAGCGGCATTGGCATGCCTGTTGCTTGAAGACGTGACGAAACCACCTGTGACTATGATGCTCGTTCAGCATCCTTTTGAGGTGTTCAGATGAAATTTGCCCGCTTGATCGAGGGCAGAGGTCCCCTGATGCGCTTTCCAAACCGGGCGCCTGCCTCGCGAACTCTGCCATCTTGGGATCGCGCTCCGGTTTGCCGGGCAGAAGCCGATTGTCTTGGGGGCTCGCAACGAATGGTGGTTCTCAGCAAGAACGCCAGCGTAAAGGCGTCCTCAGGACGATCGTTTGGCATCGGATTAGCCCATGGTTCGGGGTGGGATCTGCGACATGCAGAGCCTGCGCTCTTGAAGCTAGGTGTCGGCCTTGCATCGGGGCTTGCAGATGGTCAATGAGCTAATGCAGAACGATTGGGATCTTGAGAAAATACTCAGGCAACAGGACGAGCTCAAGGTCAACCTGCTTCGCGCCCAATCGGTTGTCGCCGAATGTAAGGCAGGATTGGCGGATCTGGAGCGGAGGCTTGAGTGTCGAGCGGTCTCGATCGATGAACGCCAGCGCAACTCTGCGGCAAACAATTCAATACGCAACGCACGCCCCCCCAAATCCCGAACCGTCGATAATCCTGTTACCCCGGATGCAGCCGTGGCGTTTCCGCCTCGATCATGGGACCGTTGAAAGCTGCCGCCGCGCACGTTGACGGCGACAGGTTTGGTCGTGGACCTGGCGAAGATCTGCCGCAAAGCCGGGATCAGCCAGGCGACGAAGGCCTGCGAAGCTCTCGAGTTCGACCGGTCAACCTACCACTACAAGTCCCGTCGCACCGGCCAGGCTGCCCTCGAACAGAAGATCAAGGAGATCTGCCATGTTCGTATCCGCTACGGTTATCGTCGTGTTCATGTGCTGCTGCGTCGTGAAGGCTGGCGCCATGGCCAGAACAAGACGCGGCGGATCTATCGCGAATTGGGCCTGCAACTACGCAACAAAACGCCGAAGCGCCGGGTCAAGCCCAAGCTGCGCGATGATCGCAGGCCGGCGACGCGATCGAACGAGACCTGGGCGATGGACTTCGTCCATGATCAGTTGGCGAGCGGGCACAAGCTGCGCGTCCTTACGATCACCGATACCTTCTCCCGCTTCTCGCCGGCGCTGGCGCCACGGCTCACCTTCCGCGGCACCGATGTCGTGGAGGTGTTGGAAAGGGCCTGCAAGGAAGTGGGATTCCCGGCAACGATCCGTCTCGATCAAGGCAGCGAGTTCGTGTCGCGCGAGCTCGATCTGTGGGCCTATCAGCGCGGTGTTACGCTGGACTTCTCAAGGCCGGGCAAGCCAACCGACACGGATGTTGTAGACAAGCCCTATGTCGCGGAAGCCTTGCTGTGTCGGGATCGTGGCTTTGCCCGCCACCGGGACGTGAACCTCGTGTACTCCTTCTCGGCGGATTCCACGCGTGCTCGTTCCTCAGCCCTCTTCGCGGGGATGTTGTAATCATAGGCCGATCCACGCTTGGCATGGCTGGTGGGTAATCCAGCGCGCAGTTCGATGCTCCGGAACTTGCGCGCCAGCAGGGCCGGCCTGGTCCAGATGTAGTCAGTGCTCTTGGTCAGCATATGCCAGATGATCATCGCCAGCTTCCGCGCCGTCGCGACTGCCGCGATGTGCTTGCCGCGTCGTGAAGCCACGCGCTGGAAGAATGCACGCAGCGGTCCCGGCGAACGGGCTACAGCCCATGCTACTTCGACGAGCATTCCGCGAGCTTGGCCGCGGCCCTGCTTGGTGATCCTGCCATGGTAGGCGGAGCCCTCGCCAGACTGCCTTACGCTCGGGTTTAGCCCCAGGTAGCTCACCAGCCTGGTCGGATCGGCAAAGCGCCGAATGTCGCCGACGGCCGCGGCCACGCCCGAAGCCACCGTCATGTCCACACCCGGGAGCGTCATCAGCCGCCGAATGATCGGATCGGACATCGCTTCACGCGCGATATCCGCCTCGACCTCCTTCAACGAACCCTGGATCAGGTCGATCTGCGCCAGGTGCCGCTCGATTGCGGCACGCTCGTCGGCAGGTACAATCTGGGCGGCGATCCACCTGCGACCGCTGATCCCTACAAGGTTGAGGTGTGGACAGGGCGGAATGAGGTGGGCGTGAAGGATCGACTGAATGAGGTTCTTCAAGCGTACCCGCTGACGCACGAGCTGCGTACGGTGCGCAACTTGCCGTCGCAGGGCCATAGTGCGCTGATCGGGTACCCAGACCTCCGGAAGAAATCCGGTGGCGTACAACTTCCCGATGAATGCTCGCTCCGCCGACCCGCGTTTTAAACGCTTCTTGCAAAAATGCCCGTCCGATAATTGGGACTCGAGGGAGTTGGCCTGAGTCCCTGCGAATTCGAGCAGCGGAACCACAACGGGGTAGGCCGACCACGATCAAATCGCTAATAATGTTGTAAGCCGCAAGCTCCGAAGAATTATTCTGCGTGAAAGTTCTCTGCTTCGGGCAACTTACGCCATCAACTCAAGCAGAACTGTCGCCACGACTCCGCCTGTCAGAAACAGCTCTCCAGGGAGGAGTGCTATTTCGTTTTGCGACGTGAACGCGCCGGCTTGCGACCCTTACGCACGGTCTTTGGCGGCACCGCACCTTTGGGTGGCTGGGTGAAAAATTCAGACACATGAACGTCAAGCGTTGCCGCGATACGGTCGAGAATATCGATTGTCGGGTTCTCCGATTGCTGCTCGATACCGCCCATATAGGAGCGGTCAATCCGCGCATCGTACGCCAATCGCTCTTGAGAAATACCGCGATCGACGCGGATCCGGCGCACATTCCAGGCAACAAGCGCACGGGCTTTCATGCGCTAACGCAGCCATTCCGACGGCCATCAAACCACTGGCTATAACCATACTATTGCGCTAGGTTTCGCCCAGAATGCAGATGAGCAGAGTCCGCGCGTAACCTAAATGAAGAGCTGGTATTGGATCGCGATGTCGCGACGGGTGAGCCAATGCTGACGAGTTATGACGAGCAGCATCCGATGTCGACCTCTTGATTCGGGCCGACGGCGCCGCACGCAGGACGGCAGTTCTGCTGATCGCGCCCTGAGCGTAACGGACTGCGATCAAATGTATTCTGGCGGTGGGCGGAGCGAGCGAAATCGAAGAGAACGACCGGAACAGGCGCTGCCAGCCACTAATTGGCTTTGGCAAGGAATGTTCCTGCAGACCGCGACAATCGGTTCTCTACGAAGAGGCTCTGAATGCGGCTATACCCTCGCTTAAATCGATGCTTCTCAACCTGGTAGGACTTTCAGGCAGTGCCGCCCAAGATCGCAGATTTCGCGCCTAACGCGCCCCAGCTCACGCCGTACGACGAGCAACATGCCGTCACCTATATGCGTCTCCTGGATGCCGAGGCCGATAACGCTGATTGGCGCGAGGTTGCGCGCATCGTGCTTGGTATTGATCCCACCCTGGATCCGGATCGCGCCCGCCGTACTTTCGAGAGTCATCTGGCTCGCGCCAAGTGGGCGGCGCGTCAGGGCTTTCGGCATCTCCTGCAGCGCGGTTGGCCGAAGAGTGAGGAATGAATGCGTTCGAAACGGACGTCACTTCTGTTGATGTCCGATCGCAAAATGTGATCATTTCATCGCGCAACTGCATTATTAGCGAATATATGCAGTGGTGCAACCAGAAATAGTCAAATTTGTCGGGCTGCAATTCCTTTGTGCGTTAAAAACATGCGGGGAAAGTGGTACGATGCCAGGTGCTGACTGGAAATCAGAGGAAGCCTATCCTGACGCCAAGAAAGCAGAAGCTGAGGACATAGCCTGGGAATGGCTGCGCCGTAATTGCGAGTACCAACGGGACTATATGGCCCTGGCCGCCAGCAAACGATCCGGCGCAATGGCGCACCAATTCCGACGGCAGTGGGGGCTGTCTTTTCGCAGCTGATCCGCAAAAGACGTTCGATCAACAAGCCATTTTCTGGGCGCCTGAAGTGCTGCCGACCGTGCTGCCTGTGCGCGCCGCTGTTCGCTCGGCGGCGTCCAAACGGTGCGACCTGGATTTCAGCAAACAAGAGGGCAGCGAGCTTCGCCATGCGCCCGATGGATGGCACGCCATCGTCGCCCTCGGAGGAGTGAAGCATCGCCTGTGGCTACCAGCACTTCCACCGAGCGGCTCATCGGTTGCCGTCGACCTGCCGCTCGACCGCAATTTCGAGGCTCGCTTGCGGGCAGCACATCGATTTTGGCTGGCGCTCGAACGGCGGCCCCTCGGACCACCCCCTCTGGCGCTGCCGATCTTGACCCGTCGTCGGCTCATCCTCGCCTTGCGTGCAGTCGATGGGTCTCTGGAAGGAAACAGCTATCGCGAAATCGCGCAAGGCCTGTTTGGCAAGCATCGTATTCCCGATCGCGGCTGGAAAACGCACGACCTGCGCAGCCGGACCATTCGCCTGGTCCGGACGGGGCTGCGTCTCATGCGAGGCGGCTATCGCGCATTGCTCCGCCGTAATCGTAAAGACAGGGGCGAGGGGTCCTGAGCTTTTGGTTGATGGCTAGCCCAGTATCTCACCAGACGATTGTAGTCGGCCGGATTGAAGGCGGAAAGGGTTCTGGCGGGCCGCAGGTTCGTGTTCTTGACTGCGATTTGGCCGCGGTGCTCGCCAAAAAAACGAGCCTCGCCGTCGATCGGGAACGGTCTGCATGTGCAAATGGACGCGCTAGCATTATCCGAAGCATCGATCGAACTTCTGTTGTCACCGGATACGCGATCAGGCGGCTTCCGGAATTGCGGCCTTTTTACAGAGCCGGGCGACCCATCGGCAAAAGGCACGAGCGACTTCGGGATTGTCACTTCGGTCCACCGCATAGGCCCGATACTGCATGCCGCTTGAAGTGCGCGATCCTGGTATCACATGGAGCGCCCCTGTACGCACGAGATCGCTGACAATGATTTCAGGCGCCACCAGCAGGCATTTTCCGGTTATGACGGCCGGCAAAGCAAGGTAATTATGATCGTACCGCGCCCCCGACTTGATGTCCTTTGCGGTCAGGTTCATGGCCCTGAGCCATGTGGGCAGTATGTCGGGTCGCGAGGTGATGTTCAGAATTGGCATTGAACGGGCAGTTGAGAGCGTTTTTCCCATGACGTGATTTGGAGAGCCTACGCATACGAGCGTCTCGTTGTGGATCGCCCAATCGTCGGCCGGTTCAACGACACAAAGATCGCGAGTAAGCAAGATGTCGAAATTGTCGGAGGATCTCGGCGGAGACAATGAACTGATCACGTCGACGACTACGCCGCCCATCTCAGCAGAGAACGCTTGGAGATTCGGAATCAGAAAGGAGTATGCGAAGGTGGAAAGAGACGTGCGGACCACGATTCGATTAGCGTCCGTTCGGCTCCTACGCCGCATTCTCTTCGCGGTGAAACAAACTGTATCAAGCGGTTCGGCAACGGCGTTCGCGAACAGCCTTCCGAATTCTGTCAATTCGCTCCGCCGGCCTCGCCGTTGCACAAGATCCGTGCCAAAGTAGTCTTGTAGTACAGCCAAATAACGGCTGACCGAGCTCTGTGTCGTTCCCAATGTGGTCGCAGCACGCGTTACGCTTCCCTCGCGCGCAATGGTCACAAACGCCCGGATAGCATTGAGAGGCACGTCATCGTGTTCGGCAGCCATCTTCTGCTCCGGTAGCTTCTGGACTGTCCGCTAATTGTCACGGCGGGCCATTGCCAGAAATGAATGCTCCCTCACATTATTCGATGCGTGCCGCCGGATTGCCGCGTATCAACGATATCTCACGCACAAAATCCGCATTCTCGGTACGGTTCGTGCGTCTGGCGCGAACTTCGATTGCTGTCGACGGTTTTTACAGGTGGTTCTTCAGGTGTCGGCAAGGGCGGCCGATCGCTGATGTCGCAGTTGACACCGAGGGCCGTCTAGATGACAGGCCCGCTACCTCTCAACACCGTCCGGGATTGCGCCCCGGGCAGGACTCGGTGCTGAGTGCCGCCTCAAAAATCCCGACAGGAGGTATCAATCGCAGCGATCAGCGAAGGAAGCGAGCTTCAGCCGCCTTAACCTCGTGCATATTCTGGATTCTGAAAATCTCATCGACCGGCAGAATATCTTTGTAGACGTTCTGGACGCCGCCGTCAGCGATGATCCGGCGGAAGGTCTCCTGCATGGCGGTTGCAGCAGCACGGATGCCGTAATTGCCATAAATCATCATGCAAACGTTGCCCAGCGTTTTGACCCGCTTGGCGTCCAGGTCAGGGTAGGCGTTTGGTACGATCACCAGCGGCACCGATCCGGTCCAGGCGCGCGAAAAGCTTTCGATTTCGGAAGGATTCGCCCTTTTCGAATGGATCAGGATCATGTCCGCGCCAGCCTCCGCATAAGCGTGCGCCCGACGCAGGGCCTCTGCTTCACCGAGACTGGCGATCAAGGCTTCGGTGCGGGCGATGACGAGGAAATCCGGATCCGATCTGGCCGTGATGGCAGCCTCGATCTTTCCCTGGAATTCTTCAATGCGCAACAGGTCCTGACGGCCATCGGCAACAAGGCTCGTCACCTTTGGAAAAGTCTTGTCCTCGATGACAACGGCGCTGGCGCCGGCCCGCTCATATTCCGTGATAGCGTGGATGACGTTGATCGCATTGCCATAGCCGGTATCGATATCGGCGACGATCGGCAGCCTCGTGCGTCCGGCGATTGCCCGCAGCATGTCGAGATGCTGTGTCATCGAAATCAGGCTCATGTCCGGCAGACCATAGAGCGCAGACAGCTCGAAGCCGGACGCCCACACTCCGTCAAATCCGGCTTCTTCCGCGAGAATCGCTGAAAACGGGCTGTGGGCGGCCATGACGTGGAGCAGGCCAGTCTCGGCCATGCGGGCGCGCAGGCTTTTGGCAGGGGACATCAGAAGATCTTTCAGGACAGGGTCGCGCAGGCTGCGATGATACGGTCGCAAGCCCGGGTGAGCTCCTCAAGCGAGGAAGCATAGGAAATCCGGATATAGGGCGAGGCCATGAAGCCGCTGCCGGGCACGACAGCCACGGCGAAAGCGTCGAGCAAATACATGGCGAAATCGGCGTCGCTTTCGATCACCTTGCCGTCCGGCGTGCGCTTGCCGATGACACCAGCGCAGGAGGGGAAAACATAAAAAGCGCCGTCCGGCACATGGCAAGCAAGCCCCTTGGCCTGATTCAGCTTGGCGACGACAAGGTCGCGGCGCTCCAAAAATGCGCGCGCGAACTCTTTGATATGGTCCCGGCTCCCTGACAGTGCCTCAAGCGCGGCATATTGCGAAATCGAGCTGGTGTGCGAGGAGGTCTGGCCTTGGATGAGGTTCATGGCCTTGATCAGCGCCAGCGGTCCTGCACCGTAACCGACACGCCAGCCCGTCATTGCGTCTGCCTTGGACACGCCGTTGACTGTTAAGGTGCGCTCATAGAGGTCCGGCGCGACTGCAGCCATCGTTGCGAAGTCGGCGTCATAGGTTAGCTTTTCATAGATGTCGTCGGATAGCACGTGCACATGGGCATGCTCGCGCAACACCGCGGCGAGCGCGAGCAAATCACTTCGGCTGTAGACCGCACCGGTCGGATTGCATGGCGAATTCAACATCAACCATTTCGTGCGCGGCGTGATCGCGGTCTTCAACGCCTCGGAGCGCAGCTTGAAGCCATGGAGTTCATCGCAGGCGACGAGCACCGGCTTACCGCCGGCCAGGGCCACCATGTCGGGATAGGAAACCCAGCATGGCGTCGGGATCACAACCTCGTCGCCCGGATCGAGAGTGGCGAATAGTGCGTTGAACACGACCTGCTTGGCGCCGCAGCCCACCGTGATCTGGTCAGTGCCGTAGTCGAGCCCATGATCGCGGCGGAGGCTCTCGCGAATTGCTGCCCGCAGTGGCTTGATTCCGGCGACCGCCGTGTATTTCGTCTGCCCGTCGCGAATGGCCCGGATGCCGGCTTCACGGATAGCGGACGGCGTGTCGAAATCCGGCTCGCCCTGGCTGAGCGTAATCACATCGGCGCCCTGATCGCGCAGCTCGGCGGCGCGGGCCGTCATAACCTTGGTTTGAGAGGGACGGACGACCTTGAGCCGTTCTGAAACGAGAGACAAGACACAATATCCTATGAGTTCGAATGACCGGTTTCGTGGGGATCTATCCGAACGCAAACGACCAAACCAACCGGGTGATCGCGGCTTTGGATAAAATCATCGAAGATTACGATAACTGTATCGCTTCTTCGTGCGGCTCTGTTGGACGCTCGCGCAGTGCTTTGCGTCTCGGCTCTCCCTCTTCATCAGCCTGCGCCGGGATCGCCGAACCATCGCATGTTCGCAAGCTTACATCGACTTATTCGATGAACGTCATTCTGCCGTAGCAGTTCAGGTTTTTAAGGGCGCGCACAATCGCGAATATGCCTGAATGACACAAGCGCCCAATTTCGGTGGTCCGCCAAAGTCTGTGCCGATCTAAGAATTCACGGTCGTGGCATTCGTATCAATGGAAGTGGAACCGGAGGCGGTGATGACCCGTATTGATCTGACGCGACGGCAAGCCATCGCAAGCGCAGTTGCCGCAAGCGTGTTGGCTAGCACAGGCGCCGGCGCTGCGCAGAGCGAGCCTAAGACATGGACGCGTCGCCGCCTCAAGGTCGGCATGTCCGGATTTCCTCGATCCTTCGACCCGGTCATCGCGACCGACACGGCCATTCGCCGGATCATGCCGCAGCTTTTCGATACGCTGATCACGTTCGACCACGCCCACGACGTGGCGCTACGGCCCGGCCTGGCCGAGCGTTGGGAGCGGATCAATGCGCAGTCGCTGCGGCTGTTCTTGCGCAAGGGAGTGGCTTTCCATGACGGAACGCCTTTGACGGCCGAAGATGTTGCCTTTAGCCTTGGGCCTGACCACCTGCTGGGACCCGGACGCGGCGGAATGTCCGAGGCGCTTCAGTCGCTTGATCGGCTCGAGGCGGTCGAAATTGTCGATCCTTACACTGTCATTGTGCATGCAAAGGGCGGTGACGCGCTCCTCGAGCAGCGTCTGGCTGCTTGGGGATCGGAGATCGTCAGCCAGCGCGCCTTCATGGCGGCAGGCTCCTGGGAGCGCTGGACCACAGCCCCTGTCGGAAGCGGTCCCTACAAGCTCGTCGATCACAAGCTCGATATTCGTGTCTCATTGACCGCCCACGATGCGTATTGGGGCGGGCGGCCGCTGTTCGATGGCATCGAATACCGCATCATTCCCGAACTTTCCGCGCGCGTGAACGGCCTGCTCGCCGGCGAGCTCGACATCGCCACTGACATTCCGCCGGACCAGTTTGCAGGCATCCAGAAGCGTGCTGATCTCGAGGTCGTGGGTGGTGCCGTGCAAAATATCCGCTCGCTCGTCTTCGATCAGACCGATCCCATTCTGAAGGATGCGCGTGTTCGCCGTGCGATCAGCCTTGCGCTCGACCGCAAGCTGATCGTGCAGAGCTTGTGGGAGGACCGGCTCCCGATTCCGAACGGTTACCAGTTGCCGAGCTACGGCGAAGGCTACATCCCCGAGTTCCCCTCGCTTGCCTATGATCCCGACAAAGCCAAGGAGCTCCTGGCCGAAGCGGGCTACAAGGGAGAGCAGATCACCTATCGCCTGCTCAACAATTACTACCCCAATCAGGTCTCTGGCGCGCAGACCATGATCGAGATGTGGCGTGCGGTTGGCCTGAACGTCAAGATCCAGATGATGGAGAACTTCGCGCAAATTCAGCGCCAGCCGGTGCGTGCCATCTTTGATACGTCCAATACGGCACTCTTTCTGGATCATCTCGGCCATCCCTGGCGTGAATACGGTCCGAGCGGCACCCTGCCGAGGTCGATTGGCATCTGGAGGAACGAGGAATATTTCTCGCTCGGCGCCAAGCTCCAGGACACCGTCCAGGCCGAACAGCGCCGGCCAATCATCGCTCGCATGCTCGAGATCATCGGCGAGATCGATCCACCCTGCGTGATCCTGCACGTATCGGGACAGTTCTATGGCAAGCGCCGCGACGTGCCGTGGCTGCCGGGGCTAACGCTCGACCTCAATTTCGGCCCGTTCAACAGAGCTCTGATCCGGACCTGATCGCGATGACGCACACCTTGAATCGACCATCGTGCGATAGCAATCCGCCCTTGGGGCGAGCCCGCGGGCAGAGCGTCTTGGCGATGACCTCGTCTGACGACAACCTCGCTGCCGGCGATCTGGCGATCCCGTTCAAAGTCTCGCAGACGATCCGAGCGGACAATGGCGCCGTCGGGGAGGCGCGGACGCTGCGCCACATTCATCATGGCGTGGCTCCGATCTGCGCCGGCGATCTAACAGCCGGCCGGCTAGTCGCGGAGCGTCTTGAGATCGGACGCGAGGTCAAGGCCGCCGGAGGAGCCCGGCCCATGTTTGCAAGCTCCACGAACATCGGTCGTTCCGAGGCGCACGGTACGCTCTCCTTTGGGCAGCACTCGTGCTCCTTTGCCGGCGTTGTCGATGCCGGCCGTTCCAGGCGCGCGCGCACGCCTGTCGCGCAATCGGCCCGCGGGGTAGGCGCGCTTGCGGCCGATCGCCGAATGTCGGCGGAGTTACCACCCGAGGATGCCGCTGTGGCATCGTTTCGCCCCTGCCGTGGCAAGGGCGGTGATCAAACCGAGCTGATGCGGCCCCTATGATGCGGGAAGGGCAGGGACCTCGCATGGAGGCGCTTCTTCAGATCGCAGGTTTGCGTGTCGCGTTCGACGGTGTGCCGACGCTGCGCGGAATCGATCTCACTCTCGGGCGTGGCGAGTCGCTGGGCATGGTCGGCGAAAGCGGTTGCGGCAAATCCGTGACATGGCTTGCTGCGCTCGGACTGTTGACGCGGCGCGCAAAAATAACGGGCAGCGTACGCCTGGCCGGAGAGGAGCTGCTCCATGCGCCAGCCTCTCGCCTCGACAAGGTGCGCGGCGGGCAGATCGCCATGATCTTCCAGGACCCGGCAAGCGCGCTTAATCCTGTTCACACGGTGGGCGATCAGATCTCTGAAGCCCTGCGGCTCCATCGCGGCATGGACCGCCGCACGGCGCTTGCCGAAGCGCGACGTCTGCTCGACCAGGTCGGCATCCCTGATGCCGCGCGCCGGCTTGGGGCCTATCCGCACGAATTATCCGGCGGGCAGAACCAGCGCGTCATGATCGCCATGGCTCTTGCCGGCCAGCCCGACATCTTGATCGCTGATGAACCTACCACCGCCTTGGATGTCACTATTCAAGCGCAGATCCTTGAGCTTCTGCGGCAGATCCAGCGCGAGACAGGCATGGCGCTGGTCCTGATCTCGCATGATCTCGGCGTCGTCAGCGAGATCTGTGAACGCGTCCTGGTCCTTTACGGGGGCCACATCGTCGAAGAATTGCCCGCCTACCGACTGTTTGACCGACCTGCTCATCCATATACGAGAGGTCTTCTTGCGGCTCTTCCAAGTCTGGATGCGCCGCGGCAACGCCTCTTCGCCATTCCGGGTGTCGTGCCAAACGCAGCCGATTTTCCGCCAGGCTGTCCTTTCGCCCCTCGTTGCGATCGGCGGATCGGACGCTGCAGTGAATGGGCGATTGAGCTCGCCTCGCTGGATGGCGACATCAGACACAGGGCTGCCTGCTTGCATGTCACCACCGAACCGCCCGCGGGCAAGGTCGTGGCTGCATGACCGGTACTGCTCCGCCGATCCTCCAAGCCGATGGGCTTGTCCGCCGTTATCGCTTGCGACAGGGCCTCTTCCAGCGTCCAGCGATGGTGCACGCAGTCAATGGGCTCTCTCTGCGGCTGGCTCGCGGGGAAACGCTCGGACTGGTTGGCGAATCCGGCTGCGGTAAGTCCACTACGGGCCGGCTCCTGATCGGCCTGGACCGACCCGATGCCGGCACGGTGACCTTCGGCGGAGAAGCTTTGCCTGCTATGGGCGATATTCGATGGCGCCGGCTCAGGATGCGAATCCAAATGGTATTTCAGGATCCGCTAGGTGCGCTTGATCCCCGCCTAACGGTCGGCGCGCAAATGGCCGAGCCGCTCGAAATTCATCGGCTTGGCAGCAAGTCGGAACGAGAGGGGCGGGTCAATGCGCTTCTCGCGGATGTGGGGCTCAGGACCGATCACCTCAGGCGCTATCCGCACGAGCTTTCAGGCGGCCAACGCCAGCGCGCTGTCCTGGCCCGAGCGCTTGCGACCGATCCAGATCTCATTGTCTGCGACGAGCCAGTATCGGCGCTCGACGTCTCGATCCAGGCGCAAGTGATCAATCTTCTGCGGGATCTGCAGGAGCGGCGGCACATGGCGATGATCTTCATCAGCCATGATTTGCGAGTAGTCCGGCTGATCAGCGACCGGATTGCTGTGATGTATCTCGGCGCCATCGTCGAGGAAGGCGCCTCTGAGGCGGTTCTTCTGGATCCTTTGCATCCTTACTCGCGGGCACTCGTTTCCGCGGTGCCCAGGCCGGGAAGACATCGGTCTCGCACGATCCTTCAAGGAGACCCGCCCGATCCTGCTGCCCGGCCGCGCGGCTGCGCATTTCATCCTCGCTGTCCGGTAGCTCTTCCACGTTGCGCGCGGTCCGCCCCAGAGCTCAGGTCCGCCCCTGACGGGCGCCGCGTCGCATGCCATCTGATCGGCGATCATGGTGCCGAACTCGACAAGGAGGCACGATGGCTCGATTCATAGCGGTCCGCGTGGCACGCGCGTTGCTGACCATCGGAGTTGTGGTCACATTCGCATTCGTGGTGCTGCGCGCCTCTGGCGATCCGGCCCGCGCGTTGTTGTCGCCGGAAACCCCTGCGGAAGCGGTCGAGGCCTTCCGAAAGGCCTGGGGGCTCGATGCGCCGCTCTGGGTGCAATACGCCAGATACCTCCTTGCGGTCGTTCATGGAGATCTCGGCCAATCCATGCGTGACGGGCGTGCCGCGATCACCGTCGTCGCCGAGCGCATTCCTGTCACGCTGATGCTGACTGCGCCGGCATTGATCCTCAATCTGTCGATCGGCATTCCGGCTGGCATCTACGCGGCCCTCAAACGGGATAGCATCGCGGATCGATTGGTGATGATGGTGGCCGTCGTGGGCTTCACCGTGCCATCCTTCGTGCTTGGCCTCGTGTTGATACTGGTTTTCGCAGTCGAGCTTCCCTGGTTCCCCTCGGGCGGCGCCGGCGGTTGGCAGCATTTGATGCTGCCTGTCATCACGCTCGGTCTGGGCGGCGCAGCTGTTTTGGCCCGCTTCAGCCGCAGCGCCATGCTCGAGGTACTTGGACAGCCCTATATTCGTGCCGCCAGCGCCAAGGGCGTGCCTTGGCTCAGCGTCGTGACCGGCCACGCCCTGCCCAACGCCGCGATAGCGGTGCTGACCATCGTCGGCTTCATGGTCGGCAATCTCATCGCGGGAACGGTGCTCGTTGAAAGCGTTTTCTCGTGGCCAGGCATTGGCAGCCTTCTCGTCGTCTCAGTCGCGAGTCGTGATTTGGCTGTCGTCCAGTGCATCCTGCTCGTCGTGGCCGCCGCCATGATCACCACCAATGTCACGATCGATCTGCTCTATGGCATGCTCGATCCGCGCTTGCGCGACTTGCGCTCTGGGAGGCGATAATTGTCGAGCATTTCCGCAGAAAAAGTTCTGCCGTCTTCGAAGATGCGCAGGCTGTGGTGGTGGCGCGACCGCGCGATCGGAATAGCGGTTGCCTGGCTGATCTTCATGCTTCTTGTCGCAATTTTCGCTGATCGCCTCGCTCCTTATGACTATGCAGCCCTCGACCTTCATCATCGCCTCGCTGCACCTCTTGGCCTCGGCGGAACGATCGCGCATCCCTTCGGCTCGGATGAGCTTGGCCGTGACGTACTGGCGCGCCTGGTCATATCGATCCGTATCAGCCTCCTTATTGCCTTCGGGGCGACGTTGATCGGCGCCGTCCTTGGCATCACGCTTGGCGTTTTGGCCGCTCACTTCCGCGGCTGGGTAGAGCACGTCATCCTCGGTTGTGTTGATTTCCAGGCAAGCATGCCGTTTCTCGTCTTGGCACTCGCAGTGCTTGCTTTCTTCGGCAACTCTCTTCTCCTCTTCGTGGGACTGATTGGTCTGCACGGATGGGAACGCTACGCCCGCATCACCCGCGCGCTTGCGATGAGTTCCAACGAGCAAGCCTATGTGATTGCCGTACACCAGCTTGGCGCAAGGCCATGGCGCGTCTACCTGCGACACATCATGCCGAACATCGCGTCAAGCTTGATCGTCACCATGACGCTCGCGTTTCCGGACATCATTCTGCTCGAGAGCGGTCTTAGCTTTCTTGGACTTGGAGTGCAGCCGCCGCTTACGTCGCTTGGCAATATGGTCGGCTACGGTCGTGACTATCTCACCCGTGCCCCCTGGATCCTTGTGCTCCCTTCACTGGTCATCTCGCTCACGACTTTGTCGATTTCGCTCGTCGGCGATTGGCTGCGCGACCGCATCGACAAGACACTATCATGAAACCTTCAGAACCCCTGCTGTAGCTCCGTCAACCCTGCGACCTCCTGCCTCTCGACAAGCTGCAGCGATCCCGCGGCGGCGTCATCGAATAGTGAAGGGCACTTCGTTGCACGGAGGCAGGATCCGCCGGGAGGCCCGAGCGGCTGGCCTTGATGGACCTGCTGGGCAGGTGAGCTCTTGCTGGTCGCGACGCCAACCGTGTGCTGGCGTTCCGCGAGCGGCGCCTGGATGGGTTCGGAGTTTCCTGGCCTGCCGGCCTAAGGACGCGTGTCTCACCAGCCGGCCTTGTTCCATACCGGGCTTGTCAGTTCGACCAAGTCGTCATGAACAATGCCGCTCTGCATCCAAATAATTGCGGCATCGAAGAAATCATCATCGGGCCCGCCTTGGGGCGACAGCAAACAATCGCGGTGGAAGCCCTACTGGCCACACATCGTATGCGCTTGGCGATCAAGCGGTCGGAGATCCCTTATGTTGCGGACTGAGCGGCTTGCGCTTCCCGGTCCAGGCGGCTTTCAAATGATCTGTAGTCTCCTGTCTCGCCGCTCTTGAAGGCGTTCGATCTATGCGCGATAAGAAACAAAGTCACAACTTGCGACCGATTTCCAGATGGGTTTCCGATTTCGCCGTAGTTTTAAGATTATCCCGGGCGTCCGCTTGAATCTAAACGGCAACGGAGCGAGCGTCTCGCTTGGCCCGCGCGGACTGCATTACACCATCGGGCCGCACGGCACGAGAACGACCATCGGCCTGCCAAGCTCGGGCGTTTCGTGGACGTCCTATCAGCCCTTCGCATCGGTTGGCGCATCGCCGCCCCCTCTGCCGGAAGCGCCCAATTCCCAAACCCGTGAACCAATCGGTTCGGACGAAGGCACTGTCATCGACAGTGCTTCGATCGATGAACTGGTCGCCAAGTCGACCATCGAGATTGCACAGACCTTGGCAGCCGGCCGATCCCGTTGGCGCCGATACAAGCTACTCATCGCGCTATTGTCGGCGCTCTTCGCGTTCGGCGCCCTCATGCTGGCGGGTTCAGCTTCGGCCGTTCCTCCCGTTGCAGCCTTTGTCCTGACTGCTGGGGTAGTTCTTGTCCTCGGATCTCTGGCCATCCATGGCCGCGAAACGAGCACCGTGTCCCTCGAATACGAGCTGTCAGCGGAGCAGTCAGCGCGGTTTGAGGCCCTGACCCGCACATTCCAAGACTTGGCGAGTTGCGGTCGCATATTGAATGTTCCGCTTGAGCGACAAGAAACGGACTGGAAACGCAACGCGGGCGCCTCGAAGCTGATTCAAAGACACCAGATTTCGTTAGGCAGGGACAAGCCACCGCTGGTCAAAAGCAACGTGGATTTCTTGAAGCTGCCACTCGGAAAAGAGACGTTCTATCTGACGCCTGACGCGATCCTGGTTACGGCTGGCAAGACTGTTGCCGGGTTCGGCTACGAAGACGTTGAATTCATGTTTCGAAGCGCTCGCTTTATCGAGGAAGAGACGCCGCCCGCCGACGCGACTGTCGTAGACCAGACCTGGCGCTACGTGAATCGTAAGGGCGGCCCGGACCGGCGCTTCAACAACAACCGGGAGCTACCGATCTGCCTATATGGTGAGATCGATCTTCGCTCGTCCAACGGAGTGAACGAACGGATCCAGTGCTCGCGCGTTGAAGCAGCCGAGAAATTTGTCGCGTCCCTCGCTGCAATGTCTGCTTGAGAACGCGATCCCGATATGCGCCTTGCACGGCGCTCCGATGCGGACGACACCGCTGATCGTCCGTCG
The DNA here is from genome assembly GCF_054062495.1 of Bradyrhizobium sp. USDA 3311. Taxonomy (NCBI): domain Bacteria; kingdom Pseudomonadati; phylum Pseudomonadota; class Alphaproteobacteria; order Hyphomicrobiales; family Nitrobacteraceae; genus Bradyrhizobium; species Bradyrhizobium sp. USDA 3311. The sequence goes on along the minus strand of NZ_JBSSFI010000001.1, from coordinate 9,482,330 downwards.
GACAGGAAACGGCCTCAGCGGCACCGGGGATGTGCTGAGGCCGTGACGATGCTTCTCGCGCAAGCCGGAAGCGAATTCAGAACGCCAAAGAACCCGGCAGGTTCCTCAGGGCAAGTCGATCAGCTGATGCGCAGATTTTCGGCGCTCATCTTGCCCGAACGATCTGCCATCAGCTCATAGCTGACCCGAACGCCTTCCGCGAGATTGGTGTAGCCGGCCTTCTCGACCGCGCTGATGTGAACGAAGACGTCAGCTCCTCCGTCTTCCGGCTGGATGAAGCCGTATCCCTTGGTCGCGTTGAACCACTTCACAGTCCCATTGCCATTGCATTATCTCCAAACTGAACGTCCGCGATCTAATCGAGAGCTGCCTGACCATAAGGACTTCCGCGCGATAGGTACATCTCACGCTGAGCGCCCCTCACGCGTCCACAATCGTTTACGCCGACGACGGTTCCCGCGGGCGATTGGTCGTGGCGGCGCTGCCGGCAGGCCTTGCGCCACACATCGATCGAGCTTCTCAAGGGCCTCAAGGAAATTCCGTCCCTCCTCAGTGATGGTCCAGTATCCCACCTCCCGGTCGATGAGCTTTTGTCCGAAGATATCGAGGTTCGGCCCGCGGCTCGCGATGCGCTTCATGCGCGCCGGCCACACGGGCCCGCTGGTGTAAAAGATGGCCAAGTGCTGTTTGATGAGTTCAAGACTGGCTCGGCCGCCCGGTTGCCCCGCAAGTATCTTCAGTATGGACAGCTGAAAGCTCACATGCACACGCAAAGATTCAATGAAAGCACAACAATACCGGCGCTACCCAAGGCCGGGTAGCGCACATCATCGCTTTTCAAAAGGAAACCTTGCTGGGTAAGGCTAACAAGAGAGCAGAGTACCACATTCATATGCAAACTTCGGACTCGCCACTTTCACGCGCCCGCGCGGCTCGGATCGTGCTGCTTGTCTGGGCCGAGCTACTCGCCGCCCACAAATCGGCCAATCGGGACACGACTCTGTGTTCTTGTTAGGTTCTCATGACGTCGCGAGCGGTCGACGCCCAAGCTGGCGCAGGCCGTCACCCAAACAGATGGAAGATGGGCTGTAGCCGCCCAGCGGAATGTCTCCGCCGTGAACGAACTGGAGCAGCCTGTGCAAGGCCAATGAAGGGGAGGTCACCATCGACGTCTATGGCGTCCTGACTTGTGCCCTCATGCGGAGAGCACTTCATTTTCCAAGGTGTCAAGACCGGGATCGAAGCCACGCAGGCCATCAATGTGATTGCATATCGATATCTGTGATCCAGTCGAGCAACAGAGCTCGTGACGAGTCAATCCCGCTAGGTCTTCCTAACCGATGAAATCGAGAGCCGCCGTGTGGTCGCATCGCCGCCCTCTGGGGCTGGGCGTGCGATGCCGGTCGTCTTATTTGCGACGTGCTGTCGATCCCGCGACAGGTCCGCTTGGTGAGAGCAAGCATTATTTAAGCTGTCGCAGTTGGCATGGGCTTTGAAGAGATCTTTCATCGAATGCTCTAAAGTGCAGGGATCGCTTACGGGATGATGGGTCTTCAGTTCATGGCATGGATCGGGCCCGAGTTCGGGCCCTCCGATCTCTGGCATTAACGTAGTGGCTTGCGCATGAATCGCTTCCGTGATCGACCTCGCTCGATCCCGATGCGCGCCGTCACCATTGCGCGATTGCGGAGATTGGCCAAGTCTGCGGCGGCATTTGCAACCTCTCCTTGGCGGCGCTTATCGCATGCGAAAATCGGGGCCGCGCTGCTCGAAACCCAGCGTCCAAGCCGTGGTTTTTTGCGTCTAGACGTGCGGTCGCTCGAGGCTGTCCAGCATCGCGGGCTGATCGCGAATTCACGTCAGAACGTAATGCTCCCGTGAAAGGAGCTGTATTTCGTTCGCCGACGCAAACGGCGGCATGATTATATGGACAAGCTAGTCAAGACAAAGTCGGCATTCATCTCGCGACCAGAAGGGATGAGGCGGGCGGCTATCGGTCGTTTCGCTATCGAGCTCGGCGAAACCGCGAAACTCGCGTGGCCAATGGTGCTGACGCAGGTTGCGCAGATCGCGATGATGACGACTGATCTTGCCTTCATCGGGCGCATCAGCGCTGAGGCGCTCGCCGCGGCAGCGCTAGCTGGCCGGTTCTATCTCATTAGCGTCACCTTCGGCGTGGGACTACTAAGTGCCATCGCCCCTTTGGCGGCGCGGGCGTTTGGGAAAAATAATCTAGGCGCGGTACGGCGCTCGCTCCGCATGGGCCTATGGGCGGCCCTGATCCTGTCATTCCCGATCATTGCTGTGGCGCTGCGAGCAGAGCAAATACTGCTTGCGTTGGGCCAGGCCCCAGATGTGGCGCAGCTCGCTCAGCAATACCTCTTCGGATTAGCCTTCGGCGCGGCTCCGGCACTGGCGTTTTTGGCTATCCGCAGTTTCATGGGTGCGGTCAATCGGCCACAGCCAGCCTTCTGGATTACGCTATTAGCCATCCCTCTCAATGCCTTGTTGGTCTACATTCTGGCGTATGGGAAGCTTGGGCTCCCCCGGTTGGAACTGTTTGGGGCAGGGCTTGCGACCACACTAGTCAACTGCAGCATGTTTTTGGCCGGCTTGTGGTTCGCTGCACTGCGCCGGCCGTTCCGTGACTACCATGCGCTCGCGCATCTCTGGCGTTTCGATTGGCGGACAATGCGGCAGCTCATCGCAATCGGGACGCCGATCTCCATCGCTTCATTGATCGAGTCGGGGCTATTTTGGGCCACGTCGCTCCTTGCGGGCTCGATCAGCACCGGTGCACTGGCCGCTCATCAGATTGTTGTTCAGATTGCCGCGATCCTGTTTATGATTTATCTCGGCGTTGGCACGGCCGCGGCCGTACGCGTTGGCCATGCCGCCGGCCGCAACGACCGTGCGGGTGTCAAGCGGGCAAATCTGGCGGCGATGTTGCTCGGCATTGTCATAGCTGCAACGCTAACGCTTACGCTGATCGCCGCGCGTTTTGAGATCGTGGAACTGTTTCTGGGCAGATCGGCCCGCGATTCCGAGGCTACGATCAGCCTCGCTGCAAAGCTCCTCGTGGTCGCCGCAACCCTCTTTATCATTGACGCCGTCCAGTGCATTGCTGCAGGCGGCTTGCGCGGACTGAAGGACACGCGGGTGCCGCTTCTGTTTTCGGCCATTGCGTGGTGGCTGATCGGCTTTTCCCTCAGTTATTGGCTCGGCCTGGAGATCGGCTTGGGCGTCGTTGGTATATGGATTGGCTTGTCGACCGGAGTGACAACCTATGCGGCGCTCCTCGTCCTGCGCTTCCGCCACTTGGCAAGCCGCCCTTTCTGATGCGCGCCCATCACTGATGCCAAGCGGCGACGATACGCCAGCATGCTTCCCCGTGCGCTGGTCGAACGAAAAACGGGCTGAAAGATGAACGTTGCGTGTCATGGCGCGACGGGAAGGATAACGTAACAAGAAAAGTAACTCGACTAGCATCGTAATTTTCGATCATTTCATTTCAAAAAGCGATATCCAAAGTGGTTAGCTCGTTTGGGCGCGAGTAGGAATCCTCAAGGCGTTCCTGGCGATTTGAGGCTTTCCAACTTGTCACTCCTGGCAGAATGGCTCAACGGGTCCCTCCCTTCGAGAGCAAAGCTGGCAAATCGTGCGGCCCAGCGGCGCGCACGGGCGTTGATGCGATCACCCTTAGTCAGGGCATATCAATTTTCGACACGCCGACCGGTGTCTGCGAGCACCACAGATGCGGGATTCCTGCGCAAGCACACATGCAGCGCAATCGCTGGAATCAAGCCGCCACGCGAAACAATTGCATCAGCCACGATTCCTGGCTCAATCGCGACGTCGACCAGATCAGGATCGGCTACAGCGCCGAGCAGGTTCGCTTGGACGCGGCATTTGCCATTCTTGCTTGCGAGGCCATGCTATCGATGGCTTGCTGTATGTCCTACCTAACGTCCTCGCCGGGGTTGGACTGTCCTCGGGGCTTGCGATGAATTTCGTGGCTTCGCGCTGCGCCCGGAGGCGTGCATCAGGCGATCATGCTCAGACCAAACCGCTGACGCTACGGGCGCCGTCCAATCCAACCCGGCCCGGTCTACGGCTGAGGAGAGCTGCAGGCGCTCGCACGCCGTTAGTCCCGGCTCGGGACCGGCCGACGCGGTGGCCGGGCCTTGGTCAGCATGGCTGGGAGCTCCATGCCCGCATTGCGCTCGCGCTAGCGATCAGCGTCGGCTCCAAGTCGATCGCGCTGGGCTGCGTCAGCCAAATCCTGGCCGCTCCCGATCCGCTACCTCCTAGCTAGACGAAAGCTTTGTGATCATGTTCGACCGACCGAACCGGAATCGGGTTCTCATCGTCCTAATCGATGGGCTTCGACCCGATCTCGTCAAACCGTCATTGACGCCGAATCTAGTCAGGCTTCAGCGCCGCGGTGCGGTGCTGGCCCGGCAGCGCACCGTCTATCCCAGCGAAACACGAATAGCGCTCACGAGCCTCGTCACGGGCGCGACGCCGGATCGCCACGGCATCGTTGGGAATCAGTATCTCGACCGTCTGTCCCCGACACCGCGCTCCGTTGACACGAGTGACGCGCGCCTGATCGAGGACCTTGATGCAGCGAGCGGCGGCCATCTACTTGGTGTGCCGTCACTTGGCGAAATCCTCGCGGCGAACGGCAGGACATTATCAGTCCTCGCTTCCAACTCGGCGGGGGCAACCCGCCTGCTGAACCATAAGGCTCGAAAGTTCGGCCAAGTGACGCTCTCCGGCCACTTCCCTTGCATTACGACCTCGGCCGAGATGCTCGAACGGGTCGAGACCTTGCTCGGGCCGACGCCTGCGCCGACGCCGCCGGGCACTCCAGATCTTGCCTCTCAAGCCTTTCTGACTTCAGCGTTCCTCGACGTAATCTGGCCTCAAATTCGGCCCGACGTCGCAATCCTCTCCTTCGGCGAGCCCGATATTTCCTCGCACGATTGTGGGACTGGCGCGCTAAAGACGCTGGACGCAATCAGCTTTGTCGATCGGCAGTTTGGCCGCGTGCTTGATTGGTGGGAGGCTGAGGGCGTGTCCCAAGGCGTGCATCTGATCGCCGCCTCCGATCATGGCCACGTGACGGTGCATGCGCGGGCCGATCTATTCGAGACGCTCGAGGCTGCGGGACTGCGCTGCGGCCCGGCACCTGCGGCCGGGATCGATGCCATCGTCATACCAGGGCAGGTCGGAGCAATTTACCTCGTCGAGCCCTCTGACACCGTTATCCGCCGCGCAGTCGGGGCGATGATCGAAAGGCCCTGGTGTGGTCCGGTGTTCACCGCGGGTGGCGCGGTCGATGGCGTTGCACCGGGCAGCTTTGCCCGCCATTTGGTGTTCGCCGACCATGCCCGATCGGCGGACATCCTGTTCTCGTTCCGATCGGATGACGGACTCGATCCATTTGGCCTTATCGGCCGCACTTGGAGTGCGGATGGGCCGGTCGGCTTCGGAGTGCACGGCGGGTTGCATGCCAAGGAGATGTCGTCGGTCGGCATTTTGGCGGGACCGCTGATCAAAGGCGGCTTCGCCTCACAAGTCCCCTCGGGTATTTGCGATTTTGCGCCGACAGTGCTCGGTCTTCTGGGCCTCTCGCGACCGGCAACGATGACCGGTCGTGCCCTCGCAGAAGTCTTTATTCAGGGTAGAGAGGATGTGCCTCGAACGATTGAGGAGGTCTACGAAACCAGCAGCGGTGCATATCGGCAGCACCTTCATCGTGCGCAGGTCGGTGAGGCAGTGTATCTTGATTCTGCTAACGTCGTGGGGCGTCCCAACAACCCTGACATGAATTAAGCGTCGATCTGTGGGCGATCTGCCCTGCGCATCTTCTATTTGTGATCGATGGTGGAATTCGACGAGCGGATCGTCAGGCATCTGTGACCTGCGGTTCCGTCAAGAGCAGCTCGACCTGCTTTCTAACGACGGCATTCAGCCAATGCAGCAGCCACATCACCGTGGCGGCCGATATGATCGAGCACGGGACCTAGGCGCACCATCGATTCGAGGAGCAGAGTGATGGAAATCCAATCGGAGCAGGCGTTTGAGTTTTTGACGCTCATAGAGAAACTACGGGATCGTCCAGCACGCAAATACGCCGCGCGGACAACGAAATGAGCTCCAGCCCCTATAGACCTTCGGCTCATGTCGACGATTTCGGTTTAACCTATCGTTCCATATTTGTTCCATTTCAGCCAGAGCGTGCAGCCTTTCTATGGATCTCCCGGCAGCCTGATGGTTGCCCTATCAACCGAACGAGGCTTTTGCAGCGCACTGGCAACGCCATGTCTCACTCGATTCGGTCTAGTCTCGATCGAGACGGGTGAATAGGGTTGCTCGTACGTGTTGTGCATATTGTGTTGGTAAGGGTATTTCATGCAGGAACATTTTCTCTCCAAGGCACGGGTGGACATATTCAGGCCGTTCACCGGCAGACATCGCGCCGTATTCTTCGAGGTGGTGACGGAAATCTACGAACGCACGCTCGGGGTGAATGCCGATTACGACATCGTGCTCGACCGCCCAACGCTGACGGAAATCATCGTCGATTCGTTAGATAAGAACCGATCTCTGATCTTTTCCGGCGAAGATGGCGACGAAGAATTGGACGGCGCGGGCGACGACCGCGAGTATGCCGACAAGGTGCGCAGGCGCCTGAAGCGTTTCGGCATGCTCGAGGAATACAACGACTCTTCTTTCCTGAAGGTGTTGTGGCGCTTCACACCGGAAGGCAAGCGGATCGCCAAGATGTTCGCCGACACCCGGCGGAAGACATCGGTAGCGCGCCAGCGCAGCGTGCGCGCTTGCAAGGGAGCGCTGAAGGCCTTCCTCGAAGAAGGTAATCATGAATATCTGGTCGACGCATACGAGTACGCGTCGACCATATTCGACGACGTCTGTCAGGTTTCGGACCTCTTCACCGAGCATCAGCGGCGCATCATGGGCCACTCCTTTTCCACCTCGAAGGATGCGCTCGCGGGATACATGCTTGGCGTGAACGATTTCGACAAGCGGGCCTCGCGCTACTTCGACAGCGACAACATCTACAATCACGCCTCGGATATCGTGGACTTGACCGAAAGCATCGCGGGGATGAATCCCACGACGCTGGAAGCTGCGGATCGGAAGATCGTCGATGAGCATCCCGCGCTGGAGGAAGAGGCCAATGGCGAGCGCCTGCACACGTGGATGTTGGCGCGGATCCGCAGGGTCGTGGAATCGACCCGCGACATCAAGCATGAAGGAGCTGCATCGGGTCGTCGGAGAGTTCTCGACCAACTACGCGATCCTCATCGGCAGACTGATCAAGCTGAGCGCCGCCGGCAACGACGATCCGCTGATCAGGTTCGCCGGCATGTTCGCCGCTGCAAGTGACGACGAACGCGACGACCTCTGTCGAGAGATGCTCGTCCATCTCCTTCCGCTCCGTGCGGATCTGATCGACCCGGCAGACCTCAAGATCGCAGAACGCGCCGATCGCATCCGGACCCCGACCAAGATCGTCCGCAAGAAGCCGTCGCGAGAGGAAATGCTGGCGGCGGACATCCGCAACGCCATGACCGCGGCCTTCGCGATACCGGCCAAGGAAGTCGTCAGCAGCGTCAACGCCGCGGTGCTGTCCGGCGGTGGATCGACCTCTGTGACCCAAATGCCTGTCGGGGATGCCCGCCAGCTGCTCGCGGCGATATCGGCCGTCGAGGTCGTCCGAAGCCTCGGCGTCGAAACCGGCCTGACCGTCTCACCCGGCGATGAGCGCCGTTCGAATGGGGTATTTCTCGCGGTCGACCACAAGATCTCGCAAAGGGCCTGACATGAAAACGATACAGGACCGGTTGAAGGCTAAGAACGTCAGGCTGGAGGAATTCCAAGCGGTCAATGCGCTTCTCATCAGCCGCGGCTTCCTTTCCCGCGAAGACGGCGTGCGTCATCGGGCGCTCTATATGGTCGCTCAAAGATGCCAGGACGAGATCCAGGACGTGCTTACGTTCGTGTATGGCGCCTCGTTATTCCACGATCCCAGCACTTCGCACTTTCGTCTCCAGCCGTTCGGCGCGCGCGACATCGGGTTGCCGAACGTCGGCGAGGAAATGGAAATCCGGCGAGAGCTGAAAGGAGCCGTCCACAAGGACTTCACGGCCGCGCTTCTGACCTTGAAGCTGCTCTACGACGAACTCATCGTGGAACGCAGGATGGGTCCCGGTGGCCGGGTGGCGGTCAGGGTGACCGAGTTCGTCGCCGCCATGCAGGTCAACTTCAAGGTCGACCTGCCCGCCGCGGACTCTCATCGAAGGGCGATCTTCATGAAGCTGAAGAAGCATGGCGTCGCCGAATTCAACATCGACGAGCTCAAGGACGAAGACGCCGTCATCAGCATCCGGCCGGAGATCGCTTCGCTCGTCTACGACAGCGCGGTGGCGGCCGCGGTCGCTTCGATCCAGCAAACGCGCGATGGCTCCGAGGACGCGACCGAATCCCCGACCGACGCACAAGATGTGGAAATGGATGCCGCCGGATGATCATGAACCAGGTGACGACCGTAAACTGGGGCCAGCTACCGATCGGCGACGTGCAGCTTGCCGATGTCGTGCTGCTCGGCGGCGAAACGGGCGCCGGAAAGTCCTCGTTCATCGATGCCGTAATTGGCGTGATGACTGGAAACGAACTGCGCTTCGCCAAATACAACTCGGCTCAGAGCGAAACCTCCTCGAGCAAGAAGACGAAGCGCACGGTAGCTTCCTACGTCCTTGGCGCAGACGACAGCGCCGAGCCGCACCGCCAGCACGGCGCACACGGCTATGCCGGCCTCTATTTCGAGCCGGACGCTAGAGACGATGGAGCAGGTCAACCGTTCACCGCCATCGTCGGCACGGAAGCGAGGCTGGAACGGCTCGCGAACCAGCCGGTGTTCAAATCGCTGGAGGATGTAAGAATCGTCGTATTCGGCGCCAAGGTCGGCTCGGCCGATCTGATAAGGATGGTCGACGGCGCCGAGGAGGTCATCCCAGTCAACGAACTCCTGGTCGCACTTCGCAAGAAGTTCGGTAGGGATTCCGTTCGGGACTACAGCACTAAGACCGAGTACGTCTGCCGCTTATATGCGGCCCTCAAGGGACAATCGTCCCCGGTCGACCGCCGCGAGGCGGAAGGCTGCATGCGCGCCTTCGTCAATTCGATCGCCTACCGCCAGCCCGACGATATCGATGCTCTGATCCGCGAGGACATCCTGGAGCCCGATGACAATGCTCGGATGATCGAGACTCTGAAGACCACGATCACAGACGTCTCGAACCTTCGGCAACAGGCCGTAAAGATGGAGAACAACGTTCGGCTCCTCGAAGAGGCCAACGTATCGCTCAATGAGGGAGCGAAACACTTCATCGAAGAGTGGATGTTCGCCGCACTTGAAGCCGCCAGGTCGCTTCAGGACGCCGTGGATCGGCGGGATCAAGCTCTCGCGGCCAAGGAGAAGGCGACCCTGGCTCTGGACGAGATGAGCAAGGAGATCCTTGAGTGCGGAACACAGGCGGCGCTCCATAACGACGCATGGGAGCGGCTGAGGACCCGCATTCGTGAAAGCGACGTCGATCGCATCCGACGGGAGATCCAGGATCGGATAGCGCGCAGCGAGGACGCTATCCGAAGTTTCGAGCAGAGACTACTGAGCGCCACCGGCACGCTGAGCGCCGCACGGAACGTCGTTCGGCAAGCGCTGTCTGCCTGCTCTGGAATCGAAGATCTGCGTGACGCTTCGATTCGCCTTCGCGCCGTCGGAGAGAAGATAGACCGGATCAGCCTGCCGGAGTTGGAAGGGCACTTCAGTGCGGTGAGGGACGGTCTGGATGGTGGCGCTGCTGGCCACCTCCAGGATGCCATCGCCGCGATCGACGCCGCCGTCGGATCGGGGTGGATCAGCGAGATCGATTCCGTCGGCGAGTCGTTTCTTCTTGCTCAAGACAGGTTGCGGCAGGATTTGGATCTGCTGAGAACGAAGCGCCGGGATAGCGAGAACAGGCAAACGGCATTGGCTGCGGGACGGACGAACTATCCTACGGGCGTATCCGAATTCGCGGCCCACCTGGCGCGGGTCCTGCCCGAGGCGAAACCGCGCATCCTCTGCGATGTGGTAGAGATGAGGGATCCGTCCTGGCAGAACGCGGTGGAGGGATTCATAGGCGGCGACAGATTCGCGATACTCTACGAGCCGGAGTACGAGACGCGGGTCATCGCGTTGCTGCGTACCTATCGCGATGCCGCGGGTGCCCGCCCGTCGGTCGCTCAGATCGGTCGAGCCCTCAGGGAGGCCGGCGTCGCCGTGACGGATTCGCTCGTCGGCAAGCTGAGAAGCGACGACAAAGTGGCTCTCGGTTATCTGACCGCGCGATACGGAAGGACCGTCTGCGTTGCGACCGAAGAAGCGCTCAAGAACGTCCGCAGCGGATTGCTGCAGGACGGAGTTTCCGTGGCGGGGTACAACTACAGGAACAGGTCGGAGGTCGACGAACGCCTGGTATTCGGCCACGAAGTCCGCCGACGTCAGGCGGCTGCGCTGGCTCATGCCATCGACCAGATCGTCGTGGAGATCGGAAGGAAGGAAGCGAGCGAACTGAGCGTCCGAGGTGCGATCAACCTGATGGGACGCGCGAAGCACGCTGAATTGCACGACTTGGACGTCGGATTGTTTCAATCCGCGGGTAAGGAGCTGCGCACCGCGACCCAGGAACTTCAGGGCCTCGACCTCTCCAGCATCGCCGAGCTCGAGCAGCAGGCCGCGGAGATCAAAGCGAAGGTCACCGGTTTCACCAGACGCAAGGATGAGCTGCTTCCCAAGGTCGGCGAGCTCAACCGCGATATTCGGGCCGCCGACGGGCAAGCCGCCGCGGAAGATGTTCTGATCGTCAAACTGACGCCCGACGCCGAACGTTCGGAAAAGAATTGGCGGACGGCGCTTTTCTGCGTCCCACCGATGAAACAATTGCCTTTCGAAACGCTATACCGGCAGGAAATGGAGTCAGGCAGACCCGTCAAATCGTTTCATGATCGCAACATCGAGCGTCGATCATTGGCGCAGGATTCCAAGAACGCCGCCGAGAACTCGCTTAAAGAATACAACCGGGATGCACTCGAATATCAGAAGATCATCGTCCACACGCTGCAATATCCCTCACCGTTACCATCGCCCGAACACATGGCGGAGTGGCTTCGGTCTCAATTCGACCAAGTCGCAGATCAGATAAGGCGCCAGCGTGATACCGGCCTCGTCGAACACCGGGAAAAGCTGGTGCTGGCCGAACAGCAGTTCACCAGATCGTTCACTTCGAACTTCTGCTTGCGCATTCTGCAGAGAGTCACGGGACCGGACCGTACGATCGAAGTGGTCAATAAGAGTCTCGAGGACATTAGTTTCTCCGGCGACAAGATACTGATGACGCAATCGCTGCGGGAAGAGTACAGCCGATATCTCGATCTCTTCCGTGCGGTGCGCGAGCGCACCGAGGCAGGTCCGGCCGATCTGTTTTCCGCGGCCGAGTTCGCGCCCCAGCAAAAGGAGACGATGGATGAACTTCGGACGCTCCTCCTGTCGAACGACGTCGAGCATTCGATGCGCGAGCTCAATCGGATCGCCGACTATCGGCACTACAAGAAATACGACTTCGAGAAATCCTCGAAAGGCGGAGATCCGCGCAACTTATCGACCTGGGGTACCGGATCCGGCGGAGAGGCGGAAACCCCCTTCTACATCATTCGCGCGGCCGTGTTCGCTGCGAGCTTCCGGCTGTTCTCGAAACAGAAGATCTCCCATTTCCGGACCTTGTTCTTGGACGAGGTCTTCAAGAACATGGATGAAGCCAGGACCCGACGCGTGATCGCATTCCTGACCAAGGAGATGGGCTTCCAGCTCATCTGCGCCGCGCCGACCAAGTCTATGGCCGCGTTGATGGACGTCTTTAATCGACGCATCAGCTTCTCGAAAGCGCCGACGGCAGGATCGCAGACCTGGATCGACGAAGTCGATCTGGATCAGGAGCGGGTCGCCGAGATCTACGAAGAGCATCGCCGCAACACGATTCAGGATGTGACCGCGAAATTCGAATTAGCGAATCCCGTCGAGAAAGAGGTAGGCGAAGCGGCGGAATGACCCCTGAAACAGCTCTCGGCGATGCACTCGCGAGGCGCCTGCTGGGTATCGCGCTCGATCGGCTGGATCGGTCGCGGCCGGAACAGCGTAAGAACGCCATAAGAATCCCAATCGACCAGATCACGGCCCCGGAGATATTCAGGGCCGAAACCATCGCCGACCGCGAAGTCGCTTGGTATGCTCTCGACGTTCTTGCCGAAGCCGGCATCGGAACGGTGGTCTATCGTCGGGCAGCTCGTCACGGCTCTCGCGAGGACCGCGAGCCCGTATTCGAGCTATCGGCCGCCGAAGGCAACGAGGACCGTCTTCGCGCTTTCTACGGGCGACCGCGGCCTGGCCAGAAATATTCCGAGGAATGGCGATCGCTGGTTCGGGCCAGCGATCTCGATGACGATATCAAGGCGGCCATCGACGAGCTTCCCGTTTCAATCGCGGGTCGCTCCGCGACAGAGGTCTTCGAACGTCTGGTCTCCGTCCGCACCCACTACGATGCCAAGGAAAACGTCCACCTTCGAGAGGTATCCAGCCGAACCTTCTGGGGCCTCTCCAAGGTGCTCGACAACAGGACCGAGCTCATCGCGGCCTTATTGGGATTGGCAGAGTGCCCGTATCCAGCCCAGCCGATCCATCTGAACGTCTATTTTGTTGGAACCTTTTCCTGGATTCTCTTCGTCGAAAACAAGACCTCCTTCGAACGGGCCATCCGCGACGCAGGCGATGCATTCCTGCACGGAAGACTCACTCCCTATGGAGGGGCTGCATTGATCTATTCCGGCGGCTTCATGGGCGCGGCAGGGCGAATGAGGAATTCGTCGGGCTCGAGGGCTTTCTACGGTCTGGACACCGTCTCGAGTGCAAGTCAGGTAGAGGACTTCGAGGCGGCCTTTTACGGCGACCGCGACATCAGCACGGCCTTCTGGGGCGATCTGGATCATGCGGGCATGGCCATCCTCTCGAGCCTGCGCACAACCTTTCCGTCAGTGAAAGCATGGGAGCCGGGATACGCGCCCATGCTGGTCCGGCTCGATGCCGGCGAAGGCCATGCCCCGGAGGAGGCTAGGAAGGTCGGCCAAAAGGCGGTCCTCTCGACGGGCTGTCGCTACGCCGACGATGTTTTAATACCTGCGCTTGAAAAATACGGTCGGTTCATCGACCAAGAATAACAGTCAAGACAGCGACGAGCGCAATTAGCCGAACCGGCGGGCCGGGTCACGAGGACCCAGTTCTCCTATGCTCCGATAGGATAGATATTGCATGGACTGTATCCGGAAGATTGCCTCGCTCACCTCAGTGTCGCGCGGGATCGTGTCCCGCGAAGCCCGGTCCGTCGGCGAAGACGAACCGGATCCTCCCCTTCAGGAAAGGTCAGGTGTCTAACGTCTCGACCATGTTACAGGTCCTCTGCTTCCTATAAGCCTAAAGCGAGGCCCACTCCCTACGGGGGACGCTTATTGGCGTGCGACTTCAGCCGCAGCAGCTGGCGGCGCTCGGAGACGGTGCAGCTTGATCGGATGCAGCTCTAGTCAGGCAGCGATCGCTTTCTTCGCGGCTTGCGCTAGAAAACCGGATCGAGTGAAGCCGTGCTGTTCGGCATAGTAGTCGATCTCGCTCAAAACGTCGGCGGGAAGGGTGACGTTGACGCGCACACTCTTTACCTCTTCCGCTGGTGCTGGAATGAGCACGGCAACGCCGTCTCTGTTCTCGGCGTTCGCCATGATCTCCTCGAGAGAGGAGGGTTCAGGTACGGCTTCGCCGTCCTCTGCCAGTCCCTGCAGATGAAGGGTCAAGGCTTCAGCGGCCATAGCGCGCGCATCGTCCAGATCCGTACCAGCGGTGATCACGCCGGGAAGATCAGGAAAAGAAACGCCGTAATCGCTGTCCGCGTCCTTATGGATCAGGGCAATGTAGTGTCGCATGAAAGCTCCCTTCCTTGGGTGGGCCGATGGCCCTCTCTATGCGCTGTCATTTCAACTTCAAATCGGCTTGCTTCTCGATGCTCTTGAGCGTTCCGATCGGGACATCCCTCTTAGGGTGCGGGACCGTGACGCGGCCCGTCTTAGTTGGATGCTTGAACTGAACGTGGCTCCCCTTCTGGGCGACCTGTTCCCAACCATGGGCCTTAAGGGCGTTGATGATATCCGCCGATTTCATGTGTGTATTTGTACACACGCGAACGGCAGATAGTCAACACTTCCGTTCAGCGACTCAATCCGGCCTAGCGATTCACGCATGGACCGCTAAGCGTTGCAAAGCCGTCGGCAACTCAAGCGAGTGGCTACAGCTAACTAATTGATTTAGTTACAAAAAGATCGGGGCGAATATCAAACTTTCAGATAAAAGAAATGGACCAGCCGTTTCGCGAAAGGGCGCGGAGCATTCTGTTGCCCGACTTTGATCCCGGCGCTGTCGAAAAGATCGCCGTAAAGTTGGGATGGCAATACGATGGGCTGGTACGAAGAGCTCGCGAATGATCCAACGCAGCTCGGTCATTCGAGAGAGGTGGAGATCAATCGGCGTAGAGCTGATTGTGCGAAGCGCGCGATAGCACGGGTGTACCTGGACCTGTGGCACCTCGAGGCTGAACCACGCGGTGAAGTTATTCCACCCGTCGTCTCACGTCCACTCCGGATCGACCGGTAGCGCCGATGATGGACCGCTGATCGCCGCATTCATTGGGCCGACACCGCCATGATGATGATGGGCACTGCGGCTGCGGTGCTGCTGCCGATGATGGGCCTGCAGGAGGCTGCCGACCTCTGCGCGAGCGGAAGTTCGGCCCCCTCAGGGCCGAGATTGTTTACGCCTCCATATTCTTCACGGAGGCGATGGGCGTGATCGGCACGAACCCGATCTGGAATCCGAACGCGCGCCCGATTTTTTGAAGCGTCTGGGAGGTCGGATTCGCCACACCGCGCTCGATTTCGGCGATCTGACGCGTTGTAAGTTTGAAGAGCTTCGCGAACTCGGGTTGCGATAGTCCCAGAGCATACCGCATCTCGGCCACCGCGTCGGGAAGTCGCAACTCGCCCGCTCGCGCTTTCGCCGAAATCGCCGCGCGACGATTCCGGATTTCCTCTTTGGTGGGTTTACGCCATCGAGGCATATCGATCACCCTTTAACAGGAAGGCTGCGCAACTTTGCGACGCTATCCGCCATTTCCATGTTCTTGACGATTGCGTTTTTCACGACCGTGTCCGGCACCTTGTGCTGTGTCGCAAGATCGGGGAGGGCGCGAAGCAGGTTCTCTTTCGCCGCCAAACGCTCCATCAAGCGTTCGGCAGGAACGCTCGCAGCGGCCACGGCCTCGCAGACCTCGCGCCAATCCGGGCGCGTGTCCCGGTTCTTTATCCTCATGCATTCCCAAGTTGTGGATCTGGGTATTGCAGCGGCGTCGATCTTCATGGGGCAGAAGTCAAATAGCGGAGACAACCGGATGCGTCCGTCCGGAAACTTCCTGAAGGCGGTGTTCCGGCCGTGATTGTCCGGGTTTCCCATCGCAAGATTGAGGATGTCCCGCAGTATATATTCTACCGTGTCCTCGAAGGGATCTGCCGAAACGTCTTGAATGAGTTTGATATAGGTCTCGTGTCGACCCCGCGCGCCGAACTCGGCAACGCCGAGCGCCGATATGAGACTTTCCTGGCCATAACGCACCAGTCCTTGGTCAGTCACCAGGCGGTCGAAGCGGGGAATGACCAGCACTCCGTCGCCATAGGTGTTTTCGCCTTCGACGATCAGACCGAAATCCTTGGCGACCTTGAGATAGCCAGCTTCGGCCTCGAGGATGCGTTTGTCCGTAGGTTCAGTGCTCCGTAGGAGCTTGGCGATGACATGCGCGCACGCGTCCTGGTCCTCCACCATCGGGGCAGGATACCAGAGCCCGTCTTTCGACTGGGTAAGCGCGACCTTCGGCCAGTCTCCTTGAAGACCCGACGATCCGGACGCCAGCATCGAGAAGTGATTCGCAACTTCGAGGAAGGTCGCATCGCGGCTCAGGATCTCATCCATGGATATGCCGAGGCGCGCCATCTTAGCGACCCGCTCGGTCTCCAAAAGGTGCGCTTCCTTGACGCGGAGATTGCCGACGGGGGAGCCGGCTGACCGCTTGAGCAGTTCGATTTCGGTCGCGGCTGCGTTTGGATCCAGTTGTATAAACTCCGCGATACGTCTCGCTTGCCGCCCTTGCGGAACGAAATCTAGAATGAATGCTGGCCAAGTATTGGCGTATCGGTGATCGAGATCGACGGGGGCCGCGATCGAATACGCTCTCAGATCACGTACGGACTTTCCTTCCGCCAAAGCGATGGCGGCGTGCTCCACGAAATATTCGAGCTCATAGCTCGTCTTCGAGGATCCCTTGTGCCCTAGCTCGGGCCTTTCGATCTCCACCACCGCAGCGTCGTGCCACTCGCCATCGAAGAAGGATTGGATCGTCAGGTTCATTGATGCACCCATTTCGATGGGTTTATATCTCCTAGTTCTCCATTAATCAACCCTTATAGTGGGTTGGAACTCCCATCGAATTGGCCATTATCAACCCATTTAACGGGGGTAAATGAGTTCCTGCTGTTTGACGCAGGCTTGGACGGGACCACTTCTCATTGCAGAAGGTTGAATTCGACCCGCCCACCGGCCGTCACCATATGGAGGTGATGGTTTGCGTTTTGTGCGCGATGTGATGTGAGTTCGGAAATGAGTGGGATTTTGAAGTGGAGCCCGGTCTCCTCTTCTTAATCTTTGACTATGCTATGGGGCAAACGGTGCGGATCATGACGATCTTTGGCGATGATCGCTCAGGTCTCACGATTAACACCCGCATCGCTGCGCGAACGCGGGCGGAGCATCGCGCCAGGAAGCGCGCGCCGGTGAGATCGTTAGCTTGGTGGACGAGGTGGTCGGCAAGGTGACCCTGGCCGTCCGAAAACACCCCGCCAGTGCCGCGGCCGAGCCGTTCTCTGCCGCGTTCGACGATCTGATCGATGAGCTCGGCGAACCTTCATTCAGTCGGCTGTTTCCGTGCTGGAAACGCATGCGGCCAAGCACGTCTCGCGGGAGTTGGGCAGCGAAACCGTGTTGGTCGCGCTGAAATTCGGCGGCCCTCGCGGCCTATACCGGCCATGTCGGACTGAATGACGCCCAGACGAGCTCAGATTGGCGATGGGCGAGGTGATGAGCATGCGCGCTTCGCCTGAATTGGCGCGACCGAGCTTGAATTCGTAAACGGGGCGGCAAGACGTCCGGGCCTGGACGAGCCTGGGCTGCTCCTTCAGGTCCTCGCATCCCAGGGATTGATAATCGAGGCATCTGTGTCCTCGAAGTCTGCGACGTTGCGGGTCACGAGGATGAGGTCGTGGACGATCGCGGTTGCTGCGATCAGCCCATCGACGTCACCGCGCGGCCGGATGGCCGCGATCCGTCCCCATTCCACCGAGATCTGGTCAGTCACTGGAAGGATACGATCGGCGTGATCGTGGCGTAGCTTGCGAAGCCATTCGGCGAGATGACCGGCTGCCTTCGAGTCGGATTTCTGCTTGAGCGCAATGCCACGCATGATCTCGCTGAAGGTAAATGTGCTGAGATGGATCGTGGCCGGGTCGACCAAGCGCAGCCACGCTGTCGCCTGCGGAGAACCCCGCCGCTCCTCCGAGACGGCATTGGTGTCGACGAGATACATCAGAGCGCCGCGTTGCGGCTTGGCGGCTTGGCGTCTTGGCACGCCGCGTGACTGCCTCGGCGAGTTCGTCGTCCGAAGTTGGACCGGCTAGCAAGTCGTCGACCAAGGTCGGTCGACCGGCACGCAGCGCGTCGTAGTCGGCGGCCGACAATACAACAGCAGCGCGCTCGCCCCGCAGTGTGACGATCTGTGGGCCTTCCGTCCTCGCCTTCTGCACCGCCTTGGAGAACTGATTCTTGGCGTCTTGTAGTGGCCATTCCATCTTCGAGACCTCCTAGCTAGACTGTCTAGCTATATAATGGTCAAATCCGGGGGGTAACGGCGGTTTTCTGCGCTTTTCAGGTAATCTCAAGCCGCGTCCAGATGAGGGAGGGTATTTCAGCGTCAGAGGCCGCGGCCTTGGTGAGGTTGACGCGGAAGCGCTCGCGCCGCTGGTAGCGGCGAGTCATTTCCGCGCTGGCATGGCCGAGCTCCTTCTGGACGTAGCGCTCGTCCACCTCGGCCAAGGAGGCGAGGCCAGCGCGCAGTGAATGTCCGGCAAACTTCGTCTCGCGCTCGCCTCCGGCAGATCGGCGCGCACGCCGGTCGGCAAGGGCCGCGCGTTTGACCAGCCGCGCGACAGCTGGTTGGTCAGGCGATTGGGCTGGACGTCCTTGCCTCGACCGCGCATCCGGCGGGACAGCTGACCGTGGCCGATCCGCGCCAGCTTCAGCCAGGTCCGCAGGGCGACGATCAGGCCCTTGTCTAGGATCTCGACCCAGCCTTCGCCGTCCTCGGTGTCGCTGCGGTCGACGTCGAAACCGACGATGTCCGCGCTGTAAGCCACCGGCAAAGCCGATGAGCAGCATCGCGCGATCGCGCAGACCGCGGAGCGTGCCGGGATCGAGCTTCGAGCAGGGCGATGACATCCTCGGGCTGGACGGCTTCTTTCTGCTGGGCGGGGCGGCGTGGGTGTTGCGGATACCGGCAAGCACGGTCGCGATATGCCCATGCGCGCGGTCGAGCGGCGTTCCGCGCTGAGCATAATTCCAGATCAGGGCCGAGAGCCGGCGCTCGATCGTCGAGGGCCTTGCGATCGGTCGTCGCCGCGCCCAAAGCGCAGGCGGTCATGTAGAGGCCAACGGTTTGTGCCGACGGCGGCAGGATCTCGCCGGCACCACTCTCGCCGTCACCGACGAACGGCAGCCTTGAACCGAATATTCGGAAATATAACGAGATATGATAAGGAGGCGATCAGTAGCAAGAGCGCACAGAAAAGGGCGATCGAAAATTACCGATCCCGGCTGACGAAGCGCGGCATTGTGCGGTTCGAACTCCAAGCCCTCGAGACCGATCGCGACCTCATCAGAGCGCTTGCGCGCAAGCTGACTGATGAAGGGCCGGAAGCTGGTAATCTCCGGCGCATGGTTTAACAGGCCGTCTCGCCCTCCAAGCCCGGTGGCATCTTGAACGCATTGCGACGCTCGCCACTCGTCGACGCCGATCTCGACCTGACGCGCCCGCGCGAAAAAGGGCGCAAGGTCGATCTGTGACGCGATATCTTCTCGACACAAACATCATCAGTAACGTCGTCAAGCCGCAGCCGTCAGAGTCACTGCTGGCCTGGATGGCAGCGCAACGAGACGAGGATCTATTCATCGCATCACTGACGGTCGCGGAAATCCGGCGCCGCATCCTTGAAAAGCCCCGCGGGAAGAGCAGCACGCTCTCGATGCATGGTTCTCCGGTCCGGAGGGACCTCAGGCCTTGTTCGCGGACCGCATTCTGTCATTCGACGAGAAGGCCGGGCTTATCTGGGCGCGCCTGATGGCGGAGGGCAAAATCGCCGGACAGCCGCGCCGCGGGCTCGACATGATCATCGCGGCCGTTGCGGGAGCCAACGACTGTACCGTTGTAACGAATAACGAGAGAGATTTCACCGGAGTTAAGATCATCAATCCGATGCGCGGACGCACGTCGTGAGCGGCTTTCGGTCCATCAACCTGCAGCTCACTGACGACCTCGTCGACTTTGTCTGAGCTCCTGGCTACGTGTTTGATTTTTCCGACGCTGGCTCCGCCGCTTTCTCTGTCTCGAGCTGAAGGTCAACAGACGATCCCAAACAGGGGCGCGCGGCGGCTCCAAAAGCAAACGCCTGCGCTACTTCGTCCAGAGCTGTGGCTCAAGGTTCGTTTCCGAATATCCTGCAAACGCTTCGGACTGTTCGATTTGGATCGAAAGCTCGTTGATGAGTCCTACGACCCGGTCGCGCGCGCACCGGAATCGAACGGCATCTTGCAAAGCTAGTACGCCGCTACTTCGTCAGTCTGCCCTAAGATCTCGGCGTGCCGCCTAACACGGAGCTCGCAGTCCTTGCTTCGGGAGCGTAACGATTTCCCTCTCCGCCAGGGGGCGCCTTTCGATGCCACGGCCAGGAGTGCGGGACGGAGAGCCGAGGAGTCTCGCTGAACTAATTTAATGATTTACGTCGATCGAGACGGCGAGCTCGATCACTCGGTGGAGCAGTGGAAGCGGCGGAGGCGACGATGCCCCGCTCCGGCGGAGCCGCGGCTGTGCCTTTCGCTCAGTGCTGAAGGAGGTCTCGGGAAGCTGCGCAGGCGAATTCGAAGGCTCGGTACCGGGCGCGCTAATCAGCGACGTCTTTCAGTGCTTCCACCAAGAACTTATTGTCGTCTTCAGTGCGGCTTGCGATGCGCAAGAATCGTTTGCCATTCTGAAGCGTCTTGCCGCCATTGTGCCTGATCAATATCCGTCCATCTTTTAAAAGTTTTGCGGCGATCACGTCCCCATCCGGCCAATGGGGCGGGAGTTCGCAGAACACGAAATTTGCGTCGGGCTTCAGAACTCTCATTCCGTCGATGCTGCGCAGTTCTTCGTATAGTTTGTTCCTGTCGCTGCCCACCCTCATCCAACTCTGCTCTGCCGCGTGCGCAAGGTGAGGAAGCTTGCTTAGAAAAAACTCAGCAAACGTATTGACATTCCACGTGGGGAGGGCGGCTCTAATTTCGTTCATCGTCTTTGCATTTGCCGATGCCGCATACCCGATCCGCAAACCGCATGTCCCGTAAATCTTTCCCAGGCTTTTGAGAACAATCACATTGGGAAATTCGAGCAAGTGATTTTCCAGGCTCGCACTTCGTCCGACTTCACTAAATTCGATGAATGACTCATCGATCAATAGGAGTTGCTGTTGAGCTCGAAGCGCGGAAGCGAGATATAGCAAATCCGCATAGGGAACCATCCGCGACGTTGGATTATTCGGCGATATCACGACCGCGCCGTCGACACCATTTGTACGCGCAAATTCTGCATAGCAGTGCACGTCGAGTTCAAAATCTGGCGCTGGCAGGATAAAGCGTGACAACCGCCCGGGCAAGGCGGTGGTTTCATAAGGATTGAAGGTTGGGACCGGGACCGCAATCCTCATACCCAGTCGACCAAGCAGGATGGGGATCAGTTCAGCCACGCCATTGCAAATGACAAGATTATTCGCCGGAATCTTCACCGCATCCGCAAGAAGCTGAACCATCTGCACATTAGGAGAGGGATAGCAGGTGATAAGCCGCGGTAGAGCGTCCTTAAGTTCGTCAAGGAACGCTTGCGGCGGAAAATAGGGATTCACCAGAAGGACGAAGTCCTTGATGTCATATTTCCAATAGCCGCCGGGGAATCGGTTGATGAGGTCAAAGACGTCGTCCGACCTAAGCGGTACGTTGATTTGTGCTGTGCTGTTCATGAAGTGAGACTAGCTGAAACGTTTCAGGGCTAACGAAAATTCCAAAACGATCGCGTTCTCTCGATTAGCTCACGGCTATAAGCATCGAGGAGCCCGCTTCGCGAAAAGTTGCCCGGCAATAAGACTGGTGCGCGCACACTGCAGTTGGCGAGACTCATCATGTGACCTGCATGGTAAGGAAGCCTGCAACACGCAGCAGCTCACTCGCTGGATCATACTTCCATCCGCGATCAAAAGGACCGACTAGCTAAAGCCACCGATGATGCGACGGCGAAGATGCCTATTGCCGTATACATTGTTGCGCTGAGTGGTGGCACACGAACAGGCGCGACATGCGCCATAGCATAGCGAGCAGCAAGAAGCCAATGTTCACGACGTCAGAAAATGCTTCAGCAGGAATGAGAGGCTTAAGAAGAAATACGAGCGCCAGGAGCGGCACGTCGTAAGACAAGGGAACGCCCAGGAAGCATTCATTGCACGACCTGCCAAAGTTCACAAAGTAGCTAAGCCTTATTGCGCCAGCCACCAGTAGCGCGGTTGCGATCGCAAGGGCGAGAGGTGAGGCTTGGCTGACTTTCACCACAATTACCGCAGGCAGAACGGCTCCATAGACCATATCCGCAAACCCGTCGAGGCTCGCTCCCATTTTTGCAACATCTGGGTCGCGACCCTTGGTACGACCTGCCACATACCCGTCCAGGTGGTCCGATAGAACAGCCCAAAGCGCAACTGCCACAGATAGCTCGAGGTGCTCGGAGAGAGCAAGAAATAGGCTGGTAGAGGAAAAGAGAAGACCTATAATTGTTATGGCGTTCGCTGGATCCCAAAGGTATTTTAGCATCGGACTCTCCGCTCGACGATGTCGACAAGTTGGCTCCGCGATGCTTCGTTGACGTTGCGGGAGCCTAGAGCGCAGGCTATCGATAGGCCCGATGCCCAGAGCCCCTTGAAACCTGTGAGTTCAGCCATTGCTGCGGAGAGGCCGTCATGCGCTTCCATGAGGAACGAGAGTTCGTTGCTGCAGCAGATTTGTGCGCGCAGCATCTTGGTGAGTGTGCAAGCCATGCGTGAAACAGAACCACCGGCGGCAACAGTTTGTCCTGATTGGTCTTGCATGCCGAGTCCTTGCCAGCGCGTTTGATTGGCCGACGTTCATCAGTCGAAAGTGATATGTTTCTGTCGTCGAGATCAATTGCAAGGGTTGGTAGTTGACCGTGCCTCAAGCGCAATAAGGCCATCGATTCCCTTTGCGGAAGTCGATTGGATGGCTGGCCAGGAATAATTTCAGACCTGAGGGATCATGCCGAACGGACCGTCCGGTTCACCCGCTGCAAGTGCGCCTCGCTCGCATCCCATGCCGGCGCGCATGACGACCTCGCCAATGGCAATCTCGATCACCGTGCCCCCACAGACGCCACGATACCCTCGCAACTCGAGACGCGCGGCATCACCAACCGCTTACCTCATGAGTTCGCGTGCTCGTCTCAATTGCATGGCGGAGAACGAATTGTATGCCGAGAAACCGCGCTGTCTCGGGGCGTCTCTCGAAATCTGCTAACCGAGACGGTGGGACCCAATGCGGCCGCGACCTGAAGCGCGCGACCGCGCTGACAGCTCT
Source organism: Bradyrhizobium sp. USDA 3311 (assembly GCF_054062495.1). Lineage (NCBI taxonomy): Bacteria > Pseudomonadati > Pseudomonadota > Alphaproteobacteria > Hyphomicrobiales > Nitrobacteraceae > Bradyrhizobium > Bradyrhizobium sp. USDA 3311. Next base: position 9,459,121 of record NZ_JBSSFI010000001.1, on the reverse strand, counting down.
CTTCTCCGCTTTCAATTCTCGCACGAAACGCACGCCGACTCCCGTCAGGCCGCAAGCTGCTCCTGGGGCAGCCGTGGACCCTTGCGCTCATCCGCGATCAGCGTTCCCATACTTTGGCTGGTTGTGATCTTCGGCATGATCATCCCTGTCGGGAGGACTTTGGCAGGTTCCAGAAAGTTCAACAGAAAAGACCCGATCGGGACGTTTGACACGATATTCCATTGAAATCGCCCGCATCGTCCCGGCACGATTGCGTCCGCTCGCTCGCTTTTGTTGGCGTATTGTAGTGGTGTTGTGTGAGCAAAAGGTTGCACCACGAGGGTCGCGAACCCGATCTCCGATAATCGGTATAATTGCACACTTGATCCCGGACCGCGTGACGTGAGCCTGGGAGACTAGGGGTCGGAGGTTCAAATCCTCTCGCTCCGACCAACACTTAGCCGGATTCCAGGGCATCCGGATTTTCCCAAGGGTAACGGATAGGGTAACGCGATCGTCCCGCGCCGTCCACCGCATTGCAACTGTGGATAGCGGGAGAGCCTCGCTGCAAATTGCCCGACTAAAAGCTCACCATGGCACCATAAGCCAATGATTCCAGCTTTTTGCCTGATGGTGGAGAATTGCCGTGAAGCTCATTCGATTTAAGGTCTCGGATTATCGATCCGTCAGGGACAGCGGATGGATTGATGTAGAGCGGGTCACGGCTCTCATAGGGGTGAACGAGTCGGGTAAAAACCAACTTGTTGCTTCCCCTTTGGAAGTTAAATCCCGCCCGAGAAGGAGAAATCGTTCCAACTTCGGATTATCCTAAGGGGTACTTCGGCGCGGTTCGTGATGACCCTGAATACTACCGCTTTATTGTCGCTGAATTCGAGCTTCCGCCGAATCTCGTCACAAGGCTTGCCGAGATGACTGGCGTTTCCCCGGAGAAGCTCGACGTTGTCCAAGTTGGGCGAAGTTTTGCGAACACAACGGACGTGAGATTTCCCAAGCATGATCCGGTTCGAGAGATCGATACCAGCGGAGTGTCTTCGCTGATAGCGGCCGCAAGGCAAGATTTGTCAGTTGCAACGCCTCGACAGAAGGAAACAAGCCTGCACTCCACCTTGTTGAGTGCAATTCAAGAGGCTGAACAAGCGATTGAATCCAAGGAAAAGCAATCAGGCAAAGATATTGGCAGTCTGGTTTCATCACTGACAGCCTCCGTTCCTGAGTCGGTCGCACCAACAAGTACGATCGTCCCGAGAATGAAGCGGCTCATTGAGGATCTGCAGCACATCCAAGATGATCTGCAGAAGCCGTCTCCGCATCTAGTCGAAGGCGTGCACGACCTCGTCTGGAAAAATGTTCCTAGGTTCGTCTACTATTCAAATTACGGAAATTTAGACTCCGAAATCTACCTGCCTCACGTCGTGGAAAATCTCAAGCGAACTGACCTGGGAGTGAAAGAGGCGGCCAAGGCGCGGACACTTCGCGTCCTCTTCAAGTTCGTAAGACTACAGCCGGAAGAGATTCTTGAACTCGGGCGGGATTTCAAAGAGGCAAATCGGAAGCCGTCCGAAGACGAGATCGCTGAGATCGCAACAAAGAAAAGAGAGCGCACCATTCTTCTGAATTCTGCGGGCACCGAGTTGACCCGAGAATTCCGCGCCTGGTGGAAGCAGGGCGATTACACGTTTGATTTCCAGGCTGACGGAGATCACTTCCGTATTTGGGTTAGCGATTCCAAACGCCCCGAGCGCATCGAGCTTGAAGACCGCAGCAGCGGGCTGCAGTGGTTTTTAAGTTTTTACCTGATTTTCTTAGTAGAAAGCGCTGCCGATCACCGGAACGCTATTCTGCTTCTGGACGAACCGGGCCTTTCATTGCATCCCCTTGCACAACGAGACCTGTCAGCATTCTTCGATAACTTGGCAGGCACAAATCAATTAATCTACACCACGCATTCCCCATTCCTGGTTGAGGCGGACATGCTAGACCGCGTCCGGAAGGTTTTCGTCGCGGACGACGGGTCTACAAAGGCCTCATCAGACCTCCGTCGAGGGAGCGAGGATCCACGAAGTTTAGGAGCTACCTATGCGATCTACTCTTCGCTGAATATGAACGTCGCGGAGAGCATTCTGTATGGTTGTCAGCCCGTCATCGTGGAAGGGCCGTCTGATCAGCATTACCTCACAATGATGAAGACAATTCTGGTCGCAAATGGATCGATTGCGCCGAAGCGCGAAATTGTCTTTCCGCCCTGTCACGGCGCCGGCAACGCGAAGGCCATCGCTAGCATCCTGGCAAGTACTGATGAAAAGCTGCCGCTTGTCTTGTTAGACAGTGACTCGGCAGGCAAGAAGATGGCGCAAGATCTAAAAAACGGGCTGTATCAAGCCGAGAAGGGGCGGATCCTTCAGACTGAAAAATACGTCTCGTTTGCGGAATCGGAGATCGAAGATTTGATTCCATTCCCTTTTATGGTCGAAGTTGTGGACAGATGGGAACGCAAGGCCGACGTACCGTTCGCCGACGTAGCTAAACCGGGCGCACCAATCGTACCCCAGATACAAGCTTGGGCTAAATCTCAATCTGTTGGCCTCAACGACGGCTGGAAGGTATCGCTTTCGCGGGAGGTTAAAAAAAGAGCTTTGGCTAGTCCCACAAGGTTCGATGGGAGCGCAGTCGAGAGCTGGAAAAAGATATTTGAAGACCTGACGAGTTGAGAGGACTTTGCGATGGGTGTTTTAGATGACGTTCGAAAGTGGCTTAACGACGTTCCTCTTTGGAAGGAGCTTGGAACGATACCGGATCGAACGAAAGCACTCGAAGCCAAGGTCGCCGAGCTGGAATCTCAACTGAACGGTAAGCGACCGGGAGATGTCTGCCCATTTTGCGGCGCACGGTCGTGGCGTCTCGATCACGTGGACATGCATGGGCAGCGTGAAGTTTGGAAATGCACGGATGCTGCCTGCGGAAAAACGCGAGAAATTCGCCATGATCTGGCACAGCGGAATCAGCGATCCGGACCAGCCACATGGGGTAAACGCTAGACCAACAACTCGTTGACGCTCATCTCCGGTCCCTGCGTCGCCATCCATAGCGTTATGGCGACTGACAACACCAAGTCGTCATGAGCGCCGACGCGCGCCGCGTAGGTCGTGCGGCCAGCCTCAGAAATCTTCCGTTTGAAGTCCTTCAGTTCTTCCTTGAGCGCCGCGGCATCGTTGGCGGCCGCCGCGATGCGCAGTTCTCCACTGTGCGAATGCGCTTCAAGGTTCGAGATCAGCAAGCCCTTGGGCACGTGCCAGGACTTGCCGCCATGCTGTGTCGCCTCAAGACCGGCCGTGATTGTGATCCGACTTGGCCAAAGGCCGGCAGCATCGAACATATCGCCGACGGGTCGACCGACACCGGTTTCGTCGATTACCAGCTTGGGCCGCAGCGCGTTCAACGGCGGGCGAGCCAACAGGTTGACCACGCGCTGAATCTGTTGCGGGTACGACATGCCGAGCGGCAGGCGCTCCAGATGGCGCACGTCGAAATGCACAACCTTTTTCTGTCGGCGCGTCTGCGTCTTTTCGATCATGTCCCATCCGTCGAGCGGTAACACTCGATGGTTCATGACGCTGATTGCGGTAGGGTCAGTGCTCTGACCAAGGTCGACGCCGACGAACCAGCGGTCGACCGGACGGGCGTAGATGCTACGCCAGCCATCAGCGGTCGTGATCACATCCATAGCGGCCGAACCTCATTGGTGAACATTGCGTCAATGATCGATGTCGAGAACGCGGCGTCTTCGGTGTCGAGGAATTGGCAAAGGTACTCCTCGCGGAATTTGGTCTCGCCCAAGTTCTTGCGCTCGCGTGCGAGGAATTCTGGCGTGATGCGGGGGCACGACCCCAGCTTGACGTGGATGCGGTGCCAGTCGGGATCGCCCGACCGCCACGTCTCATAGAAGACGCCGCGCTTGCCGGCGGGGGTCGAGAGATAGATCAATTGGCCGTTGGCGTTGGTGGCCAGCATCGGGCGAACGGCCGTGATCAGCGCGTCGGAGCACCGGGAGGTCTCGTCGATGATCGCCATGCGGACGTTGGCCAGGCCGCGGAGCGTGTCGCCATCGTTGTCGCCGGGTAGGGCGAGAATGCGAGCCTTGTTCTCAAGCTCGATGCGCCGCGCGGCGTCACCGACCAAGGCCGGCGCGTTCGGGATGCGGCCATACGCCAGGCGGGCGCGGCGCACGAACTCGTCGGACAGGCGCTGCGCTGGCGAGACAATCAGGATCAGGCTTTCTGGCTCGGTGGTGGCGACCGAAAGAGCCTTCATGACCGCGGATTCGGTCTTGCCGTGCTGCCGAGGGATCAGCATAGCGATCTGCGAGGCGGTAGAGCGCACGAAGTCGGCCTGCCAGTCGTCAAGCTCGATATCCGCATCGCGGGCGAGCAGGGCCGGATCCAGCGCGCGGGCCATGTCAGCGGCCATCAGCATGGGGCCGGCACCGGGCAGGGCGGCAGAGTGTTCGGGGTAGCCTCGATGAGCAAGTGCGGCTTGCCGGCGCGCTCCGTGATCGCAGCGGCCGCGTCCTTCTCCATACGGTGGAGGGCCGCACCGACGGCGCGGGCAGCCTCAGGGAAGGGACGCAGGGCGGTGACGATCGCCTGGCGCATAGCCAGGTAATCGGCGCTGATCAGGAGCGATGTTGAGCGCACGTCATGGCGCTGCACGATCATGCCCAAGAGCTTGCCGACGAGGGCCAGGTTGGCGGTGATCGCCCCTTCGGCGCTGATGGCCGCTTTGATGTCGCCGAAGTCGATCGCCGTGGACACATGCTGTTGCAAGCGGGCGCGCTGGTGCACGAGCTGGGACAGCAAGCCTTCCTGCTCACTTGCCTGCAACGCGTCTAGATCGAGCTCGGTGGGCTTCTGTGCGGTCAGGATCGCCGCACGCATTGCCGGGCTGACATGGTTGGCAGCGTGCCGGCCGACCGCATCAGCGCTCAAGTTGAAGCGGCGGGCGAGGGCATTGTGCGCGATGCCGTGCGCAAGTCCAATTTCGATCTGGTGGCGGTGCTTGGAATTGCAGACGCTACACTTCGGGCCGGTCTTGCCCATTACTCAACTCACCTGCGATTTGGCCACGCGGATTCGCGTTTCGATACCCTGATGTTTACCCCAGCATACCAAAGAATCCGTGAATCACCTAAAGTGCTGCAATTAGCGTAACACTGCGTAACGGAGCACTAGTCAGTAGAACTAAAGCGCGTCAACTTGAGCGGGTGAAGTAGCGCGAAACGGTGAGAAAGAGCGCGCGGATTTAAGAACGGGCTCGAAAGCGGCCGGGTACATTTATGGCACTAGATTGCATCCGCAAATTACAGCATGCTGGCCACAGTCGGCAGGGAGAGGCTGAATTATGCTCGGGAAGATTGTGGGTGTGCTTTTGTTTTCTATGATCTGTTTTGAGTGTGCCAATGCGCAGGTATGTGGCAATTCGATAGCGACTCAAGAAATAAGAGTCGTAGGCTCGTGCAGTAACGGAAATCCCATGCTGGGTATAAAAAATAGTACTGCATCTGCGACGAACGTTAAGTATTGCGTAGAACAGCGCGCTCCCGGCTACGCCAGTAGAGACTTCAAGAACGTCTCGGTGGGCCCAGACGCGACCGTCCAACTCGGGTGCAAGGTCGAGAACGGCTATACCCAAAGATTCTCTGTTCATTGGGAAGGGTCCGTTTGTAACCCTCCGATCAATATTACCGACGCTGCCAGCGCGATCGAGATCGTTAACACTGGCGGCGGTCCTTATCTGCTTCGCAACCATCACCACTTTAAATCAGTTCAAGTCTTCTATTATGGTCTAAAGGGTAACTTAGAGAGTATCACTGTTCGACCTCATGACAGCGAAGTGGCGTACGGTCCTCACGCCGGTTCTCCGACTATCACTCAAATAGCTTACACGGTTCCATATCCGGATTCGGCATCTTGCGTGACGCCGTTAGATCAATATCCGTCTCCACTCCCAATCGCGACCTCACGCAAGCGGAGATAAAAGTCCACTAAACGGAATGGACTGATCATTTTCCAGTTCACTTCCACGTTGACTAGCGTTCGTTGGTTCACTGGTTCACCTATAGGGATATGGGTGAACCGAACCAGACGATGATGGGGCATAAATGCCCCCCATCGTATCGTCCGTGGTTCATGGAGTGGTTCAGGTGAACCAGCTTGATATCCAAGAGGTTTTTGCCTCTCTTGGTTCGGTTTTGGTTCGCCCCTTGGTTCGCTCAATTTGCACCTGGAAATCGTGCTGGCGGAAGCGGTGGCTGGTTCAGGGCTGAACCACGCGAATCCATGGCGTTAAGCTCCCGCTCGCCGGCCCCGGTCAACGTCCAACCGCTGCGCTCTGTGCGAATTAGCTTTTGTTGCTCCAGCTTTTGCGCGAGCCGGTACACGCGGCTGTCGCTCATCCCGAGCAGCTTGCCGACATCGCGGCGGCTTTTGCGCGGATGCTGATCGATGGCCTTCAGTAACGCATCCTCGTCCCGCTCGTTCGCCCGCTCACGCTCCACGATGCCGATATCCGAGACCGGTCGCGCAACGACGGTCGGAATGGCACGCCCCTTGGTGTCCCGTAGCTTAGGGTGCTGCACGGTCACCAACTCGAAATGGACCGGCTCGAACGAAGGGCCGCGGAACTTGCCGAGGGCTTCGAAGGCGATCACTTGGCCGTTCCGCCGCAGCGCCACGTTGCCGTCAACCTCATTTAGAAACGCCCCGCCGCCCTTTGGGATCAGGTCGTCATCGGCCGCGCGCTTGGTCGGATGCGCCAGAGCGAGCACGCACGGCCCGCCGGGCAGGTTCGTCATGGAGCGCAGCAATCGCGCATAGTTGCCCATCTGAACGTTATCGTTATCGTCGTCGCCCTCGAAATACGCGGCGACCGTGTCGACGATGACCAGGGTGGGTTGCAGTTTCTTCGCTGCCACCTCGGCTTCGATGTTCGCGACGTTCTCCGAAATCTTCACCACACCGTTGATGAAATGCACGTCCACGGTCTCCGGGTCGATTCCCATCTCTTGGGTCACGCCGAGCCACCGCGCCTGCACGTCCGTCGGGTTCTCGCCGGCCGCGTAAATCACCGTGCCCCTTTCCACTTCGATGTTCCCGATCGAACGTCCCGTCGCTACGTGTGCGGCGAGACGCATGGCCGCTGCGGTCTTGCCGCCCCCTGTCTTGGCGGTCATCGAGTAGCAAAACCGCCGCTGAAAGATCCGGTCGACGACATAATCAGGCGGCACAAAATCGCGGACGAATTGGCCCGACGACTGAATCAAGTTGGTGGGTGCGGGCTGTTTCGGGAAAGGGACGATCGTCACAGGCTGCAACTCCGCGAAGTTGGGGATGTAGATTTTTCCATATTTGGAATTCCAGGCGTCGACCTGCTCTTGTGTCGCCTGTCCGTTGAACGCCAGCCACTGCGCCTTCGCGGTGTCGGCGAGCGCGCGCTGTGTGACCACGGCGGCATCGATCTCTGCCCGGACGTGCTTCAACGATTTGGTGAATTTGATTGGCTTGGACGGTGCGTCCCACCAATCGGGGCGGTGCGGCCGTTCGGTGGGTGTCGGCCGATGTGCGCGCTTGCGCTTGGCAAAGTGCCGTGCCGATGGCGATCCGTTTTCGCGCTTGGCCGCCATCATCCGCGTGAGCGCGGCTTCACCAGCGGGCGATAGAACAATTTCAATCTCGTTCGTTAACATCGTCGGGGACTCCTTGCTTTGGAGCTCCGAAACCAAAATCTGATTGCAAAAAACGCGAAACGTGCTAGGTAAAGGCCGCCAAGCAATTTACCGAGACGTTCCGCGGCCCTGCGATCAATCTTGATCCGGGGCCGTTTCGTTATGTCGGCCAACCGGTCGGCGGCGGAAGCTGCTTGGGTGACCAAGGGAGCGGATGGCTCCGGCAGAACTCAAGCCAGTCGAGATTTTCGACCAGCTCCTTGCAGCGCGTCCGCCACGCCATCGGCTCGACAACGATTTCCTGACGATAGCGTTCGATGTGCTCTCGGAGCAGGGTATAGGCATGCTCACAGGCTTGGTTTAGCTCGGTCATAACGCACCGGTCACGGTTGACTCGTGTGCCGCCAGCCAGTCGGCCGCGGCAGCCTCACTGATGCGGGTGCATTTCCCGATCTTCACGACGCGCGGCCCTTTGCCTTCCGCGCACCGCCGGTAAAACGTGGCCCGGTGGATACGATACCGCCGGCAGAACTCCTCGACTGTCAGCATGGGAATTACTCCGTGTTGAACGCAAAAAATCCCGCCGCAGGCAATCAAGCCTTTGGCAGGTTCGTCGACAGTTCAATGATGCGCTCGATTCCCTTAATCGTCGCTTAACGTCTCAGGTCGTCGCAGTTTTGTACAGCTTTCGAAAGCCCCACATATCGAGGCGTCCGTGCTCGGGAGTGTCGACGTACTCGATCCGGACATCGCTCCTTTCGAGGTTTTCGGCCGTAGCGAGAGCCTCGGCGGCGGTTTCCTTCTCGATGATGAAGGCCTTTTTGTCGTAGTCGGTGTATCGGCATCCGATGGTATACGTCACATGATCCTCCTTGCGCGTGTTGGCGCTATGATCATTCACAACAGATCGCCGGCAGCCATTTACCAGGATAGGCCGCGATCGCGCGGATCTGGTTGGCCGGAACGCCAAGCCCCACAAGCGCAATCATGAGTTCGACACGGCTTCCGCCGCCAGCGAATTTCTCGACGGCGGTCTCGTAAATATCCAAGTCGGCAATAGTGCGCAGCGCAACGGCGCCAGGATAGCTCGCGCGGATCGTCTGAATCATGGTGATGCAAGCCCCTGTGTGATTCCCCGCAAGCATGGAACCACAAACGAGAGGCGGCGGCAACAGATATTTCGGATTAATGGAATTTGTCAACACTGCATGTTGACCGTCAACGAAGGCTGCTGCTTTTACTAGTGATCTTGACCAATCGGCTGTGTCGGGGCGTCCGCTCGCCGACAATATCCAGCGAATGGTCATACGACCGGATTTGCTTATTCTCTGATCCATGACCCAAGCAGAGAACCGAGCGGCCGCGAACGCCTGGCACGAGGAAAGGCGGCGCCAGCGCGACGCGGAAGCGCGGGTTAAAGCGGTCGAGGCTGAGTTGGTCGAATTGGATCGGCTTCGCAGCTACCTGATCAGGGAACGGACGGCTGGCTACACGCGTCGACTGATCGACGCGATCGGCGACTATGTCGAGCAGATCACCGGGGACCCGACCAGGCTGCACGCCAAGAACCACAGCATCGGATGAGTTAGGCCAGCGCGGGTGAACCGGCGGGCCCCACTGCGCCGACGTTTAAAGACGGCCCCGGCCGCGGAGGCTTTTGGGGGGGCATGGGCCGGGGCCGCTGGAGGTGCTCGGACCTTGCGCAGGTCCGGCCCACTCATCCTAGGAAAATTCGGCAATCAGCTCTGTTCGCTTCCGCACCTTGGCTATACGGTTCCCGTCTGGGAACGGAGTAGCTGCAATGAAAGACATGCAGGCTCAGTTGGAAAAGCTCCGCACAGAGGCGGCCGAGTGCGCTCTCATCCGCGATCTGGCGACTGACCCGAAGAAACGAGAGCTTTTCACGAGGCTGGCCGATCACCTGACGGTTCTCGCGTCAGAAGTTGAACGCGCAATCGCGGACAGTGTGAAGCACACCGGATGAAGACAGGCTGGCGGCGGCCTTTCGAGGATCCGATCAGGATAGGCGATCGCACTTTGGCCACGCTCCGCGATGCTGGCGAGTACATCGCCGGGCTACCGAAGAAGGAGCACGATGCGCCGGAATGGCTGGCAGCGATGGAGGCTTTGCTCCTGGTGCTCGAGCGTGGCGGCCCGACGATTTTCGCCCGGATCGGCATCATGCGGGCGCTGAACCGACACTACGTCCCGGGGTTCAACCCCAAGGGAAAAGAGCCGCATTGGGGCGGGCGTAAGCTGAAGAGGGATCAATAAGAGGCCGCCTCAGTTGGCGGCCTTACAACGTCAGGATCAGCCAGACGATTAGGCCGGTGTTGATGGCGCCTACCGCGACAATGCCCGTCTGAATAAGTCGCTCGATCACGATGCACCCTCCACAATCTAGACGGGTAAGCATGCGTCCGGTTGGAATTGGCGTCTATGCAAATCGTGCCAAGACCGGGAAATTTCGGTAATATATAGTGGCGTGTTCCGCCCGTGAATACACCTCATGGTTGCTCAAGAATAAAGCAGGCCATCTTTCCGCGAAAAGGCGCCGGCCGCAGAGCAGCGCCTGCGGCCGCACGATCGCTCCAGTGGACTAACCCGCCAGCCTGAACCGCGTGATTTGTGACGCGGTCCAATGGGAAAAGCCGCAGCGTGGTTCCAGCCCCACTGCGGCCATCCCGGACAAAGTAGAAATCGGTACTTAAATCGCCGGTGTTCTTTCAATAAAGCACCCCGTTCCGAAAATGGATTCCGTGAAAATACCGGCTCGCCAAGCTCGAGATTGCAGTTAGAGCGCGAACATGGCACGGGCTTGCATTCCAGCCCCGATGCTCCCGGCTGCCGATCCAATTGCGGACTAGAGCGCCGGGAGTGCTAGGCCCGCCAGCAGTGACCCTTCATCGCCATCGCAGAGGTTACGCGCGACCGCCGGGCGGATAGGATCGAGAGAACATCCCCTCTCGCGTGATCCGATTGTACTGGAATGCGCAGCCATGGGCGCGAGCGAAAGCTTCGGCCTCCGCAATGGCGATAGCACCTGTCCCGCCGAATGCGCGTTCGACGTATCGCTCTCCGACTCTTAACCCTTGCTCCATCCCCAGGCCATCCAACCCTGCTGCGAGCCGGGTCAAAATCTCCTTGCGCGTCTCCATGGGAAAAGCTTGCAGCCGGGATGATGAACGGCGGCTGACTGAGCGCGGCTCCCGGAATATCGGCCGCAGGCGCCGTCTCTAGACAGCTCCCGCGGCCGGCACCGCGACGTTACGCACGATCGACGCGGCGCGCCGGGGTGCTAGCACAAAGGCCCGCCAGTGTGATCCGGCGGGTTCGAAAAACCTTTCCCTGGGGATAGGAACGTTGGTTGTGTATTGCCAAGTTTTCCCGGTGCCCTTCCCCAAGGGCACTCGCTAGCCCCAGCTCGCCCTGACCCCGCCAGGCATTTAAGGGGCGTAGCCCGTTATACGTGGCGATGCAGTCCCCAAAAGGCGATCAGCACAAGAGCCGCCGCCCCAATTCCCAGTAAAAGGAGAATGGCTTCCAGCATGACGAATCAAGCTCCGCCGTTGCTGAAAGATACACCTTTGCAAGCGTCTCTGGCACTGCCCTTGCTGATGCTTAGCTGCTGGGGATTTCACAGGCCCAGATTGAAACAGGGCGCCGCCGAGACGGCGTATTTCGGAGCTCCGGCGGCGTATCTTTTAGGGACTAGCGGCACAACCGCCGACGAGCATAGTGCGGAATTTTTTGATGATGGTCCGCTTACCCATAATCGTGGTCATCTCGCCCGCCGGGGAAAGGTCATACTGGGTTGCAGCGGTCGAGCCTGAGAAGGCGGCCGAAGCGGTCGCGCGGGTCGTCGGCGACGGGCACAACACGAGGCTCTTGCAGCACCGCCTGCGCGTGAAATCAGATGCGCTTCGACCAGGCGAAGTCCGCCGGCTCGGGTTCTGACCAGAATCCTACCCATTAAGGGTATTCATCTCCCTCAAAAGAGCCGCCGTCCGGGTTCCACCGTCGGCCTATTGATCTGGGCATCCACATTGGCGGAGTGAGATCGGGCGCTCTCGCTGCGGTCCATTGCAGGGGAGTCGTGCGGATGACCCGCTTCTTCTTCCACGCTCACGGCGGCATTTCCGTGTTCGATGACGTCGGGCTAGACCTTCCAGATATCGACGCAGCGCAAAAAGCGGCGATCGAATTGATCCGCCAAATTCTCAACGAGGAACCAGATGGACCGTTTTGGCAGGACCTTAACTGGCGCGTTGAGGTTACTGATAGCCCCGGAATCGGCGGCCAGACTTTCCTGATCGTTCAGTTTTTGATCACGCGCACAGCGATCAACCCTACCGCGGTAGCCGGCTGAAGTTCTGGATCAAGGGGTCGCCGCCCAAAGACGGACATCAAGTCCGCACGAGAGCATTCCGACGAGAACAAAGGCCGCAGGCGCCGCCTATGACAGCTCCTGCGGCCGGTGCCGCGACGTTCCGCACGATCGGCGCGGCACTCCAAGACGCTAACACATAGGCCCGCCAGCGCGAACCGGCGGGTCGCCAATTGCGTTGAACCGAATAGACGCGTCGGCCGACCAATCGATTGGTGTCCAGCGGATCGCCTTATAATGAGGTGCCCGATGTCAAAGGCAACAGAACTTGCCGACCGCGCCCGCGCGTTTGAAAAGCGCGCTGAGAGGGCGATCGATCGTTCCTCACGACAACACTATCGTGAGATGGCGGCTCACTACCGTGTACTTTCCATCGAGCATCTCGAAGCTGAACAGCTGCAAAAGCGCTCCCCGGCTGAATTCGCGCGGCAGGCGATGAGGAGCGGCCCGCCCTCGTTTTACAATGCCGATAGGCCGGCCTACATGCGCGCTATGGCGGCGGGCATAGTGCTCTGCGTCGCTTTTGTCGCGATCAGCTTTTCACTGCGACCGCAGCCGGCTGATGATCGCGTGCTGGTAAAGGCGGACCGCCTGGTGCGGACCGCCGGCGATCTGCCTAAGGCGAAATAAACGCGCCCCATGACCGTTATGAAATTGCGGCGCGCGCCCTTAATGGACTTCGATCTTGTCCAGAGGAAGGTGCAGCTCGGTTGCTCGTTCAGCCGTCACGCTGCGGACACCGCGTAGCAGCTCGGTTTCGAAGTCGCGAATGATCTCTTTGAGTGCGTCGGTCATCAAACCAGCCTGACCTTGGTAGCCATAGGCTTGCCGGTTCGCTCGTTGATTCCGATGTCAAATCCCACATGCGTGCCAACTTCGAGCCTGGTCGTGCCGCGCGGAAGCGCCGAAGCGTGGCAAAAAATGTCGTGCCCGTCGACGCGCAGGAATCCGAACCCGCGGTCGTCGTTCCAGTTCTTTACTTCGCCGATTTTTGTCATGATACCGACACCTGCATATAGCCAGTCTTGGCGGTGACTCTCACGACGACCCGGCCTTTGTCGGGGACGGGTCCTAAGGACGCTTGGCCGTTCGCGGGGACGGGGATCTGCTGTGCGGCGAAGCTTTGACCCATCGAATCAACAGCGAGTTCGCCGGTGTCGTTGCTTGACCTCGAATAGACTACGACACGCTCTCCTTGGAGCAGTTCGATGGAAACTGAGTCACCGGCATTGACGGTCTGCGGAACGTCCTGCCGGCGGCGAGTTAAGCTGCTTTCAAAATACTGCATGTTTCGGCCTTCACGGATTGCCCGGCTTTTTCCAAGGCTGGTTGATGCCGAGCGCTTGCTCAAGCGGCCCCGGCAGAGGCTGCTTAACCGGCGGTGCTTGGCGGGGATCGGTGGGCTGGACAACGCGGAAATCGCTAACCGGCTGCAATGCTTCGGTCACCTGCTTTGCCGCGGAGTCCGCGTCGAGTTTCTTGATCATTTGGAATGTCCTCTTTGTCAGGTTGACTGGTTACGCCGCGGCGAGTTCGGTTTCCCGCTCGACGTCAGCTTGGATGTGGCGTTGATCTGGAACGCTCTGGTTCAGGAAGTCGTTGAGCGCGTGCACATTCGGCAGCTCGGCGAGATCGCGCATAGCGTCGGCAGCCGCGGCCGTTGCGTTGGTCAGGAGCTGCACGGCGGCGCGTTCGCGCTCCAACTCGTCGAGCTTGCCGGGGTGGACAATGTTGATTGCCCGGGTGCGCGCCGCTTCGGCGATCTCGCGATCCGCGCCGACGAGTTCAGGCGCTTCGAGAAGCGTCTGCAAATAGAGCAGCGACATAGTCGGAACCAACGCCTTGAGTTCCTTCGCGGACTTCGGCAGGCGGTCACGAACCTGGCTGCGGAGCACCGCGCCGGCTGCGTCGGTCTTGTCGATCGCGGGCAGTTCGAGCTTGGCGCGCTTCTCGTCGATCCGCTCATTGAGCCGCGACGCGAACGCCTTGGCGCGGATCACTTTCCAAGAGATCGTTTTTGCCTCATCGCGGGCTTTCTTGGTTCTGCCCTGCGCGCTGAGATCCGTGTTGCCGCGGACTTTGGCGGTGGTCGCCATGAGGTCCCGATGCAGTTCGATGAGGCGGTCGAACGCGGTGCGCACAGTGACGTTCGGGATGCCTGCGGCCTGATCTTTGAGTATGGAAAAATAAGGTTCGTTCATTTGGGTGATGACCTATGTTGCGGATTTGCGTTTATGTTGATTGTCAACATCAAGCGGCGATGGGCTGACGACGCGCGACGATGCTGCGCTCCCAAGCGGCGAGTTCACCGAGACGCCAAAAGCGACGCTTTGCGATATAGAGCGGGCGAGGGAAGTCGGGATCGTCTTTCAGACGACGCTCAACCCACATATGGCTCACGTTGCCGTAACGGGCGCGGAGCTGCGACGTGGGGATCAGGGCGTTGGGATCGTCAGCGGACATCGTGACCTCATTTGTTGGTCACAAAATCGCACGATCCGTGATGGAATGCGCCGACAGCTATTTCTCGATTTAGCAGCAGTTAATTATCGTCAGGGCCGCCTTCGTAGTGACCAATTGGTCCGCGCTTGCGCGCCCGTCGCAACCACTCGGCTAAGCTATTCTCTTTAACTTCGAATTCGGCTGCAGCCTTCTCCAGTGCGGCAGCGCGAGACGCGCCTTCGCGCACGAGGATCCAATACCTGTTCGCTGCCGGCCAGTGCTTGTCGTACTTCCCGACCTGTAACCACTCGTCGCCCTTTAGAGGGTGCGGCACGATGATGTTTTGCGGGGGGCGTCCTGCGCGTCGCTTGCTCATGCCGGCTCCCTCTGAAAAGCGATCACGTTGCTCGCCGGTCGGTTGTTCACCAGATCGTCCACATATCGCGCCCAAGCGGTGAACGCCTGCGTCTTTTCGCGCAGGTACTTGTGTCTCGCGTAGACCCTGGCCACACCGCGGATGCTGCCTGACGAATGGTTGACGCAGGCCTCTGCGATCTCGATTGAGAACCCAAGCGCCTGTAGGCCGGAATAGAACGTCCGGCGGAGATCGTGCAGTGTCCAAGGCTCTATGGTGGCGTCCGGATCGGTCTTGCGCAGTTCCGCAAGCATCGCTTCGTCAAAGCGCTTCTTGGCCTTCGATAACCCGCTGATCGGCGTTTCGCCGGTCGTCGTAAAGAGAAGGCCCTTTCCTTTGATGGTGGGAAGGGATTTCAGCAGATCGGCGGCCTGCGGGCTCAGCGGGACGAGGTGTTCGCGCCCGTTTTTCGTTCGCTCTTTCGGGATTGTCCATAACGGCTCACACCATCGACCGCCATCGTCGAGCACGATCGGAGCGCCGCGAAGGTCCAGTTCTGACCGCGGCAGCTCGCGCAGCTCGTCGCGTCGTTGCCCGAGCAGGATCAAGGATTGGACGAGGCGTCCGAAAGGGTAGCCCTCCCGGTCGGCGACTTTCCAGGCAGCAACCAGTTCGGCGGCCGTCAGCTTGCGCTCGCGCTCGGTTTCATGGGCAAAAGCGTCAAGGGAGGCGACTGGCGAGGACTCGCGCATGTCGCGATCGACGCACCAATCGAAGAACGTCTTGAGATTGGTCAGTGTGCGGTTGGCTGTCACGCCGCGGCCGGAGTCGACAAGAGCGTCGAGCAGCGTGATCGCGTCGTGCTTGGCGATAGAGGCGAGCGTGCGGCCTGACCATTTGCCGAGCACGCCGTTCCCGGTCTTTTCCCATTCGCCCGGATTCTCGGGATCTGGCTTCAGGCCGAAATAGTGGGCCGTGAGCAGGCGAGTCGATTCCCGGAGCCCTTGGCGCTTGCGGCCTTTATACCGCTTCAGGAACTCGATCATGGCAGCGTCGATCGTGTCGTCGCGGACCGCCTCCCGCTTGGCCTCCGCCTTTTCCTGGCGGCGCACATGCGTCGGGTCGATCCCGCGCCGGACGTCCTCCGCGGCGGCCGTGGCCAACATACGGGCTTGGCCGGGCGTCAGGGGGTGACCGACTTGCGGTTGAGCCGGGGAGGGTGTGAGCGCCAGCGGCCCGAGGGTGAGCTTCTTGGGCGCGCGCTGGCCGACATCGTCGCGCTCGACCGGCGAGCGGAAGCGAAAGACCCAGGATTTGATGCCAGAGGGGTGCACCACCAGAAACAGGCCGGCGGCGCCGCCGTCGGATTTCTCGTAGCGCACCGCGCGCGGCTTAAGCTGCTCGATTGCGAGGCTGGATAGCGCCCTAGTCTTAGCCATGCCGTTACCCCAAGGTGCTGTGGGGTAACGTCTCGATGCCGTTAGCGGCTGTTACCCTGCGTTGATAACATGCGCTCTAAAACGTCAAAAATCAATGAAAAACAGCCGTTTGATGCGGGTAGGACGTTCAGTATCGTTATGCTCTGTTACGGTATCACCTTCGTCTGGGAGACTAGGGGTCGGAGGTTCAAATCACTCGCTCCGACCAAATTAAGAATATAAATCAACATCTTACGCGACTGGCCTTTTGGGGCCCGTTTTGCCGTCGGCATTGTGTAAGCACGGTGTCAGCACCGACTGTGACCGATTTCCCCGAGGGCTCGGAATGTTCGACGTGGAAAACGGCAACGGGAGCGTGCCCGGCCGATGACGACGCGTGTAGTGTCGCCCCCCACAACCGGGGGAAACCAATGGCGCGGACGAAGGTCAGCGAGGATCAGTTTCAGGTCGACGGAAACGAAGTCACCCACACACCGACCAACGCCCGCTGGTCGGCGTACCCCGGCCGCCCGGAGCCGTCCGTCTATTCTCCCGCTGGGAAGCGTCCTTCCGAACGGTGACGACTACTGGCGCGGAGACGTCGAACCGATCGCCCTGAAGCTTCTCGCTGAGAGGCCATGGGACATCAGAACAACCATGATCCCGCGGCCCGCTGATCGCTTCGTCTAAAGGGGACAGAATGAACCGGCTACAGAAATTCGTCGAGCGAGGCGCCTTTGGAGAAGGTCCCGGCCGCGCCGCGTACGTGCTTGACCCGACGAACCTCCCCGAACCGAGCTGCGGTTTCGAGTGGCGCGTTGTCGCCGACTTCCTGCCCGGCGATGCCATCCTCGCGGAACCCAGGCTGAAGGAAGTCTTCGAGGCCGCGCTGAAGCGCGGCTGGGCAGTGGTCGCACGATGAAGACCGACCGCTTTTCCTATGAGACGTCCCGATGGTCGGCAGGGCAGCCAGAGCAGACGAAGCGCTATTTCGAGGAACTGGAAATGATGGGCCCGCAGAACGTTCGGGCGAGATTGGCACAAACGGACGCCGGTTCGCGTGGGGCGTTTTCGATCGGCTCAATCCAGATGAGTTATCGGCTTCGCGCAGGAATGGCTCGCGTGGCACGATCGCCGGCGAGAAGCTTTGGAAGCCGCGCGCCACAATCGACAAGTCTTCTGGACGCGCTTTGCTGCCTTGGCCGCGGCGGTCGCAGCGGCAAGCGGAGCGATCGGCTGGACCTGGACGATTATTCATAAAGCCGGGTCGTGAGGCGTTCCAAAGTTGGTTGGCAAATCTGAAAATTCTGGGTGCTGGGGCGACTGAGAAGTGTCACTGAAACCACCGGACCTGAGTGAACACACATGGCTGGGCGCCACGATCGGCGTCGGCGGACTTCTGTGTGGCATCGTCAGCGTGGCTGCAATTATCTGGAGCAGCCCCGTTATCCTACTAGGCATCGCAGCAGGCGCGGGGTGGGTCCTCAGTATCGTTTTCGCCGTGCTCTACGCCTCCCAGCGGCGGTCGACGATCAACCTCCATTCCGAGATAGACCGTCGCCTTGCGGTCTTTGAGACCGACTTAGCCGTAGCACGCAACCAAGCCGCCGAGTGGAGCGCCACCGCGAACAACGTCTCAGAAACTGTTCGCGTCGTGCTTGATCTTGTCGGAGCAGCGCCGACAGCTCCGCAACGGCGCCGCCCTCGTTCTAAGAAGGCAGATCAGGAAGAGACAACATGACCCCAGAAGATTTGGACAAAATCCAGTACTTGCCCAGCATCCGCTCGCGACAAGCCGAGCTGCGGGGGTATGGCCAACTCCGCGAAGCCACAAGGACCCTGCTACGGCCCCTGATTTCTCTCGGCAAGCTAGGGAAGGTAGATCAGCCCGAGCGGCTCATGGAGACTGTCCGTGAAACTATCGGCCAAGAGGGCTTCGTTGACCTCAACACCAACCCGGGTCAGACCTGCGCAGGATTTGAGCGCCTCTGTGATCCCACAGGCAATTATGCCGCTTGGCGCGCTCTCTTCGATGGCGATGCAGCCTTAATCCCGGTCGCCCTGCTGCGCGACAATGTCACCGAGCGGCCCTTCGTCCGCCAAGTCCTCCAGATCGAGCGCGATCACAGCGTGGTGGCCATCCGGTCTAGGCGGCCAGCTCAGGACCTTTCAATGTTACAGGCGGCTCTCTCGGCCGTAGACGACGTCAACAACTTACTGGTTGTGCTCGACTTCGGTTACGTCCGTCCGTCACTTGCTGCAAAGGAGCAGGAAGCGCTAAGGGTCATTTCCGCACTCCGCACAATCGACGAGACCACGCGGATCGTCGTCATGGGTTCAAGCTTTCCAAAGTCTGTTTCGGCGTTCGGTGACAGTCGCGGGACCTTGGATATCATCGAGCGCGATCTACACGCCCGCATAGGCGGCGATGATGTCGCGATCTACGGTGATCACGCGTCAATTTATCCAGAGCCGTTCGAGCCTCAGATCAGCCGGTTTGTCCCCCGTATCGATTATTGCCTTGAGGAGGCGTGGCTCTATGAGCGACGACGGGCTGATGATGGAGGGTATGTTGCTTGTGCGCGTAGCATCGTTGCCTCGCCCGACTGGGAGGAAAGCTTCGCTGGCGTTGCTTGGGGTGCAGACATGATCCGCCAGACATCGCAGGATGGAGCTGTGCCTGCCGGCTTTAATGCGCCATCAAACTGGATAGCCGCTCGTGTGAACATGCACATCGAGCGACAGGTCGACGTCGCCGGCCGGCAGCCGGAAGATGAGTTTGAGGACGAGGACTAGGCGCGACGGCGCCGCTTGAGAACTCGGCCGGCGGGAGCCTCGACGAGCAAAGGATGCCCCTCGGCCAGCTCCACTTCCGGCAGCTCGTACTGAGGTGCGTCATCCGTCGAGGCCACGGTCTTCCGATCGAACCGGCGCAGCGCGTGCACCGCATCAAACGTTCCTACCCGAGCTTGCTTTTCAATGAATATCTGATGGCTGCACCGATATCTGCGCTTCACCGCATCACGCGCAGCATTAGCAAGGTCAGTGACGGGGAAGTCGCGGGCAATACCCTCAAGCGCGGCGCGCGGTGCGTCCTTGATCTGTTTGACGCCGTTGCAAGCTAAGAAGCAGCGGAGGTCTGTTGCCGTCATCAAGGACAGAGCCGGATCCGTTTTTAACGGCATGACCTTGGGGCGGATGCGCTCCTTGAGCTGACCCGGCTCTTCCTCGACCCACAAGCCAACACCATCGGGAACCAGCTTCTTGGCCTGCTCCTCGAAACGAGCAGCCACGACGACCACGAGTTTTTCAAAGTGCGTTGCAAAGGTGGCCAGCTGTCCTGGCAGTCGCGACAATCGATCGACTTCTGACTTGATCTCGAACGCCCACAGCTTGCCGTTGGCCAGCACGATGTCCGCGCGCCGCGTCCAGTTAGCGACGGTCATTTCCGAAATTAGCACCGAATTGGCGTCAACATGCCGCCCATCAAGCAGTCGGTCTATCACCGCTGCCTTCATCCGCGTCTCAGCTCGGGGTGGGCCGACCATCATGGGAACTCAACGGGGCTCCGGTAAAAAAGTTCTTAACCTGAAGCCTCATCTAGGATTTTCGCCCAATATGCAAGCGCTCTGGTGGGGGAGGGGCGACAGACACGTTGTGGCCAGGGCGGAATGCTGGCCGCCCTAGCGTCCGACGACTATCAAGGCCCTCAGCCGAAGGGAGCGGCAGATGCTGGCGGCGGCGGCTTTACCCGCCGCCGGCCATCTGGTCGGGAGAGGCTGCCTGCGTTCTCGCCGTTACAGGGCCTTCGAAGGCCCGCCGCGCAGCAGTTGGCGATATCCGCCGTTGGCCATCCATAGTGCACGCTCAAGATGGCTTTCAAACGCCCGCCGCGCGCGCTCGGGCCGGCGGTCCGGGTCAATGTGCAACACGATCCGTGACACCTCGCGCCAGTCAGCGCCTTCGGCATTGGCGTCCAGCAGGCGCCAATACGTGATCGTGTGCTCTTCATCGTACGCGGTAAGGTCGGCGCCGGAGGGCGCCAGATCGGCTACAACTGGATTGAGCAGAGGCGGCATTGGCTTCCTGCGATCATTGGTTGTGGCGCCGGGATATTTCCCGGTGTTTGTGTCGGCAGCGTGACCGGTGCAGAGGTGCCAACCGGAACGATCTTGGCTATGTCCTTCCGAAGCCGAGTACGTAGCGGCTTGCTGGACGGCGACCGAGGATCGAATGATTGAAATGATAGGAACGTCAGGCGCAGAGAGCTGGCCCCGCAAATTCGGACAGTAGCTTGAGTGGATTTTCTGCCTGACAGCGGCGAGGATTCTTGCTGCGAATCAGGAGCGAAGATGACGAAGAAGAGCCGCCGGACGCATTCTCCGGCATTCAAGGCGAAGGTTGCTTTGGCTGCGGTCAAAGGCGACAAGACCCTGGCGGAGCTGGCGCAACTGTTTGATGTTCATCCGAACCAGATCACGATCTGGAAAAACCAGCTCCTGGAAGGCGCCGCCGGCGTGTTTGGGCATGACAAGACATCGGCCGAGACGCCGGTCGATTTGAAGGCGTTACATGCCAAGATCGGCGAGCTGGCGTTGGAAAACGATTTTTTGTCCGGCGCGCTCACCAAGGCGGGCCTGCTGAGCGCAAAGCGATGATCGACCGCGGTCATGATCTTTCTATCGTGCGCCAGGCGAAGGTCCTGAAGCTGGCTCGCAGCACGGTCTACTATGAACCTCGGCCAGTTTCGGCCGAGGACCTTGCCTTGATGCGTCGGCTCGATGAGCTGCATCTTGATTATCCCTTCGCGGGAGCGCGTATGCTGCGATCGTTGCTGCGGCGGGAGGGGGTATACGCCGGTCGCCGCCACATCGCGACGCTGATGAAGCGCATGGGGATCGAGGCGGTCTATCGTCGCCCGAACACGAGCAAGCCGGCTCCGGGTCACAAGATCTACCCGTACCTGTTGCGCGGATTGAAGATCGACCGGCCCGACCATGCGTGGGCAATGGACATCACCTACATTCCGATGCGGCGTGGCTTCGTCTATCTCGCGGCGGTCGTCGATGTGTTCAGCCGACGGGTCCTGGCCCATCGCGTCTCGATCACAATGGAGGCGGCCTTCTGCGTCGAAGCGGTCCAGGAGGCGTTGGCGAAGCACGGCAGGCCCGAGATTTTCAACACGGATCAGGGCAGCCAGTTCACCAGCCTCGAGTTCACCGATGTGCTGCTGGACGCGAAGATCGCCATCAGCATGGACGGCAAGGGCGCCTGGCGCGACAACGTGTTTGTCGAGCGGCTCTGGCGCACGGTCAAATACGAAGAAGTTTATCTCCGCGCCTACGACAGCGTGTCCGAGGCGCGAGCGTCAATTGCCAAGTATCTGGCCTTCTACAATCAGGGACGCCCTCACTCGAGCCTTGACGGGCGCACGCCCGACGAGGCTTACTTCGGCACGCAAGCTATGGTGATGGCCGCATGACCGTCGCCGACGATTTTGTCGTCGCTCTGGTCGGGCTACGCCCTCCCGACGCAACGACAAAATCGTAAAGCCCCGCGTTCAGCATAACCCGGCAGGAATCCACTTAAATCCAGCGGGGCGCTGTCCAAACAACCGGGGCCAGCTCTGCGCGACGTAAGGCGAGGGATCGGGCGCGGGAGGTGTCCAGCCGAATTCGTACTCGCTTGCCCGCCACGATCTGGTGGCCTCCGATTGTTGTGTATCGTCGAGCAATCCTGTGAGAGCTTCCAGGGCGACGCCGAACCTGCAATTGACGATCTCGCGGCCCTTCTGCCTGTGGCCTTCCTTGTCGTACATCCGCAATAGACGGTAGCGTTTCAGGCGGCGGCGGGTGTCGTGTTCGATCCTTCCTCCCTCGGAGACCCACACATAATAGAGGAGCACCCAATCGCCGATGCTCCCGTACCTGGTTCTGCGGAGCCGCTTTTCCTGCTGTCCTATATTAATGGTCGTGCCGATCTTGAGGACGCGATGGGATAACGAACCCGCGATGTAGACGTAGCCGGGAGAGTAGAATCTGTCGCGAAAATTGTCTGACCAGTCCATCGGCGTTCTCGGGATTGGGCGTCCGGAACCTACCACAGCTTCCGCGTGCATGTTTAGCCCGCCCGGCACACTCGATTTGGAGGAGATGTTCTCGTCCGACGGCCGTTTCCTTGTTGAAATGCCCGCTTCTTTGACCGTTCGGGAAGCTAACTCTTCATCGCGTCGAATAATGTTGCCGCAGCGGCTGCGAATGAGACCCATGTGAAACCTTCGGCGGCTACACGCTCCCGCAACCGAACGGAGCGAGCCATGACATCCAGCAGACGTACCGAATTCGCAGCCTTCGTGCTCGATCTCCTCGATTTCATGGAGGAGAAGATCAGCGAGGCGCTCGAGACCGAGACCTCGCGCAGGGGCGCGGTGGGCGAGGCCGCCGGCGCCATTCCCGTGCTGCGCGACCGCCTTCGCGAGAACGAGCCGGTGCAGGCTCAGTTCATTCTGGTCTTCGATGAGCAACTTTACGAGCCGCATGCGTCGCGGTGGTGGGGCGCTCTCGCCGGCGTGGATCGTCCTGAGTTCGAGACCCGGGCCGCCGAACTGAAGCGGATGCTCGCCGCGCTGCACGGGGCGGGTCCGTCGTCGCGGGGTTTCGACGCCCGGGGGCCGACTCGGATAGCCTGGCGCCGGACAGGGAAGCTTGGACCATGGCCGCCGAGCCGAAGCCGACGAGACCGGCGAAGAAGAAGCGACGGCGCCGGCCGCGCGAGGAAATCGTCGACTACGTCGTGGAGATCGACGGCTGGGACTGGGGCTATTCGTTCTCGCTCAACATGGAGCGGCAGCCGATCGATCCCTATCATGAATTCCGCCACCTCCAGGTCAAGGGGCGGCTGCTGCGGGCGGCGGGACTGAAGACCGACAGGGCTGAGATCTCGCTGCTGCCTTCGTCCGACCTGGAAGAGGAGCGGCGCAAGGACCTGGAGCCGATCGCGCTCGGCTCGCTCAATGCCACCCAGGATGCCATCCTGGGCAACATCGGTATCCCGTGGGACGCGCTGACGCCGATCCTGCAGATGCTGATCGCCGGCCAGTTCAAGTTCGTCCTGATGCGCGGCACCAGGTTTCGGCATCGTAGCGCCAAGGTGAACAGCCTGCGGCTCGAGACGAAGCTGACCGAAGACGACGTGCCGCTCGAAGAGGAGTCGGCGACCTGACGATCCGCTGCCGTAGCATCCCTTGCGTGCAGACGGCGAAGCCTTCTACTGGACTTGTCCCGGTGTCTGGCTACTTTGTCGCCGATAGCCACGGGATCATAGGAGATTTGTTTTGCGACGTTTCAGTATGTCGATAGCGCTGGTCGGGCTGCTTTTGGCGGCCACGTACGCGCCTTCGCGAGCGGGAGAGCTGGGCCCGGGTTTCGGCGATCTGTGGGACTACTTTTTCAAGGGCGAAGGACCGAAATCTCTCAGCGAAACGCAAGCGGAGAAGGAGGCCCGCTCCCAACGCATCTTCGAACGGCACCAGCAGGAGCGCCTCGACCGCATCGAGCGCAAGCATGGCGAAGAAGCCAGACTGCGCGAGGAGCAGCACATCGCACGCGAAAGGGAGAAGTTCGAAAGAACGCGCCGCGAAAAGGCGGAAGCGAAGACGCGGGAGGAAAATGCCAGAATAGCACGCGAGGGCGAACAAGAGCGCGCGAAATGGCTGAAGGAACGGCAGGCGGAAGATAAGGCTCGCGCGGCCAAGGCGAAGGCCGCCGAAGAGGCTCGCCAGCAGCAGATGGAGGCTGAACAGCGTGAAAAGGAGCGTCAGCAGAAGGCGCAGGCCGACGCCATCGCCAAAGCTGCCGAAGAGGCCAGGAGGGCCGACGAAGCGCGCCGGGCTCAGGAGGCCAGACAGGCCGCCGAAGACGCCAGACGCCAGGCGGCCGCAGACCGTTCGGACCGGGGCGTCGGTCCCGATCACGGCGGCAGAGAATCCAGCGCAGACCGGGGGCTTCAGGAGGGCGTCAACTTCATGGACCGGTTCATCGACTTCTGTCACAGACGCGATTGCTGAAGCCGGCACCCGTGCCGTCTCAAGCGTCCTATGGACTCAACTTGAGAGGGCCCCTTGCCTTCGTGGCAGGATCACAGCGCGCTGAGATCGTCCGGCACTTCGCCGAATTTTCGGATCACCTTGGCGTCGCCGAAGTCGCCGCTCGACGGGTCTCCCGTCCGCGAGAACGCGACCGCGCCCATGACTCCGGGCTTGCGGGACAGGGCCTCGGCGCGCATCACGGCGGCGTTCGCCGAGAGGCACTCCGTCGCCTCGCCGGCGGCAACACCGTCGTCGGCGGCCACGAAGGGCAGGGCGACGTAGTAGGTGACATCCATCGCGGTCACTCCTTGCGGTCGCGCGATCGATCGAACCGGCCTCGCGCATAGCCGGTGGAGACCGACGCTCGAAGAGCCTCGAGCTCGGCCTCGAGAAAACCGTTGGCCACCAGCAGCGCCTTCACCGCCTCCCGGGCGTCCCCGCCACAGGCTTCGATGGCCTGGTCGGCGGCGAGTTCGAGATCGCCCTCGGAGGGTGCGGCGGTGTCGGGTGCAGCGGGCATGTCAAATGTTCCCTTTTTGTTCTCACGGAGTCAAGGGCCAACCGCGGATTCCGGTGGCGGGGCGCCGTCTGTGAGGATGAAATCTCCGGACGGGCAGGAGCCTTGTCGGAACCAGGCTGCCACGTTCGTCTTGAATCCAAGCCGCCCTGAACTGGAGTTCTGCGTACATGGCCCCGCGCGCCAACTGGAAAGGCTTCCTGCGTCTGTCCCGTCACCTGTCCGGTCGCGCTGTATCCGGCGACCTCCGAGAGCGAGAAGATCTCGTTCAACCAGCTCAACCGGCAGACCGGCCACCGCGTCAAGTATCTGAAGGTCGACGCCGACACCGGCGACGAGGTGGCCAACGAGGACATCGTCAAGGGCTACATGCTCGACAAGGACCAGTTCATCGAGGTGACGAAGGAGGAACTCGAGGAGATCGCGCTGGAGTCCACGCGGACCATCGAGATCGACGAGTTCGTCGACAAGGCGGACATCGATCCGCGCTATCTGATTAGGCCGTACTACCTGCGGCCCGACGGCAAGGTCGGGCACGACGCCTTCGCGGTGATCCGCGAGACCATCCGCGAGATGGACAAGGTCGCGATCGGACGGGTGGTGTTGACCAATCGAGAGCACATCATCGCGCTCGAGCCGCGCGATAAGGGCTTGATCGGCACCCTGCTGCGCTATCCCTATGAAGTTCGCGATCCGGCGGAGTATTTCGACGAGATCCAAGATGTCAAAGTGACCAAGGACATGCTCGACCTGGCGAAGCACATCGTGAACCAGAAGGCGGGTACGTTCGACCCTGATAAGTTCGAGGATCACTACGAAAGCGCGCTGGTCGATCTCATCAATCAGAAACGTGCCGGCAAGACCATCCGTCCGAAGGAACGTCCGAAAGGCGAGAACGTCGTCGATCTGATGGAGGCGCTGCGTCGGAGCGTGGGAGGCGCTGGCGCGGAGACGAAAGCTCCGCCGAAGAAGATCGCGAAGAAGTCGCGCAACGCCGCGCCCGGCCAGAAGGAGATGCTGATGCCGATCGCAGGCAAGAAGCCGGCGAAGGAGGCTGCGGCGAAGAAGCCTGCCGTCCGCGCTCATCGAAAATCGGCCTAATCGTCTTCCGAAGCCCTTCCGAACGTAAGCTCGCGTACATACATCCTGCTGCCGCATCTCAACCTGGAATGGACGTTTCGTGCAGTCGGACGAATGGAATGGTCAGGTCGTGAAATTTCTGGAAGCACGGCTGTCGAATGAGCCTGCCTTCAGAAATTCGGTCATCCGCCTGTGGCAGAATCATCTTGCCCACGGGTTGGCGAATGCTCACTTCGTGAAGGAGTTTACGAACGGGAAGCAACAGACGTTCTCGCAACGCCTGTGGGAGATGCTTCTGGGTGCGCATCTGATCGCGCAAGGTTTCGATCTCCACTCGCCGGAGCACGGTCCTGACTTTCGCTTCGAATCTGGCGGGCTGACCATTTGGATTGAAGCCGTCTCGCCGGAGCCGAAGGGCTTACCGCCGGATTGGATGCGTGATCCGAAGCCCGGGGAATTCCAGACCGGGACCGTGCCGCACGATCAGATACTTCTGAGGTGGACCGCGGCGTTCAAGGAAAAGGCAGAGAAGCTCGCCCGATATCGCAAGGACGGCATCGTCAAGGACGGTGAAGCCTACGTAATAGCTATCGGCGGCGCTCAATTGGGGATGATGCCGCTCGATCACGGGATCTCGCGATTGCCGTACGTCGTCGAGGCGGTCCTGCCCGTCGGACCTTTGGCATTCGCGGTCGACCACGACACTGGCAAGATCGGGGATGGTCACGTCTCGGAACGGTTTGCCATTCGCAACGCCAACGGATCTCCCGTGGCCACGACACCGTTCGTGGATCCTGCCTACGCTCACGTCAGTGCCGCAATCGGATTTTCGCGCGATCGAGCGTCCGGACCGAACCTTCCGATGTACGCGGTTCACAATCCTCTTGCACATGCGAAGGTCGTCAGAGGTACGTTCGGGCCTACCGTCAAGGAATGGTGGGGCGTTCCGGTCGGTACGACCGGAGAATTCATGGATCTCGAACATTCGGTCACGCGGGACGTCTAGTCCGTGCCAGGCGCCGGTCACCGAGGCGGGCATTCCGGACAGGTGTCTCCGATGCCGTCGAGGACATCTTTAACGGCATTCTCGGCCTCCCCAGCGGAAAGGCCCTGCGGCGGGTCGGCGCGCGCGACGTCGAACGCCCGATCTCGGGCATGCGGGTCGGCGCGGTCATGCATCCACCCGTGCTCCTCGCATTCGTGGATCACATGGGCTTCCTGCAGCACCGATATCGCCCAACCGCGCAACGTCCTGGACGGTGGTCGTCGCTCTTTCATCGCCAGCACTGGAATGTCTCCTGCCGAGATGAATCCTTCGACGTCGGCCGCGTTCCCGGCGGTTAGCACGGGGCAGGGATTCCGAATTGCCGCGGCAGCGCTTGTCCATATGTTCCGCGACGCGACCGTCGGTCAAACAGTTCGTCGATCATCACTTCGATGAGCATCGGCGCGCGCCGGCCGATAGCCGAGGACTGCGACTGCTTGAGATCGGCGGGAGCGCTGACGCGTGTGGCCTCGAGCCCGAGCGACCGACGTGAAATCGACGGACGGATCCTGAAAGTCTATACCGACGAAGTGGTTGGTGCCATGAAAGTCCTGAAAGCGCTTCTTGATGATCCGGTATGCTTATTCCCTCCACGACGATGTATCGACTTTTATCGTTGTGTCAGCGAGGTCGAAGTCCGCTGGCGTCGTCGCCGGCGCCGAGGTCGTGCAATCGAAGGGAAAGCTTTCCTTGAAATCCACGGGGTCATGTTTGCCGCCGGCCATTAGCGTAACGCTGACCGATCCGGTGAAACGGCATCGGATCCTATCCGCGTCCAACGCCAATATCTCAGGATCGTCGATCAGGACGCCTCCGGTTTCGTATTTTTCTGAGATTTCATCGAGTTCACCGATGCTTTGATTTATGAATGCGCCGGTCGCGGCGCCGCTCAGCGCTCGCGATAAGGCAGTCGCAACACGATCTTTCATCTCGTCGATCGTTTCGAACAAATCGTCGAGCGCGACCAACGCGTTCTCCGCGAATTCTTCGATCTCTTCTTCTGACTTCAATTCAGTCTCTGGTCGGACATGGGTCCGCTTGTTCAGTTCCTGGAAGGCGGGGCCTAGACCCGAGTGAAGCGTTTCGGGTTTGATGCCGAGCTTGTCTTTGAGGAAGGCGTCGGTCAGCCCTCCACGGCAAGTGTACAGCGCACGCTGTCTTCGCGTAGGGCCTTCGACGTTCTCATCCTGCTTGAACCACTGGCAACGCATCACGTCCGCATCGGGTGCCATCAGTTCGAGCACGTGTGTCGTCAATTCGCGAAACGAACTTGCGGATTGGTTGGCGCGCGCGGGATTGTTCTCCTGAGTGAGCACCGCCAGCGCTCCGTCAAGCTGGCGTCTGGAAAAATCGTCAGGGAGGCGGCTTCTGACCTTGTCGATCAGCTCCTGGCTTGGCAACGCTTTGCTCCATCGTGGTCTTGCTTGGGGGCTTGCTGATACGCGAGTAGTGATGCCGGATTGGAGCCTCAACTCGCACGAATCTGGAAGTTTTCGAGACTTTCCCGGATGTCGAACTGAGTTGGCTCGCGCGCCTTATCCGGTGACTTCGCCCATAGGTAGGCGGAGCCTTCATCGAGTTTTACGGATTCCGCTTTAAAGCCGCCGCGCTCAACAAGGGAGACAAGATCATCGGGTGGAATAAGTCCGTAAAAGGAGTACCCGCGAAGAGAGTCCATCAAGAAGCCGTTGTCGTACGGCTTGCAATTGGGAAGCCTCTGCATTCGCGTGAAGTCCGAGTTGCGGTAGAGAGATACAAACAGACAGGAGCAACCCGGCTTCAGTTTTGTTCTCATCAACTGAACGATGCCCATCCTAACGCTTGCGGAAGGAATCACCGAAAGTACGTTGATGCAGAATCCGCGATCGTACTTCCGACTATGGGAAGCGAACTGGTTGACTGTGTATGCGTGGACCTGGTTTGACTTCCTGACGTAGTCGCGGATCGTTGTTGAGCGACCGCGGATCATCTGAGTCCTCGAAAGTTGGACTTCAGAGTCTACAAGCGCGAGTTCGTCGGTGGTCCTCGCAATTGCCCGCTCGTAGCGGAGCTTGCCGCAACCAAAGTCGAAGCTGCTGTGTACCGGCTTTAGCTGGGCGATCAGTTTGTTCAGGTAGGACGAACTCTGAGCCTCCGGTTTGGCCGCGTTTTCGCTTCGGATGACAATGTCTTTCCCGATCTTGTACCTCATTAAATTGCCTCGAATACCTGGCGGTTTGCGGCGTTCGCCTCGGCATCGCCGGCAATCTGCTGTACCTCCGGCTCAACCCTTCGTTCCAGCTTGGCGTAGCGGAAGTGCATGAACAGCAGAAATGCCCACCGAGACCGACCAAAATAGGATGAGTAGCCAGGCGGAAGCCGCGATGGCCGAGAACAAAGCGCAAGCGGTGAGTATGACGAGCCCCTCGAGCGCGACCCAAAAAAGAGTCCAAGACTCCAGCGCGCTTTCAATGTCGTGTTTGTCGACGAGCGCGTTCTCCTTTGTGCTCGAAGCATACTTGTAGAAGGTATCCCGCATCAGATGCGAACGATCTCGTTTGATGTTGGCGACCTGTCGAGCGGTCATCTTGGCACCTGACGTGAGGGCCAAGGGTAGAAGGATGTTCGCGTGATCAAATCGGGCTCGAATTCCGAAGAGATCAGAAAGGAGGTCGTGAAATCTCGTTGTGCGGCTAAACAGCATGGTCGCAAGAGCGATCACGACGTTTGCGACGCTCACCGTGGCCAAATCAACGGAAGTGATCTGCGGCAATTTCGCCAGCGCGGAGAACTCTTTGAGACCGGGTAGCTCCTCCAGGCGCTTGAAGACCCCATCAATCCACGGATCGTACCTAAGTAGAAACGTGCAAATAAGCGCCAACCAGAAGTCCGCGACCGCAATCTTCCAGAGCATTTCTTGGTAGTTCTTCGGGGCTCCGAAGAAAGGCGTCAGAACGCGAAAGAAAGAATCCATTTTTGTCCTGAGGTTGCGGAAACAGATCAATAAACGGGGTAATTGATTCAGTAAGCGTGAAATTGGTCAATTAGCAAGGGGTCGAATTTCCCCCGCTTCCTCTATCGGCCAGCTCAGCATGGGTTAGGTGGCTTCCCTCGCGAAGAACACCAGAGAGGCGAGTGCCCCCTCTCGCATTTTGCGGATTTGGCGCCGCCTGGTTAGGATTCCGGCCGGGAGCAGGGGAAGCAATCGTGGACGCCGAGGGCGCAGCGCTGGGAGCCAAGGGGACCGATTGGACGGCCGAGCAAGTCGCGATCGTGGTCGCCAACTATTTCCTGATGCTCGAGTGGGAGCGGGCCGGCGCCAAGATCAACAAGGCCGACCTGTACAGGAAGCTGGCGCCAGAGATTGGGCGGTCCGAGAAGTCGATCGAATGGAAGCTCCGCAACGTGTCGGCAGTCTTGGAAGAGCTTGGGATCGCCTGGATCCCAGGGCTCCTCCCGGCCCACAATTACCAGGACTCCTTGGTGGAGGCCGTCGAGGCCCAGTTGGAGCAGCATCCTAAGGTCCTGATCGAGCCGGTGTCGGTGAAGCCGCGCTTCACGTCGGGGGGAGGGCCGGTTCTGGTGCCGCCGCCGCCGTTTTTGAATTCGAACCCGCAGGATGATCAGCCGGCGCTGCGGCGCCTGATTGGCAAGTACGACCCGGCGACTAGGGACGAGCTCAACCGCTCGCTAGGGCGAGCCGGCGAGGAGATGGTGTTCGAGTTCGAGTACGACCGGCTTTGCCAGGCCGGTCGCAAAGACCTGGCGAAGGAGATGGACTGGCCTTCCGACCGCGGCGAGGATCACCGGGGCTACGACATCAGGTCCTTCGAGCCGGACAACGGCGAGGAGCGGCTGCTCGAGATCAAGACCACCAACGGGCATGCTCGCACGCGGTTCTGGTTGTCCCGCAACCAGGTTGAGACGGCGGCCCTGAACCCGTCGGCCTACCGCGTCCGGAGGGTTTTCCACTTCCGGAACGGCGCGGAGATGTTCGATATTAAGCCGCCGCTGGATGCCGGCCTGTGGCTGACGCCGGACAAGTACGTGGCCGTGCCGAGGTGAGCGCATTCTCGGTTTGTAGGCGAGATTGGGAATCGAAATTTTCGCCGCGAATCGTTCCCCAGACGACGCCTCTACGGCGGCGAGAAAAACTCGGATTGGCTCAACGAGCTAGGCGTGGGCCGTTTTCCGTCCTTGGTTTCCATTCGTCGCCGACCTTCTCGATGAGGACGAAATGTCGCGATGGGGCTGGAAACTCGGGAAGCTTGACGTTCAGCTTGTCCAGGTACCGGCTTGCACAGCGCTCTGGCGAGATAGCCTTGAAAACTAGGTTCTCGATGGATTTTCCGTTCACCAGGTTGGCCGAGCCAGACAAGACTTCGCACTGCTCGTCGTTCATCCCGATGAAGAACTTGGCATGGAAGTCCTGCTTTTTCGTGTCGGCGGCGACAAGCCTGCTTTCCAGGCCATATTCCTGCAGCACGGCCTTCAACGTCCTGCAGTAGCGATTTGAACGACGTAAACTCTTTGCTCCTTGTGATGAAGGCTGCCTTGTCCGGGTCCAGAAGGCCGAGAAGCCAATTCCAGATATCCATCTTTTCGGTGCGCGCCATCCACTGTCGCTGTGGAAACGGGAAGTGGAGGGCTTGGTTGGCTTGTTTATGGTGTCGGCTCGTGGAACGATTGGGCGTCAAAAACCCGTGTGAAGTGATCCATGAACGACCTTGTCGCCGTTCCGGAATGGACGCAGGTGCGCCAAAAGGGTGGCCTCGATCCGCTTGGCCTGCAGGCGCCGAGTATTCGGCTCTATCAGGCGCTGGTGCCGGGGATCAGTAACGTTACACTTCGGGCGCGCTATTACGGCCTCTATCCGTGGCTGAGCGAGGGATACGCCAGGCAAAATCACGACGCTGATTCCGAGGTCTGGAAGAAGACCGTGCGGCGCACTGAGGCTGCGTACGCGCTGATCGCTGCCAGGTCGAACATCGAGAACGAGCTCCAGGAAACCGGCGTCGCGGGCCTTCGGTGGGCCAGAGATACGCTGCGGGAGCACCAGGGCGGCTCGGTTGAGTTTGCCGCCCACGCCGATCCGGGTGGGGACGGGAAGCCATATCTGAAGCAGGCCTGGGGCGCGTTCGGCGCGGCCTATGAGAGCCAACTTCGCGAGGCTGGGGTGCTGGGGGACGCCGAGGCCCACTCGCTATCGGTGCCGACGGAGGATGTCGGCGATGAGTTTTCCAGGGTCTTCGCGAGAGCGGCCGGAGACCTGGGGCCGAAATTCCTGCGAGTCGTGAGGGCGGGCAAGGCGTCGCTTGCGGCCTTGGACGAGCTTGCGCCACTCTTGCCCTCGCGCATTCACGCGCAAAGTCAGGAGCGAGAGGCCTATGAGCGCATGCTTTTCGCGGAATATCCGGAAGCGACTGAGAACGACCTTTCTCGCCGCAAGACGCTCATTCTGGCACTGCGGCTGACCGAGCGCGTCGGCGGGAAGATCGACGCTCACGACGTTCGTTGGCTCCTCTATGCCGGGCACGACGGTGAGGGCGAGGCCATTCCGATCCCGGAGCCCGAGCTTGAAATGCAACGCCGACGGTGGTGGGCGTATCAGGCCGGCGATCTCGGGCGCATGGCCTATGAAGCGCTGCTCAAGTGGCTGCTCGATACGCTCGAATTGCACCAGTCGGGGCTAACGACCGACCAGCTTATCGAGGCAGGGCTAGAACGGCTCGAGATCTCGCAGGCGGGGTGGCCGAGCACCTGGTCGGGGATCGTCGCCGGGTTACCGAAAGCAAGTCATTGCCTGGCTTCCGATGAACCAACTTCGGAGTTGGCGCTGAATTTCGCCGTCCTGGAGGCAGGGACGGACGAGCATCAGGCTCCGGTGCGCAGTGCGCAAGCCGCGGTCGAGCTACTGGCCGTACTGAGCAGGCAATGCGCCGGCGACCGGAAGTTTTTTGCGGCCCAGCATGGTGGCGATCATCCGGATGCTCCCGGACGTTCTTTTGCCAGCGAACTCGCGTTCCTGGACGATCATGGCGACACACCGATCGCCGATCTCCTCAAGCTCATCTTCAAGAAGCGGATCCTGCAACGCTATCTTTGGGTCGCGATGCGGAAGTTGCAGTACCAGCGCGACTATACATTTCTGGTGGAGACCAACGATGGCAGGCTGCGTCTGCGGGCGAAGGATGGTCCCGTGCCGACCAATCCAAGGCTCGCGCCCGCTCTGACCTTCCTTCGGGATCTCCATCTGGTCGATAAAAGCGGGCTGACGAAGCGCGGCAGCCGGCTCGCGGGTGTCGAATGAAACTCTACGAAGCGTTTCAGGGCACGGGCTTCCACACCACGATCATGACGACGTTCTGCGTCGACTTCGACGCCTTCGAGTCGATCGTGCTGAGCCGTCTTCGGGGCTCGCAATGTCGGAACGTCATGCTTGTGTGCGACGCCAATATGGTAGGCCTCGCACTTGCGGACGGGGCTAATCCGCCGAAGTCAGCGGGCATTAACTACCTGCTCGCCAAGGCCAGGGTCGACGGCGTCTTCCATCCCAAGGTGATCGTCCAGATCGGCAAGAACCGGGGCAGGCTGATCGTAGTTTCCGCGAACGCTACCGCCTCGGGCCTCGCCGGTAACCTCGAGATATCCGCTGCCGTCGAGTGCGATGCGCAGGAAAGCCCGGAGCGCCAGCTCGTCCTTGCCGGCTGGCACTATGCGTTGCGGTTTCTAGATCGCCGGCAGCAGGCGGTCGAGGACAAGCTGCGTTGGGCGCGCGACCGCAGCCCGTGGTTGGCGATCGAGTCGAGCCCCGGTGTCATCGTCCAACTTTCTGATGGAACGAGCGCAGGATTCCTGGTGGCGAATGCGCAAGCCGGATTAGCGAGGCAGTTCGCCGAGCTGGTGGGGAGGCAGCAGCCGATCGACAGATTGGCTGTTCTGTCGCCTTACTGGGACGACGACCTGTCGGCCCTCGATACCCTCCGGTCCTTGCTCCGTCCCAAGAAGACGGTGCTTCTGATCGATGCCGAGGAAAAGGCCTTCCCGGCGGGCGCCGTCCCGCGAAAGGCGCCCATTCAAATTTCCGATCTGCGTGGGTTCAGTCGGACTCATCTGCCGGAAAAAAGCAGCCGCTTCGTCCACGCCAAGATGATCGTCGCCACGATCGGCCGTGTGGATCACGTGATGGAAGGCAGCGCGAACTGCACCTTCGCCGCATTGGGCGCGGTGAATCGGCCCGGCATCAATGCGGAGGCCTGCCTTTACAGACGATTGCCGGCTGGCGTCGTCTTCGATGCGCTGGAACTGGCGCCTCTGTTGAAGGCCAATCGGGCGATCAAGCCGAGCGACATCCCGAAGATGCGGGAGGTCGAGCGCTTGCCTCTGGAGGAGATGGAGGCCCGCGATCCCGGCACTTTCGAGCTGGTCTACGACACGTTGCATTGGTGGCCGTCTACCGATGCGATGAGGGGGGCCTATGATCGCGGCCGTTGCGTGATTGAGCTGCTCGATGCGAAGTGCCGGCCGATCGGCGCGAAGCTGGATCCATTGTCGAATTCGGAGGCGAATCCGAAATTCCGTCTTGCGCAGTGCGAAGCCGCGCCCGTCTTTGCGAGATTTCGCCATCGCGACGGCACGTTGTCCAGCCTCGCGGTGATCGCGCGAGTTCAGGAACTTCAGACGCAGACGAGGGACCCGTTGACCGCCGGCGCCGAGAGGGCGATCCGCGAGCTCGAGATGGACGACGACGAAGGCCTGTGGCTCCTGGACGTCATCCAGCGATTGTCGGTGCCCAAGGCTGAAGGATCGGTGGTGCCGAACGCGGCCCGCCTCGGAGCGCCCAAGAAGCCGGATAAGGCGAGACAGACGGGGCAGCTCGGCTATGACGACTTCATGCGGGGACGTCGCCGCGACATCAAACCGACGGAGGCGGAGCGCAACGCTCTATCCGGCAGCCACGCATCCTTCGTCCGCGCCGCGCTGAATCGCCTGCTCGGACTAGGTTCCTCGACGGAAGGCGCCGGCGAGATCAGCGAGGAGGAGGCCGCCGCCGCGCTCGACACCGGCGACGAGACGGCCGGCGATGCGGATGCGCTTGAGGGGGGCTTCGATCCCCGCGACCCAAAGCAATCGCCGAAGGCCGCGCTCGAATTGGCAAGGAGGCGACGAGAGGCGGATGTCGCTGCGATCGTCGCTGCCGTGGACGATTACACCGAGGACTTGCGTCAGCCGAACCGAAGGTTCGACGAAATCGACGTTCTCCGGCTACGCGCGATGATCATGATCATCGTGGTCGCTGGATGGCCCGGCCCGGGCGATGCATCCTACAAGCCGTCGCATGTCCAGGTGCTGCCCTGCCACCATCCAATCCAGGGGGAGACATGGCCGCGTCAGATCGGTCGCGTGCTGCTTCCGGTGTTCAGCGGTGCCGATCCGGCCTTCGGCCGGCTGGTGTTCGATCGTGGTCACGACAGGCTTACGGACGATCTTCTCGAAACGCTTGCATGCTGCGTATGGTCGGCAAACGCCGCAGCGACCGCAACGAAACTCAATCCGGCTTGCGCCAAGCTTTCGCCGATGCTGGCGGGCCTCGCTGCGAGGATCGCGGCATTCCTCGGGCTGTCCCGGGAGGAAATGTCTGCGCCGGCCTTTGCGGACGTTATCGAAAGCCTGGATCAGCGTTTTGGGAAGCGGCTGCAGATTCCGGCCTTGGCTGGCACGGTCATGGCCAGGCCAAGGGAGCCGGTCTCCGCGGCGTAGTGATCTAGGCCCGCCGTCGGCGCCTCCATGATTGCGGCTCACCGGACGGCCCACCAAGGCGTCTCTTCGATGTCGCGCCAAATGGTGGTGTTCAGCAGAGGGTCGTCGGCTGGAATCTCGTTCTCCGGGGACGTGATGTATCCGAGAAACCAGCCTAACGTCGGATCTTCATGGAGGTCCGCAGGGGAGAAGGCATCGGCCTTGTAGGCGAGTTGCGCGGTATCGTCGATGACGCCGCTCACGATGTAACAGGCCACGACGAGCGCCGAGCAGAAGTATGATCTCTGTTCGAGTTCCTCTTTGGTAAGGACCTTCCCGTAGTCGCGATCGAGAATCCCGAACAACTCCTCTTCTAGCTGTGTCCTTACTTCCCGGAAGGCGCGTATGCCGGCCAAGTCGTACTTGGTGCCGTTCCGAACCAGCGTCTCCGCGAATTCTCTCAACGCCCGCACGCGGCCATCCAGGAACGTGTTCTGACTGCGGAAGACGCCGATGATGTAACCTTCCTTGTCGCTGGTTGATAGCCGTCGAATTTCGACCTTCGGGTATCCCGCCTCGAGCAGTTCGTCGGCTCCGAGATAGATGCCGGCGTGCGTGTAGGGGCTGCCGGTGGTCCTCGAGACCCTTTTCGCGAGCGGATCGGGGTCGATGGCGCGAAATAGCAGGATGTCTCCGGGCAAGAGATCCGGAAAATCCAGGAGCAACCCGCCCAGGTGGGACGGGTGGTTGTCGGCGTCGGCGGTCTCGGGTTTCGTCTTATTCATTTCGGGTACTCCGTTGTTGCTAATGTTCTTGTAGGAGCTCCTGGGGATCCGGATTGCCGCTACCCAAATATATAGGCGAAATCGATTCTTGGCGGTGTCGGCCGGTGATCGTCGGGGGAAACGATGCCTACAGAGGTCGACGGAGAATTCGGGGCCTTCTCTTGACTTGGGTCACTGGGCTGCCCTGAGGGGCGTTAGCGTCGACGGCCGGCGGATTGAACGGCCTAGTATCGGCGAAACCTGCAGTCGCAGCGGCCCGGTATGGTTAACGAAAGATTCTCGCGCAGCGGACGGACGGATGGTTGGGAAAAGGAAGGAGCCGAAACGGGGAAAGCGAACCCCGATCGGGGACAGGGTTCAATTCCTGACGATGATGCATCCGGACGTGATCGCGGACATCAAGCAGGTCGCCATCGACGAGCATCTGGCCGCCTGGGACAGCATGGAGGAGGCGGCAAGGGAATTTCTTAGGCGAAGAAAGCCAAGGAAAAAGGAGACCTAGGTTCCTTTTCCATGCCGTTTCACAAGGTCAGCGACTACCATCGGTAAGCCAAGCGTTCGCTCCGCGAAACTCAGGTCTCGCTTTCCATGGAGGCCAGTTCGTCAGCGACGTGCTTCGAATTCTTCACCCAAACCGGCACGTCTGCCAGGTCCTTGTCCTGCTGCTTGATCGCTTTCAGCAGGCGCATCTCGTCCAATAGATAGAAGAGCAACGCCCGCCGTACGGTGACCACTGATAGACCCTGCTGCATTCCGTACTCCCGAGCGATGGTCGAGCGCTGGGTCGGAGACAGTCTTGGATGCGGTACGAATTCCACTCCGACCATATTTTGCCAGTCGCCGTCGAGTGTGGAAGGTACGGGAGCATGGTCCGGCAGGGAATGCGACGACAGTACACGGGAAAGGGAGAAGTCTATGAACCGCTTCCGAGAGAAATCGAAGGCGCGAACATGGTAACGACCCGAGGCCTTCACGACGGCGTGTGGGCACACGATGCGTTCGCTTGCTTCCGAGCTCGTCATCGATTGATATTTCAGGCGACAACTCGCGCGTAATTCTGTAGCGGCGAGGAGCGCTCTCACGTCGTCGGGTTCGATCCGATGTTCAGGAGTGGACAACACTACCAGGGAGAGGGGGTCGTCGGGTCGCGCGTCCGGAAATCTCGTGCGCCAGAGATCGTCCATGGAGCCGCGCGCGTCGAACACCGGGGTGAACGGTTCGGGGCGCAGATAGGTGCCTGGTCCCAGGCCGCCGGCGGCGGCAGGCCCCGGTTTTCTTTCCGGTGGAGGAGTGGCGGATAAGTAGCGATAGGTCTTTATATCTATTTTTGCTTGTACGTCGGATATGCCAAATTTGGAGGCATGATCGGCGAGTCGCAAAAACCCGAACCATTTCAATCGGTCGTCGACATGCTTGAGACGAGCCCTCAGGGCAGCGCCGCCTCGCAAGGATTCGAGTTCGGATAGTGACTTTACAGACATTCTATATTGAGTTCTAATATTCGAATGATGAGTAATCAAACAGAAACAGATTCGGAGGAAGACGTCGAGATCGCACTCCGCGTACTGAGCCGGGGATTCATCGATCTGCATCAGAGTGTCAGGGCCGGCGAGATCGTCGATCCCTATTCGCTGCCCCAGACCATGGGGGACGGCATGCGCATGCTGTCGAGGCTGTGCGTCAAAGCAGGCGCCGAAGATCTCGGGGATAGCATCCATTCTCTTTCGGACATCGCCCGCCGCCTGCCCGTGGGCGAGTGGGGCATTCCGCAGTTCTGCGCTCCGTTCCGTTTCGCCGAGGCAAAGCTCCTCACCGCTGAACCCGTAGCCCCCACCGAGGAATGCCGTGCGCTGGCCAGCAAAGGCGGGGCGGACGGCATTCTGGAAGGCGTTCATCATCTTCAGCTTCGCGAAATCGTGCAGCGGGTCCGGAGTCAGAGCCGGCTTCAAATCTATTCCGTGCTGCGCGAGCGGATCGTCCGCAGGCCGGTGTACGAGCGCCGGGAGCTGTCCGGCTTCCTCGAAGATGAGGGCATCGTCGCCGCCGACGAGGTCATGCGCCAGTGGTCGGTCGACATTCCGCTCGGCGCGTTGCGGCGCAACGGCTCGTTCGCAATCTGCGGCAACTGCGGCGGTCTTCTCTATCCTCACCGCGACACGAACCGCTTTCCGGATGGCCGATGCAAGATCGGACCCTGCCGGGAGGAAGCGCCATCGTCGACGGCGGGGCAGATCGTCGAAGACGTTGCCGGCTGGCGCGTCTTCAAGGACGACATCCTGGCCTATTGGGTCGGGCCCGGCCTAGCGGAGATCCGCTTGTACGACGAGCTCCGCAGGGGCGGTGTGGACGTGCAGCTCTATCCCCGCGACGATGCCGCCGACGTCGGCCGGACGAGCGAGCTCGGCATCGATGTGAAGAGCTACGCCTGCCCCCGGCTTCTCGGCGACACTTTGTCCGAGCGGCTCGGCGGCCTGACGACCTTCGACGAACGTTACGTCGCCATCCCGGACGCCATCGTGAACCGCCGGCCGGGCTATCTCGAGGATCTGCGCTACGCCTACCGAGGCTCGACCAGTGTCGTGTTCGGAAAGGTTAGCGAAATCGCCGCGAGGATTCTCGGATGAGGGTCGCTCCTGACGGCTTCAGACCGGCGCTGCGCGCCCAGTGGATGGCCTGCGTGATGCACGACATCCTCGGCCTGCGGTCGCTTGCCGGCGCGCCAGCCCTGTTTTCGGGGTATCGCTCGATCGTCACCCATCCCGCCTTGGCGGAGGCGCGCATCGCGCTGCGCAACCTTCGTCTTCTTGGCGTCAATATCGAATCCGAAGCGCACCTCCAGGAAGCGGTGACGGAGGCCCGTGCCTGGGAGGAAGATCACTCGTCCGCGGACGATTACGTCGAGCCGCCGTTCGAGATCTCGACCGATCCAGGTACCGGCTTTGCCCTCCGTGAGCGCGTCCGGCGGGACGATGCGCGTCGCGCCGGCATGCTCGCTTCCTTGTTGGGCGTGCTGCCTCACGACGTCCAAAAGATGCCGTCTGCCGATCACAACCGCCGTTTCCGCTTCCGCGTCGACGGGGACACCGGTCCGGACGTCATCTGCGACACGCGCGAGATCGCGACGCTGCCACCTCCGCCCGCGACCGCTCCGGTAATGCGGCAACGCGCGCCGATCAGTGTAACGATCGCCGAGCTGGAGGCCGTAGCCAGAGAGCTCGACGAGGAGGATGCGCGCGATCCGACGCGGGTGCCGCGCAATTTCTTCACGCGTTTGAGGTCGGAACAGGGGGAAGCCGTCTTTTCGGTGCTTTCAGCGCAAGGGGCGGGGCTCGCGCCGACGGACCGGATCGAACTAGACAACGTCAGCCATATGATCGGCCTTCCAGGCGCCGGCAAGTCGACCTTGATCTTCCTCCTGGTCGTGCTCCTGGCGCGGGAGGGCAGGCGCGTCACGCTGCTCGTTCCGTCGATCGAGTTCGCGCTCGCGCTTGATGCGGACCTCACACGATATTCGGTGCCGACGGCGCTGCTCGTCGGCCAGTCGCCCGATGCGCGCAGACGTCATGCCACACGGCTGGCGGAGCGCATCGCAACGCTCGACAGCGCCGGTTTCGGCCAGACGGCGCCGGGTGCGGAACTGCTAGGGACACGCTGTGCTCTGGCCGGTTTCGTGTCGGTGCCTCCGCCCGGGTTCGACTTCCCGCATGATCGCCCGCCTTGCAGGTCGCTGCGCCAGGCTGCGGTCAACAAGGACGGGAAGGAGGGCAAAGAAGGAAATCGACTGTGTCCGCTCGCCGTCGCCTGCGGACGGCAGCGTTCATCTCGACGGCTCGCCGACGCCACGGCACTCGTCCACATCGGGCACGTGATCTCGACCGAAGTCGTAGCATCGCCGCACTTCCATTCGGAGCGGATGCGGGAGTTCGAGATGCTCGCCCGCACCAGCGACCTCGTCATTATCGACGAGGTCGACGGCGCACAAGCCGCGCTGGACCAGAAGGGCTTCGCCGAGCTCGATCTCTTCGGGTCGTCCGACTCCTACGAATCCATCCTGCTAGACGACGTCTTCGATCCGGTCGCATCGGGCCGCGGCTTCGCGGTGTCGAATTCGATCGAGAACTACACGCTGGCCTCCAACAGGTTCATGCGCCTCAATCGCGGGCTGCGGGCGCACCTGCTCGAGCGCATGGTCGAGGAAGGTGGGGTCCTCTCGCGTTACAAGGATGCCTTCGTCACCGGCAATTCGATCCTCGCCAGCATGTACCTCGACTCCGAGGTCGACGAGGAGGAACACGGCAGCGCTAGGTTCGACCTG
This sequence comes from Bradyrhizobium sp. USDA 3311, assembly GCF_054062495.1. Taxonomy (NCBI): domain Bacteria; kingdom Pseudomonadati; phylum Pseudomonadota; class Alphaproteobacteria; order Hyphomicrobiales; family Nitrobacteraceae; genus Bradyrhizobium; species Bradyrhizobium sp. USDA 3311. The sequence goes on along the minus strand of NZ_JBSSFI010000001.1, from coordinate 9,418,256 downwards.
ATCCGGCGCCTTTTCGAGCAGTTGGTCCGCTCCGTCCTGACGTCGGGCGTCGGAGGCGACGGCGAGGACGAGCTTTCGGATCTCGATCTCGAACGCGTCGCGAGGGATCTCGGCGTCGAACATGCGGCGCTGGTTGCGGCGGCCACGCGCTTCCGCGACGCGCTCTTCGCGCTGCTCAATGCCCGCCTGGTCGAGAGGTTCGCCGAGTATTACGACCAGATGCAGGAGGCATTCTTCGGAATCCTGCCGCCACGCGCGGAGTTGGATCCGCAGGAGGCGCGCATCCTGTTTCGCTTCCTCGTCGAAGTCACGACGGTCGTGCTGCAGTTCCTCGCGCTGGTGCCTGCGCAGTATGCGATGATCGCCGAAGGCGTGCATACTGAGCGCGTGTTCGGGCAGGGCATCTCGCTCGATATGCGCCGCCACCTGCCGGAATCGTTGATCGGGCGGCTGTCGGGCATCCGCTTCTCGTACGAAACCGATGAGCGCGGCAAGCGCAAACTCGCGCTGCAGTACCTGTCCTTCGCAGGCGTGCCCCGGCTTCTGCTGTACCACCTTTCGGAGATGCTGACTGAGGACGACATCAAGGGCCCGGCCGTGCTGCTGGCGTCGGCGACCAGCTACCTGAAGCCAAGTCCGAGCTATCACGTGTCGGTCCGCCCGAACTACGTTCTGCGCCGCGAAGGTGAGCGCGAAGCCTGGCGCGATAGCGTCTACGCCTTCAGGCCCGTCCGCGACCCGGACCGCCCGGGCGAGTTCGTAAGGGTCAGCGGCGCCGGCACCGAGCGCGATCGCAATCACGCTCTGCAGCTTCTTACCGATCAGTGGTTCGGCGGAGCGGATCCCTACGTGCGGCAGTTGCGGGAAGACCAGTTCGATCCGGGCCGCCGGACCGGCATCGTGGTGAATTCCTACGAGCAGGTGCGCTTCATGAAGGCGCACCTGAAGCGGACGTCGCCGTCGGCCCAACGCGTCATCGGCGTGACGTCAGACATCGCCAAGATACCGCTGCAGGAGCGTGCGGAATGGGTCTCCGCCAGCCAGGTCGAGATGCTCGGCACGCGCGACGACTGGGACGCCATCATCTTTCCGATGAAGGCCATCGGTCGCGGCGTGAACATCGTATTCCCTGACGGTGATCGCGTGCGCGACGCGGTCTTGGGTTCGGTCGCGTTTTTCGTCCGACCCCACCCGACCGCCGACAGCCTCGCGTTCACCGGCGGCTTGGCCGGTCAATTGGCCTTGCAGTTCGACCAGAGAGCCATTCCTCCCGGCGCCGATATCCCGCGGCTGGCCCGGGAATGGCGAAGCGCCCGCGACGACGCGCTCGACTCGCTGCGGCGGCTGCTGCGCCGGCCTCAACAGATGAGCCGGCTGGGACCCATGATCCGTCCGTTCGTCGCCGACGGTATGGTCGATCTGCTGCAGACGATCGGTCGCGCCATGCGCAACGGCTGCAAGGCGCGGGTCTTCTTCGTCGACGCATCTTTCGCGATGAATTCGACGCAGAACCGGCGGGACAGCCAACGCTCCAGCATGATCGTCGCGATGCGCGACGTTCTGCAGGAGCTCCTTTCCTCCGCCGACCCGGTCGAACGCGAGATCTATCGGCTTCTCTACGAGCCGTTCCTGCACCCGCTGCGGAGCTGCGCCAACGTGATCTTTCCGGAAATGGATCCCGAATGACCGACGAAGAGAGGCTTTTCGTCCGATCCTACGGGGACCAGAGCATCCTCGAGAGCGCGTTCGTCTGGCGCGGACTGCCTCCGTCGACAAATTCGCCCGTGCCGCCGCTGCGCTTCGGTTGGACCTCGACTACGAGGGATCTACTCAAGCGCATCGCGCGCAAGGCCGTCGAAACGAAGAAGGCCGAGGGGAAGGAGATTCCGTACTCCGACCTGAGGGCTGCGTTGCAGGCGCGGATCGGCGGACTGGTGCTTCTCGACAGCAGGTTTTCGCGGACCGACGAGGCCGCGCTGTTCGCCGCCACCGGCGACGCGACCGAGATCGAAGCCGCGGCGCACCGTTCCGTGGCGGCCTGGGTCCAACTGACGCTTCGGCCCTGGGCGGAAAATCTCGGCACGGACTGCTGTGACATCGATGCCCTTGAAGAGAAGGGGCGGCGTCGCGAGCTTTTCGCCAGACTTCCCTCGCCTCCGGTGCCGGAGCCGGCGAACGTTCCGGATGCTCTGCGATCCGATTTCCGACAATACGCCGACATCCTGCTCGCGATGGTGGCCTCGAGCCTCGAAGGCGTCGAGCTCTTCGAGGGGCGGGGGCCTGTCCACCGAGTTCTGGATCGCGAGTATGGAAATTCGATCGCCTTCGAGACGTGGCCGTCGGCCTTGCCGGGCGGCGACGACCTGTTCTCGATGGTGGCCATCGTCAGCGTCGAGACACGCCCGTCGTCGCGCCTGCCTTTTCTGGTCGTCAAGGCGGCGAAGCGCATCTGGTGCCGCGAATTTCCGCCAGCCAACCGGTTATATGGACGGCGGCGGATTTCGGTCCGCGTACTCGCCAGGAATTCGCCGGCTCGGGCGGTGACCTTCTCGGTCAGATTGGAGCAGGGGCTGCCGAAGACCCAGCTAAACGCCATCGTATACGAAGCAAGCCGCGAGTCCGGAGAATCCTTCGTCGAGGATCTGACGTCGTTGGTCGCATCGCGCGGGCGCGCGCCCGACCTTTTCGTCGGAGTGCCATTCCGGTACGGCTATAGGCCAGAACCGAAGATCGCTCCGGGCGTGACGCTGCAGGACCAGGTCGATCTCTTCCGGAAGGTTCAGGAGCGGATCGGCGCCTTCGGATTTGAGGAGCCTCGGCTCAGGGAAGTTAACGCGAAGATCAAGCGGCCGAATGAATCTCATGATCAGGCGACCCTGCACAACCTGATCAACCATCATTTCGGGCGAGTGGAAGAGCAGGATGTGCCGGCGCGCGTCCAGGAATTGTTCGGCGCTCCAGAGAAGAAGAGGCGGGGCCGCGAAGCTCCCGCTAAGACGGTACCTCTTGAACCGCTGGTGCTGGCGAACCGGGAGCGGCTCGACAAGGCCTTCGGCAATGACGTCCCGATCGATCTGATGTTCGTTTGCCGGCGCGAGGAGGAGGGACGCCTCTTCGCTTCCGTCGTCTCGTTGATCTTCGGAGATCGGGTGAACGTCGTGCGCCACGCGATGCCGGACGGGGTGCACGGCACCCGCCAGCAACTGGACGGCGACGTCAGGAATAGCAGGCTCAGGAGGGCCGCCGCCCGCAGGGAGGCGTGGCTGCCGCTCGCCGAGCGGATTCGCACCGAGTTTCCTGGGGCTCCCGTCATCGTTCAGGCGGCGCTCAAATACGACGGGAAGGACGAAGACGAGGTTAACAAGAGCGTTGGCCGGAACACGCTCACTACGGTCGCCGGCAGCAACGTTCAGTATCTGCTTCCGCCGGCGGCTGGCCATGCCGCCGAATACATGCACCGCATCCAGGCAGCCCTCTACGATCTGCTGTTCGGTCACGCGGGGCTCGGACCGGTCCCGGCGCCCATCGTCGAAGCCGCGTTCGTCGATGCTCCTCGGCCGCGCACGATCGTCGGCATTTCGATCGTGTCGCAGGCCGGCTCCCGGACCGGTCGCCCCGAGGGAGCGACGATCGCGGTCGCGATGAAGACCGACGTCGCCACGGGCCGGATATCCGGGAGGCTCGGATTTCTGCGCAATGGCACGATGGATACGGGGAAGTTCGAAGCGCTTTCGAAGACGCTGGTCGCTGTCGCTGCTTCCGGCATCACCTCTCTCGGAGACAAGCAGCCCGAGCGGCGCTCGAATTTTCTGGCCTTCGTGCGCCGGGTGGTGGACGAGGTCGCAGCCGCAGATCCTAACGCGTTGGTGCTCGTGGATTCCAGCTCCGCCCGGTCTCTGTGGTCCTGGCTTTCCGACGAGAACATCTCCTCGGACATCTATCTCGAGGACGTCGCCGCCTCGCCTCCGTCGACGTGGAAGGGACTGCGCTTCGTTCGCGTCAGAGAAGGGGCCGCCGGGCGGCTTTCCGTCCTGACCGAAAGAAAGTGGACGCCTGTCACGCGCGAGGGTTTGCCGGTCGCCAGCGATCCGATCGAGGAAGTCTACGCCACGGCCGCGGAGCGGTTGATCGAAAGTCTGCCCGAAGGCAACGCGCGGGCGCGCCACTATCTGACTGCTCACGGCTTCGACGTGCGCAATCGCGGAGCTCGGGGCCAGTCCGTCTACCGCAGCAAGTCCGGATTCCAGAAGGTCGGGGCACCGACTCCCGCGAACTCGCCCGTCGGGAAGAAGATCCTGATGCGGCCGGCGCAGGTCAAGCCGTGGGACGTGCCTTCGAGAATTCCCGTCACACTCGAAGTGACGGTGCTGCCGTCGCAGACGGGAGACGAAGACGCCATCGCGGCCTTGGTCGCGGGTCTTCGCAACGGTTACGCCCACACCGGCGACGGCACCTTCTTGCCGGCTCCGCTTTCGTTCAAGTCGAAGATCACCGACTACATGGATCGATACGGTACCGGCGCCGTCGAGGACGAGCCTGAACCGGATCCGGTCGAGGACGGCGACGATCGTCGGGACGAGGACGAAACGGTCGACGTCTCGGCCGACGTGATCGGCTACGCCGAAACGCGGCGCTGGTTCGAAGGCACTGTCGACGTCGACGAGGACGAGCTTCCGGACTTCGAACAGGAGCCTGAAGACCCCGTCGAGTCGAAACCACCGGTCCGCGCGCAAGCCCCGCCCACGATCTTGCGTCTTCCGAAAGCCCAGCCGCCCGCCTTCGCGCCGGTCGCGGACACGTCAATTAAGGCACCAACTATGCTCGAAGCGCCCAAATCAATGCCCGCCGCGGAAAGCCCTAAGCCGGACCAAGCCCCTATGGGATTGGAGGATCTGGTCACGTTGCTGCGCAGCCGGTCGGCGCCGTTGCCGGCGTTCGCGACCGAAGAGTTTCTTTCGAAGGCGATTCACATGGTGCCCCGAGACACGCGGCTCATGCACCAGGATCGCGAGTGGATACGCAAGACGACCGGCTATCCCTGGCCAGAGGAACGTCCCACCGTCGACGACATGCCTCGCCTCTACGAGGAGGCGTTGAGGTATCCCGCGTTCGCAATCGTCTTCCAGCACCAGTTCTTTCCGGACGACAACGGTCGCGGGTTGCCGATGAACCAGATCATCTTGAAGAACAGCGACGCCTGGAAACGGGTGCGGAAGGTGGGGGCCGTCCCGAAGGGCGTGAGTGGAGTGCCCTTTCTGCGCATTCTGCACTGTGTCCAGAACGGATGCGAAAAGGACCCCCAACTCGCCGAGGCCCTCGGTTTGCCGGGGCACGACGCGTGGGGCGCCAGATGCTCGACGGCGACGAACGGACTGGAGAAGCTGGAGGCGGAAGGAGGCGATTGGGCCGAGCTGGCCAAATATCTGCGGGCCGTGTTCGGTCCCTTCCGACAGTTTGGTCCGGACCGGACCATCGGGGAGATCATGGAAGAGGTCGTGATCCCCCAGGCGATGAAGCAGGTGCAGGTCGAAGCGCCTCCAACCGCGGAAGCGATCGAACCGGCAGGCTCCGCGGCCGTGCCCGAGGGGGAAATGCCGGTCGCGCACGAAGCCGCGGCATCCCGCGAGCCCGTCGACGATCTCTCAGCGATTGAAGATGCTTGGCGCTCGGAATGCGACAGGCTGGTGGCATTGACGGGCGCAGTTTCCTCCATCGGACCGCGGGGCGCCGGCGACAGCATCGACGCCATCAAGACAAGCTTGTCCGTCTTGGAAGACCTGAGAGGAAGGGCGGCGCGTCTGGCGCCCGTGAAAGTGTCGACCGTCGAGCTGCACCAGAACCTTCAACGTCTGACGGCCAAGGCAGCCGATGCCCTGAACTCGCTACTCGGCGAGTCGTTGACCGCTCCCCATCTTCTTTCGCGGCTCTTCCGATTGCCGAAGGAGGCGAGCGAGTCCGAACTAGCTGCGGCCGACGCCCTCCGCGTTCATGCCGATGCGGCGATGGCGGAAGCCGACGCGGGGGCGGAGGAGATCAACCGCCTCGAAGCGACGCTTCCCCTGAAGGTCGCTCGGGCTCAGGCCGTCGCCATCGACGAGGATAGGGAGCGGGCGTTGCAGCGCGTGCTCGAGTACGTCGGCGCGGCCATCGATGTCTTCCCGGACGGGACCGATGCCGAGACTTCGTTGCCGACGATTTCGGGCGAAGAACCGGTCGTAGAGGCTATCGAGATTGCTCCTGTTGCCGAAGAACCGCCTGCCGCCCCGGCCCCGGTCCTGCTGCAGCCGGCAGAAGTCGCAGCGCCGGGAGCCATGGAAGACCTCGGCGACGCAGGAATGCTCGATGTGAACGTCGTCGACGAGTTGCCGGCAGCATCGCCGGCACCGGCGGTTGCGATCGATGTAACGGAGGAAGTCGCGGAAGATCCGCTGCTGAAGGAGATTGTGGCGCGTTTGGACGCCCTCTTCGCCGCAGGCGAATTCGGCCTGGCGTACCATCTTCGGCGCTGCGCGAGATCGGTCCTGCCCCCGTCTCCGGAAATCTATACGGAGGATGAGATTCGGCTTGCCGCCGCCGACGGTCGTGCCATGGGGCTTTCCGGCCAGGACGTCCAGTACCTGACCTCTGCCAGAAGCGAGGCTCTGACGATTGCGCAATCTCTCGCCGGCCTCGACGACGATCGGTCGATCGCGCGACTGACGATGTTGCTCGCCGGCGCGATCCCTGCGGCACTCTTCCGTCCGGACGACGGATCTGCCGTGCCGCTGGTCGAGGCGATCACTTCGTTGAAGCCGTTCGAACACCTGCGCGGCGCCTACACGATCGTAGATGAGAATCGACGTTTCAACTTCCCGCTAACGGCGGCGAACCTCATGGCTGTCGAAGCCCACACGCGCGAAAGTTCGTTCGTCAGCGACGCCGTCGCCTCGATAAAGGATACGGTGGCCGGATTGCGATCGACCAAGTTCCGCTTCCAGTATGGCGAGCGGATCAAGGCTGCACTGCTGCAGCCGAAAGGCCCGCTGGGTCGTCTCCTGTCGAACTTGACTGACACGAGCCATGACGTCGCTCGCGAGGTCTCGGAACAACTCCGCAATCGAGAGGAGATCCTGCGGCTCATCGAGACCATCGACACGGACGGCTCGAGCCAGGAGATCGATCTGCAGGCGCGGGAGCGGATTTTCGCAGCGCTCTCCCGGGTCGGTCAGCAGTGTGCCGACCTGGTGAGGGCGCTCGAAGGGTTGGCTACCCTCCGCAAGTCCGCGCAGCGGCTGGATACGGTCAAACGGCTTCGCGATACGGCGCTTGCGGAGATCGATGCAGCGCTGGCGAGGCCGCGCGCGGACGCTCCACACTTGACAGCCGCGGCAGGCTCGCACTCCCTCGACATCCTGCGCTCCGTCCGGGACACGCTGAAGGGACACTCATCTTCGGACCGCAATGTTCCGCCTCTGGCTGTCGGACTCCACACGCCGCTGCTCTGGCTCCCGAACATGACCTGGACCGGCGGCTGGACGCCTTCTCCGTACAACGAAGAGCGGGTCCTGCAGGAAATCATGAACGCGAAGATCCCGCTGAAGGGCAGCGATCCCGGAGCGGCGATCGCGAGCGCGTTCGAAGCACGGCGGGGGGAGTCCGCTTTTGTGCCCGCATACATGCTTGTGAACATCGCGCATTGGTTCGGCGTGAGAGAAGCGACCACGGAAGCCTTGCGAGGCAAGCTGGACGCCGACCGCGAAACAAAGAAGAGCCAAGTCAAGTCGCGGTTGGCGGCAGCCGAGCGCATGATCGAACGTATGCGCCGTATGGCGGTCGGCTCGCTGGATCAGTCGGCCCGACTGAAGGAGGCGCTGTCGACGGTCAATCCGAACAATTTGCCGGCCGAATTGTCGCCTTCCTTCCTGCCTGAGGCCATGGCAGGTGACCGCGTCGAGGACTTCAATTCGGCGTTCGCCAGAATACGGGAAGTCGAGGTCGAAGCGCAGCGGGAATTCGACAAGACGGCCGCGGACTTCGCGGTCCGGATAGCCGTCCTCGACCAAGGAAACAAACTTGACCAGCAGACAGCCGTCGAGCTCCGCAATCTGCTGGAGCGGCGAGAGTTCACCACTCTGGCCGACTGGCTGAACATGCTGCGGACCGGGGCGCCGCGCCGCCAGAATCTACCGAGCGGCACCCTCAACGTGCGTCTGGCCGAATTCAACAGGTTGCTCCCGATGCAGCAACTGTCGGCGGTCGACGTGCTTCAGGCGGCACGAGCCATGGACGAAGGCCGTTCGTACGGTCCGCTCGATTACAGCCATCTGGAAGCCGAACAGAGACAGCAGGCGGCGAACATCGCCCGAAGCCTGTTGCCTGCGCTGAAGCGCCATATCAAGGCGGCCTCCGGTTCGCAGATGAGGGATACGCTCCAAACCGTCGTTTCGCAGTTACTCTTCGAAGTGACGAAGCTCGACCCCGACGAAGTGCTTACCAAGGTTAAGCAGCAGGTCTACGTGTTCGACGCGAAGGTCAAGTTGCCGTCGGTGGATTCCAAGTCTCTGCTGCTCCCGGAGTTCGGCAGCCTCACGCAGGGGTCCTGGCGGATCTGCGTGGCTACCTCGACCACGCCGCAGCCGGCTTTGCTGGACTTGGCAGAAGGCGCTGCGCCCCGCGGTGTTCTTCTGATCTATCTGGGCGTGCTGAACCAGGAGCGGCGCAAGAATCTGCGACTGGAACTGTTCAAGCGCAGGAAATCGATGCTGGTCGTCGACGAGGCTCTCGTCACAGTTGCGCTCGCGGACAAGTCGGACCATCGAAGGGCCGTTCTAGAGATCGCGCAAGGCTACTCCGGTGCCGATCCCTACCGGGACTACAATCGCTCGGCCGTTCCGCCGGAGATGTTCAAAGGCCGCTCGTGGGAGAGGAGCGCCATCGAGCACTCCTTCGGCTCCCATATCGTCTTCGGTGGCCGGCGGCTCGGCAAGACCGCACTATTGCGGCAGATTCACGCCACTCCGCCCGCGAACGCAATCTTCGCGTACGTCGACGTGGACTCCGTGGTGGACGCGTCGAATGCGTTCGAACAGATGTCCCGCCGCATTTCGATCTTCTCCGCGCCTGTCAGGAGCGAGGACGAGTTTATCGCCACGATTACGACCTGGCTCGACCAGGACGAACGGCGTCGACTGCTCCTGCTGATAGACGAGGCAGATAACTTCGTTCGCTCCGAAAGCGAGACCAATTTCCGCTGCATCCGCGCCCTGCTTCGCCTGATGGCCGACACCGGAAACCGTTTCAAGTTTGTTTTGGCAGGCTTACACAACGTCTCGCGCGCTGCGCGTACGGATAACTCTCCGCTCGTTCACATCTCCAACAATCCACTGAAGATCGGGCCGCTGCTGGACGAAGACGTTGACGACGCGGAATTCCTGGTCCGTGGCCCGCTTGCAGCTATGGGCTTCGAGTTCGAGAAGCGGGAGGACGCATGGCGCATCCTGAGCTTCACGAACTACTATCCGGTTCTCATCCAAGTCTTCTGTGAGCAACTGCTCAGGATCATTCACGGTCGCGTCGAACAGACGAACCGTCTGCCAGACCTGATTTCGACCACCCTGGTGGAGCAGGCGCTCGACTCCGCGGACGTCCGGGGCAAGTTGTTCGCGACCTTTGAGAAGACGATCAACTCTATCGAGGGCCGCTACGAACTCCTCACTTACATCCTGGCTGCACGCGAGGTGGTAGACCACGGATCCGGTATGTCCGCCGAAGGCATGACCCCGGCCGAAGTGGCCGAGCGCGCGACCGAATACTGGCCCGCAGCGTTTCCTCGCGGAAGCGAGCCGGTCGAGATCGAATACCTGCTCGAAGAAATGGAGGGGTTCGGGATCGCCCGGCATACGTATTCGGGTGGTTTCGCCCTACGATCGCGCAGCCTGCTCGAGTTGATGGCTTACGATGAAGCCGATCTGACGAGAAAGCTCGAGCAGTACCGCACCAAGCGGCGTCCGGATCGAGTTTTCGATCCGAAAAACAACCGGCGAATTCTCGCGAAGCCGCTTTCCACGGTCGACAGCAGCGGTCATCTGTCGCCTTTGACGAACGGTCAGGAGGCCGACCTCCTTTCGCCGTTCGCGCCCGCTGCGGGGGTGAAGCCCGACGGCTCGCCCATGCCGACGCGCGCTCACGGCATCGGTGTGGTCTTCGGCACCGAGTGCGCCGGCGTACGGTACGTCGAAGCCGCTCTAATGGATGCCGAGCGGACAAGAGACGCCCTGGTCGAGGTCGAGCCGCGCACCTACGAAAGCAAGAAGGTCCTCTTCGATGACGCAAAGCGCCCCTCGCGTTCCGGTCGGCCTCGCGTGCTCGTGGTGTCTTCGAAAACGCAATGGCGTTCCGACTGGATCCTCGAAGCGGAGCGACTCGGACGCGTGCGGAAGGGCGAGGTGAGGATCGTGTTCATCGGCGATCCGGTCCACGCGTCCGCCTGGTCCCAGGACACCGCCGTGCTGAAGCGCATCCAGCCGCAGATCAAGCTCGCCAAGCTACGTCCAGTGACGCGCTCGTATCTCGGATCACGTTTGGAGTCTCTTCAGCTATCCGGCGATCTGGTGGATCGCATCCTCCAGGCCACCGGTGGTTGGTCGGAGACGGTCGGCCCCTTGCTCAAAGCCATATCCGACCATCCTGGCCAGGCATCCGCATTGATCGATGCTGACAAGCAGACGCTGCTGGCGGCACCGGGACTGTACGATCGATTGGGCATCCCGACCGAACTCATCTCGTTCTTCCGCGAACTCGCCCAGTACGCAGATGGGTCGGTGATCACCTACAGGGATTTTCAGCACCTTTGCACGAGCGATGGTCGGAAGATCGCCCCAAGCGTTCTGGCGGTCTATTGCGACGTACTCGGGATCATCTCGTTCTCGCCGGATCAGTCGGGCAATCGCGGCCTTCACAAGGTCGACCTGAACCCGCTGGTCCACGCCGCTCTGCTGCGATCGGAGTGAGGCCATGGAACGCGAAGTCTTGTGGTGGTCGCAGGCCGGGCCGTCGAGTGTTCTCGGCAAGATCGCGCTCGCGGTCTCCCGAAAGGAGCGGGTCGTGTGCATTTCGACGCCGTCTCCCAGGATCTCCGGGTTGACGGCAGCGATCGAACGTAGGCTCCGGACCGAGCTTTCGCTCGACAGCGTGTCAATCAATTTGACGGCCGAGGATCAATCTCAACCGATCGCCCACCTGCTGGCCGGTTTCCTCGACGTCTCGGCTGTCGAAATCGGTGCTGTGGCCGACTTCGCCGTCCATCCGCGACTCGTCGACAGGGTGCTCGTCGTCGACGGTCTCGACCGCACCCAACTGCGTCGCTGGAGCCTGTTTCTGCGCCAACTCATGGCTGAACCAGCGGAGGAGACCGTGGTCGGACCGGTCATAATCGTCCTGTTGCCGACGGAACTCAACAGGGACGACCGGTCGGCGCTATGCGGCCCCGCAAACCTCATCTCGACCCTCGGCATCTGCGATCGGTACGACAGTGCGAGCTACGCTGCCGCGATCGGCGCCCGCCCCGCGCAGGGCCTGACCTCGCGCGTCGGGCATGCGGCGGCGATCGAGGTCGCGGCATGGTCGCGCGAGATGCTGGAAGAAATGGTGAAATGGGACGCGGCGGATCAGATCTCGCCGTTTCCGCTGCTCGAGCGGATCGCGGCAAAGAATAGGTATCCTTTCCCTTGTTGGGAAAACGGCCTGGTCGACTATTGGGACGACGAACCGGCTGCGCATGCGGCGGCGGCCGTGCAACATGGATACGCAGATCACATTCGGCGACGCGTCTGGAGCGCTCAGGCGAGCATTCTGCTGCCGTTCACTCAGCGGATCCTGAGGTCCCTCATCTCGAGGTACCAGCACGTACTTGCCAGGAAGGTCTCTCCCGCAAAGCCCTATATCAGGAAGATCCACGATCACGTAAAGACCATCGAAGACTTCCGGAAACTAGAGTTCTACGACTTGAAGGAGTTCACGAAGGACCTGCTCAGTCCCAACGAAGCCAGTCTGCTGAGCCAAGCGGGTTGGATACGCAATAAGGTCGCTCACTTCGACTTAATCGATCCGGAGGTCGTTTCACGCTTATCCGACTTCTACGAGGCGACGATCGGCGACGTCGACTTCGACATCCCGGGCTGGAACTGGCCGCGCTGCGGACAGAGCATGACGCTCACGGTCGGTCCTTCCGGAGCCGGGAAGTCCACCTGGTCGGCCGCGCAGGGGATCGAGGTGATCTCTTCAGACGAAATCAGAAAGGAACGGAGTCCGGACGGCGAAGTGCCGGGTGCGCAGTCCGAGATATTCCACGAAGTTCGCATGCGCAGCGCGAAGGTCCTCGGCAACGGTCGATCGGTCATCGTCGATGCGATGCACATCGAACCGGATGATCGACTTCGCCAGTTGGCGATAGCCCCCACTGACGTTTCGAAGAAGTACGCGCTCATCGACCGGCCCCTCGCCGACAAGCAGCGGGACGGCGGTTGGAGAGGACAAGAAGGTCTCGTCAACAAGTATCACCGCCTGTTCGCCGACCACGCGGGCGCTGCGCTGGCGGGGGACGGAAGAGGAGACGTCGAGGTCATCGACCTCCGGATGCAACAGAGCGAAGGAAGCACCGGTTAGCTGCAGGTGTCAGGCGAAGGCATTCCCTTGGCTAGTCGTCCGTTCTTTAATCGCGGGCACAGTGTCAACCCCGACAAACAAAAGTGATCCACTGCCGGGTTCATGGTTCTTTCCGCGGTCGTCTCGATGCAGGAGCGCCGCATGATGGCGTTCAAGAGGTGTGGCATCTCGATGTGAAGAGCGCGGTGCATGGAAGCCCGCAGGGACGACTTCGAGATTGCCCACACCTTCGTCCCGGCAGGGACGCTTGTTCCGCCGGAGGCGGATCTGGGTTGGTTTAAGACTTGTTCATGCGGTGCGCATCTCTGCCTGGAATTCGGTGCCATCGGTCCAGATGGCATGGAGGATCACAGCCATTTTGCGAGCGACGGCCACCTTGGCCCTCTTTGCGCCGATGCGTTTGGCCAGCTTGCTGCCCCAGCGCTTGAGCGCAGAACCTCGCCTGACAACGGTCAGCAGGACGTTCGCGGCCTCGAACAAATAAGTCCGCATCTGGTGGTTGCCACGCTTGGAGATGCGGCCAGTACGATCCATCTCACCGGATTGATAACGTCTTGGTGTCAGGCCGAGATAGGCGCCCACGTCGGCGGAATGTTTGAAGCGAGTGGGGTCGTCGATGGTAACGACGAAGGACAGGGCAGTCAGGGGACCGATACCGGGAACGGTCATCATTCGCCGAACAGTTTGGTCGCCTTTTGCCAATGCCATGAGTTGTCGATCGAACTTCTCAATTTGCTCAGTCAAACAGGATTGGGCAAGGAGCAGCGGTGCGAAAATATCTTGCAAATCCGGCGCTTCAGCAAGCACGGCATCGACTTTGCGAGCCAGGTTGGTCGAGCCGGCCTTGCCGAGCACTATTCCCAACCCCTTGCACAGACCGCGCATTTGGTTGTCAATATCTCGCCGCAGATTTACCAGCTTGGTTCGAGCCGCCAGCATCGAACGGGTTTTCCAGCTCTCCGCCCCCTTCACGGCAGCTTCCCGGTACCATCCCATGCGGGCCATTTCAGCCAACCCCTTGGCATCGTTCTGATCCGACTTGTTGATGCGCATCGATAGCGCCGCGTTGGCGTGACGCGCATCAAGGCAAATCACCGGAAAGCCCAGTGCCCTGAGTTGATGCCAGAGCCAATTGGATAGCGAGCCCGTTTCAAAAACGATCCGCTCAGCACTGCCGGCATGACGCCGTAGGAGCTTAGCGATCGCCTCCGGATTGGTCGGCGCACAACCTTCGAATGTCACGCCTCCGGCCTGGTCCAAAACGCAAATGCTGGTTTCTTCCATCGAGATGTCCAGACCAACGTACTGCTTCATAGCGCGGCTCCTCTTCGATTTGCTGACGCCGATCGTACCGATCCTCGTGTTCTCAAGAAGACGTCAGCCGCGATTACGCCATGTGAAGATTGGCTAAGCGCTTGAGCCAGAATCGCATTTGTCGATGTGGACTGTTTTTGGATTGCAAGGTTTTGATGCTTCGAGCCTCGGAACCTTGCAATTTCATTTTCAGGATTCCGTCGAATCGCCAGTCATGATTCCGTGGTCGCGTCGGAGGTGGCGATGCGACCGAAGAAGCACAGGACGACGGGATCGGGCGATCTGTTCCGGGCCAGACTGGACCAGATCATCAATATGAAGCACGAGCTGGTTCAGCTCGCCGGCAAGGTCGATTGGGACTGGATCGACGGCGAGATCGCGCCGCTCTACAGCGAGAACGGTCGGCCGGGCATCGCAACCCGCTTCGTGATCGGGCTGTTGCTGCTCAAGCACATTTACGGCCTGTCCGATGAGGGGGTGTGCGAGCGTTGGGTCCACGACCCGTATTTCCAGTACTTCACCGGCGAAGAGTTCTTTCAGCACGCGTTCCCGCACGAGCGCTCGGACCTGAGCCACTGGCGCAAGCGGCTCGGCGACAAGCTGGAGCTGCTGCTGGCCGAGAGCCTGCGGGTGGCGCACGAGGCCGGCGCGTTACGCGGCCAGGACCTCAAGCGGGTCACGGTCGATACCACCGTGCAGCCGAAGGCCATCACCTTCCCGACCGATGCCAAGCTGCTGCACGCGGCGATCAGGGGGCTCAACCGCCTGGCGAGGAAGCACGGGGTCAGGCTGCGGCAGTCCTATCTTCGCATTGCCAAGACCGCGGCCATGATGGCGGGGCGCTACGCCCATGCCAAGCAATTCAAACGGCATCAGCGGCAGTTGCGCATCCTGCGCAGCCGGTTGGGCCGGATCATCCGCGATATCCGCCGCAAGATCGAAGGTCAGGTCGTGCTCGAGAACGCCTTCGCCCTCCCGCTCGTCCGGGCCTCGCAGATCCGCTCGCAGCAGCAGCGCCAGCGCGGTTTCAAGCTCTATTCCTTCCACGCCCCGGAGGTGGAGTGCATCGGCAAGGGCAAAGCAGCCGCGCCTTACGAGTTCGGTGTCAAAGCCTCTATCGTCACCAACAACCGCCGTGCTCCCGGTGGCCTGTTCGTGCTGCACGCCAGGGCGCTACCCGATAACCCGTACGACGGTCACACCTTGCGGGACGTCATCGACCGCACCGAGACACTCACCGGCTGCGCGATCGAGCGGGCCTATGTCGACAAGGGATACCGCGGCCATGACGCGCAGAACCCGCGCCGCGTCTTCATCTCCGGCCAGAAGCGCGGCGTCTTCGGTGTCATCAAGCGCGAGCTGCGCCGCCGCTCCGCCATCGAACCCATCATCGGACACCTGAAGGCCGATGGTCACCTCGGCCGCTGCTACCTCAAAGGCCGCGCCGGCGATGCGGCCAACGTCATCCTCTCAGCAGTCGGCTACAACTTCCGCCGCATCCTCGCCTGGCTCAGAGAACTCTTGGCCACGTTCCTGGGGCTGCTATGGCGAACGCTCGCCTGTCCACCCCAGCTCAATCCGGCTTCTTAACGGACGACTGGCTATGACGAACGTGCTGGATGAAAAAGACCCCCCTCGCTTTTCTGGCGGCCAAAAATCGACGAAAAAAACGAGGCGAAATTCGTCAGGTGTTTCAGCGGGATGTGAGATCGAGTCGTTTTCAAAACGAAATCGAGTCGTTCTAAAAGGTGAAATCGAGTCGTTTTCAAAGTGTCCGCATACCGCATATCCTCGTTGGTGGGCCCGGCAGGACTCGAACCTGCAACCAGACCGTTATGAGCGGCCGGCTCTAACCGTTGAGCTACAGGCCCCGCCGAGCGGCCGCGCGCGGCAGGCAACGGTGCAACAATGATTCCAGTATATGCGGTGGAAACTCGCTAATTGAGGGAAAGCACAGATCGCGAATCACGCGGTAATTGCTTTCACCGACCGCGCAATTGCTTTCTTTCCGCAGGAAATTGCTTTCTTTCAGAGCCGGATCGCTCCAATTCCAGCTGGTCTCATCGCGATACTTCGGCGCTCCATTGAGTTGGCTTTCAGTGATGCCGGTAACGTAGCCGCCGAGGTTGGTATCGTACTTCAGTGATTGCCAGGGCAACGGGTAATGATCGTCGCCGATGCCGAGGAAGCCGCCGAAGCTCAAAACAGCGTAGGACACTTTCCCGCTGACCTTATCGATCATTACCGGTTCAATGCTGCCGATTTTCTGATTGTCGGCTCCATAAACTGACGTGCCCTCGACCTTGTCACTACCGATCAAGTTGCCCGTTTCGCGTGCTTCTAAAGCCATAATGGGCCTCCTCCACAATGATTGCATAGAAGCAATCAACAGCGCGAGGCTGCGGTTCCTCCGCGGCTATGGGAAATCGACGAAAACCTAATTCGCCGCGACCTGACGCCGGCCCAGCGGGCGAAGCTGATCGCGAAACGGAAGGCGGCTTATGAAGCCGTGCATCCGGAGACACGGAACGGGGCGGCGGGACGCGGCAGGCCAAAGGTTTCTCAAGTTGAGAAAGCTAACCGCTTCACGGTCGATACAGCGGCAAAGGCCGGGCGTTCTGTTGTATCCGTCGCTCGCGACGCGACCCGCGCCAAGGCGCTAGGCCCTGATCTGGACCGCGTCGCCGGGACGTCGCTGAACGAGGCGCGTGGGGAACTACGCAGGCCAAGTGTCGTTCTAGACGCGTGAGGGGCCGAATATCTTGCGCAACAGTCTGACCGACACTCCCGCGATCGAATGAAAGCTTGACAAGTTGGCGTCAGAAAGATCGCGCACGGCGCCAGCTGTATTGATGCCTTCGTCCGAGCATTCCGCAACCGCCGAAGAAGACCGACGTGCTCCAGAGGCGTGTCGTCTGGGATTTGATTGGTGGGCAATGCGTGGTGCTGCGTTTGGCTTATCGCTCCGTCAAGGTCGGCGCGCGGGAGCGCATTGATCCCGGACCGGCACGGACCGGCCAAGAATGATTTGGGACAGCCCTGCGCTCCAATTTAGGATATTCGAATTTAGACGACGCGCGATAGCCGAAGCGTCATATGATCCCCTGATGCAACGGAACCGCCAACTCACGCTCGCGATTGGCTTCTGCTTCGGTTTGACCACTTACGCCATAGTGGCCGCCTTGCAAGGCTGGCCCGCAATCGGCGATCCCCATCACAACGCCGCCGGAGCATTCATTGAGCGCTTCTGCGCGTACGCCTTTTTCGGATCCGGATTGTCATTCTTTCTACCCGGAAGGGTGTTGCGGGTTTGCGCTTTACTCGTCCTCTCCTCGCTCTCAATCGAGCTGTCGCAAGCTCTTCGCCCCGATCGTTATCCGAGCGTGTTTTACGCGGTACAGCAAATCATCGGCGGCATCGTGGGAGCAGTAATCGTACAAATCCTTCTCATGTTCTTGCCGCGTCCTCCATAGCGGTCGCCGATCAGGGCCCATCGCGCGTGCCCAGCAATTCGATCGTCGGGCAGTCTGCCGCGAAAGGGGCCCGTGAATTCCCAATTAGATCAAGCCGCGATCTCGCCGGACGATTAGGCGCCAGGTCGCGGCGATTGTTGCTAGCGCAACGCGCAAGGCAAGAACGAGCAGCGTAATTTGGAGCCAGATCAGTCCGCCAATTTCTCTGAAAACAAATTCGATCCGCGGTCCCCATGGAGACGGTATGGCATCACCTACAGTCTCGATGCCGTGTTGAAGAAGCCGCTGAGCCCCCGTCAGCATTTCAGGGCGTTCGTAAAACGCGCCAACTATCAGCGCCCACGCAAGAACCACAGTGATCGTGCGAAAAGAATGGACCTTTAAGTGATAGCCCCAGCTGGGTCGAGTGCTGCCATCTCGAAGCAGGTTCATCGCATTACCGCCTAGCGTTGGGATCAAACAATTCAGTTCAGCGCACGTTCCGACGGTGGCGACGCCTCGCGTCGCGCATCAATGAGTGAGAATGAGATAGAGGCAAGCAGCGACTAGCAGACCGATCAAGACAGTATTTGCGTTCGCCGAATGCATGTCCGGCACCTTATGCCAAGGACCCCACCCGCCGACGGGCTGAGGGTGATGGGACGACGGGCGAAGCCGCGCGGCTTCTCGCCAAGCCAACCGCGCACCGGCCAAACTATCGCCATAGGTCGAGGTTCCTCGCGGCTCCTTCAAGCAATGACGCCCGGCATTCAGGCCGCGACCGCCAAATACCCGCACCGCTGCCAAGACGCTTCGTTCAAGAGCTACTGCGTCGGCCGGCCGGCCAGCGCCGGTATCCGTCGTACCTGCGCACACTCCCAAGGAACCGGTTTGTATGATCGCTTGAACTTTGAAGGCATCATCTCCAAGCGCGTTGACGCCCCGTACGGATCGGAGCGTACCGAAGCCTGGTGAAGGGTGAAGACCGTCCAGCGCGAGAAATTCCCTGTGGTTGGCTTCATCAAAGATCCCGCCGGGGTCGCCGCGCTCTACCTCGGCAAGCAAGAGGGGAAAGAGCTGCGCTACATGGGCAAGGTCGGGACTGGTTGGAGCCGAACCACGTCGGCCAAAATCCGCAAGGCACTGGATACGGTCGTCAGCCCAAAGCAGAAGCTCACCAAACCGATCAAGAAGCCGAAGGCCACTTGGGTCGAACCGATGTTTTATGCCGAGGTGGAGTACCGGGACATCACGTCGGAAGGGCTCTTGCGCGCCAGCTCTTTTACGGGGCTCTCGAAGGGGACGCGGGGATCCTGAGAGCGTTCTCCCAAAAATCGGCGAAGGCAAAATGCGCAAAGCGTTGGCTAAGCTTGACGACACCGAACGGTATCAGCTGCTCTACTGGCTGATCTTGGCACCGCGCTATGCATGTCGGGTTTAGTAGCGTACTCCGCGCTGTTGGTGATCTGCTCTAAGCATGACCGTACCACGCCGTCTCTCGCGGATCAGCGTTTGGCCTTGGAGAGTTGAGCGGCCGCAGTGTGACCGCGCCGTTCCTTGGCATCGGTGCTGAGGCTCATAAGCGTAGTGACGACCGCTGCAAGTAAGGTGATCCAGCAAAAGGCCAACCTAATGCGGAACAAGCGTTGACCTGTTTCAGCGCCTGGCACCCCTCGAGGTCCAGCCTTTCAGTTGCTCGGCCTCGTTCTCCAACCGTATCCTGGCGGAATTGTTGCGATGATATCGACCTCTTTGTCGGCGGACTAGCGCCACCCCGAGACATACAGTCAACGTCAAGGTCGTCGCCAACAGCAGTACGGATAAGAATTGGCTCACGTCCGCACTCCGCAACCAATGTAAGTGAGCGAGCACGGCGAGCCGATTCGATAAATACAGATCGACTGTCCTAAGGCGCGTTTTCCCCAGGTTGTACATTGATAGATGGGCACCTGCGAGCAGATGGTCAGTGAACGGCCGCAGGCTACTGCAATTCGCAGCACCTGCTGCCTACGCTCCACCGTTCCGCACGATCGGTGCAGCGATCTTCAAGGTCAGCGAGCCGTATCCCATCACAACCGGAGGGCGAGGACGAAAGCGGATGAAGTTTTAGCCTAAATCCCTGTTGCCCAGGGGCGCCGATGTATCGGCCCTTTCAGATCTCCATGAACTTAAGTCCCCCGGAAGCACAACGGGGTCGCCCTCAGCTTGTTTGTTTCGGGTAAGCCCTAGGCCTATAAGTCCAGCCATCACCAGCGCGCTGCCAGCAACAATGAACCAGTGCGGCAATTCTAACGCGAGCATCGCAGCCTCCACCAAAATGAGCTGCCGGAAGCGAGAGCTAGTTACCTTTGACAATTGTATTATTGTCCTCCGGGCAGGCTGTGGCAAGGTCGCCCAGTCGGCGCGCAGGCAACGGAAATGGATGCCGCTATTGTTTCTCGGGCGATTCTGCTGGCGCTGCGGGTTCGGCGGCTGGTGCGCTGCCCCTGAGATCTGCGGCTGCTGTGCAATCGCCAGCCCAGATCTTGGTTCCCCTCACCATGCCGACTAGCTTGCATCCCATTGGAGCCTGCGGCTTGACCTGAACAGGCGGCTTTTTGGCCGCTTTCGGTGGAGCGGTTTGAGCAAACGCGCCAGTTGTAATTAGCAGCGCGATAAGTCCGATTAGTCGCATGGTCCATCCCCTCGACCGTTGAACGCGTTTATCTTCCCTTCGCCTTCAGCGCGAACCGACCGGTTGGTGGTGCCTATCGGTTCATTTTCGATTGGGCCGATCGCGTCGGATGTTCTGGAATTCCTCGGGCCCTTTGACGAGCCGACGCTTGCGGCTCACCTGGTCATCCGGACTGGCTTTGGTGTCTTTGAGCTTGTCGATCGTGTTGCCCGCCATTTCCCGAGCTCGCTCGGACGAGGCTTCGGCGGAGGAGGTAACCTTGGCTGGAACAGATTTGCCCAAGCCGATCTCGACCAGCCGGCGGATGGCTTCGGAGCGAGCTGGTTCATCGTCCTGTGCCCCCGCCCAGGCGTCGATGGCCGCCACCGTGCGTTCAGGCCACCGCGTGCCGATCTGCACGCCCTGACCAGTAGCCGGTCGGCCGCGCTGTTTTTTGGTACCATTTTTTCTTGCTGCTTTCATTTTATTATGGCACCAAAAAATCAGGCTGGCCTTGGCACACACTGCACATGCCGAGGAGAATAGTCCCAGTTACGCTTAGCCATGCGCGATGAATGGGGCTTTCGGATTTTCGTTTGCGTGGCCGGGTCCATACCCGTCATCGTTGTGGCAGTCTTGTTGTTCAAGCTATGAGGCCGCCTCAGTTGACGGCTTCCGCCGGTTCACCCTAGCCGGCCTTTGCAGACCCAGCAACTTGTGGCCAGGGAAGCTGTCACATTACTTTGACAGACGGGTGCCAATTTGGCAGGCGCTGGGATTTCAGAGCCCAGACCGGAATACGTGACGAACGCTGCCGAGCGAATATATTCCGCTTGTGCAGCGTTCAGCATTCTCTCAATTTCGGAGTTCGGCGTGTTTGATGCTGAAATGACCGCGCTGCTCAGGGCGGTGCTCGAGGAAGTTTGCGAGAATATTCCTGTGAGCGAGACGGGCGCCAGAGCGTATGTTGCTTCGAAGCTTCTCGATGCGGCGTCACATGGACAGATCTCAACCGACGCGTTGAAAGCGGCGGGTCGCAAGGCCCTGAACCCACCAACGATGTGGCGCTGATTATCCGCTCCACATCACTCGATCACGTCGTATTCGAACGCGATCACCGATCAAGATCGGATCCTCGAAAGGCCGCCGCCAGCCTGGCTTCATCCGGTGTGCTTCACGCTGTCCGCGATTGCGCGTTCAACTTCTGAGACAAGAACCATCAGGTGATCAGCCAGCTTCGTGAACAGCTCTCGTTTCTTCGGGGCGGGTCGCCAGATCGCGGATGAGAGCGCACTCGGCTGCATCCGTGCGGAGCTTCTCCAACTGAGCCTGCATGTCTTTCATTGTAGCTACTCCGTTCCCGGAGGGGAACCGGCGAACAGAGCGGAGTCCCGAATTTTCCTAGGCTCAAGTCGCCGGACGGACGCAGTCCGAGCACCTCCAACGGCCCCGACCCCACGCCCCCTTAAAAGCCCCCAAGGTCGGGGCCGTTTTTTAAGTCGCAAACGCGAGTTGCCCGCTAGCGGGCCTCATCCACCGATGCTGTGGTTCTTGGCGTGCAGCCTGGTCCGATTCCGGTTATCTGCTCGACATAATCGTCGATCGCGTCGATCAGTGGACCGACGTAGCGGTTCCTGACTCGAGCCACTCCTTCAACGAAGTGAACCTGATCGTCTCTTAGCAGACCTAAGGATTTTGCC
Source organism: Bradyrhizobium sp. USDA 3311 (assembly GCF_054062495.1). Classification (NCBI taxonomy): domain Bacteria; kingdom Pseudomonadati; phylum Pseudomonadota; class Alphaproteobacteria; order Hyphomicrobiales; family Nitrobacteraceae; genus Bradyrhizobium; species Bradyrhizobium sp. USDA 3311. Next base: position 9,396,495 of record NZ_JBSSFI010000001.1, on the reverse strand, counting down.
AGCGCAACCTTTCCGATGGGGCCTCCGATATTGAGTCCGGAAACAAAGGACCGAAAGCCTTCGAGTCAGGAGAGGCGGGGATTGCGAGCGCTGCCGACAAAATCCCGAAAGCTGGCCTAGGAACGAGCAGAAATGAGATCATTCAGCATCGGCTCGATCACGGCATAGGCCCTCACCACGGCGATGAAGTCTGGCTCTTGAGCTATTGATGATATCTTGCCGGTGGGGATTTCTAAGTACTGTTCGGCAGCCGTGACGCTCTCGCGCACGCGATCAAGGTAATTGTCCCACCACGCATCGACCTGCTTCGATTCATGTTGGCTCAGCCGCAAAGATAGGAGCCGACTTCTCTGACTCTGCCATAAGTGATAATACCTATATCCCTCAGCCAATCCTTTCCAGATCGGCCAGGCACTTTTCGAGGTTGCCCTTGGCTTCGTTCAAGAGCCTTCTCGTTTCGCCCAGCCGCTTGAAGTCAGGTTTCACCGGTCCGGCACTCACCGCGCTTAGGTGGTGGCAGACAGTCGTGAGATCGTTCGACATGTCCTCGAGAACGAAAGCTATATTCTCGAGCGGCACCAGTTCCGAAAAAAAGGTCTTGGATACGGTGTCGTCCTGGCCGGTGGGTCCGTCGAACTTCACCTCGACGAGCGGGACTAGGACGTCTTGATTGTCACGCGCAGCTCTGCCCATACTCATAACCAGCGAGCTGAATGTCGTCGAAACGTAGGTGAGCCGGTCGACCAGAGCGCTTCCGTACAACATGACCGCGTCGGGATCGCTTTGCGGCTCATCTACGTTCAAAGCACCAAGATCTTCATTCGACATGTTCGGTCTCCTCTCCGTGCAGATGCAGCATCCCCACGGGGACTGAGGCGGGCTTGGGACTGCTCGCACCCTCGATAGTGTAGGAGCCGTGAGCTTCGGCCTTTTTTGTCTGCACGACCGTGACGGAAAACCCTTGGTAGGAATTTTTCGTCCTCGCCTTCATGTATCCGGGCGCGGCAGGTGCCGGCCCATGAAAATGGAGCAGATAGTCCTCCATCGCGCGTCGGACGCCGACGGTGCTCGCGTTCAGCGTCCCGGCTGTGTTGGAGTGCAACGAGCCATGCGTTGCCAAATCAAAAAAGCTACGAAGAACAGTGTCTGCATTCGCCGTTACGTGCAGCGGGTGGGCGGCTGGGGGAAATTTGTCTCGCCCCAGATGGGTTGGTCGGCCCCGCTCCTTCGCCTCGCGCTTTTCGCGCCTTTCCAGCTCGAGCAAGCCGTCACGCGTCAGGGCAAAGTGAGCGAATTTGCCCTGTGTTGTTCGTTCCACAAAGCGCGCATTCGTCATGAGACGAAGGATGCGGCTGAGATTGGCATCTCTTAGAGACAACCTCTTGGCGATGGCCGCCTTCTCCATCTGACCCGACGGTGTGTCGCGGAGCAACCGAAGTATTGCGACCACGTGCTGGCGATGCATGACCTCGCTCGGACGTGCGAGCTTGGAGGTGTTTATCGACATCTGCAAAAGATCGTAGAATGCTCTGAAGCGCTCCGCGTAGGCAGCATTCCTTGGCCCGAGCGTCGCGCTCATCCGTCGCAAAATATCGAACCATTCCCGTAACTCTGGGTCACGCCGGCGGCTCTCCAGGGCGTTCCAAACCCATGCTCCCAGAGTTGCATAGAGACGCTCCAGGCTTTGCTCGGACCCCTCCTTAAGGAATTCCGAAACAACGCGCCTGGCCTCATTCGCCGTCGCCTCGCCCGTCTCTATCTTTTCCAGTGCTACGTCCGACATGGGCTAGCCCTACATCACAACCGTTAAGAACATTTTACAACGCTTTACTCTGATTTTAGTCCCCGAATCTAGGTGTCAAGGGCACCATTTGTAGGCAGCCCAAACGGTTTTTTGGGCGAGTTCCTCAGCCGAAACTGAGTTCGGTACCTTCAATAATGGTAAAATAATACCTAATCGAAGATCGTTGAGGGCCGTTTGCGTTGGATGTTGCACCACGAAGCTCCGGGTGCCGAACCTCACCTCGACTTGAGCGGCGGTGGTCTGATGGCCCTGCATTGTGCGGTCGTTGCCCATCGAAGGAACCAGCATCACATCGACGTCGAGCTCGGTGAAGGGCGTCTCGCACACATCACAAAAATCCAGGCAAATGGCGATCCCGACTAAAGCGCCTTCGGTAGCAAGGACGCAGACCCGGTCGCCCGCGGCGATGTTTTCCGTTCCCCAACTATCGTCGGCGTACGGGGCGATCTTGTCGTAGATCAGGCGTTCCTCACCATAGCCGTCGTAGATCCGGGCCCGGTTCACGATCCCATGGTCGGTTGCCTCGTGCCAGGTTCCAGGAATCAGAATTTCGGGAGCTTCGCGTTCGTCTGCGACGTCACGGTTTCGAATGAGCTTGACGATGCTCTCGCGCAATTCCGGCGAGACGGTCAGCTCAGGCCACACGACTGCGATGCAGTTCTCCTTCAGAGCCTGAGTGATCTGCTCTGAAATGGCGTCACCGGCTGACGGCGCCTCTATACCGGCGATCCTGAAACGCTTATCGCCTCCTTGAGATGTAAACTCTGGCTTGAGCTCCAATGCCTTGAACAGGCAAGCGCCCATCTTCCATTTGCTCGCGTCCGGCGCTGCACTATGCAATGTGCGAGTATCCACGACCTGGACCGGGTAGCCCTGTATCAGTGAGGGCAGGATCCGATGAAACAGCAGGCCCCGCTTCGAATAGGCTTGCAGCCTTCGAGCCGGACGCAATGCACTCGCGCCCTGCCGCGGGATGAACCAGCATCCAAGCTGCTTGAGGTGCCACTCACTCGGCGCGATCGGCCACTGAGACCGTCGCTCAGCAAGCACCCGGTCGATCTCCCGTATGAGGCCGCCCATTCTCAACGCCGCCAGTTCGGGGGTCTCATCGGACAGCGTCCATGAGAGATGGCCGTCTCCTATTGAGCCGGTGAAGCTCTCCCGTGCCTCCTCGATTCGCTTCTCTGTAAGATTTCGATAGGCCTTGTGCACGCTTCCTGGAGCATTCCGAAACAGCGTATCAAGCTCGATCAGAGCTTTCCTGAGATCATCCCGGCTGGCATTCGTGATGAGCTCCTGACGCTCGGCAAGCTCCCGCGCCTCCTTCTTCCAGGCATCAAAGGCTGACGTTTCGGCTCGGCTATCCACGGGCCCAGGCAAAAGTTTTCGTCCAAATGACACGAGTAATATGTTCCATCGATAGGCGTGCGCCGACCAATTTGCAATCGACTCTGTTCGTTGCTCACACTTCTCCACCCGTGCCGAGCGGCCATGCCAAACAGGCTTCGGGAGAAGTGCACAGCCGCAGAGGAAAAGCTGCGCGAAGCCTGGCTAGGACAACGAAAAGCTGCATTGTGGTTACGATGCTATTGACGAACCAATGCGGACTGTTTTTCAATCTGGGCGGGAGATCCGCGCGTGCTGAGCGACGCGGACGGGGGCGGTCATATGTGGAATTTCAGCCGAGCCGCGGCTTGCGTTGGTATTTGCCTCGCCATGGGCGGGTGTACCAGTCTGTATTATATTCATGATCCGCAGACAGGCGTGATCACGGCCGGTGAGCTGCCGTATTTCCTCAAGTCGATCCGATGTGAGGTCGTGACCTTCTACCAGATCGAACGGGAGAGGCGGAAGGAATACCTGAAAATCTACAAGTCACGCCCTGAAGAGGCCTTCGACAGGTACGCTCATTTCGACATCGACCCGTTCCTGTATGGCACCTTTTTCCTGGAGTTGAAGGTGACCGATACGGGCGGGCTCGGATCCGGTACAGCGTTCGGTTACAAGCGGATTCTGAGCGCGACCAGTAGTGAGATCACCCATGTGGGTCCCACTGCTTCAGCACAGGACACCTATGACCTGATCTGGTCATTCCTGATGAAGCAGAACGCCCAGCTTGCGTCCGATACGACGCCGGCGGCGGAACCGGCAACGTATGAGCGCGGCTGCTATCATGGGACGGCTACGGATCTGATCGAGCTGGAAGGACTCGCCGAGAACAAGTACCCGGACCGCGCCGCCTATAAGCGCATCATTGTCGATGCGTCCAAGCCACTGGCGGCTTGGTTGCGGGACAACGCTATTCTCATCGCCGCTAACAATCTCACGCCGGCCATGCCTTCGGAGAGCGCGGAGCCGGCGCAGATGACTTACACGTTTTCGATCCAGGTTACCGGCGGCGTCGAGGCAAAGTACTCCCTCACGTCGTCGCGTTGGACGCCTGCTGCAGTTCAGGCGTCTGCCTCCGCTCAGCAGTTCAGTAATCTCGGAATCTACATCAACGGTCCGAACGCGGTGCTTGCCAACGGAGCCAAATCCGGGTCCGCCGGCTACGCGGCGAAGACGCCGCCGCTTGGATCAAAGGACAATCCAATTTACACAGCTCCCTCGCCGGGAGGAGAGAAGTCGCAGGAATTCCCGGGAGGCGCCGGACGCCGTACGGGCGGCGGACCCCGGACAAATGGTTTCATCGTGGCGCCGGTGCCTGTGTTCCCGCCGACCCCAACCCCGACGCATTAGGACAATGATTCGCCTCTGGTTACCCAGACTCGTTCTGCTGCTCGCGCTCTTGATCTCTTGGGGCGCGAATGCTCAGCCTGCGCTTCCTTCGGGCGTGTCCGAAATGGAGCTGTACGGCACGGTCATTCGCGGCTCGAAATGGGAGATCAAGGAAATCCCCGTCTGCTGGGAGAATCTGCAGCCGAAGGATCAAAAGTATGCCGACCTGGTTCGAAAAGCGGTTGCGGAGACTTGGGAGACTGCGGCGCAAGGCGGCGTGTGGTTTTCAAAGACGTGGGCCGCCTGCACCGAGGGCGCGCCCGGTGTGCACGTGCGGGTCGCTGACGAGGGCGCTCACACCGACCTCGTCGGCAAGTATCTCGACCGCAAGCCATCTGGCATGACTCTCAATTTCAGTTTCAATCATTGGAGCAAAGGCTGTCGCGATAAACGCGAGTTCTGCATCCGTGCGGTTGCGGTCCACGAATTCGGACATGCGCTTGGCTTCACGCATGAACAGAACCGCGACGATTCGCCGGAGCAGTGCCGCAACGAGAAAGCGTCCGGCTCAGTCGGCGATTATAAAGTCACCAAATACGACCCCAACTCCATCATGAACTATTGTAATCCAGCATGGAACGGAAACGGACAACTCAGCCCCCTCGATATCGCCGCTGTCAGAACATTCTATCCTTCCTGACATTTGGCCTGCCTCTATTCCTCTGCCCACCGGCGCAAGCGGACCGCGCGGCGGTGCAGATTGCTGCGCGGTACAACGTCAGGACGGTTCACGTCCAGTATGTTGGCGTCCTGTACAACGACAAGCAGGAGGTCGGCGGCGGCTCCGGGCTGCTCATCGGCGACAGCCTCGTGCTGACTAACAGCCACGTGGTCGGACGCGAGGAGAACTACAAGAGCTTCGAAGTCAATGCTCGTCTCGGATCGCGCAATGCGAACCCGATCAAAGTCACCGCGATTCATCGCGATGACGCCAGGGACCTGGCGCTCCTCGAATTGTCGCAGTCCGCCGGCAACAGCGGCGGTGCCTCGCGTTGCCCGATGCCGGTGATCGATGACAACCAGCAAGCCCCAATGGGGACTCAGCTGTATCTGCTCGGCTATCCCCTTGATCTGGATCTCAGCATATCGAGCGGTCTGATAAGCAACCAGGCCAGCCCCAACGGTCGCTGGCAGACCGACACGGTCATGAACGTCGGCAACAGCGGTGGACCCGCATTCAACGAGTTCGGCGCACTGCTAGGGATTGCGGTCGGCGGCATTATCAAGTGGAACGATGCGCAGGTTTCTGGCGTCAACTTCATCATTCCAGCCACTGTCATTACCGCAAGCCCGCTCTACAGCATGATCACGGCCATTCCCCAACCCTCTGTTTGCTGGACGAAGTGGGTCGACACGACGATTTCGTTTGAGAACTGGAGCAGGCTGAATTCCACGCACGTGCAGACGCAAGCCAACGCCGGCGTGAAAATCCCCGAAATTCTTGCCGGAGCGATTCACACTCTTCTGCCGGAGGACCGGCGACTGATCGTGAACGTTCCGGTATCGCAACTCGTCGAGCCAAAGCAGATTGAGCGGTCGTTTACGGTGGACAAGACCAAGGACGATCACCCAGTCGTGTTTGCAGAGCACTCGGCCGATTACGCTGAGACCTTCGCGGCTGAACCCGGGTACCGAATCACGGGGTGCTCATGGCACGTGGAGACCGCCAATGGTGCCGGCAATATTGCTTGCGCGATAAACGACGCCGGGGCGCAGGCTCGTTTCACCTACAAGCTCACCAGCGGACCTGCCGTCGACAGGTACCGCGGATGGCTGGGCGCGACTGTCAATCTTTCCCAGATTCTAGCTAAATAGGTGCCGGATCGATGGTCGTGCTCGCCCTGCCAACTCACGCTTCGAACCGGTTAGATCGGCTCCGCCACGCGTTCCAGCACGTTCGGACAGGGCTCGTTATCTTGTTCTGCGCGCTCGCCACCGGTTGCGCCCACCAAGGTCCGGTCTCACAGCCTGCCAAGCCGCATGTCCACAAAGCTCCGCAGAAACATGGGAGCGCGTTCAAGAGATTCGGCTATCGCTATGGCCCCGGGTATTACCATCATGTCCGTCACTATCATGGCTATCGGCCGTGGCGACCGACAACGGGTGAGGCGAGCCAGGAGGCGCCGCCTGACAAGAGCACCACCGGTGCCGAGGTTGTGGTCAACAAGTCGGCTATCAAGGGTCTGGTGCCGGTCTACTTCGCCACGAATCGCGTGGTGATGGGCGGGCCTGGTCTCGAATTGAGCCAGATATCCTATGCTCGTTCTGCCACCAACACCTTTGGTTACGTGACGGTCAGTATTCCCGTCGTTCACAGGATGGGCGAAGTGGAGACGCCGAAGATGAGCTGGTTTGGGCTACGCAAGGAGGCGGAAGACGACAGAAAGCATTTCCGAATCCAGAAGCTATATCATCTCTCTCGCGAAGAGTTCGCTTCCGCTATTGCAAATCCTGCCGACAGCATGATGCTCTTTGTGCATGGCTACAACGTCGGCTTTTCCGACGCTGCATTCAAGGCAGCGCAACTTGCGTTCGACGCGAACTACAAAGGTCGCGTCATGATGTATTCCTGGCCGTCCAAGGGCGGGCTGTTCGATTATGACTACGATCGCGAAAGCGCACTCTATGCGCCGGATGGCTTGTTCGATCTCCTGCAGCTCATCAAGAAGGAAGCGAGGGTTTCTAGAATCATTGTGATTGCGCACAGCTTGGGCAGCGAGGTGGTATTGGGAGCCTTGCAGCAAGCCGCGCTGAGCCAGACGACGCTAGGCATTACCGAGCTGATTTTTGCGGCGCCGGATGTTGATCGCGACCTTTATCTGGAGAGAGCTAACCAAATCAAATCAGCAGCAGGTGCGGTCACCCTATACGCCTCCTCGGCAGATCTCGCCTTGCTCGCCTCCATGAAGAAAGCGCAATCCACCTCGCGAATGGGGTTCGTGACCCAGAGCGGGCCAACTCTCGTGCCAGGTATCGAAACGATCGATGTTTCCGCCGTCGGAAGCGACATGTTTGCTCTGAACCACAGTACGTTTTCAACGAGCCGCGCGGTCCTTGATGATATCGGTCGGATTATTTCTTCTACCGCGCACCTTAAGCCCCCTCAGCGGACGCCGACTTTGCGTTCGATACCGGACGAGCTCAACACGACATACTGGATGTATCCTTATTGAGAATCGTGCGTGGACGATTGCCGCAAATGGCGATCCAGGCCGCATGTCGTTCGGGGATTCCCTATTTCCATCGTCCTTTTACCGCGAAACGGCGAACTCAGGCGTCGCGCCGAAAAGAGGCTTGTTGCTGAAAATGGCGGGAATGTTGCTTCGCATTTGAATAATGGTCGATGGCTGACCAAATGAGGTAGGGCCGCGGCTACGGCTCCACGTCACCGCGACCGAGCGGTGCTCCCGTGCTCATATCGCGCCATTGTCGCAAGGCGACCTCCACTCAATGTATGCGTTGTTGAGTTCAGGCCGCTGGAAACGACGCCGACCTGGCGATGAGGAACAGTTGTTTGCGCTTCCCATTACGCCGCTCGGCGAAGTTCACGGCCGTCCCACTGGTGACGACCCCATCAGCCCCGATGTGACAATTATCTGGAACATGGCGTCGCCGGGCTATTGGTCATCCTTGTGTTTCGGCATGGAACAGGGCCAGCGCCGATTGACAATTGGCCGCGTCGAAATAGGCGATGCGGCGTTCAAGCGGATTCAAAACGCTTATGTCTTGGATGCCGCGTTCGAGGTCTCAGGCGATCTATTTGAGCGTATGATCAGGCGATACCAGGTGGCTCAACGCTCATGGCGCAGTATATCTATTCGACCGCCGCGAACACCGGGAAGCGTTGCCAGGCGCTTGGTGGCGCCAAGAACCACATGATCGTGATGTCCGATGCCGATATGGATCAGGCGGTCGATGCGCTGATGGGCGCCGCTTATGGCTCCGCCGGCGAACGGCTGCATGGCGATCTCGGTCGCCGTGCCGGTCGGCGAGGCGACCGCGGATATGCTTATCTTCGCGCTCCAACCCAAGGTTCGAGGCCTGAAGGTCGGACCGGGTACCGACCGCGAAGCGGAGATGGGGCCACTAGTCACGAAGCGGCATCAGGAGAAAGCGAAGCTACATAGATGCCGCCGTCGCCGACGACACAAAGTTGTTGGTCGACGGACGCAAGTTCAGGATGCAAGGCTATGAGAGTGGGCGGCGCTGCGCGTGAATTCGCCCGTCAGATCAAAGTCGGAATGGTCGGCATCAATGCTCCAATTCCGGTGCCAATGACCTTTCACCCCTTCGGAAGGATGGTAAGTCGATCTTCGGCGACCAAATGAAGACGGTCACCAGCCGGAACTGGGCCGAATTCGTCATGCCGACCATGTCGTCACGGGCGCCCTGATACGCGTTTGTCTCTTCTCCCGCACTGCGAGGGCCATGAGCCCCGGCTCTTTTTTGTATGCCTTTTCGATGCAGCTGCTGGGACTCATCGAGGTCCGGCCTAAAGGAACCGGAGCGCCTTACGCCTGCCGTTGGCGCAACCGGACCTCGGCCTGCGTCACGTGACTTACCGGCGCGTCCGGGGATCTGTTTTGACGCAGATGGCCGCAGTTTCCTCCGACGGGAATGGCTTGCGGACGCCGGGAGCAGTCGCGGTCGGGCCAGCGGAGTCGCGCGTTCTCGCCGCAAGGGAGCAATCTCAGGGAACGACAGCTCTCAAATCGATCCTTCCGGCTTCCATAGCCGCGTGATCATTCCTTGCAAAGTGCGATTGACGCCGTCGGCCGCGTCGATACCGAAGCACTTGCGTGTCAGACCCTTGATCCGGGTTGAATCTGATTGTGACAGAGTTCCCGGACATGGATTTGATGCCGGAGATGCATCACGCGAAGCGTGGCGGCGGACCAATTCAAATGTCAGTCAAGAGGTGCCGGCGCCGGCCGGGATGGCGACCTTCAGCGGCGTGCGCCGGTTCGCGTGCAGTGGCGTAACTGGTCATCAGCGCACCGACGGTCCCGCCGTGTCGGTCACGCGTCATTTCAGGGCGTCACAGCCTAGGCTACGATTCGGACAGGGAGTGCGGAATAACCGTGCACGAAGTTCGATGCAACGCGCTCCGGCTCGCCAACGATTTCGACCTCGACGTGTTTATTCAGTATCTCCTCCCAGAGCACTTTCAGCTGCAGCTGCGCAAGATGTCGGCCCAGGCAACGATGGATGCCATAACCGAACGACAGATGTTGGCGCACGTTCTTGCGATCAATCGCAAATTTGTTAGCGTCCTCGATGACCTCATCGTCTCGGTTGCCAGAGATGTACCACATCACGACCTTGTCGCCTCGCCTGATTTGTTTTCCTCCCATGATGATGTCCGCGGTGGCGTTGCGGCGCATATGTGCGATGGGCGTTTGGTATCGAATAATCTCGGACACAGCGCTCGACACCAAGGCGGGGTTATCCCGTAACTTTCGTAGCTCGGATGGGTGCTGGTTCATGAACAGCAGGCCTCCGGTGATCGAATTCCGTGTGGTGTCGTTGCCGCCCACGATCAGTAGAATGAGATTGCCAAGAAACTCACGTGGCTCCATATGCCGTGTTTCGGACGAGTGAGCCATCATTGAAATGAGATCAAGTCGTGGCTCGGCATTTATCCGCTCCCGCCAAAGCCGCGTAAAATAGTCCAAACACTCGGACAGGATTGCGCTTCGCTTGTCCCAGCTGTCGATCGCCTGGCCAACTGTAGGCGCTGCAACGGCGACGTCCGACCAGTACGTCAGGAGGCGGCGATCCTCGAACGGAAAGTCGAAAAGCGTGGCCAGCATCTGCGTCGTCAACTCGATGGAGACCATGTCGACCCAGTTGAAGGCATCATTGCGCGGCAAGCCATCAAGGATCGTTCTGACGCGACTGCGGATCAATCCTTCGAGTTTCTCCAGATTGTCCGGTGCGACTATCGGACTTACGGTGTTGCGCTGCGCGGCATGTTGGGGCGGACCCATCTTGATGAAACTCGGAGTCCAATGTTCCTCCGGCACGTCAAGCATCGTGACACCTTGCTCTGACGAGAATATTTTATGATTTGTATCGACGGCCACGATATCGCGGTATTTCGTTATCGACCAAAATGGACCGTATGGGCTGTCTTGACAGTAGTGAACGGGATCTTCCCTTCGCAGCCGCTCGAAGCAAGGCCATAAGCTGTCATCTTGAAATCGTCTAGGTTCGCTTACATCCAATTTGCTCAACGGGATGCCGCGCGAATCGTCATCCCTGCGCACGTCAAAGAGCCTTTTCATGATCGTGTCCTTTGGTCTTCCTCTTTGGTGAGCACATGATCTCGACAGGTTCGCAACCGCATGGATTGCGTGCCGAGTGCTTCAGTTGGGAACAGCGTCTCGCCGAAGCGGCAAAGAATATTCAAAAAACTGAGCGGCCCCCCCTACCAGTTCCGGCTGGAGCGAGATCGCCACTACTTTGTCTATGCGAGCAGAATGCCGCCAGATGAGTCGGCCGCGTCTGTTTGCGGAGTACTCGCTTGTCAAGCCGCCCTTCAATTGTGTTTCCTCGTCCAGCTTCCACCGAACGCTCCACCAGCCGGATGGGGCGCTCGCGCCGCAGCCGGTGAAGGTCGTGGAGACGGCGCGAACCTGGCTGGGCACTGGACCGTGGTTGACCGGTGCCCCGATGGGGTCGCGGTCCTCCGAGGTCGCGCAGCGCCTGATGATGATGGTTGGCCGGGGCCCCAGCGTTTGCCGTGGCGTGCGGACGAGCCGGCCTCAGCCGATTGTCCAGCCCGCCATAACCACGTCCCAGCAGGATAGCGCCGGGACGTGGAGCATCGGTGCCGGTATCTCGTCAAATATGATCAGACCGGTTTTGCTTGGCCCCAGTCGAACAATGTTGCATCGATCCAGATGGTCGATCGAGAATGACGTCGATCGACCGGGCGAAGGCGCCTTCGCATTATTCATGCCGACCCGCTTGGCGAGCCTTATCGGCCTTGAGCTAGAGCCATTTCTGGCAAGCCGAAGAGTTGCCGCGTCGAACGACTGCGCCGGGCATAAGACCGGCAAAGTCGATACCGAAGAAGGTCAGAGCACCCGCAGCGGAGCGCACGCGGATCGGACTTGGTCTTCTCCTCGAACTGTGGCCTTCAAAAAGATTTCGGCTGTGACTCACCTCGTGCGATCATTCTGGTCGTCGCATCCGCTTGCTTCGGTTCGTATGGCGGCGGACGGCTTCCCGCGAAGCAATCTTCGTGCTGTCACCGGCGTCGACGATTGGGTCGTTCCGACGCATTCCCTGTTGCGGATAGGATTGTCTGCGATCGCAGATGGCGACGGATCGTGACGTTGCAGCCAGATCGTGAAGTCTAAGCCGCCGGATGACGCTGGCACAGTCCTTGCTCTTGAGATGCAGCAACCCTGGTGAAACTGAATTCATTCCCGCTGCAGCGGACTTAATGATGACCGACAGTCCACCGAAAAAAAAGCAAAGGCAGAGTTCCCCGGGCCAGCTCTCTGAGGACGAAGAACTCATTTCGAATTTCGCGGGCGCACTCGAGAGGCTGTATCCGGGGAGGTATCTCGATTATCCGCGAGCTCTTCGCAGGTTCAGCGAGTGGCTCAGTACCTCCAAAAAGAAGCCTATCACTGGCCGAATCGACGACGATGGGCTGACAGATGACGCTCAGCTGTTCAAACAGGAAACCGAAAGCAACATGATCAGCGGTGTACTGACGATGCTTCGGAGACTATCCCGTGCGCAAGCAGTTATGGGCGCAGGCGCAGGCGATTCGCAGCGGGTCGCCGGTACATCGTCGTCCGCCGGGGCTCAGTCGTCCCCAGCCCCCGATGGTCTTGAGGCGTTGCCGGCGGGCGGGCTTGATTTTGATCTGAATGCAGCCATGCCGGACGATTGGCTCATGTCCCACTTCGCAAGCGAAGCCTGGCACGCCGGTCGTGCCAACAGGTCGGTTGCGGAGTCATTGCGTGAACTGCGGCGCTTCAGCCATTGGCGTCTTCGAACCGGGAAGCCGGCAATGGCCAGTCAACTTGGCCTGCTCGCTGAGGATGCGAAAAGTTATGCGGCGAGTGAAAAAGTTGATCCCGACGCCTTTGCTATCCTCAAGAGGGCGTTGAAAGCGCTGCGGGAAGTCGTAGACGCAGAACCGCCGACTCAGAGCCCGGGGGGCACCGGCGTCTGGAGAAAGGCAGAGCATGCTGATGACAATGATCTCTTTCTCAGATTCAAAGCAGCAACAGACTTGAATCTGGATTCGCGTACCCCCGGTCTGTACGCAAGGAAACTTCGGGGGTTCAGTGACTGGCTCTATCACCAGAAAAAGCAGTCTGTGTCTCGTAGACTTTACTCCGATGAGCTGATGGAGGAGGCCAAACAGTACGAAGTTTTATTCAACAGAATGGCATGCACCGCGCTGAGGAAGCTTCGCGACTGGCTCCGTGGGCAACCGGGTTCGTCCGCCGTGGTTGGCGCACCGCTGGGCGGCCCGGAGCGAGTGCCCGCCCAGTCGCGAGCGGAACTGCTGTCCTCGGCTTTCGGCGGCAGAAGGGCCGTGGTGGACTATGGATATGCTGTCGGTATGGGCTGGCTGCACGGACGCCAACCGGCCCCAATGACGCTGATCGCCGAAATGCTGAAAAATGGCGAACTGCCGACGCCGTTCCAGTCAACAAACTTGTACATCCACGGTCAGCTCTACACGGCGAACTTGGTGTTTGGAATGGGGGGAGCGGCCCTAAGCAGTCCAGGAAGTGGTGGCGTCATCATGCTTATCCCGCAAATCGGGCCGGACCCCCGCGGGGTAGCGGGGGGGCGCATTGAACCCTTCCGGCGCTCTGCCGCAGGAGCATCGTCATCTGCCTGGGCTGGGGAGTCGTCCTCCACATACAGTGTTTCAGCGGCGCGCCACGGGCTCGGGGATTTCGGATTGATCGTCGGACCGGATTGGGATCACAGCCGGTGGGACAACGGCGGCCAGCAGATCCCTGATTATATGATCGCCGAACTGAACAATGGGGGCGAACTGCCGAGCCCACACCGGCCGACGACTGAATTCTACATCCATGGTGAGCGCTATACAGCTGAGTTGAGAGACGCGCAGAGGGATCCGAACAGGATCTTTGGCTCTCAGCGACGCTATGTCGTTTATCTGGTCCATCACTCGGATCGGCCCGGAACGGAGCTGCGTCTCGGTCGTTGATCGCGATCTTGAATGCGACCTCCATCTTGAGCAGGATAGGTTCCATGCCACCCTTCACCTTGGGCTGGATTTGAAACCGCGCGCGCGAATCCCATCAAGTTTCCTATCGCAAAGACACTTTCAGCTCGAGAGGTTGAGCCGGAAATAGCGCGCCGCCGGAAATCGTCGCATAACGGGTAGATGCGGCCAACTGGTCACCACGCGGTCGGCTATCAGTTTGATTGAGGTGGCTGGACATGCGCAATCGCACATTGATCTTCGCGCCCTCTCGGCGCTTTTCCTTCAGCGTCTGGAGAGAGGTTCACGTGTCGGCACCGCTGCCGCTCTAGACGCGCCAACACGCGTGCCGTCTTGCCCCCATCCAAACGCCCGTAGCCGTCGAGCTGCTGCACCACCGCGTCGTTCTTCTGTTCTACGAAAGCACCTGATTGTTCTCCTCGAGGCGCGGGACCGAGACACCTCGATCTTCTGCGCCCGGCATCCCGAACAACGAGGTCGTCCATGACGCGCTGTCGTTATCAAAATCGGTCCAGTGTGGCGAACATCAACCGCAAACGCAGCGGCAGGCTTCTCGGAACGTAGCTTCGAGGCTGAACGAAGCAATGTTCCTCGCTCAAAGCCTGGAGGGAATGAAGCGCGCCAGGCCGATTGGCATGAGGAAGGCAAAGTCATTCTCGCGCAATACATCCCCAGCGCCGCTATTGGAGCGGACACTGTGTACATTCGGTGCCTGCCGTGCACGGCCCAATTGAGCCAACGAGCAGGGTGATGGGAACCGTTGTCGGAGTGTTGGCGATCTCATGCTTGTCCCGCCAAATCGGCCCCCGCGCGCGGCGGCGGGCGGGCGTACCGCATACTTCCCGAGACCGCAGCCGCCATCGACAATGGCGGGCGGCCAATTGATCACTCACCTTACTTAAGTCAAATGCGCGGTGATGGCCAACGCGCCTGCCGAGCGACGTCTGACATGAGGTGCGCCAACGATGGAGCAGTAAACCTTGCACCAGATGCAGGTGCATGGCCCTTTACCTGAGAGAAAGTCTGCAGGAGGCCAATGCTTGAGCCAGCCACCAGACACCAACTTCTGTCATGTCGGGCTTGCGACATGCCGTCGGGGCCATGACACGTCCGATTGAGCAAAAGGTTTGACAAACCAAGCTATCGCACTTGGCACAAGGCTTGAAAGGGGGTGAAGGAGGAATGATCTGAAGTTGCACCTCAAGGAATGGTAGCGGTGGCTTACAAAATTGGTGCCTTTCACTTTGCTTTATGCGGCGGATGGCAAATTGGCTGTCCCAATGCCGCGATCCGTTGCAGTGCACGCTCGTGCATGGTTTTGTGTCCGTGATCAACGACTGGATCGCGGCTCGCGCCAACATCGATGCGCGCGCGCAGCTGGGCGCTGCGCCAGTGCCGGGCCCAGCACCTGCCGGCAGCAATATTCGTGAGGCGGCCGAATTCGAACGGCTCGAAGGCGAGGTGCGGCGCATGGACGTCGATGGGCCTGTTGCGGTTGATTGGCGGACAGTCAACGCGCTGTCGCTCGACATCCTGTCGAAGCAGTCAAAGGACATTTTGGTCTCCTGTTGGGCGACCTACGGCCTGTTTCGCACCGAAGGCTATCAGGGTCTCGCCGTCGGATTGGGCGTTCTGCGCGGCATGGTGAACGCGCATTGGGAAGGGCTGTTTCCGCCGATCAAGCGGCAACGTGCGCGGGTCGGCGCGGTCGATTGGCTCGTTGGTCGCATTGGGCCGGCATTGGCCGAGAATGCGCCGACTGACGCTGATTATCCGGCCGTGCTCGCCGCCTATGATGCCCTTGATGATCTCTCTCGCCAGCTCAGTCAGAATCTCATCGACGAGCAGGTTGCTTTGGAAGACTTGCTCAGGGCACTGAAACCGCATTACGAACAAGCCAAGCGCGCTATCGACGCCGCAGCACAGAGCGCGGCTGAGGCGGCCCAAGCTGCCGAGCAGACCGCTGCCGCGCCGGTGGACTCCACTGCGCCGGCCGAGGCTGCTGAACCGGCAGCGCCGGGTGAAGTTGTCTCGGTTGGCGCCGATGGCGACTGGGCCGGCTTGATCGACCGTTTGCCCGATATGCTGCGGCAAGCGGCGGCCGCCCGGCGCGTAACGTCGCCGGCAGACCCGAAAGTCTATCTGATCAATCGCCTTGGCTCGTGGATGCGCTTTGACGAAGTGCCGCCCGATAACGGGGGGCGCACGACGATATTTCCCCCCGCCGATCAAATTTCTGCATTGGAGGCAAAGGTTGCAGCCGGTCAGCACGCCGACGTCGTGAATATGGCCGAGGACATCGCCTGGACGCATCCGTGCTGGCTCGACGCTCACCGGCATGCCGCGAATGCTCTGGAGCAAATGGGGCCCTTGCTTGAGCCGGCGGCCAGGGCGGTGCACGCGGCGATCGCCTTGCTGGTGAGATGTTATCCGCGGATCCTGGGGTGCCATTTCAACGACGGCCGCCCTTTCGCTGACGAGGAAACGCGTGCCTGGGCCGTGGCGGAAGCAGACCGATCGATCGCCCCTGATCCTGTCGAAGCAATGGTTGCCGAGGCACACAGACTCATCGGCGCTGGACAGCCGCAGGCCGCATTCGAGAAGCTGTCGGATGCGTTAGATGGGGAGCGGTGCGAACGTGGCCGGTTCGTCGGCCGGCTTGCGCAAGCACGTTTTTGCATCGAGACCGGCTTCGTCACAACAGCCATTCCGCTGCTGGACCACCTGGATCAGGTTGTCGCCGAGCAAAAGCTTGAAAGCTGGGAGCCGGCGCTAGCGCTCGATGCTGCCGAATTGCGCTATCGAGCGATCACCCATCCGGAGGCACCACAGATCGTTGACGAGCCGCCTCGTCGCGCCGCGCTTGAACAGATAAGACGGCGCGTCGCACGCATCGATATCGCTCGCGCCAGCCAACTCGGCCGCAGCTGATTTGCAGGGGAATCTCATATGGCACAGGATAGCACCATTGCTCCCAAAGAGCGCATCAATATCCGATTCAAACCCGCAACCGGCAACCTCAAGGAGGATGTCGAATTGCCGCTGAAGTTATTGGTGTTGGCCGACTTCACCGGGCGAGCCGATGACCGGCCGATCGAGCAGCGTCAGCTCGTCAACATCGACAAGGACAATTTTGGCGAGGTTGTCAAAAGCCAGGAGCTGAGCCTGGATATCTGCGCCGAGAACAAACTCGACGAACAGCCAGGGGCCGGCAAATTGTCCGTTTCGCTGCATTTTGAGAGTTTGAAGGACTTTGATCCCGATCGTGTCGCACAACAAATCCCAGAACTGCGCATGTTGACCGAACTGCGCGCCGCGCTGGTCGCCCTGAAGAGCCCGCTCGGCAATGTGCCGGGTTTCCGCAAAGCCATCCAGAACGTGCTAGAAGACCACGGCGCCCGGCCGCAGCTCTTGAGCGAACTCACCAACACGTCCGAGTGAGCTGCAACGAGGTTTTTAGAGGAGCCAGGACGCTATGGCGGATACAAGCACGCAGCCATCGGCCGGAGTCGTCGCCACGACCACCGAGGTTTCGCTGCTGGATCAGATTCTCGTCCATACCAAGATTACCCCGTACGACGAGGGGTACGACCTCGCCCGCCGCGGTGTCGCAGCTTTCATCGCCGAGCTGATCAAGCCGGATAGGGCCAGTGAGCAAGTCAACAACGCCCTGATCGATCGGATGATCGCGGAGATCGACCGCAAAATCTCGGCGCAGCTCGACGCGGTCCTCCACACGGACGAATTCCAGCAGGTCGAGTCGGCCTGGCGCGGGCTTAAGTTCCTGGTCGACCGCACCGATTTCCGTCAGAACATCAAGGTGGAAATTCTCAGCGTCAGCAAGGACGAGCTGCTCATCGATTTCGAGGACAGCCCGGAGATCGTCAAGTGCGGCCTGTACAAACATGTTTACGCCGCAGAGTTCGGCCAGTTCGGAGGTGAGCCGGTCGCTGCCATGATATCAGCCTATGAGTTTGGCAGTGGTAGTCAAGACGTCAAGCTCATGCGCTATATGAGCGCGATGGCCGCCATGGCGCATGCGCCGGTCATCGCCTCCGCTTCGCCCGAAATGTTCGGCGTCGAACGGCACGAGGAGATCGCGGGTCTCAAGGACCTGCAATCCATCTTCGAGGGGCCGAAATACGCCAAGTGGAACTCGTTTCGGGAAAGCGAGGACGCTCGCTACTTCGGATTGACGTTACCGCGCTTCCTGCTGCGCTTGCCCTATGGTCCGGAGACGGTCCCGGTCAAAGCTTTCGACTATCAGGAAACCTCGAATGGTGAAACCAGTAACTATCTGTGGGGCAATGCGGCCTTTGCTTTCGCAACGCGCCTGACCGAAAGCTTCGCAAAGTATCGCTGGTGTCCGAACATCATCGGCCCGCAATCGGGCGGAGCGGTCGAAAACCTCAATCTACACACCTATGAAGCAATGGGGCAGTTGCAGAGCAAGGTCCCGACGGAGGTTCTCATCTCTGACCGGCGCGAGTTCGAACTCGCCGAACAAGGCTTCATTGCGTTGACCATGCGCAAGGGCTCGGACAATGCCGCCTTCTTCTCGGCAAATTCTGTTCAGAGGCCGAAATATTTCGGAAACACCCAAGAAGGCAAAGCCGCTGAGCTCAACTACAAGCTTGGCACCCAGCTGCCCTACATGTTCATGATCAATCGGTTCGCTCACTATATCAAGGTGCTGCAGCGCGAAAACATCGGCTCGTGGAAGAGCAGGGAAGAGCTTCAGAGCGAGCTTAACGACTGGATTCGTCAGTATGTCGCCGATCAGGAGAATCCGTCGGCAGAGGTTCGCTCCCGGCGACCCTTGCGCAAGGCGGAGATCACCGTTCAAGACGTCGAAGGCGAACCGGGCTGGTATCGCGTCGGTCTATCCCTCGTTCCACACTTGAAGTACATGGGCGCGGATTTTGCCTTGTCGTTGAAGGGTAAACTCGACAAGCAATAATGGTGTATGCAATGTTCGACCGCAGTCTCATGGAGCGCTTGGCAGACGCAGCAGCGACCATGGTCCCGTCGCAGAGTTCGTTCGATCGTTTCCGGACGAGCGTTCTGGAAAATCTGCGCCGGGTTCTGAACTCGCACCAGGGCTGCTGCGAAATAAGGCCTGACTTCGGCATGCCCGATCTCAACGACGCGATCGGGCAGGGGGCCGACGCGGTGGGCGCGGTCGCGCGTTCGATCAAGCAGCAGATCGAGATGTTTGAGCCGCGCTTGGGCAATGTTTCGATCCGGTTTCATGCCGATCGCCATAATCCGCTGCAACTGACGTTCCATGTCAACGCGACGCTCAATCATAACGACCGGGTGCGGTCGGTCTCCTTCGACGCGATCTTCGAAGAGCGCGTACGCGTGAAAGGCTGAAGCGGTGGCCCTCAATCCCTACTACGAGGATGAGCTGTCATATTTGCGCGAGCTCGGCTGTGACTTCGCGGCAGCCAATCCGAAGCTTGCGCCGTTTCTCGGCCGTGAGGCCACTGATCCCGACGTGGAACGGTTGTTGGAAGGTTTTGCCTTCCTTGTAGCGCGACTGCGCCAGAAGCTCGACGACGAGTTTCCCGAGTTCGTCCATGGCCTGTTACGGATGGTATGGCCGCACTACCTTCAGCCCCTGCCGCCCATCACAACGCTCTCCTTTGCTCTGAGCCAATCGGCGAGCGCCGCGAGCCTGAACGTTCCGGCCGGCACGAGAGTTCGCTCGCGTCCGATTGAGGGAACGAATTGTACGTTCGTCACCTGCTATTCCGTTAATGTGCTACCGCTGGAGATCAATGACGTTCAGCTCGAGAACCGGACGAGTTCGGCTCGCCTGACCTTGGATATCAAAGCAACCGGCCAGCAAAACCTCTCATGTCTTCAGAACGGCCGGCTACGTCTCTTCTTCTCAACCGAGCGAGAGCCACAAGTCGGGCGCTATCTATTGACTTGGCTGTGCCATCACGTCAGGCATGCAACAGTCACCGTGGCAGATCGGCAGGTCGCAGCAATCGGGTCAGCACAGATCGCGCCAAAAGGATGGAGGGACGACGAGGCAGTTTTGCCCTGGCCCCATAATGGCTTTGCCGGGTTCCGAATCATTCAGGAGTACCTGAGTTATCCTTCGAAATTTCTCTACGTCGAACTGTCTGGTCTCGAGCCCATTGGAACCCATGCGGAGACGGAGTGCAGGCTTAGCTTCGAGTTTCAACGCCCATTCCCAGCGCAATTGCGGTTGGGCAAAGGCCAGATTCGCTTGAACTGCACGCCGGCCATCAACGTCTTCAGCCACGAGGCCTCGCCGATCCGTCTGGAGCGGACAAAGACCGAATACCGCGTGCTTGCCTCCGGAGGGCCGAACTTCAGCATCCGTTCCGTCGATGGCGTGACCGGCTACGTGCAAGGCCGCCCCGAACGTGTCGAGTACGAGGCATTTGACCTGTTACGCCACGATCTGCCCGGTGCCGAGCCCAGCCGCGCCTATTTTCGCGAGCGTATCCGGCCCGCGGTGGTGGGCCGGGGCATCGACCACTATG
This sequence comes from Bradyrhizobium sp. USDA 3311, assembly GCF_054062495.1. Taxonomy (NCBI): domain Bacteria; kingdom Pseudomonadati; phylum Pseudomonadota; class Alphaproteobacteria; order Hyphomicrobiales; family Nitrobacteraceae; genus Bradyrhizobium; species Bradyrhizobium sp. USDA 3311. Next base: position 9,376,157 of record NZ_JBSSFI010000001.1, on the reverse strand, counting down.
TAAGTTTCGTTGATCGTCTCGACATCGGCCAGCATCCGCCGATCGATGTCGCATCCCTGCAGTTAACCTGCTCCAACGGGCCCATCGCCGACCGGTTGCCAGTCGGTGCAGTCGATTTGCCGACCTCCGACACGCCTCGGTCGGTCACGTTCTCCAATATAACGACGGTCGTTGCAGAGGTGCCACCACCGATTGATGATGGTCTGTTACGGCGGCTGACGGCCAATCTGGCGCGCAATTATGGCTCCTTAGTCAACGTAGACACGCTGCGGACCATTATTGCCTGCTACGATTTCCGTGCGGTCTACGACGTTCAGGCGCGCCGCCGCCTAGAGCTGTTGCTCGAGGGCCTTGACCGGTTCATGACCACCGACACTGATCACGTCTTGCGCGGCGCGCCGATCCGGATGCGCAACATCGAACTGGCCGTGGTCGACAGCAAGATTGGCGGTGAGGGAGAATTGTTCCTGTTGGGCTCGGTACTGGATGCCTTCTTCGCGACTTTCGCCGGCATCAATATGCTGCACCGGTTCTCCGTCCGCAGCACGGAAAGTAACGCACATTACACATGGCCAGCGAGAAGCGGATCGATCACTCCGTTCTGACCGCGCCCGAAGATCTCAATGAGCTCGCGTCTTGCGGGTTCCTCTCGCTCGCCGCGCTCCTGGAACGGCGTTTCAGCAATGCTCCCCCAATCGGATCCACCGTCGATCCCGAGCGCGAGGCGGTTCGCTTTCGCGCGGCGCCGATGCTCGGCTTTCCCGCTGAGGAGATTGCAGAAGTCAGGCAGGTCAACGCGGCTGCGGAGCGGGTGGAGGTGTACGTCAATTTCCTGGGGCTGCACGGCCCATCGTCGCCGCTGCCACCCTTCTACACCGAACGTATCATACACGCCGACGGCACAGGATCGCTCGGCGATTTTTTCGATTTTTTCAATCACCGCCTGATTAGCCTGCTGTTGCGAATTTGGCGGTACTATCGCCACCATCTGCGGTTTGAGGAGGGCGGAACCGACGCGATTTCGGTGTTAACCAGCGCGCTTTTCGGGCTCATGCCAGGAGATAACACTGCCGATGAACGGGAATGGCGGGCGCGGCTGCTGCCCCATGCAGGTGTCCTTGCATTGTGCAGCCGGTCGGCGCCGCTCGTGGCCGGCCTGATTTCCAGCCATCTCAAAATTCCCGCCCTTGTCGAGGAATTCATTTGGCGCGAGATCGATATTCCACCGGAAGCTCAGTGGCGCCTAGGTCGGCCCGGCCTTCAACTTGGCATTGACACCCTTGCTGGCGAAACCATGCCGGACGTAGCGGGCAAATTCCGGATTTGCCTCGGGCCACTCAACCAGCAGCAGTTTCGGTCCGTGCTCCCCGGCCGCGAGGCTCACCGCATCCTTTGTCGTCTTGTTAATGTCATCTTGCGCGAGCCGCTGGCGTACGATCTCCAATTACAACTGGCGCCCGGAGAGATCCCCGAATGGACTCTTGGCGAAGGAGAATTGGGCTGGACGACATCGATCGGGCTGCCGGAGGGAGCCGGGAGCTCAGTTCTATTGTGATTGGATCGAGATTCGCGTCTGTTCTTGAGGCCGGAGGGCGCTCGATCTAGTCGAAGCACCCCATCGGCGGTTGAGCCAGATCATGATACTTCACGAGTTCACGGCTCATTCAAATTCTCGGCCCGATTGCGTCATCACTTCCGGCAAGCAGAAGTTTGCGCCCTGGATAGAAGCCGCGTGGCTGCAGCGCCGGTCGAAGCAAAGATTCGCGTCGACGCTGACGTCTCGAACGATCTCACTACTGTACGCCTTCACTTGTGAGGCAAGTGGAGGTTATAGTGCTGGTCATAGCGTGGTCGCCGGTCCAGCGCTCCGACGCCGGATCATTTGAGGTGGACCGCCTGAAGACCAGCTGCCTTCAATTTCAGCCAATCCCTTCACGGGACCTTGGGAAGGACGTAGCCAATGTCGCCATCGCGCTCTGCAAGCGCTCAGCCATCATCGGCCTTCGGCAATCTTGAGCGAGCTGCGCCTCCCAGTTTGAGCGCCGCTTCGAGCAACTTGGATCTGCCATCCCAGTTGTCATACCCCGCGGTCGACATAAAGGCCACCGTGCCGGCGCAAGACTTCACACATGCAGAAGACTTCACACATATTGTCGGCTTGGCATGGGACCATAGTTGCCGATCGGCGCCCGATGCTCTGATCGGCTCACTGGCCAAAAAAGGCTGCCTGCCGGCGACACCGCTCCGGCCGCAGACACATTTTTACATCCACGGTCGGCCTTGGACGCCGAAGCTCGGGCAAGGGACAACGGAGCCGACCCCAAACAATCCGCGAGGACTTAACGTTACGCTCGTTCCTGGACATGGACCTCAATCTCGCGAGCCCGCAGGGGCGCACATCGAAGGCGATCCGAAATATGTCCCGGAAGGAGAGCTATCTTCAAGGACCAGGGCTGCGACGTCTGCGATGCCGACGAAGGAGGCCAAAGGCTGCGGAATGTGGTCGTGTCTTAAATCGGGGGTTGGCAAAGTCCTCCGAGGGAGTCATCGCGAGAAATCGTCCGGTCGTCTGGATCAACGGGATGGACAGGCCTCGGGATCCGCCGTCCCAGCGCGGCCTCCGCTGGTGCTCCTCGGCACGGATTGGCTGGAGGACCAGCATATCGCGGCGGATTACAGAATCCGGGAGCGGGAGTTGCATAGGAACAATCCGGATTTGGCTGCCCGCACGCGGTTCGTGTGGCCCGCGCAAGCTCTTGTGCTGCGCTTGGCCGGAGACGAGGACACCTTGCGGGGGATCGTCAACGACGAGGATGGTAACGATACCGCCGACTTCCTGTTCCTGCCAATAAACAATGCCCGTCCTGATTGCCGCGGCGATCATTGGTCGCTTCTGTTCGTTGATCGCAGCAACCGGGAAAGCCCGATTGCCTATCACTACGATTCCTACAAGAACCACAACGCGACCTCTGCAGCACAGCTCTCAGACCGGCTGCACGCCAGCCTGGAGCGCCCGCGCATGAAGCAGCAAAAGAACAGTTATGATTGCGGCGTCTTTATGCTGGATGCCACGCGGAAACTGGTTGACCGATTGGAGCAAACACAGCAGATCGATGCCGAACTGCTGAACCTTGACGAACTCGTCGCCGATCGGAAGGCACTCAAGCACCGGCTCAGGAAGATACCCTTGTAACGCCGAACAGGATGACAGCTCGGGCCGATGGAGCTGACTGGAGCGGCTCTTTCCCGCACCAAGACCGGCCAGAATAGTCGCCAGCCGCTGATCGTGCAGCTTCACCAATCAGCGCACGGACGACTGGCCAGGTACGAGGACATGAACGACGTGGGTACGGCTCGCGTATGATCCCGCTCCGCGCTTGATCGCGTTTTGCCGGGCTGTGACGCATAATATCGCACCCACCAGCTGACCGGACGCTTAGAGACCGTGCGAGATCTTGACCCAGGGAGCGACATGTCCGCCCCGGCAAACCCAATTGCGCGCGGTCGTGATGGGCGCGGATCGCCTCTCCGTCATACCTGGGCTCAGCCGAGGACAGCGCATTCCTACGCGACCGAGGCCGGCACCCGGCGACAGTTCTAGCTCCGTCGCAAAGCGAATTTCGCAGTCGTTGAGGAGCGCCGGCGCTTAGTTGCTTGGTCCGATGCCGTTTCGTTGCGCTAGTTGAGGCCAGGTCCCGCGAATCTCCTTGCTCGGAACAGCGGAAGTCGCGATGCACGGACTGGCGATCGCGCCGACAAAAATAAGCAAATATGGGGACGCGATCATAAAAACGCCTTTGCGCTAAGCGCTGTTGCACCGTCTTTTTAATTGCGGCGATAGCAAGTAACGTTCCGCCTCGAAACTGCGCCGATTTGGTCGGTGGAACGCGCTCAAGTCCTTTGACGAGAACTTCTCGAGCACATGACTGCTTGCCGAACGCTCCCTTGTGCTCAGCTGTACTGCCAACGAAATCTACGCCACCCACAATGCTTGGCTAGATCAAGCGCCGACGCGTGACGTATTGACACAATCCAGAGGTCGCCGAGCTGGTGATGAGTGAGCTCTGCAAGGATGGACGACGTTTGCGGGATGAAGCCGAGAACGTCATGAATTGGACCACGTCGACGCTTGTCCGGTTTCTGACAACAGCGCCGCTTTTGTTAAGTTGAGGACTCCTGCCGTCATCTGTCGAGCCTCAATTTAAAAACATACTCAGTAGCTTAAGCCTTTGGCATACCCGTTGCTATTGAGATGCAACAACCTGCGTGGGTGGCTGGTGGACGTTGATGCGTAAGACGAGCGATACTCTCCTTTACTTGGCCCCTGTGCCTCGTTGCGGAGAAAAAAGGCCAGCACGCCCTCTAATGCGCTTTGAGTCGCACGGAAAAGGCGTCTTCACTTTGCATCAGGCGTCTCAGCCAGCCGATCGGCTTCGCAAAGGTGCGGAACGGGCAGCAATGCGCCGCTGCAGGCACCTCTAGTGCGACGCTTGGATACTGACGCTGCTGATGAGCAAGGCTGAAAGGTGTGAGATGCATCTCATACTCGGAATTCTCGGCGAGAAGGCCGAATCATTGGGCCAGAACGCAAGGAAGGCGTTTGGACCGGAAGGTGGATCCGTGGGACGCGGGCTCGGCTGCAAGTGGCACCTTCCAGATCCAACCAACATGCTGTCAGCACGCCACGCATCGATCGCATTCAATGGCATCGGCTTCACGATCACCGATACGAGCACCAATGGCGTTTATATCAACACTGTGGACGCGCCGCTGGGTCGCGGAAACACAGCGCCGTTAGCCGATGGCGATACACTTTACATGGCCGGCTACATCATCTCAGTCATGATCGAGAACGATCCTGCCGAGGAACGGCAACGGCTCGGGGTGGCCGGCTCGAATGCCGAGCGCCTCGGCGGCACAATGCAGGCGCTGCCCTCGTCTTCACTCGTGAAGGAGCGCCCTAATGTACCTCTTCCGGGCGTTCGACCATTGACCAGAGATGCCGATCTTCGACACGACCCGCTGATGGCGATCGTCGGGCGACAGTCCTCTTATTCGCAAGCACAAGTGGGACCCCAGGCCATCGCTTCACCACAGGCACCCCATCCGTCGTGCTTTCCTAAAGACGTTATATTCGGCAACGAGGCGGGCTCAGTTGATCCGAATTTGCTGACGGATCTTCCTCGGCGACTGTCGAGCGCAAGCACCACGGAGAAGCCGTCCTCGTATGCGCTGTTGGGCGAAAAAGAGCCCCCACTTGTCGCATCATCCCATCGGCCGATACGCTCGGATGGTGGTGGTGCGCCGTTGAGTGGCCGTCCTGCGCCAACTATTCCTGATGACCTCGACCTTACCGGTCTGCTGCCGGAAAAAATTTCGCGCGGAGTGTCGCCGCGGCCATCGACGCCCCGCTTCGAGGCGCCGAACGAGACGATCCAGGTCGCGCATGACCCGCTCGGTCCCGCTCTGACCAATGATCTCTGGACGCTGCGAGGTCTCGGCAGATTGGCGTCACGACCCGGGGAATACGAGCTTGATCGCTTGGCAGGCCCGAAGGAGCCTGCCGCGCTGCGACCGGTTGGCGCTGCGGAGGTTGGCAGCGGGGTAACCATCGAAGCTCCGCTTTTGCCCGTGGCCTCTCCGCCTGATGCAGACGAACTGCAGGCGTTCTGGAACGTCCTCGGGTTCAATTCGAGCCTTGTGCTGCCAACGCAGCGCCGCGAGTTCTTTGCCGAACTGGCTCGCGCGCTCGCCGAAATGGCGAACGGCCTTCATTCGATACTAGCGGCATGGACCATGGTCAAGAATGAGTGCCAGATCGAGACGACGCGGATACGCGCTGATAACGACAATGCATTCAAGTTCATGAAGAGCAATCATGACGCACTGCGCGAGGCGCTGGCGACCGATCACGGAGTCCTGCGGCTTTCCCGGTCGGTGCGCGAAGGCTTTGATGACATCAAGGCGCATGAGGTTGCGGCCATAGCGGCGATGCGCGGGGCGGTCGGCAATGTGCTAACGCGTATGAGTCCCCAGCGCATCGAGAGCGACGGCGCAAATAACGGGCGTTTCGGCCCCCGCGTCGACAAGACCAAGCTATGGGACCGATTTGTTGAACTGCACGCATCGATGGTCAATGACATTGATCGGACCGCGCGCGCCTATATCGCGGAAGAGTTTACCCGAAGCTACGAGTCGCAGCACTCGACGTGTAACGAGGATGAAGGGAAGCCGACTGATGGTGGCGCCGCGAAACAAATTTCATCGGTTGGCCGTCGTTAGCGGAGCGTTGCTCGTGGTCACCGCCACGGTCAGTTGTTCGATTGATAAGAGCATGAAGACGACGCCAATCAAATTCGTGATCCAAGCCGACAATCTCGTCAATCCAAATGCGCGCGGCACGCCGTCGCCGGTTGTCGTTCGTATCTATGAGCTGAAGTCGGCGACCAATTTCACCCAAGCGCAGTTCTTCGAACTGTTTGATAATGACGCCAAACGCCTCGGTCCCGACCTGGTGGCTAAGCGCGAGATCGCGCTGACGCCCGGCGCCAAAGAGGCTTTCGAGCGCAACACGCCGGTTGAGACACGCTACATCGGTGTGATCGCCGGTTTCCGCATGGGCGACGAAGCGCAATGGCGCTCGACTGCCGAAATCAAACCCGACCGCGACAACACGATTCTGGTGAAACTTACGGCGCAGGCGGTCAACATTGAGGAGGAGGCCAGCCATAACTGGTGGAAGATCCTTTGACGACGCCTGTCATGATGGTGGCGGCGCGCCGGGCAGACGCAACCTATAGGAAATCAACGAACAGGCGACCAATACGATGTCCGTTGCAAGCAAACCGATCTGGTCAGAAGGCATGTTGGTGCGGCCGCAGCACTTGCAGCAATACGACCGCTGGGTTGAGCAATTGGTCGAGAACCGCGTTGGCGGTCTGGTCGGTTACGGCTGGGGTATTCGAAAATGTGCCTTTGATCGTCACCTGCTGACGCTTGGACAACTCGCCGTTACCGAACTTGAGGCCATCATGCCCGACGGTACGGCGCTTCGTTTGCCGGAATATGCCCGGCTTCCCGGAGCACGAGTGCCTCCGCCGGGGGCGAAGAACCTGCTGGTCAAGATAGCCCTTGGCACCGATAGGAGCAGCGGTAGCGACCTCTCTTCGGGGGAAGCGCCTGCGCGCCGCCATGCTCAGGAGGTCCTGCAGGTCCGGAATGTGACGGCCCCGCAGAAGCCTGCCGTCGATATTAGTGTTGCTGCGCTGATGCCGCACCTCGTTTTTGAAGGCGAGGAGCAGTGCGATCTCATCACGCTGCCTATCGGTCGTATCCTGGACGTCGATCCGGCCGGCGCGATCACATTGTCCGACAGCTACATCCCGCCGGCCATCGACATCCACGCGGTCCAGCCGCTAATCCTGCTGTTGAACGAGATCAGATCGCTGTTACGGACGCGCGCTGAGGCGCTTTCCGCGCGCGCCGATCCGGCGCGCTCGACCGCAGACGCAGCGGGACTGGTGGATCTTTTGACGTTATCCATCGTGAACGGCGCCGAAGCCGTTTTCGACCACTTCGCAACAACAGTTGGGCATCATCCTGAAACACTCTTCCGCGCACTGCTTGGCCTCGCAGGACAGCTGTCGAGCTTCGTCGATGATCGCCGCAAGCCACAAGATATGCATTCTTATCGACATGAGGATCTCGAGAGCGGCTTCGCGTCTTTAGCTGAGAGGTTGCGCAAGATCTTATCCGTCGTGATACAGAGCGCCGCTATATCGCTCCCGTTGCAGGATCGAGGGTATGGCATCATGACCGGCGTCATTACCGATCGCACATTGTTCCAGGACTCTCGCTTCGTTCTCCTCGCTGTGGCAAGCGTACCGACCGAGACGTTACGGAACCAGCTTCCAGCGCAGATGAAAGTAGGCTCGGTCGAGCAGATTCGCGATCTCGTCAACCTTCAGCTCCCGGGTATCCCCATCCGCGCCCTGGCCGTGGCGCCTCGCGAGGTGCCCTACATCCAGAATGCCGTCTATTTCGAGTTAGACCAGTCGGTGGAGCTGTGGCGCATCCTGCCGCGCGCGGCCGCCTTTGCTTTCCACGTCAGCGGTGACTACTCGAATCTGCATCTCGAATTCTGGGCCATCCGCGGGAAACGTGCGTGACAGGACCGAAAGACACGGATGAGCCGACAGTCCTTGGACGCAGACCTGCCGGTCCGACCCGTAACGATCACCGCGGGCAATTTTCCGCCGACGTTCCACCGAAGGTCGCCGCCCCGACGCTCGCTTACGCGCCGGCTACAGCATCGAAACCAGGCGAACTGCGGGCAACCCACCATACCGAAATCGTAGCGCACGGTCTCTTCGAGCCAAGGGCAGCGGAAGACACCTTGGTCGCGGCCGCTGCACCGCTCCTTTTGCTCGTCTCACAGCTTCGCTCCGTCAACGATGCCGATATAGGCGCGCTGCGGCGCGGGATTGTCGAGCATATCCGTGGCTTCGAGGAACGTGCCGCTAAAGCTCAAGCCGGCGGCGGCGATGTGAGAGCCGCCCGTTACGTGATGTGCGCGCTGATCGACGAGGCCGTGATGACCACGCGCTGGGGCGGTGAAAGCAACTGGAGTGACAATAGCCTGCTCAACCAGTTTTATAACGAGACTTGGGGCGGCGAGAAGGTCTTTCAGATGCTCGATCACGTCCAGGCGGAGCCAGCCAAATATCTCGCGTTGCTTAAGCTCATTAATATCTGCTTGTTGATGGGCTTCGAAGGCAAATATCGCGTGGTGGAAGGCGGCCGGGAACGGCTTGAAGACTTGCGCTCCGAGGTTCAGCGCCTTTTGCGGGAACATACGACCGCAGCGCCCACCGAACTATCGAGCCAATGGCGCGGCCTCAGCGTGCGCATGGGCGTGCGTAGTTACCTGCCGTTGTGGATCGTCTTCGCCGCCGCCGCTATTGTGGTGCTCATCGGCTATGGCTTGTTTCGGTGGCGTCTCTCGGGCGAACTTGCACCCGTCGAACACTTGCTCGACCTGATCGGCCGCTCCGCGCCGCACTAAAAGGAGGAGGTGCAGATGTTCGGCGCCCAATTCGCGGCAGTCTTCTCGGCTCGAGGCTTCATCACGCTGATCGGCTTGCTGGCGATCGGCATGCTCGTCTGGTTCGGGGGGCCTTATCTCGAGCTGTTCGGTCGATATCCGTTCTATTCGGTCACCGCTCGCGCCGCCACAATCGCTGGTCTCTTCGGGGCGGTGGTTGTCGTGATCTTTGTCCGATACTGGCTGGCGCGCCGCGCCAATCGCCGCGTCATCAAGTCACTGATGGAGAGCGAAGGCCTCATGGTGGCCTCCAACGATCGCCGCCTTGAGGAGATCGAACTGATCCGCAGCCGCTTCGAGGACGCGCTGAAGGTCCTGCGCGATACGGTGTTCGCCGGAAAGCGCGGACCAAGCTATCTGTTCGAGCTGCCCTGGTACATCATCATTGGTCCGCCGGGCGCCGGCAAGACAACGATCCTGCGCAATTCGGGCCTCGAATTTCCGCTGGCCGAACGGCTCGGCGTCGACCCGGTCGCGGGCGTCGGCGGCACGAGAAACTGCGACTGGTGGTTCACCGACGAAGCAGTCCTTATCGACACGGCAAGCCGTTATACGACGCAGGATAAGGATGCCGAGGTCGATCGCGCGGCTTGGAACGGCTTTCTCGATCTTCTCGCGACGCATCGGCGCCAGCGGCCGATCAATGGCGTCTTGGTCGCCATCAGCCTGACCGATCTCTTGCTGTGCGAGGAAGACCGGCGGCGGCGGCTCGTCGGTTCAGTTCGTTCGCGGATACAGGAGCTACTGAAGAAGTTTAGCATGCGCATTCCAGTCTATGTTCTGGTAACGAAATGCGATCTGGTACCTGGCTTCACCGAATACTTTGACGATCTCGACCATGAAGGCCGGGCACAGGTGTGGGGGAAAACCTTTGCCCTCGAGGGGCCGGGCGATCACATTAGTGACGTCGTAACGCTTGAGATCCAGGAGCTTGCTGAGCGGCTCGAGACCGAATTGGCCTTTCGCATGCAGGAGGAACGCAATCTTAGCCGCCGCGCAATCATGTATGCATTTCCTAAAGAATTCTGGAGCATCCGGACAGCAATCACCGGCTTCGTGAGCGAGGTGTTCCGGACGAGCCGATTCGAAGTGCCGCCGATGCTGCGCGGCGTCTACTTTACCAGCGGTACGCAGGAAGGGACGCCAATCGACGGGGTGAGCGGCGCAATCAGGTGGAATTTCGGTCTGCACTCCGCGCAGCGCTTGTCGTCAATTGGATCGGTGAAGACGTTCTTCATCAAGCGGTTGCTAACCGACGTGATCTTCGCTGAGCAGGGACTGGTCGGCCGCAATGCCAGAATCGAGCGTAAGCTCGCGCTGGTGCACGGCTGCGGCTATATCGCGGCCGTTACGCTGGCGGTGGCTGCATTGACCCAGTGCTACGGTGCCTTCACCCGAAGCGAAGTGCGCATTGCGGAAACCCGAATGGCCGCGCAGACGATGCAGGCCCACCTCCAGGAAATCCGCGCCCCCCTGGACCTGAAGAACCTCTTGCCGATCCTGAATGCCGCGCGCCGGCTGCCTCAGGCTGCCGGCGAGGGTAGTTGGTATGCTTGGCTTGAAGGCCTTGGCTCCCCGTCGCTCGCGCCGGCTGCGCAAGCGGCCTATGATCACATTCTGGTCGACCGTCTGCTGCCGGTTTTCGCCGGCAGGCTTGCAGTCCGCATCGAAGCATTATTGCGTACGGGTGACGACAGTTTCCCGGACCAGGCCAAGGACGTGTTCCGCACATATTTGATGCTGAGCAATCCAAGGCATTTCGACCGCGGCAAAGTCGAGCAGGCTGCGCGCACTGAAGTGGCACTCGCGTTCGCGCTCGATACGACATCAGCGGGCGAACTGAGGGAGCATTTTTCACGCTTGATTGAGTTGTTGCCGAAGCCGATCACGAATGACCAGAGATTCGTCGTTGAGGTTGGTTCGCGCCTGACGGAGCGTCCTCTCGTCGATCAGGTCTATGCCCGTCTGTTGCGCGAAGCAGCGCAGGAGACGCGGCTCCGCGCGATCGATCTGGTCAGTCTGCTGGGTTCCGGCGAGCTTGAGATGCGTGCTTCGCAGATTGTCGGTCCCGCCACTGTCCGGCAGGAGCCTGCCTATTTGAGCAATCGTGCGATAATCCCTGGCATCTTCACGCGCGACGGGTTCCTCGATTTCCTGCTGCACCGCCTGCCGCTCATCGTCCGAGAAGAGCAAAGCGACGACTGGGTCCTTGCCGGTAGCCCGTTTGACCCAACCGACGCACAGCAGGTCGTGCTCAAGGTCATTGACCGGTATGTTACTGATTATATCCGCATTTGGACAAACGTCCTAAGCAGTATTCGCGTCGTCAAGTTCGGCGACATGGAGCGCGGCTCAGCGGTCCTGCGCGGACTTGCCGGCTCGCAAAGCACGCTGCTGCAGATCATTTCCCTGGTCCGTGACAACACTTACCTGCCACCCCCCGGACAGCAGAGCTCAGGCGAGACCGGCGGTACCGCGGCCACCGCGTTCTCGGCGGCATTCGGCGATACGCCTTGGCCAGGAACGCGGATCACCGAAGCATTCCGACCTCTGTCTCAATTGGCCACAGCCGGATCCTCGGGACAGCCGGCCAGCATGGATCACATCCGCGATCTTTTCGGCGGCCTCTATGCGACAATGGTCAACATCGCGACAGCGCCGGATCCCGGCCGAGCCGCATTTCAGCTCGTCCAGCGGCATGTCAAAGACCCAAGCAACGATGCTTTCGGCGCCTTGCGCGCCGATTCGGCGCTGCGGCCGGACCTGGTCCGCACCACCATGAACGACATCACGTTCTCGACATGGAGCATCTTGCTCGACCAGGCGCACGACTACGTAAATGCTGTTTGGAAGCGCGAAGTGGTCCCGGTCTGCGAGGCTGTGATCTTCCAGCGCTATCCGGTGTATGCGACGGCGACGGAGGATATAACACTGAAGGATTTCAGCGATTTCTTCCGACCCGGCGGCGTTCTCGATGACTTTTTTCGAAAATACCTGTCGCCGCTGGTGGTCGAAGGACGGAACGGGCTTGCGCTCGCGACCATCGATGGGGCGACGGCGCCGATCCTGGCCGATGCTCTAGCCCAATTTCAGCGCGCGAGGGAGATGAGGAAGGCGTTTTTCAGCGGCGCAGGCTCCGCGCCCGCGATGAAGTTCAGCGTCAAGCCTGTCTATCTCGCCTCCAAACTGCTGCACGCGACGTTCGTCATGGATGGCAAGGAAATCGTCTATCGTCATGAGGCGCCACGTGCCTACGAGCTCGAATGGCCGACTCGATCCGATGCAAGCACGGCCTCCGTCACACTCGCCGCCGTGGATGGAACCGAGGAGAAGATTGAGAGATCGGGCCCTTGGGCGCTGTTCCGACTCGTGGATGCCTCGCGGCTGTCCTCGCGCGGCGCCTCCGATCGGTTCACCATCACGATCGGCAGACCTGACCGGCCGAAGGTGACCTACGAGCTGCGCGCGGAAAGCGTAAGCAATCCGTTCAGCTTGAGTGTCCTTCGTTCGTTCCGATGCCCGAATAACCTATGATAGCGTGCGCCGTGAGACCTCTTTCTAGAACTGTCGGGAAGAATGCGTCGGTGGCCGAGCTGGTCGACGCTCTGATCGCCCCAGTCCCGTATTGCCGTCTCGTGCAGGAGACAACCGACGATACCAATACGATTGTCGACCGCGTGGATGGGGCTGCACTGTGAGTCCGGTACCCTTGGGATGCGTGCTCGGCGGTCGTTTCGACCTGGTAGAGGTGATTAGCGAGGGTGGCACCAGTACCGTCTATCGTGCGATCGATCGGATCGGCCTATGGGCGCGTGAGCAAAATCCTGAAGTAGCGGTGAAGGTGATCCAACCACATTCGAAGATGCGTCAGAAATTAGTCCAGCTGCTGCATCGTGAGGCGCGCCTTGCACGCAACTTCCTGCACCGAAATTTGGTGCAGGTCTACGATTCCGATTACGACGGCAAGTACCACTACCTGGTCATGGAGCTCTTAAAGGGCCGTTCCCTGGCGCAGATCCTGGCCGATCGTCAGCGACTGCCGCTGTCACCGTCTGTATCCTTTCAGATCGTTCGCGCGGCCGGGCAGGGGCTCGCCCACATGCATTGTCTAGGTATCGTCCACGGCGACCTCAAGCCAAGCAACATCTTCATAACCTCGACGGGCGAAATCAAAATACTGGATTTTGGGACAGCTTTCATGCTTGACGTTTCGCCGCAACACGACGGAGCCACGGCCATGCTTGATCAGATCGGCCTCCTGACACCGGCTTATGCTTCGCCAGAGATGCTGATGGGTGAGGCTCGAGCGGAAAGCGACGATGTCTATTCGCTCGCTGTGGTAGCCTATTTGGCCCTGACCGGCGCGCACCCATATGCGCAGCAGCCAGCCAATGAGGCACTCAAGGCGAGGCTCACACCAGCACCGCCGCTGACCATTTCACCAGCGCAATGGCGGGTGCTCGCTTCAGGCCTTGCCCTCAACCGCCGCGACCGTATCGAGACCGTCGGCGAGTTCGTCCAGCGTCTCGGCCGCCCACCTTGGTTCTACCGGCTGTTCGGCCAGCGCGCACTGCCGTCGTAGAAACGAGTAGGCGCACCTAAAGCGACATTTCTCGATAGACAGCAGACTAAGGTCGAATGCGCGCTCATGGACAGCAGACAGGATCTCTCTCTTTGAGTGTTCGTCGAACCACTCACGAGCGACACTTCTCCACTCCACTCATCATTGTTTTCACCGCAGCTCGGGTCCCTCTCAAAGAAGTCGTTCACAATGCCTTGCAGATCTCTCAAATCTAATTTCCGGTCCCCCTTCGGCCTGTAGGGTTCACGGCGTATGTAAGTATGGCATCGGGATCTCCTGGGTCGGCAGAAGCCCGAACTCTTCCAGGACGCCGATCAGTTCGGGGCCGGCCACTCCGTTGCCGTGGCGGGCCAATGCGGACTCTCTCTTCGATATCGTGCAAATCAGGTCGCTCGTAACGTATCGCTGAATCGCTTACCGCGGGTACTGTTTCTCCTATCCACCTCATAGCGCCGCGCCTTGATAGGGGCCGGGCCCCTGGTTGGAGCCACCGCTGTTGCCACTGCTGCTGCCGCCCTTGCAATCCGGTGGTAACGACGATGTCCCACCTCCATCGAAACCCGTTAAACGGCGTAAATTCAGCGGTGGCCGAAGTGGCGGCGGTAATCGGATTCAACAAGAATGCGTCGATCGCAGATGAAGAAAGGTCTCATGCCGAGGGCTCACCGGGGTGAAAGCTTGTCCGCGTCTGGCAGCCGACAGGCGGTGTCATGTTCAGAACACCTGCCGTCGTTTGCCCAACCTGAACGTTTTCAAAACCTAATTTAATGGCTTAGATGAGGAGGACGCCATTGGCACGACCATTGCTATTGGGATGCAGCGACCCTGGTTGGCTGGGTGCATTGGAAGTCCTTCCCTTGAAGCTGCGAGCCTCGTTTTGAGAGAGAATCCCAACACATCGTCCACCGTACCTGAGAGCGCACGAAGAGATCTTCCTTTTCGACCCGTGCTGGCAAGCAAGGCTGAAGGATGCACCTCATGCTCGGTGTCCTCGGAGAGAACGATGGACACCTGGGCTGCAATGCAAGACAGGCGTTCGCTGCCAACAGGCGGCTACTTGAGACGCGGATCTAGTTGCCAGTCGCAACTTCCAGACAGAAACAATCCGCCACGCGCTGATCGCATTGTTCTGTGTCGGCTTCACGATCCTCGACGCGAGCACCAATGGCCCCTACATCAACGTTATGACGCACCGTTGGGAAGCGGCATCCCGGCGCGGTTAGCAGATCACGATGCAACGTGGCACTGGAAATCTCGCATCGGCGCCGCCACCCACTGTTTCGCCAGCACAATGTCTCGTGCTCGCTTCAAGGCTTACCCTCAATCGGGCGACCGCGTCGAGACTATCGGTGCGTGCGTCCAGCGCCTCGGTCGCCCGTACAGGCTTTACCGTTTCTGCGGAAGGCCCATGCCGCTGTCGTAAAACGAGTAAGGGAATGAGATATCATTTGAGCATTGAATGCTTCGGTATCGCACGGCTCGCGGTCGACCTCTCTCTCTCCGCCGCACTGGTGGCAAACGTGTTCGCACTGCCAAACTGTGACTTGGTGTAGCGATGGCCGACGACTCCAATCTCAGTATTAGCCTGGACATTCACAGCAAGCCCGATATTGAGCTCGACGTGCAAGGGTTCGAGGGCACAGAGTGCATTTCCATGCCGTTCAGTTATGTGATTTACGCGACCACGTCGAGCGATGTCGATACCAGCTATTTGATTGGTGAATGCGCCAAGCTGACCGTCAAAACCAGATGCGGGCGATGGATTGCCTCGGGCCTCTGTGCCCAGGTCGAGGAACTGGACCCGACGGTAACTGAACTACGGGTGCTCCAGTTCGTTCTGCGCCCGCGCTTTGCCGTCGCAGACCTCTCCGTCGCAAGCCGCATTTATGGCCCTGGTCAACCGATGGGTGTCGATGACATCGTCAAGGAGCAGCTGAGCAAGGCGTGCATCAGCATCCCCACCGAATACAATCTTGATCGCTACCCCAAGAAAAATTACGTCGTGCAGTACAATGAAAGTGATTTGACCTTCATTTCGCGCCTTTGCGAACGGAACGGAATTTTCTATTTCTTCAAGCAGGAAGATGGCGGTGAGATCGTCGTCTTTGGCGACAAGAATCTGGCCTTTCCCAAGGTCGAGTTCGGCGCCAACTCGGTGATTCTTTACGCGCACCAGCGCGACCGCCATCTGCCGCGGGGTGTTCACGAAAGCGCCGTTCTGTCATTCCGGCAGCGCCGGGTTCTCTCCACAGGGACCATTGCCTTCCGAGATTACGACGAAACCGTGGCTTCCGTCGTGTCCGCCGATCAACCTGTTGGACAAGGTAGCGGCTTTCTGGGCAGGGCCTCGCGATTCGGCGGCCATTTTACTAGCGAAGCAGAAGCGAACACGCTGGCCCGAATCCGTGCCGAGCAAGTCTGCGCCGGCCAGACAATGTACATCGCGCACAGTGACGCGCCACAGGTACGCGCTGGCGTCATTTATAAGTTGCAGGGTCATCCCCGTTTTGACGGTGAATATCTCGTCGTCGCCGCGGATCACTCGGCCTATCGCCCCGCGTCGACCGGGTTCCAAGCGTTTGGCCAGCACGGGCGAGCCTACCAAAACATGGTCCACTGCATCCGGTCGGACGTGCCTTACCGTCCGGTCGCTATGACGCCTGTGCCTTCGGGCCTCGGCCTCCATACGGCCACGGTCGACGGAGAAGCGTGGAACGGGCGGGCCGAGATCGACGACCAGGGGCGCTATAAGCTGCAGTTTGCGTTCGTCGACAACCAGGCGAAGGGCCGTGGTAGCCACTACGTGCGCAAGCTCGAGCCTTATGTAGGTCCGAATCAGACCGGCATGCATTGTCCATTAGTTCCAGGAACGGAAGTTGCGGTCGCCTACTTCAACGACGACATTGACCGACCGGTGATAGTCGGAGGGGTTCACAATCCTGCGATGAAGGGGGGAGTGACCTCGCAGGCGCACTTGTTCAATCGTATCAAAGCGCAGTCTGGGGCCTTGTTCGAGATTTACGACGGGCCTGCGTGACTATCTCACCCTATAACGCCTCATGACTGTCTGGAGGCCCGCAACTCACGAGATCGACCCGCTGTTGGAAGCGGTTGCTAACACGGCGCGGGCGAGCATCCTGCCGGCAGCGTCGATCAACATACCGCCGCCGTCGGCGGATGGCGTTCGTTCGCAACGGCTTCGTGACGGACGAGAATTGCGCCTCAAATTATCCTCGCAATACCTGGAGCAAGGACAACGAGGGTCTTGCACGGTGCTCGTCTACACGCTGCAGGGCAACGCCGTTGTTGATGACTGCATGGGTTACAGTGTGACGGCCCAAGCTGTGCTCGACGTTGCCACGCGTGCCTTTCTCAATGTCGAGTGTCGGTTGGTGCCAGTCGGCCCTGCTGTGCCGTGACAGATCACTACCCGACGGGGGGCGAAATCATCGCTTGATTCTGTCGGTGCGCGGAAATCTACGCACTGTCGTTGACCGTCAGATCCGGAAGGCCGGCACTAGCAGGCAGCGGATGCATACGGCTTTTGGCACGAATGTTGCGATACAGATCGTGCTGGTTGCGCCAGCGTATCACAAGGACCGAGAAACGAAAATGTCACTTGAATCCTATATGACGATCAAGGGGAAGAAGCAGGGCGACATCTCCAAAGATGCCTCCAAGCCGGACAGCATCGGGCAAGTCGCCAAGGGCGACTCTGGTAAGCAAGCGAAGATCACGGTCGTCGCATTCACCAGCGGTATTGCCGTTCCGTGCGACGTGACGAGCGGTATCGCCACCGGCGCTCGCAACCACAAGCCAGTGCTCTTCACCAAGTTCTTCGATCGCGCCTCGCCACTGCTGTGGCAGGCGCTGGCCACCAACGAAGTGCTCGAAGAGGTACTCTGCGAGTTCTACCGCACCGATCCCGGAGGCATGCCGCAGCCGCAGAACTTCTTCAAAATCACATGGAAGAATGCGACCTTAATTGAAGGCAAAGCGTATGTGCCGCTGACGATTAACCCTCAGAACAGCTTCTATCAGAACATGGAAGACTGGTCGTTCACCTACAAGGAAGTAAGGTGGGAGCACGTTCCCGGCAGCACCAGCGGCGAGGATAAATGGTGAAGCGGCCACGGCCTTTATGATACCGCCGTTCTGCGATTCCAACCCGTCACCTTTGATCTTGGAAAGACAAGCCGAGGACGCTGACTTGGTCCCAGACATTGTCGGGGTATATCGGCGCACATTGACGCTGGCGTCGCAGGACTGGCGGCGGCCATGCCGGGCGTGCTGAGCGGCCGCTGGAACCTCGAAAAGTCAACGCTCTTCAAACAGGCGTCTCTCGACAGATTGGCGGTCAAGCTCCGTCAGCTGGGCCTCCGGTGGCGATTGATGCGACCGCATAGCTTGACAGGTTCTGAAGGGTTGCTGGATGAGAGCGGACGTAGCAACCGCGCTTTCCGATCTCGCTGCCAAGATGAAAGCACGGGTGGAAAAATGGGCGCCCGCCTTTGAGCGCTCGGTCATCCAGCGCCTCGGTTACTTGCTTGATTTCGTCAAACACAGCCAGCCGGCCGAAGGATTCCACCCTCATCCGTAAAACGAAAAAACTGCTGCCCTGGGTCGAGTTCGATCCATCCAGACGTGCAGGCTAGATCCAAAACGCACCCGAACGTGACACGCGCTGGAACGCTCTGTCCGCCGCCGCCGGAGACGATCAATTTGGCCTGCCATGAACATCGTCGCGTGGAGCCAACACGCGCCAAGGCCGGCAGATCGAGACTACATCGCGAGCGCTCGTCGAAACCTTCAACGATGGCCATTTCAAGAAAGAGATAAGGTTCGGTTGAGGAGCGCCGTGCTGCAGGCTGCGGATGGGGCACGCCCCTCGGAGCGATACGGCCTCGGCTCACCTATTCGCATGAAGGTCGAGAATCGCCACGCACGAACGCGCCGCTTATGACAGCGACAAAAACGTTCGTCCGAGGTCAAAAATCCGTCGTTCAACGGCAAGGCGGAGTAATGGCACTCGATAGTTTCGCGGCCTCGACAAGGTTTTCGGGAGCTGCAACCGCGGCTTCAAACGACCTTGCGACCTGGGTGCCTGGCGAGGCGTGCTAGCACGTCGGCTCCGAACCATGTCTCCAACTCGGGACGAGCAGCCACGGCCTGTGCGCTGGCTTCGGATGGATCGCCCGAGAAGACCAAGATGCCGCGCGCATCTGGAAATTGCAGGCAATAGTGGTCGATGTCGTCTACGGCGTGGCTCGGTGCGGCCAGCAACATACCAGCGCACAAAATATGACCTCCGACGCGCACCTCATGAAGGGTCTACGTGATCCGGTCCACTGAGCCGCCGCGGTATAACACGCAAACCAAAACCTTCCGGAACTGCTCGTGGGTGCGCGCCGCTCAATCAATCATTGGTGCGCGCAGCAATGCCTCCAGTCGTCGCCGTCCTTCATCGATCACTCCAGCCCAGTCACCGTGCCGTTCCTGCACGACGACTTCGAATGAGGGGTACCACAATGGCTTTCCGCCGGCCTGGGCCCAATACCACGGATAGCCGCGCGGCACGAAGACCACGCCGGGGACGCCGAGCGCCCCGGCGACATGGATGGCGAAGCTGTCGGGCCCGACCACTGCATCGAGATTGGCGACTGCCGCGATCAGTTCCGCAGGGCACTCGATATGCGCACCAGCATCGATCGGACGGTTCCATCGCTTCATGTCATGCCGTTGCACGTCGGTCATCAAACTGACGGGCGTAACGGAGCGAGGAACCGCAGCTGCGATCTGCTCCATCGATAGGCCGAGAGCGCCGCCCTCCCATACGATTCCCACCAAAGGCCTTGCGAACGTGGCCAGGGCATCCCGCCATCCGGCGAAGAGCTTGGCCTCGGGTCGCAGATAGGGAATGCCATCGGCAACGTTCCCGGCGTTGGTCGGCAGAATGCCCAATAACGCTTGCAGGGGCGTGGCTGAGAGCTGAGGCCTCGGCTCGTCAGGAATGATCTGCTCGGCCAGGCCGGTAAGAAGAGCCTGGTAACGTGGCTCTGCGACGACGTGCACATTTTGTTGGCTGGACAGCCGACGCAAATGACGAACGAGCACTATGAATTCGAGGGCGTCCGTCGTCGGCGGCACGACTATGCGCCTAACCTGCGCCAAGTCGACGGGCTTGGGCGTCGGGAAGCGGCCAAGCGTCAATTCAAGGGTGGCCTCCAGAGCCTTCGCCGATTCGTCGTTAGGTCGCGTGCGCGCGAGGTGGCTGGCAAGCTTGAGAGCTTCATCAAAGCGGCCGACGAATTGCAGAATACTTGCCAAAGCAAGCGCCGCGGAGGGGAGCGTTTTGCGCGCGCGAACGAACTGTGTGAGCTCCGCAATTGCCCGATCCTCCTCGCCGGCGGCAATCATGACGCGGGCCAGGATTTCGCGGGCGCCAAGGTGCATCGGCGCATAGGCGAGCAACCTCCGGCAGGTGGTCTCCGCTTCCGCCCAAAGCCCCTTCGCCGCGCGGCAATAAGCCAGATGCGAGAGCCCGGCTATGTCGAGCGGCGCGCGCAGATGCGCGCGTTCCGCAACGTTGAGCGCTTCGTCGAAGTTGCCGCGATCAAGCAAGAGCACCGACAAATTGCGCAGCGTATCGGGATCGTTCGGGGCAACCTCCAGGGCACGAAGCAGGGCGGTCTCGGCCGACGAGTAATGGCGTAAGGCGAGATCAATGGTGCCGAGTTGAAGGAGGGCGCGCGGGTTGCCTGGCTCGTCTTGGACAACCGCCTCTGTAATCGCGCGGGCTTCCGCAAC
The DNA here is from genome assembly GCF_054062495.1 of Bradyrhizobium sp. USDA 3311. Lineage (NCBI taxonomy): Bacteria > Pseudomonadati > Pseudomonadota > Alphaproteobacteria > Hyphomicrobiales > Nitrobacteraceae > Bradyrhizobium > Bradyrhizobium sp. USDA 3311. Next base: position 9,355,665 of record NZ_JBSSFI010000001.1, on the reverse strand, counting down.
ATCGCCGCGACTTTCCAGGGCGTGAGCCAGCGCGAGCTTGATCTCCTGGTTGCGCGGGGCGAGCCCCGCTGCGCGCTTGAGGCAAGTAACCGCCTCATCAAGGCGGCCGAGCATTTCATGGGCGATACCGAGGTTAGTAGCAAGGCCCGCGTGATCGGGATAACCGCTTGCAGCCTCCGCCAGCTGCTCGAACGCTAATTCAGTGCGATGTCGCGCAAGCGCTAGTGTAGCCTTTGCATTGAGCGTATCGGGATCGTTTGTGGCGACCACCTCCTCCAGCAGCGCCTCCGCTTCCTCGAGACGGCCGCTCGCAATAAATTCCTGCGCCGTTCTAAGCCGGTCTTGCCGGGTCGGAGCCGGCATGCCAGTGGTCAGCATGCGCGCTATGCAACCGTCACGCGTTTGCCGTCGAGGCGGAGATCTTCGCTCACCGAGATGACTTTGCTGTGAGCCATCTCGGAGGCGATGCCGGTGACCCTAACGGCTTGGGTTTGGGCCTGCAACGAGTCGATGCGTTCGATAACCGCGATGCGCTCGACTGCCTTTACCGTAAGCGAATCGGCGCTCGCTTCCTGGATGCGCGCCAAGCAACGGAAATGGTCCGCGATCAAAGTGTAGAGCTTGCCGATCCAGGTGCTTTTGTCCGCGAGCACGGCCAACAGCTTAGCCTGCAGATCGATGCTATCGGCACGCAAGGAAATGCGCCGGCGCGCGGCGATAGTGATAGTCTCGCCCTCGATCGACATGTTGCGATCCCCCGGTAGGCCGATCATGCCCCAACTGGAGCCCGTTCGCTCGAGCACGGTCACGACGAAGGTTTGCTCCGCCTCGCTGAAGAGCAGCACCGCGTCCTGTGGAATAGGCCGGACCAGGCAGCCAACGGCCACCGTCGCCGTGTGACGAGCGCCGGCGACTTCGACCACCACCGTCGCGCCATCGTCGCTGACTGACACAACACGGGCGGTGTGATGTCCAGGTCCAAGCAAGCGCTCGGTCATCGCCAAGATTTCGTTTGCGGCACGGAACGTCATAGTCATCTTTCCCTCCGGCCAGCTATACGAAGATTACTGACTTCTTTTGTATGACTTCCTCATTGCCGGTGCTGGACATGATGTCCGCTACTCGGCTCACAAGCTCGTGCCTTTCGGTGTTCACCTTTCCGCTTCTCAATTCTTCTTGTGATACGGACACGCTGGTCTTGCAGAGCTTGCTGTCGCGGCCGACCGACTTCAAGTCGTCAACGGGCGCGAGCTTGAAATCGCTTCTCCTGAGAATCTTGGTGTCACTATCAGCCGATTTGTAGTTGCGTCCTAAGACAGACTTCGCCGAATTGCCGTTCACTTGCTTGATGCCGTTTCCTTTGACGATATCGAGCTTGTTGCCGATCGTTACAGAGTTCATATCACTGAAATTGATTGAACATTCGCGGGATACCTTGAACGTCAAGGATTCTCCGAAGTGCATGCACAGGTTACGGGCCATAGTCAGCGTGGTGGCTGCGCCTCTCATGCAGGTGTATTTAGTCCCTTGGAAGAACTCGGTGGTGTTACCCATCGTCTGCCTTTCCGAGTCGCCGCCGTTGGTTTCCGACTTGGAGCCTTTATTGATTATCTTGAAGCGGTTCGAAGCCGTCAGGGTGATATCGGCGAACGTCCCGTTAGCGCCAGCAGTGAGTGATAGGCCATTTTCGGCGGAGATATCACAAGTGCCTTTCGGGACCATATGTTGGGAGTTGCCGTTCGTCACTTCCGTCGTCTGACCGCGACCGATTTTCATCAGCGCAACACCTTCGACATTGGCCTGGAAGTCCTTATTGGTGAAGGCAAGTATACCGGCATTGTCGGTTTCACGCTTACTGGTGACAGCAGGGTCTTCGTTAATGACCGCGGTGAGTCCAGTGACAATGTTTGCCTCTTCGCTCGAATAAGAGCCGAGGCGCAAATAGGTTGACTTCGTCAGCGGAGAGACCAGTGTTTCTGGAACGACTAGTCGCGTGTAGGCATCTGGCACAGTGGGCTCCTCAATCGTATCAGTCTATCGGCATCTTAGCGCAGCGCCATCAAGCGGGTTTGCGAGGGCGATATCGAAACTCCGAGCACATTCGGGCTGGCACCGTTCTGCTTGGTCGGCATCCCCATCTTGGTTGCCGGCGACCCGCCGATCGATAAATTGTCCGATCCGGCCTTGGCGCGGCCGGGACCCATGACAAGGCCAGACACGACGCCGAGGGCCACACCCGCGTTGTCACCCATCGATATCGCGCGCTCGGTCGTCATGTTGTGTGCAGGCATACACATGATAAAACAGCGAGACTGTGTGGGAATGGCCGTCATGTTCATGGTGGTGTTTGGGTAGGGAACGGGCACGAGGGCCGGACCGGTTGGCGTGTTGCAAACGTCGGGAAAGCCGTGATCCGCCGCCGGCATTGGGCCATTTGCATTGATGAAGGGCATCGTCTAGCTCGCTCCGTTGAAGGGGATGACGCGGCTTGCATCATAGAGTTCGGCGACAGCGCGTTCAGGCACGGTTTGCAGGGCGCGACCATCCTGTGCCACGAACAGGCTGCCTTCGGTCGACGCGCAATGAAAGTCAGTGCGCAGAAAGCGCGAGCCGGAAAAGTCGCTGCCATTGACCTTGGCATGGTGCATTAGTGCATAGGACATGTCGGCCCCGGCAAACGAGGCGGACTTGGCAGATGCACGCGTGAAAACGGCCATCCCCATTGTTGTGCCCGAGAGATCGCAGCCGTCGAGGCGCGCGTCTGCGAAGACGCATTGACTCAAATTGGCATTGCGCAGTGTTGCCGATCTCAGGTCAGCCCCGACAAATAGTGTGTTCGGTGCGACCGCGCTCGAGAGGTCGGCGCCGATGAGACTCGCGCCCGCCAGAATCGAGCTAGAGAGGTCGACGCCGGACAGGTTTGTGCGATCCAGCTTGGCACCGCTCAGGTTCGCTCGGGCAAGCATCAGGCCCCTGAGGTCCCGGTCCGACAGATCGCATTCGGAGAAAAGGATCGTGTCGCAACGCATTCCAGCGAACCGCGCACTGCGCAGATCGGCCTGTGTAATGGCGGCATTCGTAAGCGTGGCGCCATCGAACACGATATTGGAAAGCTCGCAATCCATAATGGCGCTTTGAGATATGGTGGCGCCGCGCAGGATGGTGTGGGTCAAGATGCAGCGCATCGCTGTCGTTTGGGTGAAGCGCGCCTCGCTGAAGTTGCTATGGCCGAAATCCGATGACGTGAACGTCGACTGGGCGAAGCGTGCTCGTCGCGAGTCGGAGGAGTCAGCGCGGCAACTGACGAAGGTGCATTCTTCAAAGCAAGCGTCTGCGAAGGAAGCGCCGCTGAAGTCGCAGTCCTGAAACATCATGCCACTCAAGGAGCCCCGCGCGAAGCTGCTGTTGCGAAAGGAAGAGCTCAGCACAACGCCATCGTTTAGGCTCAGTCCAGATAACTTCCCGCCATCGAGGTTGGCTTCACGTACCGGGAAACTATGGGCGATCGACTGCAGTAGCAGATCAATTGACATGGCGCGTGACCATCAGGACGGTGCGGTCAATGTTGGCGTTACTCAAATCGGCGGCGACCAAGGAAGCATCCATCAGGTCAGCACCATAGAGATTTGCATGGCGCAGACTGGCGCCGTTCAGGTCGGTGTGATTGAGATGGGCCTCCAGCAGATTGGCGGCATAAAAATCGGTTCCGCGCAGATCGTTGCCAGTGATTACCGCACCTTTCAGCGATGTCATTCGAAAGGTCGCGTGCGAAAGATCCGACTTGCCGAAATAGACGCCGTTGAGCCGAGCCATGGAGAAATCGGCGCCCCTGAGATCGGCAGCCTGAAAGGAGAGCGCCTCGGCGCTGCTGCGGCCGAAGCGGGCGTCGCGCAGATCAATGTCGCCGATGAAGCTGACTTGGTCGAATTGCGAGCTGCTGAAGTCGAGTTGCGGCGCTGCGACCCTAAGAAAGGAGGTTTGTTCCAGTCGCGCGCCGGCAAAGTCCGCGCCGGACAGCGATAGATCCATGAACTGCCCCCGCTGGAGGCTGGCGTTCTCCCAAACACTATTATCGAGGGTGGCTTGGATAAAGCAGCATTGATGCAGCTGTGCAGAGCGGAAGGTTGCCCCGATCATCGGCACCTGCAAAATCTGCAGCTCGATGAGACGCGCCTGGTCGAAGGATGCGCCCGCCATGCGCGCGCCGAGAAGATTGTTGCGCACAAGCAGGCTGCCGGCGAAGCGCGTTCCGCGGCAGTCGGCTTCACCAAAGTTGGCTTCGGTGAGGTCGGTCGCGCTTAGATCCGCGTTGACGAGCTCCGCGCCGGACAGTGCGGCTTTCCTTAGTTTAGCGCCAGCGAAATTGGTCCCGTTCAGCTTCGCGCGTTCAAGAAAGGCGCCGGAGAAGTCCGCGTTCGCGAATGGCCGCCCGGAGAGGTCGGCGCCGGCCAGATCGTGACCGGCAACCGTGCCGCCGCGCCGGAATTCCTCTTCCACCACATCCCCCAATGCGCGCGCGACGGCGGGCGCCAGCATCGTTTCAGGCCTGAGCGGCTTGGGTGATGCGAGCCTCGCCGCGGCTATGCCGGCTGCCAACTGGCCTTCCGCTTTGTCGATCTCGGTCTGCAGGACCGTGAATGCGTCCTGAGATTCCTTTTTGGCCGTGGCCATCACCGCTTCGGGCCCACATGCGATTACAGGATGATGGGGGGCGCTCAAGGCTTCGAACGGCGGGCAGTCGTCGGTGGTAAGCGAGGGGAGGGTCCTTCTGAGCGCCGCCTCAGCTTCGGCGAGGACCGTGCGCGCGCGTTCTGTGACGTCAGGCGGTGTGACGGGGCTGTCGATCTGCGCCAGTATCTCGTCAATGGTCAGGCTCGGCGCCTCTGGCGCGACGCACTGCGCTGCTTCCGGCAGTACAGGCATCGGAATGTCCGGAAGTGAAAAGGCGTCGTCCGATATGGCGTTACGTATCGGCTCCAGCGGTCGTCCAGCCGGCAGGTCAAAAAAACGAGCATGTGCAAGTTCGAATTGCATTTGCTCGTCCAGCGGTTGCGTTGCCTTGCCAAGGAGTTCGGCCCGCCAGTTTTTCGCCTGCGCGAGCTTGTCTTCGAAATGGCCCAGGAGAGGCGAACCAGCATCCGGCAACAGCTCAGAGAATGGCGGAGCTTGCTCAAACATTGCGTCGATCGATTGCGCGGCGTCCATGCTGTCGATCGCGGCAAGCACGGCGTCGATATCGCTTGATTCTGCGTTTCCGCTGGCAATCTTCTCATAGGCTGCGCGCAAGGGCCCATATTGAGCAGAGAGCCTTTCGACGTCGGATTCAGCCTTGGCCTGTACTGTCTCTAAAGCATCGAGTATCTCGGCCAAATCGATCTCTCCACTCTCGAGCTCCTCCGGCAACAGTTCCGGAATGGTCGACGGTTCAATCGGCGGTATCTCGATCGTGGGACGCTGCAAAGGCGGAAGGTCAATGCGCGCAAGTTCTTGATCGATCGTCCAGCGCATGGAGGCGAGCTGCCGCCCTGCGCGCTCGTCGGCCAATTCGCGCCGCCGCGCTGCGCGGTGCTCGCGTTCAGCGGCCGAAAGTTCTGGGGCGAGTTGATGTTCGGAAAAGGCATAGCGTGCGGCCGTCGCTCGGTCGAGTCGCAGCTGCCGGACGTTAAGGTAATGATCCAATGGACGCGCAAGCTCGCTCTGTCGCTCGTAGGCGACCATAATGTCGCCGACGTCGCTGCCATCTAATTCCTGCACGGCGATCGCGGTACGATAGATCATAACGCCGCGGCGGGCGCCGGCAAATAGCCACAGCGTATCGATTCGCGTCGGCAGTTCTGTGACCCCACGCGACAGATCACGCCAGCCGATAAAGCAGCGCACGCGTAAGGCCGGCAGGCAGCCTTCGATCAATGGATGTTCCTCGGAGAAGTTCTGTAGCGCGTAGGGTTCTCCGCCAGAGATAAAGCCTGCCATGCGCTGGTCCAGCGGCGCAAACATGAAAAGCCGCGGATCGGCGTCGCTCGCCAAAGCGGGGGCGAACGATTGCTGCCACGCAGCGTCATAGGTTCCCGCGTATTGCAGGCGCTTCCTGTCATCCAGCGCCATTGGTCCGAAACTTGCGGGCGGTGCGCTTGCGTCGATGAACTGAATCGCATGCTCAGGACTCTCCACATTGGGTAGGGCCACCAGCTCGCCAGCCATGCTGCGGCGAAGAGCCTCGTGGCCGGCGCCGACTGGGTTCGCTGCGTAGCCGGGGCCGCCGAACGCGCGTTGCCGCGTTAGCGGCATTTGCCGGAAAGGTTGAACGGCTGTCGGTCGCCAGCCGGCGGCTGTCATCTGCCAATAGCGATCGCCCGTCACCAAAAGGTGCTTCTGCATCGGTCCGATCGTCCAGCCCAACATCAAGCGCTCTGTCGGCCGCCCCTGAGGCGCCGCGGCATGTCCACCGATGAGCACTTCCGCTTCCGGCTTAGGCATTCCTATGTCGAGAGGGGTCCCGGACGGAAGCTCTTTTGCGGCCATGACCCAAAGGTCTTGCTCGCCTTCCAGACGGTCCGCGCCCGGGTGGGCGAGGTCGAACATCGCGAAGGCGGAAATGATGAGGCTTGCCCCGGGAGGACGACGCTCGCACTTGGACAGCAGACTCAGTGTGCGTGGCTTTATGAGGATGGGCATCTGACCCGTTGAGGCAGTTTTCGCGTCTTAGTCGTATTACTCGGGCGTGGCGGACTTGCGGTCCGCCTGCGCGGACGCGCTCTTGTGTCAATACCAGATTAGGTGGGCATGAAGATCAGCCACACTGCTGTACATAGCCGATCCGCGCTGGTGGTCGCCGACCACGCGTCCAAAACCGCGATGTGATTGACCTGCCAAAGTTCGCAAAGTAGCTAAGCCTTATTGCAGAGCCACCAGTAGCGTGGTTGCGGTCGCAAGGGCGAGATGTGATGCTTGGCCTGACGTACCACAATTACCGCAGGCAGAACGGCTCCATAGACGATATCCGCAAACCCGTCGAGGCTCGCTCCCATCTCTGCGACATCTGGATCGCGACTCTTCGTACGACCTGCCACAAACCCGTCGAGGTGGTCGACCACAGATAGCTCGAGGAGCTCGGAGAGAACAAGGAATAGGCTGGTGGAGGAAAAGAGAAGGCCTGTGATTGTTGTGGCGTTCGCTGGATCCCAAAGGTATTTTAGCATTGGACTCTCACCTAGTCTGCAAATTGCGTCTCGACGCGTTGACGTTCATTAAATTGCGTCTGGGCGTAGACGTTCATTCGGTCCCTGAAAATGCGCTCCGCAATTTGCAGATCCTCAGCACTATCAATTTCGTACCATCTGAGGCCATCGCATCGCGCCGCTGCGAGCTGTAGACCTCGTTTTTGTATCAGATAACCGAAAAGTTCTTCGGTGTAGGTCTGCCTAGCTCCGGCGGCGATGATATCGTCCAGCGCCGGAACGATCGTTGCCTTGAGTGTCGGCGCCGAAAGACGTAGTAGGTTCATCGTCTTGAATAGCTTTGGGCCATCCGCAACAAGATTTGACGCGGTTTGCTTCAATCGAAAGCCTGAGATGAGGCCGTTCTGCGACAACAGAACGGCTGACCCTTCCATTGAAACGTCGAAGGGGACGACTGCAGCCACGTCGGTCCCCGGGCAACTTATCAAGTAGCGCAACACATCCTCTTCGAAAAAGACGTCGCCCTCGAGAAGAAAGCAGTCTCCGGAGAGAAGAGCGTCGCGCGCCAGCCACAAAGAATAGGCGCTTCCGGTGCGGTCAAAAACAGTCGACTCGACATATTTGATTCTGAGCGCGCCAAAGCGGCTGCCGCAGGCATACTGAATGGCGTCTTTGCGGTAACCCACGACGATCGTCACCTCTTCCACGCCGACAATTTCCAGGTTGCGCAGAGCGTTGTGAAGAATCGAAGTGCCATTGACCTCGATGAGCGGCTTCGGCCTCAGATCTGTCAGAGGACGCAGGCGAGAGCCGCAGCCAGCGGCGAGAATGACGGCGTTCTTGGGAGCATCGGTCACCATTTAGTTCCTTTTCGTCGCTCCGCTAAGGTGAAACACCGACGAGTGTCTTCGGCCGCAACGTATGCTTGCTGAAGCGAAATCAAGCCTGCCGGAGCCTTGAAAATCAACTCCAAGGGTGAAGGCAGACAAATGGTCCTCGTCGGTCCTTTTCCAAAGAGGAGGGAGGCCATGGATCCGGTACCTCGAGCTGCTGCCCAGATGGAAAAATGCGAATTTCGGCCGAGTGAGGCGTGCTACGGCCATCTAAGGACATCTCGGTGCAACGAAAGCCATTTGAGATTGAAGTCGCACCTGGCCAGCTAGCAGGAAGTCCAGGACGGTGAGTCTTCGGCAACGAATATGCTCCTGTGTCGACGAAACCCTATTTGCGCAATTCAGCCTCGGGCCGCAGATATAACGCTTCCGCACGGGCGAGTTCGTCGTACTTCAAAAGTTCGAAGACTTCGTCGAGAGTAGCGATATTCGGCTCAACGCTCGCGGTGCTTTCCTCAGCGATGATGCGACGGCAGACTTGCCGCATTGCCGCTATTGCCGCTCGCATGGAGTGGTTGGCCCAGATCACCGTGGCGATGCGGGCTTTACGGTATACAGAGATCGGCGTTCGGTAGTATTTCGTCGGAACGATCACGACGGGCAATCTGTTCTGCCAAGCGCGCGCGAACGAAAGGATTTCGTCCGCAGTGCTCCTTCGCGAATGAATGAGGATCGCGTCGGCTCCCGCGTCGGCGTAGGCGTGAGCGCGCAAAAGTGCTTCGTCCATCTCATACCCAGCGATCAACGCCTCGATCCTTGCCACCAGAACCAAGTCGTCTGCGACCGTATCCTTCACTGCCCGGAGGCGGCCCGAGAATTCGTCAATATCGGCGAGGGGGTGCCGATCCCCAACAAACGAGTTCATCTTCGGAAAACAGCTGTCCTCCAGTGCGACGCCGGCAGCGCCGCGCTGGAGGAGCTTGCGCGCCAGCAGGCGAGCATTGTTGAAATTCCCGAAGCCTCCGTCGCCGTCAACCAGGACAGGAAGTTGGCTCGAATCAACGATCCGCTCAACGGCGTCGACAAGCTGGCTCCACGATGCTTCGTTCGCGTCGCGATAACCTAGAGAACAGGCAATCGACAGACCGGACGCCCAGAGCCCCTTGAATCCTGAGCACTGGGCGATTGTGGCGGATAGGCCGTCATGCGCCTCCATCAGAAACGAGAGCTCGCCATTCGAGCAGACCTGGGCACGAAGCATTTCGACAGGCGACGGCCGAGTGCATTGATGACCTGAGTTGGGCCGAGCGGATTGTGGTTTCATACAGAAGTCCTGGGAGGCCGGCCTTCGATTGGCGCAAACCGCACTGCTCATACCTTTTTGCTGTGATGCCGATCAATGACCAGCGTTGGTAGGTGATTGGGACGTAAAAGCTTGCATGATCGCCTTAGGATGGACGCCGAACGCCGGGCTGTTGTGATGGGTGGATCCGAGCCGACCCGCTTGAAAGGAAAGCTTTGGTGCAAATGAAGGATCTCGGCTCGCAAGCCGGGTGTTACGGCCCCTTCACAGAGCATTCACTCCTTGCGGGAGGACGCTTGGCGAAAAGGTGATATCCAGCTCACACAGATGTTGAGAAAATATCGACTGCTACGGTTGCCGTAGTCACTGCTGTTGCGTTTTCGACATATGTCGCAATCCCGTCGATAGGGCTGCACTTGGGTGGCAGTCTCCGCTGAAGTGAACCGGAAATCTCCCAAGATCTTGTCCTGCCGCGAGAGTTTGCGATGCACTGATTGGTATGGCGTTTGCTGATCTCATTCCACGTCCTCTCTGCTCCAGGAGAAACTCATGGCGGATGTGCAAGAGATTGTTTTGTCGGCGCGCGAAAGACAGTGCTTACGATGGGTCGAGGAGGGGAAGTCATCCTGGGCCATCGGAGTCATCCTGAAAGTGAGCGAGAACACCGTCAACTTTCATGTCAAAAATGCAATGCGAAAGCTGGAAACGACCACCCGTATCCAATGCGTCGTCAAGGCGCGGCGTCTGCGTCTTATTGAGTAACGGCCGCCATTCCGTTGCCGCTGATGCAGATCTAGCGAAATATAAGGGGCGACTATGGGGTGCTCCGGCGGAATGCGAAGCGAATTACGCGACCGCAGCTGTATAGCCATAATACAGGCGCTGTCGTGCTTTTATTTGGTCGCCGATCCTCAATGCGGGCGCCGCGAACCACTAGGCAAGGTGAGATCATCGACGCATAACGCTCTTGAAAGCTTGACGGCCGGTCGGAGCCCAGTGTCAACGTTGTGATCAATTGCGAGAATTGGTCGGTGACATCAATGGAACGATGGAACGCATCGCTGCGGATGAGATGGCGTTCGTTGGAGACCTGGCTTGCCTTTCAAATGCCACCGGAGTGCAAGCCTTGGGCATAAAGATGCCATTTGGGCGGCTGAGATTGATCGTCTGTGCGCTCCGACATCGTTCTTGCATCCCCCCGGGCCCTGTGATCCGACCAGCAAGTTCTGCTGGATGTCCAGCGTGGTCCGACAGCTGAGGCGGATGGGAATCGCAGTACAATCGTGTTCCACTGAATATCAGGCTGCGGTCGGCGTTCGACTCCTCAGGTGCTGTCAATGGGATGACGGTCCTGCTGCCGACCGCTTTAGCCGTACAAAAGGATACGCCGTTGCGGCCCAATTGGCGGGCGAGCTGGCGGTGAGGAAGACATGTGGCGAGGAGGGTGAACCTGCTCGGCTTTGCGGAATACCGCGATGAGGGAGAAAAGATGCTTGCCGCTCCGGGCGATGTGGTGGTCATCCAGCGAGGCGCGCTGCGCTCGGTCCTGATGCGCTGTCCGGACGGATGCGGTGAAACGCTCGTTGTGAATCTCGATCCATTTGTAGGAAGTCTTGGAGACTGGATATGCGGACCAACAAGCCAACGCTCTATCCGTCGTTTTGGCGAGACGGAGGATGCGGTAGTCATTTTATAATCTGGCGCGGCCAGCTCCTGTGGTGTGACCGCTTTGAAGAAGGTAAGTCGAGCCGAACTTCGACCTCGTCGCGCTCGGGCGGCGCGTTCTGAAGTCGCTGCGAAGGCGCGAACTGCGTAGCGCCGAGGAGATCGCTGCTGAAATCGACGAGATTGCATGGGAAGTCTGAAGGGCAGGACAGATGCTCCTGCGACGCAAATTGGCTATTTGTGGATCTGGTACACAGAAGGATTGGTTCGCTCTGGCGTAGGCTAGTACCCACTTTTCTTAGAACGTGAGTCGTGATTCAAGGTGTCGGGATGATACCCGAAGCAAGAGAAGTCCGCCTTTCGAAGATAGATCGCAAGGTGCTCGAGGCGTGTTGTCGCTCACCGGTGACGTTGCAGCGCGATTTGAAGCGGGCGCGGATAGTTCTTTTGGCGGCGGACGGGCGTAGCACCCGGTCGATTGCCAAGGAAGTTGGGGTCCAACCGCGGATTGTCAGCCTTTGGCGGCATCGCTATCCCGACCAAGGCCTTGAAGGGCTGCAAGACAAGCCGCGGCCTGGCAAGCAGCCGCTCTATACGAAGACGACCGACAAGCGGATTCTGAAGCTGCTGGATAAGCCGCCCCCGCAAGGGTTTGCGCGCTGGACCGGCCCTCTGCTGGCCAAGGCGCTAGGCGATGTTGACGTCCAATATGTCTGGCGGTTCCTGCGCAGCCACAAGATTGACCTCGCGGCTCGCAAGTCCTGGTGTGAGAGCAACGACCCGAACTTTACGGCCAAAGGTGCCGATGTTGTTGGCCTTTACGTCGCCCCACCTGCGAAGGCCGTTGTGCTATGCGTGGACGAGAAGCCCTCGATCCAGGCCTTGGAGCGAGCGCAGGGTTATCTGAAGCTGCCCAATGGCCGCGCCTTGACCGGTCAGAGCCACGATTACAAGCGGCATGGCACCACAACATTGTTTGCGGCGCTCGAAGTCGCCACCGGAAAGATCATCGCAACGCATTCAAAACGCCGTCGCCGCGTCGAGTTTCTCGACTTCATGAACAGCCTCACCGCCGCCTTTCCGAACCGCCAGCTACACGTCATCCTCGACAACCTCAACACCCACAAGAAGAACGAGGACTGGCTGAAGGCCCACCCCAACGTGCAATTTCATTTCACGCCGACAAGCGCGTCCTGGCTGAATCAGGTTGAGGTATGGTTTTCGATCTTGCAGGGGCAGTCACTTAGCGCCACCTCCTTTACAAGCCTCAAGCAGATTCAGGAACACATCGATGCCTACGGCAACGCGTACAACTACAAAGCCGAGCCCTTCGTCTGGACCAAGAAAAAAGTCCGTCAACGCCACTTCAAAGATCGCCGTATCACTCAGCTCTGATTCCGGATACTAGGCCCGCTACAAGGACAAGTCGTTGTTTAAATCCGCCGGCGGTTCCCCGGCTTTCCAGCATACCGAGTTGACGAAATGTGGATGTCGCGCTCAGTACCTTTCCGACTTCTTGCGCCCATCCAGCGATCCTGCTCGAGCGGAACGCGGGACCGGTTGTCCAGCGTGCCCCTTAATCGCCCGACCGCATCGCGTGGCTGACCGATGACCCGTCCGCGTTGCGACAATCGCAAGCTGACCAACCCGGGTATCGCCGGCGATCGGTTACCCACCGCCAGCTACACGGCGCAAGGGGAACGATTGATTCGTGACGGTGTGGCCTTTCCCAGGGGGAATTGCCTCAACTTCGCGTCACAAGAACCGAGAGGACGCAGAACGCCAGTCGCTAGCTCGCCTGTTCTTCGCCGAGAGTGCGGACTGATGAGGAGGCATAGGCAGCTGAGACGAGCTTGTAGCAACAGCATGCCTTTTCTTCGAGCGATTTGGAGTTGTCGATCTGCAAGACCCCGCGCATCTTGCGAATCAGCCCTTGCTCCTCGAAGCGGATCAAGGTTTCGGTCACCCCGGCGCGGCGCAGTCCCAGCACTGAGGAAAGGTAATCGTGGGTGACTGGCAGCACGCGGGCGTCAACAGCTTCACTAGCAAGACAAATCCAGCTCGCAAGGCGCTGCTCACGATGGTGCCGAACCCCGCACAATCCTGTCTGGACGCACTGAAATGTCAGCGCTTGCACGTACTCAAACAGATGGTCTCTGATCTCGGGATGCACCTTCATGATCCGACGAAGATCCTCGACGCGAATTCTGTGCGCGCTTCCAGGGAAGACGACGACAGATTGATGGGTTGAAAGATGTCCTCCCCACAAGAAAGAAGTGCCGACCACGCCCCGATAGCCTATGACTGCCGTTTCGAGCATACTGCCCGCGGCAACAACTCTGAGCGAGACGAGGCCGCTCTCTACAAAATAGACGTGCTCGACCGGCCTTTTTGGCTCTTGCAGAACCATCCGTTCTTTCAAGACGACCGGCTCGAGGCACTCCCCTATTGCCACAAGCTGTTGGATAGGAAGACGCGCCAAGATTACGTTCTTCACAAACGGCCGCTTCGCGGGACGCACCGGAAAAGAACGCTGATGCTCCTGTCGTGTGCCGGGCAGCTGCTTGAGAGCACGATCTTGAGAGCAGTCAAACACTTCGAGGACGGCGGGCACGCGGTCGGTCATGGTCCCTCCCCTGGCAGGAGGCTTTTGCTAGCCTGCGCCTGACCGTAACGAGAACGTGATTACGACTATAGCACCCTTTTCATCTTGATTGATGCAACGAGCAACTCAGCGGCGCCCAAATCCCGCGTTGATGGGCCTGTCTTCGACGAATTTCGACCAAGCGAATAAAGGCGCTCGCGCCTCAACGCGCCCCATTCTTGCTTTTGCACCTTGTCGCCAGCGATACGATGATGGCGTCCACGACATTGCCGTATGACCGGGCTCTATGTGCGTCTTCTCTTGCTATGCTGATTGCGATCCCAAAAAGCCCCCGGAGAGTGGAACGGTCAGGTCAACACCTCGATTGCGGGCGCGAGACGATCGCACGTATCGGTGCAATCAATCGTCTGGGGGAAGCTCAACCGGAACAGCAAATCCAACCTTTACGCGATCCAATATGACCATGCTCTTGAAGCCTTTGATGTCGCGAGTTTCGTAGAAGAAGCGCCGCGTGAACTCCTCGTACTCCTCCACGGACCGCGCGGTAATGTACAGGACGAAGTCGGCATCGCCCGTGACGTAAAAGCCGTTGACGACGTCGATTGATGATTTGATGGCTTTTTTAAACCTATCGATGATATCGGCGCTTTCCCGCTCCAAGGTCACCAGTGCAAGCACTTGAATAGGTCGTCCGACCGCCCTCGGCGATACAACCGACACGTCGGCCTGGATGATGCCCTCCGAGCGGAGCCTCTTTAACCGTCGTTGGCATGCGGTAGGAGAAAGCCCGGCCATCTCGCCAATCACATCTGAAGTCAGACGGTTATTCTTTTGCACGATCTCAAGAATGCGGGCATCTATCCGGTCGTACTGCATAGCCCACCTCCAGCCTGAGATGAATTTCGCCGCCAGATGACCACTCCGCGCAGGAAACCATCGAGGGTGAAAAATACGAGGAAATCTTCCGTGACAAAGGCCCAACTTGGATGGGTTTTGATCAAAGTAGGGATGAGGGGCCTTGCCGTCGGCATTCTGCGGCGCGGCAGGGAGCGAAGCCGCAAAGCCGGCCTATCGGATGAGATCCGGGCCTTCGTTTTCGACAAAGATGTGAACCAAAGCGGAGCCGAAACGCGATCGAGCCTTTTGTGCGTCGCCGCCTAAGACGACAACGCTCTGCGTGCACTCATCAAGTCGATGAAGCCAAACGTGGTCTTGCCTTAATCCGACATCTCGTCGCCTCATCCGCCACGACCGCCTCGAAGTCCTGGATGGATGCAGCAATCCGACCATTTTGCTCGACCGGTCAGCTTCTCGAAAGCTAGACCTGCCATCCTGACGTGGTGGAGACATCTCGGGGCTGATCTGCGACTGCATCGAACGGAAACATCGTCAAACGGAGTTACGTGATGGTTCGAATCCATGACACGCTCGACACCGCAACGTTGGATTCCAGCAGCACATCAGGCGCGACCCAGCAAGATGAAACCATAGGCCATGCGGCCTTTGACCAGCACCTGGACGAGAGACCGCAAGAGCAACAAGCTAGTGCAGGTCCTTCCGATCCTAGTGTATCGGACGAGGTGGAGGATCGCCTTGATGCCGTCAACCAGCAATCCGATTTGAAGCTTGTCGTCATTTCGAACCGCGTTGCACCCTTCGACCCCAATAAACCCAGACCGGCGGGCTCGCCGCGGCCCTCGAGCCGGTGGTGGAACGTTCCGGCGCGGTTTGGATAGGCTCTTCGGAGACCCGCGGCGACGGGATCGATCGGCCCCTGCCACTGGTGCCGACTGGTGCAGGCCACGTCGCCAGGCTCGATCTGCCGGTCGCGGACCATCCTGGCTACTTTCGGGGTTATTCGAATTCAACGCTGTGGCCAGCATTGCACTCCCTGCCGGACCGGATGTCGGGCTCGGACGAGGATTATGGCAGCTATCGAAGGATCAACGACTTCATCGCGCGCGCGGCTTTCGACGTACGAGATCGGGACGCATTCTGGGTGCATGATTATCATCTACTCCCGCTTGGGGCCGATCTGCATGACCTGGGCATTGAGCGGCCAACCGGCTTTTCCTCCATACGCCGTGGCCCACACCCGACATGATAGAGTGCGTACCCAACCATCGCGAACTGATGAAATCGATGCTGAAGTACGATCTCCTCGGCTTTCAGACGAACCGGGATCTGAACAATTTCCTGGCCTGCCTTCGAACCCATTTCGCGCTGGAGGGCAAGGATGGCATTGTGACCAAAGAACGTGGCCAAACGCGACTTCAAAAGTTCCCAATCGGTATCGATCCCGAGCAGTTCGCAGAGTATCTTGCGCAAGACCTCTCTCCCGCAGAGCAAGAAAAAGTCTCGTCACTATTGCAAAACTTCCAAGGCGCCAAGTTTGCCATCGGCGTAGACCGGCTCGACTACACGAAAGGCATCGATAAACGGGTCGAAGCGTTCAATCAGCTTTTAACGAAGGAGCCGCAGAGCATCTCGCTGTTGCAAATCGACCCGTCCTCACGCGCCGACGTCGAAGAGTACCAAAAATATAGAGACGACGTGCAGACCGCTATCAACCAGGTCAATACCGAGCATGGCACAGACGAGTGGAGCCCGATCCACTACAAGAACGATTCGTTCAGCCAGGCTGCGCTCGCACGTCTCTACCGCGCGGCGCATGTCGGCGTCGTGACACCGGAACGGGAACAATGCAGCCAACGCGTCGTTCCGTACCCGTAAACGGCGCTTCGGCAGTGTCTTCTTGGTAGTGTCTCAGACGTGTTCAGAGTGATGAGCCTGCGCGTCATTAAGCGCTTGCGCAGAAGGGTAAACGCATCGATCCGCGGTGTGAAAAACCTTAATCCGTAGTCAGTCCTCCGAAGGAGTCTCGACTGGTACGGCAAAGCCCGCTTTTATACGATCCAACACGACCATCGTCTTGAAGCCTTTTATGTCAGGGTTCACATAGAAAAATTTCCGAGTGAACTCCTCATAATCCTCCATGGTGCGGGCGGTAACGTAAAGGACAAAGTCCGCATCGCCGGTGACGTAGAAGCCGTTGACGACTTCAACTGACGATCTAACGGCCTTCTTGAATTTGTCGATTATATCGGCACGTTCCCGCTCCAGACTTACAAGCACAAGCATTTGAATAAGTCTGCCTACCGCCTTCGGCGAAACTATCGAGATATCGGCCTCGATGATGCGTTCAGAACGGAGCCTCTTTAGTCGCCGCTGACACGCTGTGGCAGAAAGCCCGACCAGCTCGCCGACTGCTTCGGACGTGAGACGGTTGTCTTTTTGCACGATCTCGAGGATGCGGGCATCTATCCGATCGTACTGCATAACCGGAACCCACCTGAGGTGAATTTAACCGCGAAATGGCCTCGGGCGCAGGAATTCGTCCAAGACTATCCCAGATTCAGGGATGTTTTCAACAAATGAACGGGAGGCTCTCCGGGAAAGACGAGGGCCATGAGTAGCCACGATGAACGCCGGCGCAACGGAGTAGGTGAGATCAGTCAACTCTTGCGCGACGCTGCGAGCGGCGCCCTCATCGCCCCGGGCGTTCGCCACATTCTCGACGGCTCGGTTGCGGCAAGCTCAAGGGCGCACACTGTGCGCAGCACGATCGGAGAGCCGCCATGCCAAGTGTCAGCGCAAAGTGCCTTTACTCCCAGGCGACGATCGGTTGTTCCAAATCGCTAACGCGGGTTGCGCTCCCAGCCAGAATCTCGCGGAACTGACAGATTAGGGCCGCTGTCGGGCGTAGATCAGGCTCCCCCGATGATGAAAGGGGATCACGCGCCGCTCGCTTTCGGGAATGGTGACGAAGTCGAAGGCGTCCTCACGTTCGATTGTATGAAGCGCAATGTGGAGGACGGAGGCGACCTCATGCGGGTTCGGCGCCATAGCGGCGCTATCAGCAACCCATACGACAACGGGCGTGATCAGATAGCCGGAGCGTGTCGGATAATCGTCGAGCATGCCGAGCACTGCATCACCCGCAAGCCCCAACCCGAGCTCCTCCTCAAGTTCTCGCCGTGCCGCCTCGACCGGCGTCTTGCCTTCGTCGCAGCGTCCGCCGGGCAGAGCTCACTGGCCGCGATGCGAGCGCAATCTTGACGCGCGCAATGTGAGGAGAAAGGCGATGTCGTGGCCCTCGCCAGAGGCGGTCAGCACGATTGCCACCGCTGTACGCGTGAGTCGGTTCGGTCCTGCACTCTGCGGCAGGCGCCTGAAGCTCGCGCACGCCGCCGCGATATTCCGTCTGGTAACATCGTCGAACGATTTCATATTGCACTGCGCTTTCCAATCAAGAGCGCAAATTCGATATCTTTTGTTCTTGCCGAGAGACGGCGAACCGCGTCGTGAGCGCGCTGAAAACAAACGATTTCTCGCATGACCGTCAGGAATAGTGCAGCGAATTTGAATGGTAAGCCTGAGCAGCGGCTGCGACTCTCGCTTCATCGGTGCATCGACGGACCTTTCACACGCAATCACGGTCTTGTCTTGCGTTGCGCTAAGTGACGCGGACCTAGTCCGCAATCGCTGCTCAGCGTAGGACTCCGCGGCGTGCTCATCGCCTTCGACTTTGCGTACCGCTCTCGCAATATACTGAGCCGTCGGGCGACGGCATTTTCGCTTCTCTCGAGTAGAATGGAAATCCGCTTTGCGGTTTCACGATTCGAAGCGAGCTTGAGAAGGCGTTTGTCGTCTTCTTTGCTCCATGGTCGGGATCGGTTCCTGAGCATACTTCAGTCAAATAGCTATCTGTTGAACCAGCTTTGCCAACCGGGGGCAGCGCTCTTAAGGCGAAACTTTCTGGATTACCACGACATCAAACATCCTCACGCCGAACCGTGTGTTTCGTGTGGGATTGCCTTGTACTCGTCGTTGGCGTAGGCGATCGCATCGTGAGCAACGCGTTGGAATCGGCGGATTGCATCGACCCCTTCTGCTATCGGCATGATGCTGAAGCACTCGGTACCGTTGTCCCGAATCTTATGAAGAGGCGATCCGTTTTTTAGCTTATAGAAGAAGTCCATAGGCGGATTTCGTGCGTTTCGAGGTGAGATTCTGGCGCCTGTTCCAAGCCAGGAATGTCTCGCAGCCAGGCTTTGTTGGTCTTCCGTGGTATCGTTCGCCCTAAATTGCGCCGTTCGAGATGTTCGTCACCTCCTGCTGTGAGCTGCAGGCCTGGTGGCGATCACCATCCCGAAGCTTTCGCACTCCTCGCAAAGAAGGGCGCCACGTCCCTGTGATGGCCAAGATCACAAGCGGACGGCCCGCAGCAGACCGGGCAAATCGAACACTTCTGGATGGCCCCCTCGAGCCTGGCTAGGCTCGCGCTGATGTGATCGACTATCATTCGTTTGCCTTAGCGGTTGGCGGATCCTTTTGTAAACGCGAGCCAGCTAGATTAGCGGTCTCCGACGCGCCAATCCGCGCCGTGAAGGCGCGTCATCTCGCGATGAGCGCGTTTGATAAAGGCGCGCTCGAACCAAAGGCCAGCACCGAATGACGCGGCGAGCGCGAGGATGCAGGCGAAATAAGTATTCAGGAAATCCCAGCTAGCGCTGCCGGCTGTGACTGCGAGGAAAGTTCCTACCATGACAGTATTGCGAATGCTTCTGACCATGTTGGTCCTGTGTAATTAGCAGGCCCAACTTTAGCATTACAGTCACGGCGATTATCGGCGCAAAGCAGCTGTCTCCTGCCGTCTTTCTGCTCAATCGGCTTTATGGTGAGCGAAGGTCCACTTGCGAACAGGTGGTCAGGTGGCAGGTAGTTGCGCCGACGAGCAGTATGCGCCTCGACCCGTGATAGTTACGCGCGCATGCCGCTTGTCTCGGGACCGACGTAAATTCAGCAGGAGGTGTGACTAGGAACTGTTCTCGGTTGGGACAGGCGCACTCAAAGTAGGGCATTTGCCCCGCTTCGAACGTTTACAGCGGCGCAAGAGCAGAGCGCATGGCGTGATCGTATCCATTTCCATAATTACCGCCATAATGGCTTTAACCGTCTTCAGGGCCATGCCAGCGAAACTCCGAGGCATAGCACGAGTCCGCATGATCATAGCCACGGTCTGCGATGGCGGACGTTAGTTGTTGGTTTCATGCATGGGACGGCTGGCTCTGCGGCACTGCCTGTTCTGGTCTCTCGAGCCCCCGAGCCATCGGACGGATTGCTCTACGTGCTTCCGTTCAGGCGAGCTTCAATGATTGGCCGTCTTGTCTTCAGTGATTGCGGCTCCGTTGGTCGTCAACAAGCCCCCTCAATTGCGTCAACCGCACCTTGCAGTTATCGACCTGCAAGCAGCGTCATGCCGGCGCCTCGCGCAAAGCGCGGACAGAGCTGGCACGCGCAGCGTCGCGAGGATGGCGGGAGGTGATGGGGCAGGAGCTTTTTCAGTCTTGCGTCAGCCCGAAGTCGCTCGCCAGGAACTGATCTTGTGTCCACTGCCTCAGCGCATCATCGTTGAGTGTCGAGTTGACTAGGGCATTCCACTTGTTACCTGCCTCTTTCCATTTCGTTTTCCGGTCCGGAAGGTCCCGCAGTAGCCGGAATGCGCTCGTTGCAATCTTGCTTGCCTCTTTACCTTCAGCAGCCTCGCGGATCACGTCCTTGAACATCTGCTCCGGAAAAATCCAGCCAGCGCTCGTGAAGCGGTCGGCAAACAGGTATTCGAATGAGGCCCGAAACGTGACGGCAGCTAAAGCATCCTCGTGTTCCGTGCCTGCACTACGCACGTCAAACCATTGCAGCAGCCTTCGAACAGCGGCAGCGGGAACAACCTGGCGATCACCGAGGGTCAGAGATACGAACATGTACGCGATGTCCGATTGAAGTTCTTTGTCCAGGGACACATACCAATCTTTGATCGCCTGAATAGGTGACATGAAAATGATCTCGAGAAAAGCCTGGGAGATAGCGGGTGCGCGATGTCGTATTCTTGTTCACGTACTACCACGGCTCTCAATGCAGCTTGATGGTCTCGTGAGATCCGTGCCTGACGCACCGCTCCGTCTTTGCCGTGCTGCATCGATGGTGGTGTCTCCGCAACCCGATCGCGCCTCGTTTGTCGCTGCAAAGCAACGGGCTCTGAACAGAGAAGATGAAGGCGGGAAAGAGGTGGTAAGTCCGACGGATGAAAACATTTCGAGCGGTTGTCCTCGCATCCGAGGGCGAAATCTTCTGACGATAGGTCTAATTTGCGCCACGGAGGACGGCGCCAAGGCACGCGCTGAGGATCTCTCCGAAGACGACCCTGTAGAACTTTGGGATAGCCAGCGCAGAGTAGCGCGCTTCGAATCGAAGTATTAGCCAAGTGTCTGCAACCGTCGCCACGGAATTGCCGAAAGCTATTGCTCGGGAACTGGATCGGTAAGGCGCTGGTCGGCCTGCCGCTCCAGCTGTTCTATGAGGCCGGAGAATAGGCCGAAATCCGGGCGCCGGCGCGGCTCAGCAAGTCGCGCCATTTGGGATGCAAACCTCGCGAGAGCGATTTTCAAATCTAAGTAGCTGCATTGCGAGAAGATCGAAAACTACCATATACGCGTGAATATATCCGCGCCCTTCAGCCTGCTAAGCTTACCTTTCTTATCAACGTAGAGCAGCGTCCAAGACGTTGGGATCTGAGACCCCTTAATTTTTCCAACCCAGCGGGTAAAGGAATTGCACTGGGAAAAAGTAACAACAAAATACAAGCCGGTCGGGCTAAGGGATCCCGATGCAGGATACGGGATGCCCTGGCACGCAAATCCTTGAGCATGGTTTGTGAAAATCCCTTGTATTGTCCCGCTATTGGCGGACCAAATATACAGTTCCGAACCTCGTTCATTTTTCCAGTATGAGGGAGCAGAAAGCCCTTGGGCCATGGCCTCAGCGGACAACAACAGGGATTGGACGAGCAGCAAAAGTCCCAAAAGTCTCTTCATATCGAAGCCCCAAAAGAGTCGCTTAAAGATCATGTAATTTTGTACAACTTGAGGTGACGTGCGCGGCTCTTATCTCGCATTCGTCAATGGAATCCGGCGCATATCCGCCAAGTCGCGTTGGATTGCGGCGCCTCGCACTCTCTCTTGCCCCCGATGCCGTTACCCGCGCATCAAATCCTACCCGTCAGCCGACGGCATGATGCACATGAGTGCATGGTTGATATGGGCGGCGCGGCGTTCAAGTGGGCAAAAGGCGGTTCAGGAGGTGCGAGATACGGCACAACTTCACCGCACCGTCTAGTGGCGATGAAGTCGGTGCGTAATTTTTCGAGCTTCGTACCACAGGCCTTTCGCGTTGCAGAACCGCATCTCAAAAGTTTCTGCAAGTGGCGTCGACACCAGCGAGCTTTTGGTCGTTCCCCACGCTGTCGGTGTCTGCTTGGCAACCAGTGTCGGGAAGCGGACATGGTGCTGCAGCCGGAGCAGCTGAAACTTGCGGCTCTTTAGCCGGCACGCTGTTTGCAGTGAGTGGTCCACAACATGGCGCAAGCTGCGCTATGTCATACGTTGCGTGCTTTCCGCCGCTGCTGCTTGACGCGCCAGGCGTGCGAGCGTGCCCGGCGATCTCATCGGGAGAAAGTCCATGAATACACCACCACTCTTCTCCGCGGTGTTGCCTTCGACTGCCAGCGCCACGTCCACGGCGCTTTCACAGGAGCGAACGACCTTGGCAACGACGAATGATCCATTCCTCTGGCTCGAGGACATCGAAGGACAAGGCGCATTGGCTTGGGCTCGCGCCGAGAACGAGAAGACGCTCAGGGTGCTACAGTCAGATCCTCGCTATCGGCACTTCTACGAACAGGCGCTCTCCATCCTGCAGGCCAAGGATCGGATCCCATATGTTTCATTGGAGCGGCGCGGTTTGGAGAATTTCTGGCAAGACGAGAACCAGGTGCGCGGCGTCTGGCGGCGCACCACGCTCGAGAGCTATCGTAGCCAAGACCCACAGTGGGAGACCATCCTCGACGTGGACGCCTTGGCCGTCACCGAGAACAGGAATTGGATTTTTCAAGGTGGCAGCTGCCTTCCGCCTGAAGGGCGTCTCTGCCTGATTAGTCTTTCCGATGGCGGCAAGGATGCCGCGTCCATACGAGAGTTCGACTGCGACGCCAAGACCTTCGTTGCGGACGGCTTTTATCTCCCAGAGGACAAGCAGCACGTGAGCTGGGTCGATGGTGACACACTCCTTGTTGCACGGGACTGGGGCGAGGGGACTTTGACACAGGCCGGCTACCCCTTTGTCGTGAAGGAGCTCAAACGCGCTCAGCCGCTCAGTGAGGCTCGCGAGATCTTTCGTGGCGAGCCCACCGACGTTGGGACGCAGCCCTTCGTGCTTCGTGACAGCGAGGGTCATATTCATGCGACCGGCGCGGCCCGCGGGATCAGCTCTTTCGAGTCCGAGTATGTGGTCTTCCGCCCCGATGGGCCCGTCAAGCTCAATCTGCCGAAGAAGGCCGCGATGATCGGAATAGTGGGTGATCGCCTGCTTGTGAAGCTTGATGAAGAATGGACGCCGCCCGGCGATATCAGCTTCGCCGCCGGATCGCTGATTTCTTATGACCTGGCTGAATGGAAACAGGACCCGCGGCGCGCCAAAGCCTCGCTTGTTTTCCAACCAGGGCCCCGCCAGGCCCTGAGCAGGGTAGGCGCCACAAAGAATTTGTTGATCATGACGATCCTCGAGAACGTTCAGAGCAGAGCGTTCGTTTGTAAGTACGATCAGGGAGCTTGGTCGGCGACGCCGATCCCGCTGCCGGAATATACAAATGTCAGCCTGTCAACCGTCTCCGATGAAGCGGACCAGGCCATGTTCGCTGTCTCGAGCTATCTCAGACCAACGTCAGTCTGGTATTTTGATGCCGAAGGCAAAAACCTCGAGGAATTGAAGAAGACACCTTCTGCCTTCGATGCGTCCAACCATGTCGTGGAGCAGCTCGAAGCCACTTCGCGTGATGGCACGTCAATTCCCTATTTTCTGGTGCGGCCGAAGAACGCAAGGTTTGACGGCACAATCCCGACACTTCTCTATGGCTATGGCGGGTTCCAGATTCCGCTTTTGCCCTCTTATCTGGGACCGGTGGGGCGGCTATGGCTCGAACAGGGCAATGCCTGGGTCGTTGCGAACCTGCGCGGGGGCGGCGAGTTTGGCCCACAATGGCATCAAGCGGCCCAGGCGGCAACGAAGCAGACGACCTGGGATGATTTCATTGCCGTTGCCGAGGACCTGATCCGCCGGAAAATCACAAGTCCGCGCCGGCTAGGCGCGATTGGCGGCAGCCAGGGCGGCCTGCTCGTTGGCGCCGCAATCACCCAACGTCCCGAGCTCTTCAACGCGGCGATCATCCAGGTGCCGCTGTTTGACATGCTTCGATACACCAAACTGGGCGCGGGCGCCTCCTGGATCGGCGAGTACGGTGACCCCGCGATTGCCGAGCAGCGTGCCTGGATCGAAGGCTACTCGCCCTACCAGAAGCTGATGGCGGGCAAGACCTATCCCGCTCCCTTAATTCTTACCTCCACCAAGGACGACCGCGTGCATCCAGCGCACGGCCGCAAGGCTGCCGCGAAGCTCGACGCGCTGGGCCAGCCTTACTTCTATTACGAAAACATCGATGGGGGACACAGCGCCGCGGCCAATCTCATGGAATATGCGCGTCAACTGGCCCTTGAATACACCTATGCATCGAAGCGGCTGTGTTCTGAGTAAATTCTGTGGACGGCTGATCGAAGCAGATAAAATAGAGACCATTGTTATCTCAACGTCTTCACGTTGCTCAGCTGAATTCATCGAACCCAAGGCGAGAGAGCTGACGAGCCGCCGGCGGGCGCGATGAAGCTCGTAAGATGCGCAAGTTAACCGGTTTGAACAGCCTCCACCGGTGGCGAGCGAGTTTCCTGGCTTCCCAAACGCAACATGAGGAGGGGGCGGTATGTTGCAAGATGCGCTTGCCTGAGGATTGTCTCGGCAGACCCCTGTTCGTCCGACATGGCCCGGCGTGCGGCTGACGTCCAAAAGCGTACGGCTAAAGTGCAGCCCTGCGACTGTCTTCGTGCTTGAGTCTCGTAGCTTCAATGCATGGCAGGGATTGATGATCCTGCTCCAGGCCGCGCGAAGGAGTTCACGGCCGCCCTGTTGTTCAACGTCGATCAATCCCATCCGCTCTAGCTTGGCTCCGGATGAGCGCGGCGTGTTCGAGGCTCTGCAATACTTCTGTAAGATAGCGCGCGACGAGTGAAGCGAAGGTCAAAACGTCATCCAGATCCTGAAGCCTCGAAGCGAAGTGTCGTCGACGTGAGGGCGCTTTCTGTCGTTTGCACAATGCGGCGGTAGCCAGAGCCACCGACAAAAAAAGAGCAGGTGACCAGCGCAGCGACGCCGGGCGACTCTTGCCGCCCATCTTGATTGCCGGGAAACTCTTCGCTAGATCACAAGGGTTCACTAAGGAGATGCCGCCGTGGCAATGGGTATTGTGAAGTGGTTCAATTCGACCAAGGGTTTTGGATTCATCAGGCCTGAGGACGGAGGTCCCGATGTCTTTGTGCACATCAGTGCCGTCGAAAAGGCCGGTTGCATCACCCTCGAAGAGGGGGCCCGGGTAAGTTATCAGCTCAAGGCCGGGCGTTCGGGCAAGATGTCAGCTGAGGATCTCCGGGTTGGCTGATCCGGTTCGCCTCCGGAAACTGATCTCTGCAAGGCGTGTTCTCGCACCTGTCCGGCGATGCCTTGTCAGGGCGCGCCGGGCGTTTGACCGTCTCTTCCTGCCATGAGGCTGTCTCGCAAACCGCACAGCCCTCGGAGGCACGGCACGTGTCTTCCAGCTGACGTTTCCTGAAAGTGCTGGCCGGCGACCCCGCCAGGCGGGCTTCCGTTGCGGAAGTCCGACGGGCCGTGGAGATCCTGATGAACAGCGCCATGACTGGGCCGACGCATGAAGCGGCTGCCGCCGCGCGCCGGATCTTAAAATCTTTTCGGCGAAGTGTGTCTTCCCGATGCTCTCGGCTGGGAAATTACAGAAGTGGGGCGGCAATTCCTCTTGCGCTCGAAAAGGCCGTCGCGGATCAAAGAGAGCTGCCTCGATCAATCATAGATCCCTCGTCCGGCGACGTCGCTGCGCAAGCGGTCACGGATGCGGCAAAATCAATTATTCCTCCCGCAGTCGCCCTCAGAGGCCGCGAAGACGGCGCAGGAAAGGCGGACCCAGTCGACGTACAGCATGAAGGGTGTCTTCGATTGTTATCGCACGCCGAGGTGCGCGTCGCTTGACCTTGGTAAGAAAGATATCGTTCTTGCGCAGCATCGATCAAATTTGCGGTTGTTGATGGGTTCGGAATGATTATCAATTTTTCGGCCGGCGAAAGTGCCTGCGTAATCCATCGCTAGATAACGCTGTGATCCGATGTAGCCCATGTCACTGTGCTGTGCGTGCGAGGCATCATAGGGAAGGGACGTAGCTTGACGGGCCGGCTCTTCATCGCCCCTTGCTGAATGGTTCACGGCAGATCGTTCCGCCGAACGTGTCAAACGCTATCCGGAACTGCCTCCCGCATCGCCTCATTAAAAATGTTACCGGACAACTTCCCTGTCGTGCCTGGGGCGGAGCTGCCGAATCGGCAGGAAAGATCAGCATGCGCGCAAAGCGCGAGATCACATCAGCGCTGGCGGAACGTTACCGGGCGTGCCGCGGCGCCGGACCTACGGTGCTTCCATTCGGGTTGGAGGACGCCGACGGCGGGCAGGCGTTTCATGGTCATCCGGGTCATCAAGCAGTTTTTCCGCAATCACATAGATCGTCGGGAGTGTGATCGACAATCCATTGGAGCCCGGCCCTCCCTGTTGCCCCGCCTGGGATTCTGAATCTCGCCGTGCTCGTGCGCGGAATCGATGGAGGCGCAGGCGGGCAAGGCGTCCGAGGTGGTGATGGCGGCCATGCCAGAAACGGAAAAGAAGGCGCAACTGGTCCGTTTGATCGCCACGACGGACCCGGGCTTGCAGGAGATGGTGGCACTGCGGGCCGAGGAGGGCGTGGCGGCAACGGCGGTGCCGGTGCGACACTCGTATTCGTATCGCTTAAGCGGGGAACTGATACGTTCAGCTACGCTCGCGTCAACAACCAGGGTGGTTCGGGTGGGACTGCCGGTCGAGGTGGAGCGCCGGGCATTCCCAAAGGCGGCGGCTCCGGCGCGCGTCGAAATTTTTAAACGCACAGAGCAGGGCCGCCTAAGCGGCCGGCCGCCGTCCGCTGCGCGGCCAGTTGCGCCACCAGCTTGTCGGGCAGGGCCCTGCCGGGCTCGCCCTCGGACGCCTCCGGCTCGGCCTCTCGTCGCTGGGAAATGGGGCGCCTCATCCTCCTTGCGCATGAACCCGTGCTCCAGCCCTACGCCACCCTCATAGCCGAGCGACGCGAACGCACCGCCCGCCGCCATATCTGCCGGGTCGTAGACCGGTTCATCCTCAAGGCGTCCATCTCCGCCTCCAATTGATTGAAGCGAACCTGCATCGCCCTGCAGGCGCCGGGGCCGCCCCTTAGTTGTTTCGTACGCGCGCGGAACGCGTGCGGCTTCGATCCAAATGCTTAGCATGCTGCGGAAATGCCGTTTGAGGCTTCCAATTTCCTTCACAATCTTGTCGCGGGTGTGCGCAACCGTTGTTAACTTTGGGACGATAATAACTCGATCGTTGACGATATCATTTCGGATATGCGGAAGTTGCGGCTTCTTCAGGTTCTGCATCACGCATGAAGGCAACAGCCAGCCCGATGCCGATAAGACCAATTAGGATCGATGCCGCAGCCAGGGACGTGACGCCGCTAGTCTCGACAAGGATGCCGCCGAGAAAAGCCCCAATGGCGATCCCCGCGAAGGTGGTCGAGCTGTTCATTGCCAGCACCAGCTTCGACCTATCTCCGGCCAGACCGAGAAGCCGGTGGTGGATCGGGACCAGATACATGTAACTCACGTTACCCCAAAAGAAGGCGATGAGCACGGTGAGGGCGCCATGCTGTCCGAACGCAACCAAACCTACGAGCAGGATGAGTTGTGCGCCTACAACCGCGATGAGAACTTTATACGGGCCAAAACGGTCAGTCAGAACGCCGCACGCAGCGTTTCCCGTCACGGCTCCGAAACCGTAGGCAAAGAGTGCGGCTGAGAGCAGCGGCACCCCGGCAAGCAGAGAACCGATGATGAAGACGCTCACATAGGAGTAAACGATGAACTCGGAAACGACGATGAATAGCGTCACGGAAAGGATACCGTAGATGGTCTTGGAGAGGCCTTTCGAGATTGGGCCGTCTCCGCGCTCCGGCGCCTTGGTAGCTATTCCGGACATCATCGGGGCGAAGATTATCAATGCGAGAAGCCCGGCAATGACGACGAAACCGAATGAGAAGCGCCAGCCGATAGCATCTGCGATCCAGCTTGTGGCAGGAACGCCCGCAACCTGTGAAACAGTCATGCCGCCAAAGATGAGAGACAACGCGAACCCTTTGCGGGCTGGCGGCAGGAGCTCCACGGCCAGCGCGGTAGCCGACGGGGTGAACATCGCCGCGCCGTAGGCCGAAATGACGCGGCCTGCAGCTAGGGTTAGGAAGTTCGGAGCGATCGCGCAGATCAGGTTACCGATGATGAAGATCGAAACGGACAGAATCTGAACATTATGGCCGCTCATGGCCTTGAACATCCAGGCATTCAGCGGCGCGAAGACGGCGTAGCAGAGCGCGTAAATCGAGATCAGCCGACCCGCCGCGCCGGTTGAAATCGCAAAATCACGCGAGATTACATCGAGCGCTCCAATGATGACAAACGTGTCCAGGCCGATAGCGAACGCAGCGATCGTCAGAGCAGCAATGACAAGTTTCGTTCGCGCGTCAGGAGGGGGTGAGGTCATGACGGTGCTCGTTCATGTTGTAGTGATATGTTCAAGGCAGCACGCCATGCAGCTCAGGATAGAGGCTGGCGATGATCGTACCTGAGTAGCGGGGACGTGGGCCGTATAGCAGCCACGTCGTCACCACCTCACCGATTTTCTGCAGATCTCGAGCTTGTGGGATGTTCGAGCGCCGCTCTGCTGTAAGCAACCCCCGCATCATACACG
The DNA here is from genome assembly GCF_054062495.1 of Bradyrhizobium sp. USDA 3311. NCBI lineage: Bacteria > Pseudomonadati > Pseudomonadota > Alphaproteobacteria > Hyphomicrobiales > Nitrobacteraceae > Bradyrhizobium > Bradyrhizobium sp. USDA 3311. The sequence continues at coordinate 9,326,991 of NZ_JBSSFI010000001.1, read as the reverse complement.
CCTTCAAGGAGTTTTTTCCCGCCAACCGGCTTTGTTGTTTCGAAATTCAGCTTATTCCATGCCTTTGGGTCGATATACCCCACCGTCGGCTCGGGGAGTCCCCAGCGTCCGAGGCTCCTTCCGGGCGCGGCATATCTTCTGGCAAGCTCTGTGATTTCTGGCTCTTGTGGATGCGGCGTGAGCTGAAGTGCATCAAGGTAGTCCGGATCATGAAGGGTTCTCAAGACTGACACCACCTCGTCTGCGACGTTTTCAGAGGGCGAGACAAATTGGACGCCGGATGAGCCCTCCAATCCGGTCCGGATCTCGTGGAGTCGATCCTCCACTTCCCTTGAGGGCTTAATCGTTCCCGCCGCATTGGCGATAAGGCCCCAGGGCTCGATGGCGCCGGAGTCATGTGTACGGTTAGCCAGGCCACGGAGCTTTCCGTCTTCTCCGCTCTCCAGCCGATGTGAAACCCATGCTTTCATAGAAGTGTTGCAGTTACGGCGAGTTCGTCGGTGAGTTGATGGCCAGCTACACATTTCGCTACACGACGAGGCCACGATGCTGCCGCTTATCTGCTGTCTTCCTCATTGAACACGGTACCTCGGATTGCGCGCTTCAGCTATCTTTGCCCTCGCTGACGCGATCTTATCGCTACGGTCGCGTTCGCATCATCGGGGCCATGACTAGCGTTAGCACGTTCTCACACACCAACGCACCGCTCAAAAATGGTGAGAGCATTCTGGCGGACGCCGGCAAGATCTTCTCTTTATTGAGCGCTGCCATACTGAGCACTGCTATGGACGTGGTTGCGGCTCTGGCTGTCTTGTTCAAGACGTCGGTGGTTTCAGGCGCGACAACAGGGACGCCTGCAACCAGGTGCTGCGGGAAAGTCTACATCGTTTCTTCATAAAACCGTTCAAGCGGCATTGGCTGCTTGGAGATGTGATGATACCACTTGTGACCATGATGCTCGTTCGGCACCCGATCCAGGTGTTCAGATGAACTTGCCCGCGCTGTTTGCCGCGCTCGATGTCGCTTCCGCTTTGTCATTGGCAAATGCTACAAGCGCCATCGGGCGGTCGAGTTCTTGAAGTTACTCAAAGAGATCGACGCTCAAATCCCTGAGGGGTTCGCTGTCCATATCGTCATGGACATGTGTGGACGCCCCCGTTGGTGCAAGAAGAATCTTTCGAAGAGTGCGGAGCGTGGTCGGGTGCTGACATGTGTCCGGCCTTTTGTTGCGGCTGTCACATGCCGCTGGCCCGTATGGGAGTTCGCGGAACGGGTCCAATTCAACTTCGCGTGCTCGAGGCGCGTATCCATGATCTGGTTTTCCCATTCCTGTCTCGTGACCGTGCGCCATACTCTCCGGTTGACCTTCTCACACTATCACGGTCCCTGCCGCGGAACTACTTCGCCGCAGCCGGAGCCCGATAGGTTCCGCCTCTCGCCATCAATGCCCAGACGATGCGCGCCATCTTGTTAGCGAGGGCGACGATCACCAGCATGGGCGGCTTGAGGGCAAGCATGCGCGCAAGCCAAGGATCCGCTGTCGAGCCTTTGCGCATTGCCCAGCGCACGGCCGCGCTCGCGCCGATGATCAGCAGTCGTCGTAGGGTTCGTTCGCCCATTCGTGACGTCTTGCCGAGCTTCTGCTTGCCTCCGGTGGAGCGCTGCAGCGGGGTAAGCCCCAGCCATGCCGCAAAGTCGCGTCCCCTCTTGAAGGCCTGGGCTGTCGGCGCCAGGGCAACGAGCGCCGTAGCCGTGATCGGCCCAATTCCTGGGATCGTCATTAGCCGCTTCGCTTCGGCATCCTCCTTGGCGCGGCGGGCGAGCTCTCGGTCGAGCAGCGCCACCTTCTCGTTCAGGGATCGCAACTGCTCGACGAGCAGCCGTAGGATCGGTCTAGCCAACTCAGGAATGTCGGTATCATGGCCGATGATCGCGGAAACGAGTTTGGCAACATGGAAGGGACCTTGCGCCGCTACCACCCCAAATTCGGTCAGATGGCCGCGGAGCGCATTGATGGTTTGGGTGCGCTGACGCACCAGGAGGTCGCGGGCGCGGAACACAATGGCCGCGGCCTGTTGCTCCTCGCTCTTCACCGCCACGAAACGCATCGTCGGCCGCTGGGCGGCTTCGCAGATTGCTTCCGCATCCGCGGCATCATTCTTCTGCCGCTTTACGAAAGGCTTTACATAGTCTGGCGCAATGAGTCGCACCGCATGCCCTAATCTCCCGATCTCGCGCCCCCAGTAGTGGCTGCTGGCGCAGGCCTCCATGGCGACCGTGCACGTCGGCTGCGCGGCAAGACATTTAAGCACCTGCTCCCGGCGCAGCTTCTTGCGGAAGAGCACCGTTCCTGATCCATCCGCGCCGTGCATCTGGAACACATTCTTCGCCAGATCCAACCCGATTATGCTAACTTCCGACATAGACGCCTCCGTTCAAGTGATAGTCAACGATACCACTTTGGCACAGCGATGCCGTGAGGGGGCGTCCACCCCATCAACTAGCCACCCACAAGACACCCAAGATCAAAGCGTGGCTCGCTCGCCGGCCGCACTAATGTCCACTTCACGCCGACTTCCGCGTCATGGATCAATCAGATCGCCGGATCGGGGTCGACTTCACACGCGAAATGGAAAAGCTTTGGTTACATCCCAGCCGTTGTGTCGGGATTCCCACCCCGTTCGTCGTCGACCGTGACGGCCGCATCGCCTTTGTCGGTTTGACGATGCAACTCGATGACGCTCTACCCAAAGTTCTGACCGGCAGCTGGCGCACCAGCGATGAAGCTAAAGCCGCCGAGACACAGCGGATCGCCCGAGACAAGCGCATAAGGGGCGAAACGGCGCGCAAGAGCTGATACCACGCATCGTGATCCCGGTTTGGATCCGCCACTGGTCCGTCCGCGCCACGTTTGTGCTCAACAGGTTTTATCGGGCCAACGGCGGCCGAGCCGTCCCTACCCGCAGCCTTACCGCCAAGTACGGCGGCTTGCGCGACGAGAACGGCTCGGTAACCATGGCTTGATCGACCAGGCGGGCAAGGTCGCAATTGCGTCGCGCCTCACATCCGATCCTTCACGGCCTCGCTCCTGCATTCGCCAGGAGCACTCTTCTCTGAAGAGATTCGAGCTATCAATAATGTGACGAACTTGCGTTCCAGATGACTAGCTAGCACTACTTTGGGTGCGCCGGGAGACCGGCAAGGAATAGATGGTGGAAGTCCATTGCGATGAAGGTGTAGCGAACCACATCGGCCCCGAGCCGTGCGCAGGCGTCCGCGAGGGTGTCGGCGAAGCGTCGGTAGGGGAGCATGCAGGCCAGCCATTGAGCCGCGAAACAGTGTTATCTCGGGAGCCGACGCTGTCCAAAGAGCGGAAGGCAATATGGGCGAGTGCGCAAACGCGAGCACCCGTCCAACCCGGCGTGGTCGTAGACCCTGGCATGTATGGAAGCTCCTTGTACGGGAACCGGGATATCTCCGGGTCGGCCATCTTCCTTCTCGGAGGAGATGGTCCGCAGCGGGAAGGCGAGGAGCTGTAGCCGCTGATGCACGACACGGAGAAGTCTGACTCTGGCATAGTAGCTGAGAAGCCAACGAACAAAGCCGGATTACTGGCGGCGGAGTGGGCGGAGCCAAGGCCGGGGACCAAGGGAAACGCGGAACAGCAGCGCATGCACCGGACACAGGGCCGTGCTCGCATGACCCAGTCGCTGGACCGCGTACGGACAGCCGCAAGGCTGAGGAAGAAGGACCGGTTCACCGCGCTCTTTCACCACATCAATGTCGATACACTGCGGGCGGCGTTCTTTGCGCTCAGGCGTAAGGCTGCTCCCGGAGTGGATGGCATGACGTGGGAGGACTACGAGAAAGATCTCGAGCCCCGGCTCGCCGATCTGCACAAACGGGTCCAACGAGGAGCGTATCGCCCGCAACCGTCTCGCCGGACGTACATACCAAAGGCAGACGGCAAGCAGCGCCCGTTAGCGATCGCGGCTCTCGAAGACAAAATCGTCCAGGGCGCCACCGTCATCGTGCTCAACGCCATCTACGAAGGAGACTTCTGTGGCTTTTCCTACGGGTTTCGGCCCGGCAGAGGACCACATGATGCGTTGGACGCGCTCTGCACAGCGATCGAGACGCGGCACGTGAACTGGATCATTGACGCCGACATCCAAAACTTCTTTGGCGCAGTCAGTCAACCTTGGCTGGTTCGCTTCTTGGAACATAGGATCGGCGACAAGCGCATCATCCGCCTCATTCAGAAATGGCTGAAGGCGGGTGTTCTCGAAGACGGCGTCGTAGCCGCTGATGACAGGGGAACGGGTCAAGGTTCGGTGATTTCACCGCTTCTCGGCAACATCTAGCTGCACTACGCTCTCGACCTGTGGGTCAAACGCTGGCGACAGCGCGAGGTCTCCGGCGGCATGATCATCGTGCGTTACGCGGACGATGTAGTAGTCGGCTTTGAGCGCGAGGATGACGCACGTCGTTTCCTGACGCGATGCGCGCGAGACTGGAGGAGTTCGAGCTGACGCTCCACCCCGCCAAGACCCGCCTGATTGAGTTTGGTCGCCATGCGGCGGCTCAACGCAAGCAGCGCGGACTCGGAAAGCCGGAAACCTTTGCGTTCATGGGGTTCACGTTTATCTGCGGCAAATCACGCCAAGGGCGCTTCCAGCTTCAACGGAAGACCCGTAGCGACCGCTTGTGAACCAAACTCCGCGAAATCAAGGAGGAGCTAAGGCGCCGAATGCACTGGCCGATCCCTGCACAAGGGAAATGGCTGAGGCAGGTCTTGACCGGCCACTTTGCGTACTTTGCTGTCCCGACGAATGGCCGAGCGCTCAATGCGTTTCGGTTCTATCTGACCGATCTCTGGAGGCGGACGCTTCGGCGGCGCAGTCAGCGGACCTGTCTGACCTGGGATCGCATAACGCAGATCACCGATGACTGGCTCCCCAAGGCTCGCATCCTTCATCCATGGCCGAAGCTGCGCTTCGCCGTCAAACACCCGAGGTAGGAGCCCGGTGCCTTAATTGGGCTCGCCGGGATCTGCGCGGGGGGCGCCCAGTGATGGGTGTCCCTACCGCGAACAGAATGCGTTTGCGCTTTCAAGGATTTGCTTTCGGCAATATGGGCACTGCTGAGACGGCGCCCGAAGGATGAGATCGACGATGGCGAAACGTTGAGGCGGAGGCCCGTTGATTCTTTTTTTCGCCCCGCGTATGCGAGGCGATGATGTTGCAGGAAGGCGTAGGCAATCATTGTCATCAGGGCGTGGCGATGAAGACCTTGCCATGATCGCCCTTCGAAGTGATCAAGTCCAAGCTCCTCCTTCAACTGCTGATGCGCCTGCTCACAAATCCACCGTGCCTTAATGGTCTCATCGACGCTGAGGACAATGGCTCGGTTCGGGTAAAGCCAGACAATATCGCGCACCTTATCGACGAATAGCGGATCGCTCGACAGTTTAAATGTCTGGCTGCGGTGCGGCTGCAGGCCGAACGCCGTCCACTTTCGGCGGATCGTGGTGTGAGAAAAGCCAGTTTCCGCAGCCATCGAGCGGATCGACCAGTGCGTCCGTCGCGCGGCGTCGTACGCAATGTCCGCTCGATTACCTCAGCAACCTGATCGTCGTCGATGGTTCGAGGGCGGCCAGGGCCGGCTTCGTCAAGCAGGCCATCACAGCGATCCTTCAAGAATCGGCGGCGCCACTTGCCAACGGTGTGTTCATGGATGCCAAGTTTGGCAGCCACCGACTTGCTTGGCAGACCATCTGCACACCGCAGGATCGCGCGGCAGCGCTCAGATAGCGATCGGGCAACGCGATGACGACGAACCTGCCTCTCCAAGTACGCCCGCTCCTGCGGACTAAGCACCAGCGGCGCGATCGGCCGGCCTCGCACACCCGCATTCGCCACGAGCACTCTCCTCTGTAGAGATTCGAGCTATCAACCAATGTGACGAACTTGCGTTCCTGAGGACTAGCATTACAGTTGCTTTTATTGCGGGCTTCTGAATCCATGGGCAACCATGATTCGAATGTCGTGGGCGCGGGCCGCGTCGGTTGAGGAGACGCTTGCGTTGTGGGCGGCGTCGCTTCGAGAGATCAAGCAACGGATACGTCCGTTGTTCACGCAAGAGCGTGTTGCGACGAATGCAGGCCTGTTCCTGGAAGGTCTGCTCGGAGATGAGCAGCGCAAGACCGGTTGGATGCGCGCGGAGGCGGCTGGCGATCCCGGCCCATGGCGGCAGCAGGCGATTCTGGGTCGTGGAGACTGGGACGCTGATGCCCTGCGCGATATCGTGCACGACTATGTCATCGAGCATTTGGCGGATGACGATGCGGTGCTGGTGATCGACGAGACCGGTTTTCTCAAACAGGGCAAAGCGTCATGCGGAGTGGCGCGGCAATACACTGGTTCGGCAGGGAAGATCACGAACTGCCAGATCGGCGTCTTCGCTGCCTATGTTTCGCGTCATGGCCATGCGTTCATCGATCGCGCGTTGTATCTTCCGAAGGAATGGACCGACGATCCAGATCGTCTGGAAGCCACATATGTGCCTGCCGATGTCGGCTTTGCGACCAAACCAAAGCTGGCGACGAGAATGATCGCGCGCGCGATAGCCGCGTCTATACCATTCAAGTGGATTGCCGGTGATACCGTCTACGGTGTTGGCAACATCGAACAGCAACTACGTCGGGCAGGCAAAGGCTACGTGCTTGGGGTCAGCAGCGCTCATGTGTTTCGATCCTGGGGCAAGCGACCGCCGGTCGCCGGTACGGCTGCAGACCTCGCCCGGACGCGGCGCTCATCCGACTGGAAGCGCCTGTCGGCGGGAGCCGGAACCAAGGGGCCGCGGCTGCACGATTGGTGTTATCTCGAATTGGCCGATCTCGAGGCCGAGCAGTCCAACAGTGCAAATGACGGTTTGTGGACACGCGGTCTACTGATCCGTCGTCGCATCGCCGATGATGACCTCGCCTTCTTCACCACCTGGTGCCCAGCGGGAACAGCCATTGAAACGCTGGTCGCGGTCGAAGGCCATCGATGGGCGATCGAGGACAGCTTTGAAACCGCGAAAAACGAGTTCGGGCTTGATCACAACGAAAGCAGGTCCTGGCATGGCTGGCACCGTCATGTGTCCCTGGTGATGCTCGCCTTCGCCATGATGGCCGCGATCCGACATCGCGCTAATCCGCCACCGCCCAAAAAAACGAAACGGCGCCCCCCGGCAAAAGCCAAAGCATAACCACCCCACCACTGATCCGTTGGTCAATCCAGGAAATACGCCGCATTGCCATCAGACTTGCTCGAAAGCGGATTCAACCCGCACACATCATCGCATGGTCTTTCTGGCGCAGAGCTCACCAGGCTGCCGCTCAACGCGCCCACTTCAAATCAAAAAAGCAACTGTAATGCTAGGGTCTGTACCTAAATAGCGCCACGTGATTCTCTTGCCTACGTGTTGATTCGGGGGCGAGAGAATGCGCGCTGGTTTGTTTTGGCTGAACGACAGGCAATGGGCGCGTATCGAACCGCATCTGCCGAGGGGACTGACGGGGCCGGATCGGGACGACGACCGACGCATCGTCAGCGGCATCATTCACATGTTGCAATCGGGTGCACGATGGCGTGATTGTCCACGTGAATACGGCCCTTACACGACGATCTACAATCGCTTCAATCGCTGGGCCAAGCGAGGACGATGGTGCGCAATCTTCGAAGCGCTGGCCAAGCCTGGCGAAGACGGCGTCGTACTGTCGCTCGACTCGACCTCGATTAAAGCTCACCGGTGTGCCTCCGGCGGAAAAGGGGGGAGCACAATCAAGCAATCGGCCGCTCGCGCGGAGGCCGCACGACAAAAATCCATGCGCTGAGCGATCCGCTCTGTCGGCCGGTCGTCCTGCATCTGACTCCAGGCCAGGATGCCGATATCGCTGCGGCTCCCGATGTCCTGGCGCTCGCGCCACCCATGAGCGTGCTCCTCGCCGACAAAGGGTATGATGGCGACAAGCTTCGCGGCGAAATCATTCGTCGCGGCGCCAAGCCCGTAATCCCCAATAAATCTAACCGTGTCGTCATCCATCGCTTCAACAAACGCGCCTATAAAGGACGAAATGTCATCGAACGCTGCTTTTGCAGGCTCAAGGACTTCCGGCGCATCGCCACGCGATATGACAAGCTCGCCCGTAATTTTTTGGCCGCTGTTCATCTCGCCGCTCTCGTCGCATATTGGCTCAATTGAGTCTCGACCCTAGTCCCATCAGTAGGACTCGGTGAAATTAAATCAACGGCGACACAGCGCCGTAGTCGGGGAAGCGCAGAGGGCTTCCTGTTGAAATCACACGGGCCGGGTCTGCACGCGCCACCGCGCGTACACATTCAGCGCGCGAGCGGGCCACTCTCGGGCAACGTGGCCCTTGTCGGTATCGAGACCAATGTGAGCAACTTGACGCTAAACGCCGCGACGAAGTGCCTGTATAGCCTGTGAATTCACTTCGGCACGCGACTTGCTCTCTTTGCGGCATCATCACCAATCGCAGTGCGATGGTCTTCGGGACGGACTCGGCGCGCGTCGCTGTCAGTGTCTAGTCCGCTCCGACGGTTTGCTGCGGCGATAACTTAAGGGCGCTCGGTCGTGGGCCGAGACAATACAGGAAAGTGTTGGATGCGATCTGGAGTATTTCTGGTAGGAACCACGACAATTGCGCTCGTCGCAAACGGTGCTGCGAATGCGGCAGACCTTGAGCCAGAAGTGAAACTGCCGCCCGCTGTGTGGAACTGGTCGGGAGGCTATATTGGCGGGCACCTCGGCGGCGGGTACGGCCGAACCTCCTTCAGCAATCCCTACGGTCAGTCAATCTATGGCGATGTCGTCGATACCCCAGTGTTTCTCGCGGGTGGCCAGGTCGGCTACAATTGGCAGAAGAACGGCTGGGTCTTTGGTGTCGAACTCGATGCCAGCGGTGTTGTCTCAGACGGCACGAATACTTGCCTCGCCGCCTCCGGCTTTGTCGTGAGTGCAAACTGCAAGGCAGGTCCCAACGTCTTTGCCACCGGGACCGGCCGCATCGGTTACGCGTTTGGCGCGCTGGGCCACACACTGGCCTATCTCAAGGCTGGCGTAGCCTGGCAAAACAATCGGGGCGACGTCGTCAACAACGATGAAGGCGGCGCGCCACAGGAGAAAACCCATTTCGACTATGGTCGCCTCGGTGGCGTCATCGGGCTGGGCGTCGAGCAAGCGCTTACGCCTGCATGGTCGATCAACGTCGAGTATGACTATCTCCATTTCGGCGGGCCGAGTGTCGCAACGCCTCCGACGGTGCAGAATCCGCCGTTCGCAATTCTTCCGGCGAACATAACCAGCCTCTCCAGCAGCTATCACATCGGAAAGATCGGGTTGAACTACCATTTTGGCGCCGACCCGTGGGCGGTGCAATGGCCCGATGCACCGCTGTACGCAAAAGCCCCCGCCAGCGCGCCGCCGATTGCTTACACGGCCGGTTGGTCGTTCGAAGGCGGATCGCGGCTCTGGCTCAGCCGGGGACGCTTCCAATGGGACCACAGCGCAGTCGGCCTTGATGACCCCAGCATTCTTGGATCGAGGCTCACCTATCACGGACTTGACGGACTTTCCGGGGAGCTATTTGGCCGTCTCGACAGCCCGTGGGGAGTGTTCCTGAAGAGCAACGTTGGGGGTGGTCGCTTCAACAAAGGAAACATGAACGATGAAGACTGGGGCGGCGCCTATAGCAACACGATCCATGGCCAGGCAAACGGGAGGTTCACCTATTACACGGCCGATGCCGGTTACGATTTCCTGCGCGCCGCCAACTACAAGGTCGGGGGATTTATCGGCTGGACCTACTACGAACAGAACTCCGACTCGAGGGGGTGTGTACAGATAGCTCGCCCGCGTCCATGCTTGGCGCCGGACGACGACAGGGTCATTGGCAGCCAGAATACTCAGTGGAATGCAGCTCGGATCGGCCTGAGCGCCGAAACCATGCTCACCGAGCGTTGGCGTTTGAACGCTGACGTCGCTTACCTGCCCTGGACCGATTTCAAGGGGCGTGACAACCATCTCTTGCGCCCTATGACCACCTTCGCTGAGCAACGGGGCAATGGTGGCGGGGGCGTCCAGCTCGAAGGCGTGTTGTCCTACTTCATTACCAAGAACTTCAGCGTCGGCGTCGGTGGCCGCTATTGGGCGATGTGGACCAACAGGCGGAGCGACACGTTGTGCAGCGGCAGCGGCTGCGTTGGTGCACCACCCATGTTTGCGAAGCACAGCATGGAGCGCTGGGGTACGTTCTTTCAGGCGTCCTATAGGTTCGATTGAAAAGATCACACCTATAGCCAAGCTCCAGGCGTTCGACGCCCCCCAAGCTTTGGTAGTGGCCATCCACCTCCGCGCCATCTAGACGCCGGCAATATTGGCATTAGCGAACCTCGTCACGTGAGGACGGCAGCGCAAAGAACTAGCTGCAGTTGCCTTTTTGATTGGCTGCGATCCGACATCGCGCTAACCGAGTAGGCCGTAAGCGTGGCGCAAGCTTGCGAAAGATGCGCAGTTCGGTCGATCGTCGGAAAAGCTGGACGCTGATCAACTACAGCCTGTTTTGGAGGACATCGAAGAGGCCGTCGCGGCTCTCGAAGCAGCCGAGGATCACGCCAATCCAAGAACCTGCGAGAAGCGAACTGCCGAGCGCACAGCCAACCGCGGTCAGCTGCCGGAGTATTTGCCGCACATCGTCGAGGCCCTGATGCCCACTGCAACCTGCCGCCCGTGCTGCGCAGGCGTCCTTTTTGAAAATTGGGAGCGATGCCAGAGGCTCGACGTCGTACCGGCGCAGTATCGTGTAATCGTCACTCGCCGGCCCAAACTGACCTGCCGCGCTTGTCATGGCGTCGTCCTCCAGCATGCCGGTCCCGAACACTGCCCACGGAGCGGCTGGTCAGCGCATGTGATCGATGCCAAGTATCATTGGCATTTGCCGCTTTATCGCCAGGCGCAGATGTTGGCGACGCACGGCATCGCCATCGACCGTCAGCCAACCCGGTAGCCTGGCTACGTAGCGGCTCAGGGCGATCACGTCCGCAAGCGTGGTCGGCTTGGAGTGAGCACGTCTGCATACTCCTCGAGAGCCAACCTTCTTTCCTCGCTGATCGCGTCGGCGGCATCAAACTCGGGACCTGCGCCAAGTTTCGCGGATACCGATACCGCGGCGGCGTGCTGCACGGAAAGCTCGCGGTGACGCTCAATCACATCAAAAATCGTATCAAATTCAGTCGCCATGGCGCATTTGCCCCAGGCCACATTAGATCGGCACCAACCAATCCTGGTAGGTGCTTCCAGTCCTTCTCAGCGATACTGCTTGGTAGCACCCTTGGGAATTGAGCCTCTCGGGGCGCCGCGGTGGTCGGTCTCGCTTATCCAGGGGCGAAGGCTGGCCACCGAAGTTTGCAGCGCGTGGTAGGGACAAGCGCTTTCGGAGGCGTGAGCGCCGAGTCACGCCGCCAACTTCACTGGCAGCGCGGGCGCGGTAGGGACAGCGTCGGGTTCTCACTTCCCACGGCGCCGAGTCATGTCCGCGTGCCTCCAAGTCCGCGTGTGCGCCGCAGAGTGGAGCAACCATGATGCCTCGTACGATCTAAAAGAGGCCAGGCTAGACCCCCACGAGCGCTTTCTTACAAATGCGATCGAGTGCGGCTGGTCTCCCGGGAGTCTGGACCATGACGACACTCTATTTGGAGGGTTCGTTTGTCGATCAAACGCAAACGGTCGCAGCACTCAACGCAGCAAGGGGGAGACGAAAAATGAGCTTGGGAAAGATCTGCTGGACCGATCCCGATGCAACGATGGCCACGAATGCCCGCAACCGGCGGCTGGAGCCCTCTTACAAGCAGCATACGGCCGTCGATGACAAGGTCGGCGTCATTCTGGACGTCGCGGTCACAACTGGACAAACGAACGAAGGCGAGATGATCGAGCCGCAATTAATCCGCTCCAGCAATGCCGTGACTAAACACCTAGTTTGGAAAAGCAGTCGCTGTTGGAGCTTGCATACGGACGGCGCGGGCCGCTCGCCGTCGAAGGAGAGCGGCAATCGCCGTTCTTGAACCGGGCCCGTTTCTTGAGCCGCTGGTTGGCTGCTTTCGGGCGACGCTCCCTGTTGCTGATCGCGCTGCTGCTCCTCTGGTAGGCAGCTTCCAGGTTTGGATTGGTAGATCCGGTCTTCCTGCCACCGTTCACGGGGGGCATCGTACGCTTGCGCAAACCGGTGATCAATCACTACTCTTGAGCACAGCCAGCGAATTCACACGGCGCTTTGCGCCATCAGCAATCGATATGGCCATCTTCTCCGGAAATCCTTTTGGAAGCGCATTCAGCACCTGATCTATGGCTTTTGCGGCTGTATCGCCGAGCTGCTGGATGACAACCTTGACTGTTTTGTCGGGTAGACCGCAGCTTTTCGCAGTCTGCACGAAATGTCGGCCGAGAACCGTGTGGACGACGTAATGCCGGTTGCTGCCGATCGCCATGGCCAGCTTCATTTGGTTTTGGCTGATCTGCCCAGCGTCCAAGCTTGGTTGGGTCGAAATGATGTCGTAAAGCGGGGCAAGATGAAAACGTCCGCCCGGCGCCAAATGAATGCTAAAATTCTTCGCGTGGCCATCGGTGGCGGCAAGCAGCCAGAACACGATCTGCGCCTTGCAGAAAATGGTCTGGTCGTCCTCAGGCGTATCGCTGCCCTTGAGCAGATCCGAGATTTTGCGGATGCCGGGTCCGCCATCGGATTCATACTTTCGCGCGGGTGGAACGGACAGCGCCTGGCAGCAGTCTTCCTGCGGCAGCCGCAACAGGCGGTCGTCGCGCGTCCAGATGCGATCGAACCGCTCAACTGCGAGCACGCGGCGCCCGGCGAAATCGATGATGCTTGATTTGGCGACAGGCAAGCCGAGTGCCGCAACCAGCTCAAGGCACAGATGCTCGTTTTCAACGCTGCCGGTCAGGTCGATTCCGTTCGGCAACTTCCCGATCTGCGGCTTGATAATGTGCGTAGTTGCGGTCGTGCCATGAGGCACGTGCCACTTGTCTTTCCAGTAAAGCAGCGCTGTCTTTTCCTGCGCGCCCGCGAGAGAAATGCGGAAGTCCTGGTCGGGGCCGATGCCGAGCGGATTGCTGGCAAGGTTGCCGAGAATGGCGGCGATCTCCTGATCGCTAGCGGCGCGGCCATCAATCGCGCCGGCGCCCCCGGGTGCGGCACTGTCGGGAAGGAATTGCAGCGCCCCGATGCAATCGCGGCCGATTGCGGAGAGCAGGCTGTAAGCGTCGGCGCCATCAGCATGCGCGCGTTCGGCGACGCGTCGGCGGATGTCGTCATTATCGGGCAGAAGATTGTCAAAAACAGCGACGACGGGATCGCCGATATAACGATCCTCCCGCAATGGCAGCGACACGGAAACGGGGATGGCATTTTCCCACGCGAGCCACTGCTTGTCGTACTGGAAATCGACTGCGCCGCTGCTCTCGCGCCGCAGCCGCCCGACCAGCCGTGCGTTGAGGTATACGTTGAGCGGCGCACGGGCAGGGCGACGCGCCATCAGAACAGATCCTCAATCGCTTCAGCCGTCAATTTGGTGCGCGGCCGGATGACCAGCTCGAGGTCGAGCGCGGCCAGCGCATCCATCAAGATGCGCAGCTGCGTTGCAGGTTCACCGGCCTCCAGCTTCGAGACCGTCGCTTGACGCGCATGCATCTTCTCACCAAGGTCCCCCTGGGTGAGCTTCTTCTGCCGCCGGTAGCGCCTGATCCCGGCGCCAACTTGTTGCGGAGTGCGGGCGATCGTATCCATAAAGGCATGATACGCAAACGCGTATAATTTGTCAATATACGCGACCGCGAATATCTATATATTATACCTCTTCGCGTATATTTAGGCATAATACGCAATCGCGTATGAAACCCCGCGATCCCACTGCCGCTCTTATTGAAGTTACTAAAAGAGCTGGTGGCTCGAATCTGCCGGTGGGCGAGAGAGCCTCCTCGACATGTCGAACGTTCGTATCACTATCGTGCCAAGCAACTCCTTGTATCCATTTTGCTGCAATAGTAACCACAACAAATTCAATGACTTGAGGCCGGATTGTTCCCGAGCTGAGACCGGACACTAGCTCCGATCGGACCTTTGGAGTCTCGACAGCGATTGAGCTGGAAAGCTATATTAGAACATACTAAGAACTGATCTTCCGGTTGTATTTTCAAGACCCACTCTCACTAACATGGCCGTGCATTTAGCGCCGCCAACTCAGGATGAAGTCGGGCCCAGGAGCCGCGTCATTGACCTTGTTCCGCCATTTGCATGACGACGCCTTTCTAGCTTTTTCGCGCGATCACAAGCACCTGTACGCAGCGTGTCTGCTCGATCTGCACGAACGCTTCTTTTCAGGCGCGCCGTCGTTTCCGACCCCGCAGCAGGTGGTCCACGCCATCTACGACGTCATGCGAGCCAACCCCGTCCTCTGGAACGAGGGCGATGATTTGGGCAGCCTGCCGGAAATGATCTCCGCGGGACGCCGCCGGATCCGGAAGGCCGACGTCGCGCTCGCTTCCGAGAAGGGCGACAAGGCGCTCGGTCTTGCCCGACAACTGTACGCCCGGCTGCTTGTCTGGGGATGGCTTGAAGAGGAGGAATACGGGCTTCGCGTTACCGTGGACATGGCTATGGGACCGCTGCTCGTGATCCAGCGGCTCGCGAGCCTCAATAAGGATCTCTCGCAGCGATTCGGCGGCTTGATCGTGCAAATCCGCCTCAACCTGGAGGCCGTCGAAAAACTGAGGCCCGAGATCACCGACCGCAAGCAGCGCGAAGCCGCGCTCGCCGTCCGCGAGGCGCGTAATCAGGCCGACCAGTTCACTAAGAGCCTGCGGGCCATTCTGGCCGACCTGAAGCGCGTCCGACGGACCGTCATGGAGTCGAAAACAGTCGCTACCCGGCTGGAAGCCTTTTTCGAGGAGTTCGTCGAACAGCTTCTGCTGAAGGATTTCGAGTCCATCCTCACCGTCAACCATCCGTACCGCTTCCGCGACGCCATCGTCGATCTCGCGCGGAGGATCTCCTACACCCCGGAAACCATGCAGGTCCTCGCCGAGGAGTACATAGCTTCCAGCATGGCAGCCGACATCGAGGACGGTCGAATGGCCGCGGCCGACGACCTGCTGGCCATCGAAAGCATCTTCGATCAGATCGGGGAGATGTTCGACAGGATCGAGGCCTTCCGGAGGCAGCTCGAAGCCCGGGTCCGCAACACCATTAAGTACGCCGAGCGGGGCGGGCAGGGACTCGTCGGCCGGGCCGGCGACCTGGTGCGGCGCCTGGATGCCTTACTGCGGGACGGCAGGCACCACAAGGCGACAACCGAATGGAGCATCGAGCCGCTGCGGTCGCCCTGGTCGGAGCACCATCAGGCTCCGGCCAGGCAGCCACGCCGTCCCGTCGAAGCAAGGGAGCTCGCCGAGCCGCCGTCGGATCCGTTGTATGATCTGCGGAAGAAGCTCCGCCTCGAGTACATCGCTCGCATCGCGCCCCGCCCCGAGGATGTCAGACGATTCCTCGAGGGCCAGGTGCCGCCATTCGCGACCAGGGAAGCCCGCTTCATGGAAATCGATACCGTGGACGACTTTCTCGCCTTCGATTGCGCCCGCCGATATGCGCTGACAGGCGAGGTTCCGGCGCAGGTCGCGGCCGGGTTCGAACTCGAACCGTGCCCCGACACGCCACCACACGATAGCGAATGGCTCCGTTGCGCAAACTTCCTGGTCAAGCGATCGGGCGCACTCCGGAAGGCGAGGGCGGCTCATGCTCAGTGAGTTCGAAAACGTCGAGCGCTCCTTCGGCGCGGAAAAGGCAGCCGACCTCCGCAAAGCGCTGCACTTCCTGCTACGGCGGCAGTTCGTGTTCGCGGGAGACCCCCGGACCGGGACAGTCTACAACACGATCATGGACGGCCGCTTCCGCGACGTGGTCGACGGCTTCTTCGATAGTTGCGGATACCGCGTCCATCGCGATCCGGAGGCGCAGTGGGCCGGCATCGTCGCCATGGACGAGGACGTGCCGCTGCCCCGGATGAAGCTCGACGAAACCATCGTCATGCTGGTGCTGGCGGCATACTGGCAGCAGGAGGTGAACGTCGGAGCAGTCGAGGACCGGGCCGTCGTAGTGGCCACTTTGAACGACCTGTTCGATCGCTACCGCGAGATGGCGCAACACGGCGGCGGAGGCGCGATCTCGCCCGCCCGCTTCCGGGACATCCTGCGCGAGGCTGCCCAACGCAGTTTGGTCGAGATCAGTGATTTTGACGACGAGCAGCAGGACTGCGAGATCAGGATCCGCCCGATGATTAAGCTGATCAGTGGCAGCGATGCCCTCCAACGGCTTGAGCGCTACGTCCGTAGCGAGGAGGCGCGGTTTCCGCAGCCCGCAGGAGACGAGGCATGATGGAACTACGCCACCTGACGATGGTGAACTGGCACCTGTTCGACGTCGCCGACATCGACGTGACAGGACACGTCGGGGTCCTGGGCGAGAACCGGTCCGGCAAATCGACAATCCTCGACATGGCACAGGTCGTTCTCACCGGCGCGAGCCGGCGGTTCTTGCGCCTGAACGCGGTCGCCGGCGACAGCGGAAAATCGCGCAGCGGCTCGAAGCGCAGCGTCGTCGATTACTGCCTTGGCACCCTCGGCGAAGACCAGCGCCGGCGCGACGAGGCGCGCACCTACATCGCGCTCGGTTTCGAAGACACGGAAGGCGCCCGGCCACCGGTCACGATCGGCATGGCGCTCGAGGCGCGCAAGTCCGACAGCAGGGAGACCGTGCTGGCACTCTTCGTCGCCGTCGGGACCGTTCTGAGCTCCAAGGACTTCATCGAGCAGCGAGGAAAGTCGCAATTCCCGGCGCAGTGGGAGGACGTGCGCGCCCGGATCGCCGCGGCGGTCGGTGAAGGCAACTTTGTCAATCATCGCGACCGGGCGAGCGACTACGTCCGCGAGTACATGCGCCATCTTCTGCCGCATTCGCCCTATGGCGAGCAGAACGCCAGCGCCCTGCAGAAATCAATCGTCAACGCGATGACGCTCGACCACAACCAGACGGCCACGCAATTCGTGCGGAACTACATCCTCGAGGACAGTCCGATCGGCATCAAAGAGCTGCGCGAGTCGATCCAGACATACCGCAACATCAGCGAGACCATCCGGAAAATGCACCTCAGGCTCGAAGCCCTAAGGGCGCTTCGGGTCGTCCTCGGCACGCTTGAAGAGGCGCTCGAGACCAAGTTCAGGGAGGAGTGGATCGCAAAACGTGCGACTTGGCTCGCGGCGCGCGCGACAAACCTGGATTTCAAGACCACGCGGCGTACCGAGATGGCGCGCCGGGACGCCGCAGCAAAAGAACTCGAATTCATCGACGACGACGTCAAGGCCATCGATAAGGAGATCGAACGCCTCATGGCCGCGATCGCCGAGCACGATGCCAAGACCGGCAGAAAGTTCCTGCAGCAGACCGCCGATGTGGCCGGGCAGGCGGCGCACCGCGCCTCGGCGGACTTCAAGGCTCGCATGGAGAACATCCGTCGCCTGGAGCCGCTACGCGCGATGTGCGCAGACGGTTTCGAGGACTTCGTTCCTACGCTTGAGCGTCTTGTGACCGCCACCACCGAGGCCGACATCGGGGGCGTCTCCGACGAGGTCACCGCGGCCGAGAAGTCCTTCGCGGCAAGCGGCGCGAAATGGCTGCCGAAGATCGACGAAGCACGTCAAGCGATCATCGCGGAGCTTTCCGGGCTCCGCGGCCGGCGCGACGAGGTGCTCGAACGGATCCGACAGCACGCCGCCGGTGGGGCGCGCGCCTATCTCGGCGACGACACTGAACTCCTCTGCCGCAGGCTGCGGCAGAGGGGAATGGTCCCGCGCGTGCTCTGCGACATCATCGAAGTCGCCGAACCCGAGTGGGTAGGAGCCGCCGAGGCGCTCCTCGGCCGCGACCGGGAAGCCGTGTTCGTGGACAGAGCGGATATCAGCGCCGCCACGTCCATCTTCAAGGAAGGTCGCCGCGAGTTTCGCCATGCATCGCTAGTGAGCCTAAACAAGCTCGAGCAGTTCAGGGCCAAGCCGGAGCGCGGCACCTTCCCCTCGATCTTCCGGAGCCAGGATCCGGACGCGATGGCCTTCATCATGCGCCGCTACGGCAATGTCCGTCTCGCCGACACGCTCGACCAGTTCAACAGGCCCGGCCGGGCGATTATGAAGGACGGCCTCTACGACGACGGACTCGTCCGGAGCCATCGCTGGATTGAATCGTCGCAGCATAAGATCGGAAAGGCAGCCCAGGCGAACGCCCTGCGATCCCTGCAGGATCAGGCCGAGGAGCTGGGTCGGATCCTGACCGACAAGGGGAAGGAGGCCCATGCCGCGGAGCAGGCTTTTGCCGCTCTGAAGAACATCTGCGAGGGACGTAATGACCTGGGGGCTTGCGCGGCCGCCTTCGCGGCCGCGCAGACTGAGGTCGCTGAAGCTCAGGCCAGGCTCGATGCCCTCGACGGCGCGGGGGACGGCGGGCTTCGCGACAAAAAGAGGGCGCAGCAAAAGCTGAAGGAGAAGAGGCTGGAGGAGAGAAAGACACAGCAGAAGGCGTTCGGCGAGCATGACGGCGAGGTCAGGTCGGCGGAGAGGAGGCTCGGAGAGGGCGAGAACGTGCCCGGCTCCGAACTCAACCTCAGGGTCGCCCGGTCGATATACCGCAAGTTCTTCCCACTCTACTCCACCGCGAAAGGCAGGGCCGTCTACCGCGACCGCCTCGATGCCGCAGCCCAAAAGGGCTTCGCGGAGAAACACCGGGCCATCGCCGAGAAGGCCTTGAAGGATGCGAACGCGTCCGACAACGAGCGCGCCCGGATCGAGCGACGGGTCCGCGAGCTTCTTTACGATTACTTCGACCAGTTCGGAATGAGTTCGCAGGTCGGCGCGGAAAGCGAGCCGCTGCAGGAGGTGAAGCCATGGATGGAGCAGCTCATCTCGGATATCGAATCCAACGAGTTGCGCCAGTACGAAAGGCAGGCGCGGGAAGCGGCGGAGAAGGCGTCCACCCTGCTGCGCGGCGAGTTCATCAACGCGCTCACGGCCCGGATCGGAAAGATGGAGCGGGAGCTGCAATCGTTGAACCGTAGCCTCTACGCACATCCCTTCCATAACGAGCGATATTCATTCCACCGCACCCAGATGGTGGAATTCCAGCCCATCCTGAAGATCATCGAAATCGCCAAAACCTCTCCGGAGGCGCTCGATATGCTGTTCCGGGGCGACGTGCCCGATGACTTCCCGCACAAGGATACGATCGTCGCACTCGAGGCGCTGCTCGAGGACCCCGACAAGGACTTCACCCAGTTCGAGGACTACCGCAACTTCTACACCTTCGAGATCCACATGGAGGATGTCGCCACCGGCCGCTCGACCCGCTGGGAGCAGCGGCGCGGCACCGGGTCTGGCGCCGAACAGCAGGTGCCTATCTACGTTGCCATCGGCGCTTCGCTGGCGGCCGTCTACGGCAGCGCGGAGCGTCGTGCCGGCAAGCCCGCCGGTTTCGCGCTCGCCATGTTCGATGAGGCCTTCTCCAAGATGGACGGTAAGAACCAGCGGCAGATGATGAGCTTCTACAAAAACCTCGGCCTGCAGTTCGTGATCGCGGCGCCGTTCGAGAAGCGCGTCGCCGTGCTCGAGCACATGGACACCATCGTGGAGGTGGACCGCATCGGCGAGCAGTCCAGGGCCACTGTGGTGGAACTGAAAGAGAAGGCCAAGCGCGAGCTGATGGCCATCGATCCGGACCTGATGTCCGTAGATGAGCTCGCCAGCCGTCTGGCCGCCGAGTAGCCATGGCTCGGCGTTTCACGGATGCGATCGGCCTGCTGAACGACCTGCTCAACCGCTTCGAGGCCGGGGCCGCAAGCCCGATCGCCCACCCGGACTACCCCGCCTTCCCATCAGTAGTCGCGGCGGACGCCTTCCTGAAACAGATCAGGGAAGCCGAAAGTGCCGGCGCGGTCTCCCTTGGCTGGGGGCGCGGCCCCATGCGCGACCAAGTGGCACATGTGCGGCTGGCCTCGGCGCAGATCCTATACCGATATCTCCGCCGTACCCCCGCGTCGCGCATCGCGGAGGACGCCGCCGTGCGGCTTGTCGCCGGGGCGGCGATGCACGAGTCTCTGAAGAACAGCGCTTCCCAAGTTGCCGAGGTATGGGGGCGGGGGAAAACGTGGCACGGGTTCGCTTCGTCCGATGTCGAGACGCTGCGCGACGCGTTCGTTCTCGCCCAGGCCATCCTGGCCAACAAGCATCTTGGCGTCGACTACAAGACCTTCTCGAGACGAACGGTGGGTCACAGCAAAACGCTCGAACGGATCGAAGGCGCGGTCGTGCGGCTCCTGAGCGGCATCCTGGAGTTTCCGCCCGGCGCGCGGCCACGCGAGGCGCTCCGGGCAATCGGCCTTGAGCGCTTCGCACCGCCGCTGCTGATCGCGGGCAAGATCGACCTCGATGGAGCCGATCTTTCCAGGATATCTCCGCATTATTTCGGAATCACTCCGAAGGAAGCAGATCGCGTCCGCTTCCGGGAGCCGCCGGCCTACGTTCTAACGATCGAAAATTTCGCAAGCTTCAACCGGCACATCGCCGAGGCGGACCCCGGCCGATTAGGAACGACCATGTATGTCGGAGGGTACCCCTCGCTTGCCACCCAACAGGCGCTGCGGACGATCGCAGGATTGGTATCCGAACAGACGCCGATCTTTCATTGGTCGGACATCGATCCGGACGGCACCTGGATCTTCCACACCATCGAGCGCGCCGTCGACCGACCGATCCGTGCCCACCTCATGAGTGTCGAACTTGCCGAGCGTTTGGGACAAGTGCCGTTCAAAAAATCGGCACCCGCTCGATGTCCACCGGACTCCGGTATCGCGGCTCTGACAGCGTACCTGGCGGAAGATGGAGCCAAGACGCTCGAGCAGGAAGAACTCGATCCGGTCCTGCCAGAGCTCCATTAGAAAATGCGCGCGGACCAACGCGGTATCGATCCGGTTGAGCTTCCTCGGTCGACGATCTCCGTTGGCCTTTGTTCAACAACACCTGTGTTCCACAGCGAACGCCATGAGTAGGGCGGCTCCTTGCCGTGCTTCGACAATCCCATTGGCACCATAGCGACCAACGCCCCGAAGCACCGCTTCCCCCCCTCCAGAAGTGAAGAATGGGAATCTCTTGTAACCATGTGTTAGTCCGTCGATTCAAAAGCCCCAGTCGGTCAATGGTTTGTCGACAATCACCGAAACAAGACCACTAATGTTGGTGCCGTCTCCATAAACGCGCGGCGATGATCGCCTGGCAGATCGACACTTGATGTCTTCCTCGGTGGTGATGCCGACCTCGGCCTTCGCCGGGGTCACAACGCCGCTGTACCGGGCCATGTCGGGCAGCGCGGTAGCGCAGGAAAGGCAATTGTCAACTTGTCGCAAGATCAAGCGATTGGTCGATCGCGCTCGGCCTTCAAGCATCAGTCTCCGAGGAGTAAACTTAAGTTCGTTGGAGCGAGACTCGGCCGTCGCCTCGACGTGCTTAGCGCGAAGGCGCGATCGATGGCCCACAGCTCAGGCTGAAGCATCGCTCGTGCTTGCAACCGGAGGTCTGTCCGCCAAAAGCTGCAAGCGCAGTACAAGGAGGGCCGCGTGGACGCCCTTGCCGATCGATAGACCAATCCAGATGCCAACTGCGCCGAGGCCAGTCTTCAGGCCGAGCACGTAACTGAGCGAAAGCCCAACCAGCCAGTAAGCGATGCCAGCAAAGAGGAGCGACAAGCGTGTGTCCTTAAGCCACGAGGGCCGCCAGCCGCGATGCTTTGGACGGCTTCAGTCATGAAGAAGCTCGGGCCAACAAGGATGAGAGTTGCAATCACCTTGATCGTGGCGTGTGCTGGCCGATTGGCCGACGAACAGCTCGGCGATTTCAAACCGAGTGCCGACCACCGCAATCGTAGCAATCGCCGCGATCAGGATTCCGAGCAGCCTGGCGGCAGCACCTGCTCGCCTGATGCCGGATAGATCGTTGCGGCCGAGTGCGTGTCCGACGCGTACACTCACCGCCATGTCGATGCAGAACGGAATCATGAAAAGGGCAGTTGCGACCTGGAAGGCAATCTGATGGGCGGCAACGGCTGTGGTGCTGATCACACCCATCAGAAGCGCCGTCGCAGAAAAAAGGCCCGATTCCATGAAAATGGCAACGGAAACCGGCGTCCCGATCACGATGAGCTGCCGCATCAATGGCCAATCGAACTGCCACAGATATCGGAGCACCTGGTAGTCGCGGAACGGGCGACACCGTGTGACGAACCAAATCCCGGCAAGGAAAGTCGCACTGTTCACAAGGCTGGTCGCAAGGCCGGCTCCGAACAAGTCAAGTTGCGGCAAGCCGAATTGGCCGGTGATCAACAGGTAGGCCAGCGGTGCGTTGGTCGGGATGGCGGCGAGCGTGATCCACAAGGCTGGCGTTGGGCAGTTGACCGCCGACATGAAACTGCGGATCGCCAGGAACCACAATGCCGGCAAGATGCCCCAGGCCAGCCCGAACAGATATTGTTGAGCTAGTCACGCGATGGCTGGCTCGTGGCCGAGCGCAAGCACAATTTGCTGGCCCTGCAGCGGCAAAACCATGATCGGCGCCCACAGAAGGATTGCAGCCCATAGCCCCATGCGCACCGAGCGCTCCGCCGCACCACATGCTTGGGCCGCGAGCGGACCCACCGCCGAGATCACACCGGCTGCGAAGGTCACTCCGACCGACAAGATCATGTCGGCAAGCGCGGCTGCCGCCACTGCCTCGATATGGCCGATCCGCCAGATCCGTCGCGATCGTCGCGATCTGTCCGACCTGCGTGAGCGCGATCGGGGTGGCGAGTGTTGCAGTTGCGGCGAGTTCGTTGGTGAGTTGACGGCCAGCTACCCATTTCGCCAACCGACGAGGCCGCGATGCGGGCGTTTTTTCTGCTGTCTTCCTCATGAACACGCAGCCCCGGATTGCGCGCTTCAGCTATCCTTTGCCCTCGCTGACACGATCTTATCGCTGCGGTCGCGCTCGCATCATCGGCGCTATGGCCTGCGATAGCATGTTCTCACACAACAGCGCACCGCTCAAAAATGGTGAGAGCATTCTGGCGGACGTCCGCAAAATCTTCTCTCTATATTGACCGCTGCCATAATGGGCGCTGCTATGGCCCTCGTGGTTGCGGCTTTGGCTGTCTCGAAGACGTCGTTTGTTTCAAGCGCGACAACAGCACCGCGTGCAACTACGTGCTGCAGGAAAACCGACATCCTTTCTTCATAAAAACGCTCAACCGGCATTGGCATGCCGGTTGCTTGAAGATGTGATGAAACCACTTGTGACTATGATGCTCATTCAGCATCCGGTCGATGTATTCAGATGAAACTTGCCCGCTTGATCGATGGCAGAGGTCTCCTGATGCGCTTTCCAAACCGTGCGCCTGCGTCGCGAACTCTGCCATCTTCGGATCGCACTCCGGTTTGCCGGGCAGAACCCGATTGTCTTGTAAGGGCTCGCAACGAATGGTAGTCCTCAATAAGAGCGCCAGCGTAAAGGCGTCCTCAGGACGATCGTTTGCGTCGCTTTTAGCCCATGGCTCAGGGCGGGACATCTGCGACATGCGGAGCTTGAGTTCTTTGAAGCTAAGTGCCGGCCTTGCATCGGTGCTTGCAGATGGTCAATGAGCTGATGCAGAACGATTGGGATCTTGAGAAAATACTCAGGCAACAGGACGAGCTCAAGGTCAAGCTGCTTCGTGCCCAATCGGTTGTCGCCGAATGTAAGGCAGGATTGGCGGATCTGGAGCGGAGGCTTGAGCGTCGAGCGGTCTCATCGTCGATCGATGAGCGCCAGCGCAACTCTGCGGCAAACAATTCAATACGTAACGCACGACCGCCCAAATCGCGAAGCGTCGATAATCTTGTTGACCAGGATGCTGCCGTGGCGTTTTCGAGTCGATCATGGGACCGTTGAAAGCTGCCGCCGCGCACGTGCTCGGGCGTGCTCGATGCTGCTCGCCAGGTGTTAATGAATGGAGCCGTTGGTTGGCTTGCCGGTGCCTAACTCCCAATAGCCGGTCTCACCCGCGTGGCCCTCGTCGTTGTCCTCCTCACGGTCGTAGGTGTTGATCCGTAGCTTAAACTGTTCAAGGGTTTCAGTCGGTCTGATGACCTTGAAACGGAGCCCGTGTGATGGATAGCCGTATTTCCGGTCCCAACCGCGCTCGCCTGGGCTGGGCTCAGCGAAATAGGACAGCGTAACACGCATCTCTATGGGGGTGTCGAGCGGGAGTGCTTCGAACGCCTCTCGGGGCCAAGGCAAGTGGTGATAATTAATATCACTGCTCTTGATCGAGTTGTCTTCCTCGTCGAGGAAGAAAGGCTGGATTGTGTCCTCAGCCACCAAGGTCAGATTGTTCTGTGCACTATAAAACAGCGTCTCTGGATCTGGAGCACCGTAGCCAAAAGTGCGCAGTAGTCGGGTGGTGTCCACTGAACCATCCTCGTACTTGGCGCGCTCACGCATGGCGTCCGTCCAACGGGCGCTGCGCGAGCGGGCGCGTTCAATGACCACGATGGTCTGCTACGGCCGTAGGGCAAAGCACGAGACGTGCCGGGCGGTGCTGACCGCGGACGCCGACCATGCCACATCCGGCATCGCATAGATGATGACGAGGTCCGGAACAGGGCGGGTAACGGCAGTCATCTAAATTCGTGAGACGCCAGGAAGAGGGTATCCGGTGCGAATGCGATCCGGTGCCGGCCGGAGCCTCGTCAGCTTCTCGAAAGCTTTCTCAAATACTCACTGACCCACTGATCCTGGACGAGAGGCTGGCGTGGATTCACGCGCAATTGTAGATGCAAAAAAGCCGAAATCGGGGACCGGTTGGGAGCTCAATCAGTGTGAGCAGGCAGTCGTTTCGAAGCTGTTGGATTTTCGGACTATCGCAGAACACTTCGTCTTTTTCGCGCACCAGGCAAGGTGCTACTGCGCGATCGCAAGGTCCAGGCGTCTGCTGCTTCGTGTAAATGTCATCTTGCGCGCGCCAGTGACGCGCGCGGCGGCTCGATAAAGCCAGCGCTCAATACCGGAAAAGGGACGCGGCAAGGATCCGCGTGACAAAGCACGAGGAGATCAATGCCAAAGCGTTTTTGCAACTGGGCCCTTTTGTCCCTACTCACCTCCATGGTTGTCTTCCCCGCCGCGAAAGCGCAAGACCGCCGGATTATCACCGAACCTGTTGCACCTTATACGGTGTGCGACCGCCCCGTGCCGTCTGGCAAGCAAGATACGACCATGTTGCAAGATGCTATCGACCAATGCCCCTCCGGGGCCGCCGTGTATTTAGGGCGTGGCGAGTTCCGGTCGGGCCCACTCGAGATGAAATCGGGCGTGACCTTATGGGTCGGACGCGGTGCGACACTGATCGCCATCCCCGAGCCTGCTGCTTACGACAAGGGCCTCGGACAATGTGGTCGCATTGCGGAAATGGGCGACGGTTGCCGGCCATTCATCAGCTTTTCTAAAACGCGCGGCGGCGGCATCTACGGAGAGGGCATCATCGATGGTCAGGGCGGCACAATGATCGGCGGCGGCGCCGAAACCTGGTGGCAACTAGCCCGCCGCGCCCAAGCCCAGGGCGGCAATCAGAACGCCCCACGCTTGATCCAGGTCGATCATGCGCAGGACATCACGTTCTCTGGTGTCACCTTGCGCAACGCTGCCAATTTTCATGTCGCGATGAACCGGGTTGAAGGTGCCACGTTTTGGGGCCTCACGATCGATTCGCCGGCGGATGCCCGCAACACCGATGGCATCGATCTTGGCGCCAGTCAGGATGTGACCATCACCCACAGCTTGATCCGTACGGGTGACGACAACGTCGCAATCAAGGCCGGCGACAATGGCTCAAGCAGCCATATCTCGATCATTGATAATTATTTCGGTTGGGGGCATGGCATGTCGATCGGCAGCGAGGTGAATTCCGGGGCCAGAGACATATTGGTGCGTAATCTGACGCTGGATGGTACGACGTCGGGCCTGCGCATCAAGAGCGATGTTAGTCGAGGCGGTCTGGTCGAGAGCGTGACTTATGAGTACGTGTGCCTGAGGGGCAACCGGTGGCCGCTGGCTTTCGATACAAAATATGATCCGCGCGCTCAAGGCACGAGGATTCCGGTCTATCGGCAAATCGTTCTGCGTCATGTGCATGGCGACACTGGTGTGCTGCTGATGCGCGGCGTAGACGGGCGGCATGCCCTGGACGTGACACTCGAAGATGTCCGATTTGCCAATTCCGCGACTTGGCAACTTGAACATGCGAACGTCACCGCAAATCGCTCTGACGTGTGGCCCCCGCTGCCCGGACGAGCTTCACAACCGCTGCTGCGCGGATCGGAGGTATGTTCCAGGGCATTCCGCGACGGCAATCGGTAAGCACTACACCCGGCGCCGAACTAGGTGGTGAGTTCCGCATCTGGGGCCAAGATTACTGGTGTTGACGAAGGTCGGCCTCACGTCCCGAGTTGGTTGCAATTGGACGACGGTTTTGCAGGGCCGGAAATGCCAAGGTGACGCAGGTTCTGGTTTGGCGATGAAAATCTCGTGTCGATGCGCGGCGGCTATCCCGCTGAGAAACGAAGTGTAAAATCACATGCGAATTTTCGTGCCGTCTGCTGCGCTTCTGGCAGGCTGTTACTGCATCCCGGCAGCGTACGCTCAGCCCCTATTGGTGTCGCATGCCGGAAATGCAGACTATCACTCCGTGCAGCAAGCCATCGACGCATTGCCGGCGGAAGGCGGAAATGTCCGGATTGCGCCGGGCATCTATCGCGAGAAGGTCAAAATCTCCAAATCCGGTATTCATATCGAAGGGACTGGCAGGAAGCCCGAGGATACGGTCATTGTGTATGGCGACGGCGCGATTAATGCAGGAGGAACCGCCCGTTCGGCCACGCTGGATGCCGCTGGCGACGACTTCCGGCTCGAGAATCTGACCATCCAGAACGACTACGCCCTCAATCCGGCCAATCCACCCGCGCAGGCGGTAGCGCTGTCCATTACCGGAGACAGGGACGTCGTTGCGCGCGTCCGCCTGCTCGGCGCCCAGGATACGCTGTTTGCCGGCAAGGGGCCGAACGGCCGAATGTCACGACAATACTTCTCGAACTGCTACATCGAAGGGCATGTCGATTTCATATTTGGCAACGCCAAGGCCTGGTTCCGTAAATGTGAGTTGCACGGTATCGCCAATCAAGCGGTCATCTATACCGCTCAGGGCAAGGCAGCGCCGGATGAGGACAGTGGCTATGTTTTTGATCATTGCAGGCTAAGTGCCGACCCTGCCGCGCGCTATATCGCGCTTGGCCGCCCCTGGCGTCCCTACGCCACAGTGGTCTTCCTGTCGACAAAGGTAGATGCGCAGGTGATTGCGGAAGGCTGGCGCGAATGGGTTCCGGGCGAGACCAACAAGTTGAGCACGAGCTATTATGCCGAATATAGATCCTTCGGCGCCGGGGCTAACCCCTCAGGCCGCGAGCCTCACTCCCATCAACTGACACATGGCGAAGCTGCGAGATGGTCGCTGAGAGTGTTCTTCGGGGGCGCCACAGATTGGCTGCCAACAAACCATCTGGATGGAAGACAGAGCAACGTTCACGGTGAAGGGCTTCGACGGCGATCCTCGGAGGAATGACCGAAGGAGAGCCTGATTGTGATGGAAGTCTTGTGCAGCAACCCAACAGCCGCGGGGGTGCGGCGTGGCAGCGCCGGCTCTTGCTGCATGTTCAGATGAGCTCGTTACGGTCTCGATTGCTCGCTGCGAATTCCTGCCGTTCGTTAGCTTTCTAAACTGACAGCCACGGGCCGTCCGGTGCGACGATCTCATTGGTGGGCTGTCCCCACATTGCTCCAGCTCGCAGTTCATCTTGTCCGCTTTGGCGCATCGGCATCGGAAAGCTCCACGGACTGTCACGTCAGCGCCGTCGTCATCGGTCGAGAACGGCTGATTTGCTTGTTTCGGCGCCCTGCGCAGATCTCCGAAGAACGAAGTGGGCTGATGCTTCAGGGCTATCGTTGTCCGGCCGGTGATAGTCAGGCTCCTCGTAGCTCAGCAAGCAGCCGTATCCTCAATTAGCCAATACGCGCGTGCAAGTACGGTGGAATCTGACGTTCTTCCATGCCGACTCTGAAGCCGTACAAACGCATGTATCGGCTCTTCCGTCAATTCGCCCGCATCCATGCGGCCCTCGATAGCAGCCGACGAGATCCCCATGATCGCCAGATTGGCCATCGTCGCTTGGGGAAAACACCCGCTGCATGAGTCGAGCCATGCCGGTTTCTAGATCGGCGCTCCGCGCACTCGCTGCGCATCACGCGAAGGTTCTCGGCCACCAACCGGCGCACGAGAGGGAAACGCAGCGGGAATTAACAGCCTCCTGCAGCAAAGGCGGCTTCACAGGTTGAGGCCGTGATCATTGAACACCTTGTCTCTTAGAGCGCCCTTGATCTCGCGGGCGATTTCCTTGCGGATCCCGGGTCCTAACTCACGCTTGGCATCGTCAACGAGGTCGGATTCAGCGCCGCTTAGGCCCTTGTTGGCGAGCTCTTGCGTCAGCCGCCTGTCGAACTCCTCACCCATTGCATCGATGAGTTGGTCCTGCATCGTAGCATGGTCTTCAGGTGCAATGCGGCGCACCACATCGTCCCAAGGTTGCCAGTCCGTCGCCAAATAGTCGGCGAATTCCGCCGCCTCCTTGTTCCGCACGGATACTTCCGCAATGTCGACGTCAGCGTCGGTGACGTGGGAGACCTCAAAGAAGCGCATGTCCGGCGCGATGTGCTGCAGGCCCAGCCGCTCGCGCAGCTTGGCCTGATAAGCAAGAAAGACCTCAATGGCGTCGATGTCTTCGGTGTTGTAGAGCGAGCCCAGCGAGAGAGCCTTCTCCCGCGCAATCCCCTCCAGCGCGTCCAGGCGGAACATGACGCGCCCCAGATCGACGAGATCGGGAAGCCGTGCCTTGTTGTCATAGACGCCGTTCTCGACGTCTGCGATAAGGCGTGCGGTTTGCATGCCGTTCCAAGTCAAAGTTCTGCGATCCTCACAGCCGTGGTTGGCGTCCAGGGCCAGTTGAAAGTACTGCGCACGCAATTGCGGGTTTTTTGCCGCCTGTCGCAGATCATTGGCCACCGACTGCCGGAATTCTTCATTGCTAGAGTTGACGGAGTCGAACAGCTTGCCGAGAAAAAGCGCGTACTCCCGGGCGCCCGGCTCTTCTGCACTGCTTTGCCAAGCGGCCAGCACCTCTCGATCGCCCTCCTTTGGATTGCCCCTGAGCCAGTCTGCGACCGTTTCAGTGAGAGCATCGGCCTGTCCATCGTCTGTCCCGGACAGTTCACTTTCGTCCTCGCGCGAAAGGTGGACGGCCGGACCGACATAGCCCTCGGCGCTTAAGACTGTATCCAGGTTCGTCAGCACCTGCTCGGGCAGCGGATTTTCAGTCAGAACTATGCTGGTACCAGCGCCCAGCTGCGTCAGCAGGTCCTCGGGCAGACTGGTCAACTGGTTTTCGCTGACATCGAGAAACTGGAGCGAAGCAGGGAGGGTCGCCGGCAGTCCCGTCAATCGGTTTTCGCTGAGGTCGAGAAACTGGAGCGTGGCAGGAAGGACCTCCGGCAGACTCGTCAACTGATTGTGGCCGGCGTGGAGAAACCGCAGCGAAGCAGGGAGGACCTCGGGCAGATTCGGCAACTGATTGTGGCTGAGGTCGAGAAACTGGAGCGCAGCTGGTAGGGCCCCAGGCAAGCTTCTCAGCCGGTTGGAACTCGCGGCGAGGCCTCTGAGCTCGGTCGGAAGCGCGGGCAGGCCGGTCAGCTGATTGCCCCTAACGTCGAGTCGCTGGAGCGAAGCAGGAAGGCTATCGGGCAGAGTGGTAAGCCGATTGAAGGGCACATCGAGCACGACGATACCTGTCGGAAGTCTAGGCAGGCTAGTAAGAGACAGCGACTCGAGATCCACTCTTGTGGCCTCACCCCGAGCATTCAGTCGCCTTACCGCCTCTTCACGATCCTCGAGCGGACCCACCTCCGGTTCTGCAGCCCAATGCTCAAGCACCTCGTTCTCGTCTCCCTCCGCATGGGCTGAATCCGCCGAGTTTGCTGCATAGCTTGTTACGACTCCGTCCCACTGCGCCGTAGCCCCGCTTCCCGGGTCCTCTTGTTCGGAGGACCCGGAAGGGATCACATCGCCGCGCTGAATCTGTTCTGCCTGAAAACGATCCATTGAACCTCCTTACGAGACTGAGCAGGCTCAGTCCACGACGATACGTTGTAGGCCTAAGACACTTAGCTTTCGATAAGCTGACAAGAGCTATCGCCGGAAAAGGGGCAACGATGGCATCGAAGCCGGCATATCTGTCGGAGCACTGACTCGATGATGGCTGAGGGCGATTTTTCTTCCGCCTCCACGTTACCGCGGATAACCAAGGCAGGAGCGCCTTAGGCATAGAGCCCAGCGCGGCTGGCGCCTCATCTCAACCGCGGCCAGTGGAGCCTTCGGCCGAGTACGTGGCAACGAAAAGTGGCAGGCGCTCCGAACGCCAAAGCGCTGGCGGTGTCCTATGCCAAGGCAATCCGTGCCAAGCTGGTCTTTGCGAAGCTTGACCGGTTCAACCTCAAACCGGCTTGCTTCGATCACCTCTGGCAACCGAGCGACCTGGGGCTGCAGCGACACTCGTCAACTGATCAAACGTTGGTCAGAGCCTAGATTCCGGCAGGTACCCAATTGACTATCATCGGAACGCGCCACCTCCCCATGCGCCTCGGATTATCTCATCACGACGACCTGCATCGGCGAGAAGTTCATCCTGCCCGCGTTCACCTTCAACTATCGTGTTGTCTGGATGACGAGTCTCCCCACGCGCTGCAGCGACACTCGTCAGCTGATCGACAGGTAGGCCTGCTAAGGGCAGAACGCTGCCACGTTGACAGTCCTCCGGGACTTATCTGGTCAACGAAATGGCAGGAAGCCTCGCAGCAGTATCGATCAGTTTGCCGCGTGTGACCCTGTGCCGGCTCGAGTCGGGCGGGAGCCGCAGCGCACGTGCGCTGGCTCTCGAATGATCATGACAACCCGCCTGCTTCGCGACCTGGAGAAGCGGGGGTATTCTTGTTCTGACGATGGAGAAATTGATGAACACAGGACAGGCACAGTGGAGTGCAGGTTCTTCCTCGGCCGCTTCTGAGGCGGGGGAGCAGGAAAGTTACCTCAGCGGCTTCAGCCGAGCCGTGGCGGATTTGGTCGAAGCCATGACAGGATATCGGACCCCGGCCTCCGCGCGCGCGCAGATCCTGGACAACTGGGTTACCGAAGAGGGGCAGGGCGAAGCCGAGAATCGGCGACAGGGGCGCACACGAATTAGGGGGGCAGACAACACGGGCTCGCACTCGCTGGATTTGTCCTCCCTCTCCCTGACCGCTTTGCCCGCCGCCCTGCCGCCAAGATTGCTGGAACTGCGCGCCAGGCACAACGAGCTAAGCAGCCTGCCCGCTAGCTTCCCACCCGGTCTTCAGCATCTTCTCATTAGCCATAACCGGTTGACCAGTTTGCCGGAAGCTCTTCCGGCGACCCTCTCTCGGCTGGAGGTGGCCGATAACGGCTTGATCAGTCTGCCGGCCAACCTTCCGGCTGGGCTCGAGATCCTGAACGCAAGCGACAACCGACTAACTAGCCTGCCGGACGCGCTCCCGAGCAGGCTCACCTCGCTCGCGGTGAGTGGCAATCAGCTGACCGATCTCCCCAACTCCCTCCCATCGGGGCTCATTGAACTCGATGTCAGCAGCAATCAATTGGCCAACCTCCCTGCCCCCCTTCCGAGCACGCTCCAATCGCTCAATCTCAGCGGTAACCGGCTGACCAGCCTGCCTGAGGATCTTCTTGAGGGTCTGGTACCGAATCTTAGTTTCAGCTACCCGCATTTGGAGAACCTCGAGTTCGGGGATAACCCGCTGCCGGACGACGTCCTCGCTAATCTGGCGGCGGCTGAAGCGCCACCGCAGCTTGCGCAGCAATCTCTATATGAGGCTGCCGCGCACTGGCTCGCAGACGACCCGGCGACGCTGGCCGAATGGCAGCACTTTGCGGATGAGCCAGGCGCCCAGGACTACGCGCAGTTCCTGGAGAGGCTACGAGGAACCGTGAATTACGGCAATGACGAGTTTCGGCAGAGAGTGGCTGATGATCTGCGGCAGGCGGCGGCCAATCCGAGATTGCGCAAGCAGTTTTTTGCACAGGCTTCCGAGGCCAACCTGAGCTGCGAGGATCGAGTTACCTTGCACTGGAACGGTATGCAGACCGCGCGCCTCAACGCTGACGTCGAGGACGGCGTCTATGACGATCGTCTTGGCGAACTGATCCAGCGCGGCCGTGTTGCGTTCCGCTTGGAGGCGCTTGACGAGATCGCGCGCGACAGGGTCAACTCGCTCCTCAGCGTCTACCCGGACCTAGACGAGATCGAAGTCTACCTGGCCTATCAACATCGGCTGCGCGAGCCGCTCGAGCTGAGTCACCTCGCCCCTAACATGCAATACCTGGCGGTCTCTCGTGTAAGCGAGGATGATGCGACGGAGGCGCTGGACCTGGTCCGGGCGCGGGAAGCGACCCAATTCACCGACTATATGGCAACCCGCTGGCAACCTTGGGAGACGGTGCTGAGGCGCATCGCACCGGACGAACATGCAGCGATGCAGGACCGGCTCGTCGAAGCCATGGGCGAAGAGTTTCAAAGCCGTCTGGATCGGCGACTGGCCGAACATGTTCTGGTAGGCGACGTCGATGCCGAGCGGGTGCTCGGAGCCCAAGTTCGAAACCAAATCGCAGGCGAGATCAAAGGCGAGGTCATGCACCGGCTGCTCGCAGAGCGCGGCCTAGAACAATGAGACTTCTCAAGAGTCCCGCAGGGATATTTTTCATTGCTCTGTGGGGCTGCCTCAAGATCATCCTGAGCGCTCCCAAGCCGTTGACCAGATGTGTCTCGATCAGCCTGCTGTCTTTCTCATTTAGGCGATCAGGCTTGTCGAACAGCGTCAGCGGAATGGTAGCTTTCCCGACATCATGGAGCATCGCCGCGAGCCCAAGTCGCCCCACTGCTTGCTAGCGAAATCAGCGCCGCCGCAGACAACACGTAAGCAGTGCTGAAAAGCGGCCCTCGTGAGCCAATGCGAACACAGGCTTTGAATTTCGCTTTATTTGGCTGCTCGCAACATTGGCGTGAGCGGCGGCGAAGAACCATGTTGTATTTTGCCAATGACCTCGAAGCCGTGGTTTTTGTAAAAGGGAATGTGCTCGGGATTCGAGCTTTCCAGATAGGCGGTAATGCCCTGCTGATCGCATCGTTGAAGAGCGTATTTCATCAGCAATGTACCAAGTCCTTGCCGGACCCAGTTCGGATCGGCCGCGATGAGAGGCAGGTACCAATGCGGCTCGGGCGGATGATGTTCAGCCATTTCCTGCCGCAGGAGCGCCATATCTCCGGTGATCTCTGGGTTCAGGGACTGCGCCATTAGTTCGTCTAACGCGGACTCGTCTTGCTGCACGCCAGGCGGCAGCCACAGGGCTGCGGCGCGGATTCCTCCCGTGACGTATGCTGTGCCGTGCTCGAATGCTGGTCCACCAGAGGCGTCAACGAACCGAGGCATGCTCCGAAGATATTGGCTTGCGTCAGGCCAACTCCACCGCATCAATGGATCGGCGGCAAAGCCGAGCACAATTGTCCAGACGGTGCTTGTTCGAATGTTTGCATTCGCACATTTAATATCCGACTCCGCGGGCATAATGTGGGTTCCAAAATCTCTGTCTACCTGTCAGAGTTACGTGGCACGACAAAAAGAAGACGTGGCCGATCAACAGACTCCTGATATCAACCGGCTGGACTTGGGTTCCGCCCGCTGATGGCTATGTTGCGTAACGGCTCAGAAAAGATCCATAGTCCGACACCGGCTCGCCGTGCTCAGCTTCCGGAGCGCTTTTGTTTTCATTGGAGCAATCGCTGTGCCATACCGAATGTCGAGCCACGGCATCGTCAATTTAACTGACCGCTGAACTGAAGGAGGCGATTCTCAAAGGTTCGAGAGTCGGCGATAGCGCTTGTCATGGAGATGTCGCGCCAAGTCGAAAAGGCTGGCTCGTGCCAAGCACGCGTGAACTATGAAACTGGGCGCCCGTGGGGACCCAAATTCGGCGTGGCGTTCTCCGATCGGATTCGCCAGCGCGCTGCCGCTCGCCGTGACAAATGGCATCTGGACGAGATCGTTATCTCGATCCCGGGCGAACAACATTGGCTCTGGCGCGCTGTTGACCAGAATGGCTTCGTTCCCGACGTCTTGATCCAGCGCCGAAGAGACTCGCGCGGTGCTCAGCGGCTCATGAAGAAGCTCTTGAAATCCGCCGGCACGGTGCCGCATGACGATCACGGACAAGCGTTCGTACGGCGCTGCGGGGGCGAAGATGGCCTTTTACGTTGAACATCGCCAGCACAAAGCTCTCATATAGCGCGACAATCAGGGGTTCTTCCGCATATTTGGTGCAGCAGCTGGGGTTGGATAGGTTGGGCGGTCGTTCTCAGGCAGCCAGAAGGACGCGTCGACGCAATAGCGGATAGCTTGCCCGGCCATACATTTGTCGTTTGATGGCTTTGATCCTGCTGATCTGGCCTTCGACCGGACTGGTTGTCCAGGGGGTTGTTATTGCCGCTCGGACCGCGTCGATGTCGCGCGCGATGCCGTTGGCGAAGCTCTTGAGCTCGCTGGTGGCTGCTTGTGCGATCCATTTATCGAGCTCGGCGATGTCGCTGCCTCTGAGAAGAGACACAAACCGCTTCGCTAGCTCTGCTGTCGTGGCGAGTTCCGGAGCTCGCGCAAACAAGTGACCGAGGAACAGCCTGGCGTCAGCATCGATCTGATCCAGATCCCGACTCAAATACCAAGCACAGCGACGACGCGAGGGAGCTTTCCAGGTTGGGTGCGGTTGTGCTGCTCCTCCGGAGCCTGCATGGGCACGCCTGTCAGCGGCCCATCGCGCGACGGTCACCCGACTTCCAGTATAACCCTGTTGCTGAAGCTCGCGCCAAAGCTGCTGGCCCCCCTGGCAGCCGGAGGCCCACCGCGCTTCGAGCCATGCCGAGAAGGGCGCGAGAAGATGTGAAGGTCTGTGAGGACGCGAATGCTCTGGTTCGCCGCCAGCGGCCAGCCAGCGCTGAACCGTGCGCCTGTCGACGCCGAGCAGTTGGGCGATCCCAGATGTCGGGCAACCTTGCTCGCGTAGGCGACAGATTTCATCCCAGCGTTCGCGTCGTGCAGCCTTTTGATCCGCCCGCAATTGTGCAAGGCCGGGCGGGAGCGTGGAACTGCCAGTCTTCGGTCGTTGCACGGACGCCATGATTTGCACGGCGGCGGCTACGTTGTGACGATGGCGGCCGACAGCGTGGCGCAGGGCCTCACCCAGACTGTTGAGCAGGTGCCAGCGGTCCGCCACCTGCACCGCGTCGGGCGCGCCGCAGCGTGCGCCATCAGCATAAAGGCCCGCACGGTCGCGGGCTACGACCTTGATGCCCGGCCAGCGCTTCAGCCAGCGCGCAACACTGTCGGCATTACGATCGGGAAGCAGGTCAAGCACGCAATTGCGCTCCAGATCGCAGATGATCGTTCCATATCGCTGGCCACGACGCCAAGCCCAATCGTCGATGCCGACGACGGTCGGGGCCACGAAATCCGGCAAGGGAGCCGAGTGAACCATTCGGAGCAAGGTGTCGCCGCTGACCGGCATGGCCAGTTTGCGCGACAGGCGCGAGCCGGGCTCTCCGCCGACCGCAAAGCCGATCGCCAGTTGGCTCTCGCCGAGACGGGTTGTGCGTCTTGCTTTCGGCCGCACCGTTGCCGGTAGCCGCTCGGTGAATATCTGACGCGAGCATTGCGGATTCGCGCATCGAAAGCGTCGCGCCTGAAGCCGGATTTCGACCACTCGACCTTGCCATGGCAGATCGGCTAAGCGTCGCACGTAATGGCTGTGGACGCGACCCGTCTGGCAGCCGCAACAGGGACAGAGCGAGACCGCTGACTTCGGCCGAGCCACGAGCACCACCCTGTCCGTCTGGGGAAGGATCTGGACAATCGAAAGCTCGGGAGAAGTCAGCGAGCGGAAGGCATGGAGCAAGGCGAATCACGAGCGTCGACTGCGATTCCAACCTTATGCCCTTATTCGCACCGTCCGTGAATCCCGCACCTTGCACCAAATATGCGGAAGAACCCCTGATTGTCGCCGGAGTCTCACCTTGATCGCCGCCGTGCAGTGGCCGGAGCAGCAAAGGCGATTGATGCACTGGGGCGAGTCATTGGGTCAGGTGCTGGCCAGCTCAGGTGTTTCGAACTTCTTCGCCATGGCGGGCGTCTCCGCCCAGGCGTGACCGGGGATACGTTTTACGAACTCGCTAAAGACAGTAACGAACGCGGCCCGCTCGGCTTCGGCATCAAAATCCTCGGCGTCATCCGCGGCAAGTAGCGGGCGCACATCTGCCAAAAACGATGGATCTTCCAGCTTCGCCCACATGCGTTCCTCGGCCTCGGCGCGAGAAATGGCTTGGCTGGAAGCACCTAGATATTTGCCAAACAGCTCCACGATGCGTGCTGCGTCCAATCCGTCGAACAACGCAACAGCTTTCGCAAGGTCGACGAGGTCCCGGCCCTTGTCGCGTTGGAGAAGCGCGCGGAGCTTCGTTGCAAGGATTTCCTCCCGGCTGAATGATGCAATGTCCGCCTTGTCATTGAACCAGGGATTCTTAATCTCGAACGGAAACGACTTTGCTCCGTCATAAGCAATGCGCTCTCGTGTGGCTATCTCGACTTTGACGCGGATCGGCTGCGAGGCGTTTTCATCTTCGGGCTCGATGGTGAAAGTGAGTCGAGGCCCTATCTCTCCGAGGTCGCAATGCGCTCGGCCCAATTCATACCCAAAGCAGAGCCCACCACCGGACTTGCCATCCGAGACGCGGCCGCGCAGCCCGCGGCGCGTCTTGTCGGCGAGATCCTTCAGGAAGAGGGCGTTCATCGTGCCCCGGAGACCGACGTGCAGATGCGTCACGTCACCCTCCGACAGCGTAACGATACGCACACTGCCGAAAGCCATACGCTTGAACAGTCCAGCGATATCCTCCCGATCGCGGCTCAGACGATCCATCGCCTCTGCGAGCACGACGACGAATTTGCCGCGCATCGCACGCTGATCAGTTCCTGAATGCCGGGACGCAACAGCGACGCGCCAGAGATTGCGCGATCGGTATAGCGTGAGCGTCATCTGGCGACCACGCACTGAGGGTTGATCTAGTCGGCTAGGAAGATCTCGTGGAGAGGTTTGTCACGAGGTCACCGGTCACCATGTCAAGAGCGAGTTGTAAGGATGGCGATAAGGATAGGCATACGCCTATCCTTGAGGACGGCTCCGACACGCTGCGGCGCGTCGAGATCATCACGGGGACCGGCCGACGACGGCGCTGGTCGACCGATGCGAAAGCGGCGATTGTCGCGGAGAGTTTTGCGCCGGGTGCAAGCGCTTCCGGGGTGGCGCGGCGACACGACATCAGCCCGAGCCTGTTGTTTCTTTGGCGTCGTCAGACAACGCGGGCGAAGCTCGAGGAGCATGGAGGCATGCCATCAGGCTTTGTGCCGGTCGCAATCACCGACTGTGGAGGCAAATTGCCGCTATGCGAGGAGCAGGGAGCGATTGAGATCGAGGTCGGCGCAGTTCGCATCCGTGTCATGGGAACGGTCGACCGGCGAGCACTCTGCGAGGTGCTTGCGGCAGTCGGGACGGTCGGCCGATGATCGGGCCCCGCGCTGGGTTATCGATCTGGATCGCGACGCAGCCGGTCGATTTCCGTCGCGGCATGGACTCGCTGGCGATGCTGGTAAGCGAGGCGTTTGGAGCCGATCCGTTCGACGGCGGGCTGTGGGTGTTTCGATCCAAGCGCCGAGATCGCGTGAAGATCCTGACCTGGGACGGAAGTGGCCTTGTTCTCTACTACAAGAGAATCGAAGGGCAGTTCAGCTGGCCTCCGATCAAGGAAGGCGTCATGCCGCTATCTCATGCTCAGCTCTCGGTGCTGCTCGACGGCTCGGACTGGAAGCGTGTGCCGATGCGGGTTGTGGATCAACCAACACGAGCTGGTTGATCATCATCAAGAGTAGTTCGTCATTCATGCAGAGCTGTAGTAGAACGCGCTGCATGATTGATTTGCCTTCCGATCGAGCATTGCTCCAGCAAGCCGTGACGGCACTGTCGTCACGGCTTGCCGTGGTGTCGGCGGAATGCAGCACGCTGGCGGCCGAGCGTGATGTGGCGATCGCCCAACGCGATGCTGCAGTCCAGGAGAACGACAAGCTCCTGATGATCCTGTCCCAGTACAAGCGCACGATCTTTGGTCCCCGCTCCGAGACACTGGATCCCGGACAGCTGTCTCTCTTCACCATCACGGCGCAGGCGGCAGGTGCCGCCGCCAACGACGACGGGACCGGAGGCAGGCTGCCTGATGGAGCGGAAGGCCGTAGCAAGCGACCGGCGCGACGCAACCGGGGGAGGCTTCCGGAGCATTTGCCGCGCATCGACGTCGTGATCGATATCGAGAGCCACATCTGCCCCTGCTGCGGCGAGCGGCTGCACAAGATCGGGGAGACCGTCAAGGAAGCCTTCGACGTCATTCCGATGCAGTACCAGGTCAAGCGCATTGTGCGTCCGCGCTACGGCTGCCGGGGATGCCGCCAGGGTGTGCTGCAGGCACCGGCGCCGGCCCAGGCGATCGACGGCGGGATGGTGACGGAAGCCTTGCTGGCCCACATCGCGGTGATGAAATACGGCTACCAGCTGCCGCTGTATCGGCAGGAACAGATGTTCGCCGCGCAAGGCATCACGCTTGACCGGCAGACGCTGGCCTCATGGATGGGCCGCGCCGCCTGGTGGCTGAAGCCGCTTCACACGCTGTTGCGCGACACAGTGATGTCCTACCCGCGGCTGTTTGCCGACGAGACGCCACTGCCGGTTCTCGATCCCGGCCGTGGCAGAACCAAAGTCTGCCAGTTCTGGGCGATCGCCACCGATGACCGTCCGTGGGGCGGCCCCGCGCCGCCGGCGGTGGTCTACATGTTTGCCGAGGATCGCAAGGCGATCCGCGCCAAGCAGCTGTTCGGGGATTACCACGGCATCCTGCAGGTCGACGGCTATGCCGCCTACAAGGGCCTGATCAAGAACGGCGGCCGTCTGGTGCTGCTGGCGTTCTGCTTCGCGCATGCGCGGCGGAAGTTCTGGGACGTTCACGTCGCGACGAAGTCGCCGATTGCCGCGGAAGCGCTGCAACGGATCGCGATGTTCTACGCCATTGAGGATCGCATCCGCGGTCTGCCGGCGGCGCATCGGGCTGCGGTGCGGCAAACCGACACCAGGCCGCTGATCGAGGACTTCAAACCTTGGCTCGAGGCGCGACTGCTGGAAGTCTCGAAGAAGTCCGGTCTGGGCAAAGCCATCCGCTACACCCTCAACCATTGGGACGGCCTGACGCGCTTCATCGATGACGGACGCATTGAAATAGACAGCAATACGGTCGAGCGCAGCATCAAGCCGATAGGCCTGGGAAAGAAGAACTACTTGTTCGCCGGCAGTGAAGGCGGGGCCGAGACATGGGCCATTCTCGCCTCGCTCATCAACACGGCAAAGCTGCAAGACATCGACCCGCGACACTATCTGACCGATGTTCTCGAGCGCATCGTCTCCGGACGTACAAAGATCAATCAGCTGCACATGCTGTTGCCGTGGAATTGGAAGGCCGAGCGCGACAGTTCGCTGGCAAAGCTCGCCGCCTGATCAGTTCGACGGCAAGGACTCTGGAACTTCCTGCGCATCGCTGGTGTCGTCATAGATCTCCTCGCGGATCACGCGCAGCGTCATCTCGTGCAGATAAACTTGCAACGCCCTCTCCAGCTCGGTGAACTCCGGCAACAGAACTTTGTCGACGAAGCCTCGGGACGCACGGATCACCACCGTGTTGCGTCGTTGGCGGTGATAACGAAACGGCCGCAGCCCGTACCGGCGGCAAAGCGCCAAAAACAGGTGCCGCGACCATTGGTCAGGAAGTGAGAATTGCTGCTCGATCGGCGGATCGTGGCGAGCGAGCTCCGCGACCCGGGCACGCACCCGCTGTAGCGCAGCTTCCGCCGCAAGGCGCTCACCGGCAGTTCCGGCACCCGCGAACAACGCCTCGATCTTCCGAAGCTTCTCGCGCAGCTGCGATTCGCTGGTCATTCTGATCCCCGTTGCCCGCTCCGAACCGGGATCACCCCATCACCGCGCGCCGGCAGCGTCAATCATCCAGACCGCGCTATCCAGAGCATTCCGCGCAAGTCAAGCCCAGGCGCCAGTGATCCTCTCGTGACGCTCACGGTATAGCTATCGACGACCGTCCAGCCTTGCTTCTCGGCGTGCAGGCGGCACAGCCGCAACTGATCCTCGATTGAAGCGTCTCGCTGATTGTCTGATGAGTGGCGGGCGTAGAGCGCGACCTTCACGAGGCGACCTCCTTACTCCGGAAGGTGGTCCCGCGTCCGGCTATCAGTTTTGGCTCGAACGAAGTTCCGCGCGGCCTGTCGCGCCCGCAGTCGGACCAGATTGACGAGGCGTGGATCGGGTTTTGATGACGCAAGCGTAACCGGTTCGCGGGTCGCGTCGGCGACCACAAGAAGCCGTTCGGCTGTTGTACGTCTCGGTCGCGCCACGATCGCGTCCTTGTCCTAGCGCGGAATCCCCCGCTTCGCGACCATGATGCCCAGCAACAGCGCGTCGGCAAGGCAAACGAATTGGAGCGGATTCTGGCGGGTGGCAGCGCAGCGGCGGGACGCGGGGCGACCGTCGTCGTAGCCATAATATTTTTGTGATCGCCCCCTTGGAAGGGGCGTCTTGTCATGGTGGCACCCCCCGCGGCACCCATGCCTTTGAGGGGCCATCTTCATTTGGCGAGACCGATAACAATTCCACCAGCCTTGCACTCCAAAGAAAGTACGGTTATATATCTGGATATAGCACGGAGGGACGCGATGAGCAACAGTGCGCAGAAGAGAGCCCTCGAGAATTATCGTTCCCGCCTGACTAAGCGTGGCATCGCGCGGTTCGAGATCCAGGCGCTCGATGCCGACCGCGATCTGCTTCGATCCCTTGCCCGGAAATTGACGGAGGACGGTCCGGAAGCCGGGCAGCTTCGCCGGACCATACGGCAGGCAGTGGCGGGTGAGCCTCCAAAAGCGGGGGGGATTCTCGCCGCGCTGCGTCGCTCACCTATGGTCGGCGCAGACCTCGGCCTCAGCCGCCCGCGAGAAGAGGGGCGTAAAGTCGATCTGTGACGCGCTACCTCCTTGATACCAATATCATCAGCAACATCGTAAAGCCGGAGCCGTCGGACTCGCTTCTGGCTTGGATGGGTGCTCAGAAGGACGACGACCTCTTCATTGCTTCGCTTACCGTCGCCGAAATCCGCCGAGGCATCTTAGAGAAACCAAAGGGCAAGAAGCGCAATAGCCTTGAAACTTGGTTCGCGGGCCCCGAAGGTCCTCAAGCGCTGTTCGCTGGCCGCGTCCTGTCGTTCGACGAGAAAGCTGGCCTCGTGTGGGCGCGGCTGATGGCCAACGGCAAAGCCAAAGGCCGTTCGCGAAGCGCGCTAGACACAATCATTGCCGCTGTAGCCGAAGCCAACCAGTGCGTCGTCGTGACCGATAATGAAGAGGACTTCGAGGACATTCAGATCATCAACCCGCTCC
Organism: Bradyrhizobium sp. USDA 3311; assembly: GCF_054062495.1. NCBI lineage: Bacteria > Pseudomonadati > Pseudomonadota > Alphaproteobacteria > Hyphomicrobiales > Nitrobacteraceae > Bradyrhizobium > Bradyrhizobium sp. USDA 3311. Next base: position 9,284,991 of record NZ_JBSSFI010000001.1, on the reverse strand, counting down.
GTAGCTCTGGAAGTCAGGAGGTAGGCAGGTGACGATAGCTCGGACGGTCGGGCCGATTCACTTCGAGGATTTCAGCGGCACCGAGTTCGAACGCCTCGTGTTCGCCTACCACCTTTGCGATGGCTGGACTGACGGGCAGTGACCAAGGGCGTGACATCATCGGCACACGTCCGTTCGACGACCAACCGGACGAGCGCACTGTCATTCAATGCGTCAATCGCGGCAGCCTGACCCACGCGAAGGCGGAGAAGGATATGGCCGCGGCGGTGAACGCAGTAACCGGCAAACCTGACGCCTTCAAGTTCGTTTGCCGCGGCAGTGTCTGCCCGGCGTCGCGATGAGGTTCGCGCGGCGGCCGCGAAACTGGGTGTCCCTAAAGTAGCGATCTGGTCCGGCGCGGAATTCGAGGAGCATCTCCGGCTTCGAGCCGAATTTCTCCCGCGCCGCCTAGTCGAGGGCATTCCGTTTCCCGCCAGCGAAGGCGAGCTGCGCAATTTCGTCGATAAGTTTCAGGACATCGATGACGAGCAAGCCCTCGCTTGTTCGCCCGCGAGTTCGACCGGGCAGCGTTTCGGACGCCATTCCAGCAAGAGACCAATCTACTTTCCAGCAAGCCATCGTCGAAATACACCGACTTCCCTCGCTTCACCACATCCGCGATGTGGGCATCCGCAACGCTCTGGAGCTGACGGCCCGTGAACTGGATCAGCTTCGCCGCCGATTCAAAGCGCTGCTGTCCTCCGGACAAATTAGGCCTTGCGGTTGCGGCAATCCCACTTGCCCAACCTTCACGCTTACGGACGCAGCAACTCGCGAGATGGACCGGGCGCGCGACCGGGTGCTTGCCGCTTTCCGACGGTCGTATCCCTCCTTCAAGGTCGTCCTAGAATGACGTGGCCCCGGCTTCAGGAGCCCATTAAGCTCGCCAACACGCGGCCAGATCGGGGATCTCCACGTAACCGATCTTAGCAATTTTTGTTACGTCGATGGTGGCGGCAATACTGGTCGGGCCGCAAAGATGCTCTCGGCGATCCGCCAATCGGCGGGAGTGTCGATCTCATACCATCTCAGACCATCGCACCGCACTGCCGCAAGCTTCAGGCCGCGTCGATCAATCAGATAAGCGAGCAGTTCTTCAGTATAGGCCCCCATGGCGCCGGAGCCGATGATTTCGTCCAGCGCGGGAACGATCGTGCTCCTGAGGGTCGAAGCCGCAAACCGCAGCAAATTTATCGTCTTGTAGAGGGGAGGGCCGTCAGCGGCGAGGTTTCCTGCAGTTTGTTTCATCCGGAATTCCGAAATCAAGCCACTATCCGACAGTACAACGGCTGATCCTTCCATCAATTCGTTGAACGGAGCTACGGCAGCTGCATCAGGAGCGTCGCTCTTCATCAAATAGCGCAGAACATCCTGCTCGAAAAAGACGTCTCCTTCGAGAATATAGCAGTCGCCAGATAGCAGTATGTCGCGCGCAAGCCAGCGAATAGGCACTTCCGGTACTGTCAAAGGCGGGGGAGTGGAGATACTTGATCTGAAGTGCGCCGAAGCGGTGACCGCATGCGTATTCAATAGCGTCCTTGCGGTAGCCAACGACGATCGCCACCTGTTCCACGCCGGCCGTGTCTAGATTTCGCAAAGCATTATGGAGGATAGTCGTACCGTTGACTTCGACCAAAGGCTTCGGTCGCAGATCCGTTAGCGGATGCAAGCGAGAACCGAGGCCGGCGGCGAGGATGACGGCATTCTTTGGTGCATTGATAGCCATTTCAGTCGCTTTGTCGTCGAGGGATATCTCGTCTTCGTCCCAAACGTCGAGAATTCGACGCGCTATGTCAGGCCGATCGAGCCAAAGACATCAATGGCGTTGGCCCACGCCCCCATGAGCGCTCTTCGTCGGTCCAAGATGTTGCAGGCAGTTGCGGCTGCGGCCCGAGGTCTAGGGAAAGCTTGCAAGGGAGAGGTCCCATTTCAATAAGGACGAAATGTCGTCTGTGTTGGCCGGCTCAGTGCGCTCATAGATCTCAGCAGGTTGTTGCGACGGGTGAGGGGATCGGGACGGGGCACCGCAGGTGCATAGGTCAGCCTGGTAAGAACTTGCGCGCCATGATGAATAACAGGACTGTTGACAAGTACCTCGGCGTAAGGTGAAGCGAAATGCTGTAGCGCAGCAGATGGTTGCATGGCGAGGGTCCTTCGGCAGCTTGTATGCAAATGCGCGAATGAGGCTATTGCCGGGTATCGTCAGAATGCAGATATCGCGCTTCCGCATTGGCGAGTTCATTGTACTTAAGCAATTCGAAGAGCTCATCGAGCGTCGCAATATTGGGCTCAATGCTGCCAGTGGTCTCCTCAGCGAAGATGCGACCGCAGGCCTGCCGCATAGCGGCTATTGCGGCCCGCATGGAGTGGTTGGCCCAGATCACCGTGGAAATGTGGGCCTTGCGATAGGCAGAGACCGGTGTTCGATAGTACTTCGTTGGAACAATCACCACCGGCAACCTGTTCTGCCAGGCGCGCACAAATGCAAGGATCTCGTCGGCAGCGCTCCTTCGCGAGTGAATGAGGATCGCATCGGCTCCAGCGTCGGCGTAAGCGTGAGCGCGAGAAATTGCTTCGTCCATTCCCTGGCCGCCGATCAGCGCTTCTGTGCGGGCCACAAGGACGAAGTCTCCCGCGACTGTATCCTTCACGGCGCGCAAGCGGCTAGAGAATTCATCGATGTCCGCGAGGGGATGCAGATCACCAACGAACGAGTTCATCTTCGGAAAGCAGCTGTCCTCCAGCGCGATCCCGGCAGCGCCACGCTGACGAAGTTTGCGCGCCAGCAGGCGAGCGTTGTTAAAGTTGCCGAAACCACCGTCCCCATCGACCAGAACCGGCAGCTGGCTCGAATCCACGATCCGCTCGACGACGTCGACCAGTTGAGTCCAGGACGCTTCATTGGCGTCGCGGTAGCCCAGAGAGGAGGCTATCGATAGGCCCGATGCCCAGAGGCCCTTGAAACCTGCGCGCTTGGCGATCGCGGCCGACAGACCGTCATGTGCTTCCATGAGAAACGAGAGTTCGCGGCTACAGCAGACCTGAGCGCGTAGCATGTCGACAAGCGAGGAAGCACCGGATTGAGTGAAGCCGTTGGTGAGGACAGATAGTGACTGGTCTTGCATGCTGAGTCCTCGTGCGCTTGGCCGGCCGACGATCGTCATGGAACGTGACATGTGTCTGTCATCTAGATCAATTGCGCAGGTTGGTAGTTGACGCGATCTCAAGCTGTCGGACCCCCCGCTGCAGATGCGCAGGAACTCCGGCTAAGGCCAGACCATCACCGGATCATCAATCGTTTTTGGCGGAAGTAAGCTCCTGCGCTTAGGACGTCTGCCCGCGCGCGCACCGGCTCGGTGTACCAGCATTCCGCGATCCTCGATTGCTCGAGCGCTCGGGTACGAACGAGGAGATGGATGCGTGTCTGAACCGGAGACGCCAGCGGGCTAATGATTGAACCGAGCCAAATGCTCTGATGTCGGCTATGCAACATGCTGTCGCTTTCACGACCCGTCCGATTGGACAAATAGCGTTCAAAAATCAAGCTGAGCGATTGGCACAAGCCTTGATGGAGGCGTGCAAGCAGCAACCCGTGTGCAAGGAGCGGCAGTGGTGGCTTACAAGAGCATTGGATCTAAGTGCAATGTCCGCAACGAGTACGGGGTCGACCGTTCCAGAGATGCAATGTCTGGCAACGCGCGGGTGGTATTGTCCGCATGATCGATTATTGGATACTGGTTCGGGACAACATCGCTGCGCGCTCGCGTTGCGGCGCTGCGCCTTTTCCGGGTCCTGTACCGGCCGGCAACCATATTCGTGAGGCCGTCGAATTCAGATGGATCGAGGCGGAGGTCCGGCGGATGGATTCCGATGGACCAACTGCAGCCGATTGGCGGAAGGTCAGCACGCTGTCGCTCAATATTCTGACGAAGCAATCAAAAGACATTCTGGTTGCCTGTTGGGCAGCCTATGCTTTGTTTCGGGTCGAGGGATATGAGGGTCTTGCCATTGGCCTCAGCATCTTGCGCGGCATGGTCGTGACGCACTGGGAGGGGCTATTTCCACCATTGAGGCAGGAAGGTGCCCGGGTCGGAGCGCTCGATTGGCTCGTTGGTCACCTTGGGCCGGCGGTGTCTAAAAGTGTGCCGACCGCAGCCGACTCTTCGGCGGTCGTCGCCGCCAATGATGCGCTTGATGATCTCGCTCGCCAACTCACTGGGAAATTGGTCAACGGGCAGCTCGTTTTGGAGGGGGCTCCGGGCGCTGCAATCGCATTATGAACGAGCCACTTGCGAGCTGGCCACCGTGACCCAAGCATGAGTCGACCATGAAGAACCTCCCAAGCGGTTGAGCGGGAGTCGACCGTTGGAGCGTAGCGAGGTTTGAGATTGCAAGAGTTTTTGGGTTTGAAGGTCCGAAAGCTTGTAATTTCATTTCTGCGATTCGTCGAATCGCGGGTCGTGATTCCGTGTTCGCATCGGAAAGGACGATGCGACCCAAGGAATTCGGACAGCGGACAGGCCGATCTTCTGCGCTCGCGGCTGGACGCGATCATCGACATAAACCACGCCCTTGTGAAGCTTTCGCGGACGATCGACTGGTCGTTCCTTGAGGAGCGGTTCGGCGCGGTCTACGAGGACAAGCCGGACCGGCCGCCGCTGCCGACGCGGCTGATGGCAGGACTTGCCATCCTCAAGCGCCTGCGACCTCTCCAATGAGGTGTTGTGTGAGTGCGGCTGGAGAAACCCTCCTACCAGTTCTTCTGTGGTGAGGAGTTCTTCCAGCTCCGGCTGATGTTCGATCGCTCTTCCGCTGACGCGCTGGCGCCGGCGCGGGGGCGAGGAGAAGCTGCAAGCGTTGCTGCAGGGGGGCCTCTCGGTCGCCACCAAGACCGAGGCGATCAAGCCGTCCGACCTCAACCGCGTCATGGTCGACACCACGGTGCAGTCCAAGAACGTGATGTTCCCGACCGATGCGCGGCTTCTGAACCGGGCACGCGAAATCATTCGCGGCGTCTTACAGCCAATCTTGGTCTCGGATGTCCCTCGCGACCTTGGTGATGGTGGTGACGTGGTCTGCAACGAATTTCGGGCGGTCATGGCGGCCAATGAGAAAACGTTCGAGCATTACTCATCTCGAATGCTCAAGCGCACCGGAGGCGTGAAGTATCGATATTTGCCGGTAAGCGTTCCATTGACGAACTGAAGGCCGTGATCACCATAGATCATATCCTCACGTACGTAGCCGTCCGTTATGGCCTCTCGATTGTTGCCGCCAACTGTTTTTCGGTCAGTCGTCACTAGATGGCTGGCTGGCGGCGAGCCGAGTATTTCGATTATGGCATCGCGTGGTGTGCCAAGTTTCAATGAATTGAACTGTTTGGAAGGAATTATTCCGGCTTCATTGATGAGCTCGGCTCTCATTCGCGGAAGATCCTCAGATCCAATTGGTCTACGAACCACAACTTTCTCGATGCAGTGTGAATGGATTGGGATGCCAGGGTGCGAGTCCCATTTGATGTAATGATCAGAGCGCAAGATCTCCCAGCCCGCTTCTGTATAGATGGCCTCCAGCTCGCCGCGCCGGAACGATTTCTTGTGACCAGATGCCAAGGACTCCTTCGAAATAGGATGGTCTGGTTGATCGAGCGTGTTCGTGAAGCAATGAAATCCCCCAGGGCGCGTTCGATTTATTAAGGTCGTGACGAGCGGCTTCCAGACTCCCCGTTCGGTGAAATGCAGTACGCAATGCGCTATAAAGACGTCCAGGTAAGCAGGCGGCTGGAAGTCTTCCACACGAGCGACCCCACTCGTTATGTTCACGCCAAGATCACCTGCGAGGCGGTTCAGCTTGGAGATAGCGGTTTCGGAGGTGTCGGTCGCGATCACCTGATGATCAAAATGAGCCAAATAGAGGGCATTGCGGCCTTCCCCGCAACCCAGCTCCACAACCACGCTCTTCGTGCGGAGAGCTGGTGCTATCTCGAAGATTTCGGGACTGGGACCACCCATACACGATACGTTGGGTTCGGCGTAGCCCGAGTCCCACCAGAGTGGTGAATGCTTCGCGCCCCCTTGCATACTGCACCTCACGCTGCCTGATATTGCTCTTCCAGAGCCACTATCGTGCCCGAGTAAAACATCCTCGCCACAATGCTCGAATATGTGAATCCCGAGTGAGTCAGTCGATAAGTATCACCGTCGGCCAGGTCGACGAGCTGCAGACATTCGAGCGCCTTGAGCTCTTCGCTGAAATCGGCGGTCAGTTCGCGTCCGAATACTGAAGCGTAGTTCTTTCTGCTCAGGGCTGACAACGTGAGGCCAAGCAGGACGTAGCGACGCGCGAGATCGTCCGGCGTCAGTTTGATCCCGTGCGATGCTATCGCCTCAGGATCGAAGGAGCGAGCCGAGAAGGCGTTGATGATCGACGAAGCCACACTCGAATCGACTGCATAGTCCGAGCCATAGTGATATTGCCCGAAATAGCTTCTCGCGCCAGCTCCTAATCCTAACAGGGGCGTTCCCTCGAAATCCGAGTTCTCCTGCCGGTAGGCTCGGCCGCCGGCGATCTTGGTGAAACGCGTAAAGGATTCCTGGCGGTAACCTTTGGCTGCCATCAGAGCAACATTCTGGTCGTAGACCTCATACTTTTCCGCATCAGAGAAGAATAATTCGGGGGCGTGCGCCTTCGAGGTCATGATGTTTGTCATCGGACGAACAACAACGGGGTAAAGGGAGACTGTCTGCGGCTCGTAGTCGAGCGCGCGGCCAAGCGAAAAGTTCCAGGAGTCACGGGTTTGACCACGCAGGCCGTAGATCAGATCAAGATTGACGTGGGAAAAACATTCCGTCAGTGCTTTGATTCCGGCTTCTGCAGTCTCGATCGAATATGGTCTACCAGTGTGCGCAAGCTCGCGGGCTACCATGCTTTGGATGCCCATGCTCATTCGGTTGACGCCATGCCCCTTTAGGCATTCCAGAAGGTCGTTGTCGAAACTGCCTGGCGCGCTCTCGACCGTAATCTCACATTTCCGGCTTCGTTTTGGAAATGCAGCGTCGAGGGCGGTAAAAAGATCGCTGAATTGATGTTGGGTCAACAGGGTTGGCGTGCCGCCGCCGAAGTAGATGCTTACAACCTCTCTATCTCCGAAGTATTCTCCATATCGCGCGATGTGCTCTGCCAGCCGAACAACATAAGACTCCCTCGTCGCTGCTGTTTGGCGGGTTGTAAGAAAGAGGGTGCAGTAGGTGCAGCGATAGCGGCAGAACGGGATATGGATATAGATGTTGATTTGCTTGGAACGCCTGGCCTGCTCAACGACTTCAGTTATGCGGAGTGGCTGCGGAAAAGCCCGATAAGCGCGCTTGGAAGGATAACCATAGACGTAGGTCGGCAACTGCTTTTTCGCTATGTTTGTCCGAAGAAAATCCACACAATCCATGACTTAACTCGTTGATTGCCAAAGCCGGTGATTGCCTGAACGCCGTCCTTTGGCCGAACGCCGCCAGTTCATGCTTTGTGATCAACAGTTTCCATGGAAGCTGCCAATCCGCACTCGGTCACGGCGTTTTCATTACTTGTGCTCTACAGGCCTGGCTGTGCGGAGTCCGCCAACGGCTCCTATGAACGGCCAAGACCTGCTTCCCGAAGTGCAGATGCTTCTTCAGCAATTCTGTCACACAGTATGCTGACATCTCAGTCTTCATTAATTGTCTCCCTCTTAGTGAGAGGATCAATCACTAATGCCGGTAGGCAGCTCCCGCCGCCGTGACCCGACGACACTCAAGAGTCGTGCCAAGTGCGTGGGAAGAGGCACCGAAAAGCCGTCCTGCATTTTATTCAACAACTTAACTGCGAGCGCTGCGGCCTTTCGGTCGAACATCATGGGTCGCGGACGTGAGGAACCGGGGAATTGGGAGCGACGAAGTCATGTCGGAACAGCTGCAACCGGAAATGAGTGCTGGTCTTGTCACGGAGCCAGCAATGTTGTTTTGCAGACATCGTTAGCGCGCCGCACGTTTCCGGAGGGGGGCGCTCTGCCCCACGCGTTTGATTAATTCTCGAAGGATTGCTCCTCATGGCCCAGACGCGACTTGCCGGGTTTCTTCGATGCTCAATCCGTGGCATTTCGGGAATGTGCCAATTGCATCGAGGATCGGCTTTGCGAGTCCCGAACACTGAATCGCTGAAAGGGCCGGCTCCGCTTTGAAGCATAATTGCCCTGACTGCGACTGTTCGCGGCGAAACAATTTTGGGCACCGATTTGACAGGTATCGTGGTTGCAGGTGGAGAGCCGCTCGTCTGTCCAGGCGCAGTGAATATCATAGGGCGTCAAAGACGTTGACGGTATGTCAAACAAGCATGGAATCCGGAATGAGACTAGAACCTATCTCAAAATTGAAGATCAGCGTCGATCGGCTATAAAGGAAAGATGATTCGGCTGACGGACGAGCAATGGGAGCGCATCCGGAAACACTTTCCGGAAGAGCACATTGCCGACGGCCGGCCGGGCCGGAAGCCGATTGCGACGCATCAGGTTCTCGAAGCCGCTCTTTGGATTTTGAACACGGGCGCGCAGTGGCACATGCTGCCGCAGTGCTATCCGAACTATAAGACCGTACATCGTCGCTTTCAGAACTGGTGTCGCAATGAAGTGTTGCGACGCGTTCTGACCGATATCGCCAACGAACTTCGCGAGAAAGGCTTGCTCGACGAAGAGGAGTGTTTCATCGACGCGACCTTTGCGATGGCCAAAGGCGGCGGTGCAGAGATCGGCCCAACGAGGCGCGGAAAGGGCTTAAAAATCATGGCGATTGTGGATCGCCACGGTTTGCCGCTTTCAGTGAGCACGCATGCCGCGAACCATCACGAAGTGCGCTTGGTACAGCTCTGCTTCGACTTCTACATGATCGAGGCCAAGCCAGAGAACCTGATCGGCGACCGCGCCCATGACAGCGATGCGCTCGACGATGAACTGCGGTCACAAGGCATCGAGATGATCGCGCCACATCGTTCAAACCGAGTGAGGTCGCTCACCCAGGACGGCCGCAGGCTTCGTCGTTATACTCGGCGTTGGCTGGTCGAACGCTTCTTCGCCTGGATACAGTGGCGGCGGCGCCTGCTGGTCCGCTGGGAGTTCTATCCGCAAAACTTCCCGGCTTCGTCCAGCTCGCTTGCCTGCTGATCCTGTTTCGACAATTTTGAGATAGGTTCTAGTCGATCGCGCGGATTGTCACTGCGCCGTTGCGCGAAGTTCAAGACACGTTTCGAGACCTCGCGATCAGGGTGCGCGCTCGCGCGCTCAACATTGCGCTGGCTAGCGGAAGTCGAGATCCCTTGCGGACGCCCAAATCGTGTGTGGCCGCAAGCCCAATCAGCCTCGAGCCGGGATACAAGCAGACTTGGCGGCGCAATCAAAGTTGAAGCGAGCGCTCGAAATCGGCGGTTAATGGGATCGTATGGCGCGGGATCGGCTCGACAAGTGCGCGGCAGTGAGAAGGCTCATGTCTTGGAGGTGATCGAGTTATCGGTTGGTGTAGGTACAATCTGACAGAGAGAAGGTCGTAAGCCGTGGCAGTTGATCGTCGAACCTTCGCTGTGGGTGGGTTTTCCACGCTCGTGAGTGGATACGCGCTGATGAAGCAGGGGCGGACCGCGCCGGCCTTCAACCCCGTGGTCGTCGGCTATGTCGCCCCGTGGAAGGCCCGGGCGGGCGGTCCAAGCATCAAGACAATCCCGGCTCGCGAGCTGACCCACCTGATATACGCATTCGGCGCCGTTTCTGCGGAAGGATCCGCTGAACTTGCGGATCGTTGCCTCGACACAGGAGCCTGCGACGGAACCTCACGGTCGGGCCCGGTCGGCGGCAATTTCGCCCAACTTGCCGAACTGAAGCGGCGCAATCCGAAGCTTCGGATCCTGATTGCATTGGGCGGATGGAGCGGATCGAAATATTTCTCGGCCGCCGCTGCCACGCCGATTTCGCGCGCGCGGTTCGCGCAATCGGTCATCGAGGCGTTCTTTCGGCCGTATCCCGGTCTGTTCGATGGTGTGGACGTCGATTGGGAGTTTCCCGTTTCGGGAGGGCCTCCAGGAAATCTCGCGCGCCTCGAGGACCGTACGAATTTCACGCTCCTGATCGCGGAACTCCGCCGAAAGCTCGATAAGCTTTCCGCATCGGAGCGCAGGGAGCTGGAGCTCACCATTGCCGTGTCGGCCGCGCCCGACAAAATCGTCAATCTACAGGCAGCCGCTCTCGCCCGGCTGGTCGACCGGTTTCATCTGATGGCCTACGATTATCACGCGGGCTCGGCCCTTGCTGCCTTCAATGCCCCGCTGTTCGCCTGCGCCGGCGATCCAAATCCCGATCTCAATGTCGATGCGAGTGTGAAGGCCTTGATCCGGGCCGGCGTGCCGCCGGCCAAGGTGACGCTCGGGGTCGCCTTCTATGGCCGAGCGGTTGCGGACGTTCCGCCCGAGAACGGCGGGCTCTTTCAAAAGGGGGCGACAGCAAGCGAGGAGTGGGGAGGGAGTGACGGCGTCGATTATCGCGATCTCGTTGCCCGGCAACCGGAAGAGCAGGGCTTTCGCCGGTATTGGAGCGACGAAGCCCAGGTGCCGTGGTTCTATGACGCCGAACGGCGAATATGGATCAGCTACGACGATCCGCTTTCCATTGCGCGCAAGGCGATGTACGCGCGCGCCCATGCACTCGCCGGGATCATGATTTGGGACCTGTTTGCTGACGACGGTTCACTGCTCGCAGTACTCCGCACCGGCACCTTTCCTTCGCAAAAGTCCGAATAGGGGTGTGGTTAGCGCGCCGCGCTTAAGCGCGTCATCGGCGCGCCTCAAGCCAGCCGCGAACTGGGCGGTGCTGGGGAATCAGAGCCACGTCCGATTGAAAGCGGCTCCTGTCGCCAAAAAAAGGCGGCCGGCAGCATCGTTCCAAAGGCATGCCAACGAAAATGCGTGTTTTCTTCCGTGACGCGGCTCCTAATTTGAGGGACTGGCTCGCCTCCAAAGCCTCTTCTGTATTGAGGCTTCTCTAGCGGGGAAGGTGATCTTGGCTACCAAGCACACCAAACCCTGGCAGTGAAGTCGGACAGTCTGAATTGTTTGGTGCTCTTCTCCCTCAAAACGAAGGCGGTTGATGAACGTTAAGAGCCGGGGCGCGCCGAATCTCGGAGCTTGAAGGGTCTAACGAGCTGGCGACACCGTTTGGCGTGATGGGGAAAGACTGAATCCCAGGTTGATGCTCATGAGTACGTGCATGAACCCAGAGCCTCTTGATTGGGCATCTTGAGGCATGTTTCATGTCACCTGCCAGTTGGCGTGGCCTCAGGTTCGATGAAGCGAGCTTGATAATTTCCGAATGCGCCAATCTTCTGCGTCGTACGTTTCCACCGGCAACTGCAATCTTTTGGCCCGTTCGTCGCGGTTCTTCTTTCGAAACTCCCGCTCGCTGCGCTCGAACTTGGCTAGTTCGTCATTCGCGGCTCGCATGAACTCAGCGTGCGAGGCGCTGGCGCTTTGGATACGGTCGGACATATTCATCTCCGGACAATTTGGTCAGAAACGTAAACCGAAATGCCGCGAATGACCCCAACCTTACACCATCTTGAGAACACTGCGAAATAGTAACGAATTGGGTGAAATAACTGCGAACAATGTGAGCGCCACGGCCTATGAACACGACGCATCAACAGCTTAGCGGCTCTTGCCGTGCAACATAGTGGCATGATGCTCGAAGGCCATGTGGCCGAACTGAACGAACACCGAGGCTCTTTCCCATTTTCGCAGCGTCGGGGCACGATTGCTACCGTTGCGGCGCCACAGCAAACGAACAGCCGGTCGGATCGGAGAGATCGGAAAGCGATAAGCCCGGCATTGACGGTCGCGGGACGAACGGCATCGAGGGCATCATCTCGCGGGCAGACCTGGTGATACTCTCTAGCCTGCTAGGGGGGCTGTCGCCGGCCTGAACTGGTATGACAACGAATGTGAAATTGGCCGCAAGCAAAGCAAAGATTGTGAAAACTATTCGCAGTGAAAGCGCCCGCGGCGCCCCTTTTGGGTTCGGATGAAATATCAACCAGCAGATGCGTGCAATAGATGGTGCGCCTAAAGTATAGACCGTCGACGCGCTAAAAGATGTTGAATGCGGGGCAAGGGCACAGCTGCATCACTTTAGGACTGATGGTGGTCCGCATTATGGAAGCACCTATGTTTGATACCATCACAGAAGGAGGCCGCGGGTGAGCCCGGAACGACCGGACCATTGTCCCAGCTCGGTTGAAGCAACTCCAACAGCGGCTCGCCGCCACCAGATGCGGCGGAAGAACGAACGGCAGCAGCTCCACTTAAGAACCGGACCCGGTGGTCCTCAGCAAAGGGTCCACTTCACTGCAGGCCGCGCGAACATTACGTCGCATGTCAAAGTCATAGCATTCTCGTCGCAAACGCGACGCCTATTTGTTGTTGATGAGGCTCCACAGCACAGCGCAGCTGCACGTGCCGACCGGCAGACAGAGCCGAGTCACCGAACCAGGCAAGACAAATAGATCGCAAAAACGAAAAGCGGGCGCGATGGCAGGCTCAATCACCTTTCCTGGTTTGCTACGCTCAACTAAACTACACAACAGTGAGTGAACTCGAGGCCGGTCGTGATGTCCGCCGCCCTCCATGGCGACGCGCAGAACTTGCTCGGAGTGGAGGGCCGAAGCGAGCGCATTCCATTTATCGAACAGCTTTTTTCTTGGCGTAGTTGGCACGGTCTTTGATAGCTGCTCCTCACACAGAAAAGGAGACAACGATGAAGACCGATATGTCAGCCTATGGCGTAACCGAACTAACTCCTCAAGAGGCATCGGCAACTTCGGGAGGCTGGTTTTGAGCGATTGTGGAAGTGTTGGCGGGCCTAGCAGCATCCATCGCCGCTGGCGGCCTCTTGCCTAAATCTTGAAGCCAAAAAAGAGAATGTGGTCCTAGCTGTCGCGGGATGCTGCCGCAGCTGTGCGTTTTGAACCGCAACTCTAGGAAGCGGTCTTGGTCGCATGGAGTTAGAGCCCATCCGATCGAGCGCACCTATAGCGGCAGCTTTGACTGCCAAGCTGGAGGCTGAGCGGGGCGCGCTCACTGACAGATGCAGATAGTCGGACAGCTGTCAATCAGGCCGCTGAACGAGGCAGAATGGGGGGCTTGGGTTCTCACTTCACAGTTGCCGCAACTCTTGAGTCCCTTTTTGCGCGGCCGTAGGGCCGGTCGATCCGGCATCACTGAAAGGACTCAAAAATGACGACCGATGTGTCAGCCTATGGTGTAACCGAACTATCTCCTGAAGAATCATTTGTGACTTCGGGAGGGTTTTGGTAGCGCGACAATCTGGCTGGGAAGCCGTCAATCAACGAGTGTTTTTGAGGTCGCGTGCGACGGTGGCCGACCTGGGCCGCGTTTTCGCTCGAGCGCGGTGCGCCTTCGTCGACGTTCATTTCGATGATGGTGGCGTGGTGAACGAGGCGATCGATGGCGGCGAGCGTCATGGCGGGATGCGGGAAGACCCTATTCCATTCGCCGAAGGACTGATTGGCGGTGATCAGCATCGAACGCCGTTCGTAGCGTGCGCTGATGAGTTCGAACAGCACGCTTGTCTCGGCCTGATCCTTGGTGACGTAGGCGAGGTCATCGAGGATCAGGAGGTCGAAGCGATCGAGGCGATTGATGGCGGCCTCGAGGTTGAGCTCGCGCCGCGCCACCTGGAGCTTCTGCACGAGATCGGTGGTGCGGGTGAACAGGATCCGCCAACCGTTCTCGATGAGAGCCAAGCCGATCGCTGTCGCCACGTGGCTCTAGCCACCGCCAGGGCGGCCCGAACAGCAGCAAATTGGCGCCCTTGCCGACCCAGCCGTCGCCAGCGGCAAGCGCGGTCACCTGCGCTTTGGAAATCATCGGCACGGCCTCGAAGTCGAAGCTATCGAAGGTCTTTTCCGGCCGGCAGCCTTGCCTCGACGAGATGGAGCTCGATGCGACGGCGGCCGCGTTCGGCGATCGCGTGCTCGGCGACGACGGCGAGGAAGCGGGCCGCCGGCCAGCCTTCCTTGTCGGACTGTTCGCCGAATTGTGGCCACAGCACCTTGATGGCGGGCAGCCGCAGCTCGTTGAGCAACAGATTGAGGGGCGCGGTGTCGACGGTGTTGGCCGTGTTCGTGCGGCATCTCCGATCTGGCTGGCGCCGATGAGAAACTCATAGCTGGCGAGCGGGGCGAGCTGCACGATGACCTGCGGCACGCAGGCAGGATCGGGCGCGAAGTGGGCGCGCAGCCGGTTGAGGTCGGGGGCGAGCCGACCGGCGACTTCGGCCTCGCAGCCGCGCTCGTGCGCCAGCGCAAGCAGATCGACCATGAGCCGGCAGGCTTCCCTGTCGGCTTCGAGGAACTCCTTGGACAGGGCATAGTGCATTGAGGCGCGAAATTAACAATGGTGTAGCAGTTTCGCCCGATCCGCATCCCGGTGATGCTCGCTGCCTTCTTCGCGCATGTCGTGTTTCCAACTGCTCGATTAGTCGTGTTCGCAACGCGATGTTCAAGCGGCCCGCTGCACATTCCCTGTCAAGACTCCGAATGACGTGCAAATGCTCGTTTTTGCTGCTCTGCGCGCGGTTGGCCCGAGGCTTGCGTTCCTGCGGTATCGTCGGCAGCAGTTGCTGACCGGCAACGATGTGAAAGGAGAAAACATGGAAAGCGATATGTCAGCCTATGGCGTGAACGAATTGACCCTTGAAGAAGCATGTGCGGCTTCGGGAGGTCACGATGTGATGCCGCCCCACTGCCACCCCATCCTCGGCAAACGCAGTGATTGTAACATCCCAGTCTGCCCGGAGCTCAATAACTAAACGCAAACATTTTGGCGAGCCGGCGAGCGGTACGCGATACCGCTCGCTTGTCCCGCTTCAGTCCGAGAAATTATAGACGTAGTGCTTCGCCAAGATTAAGAAAACGCCTCTGTCTCGGCGGCGCTAAGGTTTCGCAGGTGTGCGGCGAGGCTCTCAGTTGATCGGGTGAATGAGTGCAAAACGGCTTTTCTCGGTCTTTTCGGCGTAATCGCGAGTCTCTTCATTCTATCTCGTCTAGCAGCCGAAGAACGTTGCCGAGGCAGTCGAAGAAAGTTGCTGACGTTGCCGCTGGGCTGCGACTTCAGAAGGTGGGTTCTCGGATTACCGCCCATGCAGCTGCAACGGCGAACATGGTTGCAAGGACTGCTGCAAAAGGCGTCGGTGGTTGGGTTCGGGTCCGAGGATTCGCGCCTATACGTCCGCATTCGTAAATGACTTGCTGGCCCTCATACAATTCGTGACAAGTTACTATGGCTCCGGCGGAGGCCGCCTTGTGTACTTTGCGAGGCGGGTTGAGGATTGACCTTAATTTATGGTCCGGCCGTGCATTGCGAGAAGATTCGAAGATTCGTCGAATTGGCGGCGGCGGTCTTGCTTCAATGTATCCGGCCTCTGATTGGAGCGTTTGTGCTCCCGGCCATCATGGATATCAGCGCGCGCGTTCTGATTAGTCTACAGGCCTCGAACGGGCCCTTAAGGTCACCAGTATCCGCGCGCGCTCGTAAGACCGATCCTCCATTTTGTCTTGTCTTCTCGCAGGCCTCGGCTGGAGACTGTTGATGCGGCAATCGGCCGTTCGGTGATCGCACAGGTGCTAGCCTATCTCGGCCGCTATACCCATCGCGTTGCAATAGCAAACAGCCGGCTCTCGCGAGCCAGGGATCCTGATCCCATTCAAGACTAACGGGAGATCGTCGATTTGCACGGAAATCTCGGCAGTCGGGGACGACGCGTCACCGGCGGCAAATGATTGAGGAACTCCGCCGCTGAATAATGAAAAATAGACGATCTTCAGTGCCTTCGCGCGCGCAACGTATTGCGGAATCCAATTGAATGCGCCGCGAGCGGTGACATGACCGATTTGCACTCAAGAAGCTGCCGATAGTCTGTCAAAGCCTGGGCAAATTCACGGTCGCACTTTTCTCTATGACGAGCCTGTCATCAGGGCGGTCAGCAGCCTTCTATGCAGCAAGTATTTTTTCGCTGCTCTACGCTGGCTCCCCACGACTGCTGAATAGTTGTTGAACTAACCCGTTTCCTGCCTTTTCTATCCATCCCCGTCGCCGATCGCTTGCTGCGATTGGCTCTCGACGGGGGACGATCATGGCGGGCACTTCACTCCATTCGGAAGCGTTCTCGCGTGGCGCGCGCATGCTGCGCACCGCGCTGGGCCCTGCGATCGCGACCTTCCTTGAAGACCCCTCGATCGTGGAAGTGATGCTCAACCCCGACGGTCGGCTCTGGGTCGATCGGCTGTCCGGCGGACTGGAGGATAGTGGCCGCACGATGTCCGCCGCCGACGGCGAGCGGATCGTGCGCCTAGTCGCGCACCATGTCGGTGCTGAGGTGCACGTGTAGGTAAATTTGCCGAGACCCGGAGTTGGCACGTCTACTGTCGCAACGCGCGGACGCTGCATCTTGGCCCCATCTGCGAGACCGCCGATAAATTCAACGCGGGCTTTGGTCATAGGTCTGATTATCCCCGGTCTCTTCAGCGATCACGGTGCGCGACAATTGGAGGGCATGTGCCAATCGAAGCTCTCCGGGTGGGAAATTCGAATCTTCCTTCAGGCACCATCGTTTGACCTCCCGACTTGCGATCGATGCTGATCGATCGCCTCAACCAACGCGATCAGATCGACACTACCGTCGATGATCGTATCACGGGGATTGCCGGCGTCGACATGGACGCCGGCGCCCTTATGTTCCTCGTGCTGCCGGCGCAACTCGGTCAATATGATATCGATCAAGCTCACGGCAGCGCCGTCTCTCGAGTCTCCAGTTTGCTGACGCTGTTGAGTTTGTTGTGCCGCGCGACTTAGTTCGACGGATAGGTCTTGCTCGCCGGCATCCATCAGTGCTTCGTTGAGCGCTTTTACGGCATCAACTATCTTCACGGATGCTGTCTTCTGTTCTGCTGTTGCCAACTCGTTTTCTTTCGCCATTTTCGTTTAAGGGTAGGACGCTGGATTGTGGATCCGGTAGTGGCCGTTCGAGTCGGCCAGGTGGTGCCGGCTTGGCGAGCTATCCGGATGGCTCGGCGTGCTGCGATGAGTGAGGCTCATTGGGGGAGACTCGGGTACACAGCTGTGTGCTCGCTTTATCAATCGGCTAATTCGGAGAGGTCGCCATTGGTAATGCCGAATTATTCGTGTGTTAGCCGTTGCATCCATCCGTTCTGGAGGTCCGGTTGGACTTTGGGCGCCTCACTTGCAATTTTCTCATCCGCTGAACGACAGCGACTTCGCTTCTCTCGAGCAGGATAGAAATACGCTTCGGCACTTCGTTGTTCGAGCCGAGTTCGAGCAGGCGCTCGTCCTCTTCCTTGCTCCATCGCCTGGACCGGTTCCTAAGCGCACTGATATGATTGACTGTCATTCCTTCGCCCTGGTTGTTTGGTGTGTCCTTTGGGTGAAACGCGATTGCCCGCAGACTAGCGGTCTCCAGCGTGCCAGTCCGCGCCGTGAAGGCGGATCATCTCACGATGAGCGCGTTTGATGAAGGCGCGTTCGAACCAAAGGCCAGCACCGAATGACGCGGCAAGCGGCAAGAATGCAGGCGAAATAGCCATTCGCAAAAATCCCAGGTCGCATTGCCGGCAGCGATTGCGAGCAAAGTTCCTACCACGAACAGTATTACGAATACTCTTGATCATGTCGGTTCGGCAAATACCGGATGCAATCTTAGCGTTACAACCACGGCGATAATCGGCGCAAAGCGGCCGTCATCCGCTGTCTTTCTGCTCGGTCGGCCGATGGTGAGACGCGGTCCACACTCGTGAACAGCCGGTGGTTAATGATCTTTCGCACATTGCGAAGGTCCAGCACCGCGTGCGCGGGGATCGTGACATCAAGTCACTTGGCGAAGATATTCGTATAACACGCGCTTGCGCTTGCGAACGCCTATGCTATTGCTGAGAATATCGATGCGGTCATGTGGATACGCTACTCCTGGGCATAGTCGGCCGCGGCTTTCGCGAGCTGAAGAAAAGCGCTCTCGCGGAGGATGCGGATTCGTTGCCCTTTTGCTATCAGCGCTTCAGCTTTGAGATGCTTGCTGCTCTTCGATTGACCGGTTGCGAAACGGGTCACATCTTGATCGCCCACGATGAGCAGCGTCGTGTTTTTCGTGACGCCGCCATCCACTTCGCGGCCTACACGGGCCGCCAGGTCGGCCGCTTTGCGTCGCGGCATCGACAAAGCTCCTGTGAAGACCACCACTTCTCCAGCGAGCAGGCCGTCGAGATTGCCCTCGCGCGTTATATGGCCCTATGGGGTAAGAGGCTGGCAACGTGTGATCCAGTCGTCAATCGACAGGCCTGTCTCTTCCATAGCTTTAAGGAGGATCATGCCCGTGGCGCGAGCATCTTCCGCTGCATGATGATAGCTGAATGTGATACCGAATTCGCGCGTCAGATCTCCAAGGCCATAGCCTGCGCGTGCGAATTGAGCCCAAGCTCGCTGTGCAACGCGCGTCGTGTCCAGCCACCGGCAACTAACGTCTGTGAGGCGGTGTCGAGCGGATGCCTGTCGCATCGCCGCTCGATCGAATAGCGTATGACTGACAACCACCGCGCCATTCAGGCGCGAGGCCAGTTGCGGATAGATGTCCGGAAACTTCGGGCGCTTCGGATTTGGCTTTCACCGATCCCATGAATAGAGACATTGATTGGGTCAAAGTAGTCATCGGGAGTCACAAGTAGGGACCGTTCCGTCAAGGATGTTACTACTAGTGGGCAAGATTTGGCCAAGCAGGTTTTCCAGGTTCATGGCGCAGACGCTGAAGGCGCACCGCTGTTCCAGCGAAAGCTACGGCGTGCGGACGTCTTGCGCTTCTTCGAGAAATTGTCACCGTGTTTGGTCGGAATGGAAGCATGCGCGAGCGCGCACTATTGGGCGCGCGAGATCGCGGCTTTTGGTCATGACGTCAAACTTCTGCTACCTCAATATGTGAAGCCATTCGGTGCGCCCCGACGGCGCGTATTACCAGTGGAGGAAGGATCCACCCAGAGAGTTGTCGATTGATCTGGTAGCTGACGAGCGGTTTGGACGAGCAATCGGACGGATCGAAGCCTCGTGACAAAGGTCGCTTTAGGCGGCCGAGCAATCCAGCGGGCCGTAACGTGAGTGAAGCCTGAGCACGCCTCGAAAGTTACGATGTGAATGCCGATCCGATCGTATGGCGGGGAAGGCCGTGCGGACAGGGAAGCAATCGACGCACGCACCTGTCTGGTTCACCGGGGTAATGGGCACGGCACGTTGGAAAGGTAGTACGGGTAATCGGGGGAGACCCGTCTTGGTCGAAGGTCGCGCCTTCAGCATTGAGTAGTCGATGGACCGGACGGGAGTCGGACAGGGTCAAAGGTACCGATGAAACCGGGTAATTCCGGCGGAGGAAAGGACCCTGACTTCAGGTGCGCTTTTAAAGATGGCGAGGGAAAGGGTAGATTGGCGATGAGCCTTGAAACGCCCGATAAGATCAGGAGCCTTCAGAGAAAGCTTTATTGCAAAGCGAAGGCGGAGCCTGCCTTCCGCTTCTATGTGCTGTACGACAAGATCTGCCGCGAGGACATTCTGAGCCATGCCTACAAGCTGGCCCGCGCCAACGCGGGTGCGCCGGGAGTGGACGGAATAACTTTCGAACAGATCGACGCGTCGGGACTCGAAGCATGGTTGGCTGGCCTGCGCGATGAACTCGTCACGAAGACCTATCGGCCCGATCCGGTGCGGCGGGTGATGATCCCGAAGCCCGGCGGCGGCGAACGTCCGCTCGGTATCCCAACAATCCGGGACCGGGTCGTCCAAGCTGCTGCAAAGATCGTGCTGGAACCGATCTTCGAGGCGGATTTTGAGGACGGAGCTTATGGATATCGCCCGCGCCGCAGCGCGGTCGATGCCGTCAAGGAAGTGCACCGGCTTATGTGCCGGGGCTACACAGATGTTGTTGACGCCGATTTGTCGAAATACTTCGACACGATACCGCACTCGGACCTCCTCAAATCGGTGGCCCGACGCATCGTCGACCGGAATGTGCTGCGGCTGATTAAGTTATGGCTGCGAGTACCGGTCGAGGAGCGGGATAGCAACGGGAAACGGCGCATGAGCGGCGGTAAGAGCAACAAGTGTGGCACGCCACAGGGCGGTGTCATCAGTCCGCTGCTCTCCGTCATCTACATGAACCGGTTCCTGAAGCATTGGCGTCTCAGCGGTCGGCGTGAAGCATTCCATGGCCAGATTATCTCCTATGCCGACGACTTCGTCATTCTCAGCCGCGGCCACGCGGAAGACGCATTGACGTGGACGAAAGCGGTGATGACCAAGCTTGGGCTGACACTCAACGAGACTAAAACCTCGGTGAAGAATGCCCGATTGGAAAGCTTTGACTTCCTTGGGTACACGCTCGGACCCCGCCACTTCCGCAATGGGGGGCGGTGGTATCTTGGCGCGGCTCCGTCGAAGAAAAGCGTGCTGCGGATCAAGAGGAAGGTCAGCGAACTGCTGACGCCGGGCAACAAGGGCGCTTGGCCCGAAGTACAAGCACGACTGAACCGCCTTCTGCGCGGCTGGTCCGCTTACTTCAGCTATGGCTCGCTTGCTACGGCTCATCAGGCCGTTGATCGACACGTCTTTGACCGCGTGCTCGCCTTTCTGCGCAGACGACATAAGACGCCAGGACGTGGCGTCAGACGGTTCTCTGATCAGATCTATGGGAACCCTGGCGTACTTGTGCTGAACCGCGTGCGCAAAGTGTCGCCGACGTGCGCCTTGTGACGAAACCTGTCGGAAAGCCGGATGCGGGAAAACCGCACGTCCGGTTTGATGAGCGGGGAGAGGAAACGGAACGCGCAACAAGCGCATCACCGCGCCTCTCCTCGACTCTACTCAAGCGCGGGAAGACTAATGCTGCCGACGCAGAGGCGATCAGCGAGGCTGCAATACCATGCGCTTCGTCCCGGTTCGTCGAACACTACAATCGCGTCCGCTGTCATGAGAGCATCGACAACCTACTCCTGTCGATGTCTACCTCGGCAGGGCTGAGGCGATCCTTGCAGGCCCGCAGCAATTGGCTCTTCCATTCGGTCGTCCCCCATCGCGGGTGTCAAGCCGGGCACGCGGGCCGCGATTTTAATCGAACCGAAGCTACCGGTCAGCGACCGCAGCCGGCTGCCGGGTCGATGCCCGTAACGGGGCGTTCCCTCATGGCCGGCCTTCACGCCGCGTCCGTAGCGCGGCCGCGCAAGGGCCGGATCGAACTCGCTGCGGAGCAATTCTTCTAATCAATTCCCGCGCTCGTTCCCGCAGCGCCGTTTCGACCGGATCGAATCAATTTCGAAAAGCTGCGGAGCCGTCTCTCTTTCACGCGGTGGGGAAATGCATCTTTGTGATGTTGCTGGTCATGGCATGGATCTCCGATCCGGCGCTCCAAACGGCGGATGATTCGAGGTTGATCACCTCGGAGACTACGCCGCTTTCAGTTCCAACCAATCGCGAGGGGCCCTGGTCTGAAATCCGCCAGCCTGTCGGGAACGCGACCGGAAGCGCGAGAAAAATAGCGACGTCTGGCTCTGCCCATTATGGCCCAACTCTTGCGAGGGGCGAGCGGGCAAAGGTTGGAGATTGAGAATGGCGAGCGTGTCGAAGCTAAAGGTGCTTGTGGTCCTGATTGCTGCCAAGGGTGCGCTTCTCGCGGCATCGGCAAAAGCTCCGATATGGAGTTCGAGTGCTCAATACGGGAGCTTTTCAATCGATGGCTACAGTTGGAATAACGACGTATGGGGCAGGGGCGCAGGGCCCCAGACTATCTCGGTGAGTGCTGTCAACCAGTGGGGGGTGTGGTCGAACCAGCCTGATGCTGGCGGAATCAAGAGCTATCCCCACGAGGGTTTCAATGTCGGTAAACCGCTCAGTTCGATCAACACTCTGATCTCGACCTTCAATCAGGACGTTCCGACTAGCGGCGCCTGGGACGTCGCCTACGATATCTGGGACAGCTCAAATCAGTATGAGATAATGCTCTGGACGAATTACACTGGCAATCCTGATGGTGGCGGCAACGTCAAGCCTATTTCTTACAAGTACGCTTCTTCCGGGGCCGCGATACCGATCTACACAAATGTCGATGTAGGCGGAGCGACTTGGAACGTATTTCAAGGAGAAAATCACCATAAGGTCATCTCATTTCTGCGCACTTCGAAGACCAACACTGGGACGGTGGATATCAAGAGTGTCCTGCTGTGGATCAAGTCGAAAGGGTACTTTGGGGAGATAAACGTCGGCAACGTCCAATACGGCGTTGAGATCACCTCCTCTCCAGGTGGGATGAACTTTAACTTCAATAATTGGACCCTGACATCGAGGTGAGTACTCGCGGTCGCTGAGGTGAAGCGGCCTCGGATTTTGGACCGGCGGCTTAGTCCTACTGCGTCACAAACGATGATCTGTCTGGTGGTCGAACTTGATCGCACAACAAGGAGATCTCGACAGCGTTCGGACGAGCCCATGTTCGAGGCGCCGTCGCATCGTCGCGATCGAATTTGGAATGTGACGTTGGGTCCGCAGCGGCAGATCCCCGGGGTCTGTAATCTGCGGGAATGCGATCGAGCGGGATCGGCCGGGCGCGCCGAGCGCCTGAGGGGGGAATCGTCTCCCGCTCGGAGATCAGGAATCCGTAGCCTGCGATGCACATTGTTGCGTGATGATGAAAGCCGCGCCAGCCGCGTCCCTCGAAGTGGCCGAGCCCGACCTCCTGCTTGAGTTCCTGATAGTCGCGTTCGATGCGACAGCGCAATTTAGCCATCTCAACGAGGGTCCGGAATGCCACATCCTCCGGCAATGTCGAGAGCCAGTATTTGGCAGGCTGGTCCTCGCCTTTTGGCCATTCGATCAGCAACCATTCCTCCAATCGCCGGGTGGTTTGCCAATAATCACGATGCGCGGCACGGACCCGCACGCGTGCAAAGCGCGAGGTCAGCTTTTCGCTCGTTCCTTGCCGCCACGTGATGGTGCGCCAAGCTTTGGCCGGCAGGCCGATCGCGAGCGCCTTGACGGCGGCCGGCTGATGCTGACGGTTGCGGCGCATCAGTTTCGGTGGACGGCCGCGGCCCGACCATGGCTTCGGCGGCAAGGCACCGGTGCCGGGCGCCCATACCGTTGCTCGACAGAAGACCCGCCACATAGGTCAATCCCAGCGCCGTGATCTCCGTGCGCAGGTCGCTGTTGTTGCCATAGCCCGCGTCCATCAGCACAACACCGCGCGGAAGGCCGCTCGCACAGGCCCACCGCAACTGCTCCAGCGCGATCTCCGGCTTGGTCCGGAAGCCAACTTCGGCAGGAATGCCCACCTTGCGCCGCCGATCGCAGTCCTCAGTGCATTCCTTCGGAAGATAAAGGGGATAAGCGACAGGCAGGCTGGCGTGGTGGTTGGCAATCGACAGTGATACCGCCACCTGACAATTATCCTGCTTGCCGAGCTGCCCGCAATATTGCCGTGCAACTCCAACTGAATGTCGCCCCTGCTTGGGAATCCGGTATCGGCGATGATCCAGGCTTCGATGGGGCCCTGGCGTTCAATCGCCGGCAGGACCATCTCACGTACCTTGCCCAGCACCTTCTCATCCGACCAGGCGCCGCTGCCGACGAAATGCAGCAGCGATTGATGCTGGGCGGCCGTCCGTTCCGGAGCTGTCACCGCCGCCATCGGCTCCACGCTCTTGCGACCGCCACAGGCCATCAGGCCGACGCAAAGTCGCGCAGCGGCGCCTTCCGATCAGCATGACCTGAACTGGTCCCGGTTGTCTGAACAAAACTTCCGCGTCGATAAGTGGAGCGTCTGCCGGGGTTAGGCCGCCGCGCGGAGCGGAGGAAGATCGAAGTAGGCTTGATCCGGGGTGCGGTCGTCAAGGCTCGAATGTGGGCGACGGCGATTGTAGAAGTCGAGATACCGGCCGATCGAGTTACGGGCCTCGCTGACGTTTTCATAGGCTCGCAGATAGACCTCCTCGTATTTGACGCTGCGCCACAGCCGTTCGACGAACACGTTGTCCCGCCATGCCCCCTTGCCATCCATGCTGATGGCGATGCCGTAGCTGGCAAGCAGACTGGTGAACGCCGCGCCCGTGAACTGCGAACCCTGGTCGGTGTTGAAGATTTCCGGCCTGCCATGACGAGCGAGAGCATCCTCCAACGTCCCGACGCAGAAGGCCGCCTCCATCGTGATCGACAGCCGCCACGACAGAACACGGCGTGTCGCCCAGTCCAGCACCACGGCGAGATAAACGAAGCCGTGCGCCATTGGAATGTAGGTGATGTCCATGGCCCAGACCTGGTTCGGCCGCGTGATCTCGATGCCGCGCAGCAGATACGGATAGATCTTGTGACTGGGCGCGGGCTTGGTGGTGCGCGGGCGGCGATAGAGCGCCTCTATCCCCATCCGCCGCATCAGCGTCTTCACATGCCGGCGGCCGATCTTGCACCCCTGCAAAGCCAGCAGGCCTCGCAACATACGCGAACCGGCGAAGGGATACTCCAGATGCAGCCGATCGAGACGCTGCATGATCTCGAGGTCGGCTGAAGAGACTGGACGCGGCAGATAGTACACGCTGCTGCGGCTGACCTTCAAAATCTCTGCTTGCTTGGTGATCGGTAGATCGTGTTCACAATCGATCATCGCTTTGCGCTCAGCCATCCCGCCTTGGTGAGGGCGCCTTCTAAAAAACTATGCGCGACGCTGCGCGCCCCCTGTGGGATAGAAACGGGCAACCGCTAGACTGCGGCCGGAAGGGAGCGGCCGATACGATTTTGGTGGCACGTGACCCCGTCAAAAAACCTGGTCCATGGGCTGTTGCGCACTTGAGAGTGGTGACGCCATCTCGGCGATCCCGTTTAGGAATTTGAATGAATTGCGCAGCCCAGCCCTTCCGCCGGAGTCAGGAGGAACTACAGATGAATCCCAAAAGATCGAAGTCGAAGGACGGCGGTAAGATGCCGATGGTGCACCCGAACGCGGCTGCCATCGACGTTGGCGCCACCATGCATATGGCGGCCGTTAGGGCAGATCGCGCACCGGAGCCAGTCCACAGTTTCGGTACCTTCACGGCCGATCTGCATCGGCTGGTCGACTGGTTTACGGAATGCGGCGTCGAGACCGTCGTCATGGAATCGACCAGCGTCTACTGGATTCCAATTTTCGAGCTTCTCGATGCCCGGGGATTTACGGTGTTTCTTGTCAACGCGCGGGATGCCAAGCACGTGCCGGGGCGTAAGACCGATGTCAGCGATGCGCAATGGCTGCAGCGGCTCCATTCATTCGGGTTGCTGCGGGCCAGCTTTCAGCCCAAAGGGCAGATTGCCGAGCTGCGAGCCTACGTGCGTCAGCGCGAGCGTCTGCTGGAGTACGCGGCCTCACACATCCAGCATATGCAGAAGGCCTTGACGGAGATGAATCTTCAGCTCCACCACGTCGTCGCCGACATCACCGGCGCGACCGGCCTGCGTATCATACGCGCGATCCTTGCCGGCGAGCGCGATCCCGAGGCGCTGGCGTGCTTGCGCCATTACAGTTGCCACTCCAGTGCCGAGACGATTGCGAAGGCGCTCACCGGGAGCTACCGCGCCGAGCATCTGTTTGCGCTCGAGCAGGCACTTGCGCTTTACGACACCTACCACGAGAAGGCATCTGCCTGCGACGCCCGGATCGAAGCCGTGTTGAAGGAACTGAGCAACCATCGCGGTCGTGGTCATGGACCAGCACCGCCGGCCTCGCTGCGTCGGAATCGAACCGATCAGGCGAACGCTCTAGCTTTCGACGTCCGCGAGGCGCTATTCGCGTTGCTGGGAAAAGACATCACCACGATCGACGGCCTCGGTCCTTACCTCTCGCTGAAGCTGATCGCTGAATGCGGTGACGACCTCTCCTCGTGGCCAAGTGCAAAGCATTTTACCTCCTGGCTAGGACTGGCGCCGAGCAACAAGGTCTCCGGCGGCAAAAGGCTCTCGTCCCGAACGCGCCGATCCGGCGGCCGGGCGGCGGCGCTTCTGCGCCTTGCTGCCGTCACCGTCGGACGCACCAATACTGCGCTCGGCGCCTTTTACAGGCGACTTTCATCGCGCATCGGTAAGGCCAAGGCAGTGACCGCCACGGCCCGCAAGATCGCAGTTCTGTTCTACAATGCTGTGCGATACGGAATGGACTATGTCGATCCCGGGGCCTCGTCCTACGAGACGCGCTACCGGACGCGAGTGGTCAACAATTTGCATCGGCGTGCCAAGGCATTCGGCTTCGTTCTCCAGCCCTTGGAGCCGAACGTCGGCGATGCTGTTTCTTAGGAATCGTTCTCCAGCGTCAGCTCTCCGATCTTGGCGTGCAGCGACTTCACATCGACCGCGGGCGTGGCCGGTGTCCCGCCTCCCGGTCCGAAAATATCGGAGGCGCCGCCCTCAAGCTGGGATTTCCAGGCCGTAATCTGATTGGGATGAACGTCGAAATGCTCCGCCAACTGGGCTATCGTGCGATCGCCCTTGACGGCGGCCAGCGCCACCTTCGCCTTGAAGGCCGGTGAGTGGTTCCGGCGCGGTCGTCTGCTCATGGTTTCTCCTGTTCACGGCGATTATCGCCGCTGTCAGGCAGAAATTCCACTTATCGTCCTGTCCAAATTTGTGGAGCCGGCTCTACCGATGACACTGGCAAGCCCTTCCAAATACGTCGCAAATCGCTTCTCGCACCGCTCATGTCGGCCTCTCGACTGATGGTCCATGCTTCATCCATCGCTGATTCTGGCCGGCAGTTTTGTGACTCCGTCAGACTAGCAAACATGTGGTGCTGACCGCACTGGACGAACATCGATTCGCACGATGCTCACGCTGCGTAGGTAGCCCGTCGGCGGATGGGTGGGCTTGTTGCGGGGGCCGACAGTCCAGAAGTGGACTCTTAGCCTAATCGCGATTGATCTTCGTTCGCAATCCCCCGGCACGTCAGATCCAGGCCCAGCTTCAAAAACGTACGGTACGATCGTGGTATGACTTTGCCGGGCAATCTCGGCCGATGGCCACTCCGAACCTCATGTTTTCATCGCAATAACTCGGACAATTCCTTGATCTCGCTCAACCACAGTTTGGCGTCTGGAGTTACGGCAAAATTGCCGAAGCCGATAATGCATTCGGGTAATGATAAGGGGTTAGAAACATGTCGCGGAAGACGAGCAATTCTAACGCTCGAAAGCTGCGCGGCTGCTCCTACCTTGCCGTGCGCCCGTTTTTCAAAAGCTCAAAGAAATGGCGAGGGAAATGCGCAATTTGGGATTTTCGCATCATCACCGTACTTTCGGCACTGTTCTTGAAACGAGCCATTCCGCACCTCGTCGAGTTGGGTAAGAACGATCAATGCCCGCTGCGCGGCCTTTCGTGAGCGAAGGTAGCGGGAGATGTCCCGATCGCTATTGAACTACGCCGGGCCGACGTTGCCGTAATGAATGTTGCGTGGCCCTCGTCTGGGCAACGGGCTTGATCGTCATGCGATCGTGGTGAGCTTAAAGGGCCGCGCGCAGAACCGACAATTTCTTATGCGCCGTCAATCATCGGAAGGCCTTGTTGGCTCGATCATGACGGCCACGACCCATCGCAAGGCCATACCGGCATCCCGCCAGCGTTTGACGTTGCGCGTGACGCGGCGAATGCTGCCCTGAAATGGACCCCGGTTTTGGGACGAGAGGCTAAGTTGGAAAAGGGCCGCTCCGTTTTCATGGACGGAGGGCATGATGACGAAGAAGACACGACGGGAGATCGACGCGGCGTTGAAGGCAAAGATCGCGCTGGAAAGCGGCGCGGGCGCGAGAGCGAGGAAACGCGCGAACGCGAGATCGAGAAGCTGCACGCCAAAGACTAGCGCGGAGGTCCGGAAGATGAGCACGCCGGACCGTCGAGGAATGCTCGATCGCGCCAACCAGGCGCTGTCGACCCGCCGGCAATGCATGTTGCTCGGCATCGCCCGTTCTTGCGTCTATCGGCCGCTACAGCCGGCCAACGACAACGACCTTGCCCTGATGCAGCGGATCGACGAGCTGTTCACCGCCTTGCCATTCTTGGACTCGCGGCGAATTACCGCGATGCTGAAGGCTGAGGGGCTCCGGGGCAATCGCAAGCGCGTGCAACGGTTGATGCGCAGGCTGGGCATCGCGGCGCTGGGACCGAAGCCGAACACGACAAAGCCGGCCCCGGGGCCACAAGATCTATCCCTATCTGCTGCGCAACATGGCAATCGACCAGCCGAGCCAGGTGTGGGTGGCCGACATCACGTATCTGCCCATCGGCCGCGGCTTTCTCTATCTCGTCGCCATCATCGACTGAGCGAGCCGTGCGGTTCTGGCGTGGCGGCTGTCGAATACGATGGACGCTCCTTCTGAGTGGCGGCTCTGGACGAGGCGCTGGCGACGCACGGCACGCCGGAGAGTTTCAACACCGAGAAGGGTAGAGGCGTTCTCCGATCGGATCCGCCAGCGCGCTCCCGCTCGCGGTGACAAATGGCATCTGGACCAGGTCGCTATCTCGATCGCGGGCGAACAAACATTGGCTCTGGCGCGCTGTCGGCCAGAAGGGCTTCGCTCTCGACGACTTGATCCAGCGTCGAGAAGAGACTCGCGCGCTGCGCAGCGGCTTTTAAGTCCGCCGGCACGCCGCCGCGCGTGATGATCACGGACAAGCTGCGTTCGTACGGCGCCGCGAGGGTTGAACCTCGCTAGCGCAAAGCTCTCAACAATCGGGCCGAGAATTCTCATCAGCCGACGCGGCGACGCGAGCGGATCATGAAGCGTTTCAAATCGTCCCACTGGGCTCAACGGTTTCAGTCAGTTCACGATCAGGTGCGAACCTTTTCCACATCCGCTATCTCGGAGCTATCACCGCCGACTTCCGTCGTGCTTCGCGCGAACGGGCCTTTGCGACTTGGCGCGAAATCTCCACGACAAGCGCTATCGCCGAATCTCGAACCTTCGAGAATCGCCTCCATGTCTCGGCGGTCGATTAAGTTGACGATGCCCTCCATGCGTCGCCCACGCGTTCTTCCTCGGCCTTGATTCATCATCGGCCGACGAAGACCGAGACTGCAGCCCGCAAAGCTGACCGGCCGCTACGGCAGGACGTTCTGGTGTGTTCGAGGTCAGACATACGGCGTGCCTCAACAATCGCTAGCCCTGTCGCGTAAGCGACATAGCTATCGGAAGCCGTCGGGAATGCGCATCGCTTCGCTGGCATGGATTCTGCTCACCACCAGGGGCGTAGAAGCGAGGCTACGACATCGAGCGTCGTTGCGGTTGGCGCGCACATGTGTTGTTCGTGAGGTGATATGCGACCTGGAGTTCTTGTACGGGGCGCGGCAGCAGTTACGCTTGCCGCCTGCGGTGGCGCTAAATCGGCGGATCTCGATCCAGCGGTGAAGGTTTCATCCGACACTGTGGAACTGGACCGAGAATTACATTGCGTGCACGGCGGTGGCGGCAATGGCCGGACATCTTCAGTGACCCCTACGGCCCATCTATCTATGGCGCCATCGTCCATACCCCTGCATCCCTGGCTGGGGCCAGAGCGGTGATCACAGCTTTAGACCGTGCCGCCCAGTCGCCCACTCAGATGTCTGGAAGATTGGAACCTGATTCTGGCGCAAGACTTGCGTGCAACGTTTAGGACGCTTTGTGCGCACGGGCCAGTGCTGGGCTTTGGAGGAGACACTGAACGCAGCTGCGCCATTTCGTGAGGTCATCCCCAGCCTCCGTTATCCCCACAGAACGAGGACGAGTGAACGAACATGTACAAGCTTGGCGCTTTCATGCTTGCGCTGCTGGGTCAGCAGGGATTGGCAGCCGCGCAGGCTCCGGCCGACAACATTGCAAAGCCGCTGCTGGTGCCGTCCGATTACGAGCGAGCGCTCACGATCGGCGCTCAATATAACCAGCTCACTGTCAATATGCCCGACGTTCCGTTCTGGCTCGCAGAGGGCGAAGCGTTCGTCTACCGACGGACGACTCAAGGCAAGCACCAGTTCATGCGGGTCGATGCCGCCACTGGCGGAAAGCAGCCGGCTTTTGATCATACCCGCCTCGCGGCGGCGCTGGCCAGGGCAAGCCTCGAGAACTATAAAGCCGACAATCTGCCGTTCGACCGTTTCGAGCTGGCCGACGATGCTCGCATGATCACCTTCAACATCGACAACACCCGGTGGACATGCGATCTCGTAAGCTATGGCTGCACAGCCAATGCCATGCACCCGGACGTCCATCAACAGATGGGCTATGATCCCACCCCGCCCGCGGAGAACGATCCGGAGAACACAAGCATATCCCCTGACGGCAAATGGTTGGCCTATACTACAAAATACAATATCTTCCTGCGCAGCGAGGACGGCTTGCAGGACATCCCTTTGACCTGGGACGGATCGGAAGGCAACTACTATGCTTTCTCGACGCTAAGATGGTCTCCAGATTCGCGTCACCTCGCGGCTTACCGCATCCGTCCAGGCCACAAACGTCAGATCCACTACATCGAATCGTCCCCGACGGACGAGCTTCAACCTAGATATTCGACGATGACGTATCCGAAGCCGGGTGATGCCTTGCCACTGCTCCAGCCGGTGCTGTTTGACATCATCATGCAGAGCAAGATTGAAATCGACAATGCTTCCTTTCCAAATCCCTACCACCTTTCGCCGATCAAGTGGTGGAAAGATGGTCGCGGGTTCACCTTCGAGTATAATCAGCGCGGGCACCAACTCTATCGCCTTGTCGAGGTGGAAGCTGCTACAGGTAAGGTGCGCGCTCTGATTGATGAGCGCAGCATTACCTTCATCGATTACCAGCCTCTAGTGATGAACCAGCGGAATACTGGAAAGTTCTTCCGCTACGACGTTGAGGACGGAAAGGAGATCATCTGGGCGTCCGAGCGCGATGGATACGAGCATCTGTACCTCTTCGATGGCCGAACCGGTGAGCTCAAAAACCAGATCACTAGAGGAGATTGGGTGGTTCGCGCGGTCTACTACGTCGATCCGGTCAAGCGCCAGATTTGGTTTGGTGCGAGCGGGAAGGAAAAAGGGGAAGATCCCTATTTTGTCCATGCTTACCGTGTCGACTTCGATGGGAGCGGACTGACCGCGCTCACTCCTGAGCCGGCCAACCATCACATTGAGTTTTCACCTAACGGCCGCTACTATCTCGACCTGTGGTCAGGCATCGATGTCCCGCCGCGCTTGGTGTTGTATTGAGCTGGCCCCGCAAATTCGGACAGTAGCTTGAGTGGATTTTCTGCCTGACAGCGGCGAGGATTCTTGCTGCGAATCAGGAGCGAAGATGACGAAAAAGAGCCGCCGGACGCATTCTCCGGCATTCAACTTGGCGTCGCCACACCGTAAGCAGCCCCCGCGAACCGCCATTGCGCCGCGCAACCTCGGAGATGTTCGCACTCTCCCCAAAGCTCTCCGCCACGATCCGGGCCTTCTCCTCGCCCGTCCACCGACGCCGTCGGCGCTCCCCAGTGATCACCTCGACGCGACGATAGGAGTCATCTTCCTGCCTGGCATCAAGCATGGCATTTGCCATCGTTCCACCTCCACCGATCAGCTCATGCCAGGCTGTATCGCGCGCAAGCCGAGGGGTGGCTAGGTGGGGGCCTCATGCCGGTTACTGCCAATCGCGTTCCTCAACGCACTCAGCTTGGCTTCCTCGCGGCGCAGCAGCCCGCATGATCCACCGAACCGCCGGATACGGACCGTGTGTCCGGTGGTGTGGGAGGGGCGGAGTCGCGAGACTCCCCGTATCCCGATTTCGTGATTTGGGAGCTGCGTGGCTTCACGGGCGAGTGCCTCGTCAGCTTCTCGAAAGCTTGCCCGGGTAGGCTTCTCAGTTGATCTGTAGACGAGAGGCTAGCGTGGACCCGCACAATTTTGACCCCTCCAATGTAGCGGCCTCCTCAGAGGTGCAGCACGCACTGATGGATGATCAGCAGGCAGACCGGGCGGAGCAAGAAGCCTTTGAGCAGCAAATGGCAGCGGCGCGCCTGGCCGATTGGGCGATGCCCGATTGGGGGTCGCGCGGTAGCCTGCGCCCCAATGTGTCTAGCGACGGCCAGCAGTCCCGCGATGAGCTGATGGATGCACTTGCCAGGAGCAACCTCCTGTCAAGCGAGGAGGTCGTAATCAACGATGAGCATGGCACAGCTGAGTTGAGACCGGTAAAGAAGCCGAGGATCCGAAACAATCCGCAAGGCGTTCCGCTTGAGCGGCAGCTAGGCGAGATCGCGAATTCAAGTGGAGGTGGTGGAGCAATGCCGTCAGCCTTGGCGCTGCAGTCGGCTCACTCAACGGGAATTGTGATAACGGAAAAGCGGGACAAGCGGCCTCTTTATTCGGAGGATGGTCCCGTTATCTTGAGCCTTGAGGCGGCCCTCATCAAGGGCGGCATGACCGCCACCCCGGCGAGGCAGTATGCAAGTTCTCTTCTTAACTTCAGCCGTTGGCTCTTCGCAAACAACAGAGCGAGCATTGTCGCTCGGCTCGACAGTGAGGCGCTGAGCGATGACGGTGACGTACGCGAGTTCACCGCAGAGGGTAAAAATAATAAACTCCTTAAGGCGTTAAATCATCTCCGGAAATTTCGGTCGACGGGCGTAACCACGCCCGTCATCCACCCGGGGCGCGAGACGCCGCCTCTTTATGCCGAGGATGTTCCCGTTATCTCGAGTCTTGAGGAGTCTCTCATCGAGGCTGGGATGGCCGCCACCACGGTGAAGCCGTATGTAGGCTCTCTTCGTAGCTTTAGCCGTTGGCTCTTCGCAAAAGACAAGCCGAGCATTGCTGCTCGGCTCAAGAGTAAGTCGCTGAGCGATGACGGTGACGTGATCGAGTTCACCGGAACAGGTAGTCGCGTAAACTTCTTTCGCGCATTAAACCATCTCCGGACCTTCTGGTCGACGGGCGCGCCGATAGGACGCGACACGCCGCCTCTTTATGCCGAGGATGTTCCCGTTATCTCGAGTCTTGAGGAGGCCCTCATCGAGGCTGGGATGGCCGCCACCACGGTGAAGCCGTATGTAGGCTCTCTTCGTAGCTTTAGCCGTTGGCTCTTCGCAAAAGACAAGCCGAGCATTGTTGCTCGGCTCAAGAGTGAGTCGCTGAGCGATGCCGGTGACGTGTTCGAGTTCACCGGAACAGCTAGTCGCGTAAACTTCTTTCTCGCATTAAACCATCTCCGGACCTTCTGGTCGACGGGCGCGCCGATAGGACGCGGCACGCCGCCTCTTTATGCCGAGGATGTTCCCGTTATCTCGAGTCTTGAGGAGGCCCTCATCGAGGCTGGGATGGCCGCCACCACGGTGGAGCAGTATGTAGGCCCTCTTCGTAGCTTTAGCCGTTGGCTCTTCGCAAAAGACAAGCCGAGCATTGCTGCTCGGCTCAAGAGTGAGTCGCTGAGCGATGCCGGTGACGTGTTCGAGTTCACCGGAACAGCTAGTCGCGTAAACTTCTTTCGCGCATTAAACCATCTCCGGACCTTCTGGTCGACGGGCGCGCCGATAGGACGCGGCAACACTAACTCCAATCCTCCCCCCCAGAAGGTCGCCCGCGTCAATTCCGAGAAGGCGGTACGGATGGAGCCGAAAGGCGTCGGCAACGCCGCTGCGCAGCACAGCGCGTGGCAGGAAGCTGGCAGGCGGCCCGAGCAGATTCCAAGACCACGGGATGATCAACCCGCCCCGTCGGTTTTCGTCCAAGAGCACGTCGCGTTCGATCCAGAGCAGATGTCTCCGGGGAAGCTTCGGCGAGTGCTCGAACATCTGGATGATCAATCTATGCCTTCTCCAGCCGATCGAGAGGGGCTTCTCCGACCGGAACAGGAGCTTCGCCAGGACATCCAGGCAGGGCAGAATAATCAGCCCGCTCCATCATTTGCCGTCGGTCCAGATTTCGATTCAGGGCAGCTCGCTTTTGAACCGGAGGAGCTTCGGCAACTACTGGATGATGAACCGGCGCCGTCGGGAGTGGCATCTAACTCAGGCCCGACAGATCAGTGGGCTCACGAGCGGGGGCCACTGCCTGATCTATCAATGTATCTCCCCCTGGACTTCCAGCACAGCCCCAAATGGGCGTCGGAAGAGCACGTCGCGTTCGACCCAGAGCAGATGTCTCCAGCGGAGCTTCGGCGAGTGCTCGAACATCTGGATGATCAATCTATGCCTTCTCCAGCCGATCCAGAGGGGCTTCTCCGACTGGAACAGGAGCTTCGCCAGGACATCCAGGCAGGGCAGAATAATCAGCCCGCTCCATCATTTGCCGTCGGTCCAGATTTCGATACAGAACAGCTCGCTTTTGAACCGGAGGAGCTTCGGCAACTACTCGATGATGAACCGGCGCCGTCGGGAGTGGCATCTAACTCAGGCCCGGCAGATCAGTGGGCTCACGAGCGGGGTCCACTGCCTAATCTATCAATGTATCTCCCCCTGGACTTCCAGCACAGCCCCAAATGGGCGTCGGAAGAGCACGTCGCGTTCGACCCAAAGCAGATGTCTCCAGCCGAGCTTCGGCGAGTGCTCGAACATCTGGATGATCAATCTATGCCTTCTCCAGCCGATCCAGAGGGGCTTCTCCGACTGGAACAGGAGCTTCGCCAGGACATCCAGGCAGGGCAGAATAATCAGCCCGCTCCATCATTTGCCGTCGGTCCAGATTTCGATACAGAACAGCTCGCTTTTGAACCGGAGGAGCTTCGGCAACTACTCGATGATGAACCGGCGCCGTCGGGAGTGGCATCTAACTCAGGCCCGGCAGATCAGTGGGCTCACGAGCGGGGTCCACTGCCCAATCTATCAATGTATCTCCCCCTGGACTTCCAGCACAGCCCCAAATGGGCGTCGGAAGAGCACGTCGCGTTCGACCCAAAGCAGATGTCTCCAGCCGAGCTTCGGCGAGTGCTCGAACATCCGGATGATCAATCTATGCCTTCTCCAGCCGATCCAGAGGGGCTTCTCCGACTGGAACAGGAGCTTCGCCAGGACATCCAGGCAGGGCAGAATAATCAGCCCGCTCCATCATTTGCCGTCGGTCCAGATTCGATTACAGAACAGCTCACTTTTGAAGCGGGGGGCCCTGCTCCGAGCAAGGGGTCATGATGGTGGCTGTCCCCCCGATATGTCAAACGCCATCCGGAACTGCTCAAATTTGCAAACGATGACGTAATTGCGGTCGACGTTCGGGAGGGAGGTACTCTCGCTATTGTCGAGCTCTCGCAATCAAACGATTCGGAGCATCTATGATGAAGCAATACGTTGGGCTGGACGTCTCGCAGAGGGGAACTGCGATATGCGTAGTCGGCGAGATGGGACAAGTAGTTGTCCGTTCTTTAATCGCGGGCACAGTGTCAACCCCGACAAACAAAAGTGATCCACTGCCGGGTTCATGGTTCTTTCCGCGGTCGTCTCGATGCAGGAGCGCCGCATGATGGCGTTCAAGAGGTGTGGCATCTCGATGTGAAGAGCGCGGTGCATGGAAGCCCGCAGGGACGACTTCGAGATTGCCCACACCTTCGTCCCGGCAGGGACGCTTGTTCCGCCGGAGGCGGATCTGAGTTGGTTTAAGACTTGTTCATGCGGTGCGCATCTCTGCCTGGAATTCGGTGCCATCGGTCCAGATGGCATGGAGGATCACAGCCATTTTGCGAGCGACGGCAACCTTGGCCCTCTTTGCGCCGATGCGTTTGGCCAGCTTGCTGCCCCAGCGCTTGAGCGCAGAACCTCGCCTGACAACGGTCAGCAGGACGTTCGCGGCCTCGAACAAATAAGTCCGCATCTGGTGGTTGCCACGCTTGGAGATGCGGCCAGTGCGATCCATCTCACCGGATTGATAACGTCTTGGTGCGCGTTTCGCGGGATCGTGAGCACGGATTTCAGCGCATCGTGAGCAACGATTTCAGAGGATCGTGAGCAGCGATTTCAGGCGATCGTGAGCACCTTTTGGCGGTGCCGGACGCTTCGGCCGACAACTCAACCGGGCTACGGGTTTCTCATTCAACCAATGAGGAAGCCTGATGCCTACCCAGAGATTGTCGATGCGCCGGATCCGAGAAGTTCTACGTTTGAGGCATCAGGGCCTGACCGAGCGCGTCATCGCGCGGACGTTGGGAGTGAGCAATGGTGTCGTGCATGGCTACGTGCGTCGCGCCCGCCTTGCCGGGCTGAGCTGGCCGCTGCCGGAGGGCATGGATGACGAGGGCCTGGAGCTGCTGCTGTTCCCGGCGCCAAAGGCTGCCTCGCAAAGCGACCGACGACCGTCCCCCGACTGGGTTTATGTGGAGAAGGAGCTACGCCGGCGCAGCGTGACACGCCTGCTGTTGTGGGAAGAGTATCGCGCCGCCAATCCGGACGGCTTTGGCTATACCTGGTTTTGCACGACTTTCGAGGCATGGAAGCAGCGGGCGCAGCCGAGCATGCGTCAGACCCACATCGGTGGGGAGAAGGTGTTCGTCGATTTCGCTGGCGACACCATCGACATCTTCGATCCCATCACCGGCGAAGTGCGCGCCATGAAGCTGTTCGTCGCGGCGATCGGGGCCTCGAACTACACCTACGCCGAGGCCTGCCCAAGCGAGAGCCTGTCCGACTGGATCGGCGTGCATGCCAACCTGTTCGGGTATCTCGGCGGCGTGCCGAAGTTCGTGGTCTGCGATAATCTCAAGGCCGCCGTGACCAACCCCGATCGCTACGATCCCGGGATCAACCGAACCTATGCCGAGATGGCCGGTCATTACGGCACCGCGATCCTGGCGGCGAGGCCGAGGCGGCCAAAGGACAAGGCGATTGCTTCATATTGCACCTCATCCTGACAGTTGCGCGGTGGTAGATGTTGTTTGTGGTTTGCGGGAGCGGCGGCCGCCGCGGCCTTTAAGGATAGTCGTATTTGATGGGATCTCCCACAGTCCACGGTTAAGGCTGTCAGCGTAGCACTGTTTGATGAGCCCCTGACGGCCCCACTCCTGCACGGTGGTCTTGGCAATGCCAAACCTCGCTGCGACCTCGCGCGTCGTGAGCATACCACAGTGGCGCAGTCGATCGTATCGACTCGCCAGTTTGTAGGCACCTCGAATGAAGGCGATCTTCTTCAGATTGAACGGCTTTGCCTCCCATGTGCGCCATCCGTTCTGATTGAGAATCTCAGCGATCTCACGATCGCAGTAATGTGTGTTTCGGCGTGGAATAAGGACCCCGTATTCGGGGTGATCGGCATCCAATCGGGACCCCGGGTCAAGGGTCCACAGTGGCTTCCATTGGGTCATGGAAGCCGAGGTTGGGATGCTGGTGGTGGAGACGATTGCCAAGATCCGTCGCGCCTATTTTGTTGATGGTCGCCCGATCAAGGCGATCTGCAGAGAACTCGGCGTGTCGCGGAAGGTGGTCCGCAAGGTTATCCGTTCTCAAGCAACTGAGTTCCGGTACGAACGCGAGACGCAGCCGCTCCCGAAGATGGGGCCGTGGAGTTCTGAGCTTGACCGGCTGCTGGCGGCAAATGAGAGCAAGGCGGCGCGGGAACGGCTGACGCTGATCCGGTTGTTCGAAGAGCTTCGCGGCCAGGGCTATGTCGGCGGCTATGACGCGGTTCGTCGCTACGCGCGACGCTGGAGCCGGGAGCGCGGCGCCTCGACAGCATCAGCCTATGTGCCGCTGAGCTTTGCGCCAGGCGAGGCCTATCAGTTTGACTGGAGCCACGAGGTGGTGCTGTTGAGCGGCACCACGGTGATGGTGAAGGTCGCCCACGTCCGGCTCTGCCACAGCCGCATGCTGTTCGTGCGGGCCTATCCGCGGGAGACGCAGGAGATGGTGTTCGACGCCCACGACCGGGCGTTCGCGCTGTTCAAGGGCACCTGCAGTCGCGGCATCTACGACAACATGAAGACCGCGGTCGAGACAATCTTCGTCGGCAAGGATCGCCTCTACAATCGCCGCTTCCTGCAGATGTGCAGCCATTATCTGGTCGATCCGGTCGCCTGTACACCGGCCTCGGGCTGGGAGAAGGGCCAGGTCGAGAACCAGGTCGGGCTGGTCCGGGAGCGCTTCTTCACGCCACGGCTGCGGTTCAAAAACCTGGACGAGTTGAACGCCTGGCTGCTCGACAAGTGCATCAGCTACGCCAAGGTTCATCGCCATCCGGAGCTGGTCGAGCAGACGGTCTGGGAGGTGTTCGAAGCCGAGCGTCCCAAGCTCGTTCCCTATGCCGGCCGCTTCGACGGCTTCCATGCGGTGACGGCATCGGTCTCCAAGACCTGTCTGGTGCGCTTCGACAATAACAAATACTCGGTCGCAGCCAGCGCGGTCGGGCGCCCGGTCGAGGTCCAGGCCTATGCCGACCGCATCGTGATCCGCCAGGATGGGCGCATCGTCGCAGAACATCCACGATCCTTCGGACGTGGCGAGACGACCTACGATCCCTGGCACTATGTGCCGGTGCTTGCTCGCAAACCCGGCGCCTTGCGCAATGGCGCTCCCTTCAAGGACTGGGTGTTGCCGGCAGCGATCGAACGGATCCGGCGCAGGCTCGCCAGCACCGACGATGGCAATCGGCAGATGGTCGACATCCTCAACGCGGTGCTGACCGACGGTCTGCCGGCGGTGGAAGCCGCCTGTGCCGAAGCGCTCGGCCACGGCGTCCACTCCGCCGATGTCGTGATCAACATCCTGGCCCGGCAACGCGAACCCGCTCCACCGGCCAACATCATGACGCCGGCGGCGCTAACGCTTCGCCATGCGCCGATCGCCGACTGTTCCCGTTACGACAACCTTAGGAGGACCAGCTGATGGAACGAACTCAAATCTTCGACCTCATGGGCGAGCTCAAGCTCTATGGCATGAAGGCCGCCTTCGACGAGATCATGGCGACCGCGATCAAACGCCAGCACGAACCCCAGCGCATCGTCGGCGACCTGCTCAACGCCGAAATCAACGAGAAGCAGGCCCGGTCGATCAAATACCAGCTCACCATTGCCAAGCTGCCGCTTGCCAAGGATATCGCCGACTTCCAGTTCGACGGAACGCCGATCAACCAGACGCTCGTCAATGATCTCGCTGGCGGCGGCTTCATCGCTCAGCAGCGCAACGTCGTCCTGGTCGGCGGTACTGGAACCGGCAAGACCCATCTTGCCATAGCCATCGCAAGAAGCTGCATCCGCAGCGGCGCCCGCGGCCGCTTCTACAATGTGGTCGACCTCGTCAACCGCCTCGAGGCCGAGACCCGCAGCGGACGTCAGGGCCGGCTCGCCGAGCACCTAACCCGGATGGACTTCATCGTGCTGGACGAACTCGGCTATCTGCCCTTCGCCCAGTCCGGTGGCCAGCTTCTGTTCCACCTCGTCAGCCGGCTCTACGAGCGCGCCTCCGTGATCGTCACGACCAACCTTGCCTTCGGCGAGTGGCCTAGTGTGTTCGGCGAGCCGATGACTTCATGATGCCTCCTTCTTCGAACGCTTGGTGCGTCGTACCCGGTTGCGAAGCTGACTCATTTGTTCGTCTGAGAGCTCGATCTGCCAAGGCTGGCCTTTGGTTAATTGGCGACCTGTCAGCATTCCGCGCGCGAGATAATCGAACACCGTTTGCGGAGTTACACCGAGCTCGGCAGCTGCGCCCTGAATTGAGAAGCTCCCATCGGGCCAGCGCATCGGATTCTTGTCCACGCCGTTGATTTTGACGGTAGGAATGCTCCAGCGGGTCCGCAACAGCCAGACATTCTCGCCCTTGAAGGCGCAGCCTCGGGCCGCGACGAAGCCTTCCTGATTGAGTATTGCCGCGATCTCGCCATCCATCTTGTGTTCAGCGTTCAACTCGACGATCCGTTGCCGCAACCGATCAATGTCGATGTAGTTGCGGTAGGCCTGAACGCGCCGTTGCACGTGATGCTCACTGGTTGCGCCGGTCTGCCAGACGATCTTGAACCACACCTGACCTCGGGTCCGCTTCTGATCAAGAACGACTTCGCGGATCACAAATCGCAGAATACGCTTGCGATCGGCTGCCGACGTGGTGGCCGCGTTCCAAATCCGCGGCAGGTTCTCGCCGAGCGCTTGTAGCCCTGTGCGTTCCGCCGGGCCAATCAGAAGCGGCTCTGCGCGCGCCAACGCGCATGCTGCTGCTCGACCGCCTCGACGACACGCAGCTTGTCTTCCCAAGCCCGCTCAAGTGAGCGCGCCACAAGACGGTTCTCGGGCTCTACGGCGTCATACTGACGCCGAGCGCGCTCGGCCTCGTAGCGGGCGCGCTCCACGCGAAGCGCCCACTGGCGCTCGAGCTGACGGTTCTCCTGCTCCAGTTGGCCCGCGGCCGCGAGTGCGATCTCAATCTGATCTGGCACCAGGGCATCGAGGACTATCCGCTCAACCAGCGCGTCAACCGCCAAGGCCCGGACTTCCTGACATAGTGCACTGCCTTGCTGGTCCCGATCCGAGCGGCAGCAATAGACCGGATAGTCGGCATGCGGGCCCGTGTAGCGCATGCTCATGCGCCGTCCACAACGACCGCAGACCGCAATTCCTTGTAACAAGGCTGCCCCCTTGCGCGGTACGCCAGAGTGTCCTGCCTCATAGCGGCAAACGTTATCTGCCAGTCGCCCCTGGTTGGCCATGAACTCCTCCCAGCTGATATAGCCTGGGTGAGCGGCGTGGAGGCAAACCGCCCAATCCGCGATCGCCACCTTGACCGTTCCCGTCAGCGATCCCGGCCGGCATCGGCTCGGATCCTTTTGCCGGCGGCCATAAACATAGGCCCCAGCATAGGCCGGATTCTGAAGGATATTAAGGACGCGTGCACTATCTGGCGCACGCCAGACGACCTCGTGTGGAGATGGTCCAAGCAGCGGCCGAACCGGCAAGGACAATCCATTCCTGTCCAGGTAACGCATCACACGGCGAGCGCTTTGCAGTTCCCGGAATTTGGCAAACACGAGATGAAAACGGGCCTGCACCTCCTCATCGGGATTGAGAATAATTGTGCCCGTTCGATCATAGGCGAGCCCGGCTGGCAGGGGCAGCCGCAGTTCGCCCCGCGCCGCCTTCTGGCGTTCCCCTTGGTGAAGCCGCATCCGAAGCTGATGCAACTCCGCCTCGCTCATGATGCCGGACAAGCCCAACAGCAGGCGGTCGTGGTAGGCGCGCGGGTCGTAAAGCCGTTCGCCATCCGCAATGACCACGCCGAACACCGAGCACAGTTCGAGAAGCTGATGCCAGTCCCGGTTATTGCGGGCCAAGCGAGAAGCGTCGAGACTCACCACCAGACCGGCGTTGCCAAGGCCGATCTCGGCAATGAGCTTCTGGAAACCATGACGATCCACACCGCCAGCACCGGATTTGCCCAGGTCCTCGTCAATCACCTGGACGCGCTCAGGCGGCCAGCCTAGACCGATGGCGCGGTCGACAAGGCGGTACTGTAGCTCGGTGCTCTCCTGATGCTGGCGCACCTGGTTCACGGATGACTGCCGCACGTAGACATAGGCCAACTTGGCTCGGTGTGCGGTCGTGAGCCGCTCGTCAGCGATGTTCGAGCTGATCAGCACGACCCAGTCCCCTTCCGGGCGTGCCGGGGATCGCTTGCATTCGCCGCATCAGCGCGGCGATTGTTTGAGCAATCTGGGTTTGCGTCGCGGTCGACAGATTGGGCCACAGGCGCGGAACGTCGGCCGTCGGACGGCCGGGTGGATCTGCCAAGGTCGGCAGGGGTCGATACGCAACGCGACCTGGAAGCGGTCGGTGGGTCATCGCGAATCACCTTCTCGTCGAGAAGGTCCAGACTCGCGCTCAAATGTTGCATCAATGGGATCAGCGTCCGTGCACTGATGCACGGCAGATCGGCGGCGTTCGGGCGCGAAGTGATCGACGTCTCGGCAAGATCGGTCGACGCGATCCGAACCGCCCGCGGACGTCCGTCCGGCAGCGCGACAACGATGTAGGCAGGACCGCGCCCCGACCGCTCCTTCAGCACCTCAAGCCGGTGCCCGAACAGAAAATGATGCGGGTCGATGATCGTGACGTGAGACACGACCCGTTCCAAAATAGGGGTACTCTGTCGTGTTCGGCGACGCCAAGATGACCACCGCGCTGCTCGACCGGCTGACTCACCACTGCGACATCGTCGAGACCGGCAACGACAGCTGGCGATTCAAAAGCCGAGACGACGATCAAATCACCCGCGCTCGTCTCGCCTCCGCTATCCCGACCAGCTCCGACGAGACGAGCGCTACCAGCAGAACGCGCCGATCAAAGGGGGGCCTTTTGGATGCCGATCGGGGGTCCCAGTCCAATGCCGATTGACAGTCGAAGCGCGGATCTGCGCGCGAACGGTTGAAATCTTCCTGGGCGGCGAGCGCATCGCTGCACACATGCGCGGCAGCGGCAACGGGCGGCACACGACGATCAGCGCCCACATGCCTTCCAGCCACCGGCGCTATGGCGAGTGGACGCCGGCAAAGATCCGCAGCGAGGCAACCCGGATTGGCCCGATGCTGCGCCAGCTGGTCGACCGGATCATCGAGGATCGGCCGCATCCCGAACAGGGCTATCGTTCGTGCCTGGGGATCCTCCGGCTTGAGAAGCGCTTTGGCGCCGAGCGCCTCGAGGCGGCCGCCCTGCGCGCGCTCGAGATCCAGGCGCGCAACTACCCCAGCGTCAAATCGATCCTCGAGAAGGGGCTCGATCGAACGCCCGCGTCGCCCGAGCGCGAGCCGATCATACACACCAACATCAGAGGCTCGGACTATTATCACTAGAAGGGGAGACAATGCTGACACACCCCACACTCCACTTGCTTACCCGGCTCGGCCTTACCGGCATGGCCGAGGCCTTCACGAGCCTCACCGACAATGAGGATGTCCAGGGTCTCGCTCACGCTGAATGGCTGGCGTTGCTGCTGGACCATGAAGCGACTTGGCGTAACAACCGGCGCCTGGCGCTTCGTCTTCGCAAGGCAAAGCTGCGTCATCATGCCGTGCCCGAGGATATCGACTACCGCGCTCCCCGTGGGCTCGACCGCCGCTTGTTCGACACGCTGCTCAAGGGAGACTGGATCAAGAACCATGAGAATTGCGCCATTGTCGGGCCGACCGGCGTCGGGAAAAGCTGGCTAGGCTGTGCACTCGGCCACAAGGCCTGTCGAGACAACTTCTCTGTACTTTACACCCGGTTGCCGCGCTTGATCGAAGAACTGGACCTTGCCCGAGGCGATGGCCGACTCGCCTCGCGGATGAAGAGCATCGCCACCGTCGATCTCCTAATTTTGGACTTATGTGCAGCGCGCAGTGATGTGGAGTTGAGGGTTGACAGTCGGCGCTGGTCCGGTTTTTGACAGCCCCCAACTCCACATAATTTACCCTGTAGGTCATAGCCTCTTCAGCCAATCAACAATGTTGATCGCCGCAGAAGAGACGTGCCCGGCGCGAGGCGGTGCGAGGATCTCGGGGAACACCTGCATAAGCGCTTGGCGTTTTAGATCGATGTCCGCCCTTGCATAGATCATGGTTGTGTTCAGCGACGAATGCCCAAGCCATTGGCTGATGGTCGCGAAGTCGACTCCCGCCTTCAGGAGAAAGATGGCGGTCGTATGCCGCAAGGAATGGGGATGAATCCGCTTCTGCTGCAGCGTGCGGGTTGCGTTGGCTCCGGCCGTGATGTGCTTCTTGAGCAGGTAACGAACGCCAAAGCGGGTCAACTTGTTGCCCTGGCGGTTCACGAACAGCGGAGCGTCGCGGCCTCCCGAATGAGCAGCACTGTTCGACAGTTCTTGCAGAAGTCGTGCGGTTTGCGGCCAAATTGGACACAATCGCGTTTTGTCGCCCTTGCCGCGCAGCCGGATTTGATGAGGAGGATCAGTGCGGATGTCGCACGGCCGCAGATCGAGGATCTCCTGAACACGGGCTCCAGTGTTGAGCATCAGTGCGAACAATGCATAGTCGCGCTTGCCCCGTTCTGTGGACCGGTCGATCGATTTGAGCAACGCTTCGACTTCCTGCGGCTCAAGGTATTCGATCGGCTTGCTCCGCGCGCCGCGTTTGAACGGTACGCCTAGCACGCGCTGCAGTTCGGCGAGATAGGCGGGCTGTTCGGTTGCCAGAAAGCGAGAGAACGTATGCAGCGCCGCAAGCCGCGCATTGCGAGTGGCTACTCCATTGTGACGCTCAGCCTCCAGAAACGCCAGGAAGTCCTGCACCTGCTTCGCCGTGAAATCGACAAGATCGAGATCCTCGATAGCCTTGGCCGTTTGCGACGAAGTAAAGCGCAGGAACAGAACGAGTG
This sequence comes from Bradyrhizobium sp. USDA 3311, assembly GCF_054062495.1. Lineage (NCBI taxonomy): Bacteria > Pseudomonadati > Pseudomonadota > Alphaproteobacteria > Hyphomicrobiales > Nitrobacteraceae > Bradyrhizobium > Bradyrhizobium sp. USDA 3311. Next base: position 9,240,553 of record NZ_JBSSFI010000001.1, on the reverse strand, counting down.
CATCCCGGTAGTTGCGTATGGTGTGTCGGCTGGTGCCCCGGAGCGTCGGCAGATACTCTCGGAAGAAGCGCTCGATGCTCTTGCCGAGCTCGTTAGGTCTTTGGGATCTCATGCGGCACCTCCTGTGATGAGGTGGCCGAAATGCCTCTCGAGCCGATCGCTGGCCGCAGCAGAAAGTTGTGGAATCCAACGGAGGTAATAGGCAGTCGAAACAATTGAGACGTGCCCCATGTACATCGCAAGCTTTGGCAGATTGGATTGGACATCCGCCCCTTGCTGGTACCATCGCAACAGCGACCCAACGGCAAAGCTATGACGAAAGTCATGCACCCGCGGGATTCGCCCGTCGGGGCCTCGAACGTTGGCAATTTGGAATAGCGTTTGGACTCCTTCCCGCAGTCCGGTACCTGTGTAGCCGCGCACGCACCCCTTGGTATTGCAAAGTAAGGGTGAATCCGCCGAATGGCTCAAAGGTGATCGAAACCGCTTCCTGAGGTACAACCTCAGCTCCCGACAGGCATCCGGCGACAACGGGACGATCCGCGACTTGTGGAACTTCGACGCACGAATGTGCAAAATGCCATAGCGGGCATTGACGTCGGCCAAGGTGAGACGCAGCAGTTCGCCCCTACGGAGCCCCGCGGTGTAGAGCAGGACCACGGCAAGTCGCATCACCGCTGGCCGCAGCGGCGAACTTGACGTCGGAGCCAAACGATCGGCTATGGCCAACATCCTGGCGACTTCGGCCGCCCCAAAGATGATCGGCGGTGCATGGGGGCTCCGACGTGGGAAGCGATTGATATCCGGAACGAAACAACTTGGCTCGGTACGCTGACGATAGAGACAAAAGTTGCGCACGATACGCTGGCGATTGCGCCGCGTGTTTGCAGAAAGATGACCTTGAGACACGCACCATCCCTCGAAGAGCGCTTGATCGAGGTCAGTACAGGTGTTCTTCTCCAGAAATAGACGCAGAGCGTCGATTACGCGCTCCTCATGAACATAGCCGCGCCCGAGTGAACGTTGCCTCTGCAAATAACGGTCAACCGCTTGGTTGAACGCGCTCGCCGATAAGGTCGCGCTCATGCTGCGTCCTCCTCGATGCCGATGGTCGCCGTTGGCAGAGGAAGCGCGACCTCTCGTAGGGCCCCGGTCTGCAGCCGGAGATAGACACAGGTGCTCTCCAGAGTTCGATGGCCGAGCAGATCACCGATCACCTTGATGCCGACACCACGATCGAGCAGACGCATCGCAAACGAATGGCGCAGGCAGTAGGAGGATGTATCCTGCAGCGGCAGACCGCTCTGACGTGCGCGCTTCTGGTAGAGATCGCCTATGGCGTAGTGCGTGAGGGGACCTACCGGGGTGCTTGCGCGGAGGAAAAGTTCGCGGTGCGCCCCGCCGGGCCGGCCGCGGCGCAGATAGCGCCTGAGGATGCGTATGGTTTGTTCGGCTAGAGGAAGCGCCAGATCTGATCTGGTCTTACACTGCTTGACGCGGAGCGTCCGGCTATCCCAATCGATGGAGCCAGGCGTCAGTGCGATGATCTCGGAGGGCCGCAGGCCGTAATGCGCCATCAAATGGAGGATCGCGTAGTCTCGCCAGCCAAGCCGCTCCGATCGGTCGATGGAGCGCAGCAGCCGCTTTACAAGCGGCCAAGCCAGAGCTCGAGGCGGTCGTTCACCTCGGTAGGCGCGCGGCGCGTCAATTGCGTCGAGCCGTTGCCGGATCTCGCCCTGGTCGAAGCAAAACCTAAGAAAGGCGCGGAGGCGAGCGACAACGTGCTGTAGGGTTTGTCGCTTAATGCGCCGCGCATTGGTCATTACGAACCGTTCGACTGTGGCAGCTGACAACGCATGCAGCGGGGCGCCAGCTGGCAAAGCGTGCGCGAGCAAGCACTTCACTGTTGCGATGTGCTGTTCCACGGTCGCGCTGGTAAGGCCACGCACCTCCGATAGATGCCATCTGTAGCGATCAAGAAGCGCTGAGAACGGCTCGGGTATTGGTTCTTTGACGAACAGCCGTCTCGCGATGAGAAAACGTTCAACGGCGCGTCGGGTGCCTTGCAATGATGCGGGGGCAAATGCTTGCGACAAGAACCCTCCCGAAACGCCGGTATCGCAATCAAGCCGCGTTGAACACATCCGGTCGAGAGCTTCCTTTAGGCCTCGTACGTGGTGGCAGGCCGTAGATCGGGCGTAGCCAGCCGAGATGAGCCAAGTAGCGAAATCTTCCAACAAAGTGCCATTGGGCGATGCCGTGTAACCCGCGTGAACCTTCCGGAATAAGTGTTCGAGCATGGTTGCCTCCTTCGGATGAACGAGAGAGAACCACGCTACCGTCGTCAGTTATGTTGAGTAGGGACGGTCGAAGCGGCTGTTAATAGCGGGGAGATCTATATCGCTCCACATCACTGCGCGCTGCACATAAGTCCAATCACGTTGAGCTCAACGTGACTCGACGATTGGGGCCTCCAAGCCATCGATGCCAACGCCCGCCATTATCTGCTCGAAATCCTCGAAGACCGCTACGGCCGTCGATCAACACTCGTCACCAGCCAGCTTCCAATTACCAAATGGCATGACCTCATAAATGATCCGACTTATGCCGATGCCATACTTGATCGCCTGCTTCACAACGCTCACAGGCTCGAACTGAACGGTGACTCCATGCGTCGCCCACCCGTTCCTCCTCGGCCTTGATTACGCGGTCGGCCGATGAAGACCTAGTCTGCGGCCCGCGAAACTGACCGGCCGCTACGGCACTGTCGGGGGTGCGCGTCCGGTCAGCTTCGCTCCGTCGAGCCAAAATCAAACATCAGACCCGCTCTCTTCGACAGCCGCTTGACCACAGGCTAACGATAGTGCCAATTGCCTTTAACGATCGGGGGCTTTACCTGCGCGCGATCAGATTGGGACGCTGCGCGGCATCAGATTGGAATACCCGCGCGCGATCATTGGAATCCGCAGTATGACGGCCGCACGCTTGCTCCCGTCATCCCCGAGCTCGAAAAGCTGACCGGTGTCGCCGTGCGCCGCATCCACGGCGACAAAGGCTATCGTGGCCACAACTATCCTCACCGCTTCAAGGTCTGGATCTCAGGTCAAGTCCGCAGGGTCACCAAAGCCATCCGCCGCGAGATGCGTCGCCGCGCCGCCGTCGAGCCCGTGATCGGCCATCTCAAGGACGGCCACCGGATGCGCCGCAACTATCTCAAGGGGCGCGATGGCGACCGCATCAACGCCGTCCTCGCCGCGGCCAGCTACATGTGTGGACGCCCCCTTCGATGCAAGAAGAATCTTTTGGATGGTGCGGCGTGTGATCGGGTGCTGACATGTGTCCGACCTCTGATGCGGCCTTTCACATGCCGCGGGCCCGTATGGGAGTAAGCGGATCGGGTCCAAATCAACTTCCCGTGCTCAAGGCACATATAGCCTGGACTGGTTTTCCCGACCTCGTCTCACCGACCGTTGCGCCATACCTCCATTGACCTTCTCACATCTTCGACCGCCTCAGATCCGCAATCTCGCTCACGCGGCTGCGGTCGGAGTTCGATAAATTCCACCCTTCACCATCAGCGCCCAGACGACACGCGCCATCTTGTTGGCGAGTGCGACAATCACAAGCATTCTCGGTTTCTTGGCGAGCATGCGCGTGAGCCACGAGCCAGCCAGGGCGCCGCGGCTGACCGCTTGGCGGACTACGCTGCTGGCTCCAATAATTAGAAGCCTCCGTAGCGTCCGCTCGCCCATCTTCGACATCTTGCCGAGGCGCTGTTTGCCACCGGTAGAGCGCTGCAATGGCGTCAAGCCTAACCACGCGGCAAAGTCGCGCCCCGCTCTAAATACCTCCATTGGCGGCGCGAGAGCCTCAATCGCTGTCGCAACCACGGCGCCTACACCCGGGATCGCCAGCAGTCTCCTGGCAACGTCGTCCTGCTTGGCCCGCCTTGCGATCTCGGCATCAAGTACTTTAAGCTTGGCCTCGAGCGCCTGCAGGGTCTCGACCAAGATCGTAAGAATCGCGCGCGCCGCCTCCGGCAAATCGCATCGGGTATCTTGCACAAGTGCGATCAGTTTGGCGACATGTGCCGGGCCGTGTCGCACGACGTCGCCATACTCGGCGAGATGACCGCGTAGCGCATTGATGACCTGGGTACGCTGGCGCACCAGCAGATCGCGAGTTCGGAACACGACCGCGGATGCTTGCTTCTCCTCGCTCTTGATTGTCACAAAGCGCATAGTCGGGCGTTGCGCAGCTTCGCAGATCGCTTCCGCGTCAGCTGCATCATTCTTCTGGCGTTTAATGAACGGCTTCACGTAATGAGCCGCAATCAGCCTTGTAGTGTGACCGAGCTTTGCGATTTCGCGCGCCCAGTAGTGGGCACTGGCACACGCCTCCATCGCAACTATACAAGCCGGTTGAACGGCGAAAAACCTAAGCACCTGATCTCGCCGCAACTTCTTTCTGAAAACGACCGCGCCACCCGCATCCGCACCGTGCGCCTGAAATACGTTCTTGGCCAAATCCAAGCCAATTGTGCTAACAGTTACCATGGACGCCTCCTTCAAGTGGTTTCAACGTCTCCACTTTGGCACATCGATGCCGTCGGGGGGCGTCCACCCCATCAACTTCAGCCTGCTCCTGCGATGGTTCGCGGAACTCTTGCGTGCCTTGTTGATCCTCTATCGCAGCCGATCAATGCCAGACCCCGCATAATCCGGTCTCAGAAGTTGTTAATAAGCCGAACTGGGCTGAACTGGACAGTTGAGCGTTGGCCAGAGTGAGAGCAGGAAGAGGGACAAAAGGTCTCTGAGCCAAGCTAGGACACGGCGGAGGTTGTGGCCAACGGCCGAGGGAGAACGTTAGCGGCATCTCCGGCGCGGCCTTTGAGATAGCAGCGGCCAAGGTGACCTTCGTTCTTCATGTGTCCGATGATGGGCTCGATGGCGGAACGGCGGCGTAGCTCGCGCTTGATGACGCCGAAGACGCCGCGCTTCTGGCCCGAGATGAAGACGCGGCGGGGATTTTGTGTGTCGTGGCCGCGATATCCCTTGTCGACATAGGCCCGTTCGATCGGGCAGCCGGTGAGGCTCTCGGTGCGCTCGATGACGTCGCGAAGGGTGTGACCGTCGTAGGGGTTGTCCGGCAGCGAGCAGGCGTGAAGCACGAACAAGCCGCCGGGAGCTCTTTGGTTGTTGGTGACGATGGATGCCTTCACGCCTAGCTTGTAAAATTCGCGGGATCCGCATAGCCGACCTCAGCCCCTCAGTCGGTTTTGCAGTGCTTGCCGATCGGGGACGAGTTCGTCGAGGTTCAGCTGGTCCGGCTGCTCTCCTTGCGCCAATTGACTAACCAGCTCCCGCGTGGCGTCGACGACAAAGACGCCGCAATCATAGGTGTTGTCCTGCCGAGGCGCGCGGGGCCACTCCAGACGGGCGCCTAGCCGGCCTGCGAGCTGTCTTGCAGGTGTTGCATTGTAGCGTCCGGCGGAGTCGTAGTGATAGGCGACCGGCTCTTGACGATCGCGTCGGTCAACGAGCAACAGCGACCAATGGCTGCCGCGGAAATCAGGAGGATGGGCATCGTTCACTGGCACGAACAGAAAGTCGGCTCTATCGGGACCTTGCCGATTGACGATGCTTTGGAAGGCACTTTGCGTATCGCCCCAGGCCAGCTGCTGATTGGCTACGATGGGGTCCACGAACTGCGTCCGGCCGGCGAGAATCGGATCGATGTTCCGCAAATCCTCCTCCAGGAGCTCATAATCCCTGAGAATATGGTCATCGGTGAGCCACTCCCTATCGCCGAGCATCAGCCCGCTCCGGCTGGAGACGGTCGGATCCAAAGTCCCGATCTGAGCATTGAAGCTGGTTGGCCCCCGCCACGCAGAATCAGCCTCATCGCTGAATTCGGACAGCGTAGGTGCAGTCAGGTCAACCAATGGGAGACCTGAGGAGAGGTTTGAGCCAGCCCTGGCGACGTGCACCGGCGCAAAGCTCGTATTGTCACCCAATTCGAAGGCTGCAGGTGGATTCGGATTAACGGAACTGCGGTAAATGTCTGACAGCCTAGCCGATGGATCCTCAGACCACATCTGCTCGGTCAGCCAAGCTAATTCTTCCCCGCCCGGGATTGGGGCAAGCTCCTGCGGCGCTTCGCGCTGTCGAGCGCCACGGTGATGCCCTAGTCCTGGCCCTGCAAACGGCGGCGGAACGTCAAGCGGCGGCCCCCAAGTGTCATGCGGCTCGAAGGCTGCGAGCGAATTCGAATTAAACGATACTTCAAGACCATCGTCAGCGTCTGAGTGAGTCCTGACAGCAAAGCGCGCTGGCGCTGTTTCCAAGGTCGGCCACATACTCCAATCAAAGTCGGACGGCATCTGCGGCGACCAGGTTGAGGCGGACCAGCCAGATTCCTGCCCTTCAGCTTGAACTATGTCCTGCTCCTGCTGAGGAGGAATCCCGGGCCACCGCGGGCCGTCTTCCACCATCAAATGCAGACCCTGAACGTAATCTTCCGGGACGACCAATGGCCAACGGACAGCCTGCGGCACGCTGGGCTGCGCAGCGGCGGCGTCAAGGTCAGTCGCGACCGCATGCTGCACCGCGGCGTCTTCGTAGCCGCTCTCTGGCACTATCGGCTGCGCCTGCCAAGGCGATGGACCCAGCTGATCGGCGGAGGCCGGCGTCAGCAGGCGGCCGCCCGAATTGCCGACCGCGCTCAACTGCTGCCCGCTGCCAACGCCTTGCAAAGGGTCTAGGGTTCTCGGCCTCTTCGCTGGCCTCAAATCAGCTGGGTCATGCGCACCGCTGATGGGCAGATGGCCAGCCTGCTCCGCCTCCAGCCAAATGCGGTTGCGATCGCCAGCTTGCAATGGCCAAGGAACGGCTGCGCCAGGCTGATCGACACTGTCCGCTGGCGAATGGCGAGGTGAAGCAAGCGCCTCCAGAAGCTCCGCCAAATTTTCGCTCGGCAGCTGCTCAAACGGGTCTTCACTGTCTTGAAGCTCCGCCGCATTATAGATCGGCTGCGAGGACATCGGCTCGTCATCCAGTAGCCGTCGAAGCTCCTCTGGGTCAACGTTTAAGAGCGGCGACCAGGCCAGATCATCCTCCGCCTGCCAAGGGCCTTGCCCGGGGTCAGCGCGCTCCACCATGCGGTGATCAGGGATGATAAGGTCCCCCTCGCTTGGCAGATCACTCCTGGCACGCGCGCCTATCGGCTCGTCCGGCGATTGCCCGCCGTCTTGGCGAAAGGTCAAGGGACGGACCGACGCTCCGGGGTCGGGTGCCCCGTCATGGCGCGCGGCCGGCTCGACAGATAACACAGCGCCGGGTTCATCCATCAGCCCCAAAAGCGAATCCCGATCGTGGCATTCCGCCGGAAGCTCCTTTGGCCCGCCGCCGACTTCCTGCGGCGCGCTGTGCTGCGCAGCGGCGGCGCCGACCTGCCTCGGCTCCTTCAGGGCTGCGTCTTCGGGATCAATATGGCGCTCAAGCTCCATCGCCTTAGCGCCCGCCTGGGATTTGCGGAGATGAGCGAGCGCGGATAGGGTCCTCCGATCACCACCGTGGTGCGCTTTGAAAGTCTTGGCATCTTCATACAACGACGTTTCGGAAAGCCGAGCAGCTAAACTCGGCCGGTTGTTTCGACGAAGATAGTCACTGAAGCGGACAAGATAAGGGGCATAGTTATTGGTGGTTCGGGTCGGTGTTTCGCTCTTGTACTCTTTGATGAGAGTCACGTCCTCGAAGTGAGGATTTGGGCGTCTGACCTGCGCGACACCGCCCATCAACTGCGAGTCCCGAAGATGACGTATTGCCCCGATGATACCCCTGTAATTCCCCTCTGCGATGAACTGACGCGCATCAGCGATTAGTGACTCATGGCTCAGCCGGGTACCGATCGACTTTTTGTTGTTTGCTAAGAGCCAGTGGCCGAAGGTGATTAGGCGACACACATTGGACTTGGCGGTGCTTTCGGTGGCCCCGCCCTTGATGAGGGCGTCCTGAAGCCCACAAATAAGCGAAGCATCCTCGGGATAAAGAGGCTGCGGGCTGCGCCTTATTGCAACCGCTGTTGGCTGAGCCGGCTGCTCCGGCATTGCTTCACCGCTTCCAAAAACGATCTCGGTCAGGTGCCGCTCAAATATCTCCGCTCCTGGGGACGGAACCGCGGCCGACCTCTGCTGCGGGCCTGCGCTGTCCGATTGTTCACGCACCCACTGGGTCGAGGGGAAATCCATCCGTTCTCACTTTCAAAGATATAGCACTGTTTGAAGCTGGCCTGAATCTGACGTCCCGGGGTTTGCGAACAAAGATCGAGGCCGATTATCTAAGAGTCCACTTCTCGACGTGGCCCTCACACCACAACACCCCCACGAGTATGCCTACACCGTGAGCATCGTGCGATGTGTTCCAGTCCGATCAGCGCCAAGTGTTTAGCCGGGGAAAGCTGTCGGTAACCTGACGATGACCACGTGCAGGGCCGAGAGAGAAGACTGCAACGCGTCCAGCCCTTCTGCGATAGAGCACAAACGCTGGGAGCCTGAGCTTGATCGTCTCCCACGGGACCATCGCAACTGAAATGGCCCTGATTTTGGGACCACGTGCTTGTTGAACGGGCTGCTCCGTTTGATAGACGGAACGCATGATGACGACGAAGACGAGACGCAAGGTCGACGCGGCACTGAAGGCAAAGATCGCGCTAGGTAGTGGTTCACCACAGTGATTTTGACGTTTTGATGCCGAGCCATTCGAGGATCGGCAAGCTTTCCGGCGGCACGAGGATTTCGATGCGTCTGGGGACGCCGGGTTGACGTCGGATGAAGCCGTTTCGTTCGAGGGTGACAATCATCTGGTGGACCGAAGGCGGGCTGACGCGGAAGTGGCGCTAGATGTCGGCTTCGGCGGGTGGGCGTCCGAACATGTGGGCGTAGGTATGGATGAAGGCCAGGTAATGTCCCTGCTTCTCGGTGAAGTGCGCGCCTGATTTTTGACTCATCACTGGATTCGTCCCGGCCTCCGACAAGGAGGCAAAGCATGAATGTACGTTATCGGGTCGAATTGATCCAAGCCGAGCGCGATGAACTGACGGCGATGCTCGGTGGCGGCAAGCACGCCGCCCGCAAGCTGAAGCGGGCGCAGAGCGGCCGATAGGGGCGGCCGCGACGAGGAGATTGCCCGGACCGTGAGTGTCAGCCTCTCCACCGTCGGCCGGACCAGGCGCCGCTTCGTGGAAGGCAATCTGGAGCGGGCCCTGAGCGAGGAGCCGCGTCCGGGCGCTGAGCGCAAGCTGACCGGCAAGGAGGAAGCCCTGCTGGTGGCGACCGCATGCGCCAAGCCGCCCGCTGGCTGCAAACGCTGGACGCTGACGCTGCTGGCCGACACGATGGTCAAGCTCACCGATCACAACAGCCTGTCGGGCGAGACCGTGCGTCGCCGGCTGGCCGAGAACGACCTCAAGCCGTGGCGCAGGGACATGTGGTGCATTCCCCATGTCGACGGCGAATACGTTGCCCGCATGGAGGACGTGCTCGACCTCTACGCCGAGACGCAGAATCCCGCCCGGCCGCTGGTCTGCTTCGACGAGACCCCCATCCAGCTGATCGGCGAGGTGCGCCAGCCGGTCCCGGCCCAACCGGGACAGCGCGAGCGCTACGATTACGAGTATCGCCGCAACGGCACCGCCAATCTCTTCGTCACCTTCGATCCACATCGGGGCTGGCGCAACGTCAAGGTCACCGACCGCCGCGCCGCCGTGGACTACGCCCACTGCATGCGTGATCTCGTCGACGTCCATTATCCCGACGCCGCCTGCATCCGTGTCGTGCAGGACAATTTGTCGATCCATAAGCCTGGGGCGCTGTATGAGGCCTTCGCGCCCGCCGAGGCCCGGCGCATCCTGCGCCGCCTCGAATTCCACTTTACCCCGAAACACGCCAGTTGGCTCAACATGGTCGAATGCGAGATCAGCGTGCTACAGCGCCAGTGTCTCGGCCGCCGCATCGGAGATCCCAAAAGGCTCCGAAACGAGATCGCAGCATGGCAACGGCGGCGAAATAAAACCCGAGCTGACCTGCCACTGAGTTTTCATCCGGTGGCGGTTAGAGTCTCGGGGTTTTGTACGCCAAGTGGCGCGGGTGGAGCAACGGACGATCGGCGGAGCTGGTCGGGGTTGCGCAGCCGGTCGTCCGTTGCGGTGAGGTGGGCGGCATAGGCCGCGGGGGTCAGGTATTTCAGCGACGAGTGAGGCCGCTGGAGATTGTAGTCGGCAACCCAGTTGGCGATCTTGGCGCGAGCATCGTCGAGTTCGAAGAACAAGGTCTCGTTGAGCAGTTCGTCGCGCATCCGGCCGTTGAAGCTCTCGACAAAGCCGTTCTGCATCGGCTTTCCTGGTGCGATGAAGTGCCAGTCGATGGCTGCGTCCTTGCACCAGGCGAGCATGGCGTTGCAGGTGAACTCGGTGCCATGGTCGGACACGATCATTCCTGGCTTGCCGCGCCGCTCGACGATCGCCGTCAGTTCGCGGGCCACGCGCCGCCCCGAGATCGATGTGTCCGGAATGGCGCCCAGGCATTCCTTGGTGACGTCGTCGACGATGTTGAGGATGCGGAAGCGCCGACCGTTGGCGAACTGGTCGTGGACGAAATCCAGCGACCAGCGCGCATTGGGCCTCGCCTCGACCAGGATCGGGGCACGGGTCCCCACGGCCTTGCGGCGAGCCCGCCGCTTGCGGACGGTGAGCCCTTCTTCCCGATAAAGCCGGTAGATCCGGTTGATCCCCGAGGGCTCTCCCTCTCGCCGCAGCAGGACGAACAGCCGGCGGTAGCCAAAACGTCGCCGCTCGTTGGCGAGGTCACGCAGCCGGCCGCGTAGAGCAGCGTCCGGCGGACGGCTGGAGCGGTAACGGACCATCTTCCGATCCGCGCCCACGATCGAGCAGGCCCGCCGTTCCGACAGGCTCATGACGGCCTGCAGATGCGCGACAGCAGCGCGCTTGGCGGCGGGCCCTACCATTTTTTTGAAAGGAGCTCGCGAAGGGCGGCTGCATCGAGCATCTGCTCGGCAAGAAGCTTCTTCAGCTTCCCGTTCTCCTCCTCCAGGGCCCTCAGCCGCTTGGCCTCGGAGACATCCATGCCGCCGAATTTGGCCTTCCAATTGTAGATCGTCGCTTCAGAGATCCCGTGCCTGCGAGCCAGATCGGCCGTCTTCGCCCCGGCCTCATGCTCCTTCAACACTGCGATAATCTGCTCTTCCGTAAACCTTGCTCGCTTCATCTGTCCGTCCTTCTTTGATCTGAGGCCGGAAAACTGGACCAATTTTGGCTAGAGTCTGCGCTGCGTAAATCCCCTCGGCTGGGAGGAGCGGACGACGATGAAGGCCTCGAAGTTTTCGGACGCCCAGAAGGCGTTTATTTTGAAGCAGGGCAATGACGGGGTCCCGGTTGCAGACATCTGCCGCAAGGCCGGGATCAGCCAAGCGACCTATTTTAATTGGAAGAAGAAGTATGACGGGCTGTTGCCGACCGAGATGCGCCGGCTGAAGCAGCTCGAGGACGAGAACGCCAAGCTGAAGAAGCTGGTGGCGGATCTGTCACTCGACAAGGAGATGCTGCAGGACGTGATCCGCCGAAAGCTGTGAAGCCTGGCCGGAAGCGCAAGCTCGTCGATGAGGTTTGCGGTGAGTGGCAGGTGTCGATCCGCAAGGCCTGTGCGGCCCTCGAGTTCGACCGTTCGACCTACCACTACAAATCTCGTCGCTCCGGCCAGGCGACCCTCGAAGCTCGGATCAAGGAGATCTGCCATGTGCGCGTTCGCTACGGCTATCGCCGTGTCCACGTGTTGCTACGCCGCGAGGGATGGCGTCACGGGCAGAACAAGACCCGTCGCATCTATCGCGAATTGGGCCTGCAATTGCGCAACAAATCGCCCAAGCGCCGGGTCAAGGCCAAGCTGCGCGACGACCGACGGCCCGCGACGCGCGTCAACGAGATCTGGGCGATGGACTTCGTTCATGACCAGCTGGCCACCGGCGGCAAGCTCCGGGTGCTCACGATCGTCGATATCTTCTCACGCTTCTCGCCCGCACTGGAGCCGCGGCTCACCTTCCGCGGCACCGACGTCGTGGAGGTGCTGGAAAGGGTTTGCAATGAAGTGGGACTCCCGGCGACGATCCGGGTCGATCAAGGCAGCGAGTTTGTGTCGCGCGATCTTGACCTCTGGGCCTACCAGCGCGGCGTCACGCTGGACTTCTCACGACCCGGCAAGCCGACCGACAACGCCTTCATCGAAGCCTTCAACGGCCGCTTCCGGGCCGAATGCCTCAACGCCCACTGGTTCCTGTCCCTTGCGGATGCCCGGCAAAAGGTGGAGAGTTGGCGCAGATACTATAACGAAGAACGGCCCCACGGGGCGATCGGCAATCGGCCGCCGATTTTGCTGCAAAATCACGTCGGCGACACCAGCCCGCCAACGTGATCAGAGGCGCAAAACTCTAGTTCCGGGTGGTCCAAAGTTCGGTCTCGCTGCATCTTCAGGCCGGACTCTAACTCCTTCTGGAGGAAATACTCAGTGGCAGGTCAGAGCCAGCATAAAATGGATGTTCACAACCGACAAAGCCCGCGCCAAACTCGGCCGCGCTTATCCAGCCACCGCTAAAGAGTCAAAATCACTGTGATGAACCACTAGAAGCGGCGCGGGAGCAGGCGACGGTGGCCGATTTGGCCCAGCGCTATGAGGTTCACCGAACCAGATCTATGCCTGGAAGAAGCAACTGCTGGACCAGGCGGCCCTGGCCTTTGACGCGGGTGTCGGGCGGGAGAGCGAGGACGCTCGCGAAAGCGAGATCGAGAAGCTGCACGGCAAGATTGGACAAAGCGCGATTTTTTTGGCGCGGAGGTCGGAAGATGAGCACGCCGGACCGTCGAGGAATGCTCGATCGCGCCGACATGGCGCTGTCGATCCGCCGGCAATGCATGTTGCTTGGCATCGCGCGCTCTGGGGTTTACCGGCCGCCACGGCCATCTCACGCATCATCCTTGCATCGCTGCCTCCAGCGCCACGGCATCAGCCGATTGCCGGAGGTCGAAGGCAGCAAGCCTTCGAAGAAAAAATTCAAGGCTTATCCGATCGGCTACTTCCATATCGACATCGCTGAGCTCCAGACCGCTGAAGGTAAGCTCTACCTCTATGTTGCTATCGATCGCACCAGCAAGTTCGCCTTCGTGCAACTGGTCAGGAAGCCGGGAAGGACCTCAGCCTCCGCCTTCCTCGAGGCTCTGATCGCGGCTGTCCCCTACAAGATCCACACGGTTCTCACAGACAATGGGATCCAGTTCACTTTCCCACCGCGTTACGCGGGCGGCCCGACGGCACGATACGTGACACATATGTTTGATATGCGCTGCCAAGAGAATGGCATCGAACATCGGCTGACTGAGGTGGTCCCGGTTGTCTGAACAGCAATTCCGCGTCGATAAGTGGAGCTTCTGCCAAAGTTAAGCTGCCGCGCGGAACGGCAGCGGGTTGAAGTAAGCTTGATCCGGGGTGCCGCCGTCAAGGCTCGAGTGAGGACGCCGGCCATTGTAAAAGTCGAGGTATCGGCCGATCGAGGCGCGGGCGTCGGACACGGTGTCGTAGGCGCGCAGATAGACCTCCTCATATTTGACGCTGCGCCACAGCCGCTCGACGAACACGTTGTCGCGCCAGGCGCGCCGGCCGTCCATGCTGATGGCGATGCCGTGACTGGCGAGCGCGCCGGTGAACGCGGCGCCCGTGAACTGTGAGCCCTGGTCGGTGTTGAAGATTTCCGGCTTGCCGTGGCGAGCGAGAGCGTCCTCCAGCGTCTCGACGCAGAATGCGGCCTCCATCGTGATTGAGACGCGCCACGACAGCACCCGGCGGGTTGCCCAGTCGAGGACAACAGCCAGGTACACGAAGCCGCGCGCCATCGGGATGTAGGTGATGTCCATCGCCCAGACTTGGTTCGGGCGTGTGATCTCCATCCCGCGCAGCAGATACGGATAGATCTTGTGTCCAGGCTCGGGCGTGGTGGTACGCGGCCGGCGGTAGAGCGCCTCTATCCCCATCCGCCGCATCAGCGTTTTAACATGCCGGCGGCCGATCTTCAAAACTTCCGCCTGTTTCGTGATCGGCAGGTCGTGCTCTCGGTCGATCATCGCTTTGCGCTCAGCAGGCCGGCTTTGCTGAGCGCGCCTTCTAAAAAACTATGCGCGACGCTGCGCGCCCCCTGTGGGATAGAAACGGGCAACCGCTAGACTGCGGCCGGAAGGGAGCGGCCGATACGATTTTGGTGGCACGTGACCCCGTCAAAAAACCTGGTCCATGGGCTGTTGCGCACTTGAGAGTGGTGACGCCATCTCGGCGATCCCGTTTAGGAATTTGAATGAATTGCGCAGCCCAGCCCTTCCGCCGGAGTCAGGAGGAACTACAGATGAATCCCAAAAGATCGAAGTCGAAGGACGGCGGTAAGATGCCGATGGTGCACCCGAACGCGGCTGCCATCGACGTTGGCGCCACCATGCATATGGCGGCCGTTAGGGCAGATCGCGCACCGGAGCCAGTCCACAGTTTCGGTACCTTCACGGCCGATCTGCATCGGCTGGTCGACTGGTTTACGGAATGCGGCGTCGAGACCGTCGTCATGGAATCGACCAGCGTCTACTGGATTCCAATTTTCGAGCTTCTCGATGCCCGGGGATTTACGGTGTTTCTTGTCAACGCGCGGGATGCCAAGCACGTGCCGGGGCGTAAGACCGATGTCAGCGATGCGCAATGGCTGCAGCGGCTCCATTCATTCGGGTTGCTGCGGGCCAGCTTTCAGCCCAAAGGGCAGATTGCCGAGCTGCGAGCCTACGTGCGTCAGCGCGAGCGTCTGCTGGAGTACGCGGCCTCACACATCCAGCATATGCAGAAGGCCTTGACGGAGATGAATCTTCAGCTCCACCACGTCGTCGCCGACATCACCGGCGCGACCGGCCTGCGTATCATACGCGCGATCCTTGCCGGCGAGCGCGATCCCGAGGCGCTGGCGTGCTTGCGCCATTACAGTTGCCACTCCAGTGCCGAGACGATTGCGAAGGCGCTCACCGGGAGCTACCGCGCCGAGCATCTGTTTGCGCTCGAGCAGGCACTTGCGCTTTACGACACCTACCACGAGAAGGCATCTGCCTGCGACGCCCGGATCGAAGCCGTGTTGAAGGAACTGAGCAACCATCGCGGTCGTGGTCATGGACCAGCACCGCCGGCCTCGCTGCGTCGGAATCGAACCGATCAGGCGAACGCTCTAGCTTTCGACGTCCGCGAGGCGCTATTCGCGTTGCTGGGAAAAGACATCACCACGATCGACGGCCTCGGTCCTTACCTCTCGCTGAAGCTGATCGCTGAATGCGGTGACGACCTCTCCTCGTGGCCAAGTGCAAAGCATTTTACCTCCTGGCTAGGACTGGCGTCGAGCAACAAGGTCTCCGGCGGCAAAAGGCTCTCGTCCCGAACGCGCCGATCCGGCGGCCGGGCGGCGGCGCTTCTGCGCCTTGCTGCCGTCACCGTCGGACGCACCAATACTGCGCTCGGCGCCTTTTACAGGCGACTTTCATCGCGCATCGGTAAGGCCAAGGCAGTGACCGCCACGGCCCGCAAGATCGCAGTTCTGTTCTACAATGCTGTGCGATACGGAATGGACTATGTCGATCCCGGGGCCTCGTCCTACGAGACGCGCTACCGGACGCGAGTGGTCAACAATTTGCATCGGCGTGCCAAGGCATTCGGCTTCGTTCTCCAGCCCTTGGAGCCGAACGTCGGCGATGCTGTTTCTTAGGAATCGTTCTCCAGCGTGAGCTCCCCGATCTTGGCGTGCAGCGTTTTCACGTCCACCGCGGGCTCGCTCGTTCTGTTGCCACCGCCAGGACCAAATACCTCGGCCGCCGCTTCCTGAAGCTGTGATTTCCACTGCGTGATCTGTTCGGGTGCACGTCGAAATGTTCAGCCAGCTGGGCCAGCGTCATCTCACCCTTGATCGCGGCTAACGCCACTTTCGCCTTGAATGCCGGTGCGTGGTGCCGACGGGTTCGTCTGCTCATCGTCTCTCCTGATTCGCGGGACAATCTTGCCCGCCGTCAGGCAGAAACTCCACTTATCGCCCTGTCCAGAATTCCGGAGCCAGCTCTGCCCACGGACGGAGTCACGACCCGAGCAGGATGATGATTGCGGCTTGGTTCGTCGTGATCGAATGGGCAACTTTAGCCCTTGCGAGGCTTACTTCGCCTCCAGGGGAGCGAGCATCCTCCGCTGACGTTTTTCTTGCACCGGCGAAGTCGAGGTGGTCTGGCACGATCTGGTCGATCGTGGTGATATGTTGGTAAGCATTCGGAAGACTACGCCGGCCCACTGGAAGTGATCTCGTAGACGGGACGCCGCCTTTGGTTCTCCAGGACCGAGGAAGCTGCTTTGAAAGGACGTTGGGAGGGGTGGATTGGTCTTCCGGCTAATCCAGCACTTGCCCCGGCTTCCTGAAGAACTCTGCTCTACGTCGCATGTGACGTCCCCCGGGACAAAAGAGCAGGCCGGTCGTGGAGGTGTCAGATTGCATAACGACCGGCCTCCTCCGAGCATCGTTTGCCTCATTGTGTCGCTTCATCATTAGTTGGCAGTGCCGTATTCGTGGTGCTGAAACAGGAGCGCGTCGGCCCGCTCGCTGCGCCTGATTTAAGTCGGCGCCGAAGTTTGTCAGGATACCCGTGCCTGAAGAGCACGGCTCTCACGTCAACTGGTGCCGTCACGTTTACTGATACCGCACAGGGAGGCACGAGCACGCCTGTTTCCAGAATTCCGCCAACTGTCGTTGCGAACAGGCGGATCCGGATCATTTAAGGCGCTAAGTCCGACCCAGCTCGCCAAAGCCACGAATCCCAACAGAAACCAAATCACAAGAGCAGGCGGGCCACAACGAAGGGGAGGCTTTTGGGTTGCGGTTCTGAGTCTTGATGGTCGGTCCAGGCTTCCCATGATCGCCAAGTCTGAGGCGACATCGGTCCGTCAAAGTCATGAAGGCTAGTTTCGTCCACGGCTATCTCCCGCCACAACACCTAATTGATCAACCCATGGTAGAATGGCCTGCCCATGAGAGAACCCGTGCCTCTCGGTACAACACCCCGGCGCCATGTGGGGCGGATCGGCCCTCGCGAAGAAATGGGCGCCAACCAGATAGTTGGCCTCTCCGATGGGCTCGGGCAGGGCAGTAACTTCGCGGTATTCCCGACGAAGGTGAAAGGCGCCGCGGCCGTGTTCGGTTGTGGACTTTCTGAGCCGCATATTGAGCAATCGCCCTGCCGGTCTTTAGATAGCAGACGGGGATAGGGGCCCCCCGCCGCCGACGGGAGCGGGCTGCCTTGCCTGGGCCAAGTGCTGCTCAAAGCCATCTTGTCGGGTCTGGCTCGTCTGCGGCTGTTCCGAGACGGCGTGCTGCACCTGCGACCAAGCTGGTACATTAAATGGGTCAGAACCTTGCGGGTCCGCGCTAACCTCACCTCCAGGATCACCTGAACAGGTCTCGGTAGTCGGGCAAGCTTTCGAGAACCTGACCTGGCCATGGTACCATACAGGGAGTTATTCGCGCTGGCCCACCTCGGAAATGACGGCGCTCGGGACCAGCCTCTCCTCCATCCGCCCGATGCTCCCTGGAGAACTAACGAGATCCTTCTCCATAATCTCTTCCAGCTGGCGTCCGGTCATATCCGACCTAACGGGCTCGTCTAGCGCATTGCGGCCGATCCTTTCAAGGAGATCGCGAAGCTTCGGTCCCATGCGTCACGAGAACGTGGGAGCAGAATGGCGCATGCGATGATCAGAAGAAGATCAACGTAGATACCAACAGATTGAGCGCATGCTCCGTTTGGGGCGTGTGTGTGATGCTTGTCGGGTTGTGAATGTATGACAGTCCGACGCTTGCATATATCCCCGGGGCGAGATGCGCGGTGTATGTCCCCGTGATTGCTGTGGTCTGGCGGTGCGCAAGCTGGCCTTTAGCCAGAGCAGCATCCACTGCATGCTTGCTCCAGGCTGTGTTGGTCGCAACGAGAGCAATCAGATCACTGGGCCGACTATCAAAAGCTCCCTTCGCATAAAGACGCAGCTCATAATACCGGCTGATCCTGTTGAGGTCAGGTGGAGTTCCCATGACGGAGAAGCCGCCATAGATGCCGCGAGACGGCGACCCAGGGGCGTCACTCTGCGAGAGCTGCCTGTCGGCAGCGATGTAGTAGAAATTGTTTCCGCTCTCCCTTTGTTGATTGGGATCCGCCAAATTCGTGTAGCGGCTATTGTTGAAACCGACGCCCGCCCGCAGCCACGTGTCGGTTACGCCCGGAGCAGCCTTGCTCTTGTAGCCGGCTTCTTCAACGAGAAGGATGCCTGCATTGGCCGTGCTCCAGTTCAAGCCGGTGGGATTCTCCGTTATCTGGGCATAGGGACCATCTGGACTGATTGAGCGTTGGATGGAGACCTTGTTGTACAAGCGATCGTCAAAATTGTACTTCAAGTTGACCGCCGGCGTGGGCGCGGCATTGGTGCTCATCCCTGCCTGGAACAAGGCAGACATGTTCGATCCTGTAATCCCTCCGAACAATGTGCCGGTGAACTCATTTTGGTTTCTGAGGTAGCCAAGTTTGAGTTCTAGTGTCCTGTCGAAGAAGGTCTGGTAGTAGGCGAGCGTATTGATTCCCACTCGATCTGGCCCCGGGCGATCCCACGTCCAGTATTGCTGCTCGGCTCCTACGACAATCTGTCCGTCGGCAATGCCAAACCGGCTGAGATCGTAGGTGACAATCATGAAGTTTGCCGACGCGAAGGTCGGATTCTGGCCCATATAGAGCTGGTTTGCGATAGTGCTTCTGGCTGCATTCGGCAGCTGGTTGTTTGCAAAGCTGTTGTGTGTCCAGCCGATGTAGCCGATGCCGACATCTGCCAGCGCCGATCTAACGTTGTCCTGATCAATTGTGTCCGCAGGGCCGGGTATGTTGAGCCACAACCCTTTTTCACGCAGATCGTCGTACCTTGCGAAGGGATCGATCGTCTTTTGCGGTCTCGTCTGAGCAGCCCTGTCCGCATTGCCGCGCTTCTCGAAAGGCACTCCGGGACCTGCTGCTGACGCCGGGGCAGGAGGGCGGATTGCCTGACGGATCAGGTCGATCGGGAGCTTTGCGGCCCGATCGGAAGCCCTTTTGCTGGCCTGATCCACAGGGTGGCTACTAGGATCAAGCCCGCTCGCGGTTTGTGCCAGTACGGAATTGCCGACCAGACAAGCCGTTAGCGAAAGTGCGATAACAAGCCAACATTGCTTTCCCCTTGGTCTAAAATTGGAAGAAAGTGCTGCCGTAGCCGCGTATGTCCGAGGCGAGGTCGTCGCAAGTAAGCAATCACGCATGGCGCACTTCGGGTCCATGTCTGCCGGCCATAAATAGATTGCACTGCGGCCTGATTGGCCCAAAGTGAGCTCCCGGCGTTTTCGCGTCCGAGGGCGAGGGGGACGAGCCAGAATTCGATCTATCCCAAGAGAACCACTCAGGCTTCCCAAACCTCTCCGCTCGCGGCGCGATGATGGTCTGGTCTGCAACTTTCTTGAGCATCACGGCCGCTGCGCCGAGAGCCAGCGGCGAGCGCTGGCTCGGCAAAATGCTCACGCCGAGCGCCCGGGACCTCGCTGTCCTGGCCGCCAAGACATTGCGAATGGCCAGCACTGTGAGTCAGGCGATTCCGGCGGTGCCGCGCATTTGCATCGAAGGCGGCTTTCTCGACGAAACGGCAGCTACCAGAAAGCAAGGCTCGCCCGGCAAGCGGCCTGGCTTCACGAAGCGCTCCATTGGTATCGTTGTCACCGAAAGACGCGACAATCGCCAGGCTCGAAGGCCGGAGAGCCTTTGAATTTGCGCGCCCGGCAACCACACCACAACGTCTAACGTGGTGGCCCAGGAGACCAGAGGAATCAGCCATCGAGCAGCTTTGGCGTGTATCGGCGAGCAGTTGCTGCCTCCGTCAGCGCCGTTGGCGCGGCAAAATCTGTCTTGCATCCGAATCCTTCACGTGCGCGGCGTTCGTTGGTCACGCTTGCCACGTGCCCGTCATCTCGAACAACCTGCCGGAATTGGTAGTTGACCAGGTGCAATGGTTGCCGGTCCAATCGGCCATTGCGGCTCGGCCGCTCAGCCGTGGCGCTCACGTGGCGCGTCCGGAATGAAGTTGCTGGTCTCGGCAACGCGTGAGGCGGGATTCCATCGAACACGCTGCAGCAATCGGTGGACGGTTTGCATTCGTGCAGCGGCAAGGTAGGAAAATCTGCAAGGTTCTTCTGAATGATGAGAAAATGCTGCGCCATCGCCGACGAAGACGAGAACCATTCGATGGTGATGCTATCATGGAGAACGCGCGCAAATTGTCGCGTTGCGTTGCTCAAGAAGGGAGTTTGATAAGAGCAGTGGCAGCCGATCGGGAAGGTCGCCAAGATTGATTATTCTCGACGCTGGCAGCTACTGGAGCGCGTGAGTATCGCAGGCTGTCGCTTCGACGAAATAAGCCTGCTGGAATGGGATGTTGAGCGAGGGACAATGGACTGGATTGATCAAGCGGCCGCTTCAGACTTGCGGCCGCTCTTGCACCGGCCGTCAAGACGGATTCCCCTGGTTTTCCCGCTTGTCCTCGTCGGCTCGTGTGCTGCTGGCGCCTGGCTTTGGGCTAACCTTGAAAAGTTTGTCGAGACGCCGGAAGCCCGGGAAGTCGCTTCAACGATGAGCCTGTCACCGGAGGACAGTGCATCCCTGTCCGACATAAAGTGGGCACAGCAGAAAGCTGGCGATGAGATCGCAGAACTCAACCGCCGGATCGATGCCCAGCGGGATGACCTCAAAGGGATCCTGGATCAGATCACCGTGCTGACTTCGCGGATCGATTCGCTGCAGAGTTTAATACCTGCCCCTTCGGCTGCTTCCGTGCCTCCTTTGTCGTCATCCGGGGCTGTTTCAAGCGTCGCCAGGAAACGCCTCGGGCGGTCCAAACCACAGGGACCTGTTTCCGTCGGAGGCGCGCCAGTGATCGCAGGACCGAAGACCACCGAGCCTTGAGGTCTCAGTGGCCGCTGCAGGCGTGGTCGAGTCTTCAACTGCGCTCGAGGAGGTGGACCGTAACTTCGCAAAGCTGCCTCCGGCCGTAAAATACCCAAAGCTTGTGCGGGTGCCGGCGTCTTCAGCGGCATATCGCTGAGGCCGTCACCATCATCGAGAGCACGCCGAGGGAGGTGGAGCAGAGCCCTTTCCGCGTGATCGAGGCGTGGCCCTGAACAGCGGAATCCGCTGCGTCTTCCTTTAAATCAACTTCCTTTTGATCAGCCCTCGCCGGTTTTGAGGCCATATCTGAAAGTTCATGTCATCACGCCGCCACTGCATCCTCGAAATCTGGCCCGTCTGCCCGAGGCGATTCTTCGGATCGCCCCCTCGCGAAGAGCTTAGATGTTTGGGATCTGCTCACATGCGTGGCTTAGTTAATAGGGGTACGGTCGAGATAAGTGTCGAATGCGGCAGCAACAGCACGAATGACAAACCGGTGCTCCTGCTTGATCCGAATGAATCCGTCTTCAATGTCCACTATCCCGTCTTCGGCAAGCATTCCCAGGCGGTCGGCCGAATCGAGAAGAGGAATCGGATCAAATCCGTGAGCAGCACAGATCGCTGGTACGTCGGCCTGCAAATCGCACATCAGACGCTCGATAATTGCGGCTCGGAGGCGATCTTCGGCGGAGAGAAAGTAGCCTTTTGAGGTTGCCAGACGACCAGCCTGAATGTGTTGGTGATAGGAAGCAGTTGCGATCTCGTTCTGGACGTAACCGTCACGCAGACGGCCGATGGCTGACGGGCCTAAGCCGATCACGGTTTTGCAGGTATCAGCCGAATAACCCAGGGAGTTGCGGCGCAGCCGACCGGCTTTCTGCGCTAGCGTGAGCTCGTCGTCGGGCAGGGCGAAATGGTCAAGCCCGATCTGGCGGTAGCCGGCCGAGACCAGTGTATCTGCAATGGCCGCGGCTTGCTCAGCGCGGGCGACATTGTCCGGCAGCGCCGCCTCATCGATCTGGCGCTGACGTTTCATATAGGAGGGGACGTGAGCATATCCAAAAACTGCAAGCCGGTCTGGCCGCATGGCCAGAGCCGTCCGCGCGGAGTCCACGCAGGACCGGACCGTCTGATGCGGCAGTCCGAAGAGAAGGTCGAAATTGATGCGGCTTATCCCATGCTGGCGAAGACTTTCGACGACAGAAGCCGTCTGCACCTCGCTCTGGACGCGGTTGACCGACCTTTGAACCACGGGGTCGAAGCTTTGCACGCCGATGCTCGCGCGGCTGACCCCGGCTGCTTGTAACGTTTCGGCCATCTCGGCCGTGAACGCACGCGGGTCGATTTCTATGGCGATGGTAGCTGATTTGCTGAACGCGAAGCAGCGGCGCAGGAGTTCCATCAAGGCCAGGAAATCGGTTGGCGCAATGGTGGTCGGCGTCCCACCGCCGAAATGCACGTCGCTCACCGGCAGAGCGCGCGGCGCTTGCTCTGCGACCAAGCGGATCTCCTCATGCATCGCCGCCAAGTAAATGCTGATCGGTCGCTCGCTGCGAGTGAGGCTTGTAGGAAAGCCGCAATACCAGCAGATCGAGCGGCAGAACGGCACGTGGAGGTAGAGCGATACGGGTTCGTCGGGCGGCAGCCGCCTCAACCATGTCTCACAAGTCTCGGCACCGACCATCGCGGAGAAATCCGGTACGGTTGGGTAGATGGTGTACCAAGGCAGGCGAGCATCGCAATACTTGTTTAGGAGGGAGGTCTGCAAGGCTGAACTTTCCTATGCTCAAACAGTATGAAGCTGACCGACGCCCTCTCTTCTGTCCTTGCGTTACGTCAAACGGGCCTACCTGTTCCTCAAGTCTGGTCCCGCTCTCGATGTCACTGCCAACGCGGCTTAGGGGCCGGGAGTGAGAATGGGAATGAGAGCCGCTCGTTAGCGATTATCTGGATGCTTGTGGGTAGAATGAACTTCTCGTATGAGCACGGTCGGAGCGGCTAGTCTCCCCTGACTAGCCTGCGCGCAGTGTCAGTCATTCATCCGAGGGCGCGTCGCTTCCGCATTCCTTGACGCGCAACCTTTCGCGACGAAAACCACGGATCTAAAGGCATCACCAAAAGCGGGCCAGGCTGTCGCTGGGCTTTTCCGAGGAAAAGCCGATGTGGATGCTCATGGCATTCGACCAGGATGTGGAAATCACGATAAAGTCGCATGGTAAAATGCGCCGACGCTGGCGAGATCACGTCTAGTCCGGCAGCACAATAGGGCATGAGGGCTCAGAACCTGAAACACCCGCGGCGGGTGCCGCTCATCGGCCCACCCGAACTGCAATCACGAGATTCACCTCACCGATTCTCTTGCTGCTCCGTGAATGAGGGAACCGGCCGGCGCTTTCAGCAAAACTTGGCGGACAAGGATGCCGAGGTTGCCCGCAAGGCCGAGGCCTTGCCCAGCAGCGAGGGGCCACGCAGCGCGAGCAGTCGAGGACCAGCTCGCCGAGCGGTTAGCTGCCGAGCGCGGCCAGCTCGTCGCCATGGAAGCGAAGAAGGCTCGAGACGCTGCGGCGGCCGAGCTAATGGCACAAACTGCCGAAGCGGCCGAGCTTTGTCAAAACTTGGAGCCAACAATGCCAGGCTTGCCGAGGCGCAGCAGGCTCAAGCCGAGCTGATCCGCAAGCAACGTGCCCTTGATGAAGAGAACGTGAACTCGATCTGCCATCGAATAGGTCTCAATCGGTGATTTCCAGGCGAAAGCCAGGCAGGAAGCTGACGAAGCCGCGCGCTTGCGTGTGCTTGAGAAGGATCAATCGATGGAGTCGATTGCCCAGACGATCAAGGAGTTGAAGCGCAAGGCTGAGCAGCCCTCCAGCAATTCCCGGGCGAAGTGCGCGAGCTCGAGCTCGAAGCCTTGCTTCGCAGCCGTTTCCTACGGAGACGATTGAGGCGATCGGCAAAGGAGCTGGCGCGCACGTCGTCCAGCAGATCAACGGTTCGATCGCTCGTCCAGCCGGTATCATCCTTTGGGAATCCAAGGGCACTAAAGCATGGAGCAATGGCTGGCTTGGGAGGCGGGCGTCTCGCCGCTTACCTTCGATATGCAGCACCTCTCAGCAGATGCCACGAGTCGGATGCCTCCCGTTGAAGGCCGGCGTGTCACGGAAAATAAATTGCTTGCTAGATGAAGAGCGCCAAGTGCGCGATCGTACAACGTGACGCTACGTGCGATTCAAGTGCTTTGGAGCAGCTCACGAGAACATTTATTAATTTCAAGTATAAAATGCATGAGCCTCAATTCCGCCACGCTGCTTGTCTCATTGCCGCAAGCATCATCACGGATGTACTGATGATGTTGGGGCGGGCCCGGCGCGCTTTCAACCCCCGGCAAAGTGCGTCGGGGCGCCTTGGTTCGGCGGCGTCCCGTTCCGGCTCCAATGCAGCTCACCAACTACCGAGCTCCTCGACGTATAGTCGACGCGCGAGTCGAGATTGGCGCGGCCTTCTAGTCACGTGAATCTAAAGTTCGCCACATAAAGTCTGCTGGGCTTTGTGGCAGAAGCGTTTGATGGAAGCCAAGATCTGGTCTGCGGACTTGGTCCATTTGAAGGGCTTCGGGTTATTGTTGTGCAGTTCGATGAAGGTACGGATGTCGGCCTCGAGTTGCCTGACGGAGGTGTGAACACCTCGCTGGATTTGCTTTCTGGTGAGCTCAGCGAACCAGCGCTCGATCTGATTGATCCATGACGCGGAAGTCGGCGTGAAGTGGACATGATAGTGCGGCCGGCGAGCGAGCCACGCTTTGATCTTGGGTGTCTTGTGGGTGGCGTAGTTGATGGGGTGGACGCCCCCTCACGGCATCGCTGTGCCAAAGTGGTGTCGTTGACCATCACTTGAACGGAGGCGTCCATGTCGGAAGTTAGCATAATCGGGTTGGATCTGGCGAAGAATGTGTTCCAGATGCACGGCGCGGATGCATCAGGAACCGTGCTTTTCCGCAAGAAGCTGCGCCGGGATCAGGTCCTTAAATGTCTTGCCGCGCAGCCGACGTGCACGGTCGCCATGGAGGCCTGCGCCAGCAGCCACTACTGGGGGCGCGAGATCGGGAGATTGGGGCATGCGGTGCGACTCATTGCGCCAGACTATGTAAAGCCATTCGGTGCGCCCCGACGGCGCGTATTACCAGTGGAGGAAGGATCCACCCAGAGAGTTGTCGATTGATCTGGTAGCTGACGAGCGGTTTGGACGAGCAATCGGACGGATCGAAGCCTCGTGACAAAGGTCGCTTTAGGCGGCCGAGCAATCCAGCGGGCCGTAACGTGAGTGAAGCCTGAGCACGCCTCGAAAGTTACGATGTGAATGCCGATCCGATCGTATGGCGGGGAAGGCCGTGCGGACAGGGAAGCAATCGACGCACGCACCTGTCTGGTTCACCGGGGTAATGGGCACGGCACGTTGGAAAGGTAGTACGGGTAATCGGGGGAGACCCGTCTTGGTCGAAGGTCGCGCCTTCAGCATTGAGTAGTCGATGGACCGGACGGGAGTCGGACAGGGTCAAAGGTACCGATGAAACCGGGTAATTCCGGCGGAGGAAAGGACCCTGACTTCAGGTGCGCTTTTAAAGATGGCGAGGGAAAGGGTAGATTGGCGATGAGCCTTGAAACGCCCGATAAGATCAGGAGCCTTCAGAGAAAGCTTTATTGCAAAGCGAAGGCGGAGCCTGCCTTCCGCTTCTATGTGCTGTACGACAAGATCTGCCGCGAGGACATTCTGAGCCATGCCTACAAGCTGGCCCGCGCCAACGCGGGTGCGCCGGGAGTGGACGGAATAACTTTCGAACAGATCGACGCGTCGGGACTCGAAGCATGGTTGGCTGGCCTGCGCGATGAACTCGTCACGAAGACCTATCGGCCCGATCCGGTGCGGCGGGTGATGATCCCGAAGCCCGGCGGCGGCGAACGTCCGCTCGGTATCCCAACAATCCGGGACCGGGTCGTCCAAGCTGCTGCAAAGATCGTGCTGGAACCGATCTTCGAGGCGGATTTTGAGGACGGAGCTTATGGATATCGCCCGCGCCGCAGCGCGGTCGATGCCGTCAAGGAAGTGCACCGGCTTATGTGCCGGGGCTACACAGATGTTGTTGACGCCGATTTGTCGAAATACTTCGACACGATACCGCACTCGGACCTCCTCAAATCGGTGGCCCGACGCATCGTCGACCGGAATGTGCTGCGGCTGATTAAGTTATGGCTGCGAGTACCGGTCGAGGAGCGGGATAGCAACGGGAAACGGCGCATGAGCGGCGGTAAGAGCAACAAGTGTGGCACGCCACAGGGCGGTGTCATCAGTCCGCTGCTCTCCGTCATCTACATGAACCGGTTCCTGAAGCATTGGCGTCTCAGCGGTCGGCGTGAAGCATTCCATGGCCAAATTATCTCCTATGCCGACGACTTCGTCATTCTCAGCCGCGGCCACGCGGAAGACGCATTGACGTGGACGAAAGCGGTGATGACCAAGCTTGGGCTGACACTCAACGAGACTAAAACCTCGGTGAAGAATGCCAGATTGGAAAGCTTTGACTTCCTTGGGTACACGCTCGGACCCCGCCACTTCCGCAATGGGGGGCGGTGGTATCTTGGCGCGGCTCCGTCGAAGAAAAGCGTGCTGCGGATCAAGAGGAAGGTCAGCGAACTGCTGACGCCGGGCAACAAGGGCGCTTGGCCCGAAGTACAAGCACGACTGAACCGCCTTCTGCGCGGCTGGTCCGCTTACTTCAGCTATGGCTCGCTTGCTACGGCTCATCAGGCCGTTGATCGACACGTCTTTGACCGCGTGCTCGCCTTTCTGCGCAGACGACATAAGACGCCAGGACGTGGCGTCAGACGGTTCTCTGATCAGATCTATGGGAACCCTGGCGTACTTGTGCTGAACCGCGTGCGCAAAGTGTCGCCGACGTGCGCCTTGTGACGAAACCTGTCGGAAAGCCGGATGCGGGAAAACCGCACGTCCGGTTTGATGAGCGGGGAGAGGAAACGGAACGCGCAACAAGCGCATCACCGCGCCTCTCCTCGACTCTACGTGCGCCCCGACGGCGCGTATTACCAGTGGAGGAAGGATCCACCCAGAGAGTTGTCGATTGATCTGGTAGCTGACGAGCGGTTTGGACGAGCAATCGGACGGATCGAAGCCTCGTGACAAAGGTCGCTTTAGGCGGCCGAGCAATCCAGCGGGCCGTAACGTGAGTGAAGCCTGAGCACGCCTCGAAAGTTACGATGTGAATGCCGATCCGATCGTATGGCGGGGAAGGCCGTGCGGACAGGGAAGCAATCGACGCACGCACCTGTCTGGTTCACCGGGGTAATGGGCACGGCACGTTGGAAAGGTAGTACGGGTAATCGGGGGAGACCCGTCTTGGTCGAAGGTCGCGCCTTCAGCATTGAGTAGTCGATGGACCGGACGGGAGTCGGACAGGGTCAAAGGTACCGATGAAACCGGGTAATTCCGGCGGAGGAAAGGACCCTGACTTCAGGTGCGCTTTTAAAGATGGCGAGGGAAAGGGTAGATTGGCGATGAGCCTTGAAACGCCCGATAAGATCAGGAGCCTTCAGAGAAAGCTTTATTGCAAAGCGAAGGCGGAGCCTGCCTTCCGCTTCTATGTGCTGTACGACAAGATCTGCCGCGAGGACATTCTGAGCCATGCCTACAAGCTGGCCCGCGCCAACGCGGGTGCGCCGGGAGTGGACGGAATAACTTTCGAACAGATCGACGCGTCGGGACTCGAAGCATGGTTGGCTGGCCTGCGCGATGAACTCGTCACGAAGACCTATCGGCCCGATCCGGTGCGGCGGGTGATGATCCCGAAGCCCGGCGGCGGCGAACGTCCGCTCGGTATCCCAACAATCCGGGACCGGGTCGTCCAAGCTGCTGCAAAGATCGTGCTGGAACCGATCTTCGAGGCGGATTTTGAGGACGGAGCTTATGGATATCGCCCGCGCCGCAGCGCGGTCGATGCCGTCAAGGAAGTGCACCGGCTTATGTGCCGGGGCTACACAGATGTTGTTGACGCCGATTTGTCGAAATACTTCGACACGATACCGCACTCGGACCTCCTCAAATCGGTGGCCCGACGCATCGTCGACCGGAATGTGCTGCGGCTGATTAAGTTATGGCTGCGAGTACCGGTCGAGGAGCGGGATAGCAACGGGAAACGGCGCATGAGCGGCGGTAAGAGCAACAAGTGTGGCACGCCACAGGGCGGTGTCATCAGTCCGCTGCTCTCCGTCATCTACATGAACCGGTTCCTGAAGCATTGGCGTCTCAGCGGTCGGCGTGAAGCATTCCATGGCCAAATTATCTCCTATGCCGACGACTTCGTCATTCTCAGCCGCGGCCACGCGGAAGACGCATTGACGTGGACGAAAGCGGTGATGACCAAGCTTGGGCTGACACTCAACGAGACTAAAACCTCGGTGAAGAATGCCCGATTGGAAAGCTTTGACTTCCTTGGGTACACGCTCGGACCCCGCCACTTCCGCAATGGGGGGCGGTGGTATCTTGGCGCGGCTCCGTCGAAGAAAAGCGTGCTGCGGATCAAGAGGAAGGTCAGCGAACTGCTGACGCCGGGCAACAAGGGCGCTTGGCCCGAAGTACAAGCACGACTGAACCGCCTTCTGCGCGGCTGGTCCGCTTACTTCAGCTGTAGAAGTTTCGACTTAATCTGACGGCAAGGTTTGAACTGGCAGGGAATGGAGCTGCGGGCGAGCAGGAGCGCTCACCCAAAGGACGCTCCCGCGCAGCCCGCAGCGTCTCACAGGAGACGTTACCATGACCCAGGAACAGAAGGTCATTCGCGCGAAAGTCGGCATGCTGGAATTGGCCAAGCAGCTCGGCAACGTCAGCCAGGCTTGCCGGATGATGGGCTATAGCCGCGACAGCTTCTACCGGTTCAAGGAACTGTACGACAAGGGCGGCGAGCTGGCGCTGATTGAGATCAGCCGCAAGAAACCGGTCCTGAAGAACCGTGTCGCGCCGGAGGTCGAGGCAGCCGTCGTTGAGCTGGCGATCGACCAGCCGGCCTGGGGTCAGGTGCGGGTCAGCAATGAGCTCAGGAGCCGCGGCCTGTCGATCTCCCCGTTCGGGGTACGGGCGGTGTGGCTGCGTCACGACCTCGCCAACGTCAAGAAGCGGCTGACGGCGCTGGAGGCCAAGATGGCCCAGGACGGCCTGGTGCTGACCGAGGCCCAGCTCGTTGCGTTGGAAAAGGCCAAATCCGAAAAGGAGGCGCACGGCGAGTTCGAGAGCGAGTGCCCCGGCTATTGCGGTGCGCAGGACACCTTCTATGTCGGCAACATGAAGGGGGTCGGGCGGATCTATCAGCAGACCTTCATTGACACCTACAGCAAGGTGGCGTTCGCCAAGCTGTATGATCGCAAGACGCCGATCACGGCGGCCGAACTGTTGAATGATCGCGTGGTGCGGTTCTTCGATGCGCGGGGCATCCCGCTGAACCGCATCCTGACCGACCGCGGCACCGAGTATTGCGGCAATCCGGAGCATCACGAATACGAGCTCTACCTCGCCGTCGAAGACATCGATCACACCCGCACCAAGACGAGGAGCCCACAGACCAACGGCATTGTTGAGCGCTTCCACCGCACCGTGCTCGAGGAGTTCTATCGCGTCGTGTTCCGCAAAAAGATCTATCCGAGCATCCCTGCCTTGCAGAGCGATCTCGATGAGTGGATAGCTGCCTACAATGAGGTGCGCCCGCATCAGGGGCGCTGGTGCTACGGCAAGACGCCGATGCAAACCTTGCTTGACGCAAGTGCTCTGTCGAGAGAGAAATTGTTGCCGGCTGCGTGAGGTCGGACATGAAACCTTTGTCGGACACCTGCCGCGACAAAGCCCTCACTGTCAGCTCAAGTCCCTTCTTTTACACTTCAGCTATGGCTCGCTTGCTACGGCTCATCAGGCCGTTGATCGACACGTCTTTGACCGCGTGCTCGCCTTTCTGCGCAGACGACATAAGACGCCAGGACGTGGCGTCAGACGGTTCTCTGATCAGATCTATGGGAACTCTGGCGTACTTGTGCTGAACCGCGTGCGCAAAGTGTCGCCGACGTGCGCCTTGTGACGAAACCTGTCGGAAAGCCGGATGCGGGAAAACCGCACGTCCGGTTTGATGAGCGGGGAGAGGAAACGGAACGCGCAACAAGCGCATCACCGCGCCTCTCCTCGACTCTACTAAAGCGGAAGAAGAATGATGCCGCCGATGCGGAAGCAATCTGCGAAGCCGCCCAGCGGCCGACGATGCGTTTCGTGGCGGTGAAGAGCGAGGAGCAACAGGCCGCGGCCATTGTGTTCCGCGCCCGCGACCTCCTGGTGCGTCAGCGCACCCAAACTATCAATGCGCTCCGCGGCCATCTGACCGAATTTGGGGTGGTAGCGGCGCAAGGTCCCTTCCATGTTGCCAAACTCGTTTCCGCGATCATCGGCCATGATACCGACATTCCTGAGTTGGCTAGACCGATCCACGGCTGCTCGTCGAGCAGTTGCGATCCCTGAACGAGAAGGTGGCGCTGCTCGACCGAGAGCTCGCCCGCCGCGCCAAGGAGGATGCCGAAGCGAAGCGGCTAATGACGATCCCAGGAATTGGGCCGATCACGGCTACGGCGCTCGTTGCCCTGGCGCCGACAGCCCAGGCCTTCAAGAGGGGACGCGACTTTGCGGCATGGCTGGGGCTTACCCCGCTGCAGCGCTCCACCGGAGGCAAGCAGAAGCTCGGCAAGACGTCACGAATGGGCGAACGAACCCTACGACGACTGCTGATCATCGGCGCGAGCGCGGCCGTGCGCTGGGCAATGCGCAAAGGCTCGACAGCGGATTCTTGGCTTGCGCGCATGCTTGCCCTCAAGCCGCCCATGCTGGTGATCGTCGCCCTCGCTAACAAGATGGCGCGCATCGTCTGGGCATTGATGGCGAGAGGCGGAACCTATCGGGCTCCGGCTGCGGCGAAGTAGTTCCGCGGCAGGGACCGTGAGTGTGAGAAGGTCAACCGGAGAGTATGGCGCACGGTCACGAGACAGGAATGGGAAAACCAGATCATGGATACGCGCCTCGAGCACGCGAAGTTGAATTGGACCCGTTCCGCGAACTCCCATACGGGCCAGCGGCATGTGACAGCCGCAACAAAAGGCCGGACACATGTCAGCACCCGACCACGCTCCGCACTCTTCGAAAGATTCTTCTTGCACCAACGGGGGCGTCCACACATGTCCATGACGATATGGACAGCGAACCCCTCAGGGATTTGAGCGTCGATCTCTTTGAGTAACTTCAAGAACTCGACCGCCCGATGGCGCTTGTAGCATTTGCCAATGACAAAGCGGAAGCGACATCGAGCGCGGCAAACAGCGTGGTCGTACCATGCCGCACATAGCTGTGGGTGCGACGTTCCGGCACGCCCGGCATCATCGGCAGGACCGGCTGCTCGCGATCCAGGGCCTGGATCTGGCTCTTCTCGTCGATGCTGAGGACAAGGGCTCGGTTCGGTGGGGACAGGTAAAGCCCGACAATATCGCGCACCTTATCGACGAATAGGGGATCGCTCGATAGCTTGAATGTCTGGCTGCGGTGCGGCTGCAAGCCGAACGCCGTCCACATTCGGCGGATCGTGGTGTGAGAAAAGCCAGTTTCCGCGGCCCTCGAGCGGATCGACCAGTGCGTCGCGCCGGGCGGCGTCGTACGCAATGTCCGCTCGATTACCTCGGCAACCTGATCATGGTCGATGGTTCGAGGGCGGCCAGGGCGGGCTTCGTCAAGCAGGCCATCACAGCGATCCTTCAAGAATCGGCGGCGCCACTTGCCAACGGTGTGTTCATGGATGCCAAGTTCGGCAGCCACAGACTTGCTTGGCAGACCATCTGCACACCGCAGGATCGCGCTACACGATGACGACGAACTTGTCTCTCCAAGTACGCCCGCTCCTGCGGACTCAGTACCAACGGCGCAATCGACCGGCCTTTCACACCTGCATTCGCCACGAGGGCTCCCCTCTCTAGAGATTCGAGCGATCAACTAATGTCACGAACTTGCATTCCAGATGACTAGAACCTATCTCAAAATTGTCGAAACAGGATCAGCAGGCAAGCGAGCTGGACGAAGCCGAGGAAGTTTTGCGGATAGAACTCCCAGCGGACCAGCAGGCGCCGCCGCCACTGTATCCAGGCGAAGAAGCGTTCGACCAGCCAACGCCGAGTATAACGACGGAGCCTGCGGCCGTCCTGGGTGAGCGACCTCACTCGGTTTGAACGATGTGGCGCGATCATCTCGATGCCTTGTGACCGCAGTTCATCGTCGAGCGCATCGCTGTCATAGGCGCGGTCGCCGATCAGGTTCTCTGGCTTGGCCTCGATCATGTAGAAGTCGAAGCAGAGCTGTACCAAGCGCACTTCGTGATGGTTCGCGGCATGCGTGCTCACTGAAAGCGGCAAACCGTGGCGATCCACAATCGCCATGATTTTTAAGCCTTTTCCGCGCCTCGTTGGGCCGATCTCTGCACCGCCGCCTTTGGCCATCGCAAAGGTCGCGTCGATGAAACACTCCTCTTCGTCGAGCAAGCCTTTCTCGCGAAGTTCGTTGGCGATATCGGTCAGAACGCGTCGCAACACTTCATTGCGACACCAGTTCTGAAAGCGACGATGTACGGTCTTATAGTTCGGATAGCACTGCGGCAGCATGTGCCACTGCGCACCCGTGTTCAAAATCCAAAGAGCGGCTTCGAGAACTTGACGCGTCGCAATCGGCTTCCGGCCCGGCCGGCCGTCGGCAAGGTGCTCTTCCGGAAAGTGTTTCCGGATGCGCTCCCATTGCTCGTCCGTCAGCCGAATCATCTTTCCTTTATAGCCGATCGACGCTGATCTTCAATTTTGAGATAGGTTCTAGGTTCAAGCTGACTAAGACGCGGCTTGGCGCATCTCGCTAACAAATGTCGCAATCGCTTGGCCGAGGGCGCGGTTGCGATCCATCAGGTCATGAACTGTGCGGACGACGTCATCGACCGCCCCACGGCTGGTCGCAGCGGCGCCGGAAATTTCGAGAACGTGCCCGGCTACTGCGCGTGCTCCGGCCGCAGCGGATTCGGCGCTGCGGCTGATGTCCCCGATGGCGGCATTTTGTTCATCAAGAATGCTGACGATAGATGTAGTCGTTTCGCCAACTCGATTGATGACGTCGAATATTCGCCGGATAGCGGCCACGGCGGCATCCGTTTCGGTCTGAACCGCTACGATTTGTGTGGCGATCTCCTGAGTAGCATTCTTGGTCTGACTTGCTAGGGCTTTGACTTCCCCGGCCGCGACGGCAAAACCCTTGCCTGTTTCGCCCGCCTGGCCACGGCTTTTGCTAGCGGGAAGCATACTTGCGCGGTCGGATCAGCGGGCCTATCAAGACGCAGCGCTTCGTATCGCCACCGCGGCAATCACGCTCTCCGCTAGTGAGACTATTAAAGATTCTGGCGCGGTTCTCTTAGGCCAGCTATCGAATTTTCGTGCGGTTGCGCTCGCGACCGAACGCGGATTGCTCACTGCCGATGTTGATGGACGACTCGGCATGGCGTTACGTATCGAGGCGCAACGCCGCCAGATGGATCAGTCGATCCTTGTCCAATCCAGTGGGCGATGGATTCAGGTCAATGACTTCCAACAACGATTCTGGAGCCAGGCCGACAATTACCAATGGCTTTCGGCATCTGCTCCGACAGCATCGGGAAAGACGTTCTTAGTCTTGCAATGGCTGATCGACCAAATCCGATCGAGCGAGATGCGTGTCGCTGTCTATTTGGCGCCGACAAGGGCACTTGTTGCTGAGATCGAAGCAAATCTAGTCTCGTTGCTCGGAGCCCGCAGCGGCATAGAAGTCTTCTCGCTTCCGATTCGGGAAAAGCATGACAAAGCGCAGGAAGGCGGTCCCACGCGCTATCTTTGTTCTGACCCAGGAGCGCATGCACCTGCTCGCTAACGCCGTCGGCGGCGCCTTCAAGGTCGATCTGCTCGTGGTCGACGAGGCACATAAGATCGGGGACAACCAACGCGGCGTTGTTCTTCAGGATGCCATAGAGCGCGCCAGCCGCTCCAATCCCACGCTCAAGCTCGTGTTCATCAGTCCCGCCACGCAAAACCCGCAGGAGCTTCTTGCAGATGCTCCGGAGGGAGCTCACACCGCGTCGTTTGAAAGCGACGTTCCGACTGTGCTTCAAAACCTCATCGTGACCGAGCAGGTGCCGCGTAAGCCAAAACTATGGAAATTGTCGGCACGCCAACACGCGTCTATGCTGCCGCTCGGCGTGGTCCAGCTGGGCAGTAGCCCAGGCTCTCTCAAGAAAAAGCTGGCGTTCATCGCCGCTGCTGCCGGAGAGCGCGGCGGGACACTCGTCTACGCGAACGGCGCCGCCGATTCCGAAGACATCGCCGATCTCATCAGTCAGTTGATACCGGAAGTACCATCTGCCCCTGAATTGCTTGAGCTTGCGGATTTGGCGCGCAAAGGCGTTCACCCGCACTACAGGCTCGCGCCGCTCATCGAGCGAGGCGTTGCTTTTCACTATGGCAACATGCCGTCGCTCGTCCGCTCGGAGGTCGAGCGGCTGTTCCGGTCGGGCAAGATTCGCTTTCTTGTTTGTACCTCGACGCTCATCGAAGGTGTAAATCTGTCGTGCCGAACCATTGTACTGCGCGGCCCACGAAAGGGCATCGGGCATCCGATGGAGGCGCACGATTTCTGGAATCGTGCCGGCCGCGCCGGTCGATGGGGCGATGAATTCCAAGGGAATATCATCTGCATCGATCCTCAGAACGCACAGGCATGGCCTGATGGCGTTCCCGAACGTGCACGCTTCCCAATCAAACGCGGAAGTGACGCGGTGATCGAACAGGGAGATAGCCTTGCGGATTATTTGGACCGCCGGGCAACGACTGATTTGGCCGATTTCGAAGATCCAAATCAATTCGAGCAGGTCGCCTCATATCTGCTCGCTACATTTTTACGGCAGGGATCAATTGCACAATCCAGCCTCGCCAAACGCCACAATCCCGCGACCATCGAGCGGCTTGAAGCGAGTCTTGCAAATATCGCCACGCAGATCGCGATAGGCCCAGATATCGCAGCCCGACATCCGGGTGTTAGCGCCCTGGGCATGCAGCGCCTGTTGGATGCATTCCGCAACTACAAAGGTGATGTCGAGAATCTTTTGCCGGCCGCCGTCGACAGCCAGGACAGCTACGATCGTTTCGTGACGATTACGTGCCGGATCAACCAATATCTGTTTCCCGCATTCACACCAGACAAGATCATTCCGCTTCACGCACTGATTGTCGTGCAATGGCTAAAGGGGTTCTCCTTGTCTCGAATGATCGAGCGAAATATCGACTACCATCGCAGGACCGGTCGGTCATTTAAGCTGCCTGTCCTGATACGCAGCACGATGGAGATGGTCGAACAAATCGCGCGATTTCGGGCGCCGAAGTATTTGTCCGCCTATGTCGACGTTCTCAATATGCACCTAGTTGCATTAGGGCGGGAAGACCTCATCGATGGTGATGTCGATATAGGAACGCAGCTCGAGTTCGGTGTTTCTTCGCGGACCTTACTCTCGCTGATCGAGCTCGGATTATCGCGCGTGAGCGCTGTCGCGCTGTACGAAAAGATCGCAAGAGATGACCTCAATAAGGAAGATTGCATTTCTTGGGTAAGAGAACACGACGCTCAGTTCGAGGGCATGGACATTTCGGCCATCATCCTGCGTGAGATTCGCGCCAAACTGCTGCCTGAGGGCAACGCAGGAGCTGCCACGTCAACATCCTAATATTGATTGGGAGACTTTTATGGTCAAAAAGCCGGTTACAATTGGCCCTCAGCACTTCAGTAAGAAGGGAGATGCCGCCGCGTTTTTGAAGGCAATGCTTCATAAGTATGATGTTGGAGACAAAGTCAGCGCGGGCGATGCCGAGGTACTGCTTGCAGCACTGGCGCTCCACCCGGATGCGACTACGAAGATGGGGCTAGGCATCACTCATTTCAGCGTCAGGAGCGCGGACTTCGGCTCAAAATGCTTTTGGGTCAATCGTGTCGATGGAAGCGGCGAAAAGTTTTCATACAAGGCCTGTATCCGCGGTTAAACTATTGAATGAGACCCTCCATTCGAGTCGATCCACGACCTGCCCAGTATTTCACTGTCCGTCTCTTTGCCGCCGGCATCTCGGATGCTCACCGCACTTTGCGTACCTACCAATAACTGTAGGTTGCCCACGGTTCGCGATGTTCACGGCGCTCACCTCGCTGCTGACCAACAGAACCGTGTGGAAAGACGCCGCCATGACCGGCGAGATTTCCCTCGGCCGCGGGGGGCCTGATGCGCGTCGTTCGACGACATTCCGAAGGGCGCCCGCGACGCGCTGGAGCTCATCTGGCTCGAACGCGTCGATCAGGCCGCCGAAGCCGCTTTGGATCCACCGCGAAATGAGTCCGGTCCGAGGCCAACCTCGCCGCCGCGCGATTTCGGCGCAGCGGGTCGGTTAGGCCGGCGTTTCCGTTATGAAATCGGTCGCCGGCACTAGGCGGCGAACCGCATCGGCCGCGCCGCCCAGTTTCTTTTCGGCATCGAACAGATCGACAGCCATCTGCAGGTTCATCCACAATTTCGCCGACGTGCCGAGCGCCTTGCTCAGCAGGATCGCGGTCTCGGCTGTAATCGCCCGCTTGCCGTTGACGATTTCGTTGACGCGAAAGCGCGACACGCCCATCGCTTCCGCGAGTTGGTCCTGAGTGATTTCGCTCGGGGTGAGGAAATCCTCGCGGAGCACCTCACCCGGATTTGTCGGTCGTCGTTCGGTCATGTCGGCCTCGGTGGTCTTAGCCAGTGTCTTCAAGCGCGATGTTGACAGCCTTCTCATGCTGCCATTGGAACGTCACCCACCACCGGCCTTCGGTGTTGCAGCAGAAGGTGGGCGGCGTGGTGTTGCGACGCTTTGCGATGCGTCCGTGTCCCGCAATTCGACAGTCCTCGAGCTTGTCGGCTGCGAGCAGGATGTCGATTTGCCTGGCGGCTCTGGCTGCGACGCTTGCGGGCACATCCATACGGTGTCGGCCGCTGTAAACGTCCTCTGTTCGCTGGTCTGCGAACGTATTCATGGTAGTTCTCCTCGGAGATTGAGATCGATGCTGAGCTGGACGAAAAGGTCGTCCGGTTCGGGTCGATCCCAGGAGGAGAAATCCCGGTTCTAACGCGGTAGCAGTGGATCGCGACGCGCACTGCGTCGTCGTCGCACAGGTATGCGCGGGTCCATTTGAAGACGAACCTCTGGATGAGGCGGACGCGCTTTTCGATGGCTTGCTTGACAGCGAGCTCGATGCGCTGGACATCCGCCTCGGACAGATGCACGTGCGCGATCTCGTGGTGGAGACAAAAGTACAGGTCCGAATCTGGCTCCGCAGGAGCGTTTTCCGGGAAATCGTGATGTCCGGCGACGATGACCGGACTCGGCAGGATGCTCTTCCAGAGGTCGATGACCTCGTCGCGGATGGCATCGATCTTCTTGCGCGAAATGTACGCTTCGTCGATTTGCGCGTGCTCGCGCCAGAACGGCGTGGCTGCGGCACGGGCGACGTCGCAGACCTCGGCTTTTTCAGACACCAGCAGCGACGACGGCTTGATGTCGGAATGACTGATGGTCGACCAGAAGTGTTTCTTTCCCAGCGTTCCGTCGACGGTCAGCACCGCGATGAGCCGCGCCAAGTCGGCGGCGTGCTGGTGGTCGCGATCGTTGTGGCTGAGGAATACGGCAGCCTGGGTAGTCGGCAGGGAGACCGTCGTCTCCTCACCGAACAAAGCTATCTTCAAGTCTGGCCGTATCGTGATCGTCATGGTTCCAATATGTATCACATGGTGTGACATTACAAGGGGGTCGAGAAAATTCTCGGCGAGCCCGTTTCGAGCGCAATGTGTCTGGAACCGGAAAATTGGTGCAATATACAACAGAAGTTACAACGGCTTGTTCGGGCTCATCACCAAATTAGCGAAGTCGATCGACGCGAAAGTAGTGCAATTATACGGCACTAAATTAGTGTTTCCGTACGGCAACGGATTAGTGTAAATAAACGATGCGAAAGTAGCGTAACCGAACAACGCAAATCTAGTGTAATTGAACGACATGAAACTAGTGTGAGCCGACGTCGCCAAATGCGTGGCGATGATCATCCGCACCCGCCCCCTGGGAGAAAATCGCATGGCGAGCCTCAACGAAAAACTCGCGGGCTCTCTGAGCAATCTGCGCGAACTCAGCAAGAACGGCGATAGGCGGGTCTTCAAACTCGCCGAGCTGGGTCGAGCCGACCGCGAACGGCTATCGGAAGCGGGATTTCTGAGCGAGATCATCCGAGGATGGGTCTTGATGGTCTGTCCCGGCGAGAAGCCCGGCGACACGACCTCATGGTATTCGTCGTTCTGGCAGTTCTGCCGGGCGTACCTCGACGACCGGTTCGACAAGAACTGGGTGGTATCTCCCGAAGCTTCGATCGTCCTCCATGCCGAGAATTTGAACGTCCCACCCCAGGTCATCGTGCATTCGCCGGCTGCGAACAATCAACGGCTCGATCTGCTGCACAACAATTCTCTGTACTTGCTCAGAGTGCCGAAGCTTCCAACGTCGGCCGTCGAGGTCGCAGGTATGCGCGCCTTTTCGCAGGCGGACGCTTTATGCTTGGCTTCGCCCACGTTCTGGCAGAACAACAAGAACGACGTCATCGCCCTGCTCGGCTCGATCAGAGGCACCACCACGATCCTGAATGCCCTGCTGGCCGGAGGCTACGTGCTCGCGGCAGGCCGGTTGGCGGGTGCCTACAGGCTTCTGGGAAACGCGCGCGCAGCGGACGAAATCGTCGCCACCATGAAGCGCGCCGGACACGAAGTCCGGGAGGACGCCGATCCCTTCAAGGGCCCCGTGAGCACGCAGCTATCCGTCACCCGCCCGGTGTCTCCCATCGCGACCCGCGTGAAACTGATGTGGGCGGAGATGCGCGACAAGGTACTGCAGAACTTCGACGTCGAGCCCCGAAGGATCAACGATCGCGACGGATACCTGGCATCCATCGACGATCGGTACACCTCGGACGCGTACCACTCGTTGTCGATCGAGGGCTACACGGTGACCGAGCAACTCATCGAAAAGGTCCGACAGGGATCTTGGAATCCGGACGGCGACGCGGACGACCGGCAGCAACGCGACGCGCTCGCCGCCAAGGGATATTGGGACGCGTTCCAAGAAGTACGCGCCGCGGTCGCCCGCATTCTCGACGGCGAATCCGCGGAGGAAGTCGTCGAGCGCGAACACCTCAATTGGTATCGCGCTCTCTTTCAGCCGTCGTTGGCGGCCGGCATCGTCAAGCCGGAGAATATGGCGGGGTACCGACAGCACTTTCTGCATATCCGCGGCTCCCGACACACGCCCGTGAACTGGGAAACCGTGCCGGACGCGATGGAATCGTTCTTCGAATGTCTGAAGGCCGAACAGGATCCGCGCGTGCGCGCGATCCTGGGGCACTTCATCTTCACGTTCATCCATCCCCTGCCCGACGGCAACGGGCGGACCGGTCGTTTCATCATGAACTCGATGCTCGCGTCGGCGGGAATTCCCTGGACCATCGTTCCCGTCGACCGGCGCGACGAATACATGAGGGCGCTCGAGGATGCGAGCGGCGGCCTCGACATCGTGCCTTTCACGAAATTGGTGGTCGATTGCACTAAGCACGAGCCGCCGCCTCCCAGGCGGAGCAAGCCTGGCGAGACATTGGCCGAAGTCGACCTCAATGCGGTCGGCTCGAAATCATGATGCGTCGAGCGGGAGCCCGTCATAGCCTAGAGGCGGACTGCGAGACGCGGGCGCGGCGCCGCGAAGGCCGGGAGCCGACAGGAGCGCTTCGCTGATTCCCATTGCAACGCCGGCCGTGACGGACTTCGGTGCGAGGGACAGGATAATCTCCCGGGGGAGCCTCGCGGCTTCGGCAAGCAGAACGACCGATGTCACCGCTGTGATTGAGCCGACAACCAGGGCGGCTAACAGCGGAACGATCGCCGCGGTAACAAGCTTGCGATTTTGATAGAGTGGCACGGCGAGCGCGACTGTCGCAGGCCCGAGCAGGAAATGTACAAACTGCGCGCCGGCGAAATAGGTTGTGTAGGAAGTGCCGGTCAGAAGCAAAAACAGGCTGATAATCCACATTGCATGCAGGACCGGGTTCGCAAGTGGATGGCGATGCGTTGCCAAGGATAGCGCATCCGTGATCGCATAGACCGGCAACGTGGCAGTCAGCCAGAGTAGCGGCGACTGTGAAAGATAGACCCAGAGCGAGTGGGGATTGTCGTTCAATTCGCCTCCGGCCGGCCGATCAGGCGGCTAACAAGCAGGAAGGTCAGCACGGTCACGAGCAAAGTGACGGTCACCGAGAAGATGAGCACTAGAATACTGATACAATTGAAGTAGATCTCATGGCCCCTATCGCTCTTGAGGAAACCGAATGCGCCCCCTGGATCGATCTGCACGACCGTACCTATGCCGTCCATCAGGCGCTCTTGGTCCTGCAGCTACTGCGCGCTTGATTGAAGCTGCCTCGCACACAATAGACGAGATCGGCGTACGCCTCATCCTGCTCGCCCGCCCCGCTCGACATTGACCCTCCCGCCAACTCGTGCCGCGGCTCGCGCAAATGGCGCTGTCGCCTTTCCTCCTTATGTCACGATTGCTTCAATGCGCTTACTTTGCAACCAACCGTCCGCCTTTCAAGCCTTTATCCCGACGGTTGATTTTCACGAAATCAACAGTTGGTATGACACTTGCTGTCCGACCCCCGGGGTCCTCCCTTCTGGAGATGCGCATGCAAAGTGTCCTCTACATCAAGCAGATCTCGCGACCGCGCGTATCTCCCATTGCGCCTTTGACGTGGCCATTTTCTGCTCCTTCGATTCATTTTCGCCGGACCTGCCGGACGGGCCCGCTGAGACGCCGGCCAATCATGCGAGGGGTCTGGCTTCGGCTGTTCCGTGTTGCTCATCGATCGCGTCACCGACGCCGTCATAGGGCGGAGGATCAGCCAACTGTTTGCGATGGCAATTCGCAAGATCGGGAAGAAAAATGACGCTCCTGTTGTCTTCGTCGGCAAGCAGAGAATGGATACCGACAACGCGCACGTCGAGTCCGGCACCGCCAAGCGCATCGGCGTCCTCTACCTTACCTGTATCGCGGAGCTCAGTGCCCAGGATCTCCTCGTGCTCGGCCTTGAGACAAAGCGAAGCGTCGTTCGGACAGGACCCTAGTTTCTCGCCATCCAATCTGAACAGAGCCGGGCCTGTAGCCGCTCGTGCTGCTTGGTTCGTCTCGCCAGCTGAGTCGCCAGGGCCCTCGGACTTTCTATCACTGCCAGACCATCAACAAGGACGACGGCGCGGTGATCTCCGATTTGGCCAGTGCGTCATCTGCGAGCTGGACCGATCCCTTCGCATGTACAACGGCGCTTCGATTGCGGCGTGCCGTTCAGCCTCGGACCAGGGATGGTGGCGGCATCTCGGCTGTTCGACGGGACGATCATGCCGGCGCAGCCAGCGGCAATTCGGGAATGGCGTCTGACGCAGGGTGCGAGCGCTCAGACTTCACGAAGAACAAACCCAAGAGTTCAGGTCATGGAATGGAATTTAGCTCTGCCTGAAACAAGCGCAATCGAACACAGTGACAGGGAGGAGCGGTGTTCTGAGGCGCCCATCATGGATCTCTTTAGCTTCACCGAATGCGCGAACCAGACGCATTCGCTCAGCGCGCTGTTCGAGCTCCTTGTAAGCTGTGCCACCGAGGAAGGGTTCAGTGAAGTCGCTTACGGCGCTCTCAACTTCGTCGAGCCACTTCGGCTGGCGGAGTGTCCACCTCCGACTGTGGCTGTGAAGTGGCCGCCAGACTGGTGCGACCGATACTTCAAACGCAAGTACCATACTATCGATCCGGTGGTCCGCCGGACGCCGATGCTTTCGCGGCCGTTTTTGTGGGATCAACTCGCCGACCACTATCAACTTCAACCGGACGAGAGACGCGTACTGGACGAGGCGAGAGAGGCGGGCCTGAAGCATGGTATGAGCGTGCCATTGTTCGGCCCGTTGGGGCGGGTATCTGTGGTGTCGTTTGCATCTGCGTCCGACGATGCTGATCCTCAGGACCGCATCGGTCATCTCAATGCGCTGGCCTGGCACTTTCACACCGCCTATGGCGAGATAGCTCGTCCCTCCAATAATGGTTGCGACCGAAAAGTTGCACTATCTAAACGGGAGATCAGTTGCATGCGGTGGGTTGCGGAGGGGAAATCGTCATGGGAAATTGGAATGATCCTGGAAATCAGCGAGAATACAGTCAATTTTCATATCAAGAATGCGATGCGAAAGCTGGGTGCGACCAGCCGGATTCAAGCGATCGTTATGGCTATTCGCCTCAATGTTCTTTGAATTCATCAGTCGAATGGAACGAGCACCAACTGCCAAATTTGTGCTTCCAGCTTCTAGGCAAATTCAGCATGGCACTTTCGGCCAAATCGCAGATACAACGCTCATCGAGACAAGCGATCTCAAACCTCACGCTGCCTCAGGTTGTGGAGCTCCATAACCGTCGGCGACGTGTCGAATCGACTGAGCTGGTCCGCCACCGTTGGAGTCAGGCGGCGTCGTTCCATCCAGCCGGTGACCGAGGCTTAGCGGCTTAGCCGCGCTCGGGCCTGGTGCTTCGGAAGTGCGGCAGGGATGCCGCGAGGGAGAGGAGCGTCTGAAGAAAGAGCCCCGACCGTGGTCGGGGCCCCGATTTACGCAATCGCCTGGAGATCACTATTTGGCAAACGCCGGGCCAAACTTGTAATTGAGCCGTGCCGTGATGAGATCGACGTCCTGGTGGACGCGATCGGCGCCAAGGGCCGTTGGGAAGCTTACGTTGCTGTGCTGCATGAACAAGTGGGTATACTCGACGCCAGCTGACCAGTCCGGCGTGAGGCTGACTTCGGCACCGGCGCCCAGCGCGCCACCCCAACGCACATCATTGTTTTTGGCAATCTCGGTGCCAGTAGCCA
This sequence comes from Bradyrhizobium sp. USDA 3311, assembly GCF_054062495.1. Taxonomy (NCBI): domain Bacteria; kingdom Pseudomonadati; phylum Pseudomonadota; class Alphaproteobacteria; order Hyphomicrobiales; family Nitrobacteraceae; genus Bradyrhizobium; species Bradyrhizobium sp. USDA 3311. Next base: position 9,197,302 of record NZ_JBSSFI010000001.1, on the reverse strand, counting down.
CCGAGTTGACGTGATAGGTGTTGCTGGTCACCGCAGCACCGCCCTTGGCGTAAAGCATCACAGCATTGAACGCGTAGCCGATATGGCCGGTGAGCAGACCGAACGCATCTGTCTTGGTGCCAATAGTATCTGCTGGGAAGGCGGTGCTGACATTGGAGCCGCTGAAGTCGGCCCAGTTGCCCTGGCCTTCGATGCCGTAGACCATTTTGAAGATGTGCCAACGATAGCCAATCTGCCCGCCAATGGTGCCGCCAGTCGAATTATGGCAACCCTCGGGAGTGACGCCATTGAAATCCCAGCAATTGCGGCTCGTTCCCCAGCCGCCATTGACACCGATATAGGAGCCGGACCAATCGATAATCGGGACTGCGACCGGCAGCGGGGGCGCCTTGATCTTGACGGGCTGGCCGGCGAAGTCCGCGCCGAATGCGGGAGCGGCCGCACTGAGTGCGCCGATGCTTGCGGTCAGAATCAGAAAAGTCTTCATTCGAGTGTCGTTCCTTTCGATGCCCCCCGGCGCCGTGCGTTTAACAATATGATCGCGAATTGCTGTAACTGCGGCACAACATGTCTTCGAAAGAAATGGGGCCAATCGCACGCCGCGTCAGATTGTGAGCCGCGCAACTTGCCATGCACTGCCTTGACCGAAATGCTGCGGCCTGACAGTGGTCGCTTGGCGCAGGTCCTTCTTTGAATGCGATCCGTTCGTGATGGCCTGTGATGCGACAAAATGCTGCGAGGTGTTTGGCGAGGCCAGTAAAGTGGAATCTAGAGCAAGTCGGCGACGAGGCTGCACAGCCGCGCTATTATTATTCCCTGGCGCCAGGAAAGGCATACCGTTTTCTCTCCTGACCTTGGGCTCGGCACGAGCTTGCGCAACTTCAAGGAAGAGCCTCGTCAAGCGCAGCCGCATCGGCTTCTTGACGCCCCTCGATCGAAGTAGAGATTGAGGAACATCGTGCTACACTTGTAGTAGGTCCGGAGCTACAAGCGATCGAGGTCTGTGATCGACCATCACCGCATCGCTCATGAGCTTCCTGCCGGAAGGATGAGCCTCAGCGCCCGAGACGCGTCCTCGATCAGCGGTCATTTGCCGAACTCTCTGAACCGCGAACATGCACGGAACAGGTTGGCCCAGCCTGGCTTTGGCGCTAGCTAGTTAGCGACAGAAGGAGCGGGTCGCCAGAAAAGCTGCACAGCCAACAGTCGTCCCGAACGTGCTCGTCTCCAGCGGGGCAGAACATGAGTGGAGGAAGGTCAGCTGGACCACGCTCTGACCCGGTTGTTTTCCTGCCGCATAAGATTCCCAAGAGCCTTAACGAAGCCAAACCCACCTGGCAGTAGAGGTGCAAGCGCCTTATTGCTCGCTCGACGGCGCCAGTTCAGCCCGCAACTTGCGTATCGCCTCGTTTGCAAGATTCAAAGTATTCCGTTCGCCGTTCCTTATCGAACACTCAAGGAAAGTTCGCAGTCGGCTATGAAGGACCGTCTTGAGATTATGCGCCAGCAACGGATCCTTCTCGATGAAGCGCCAAGCTTTATCAAATGCGACGCTCACGATAGCATCTCGCACCTGCACTTGCTCGGATGAGAACTGATCCATCTCAACACTCCTCGATGTCCTGATACAAGGAAGTACCTTGCAAAAAGCTAACCGAGGGTCCGTGGCTTGTCCCAGCAAGTAGGACATCAGGGCCGCAGCCCGCTTGCCTATCGAGCCGCTCTCGGCGCTTCAATGAAGTTTATAGATGTTTGTTGAAGTTCCGATGACCGTCGTATTGCCAGGCGCGATTCGAATAATTCAAAGGCGCTTTAAGCGAGCACGCGTTGTTACTGGTTGTCATGCCGCTTTTGGAATCATGTGGCGTGTTCCGAACGCTACTTGTTTTCCTTCTGCCATGCGCCCGCGGCCCGTCGTCCTGTTGTTCGACCCTGCGCATGGCCTCCTGCTCTCAGTGCGGTTTGCTCCAGGTGAGGCCCACTAGAGCGTTAGCCGGTCGGGTGGCAAATATCCTGCGGCAGCGAAGTAGTTTGAGAATTCTGCGGGCGTGTAAGTGTCGATGATGCGGTCGATAGCGTCCCAGAGACCGCACGACAGTGCATTCGGCAGCCTTTCTCAGATTTGCTTTGAGCTTTGCGAAGGCGTTCTCTAGAGTTGAACGGGGCTGTAGAGCGGAAGATAAAGGAGCGTTGCGCAGGCAGCCTCGATCATCTCGCGGACACGCGGCCCTTTGTGGCTAGAGAGGTTGTCCATGATCACGATGGCATCGGTTGGAAGCTCGGGGACGAGCACCTTTTCGACATAGGTCTCGATGGCATCGCGGTTGATGGGACCATCGAGCACCCAAGGTGCGATGATGCCGCGTGTGGTTAGAGCGGCTACGCAGGTAGTTGTTCTCCAATGGCCGTGAGGAACGCTGGCCCGCAGCCGTTCAAGCGCTGGCAACGGCTATGTGTTCGCGCCATGTTGGTCGATGCCCAGGTCTCATCAGCCGGTTCCGATTGAGCTTGTCCTGGCTCTCACGCCAGGCCTCGCGCCGCGTCAAGACATCCGGGCGCTCTGTGGCATGCGCGATTTTTTTTACGCGCGATCTCGTGGCGCTCGAAGAAGCGGCGGATCGTGCCATAACCAAGGGATAGGCCTTGTTTCCTCAAGCTATCGCGCAATTCCTCGATGGTGAAATCGGGCGTGGCCTACAGCAGAGGTAAGCGCGAAGCCGATACCCTGGCTTCAGAGTAGAACGAATGTGCGAAGAAGCCTCCCACTTGGAACGGAGGTTTGGATGGGATTGAACAGCAAAAAAGGACGTCCATTTGGACGGCTCGTCGGCAAGGTCGGTGAGCCGGCTGGCGGTTCTTGAAGGGCCCTCGGGACGTCGCGTGCGTTCCGATGCTGAGCGAGCTCGGATCGCCGCCGAGAGTCTGTTACCGGGTGCCCAGGTGTCCGAGGTGGCACGCAAGCACGGAGCGACGCGCTGGCAGATCTACGATTGGCGACGCGGTTTCGACAGCGGGGCATGTTGCGGCCGTGCGAGGCATTGCAGTCGACATTCGCACCGCTGGTCGTGGAAAGCGCGTTGGAGGAGCGTCACGTTCCGGCGATCAGCTTGAGATCGAGATCGGCGATGTCGTGCTGCCGACGGATACGGCCAATGATGCCAAGCAGCTGTCTCGGTGATCCGCGCAGTGCGAGCGTCACGATGATCGCGGCCGGTGCCGATCTGAAGATTTACATCGCGACGCGGCCGATCGACTTCCGCTGTGGCCACGATGGGCTTGCGGCGAAGGTTCAGGAGATGCTTCGTCTCGACCCATTCAGTGGCGCAGCCTTCGTGTTCCGATCAAAACGAGCGGGCCGGATCAAGATTTTGGTCTGGGACCAAACGGGCCTGGTGTTGGTGAACAAACGCCTTGAAGGTTGCAATTCGCTTGGCCAGCGATCGCGGACGGCGTGATGCGCATGTCGCCGGCGATGTTCGCGGCCTTATTCGAGGGTCTGGATTGGAGGTTGGTCCGCCCGGAGGAAACACGACGCCAGCAAGCGGCGGGATGACTGCGACAGAATGACTCGGAAACTATTTTGAACGTGGCATGCGCGGCGACGATGTGCTCGAAATAGCGCATGAGCATCGCGGCGCTGCGCGATGAAAACGAACGCCTGAAGGCGCTTTTGGCGCAAACGCAGGCGGCCTTGAGCGAGCATCAGGGGGGCACTGGCGGCGTCGGAGGAGGCCCGGCGTCGGCTGGAGGTCATCCTCGGCGAATTGCGACGCGAAAAGTTCGGTTCGAAGTCCGAGAAGCTGCGGCCAGATCAGTACCATTTGCCGCTCGAAGACGTGGAGATCGCGCAAGGCATCCTGGACGCGGCGCAGGAAAGAGCCGAGACGGTCATCCAGGGCCGATCGCAGAGCGATCCTGATCAAGGTTCTCATCGCAATCGCGGCTGCTTGCCTGCCCATTCCGCGAGTGGAACGGATCATCGAGCCCGCGAGCACGCTCTGCTCGCCGATAACATCCGCTACGCTCAATCATTGGCGGGGACTGACCCGCTTCCTCGACGACGGTCGTCTCGAGCTCGACACCAATCCGGTCGAAAACGCCATCCGGCCGATCTGCTTGTGCCGGGCATGAGGTCGGAATCGAAGACCTCATGCCGTGGCGATTCGGCAAAGCGTCAAGCTGCGTCCATAGGGTGACGACGCCGTCCGAAAGGACGTCGCCAAATGCTCCTGCCGTCGACGACGTCCCGAAGGTCTGCTGGCAGCACGGCTATGCCCGTGCCGCGGGCTGGGCTATGGAATACCTATTCGGTGGGCGCGTCGCCGTGCGGCTGTCCAGGCCAAGCGCCAGCGTTCAGCGACGGTTTGACACTAACAAGCCCATCTTGTCGCAATTCGGCCGTGTGGGGCATACCCAGCATGGTGAAAGTTGTGGTCGGGGAGGTATTGGTAGGCAAGAGTCCGGCCCTGCTTAATATGTTGATCTGCGCATCCGAGGCCGTATGGGGCAAGAAGACCCAGAGGTCGGCTATAAAACGTTCGTTTTCTGGAATGAAATCTGTGAGTTCCAACAGCGCAGCCCCGGCGGACGAGGACGGCCCGGCTCGCGACGGCCCGGCTTGCGATGGTCCAGCCTGCGATCGGCCGGCTTCCCAAATCAGCTCAGGATCGAACTCGGGGAGTTCCGCGATGGCTTGAGCAATCGGCTGCTGCGAGCCGGGTTGCGGAGAGCTTTCCCTGTCGGCCACCAATGGCCCGGGGGAGGGCGCAGCCGGCGCATATAGATCATTGTCCCAATCCAACAGTGATGGATCGGGATGCCCCGACTCCAAGTATTGCGAATAGGGATGCCCGGCGTCCAGATATGGCGAGTAGGCTTCGCCCTGCTGCACGGGAGACCCCGCAGCACGTAGCGGAGCACTACCTTCGAACTCGCTCAGCAGGTGCTCAAAGCCCGCTGGGTCCGCGGGCGGTGATGGTGAATCGGGCTGCGGGCTCGTGTTCGTTGGGCTGATTGAGTTGAAATCCATTCTGTTCCTCCTTTAAAAGGTCGGCTCGAGCCCTAGTTCGACGGAGGCCATTTGCATTGCGACCTCCAGAGAAGCGTTTCGAAGGCTCGTGTGGAGTGCAGCCTCCGAGCTGCCGGCAAAATGGCGCCAGCCACGCTTGCCGTTATTCCGAGCATCGGGTGCTCCATTACGATGGATAGGCGGCATCGCCGTCTAGACATCCGCTCTCCCATGTTAAGAGAGTGAGCTTTCGAGAAGCTGACGAGCGTCAAAAGGATTGGCAATGAGCCAATGGAGACGGCATTGACCTCCGCCGAAAGCTGCCGCGCAATCTCAATTTCATCTCTGGCCTGGCGCAGGCTCGCGCACGATGCTGTCCTGACGCGGCGCGTCTGAAGAATAGGGGGCTTCCGGTCGTCCATCGCGAATGACCGTGGGTAAGCGCGAAGCCGATACCAGCAGAGTCAGGATCGTCGTCTGATGGGCATCGATCAGATCTTGTTCCCGCTCGCGCATTCGTCTGGCCGGACGGGAGGCCGGCGGGCATGGCGAAGCCGCTGTCGATGGATCTTCGCGAACGTGTACTGACCTGTATTGCAGGGGGCATTTCTGGCCGGCAGGCTGCCGACGCGTGCGCCTTATAAGACACCATAGCTATCAGGTGCTCGAGGAACAGCAAGGTCTAGCTGGATCGAATGTAGCTGTGGCATCTCCGGCGCGAGGTGGTTTAATAGGGGCGCCTGCTTTCGAACATGGTAGCGAGCAGTTGCGGTATGGAAAGCCAGCGGAAGGCGCGCTTACGGGACGGTGAGCCCAGAAACCCCGAGCCGTCGATCCCTGATGCGTACGGCCGTAGCACGACTTTCAGCCCAGCGATAAACGTTTCGAGAAAAAGCCAAATGAAATCTCAGCCCGCTGCTGCACGTGACAGAATTAGTTTGGCGATCTTCAATTGGTTAGCGGGAGTTCGCAGCACTGCCGGTAATGCCGCCACTGCCTGATCGAGAAGACGTCCCAAAACCTGAAGGTCTTCGGGGTCGTAAACGCCACGGTCTCGCGACAGTCGCGCTGTTCGCCGGTCGCCAGCGCGGCCAGCGGTTCTCGTGTCGCCGGGCTGGGCGAGCTCCAGTTCCGCCGTAATCATTTGGTTTGTGAGTGCGTTAAGCAGTCGGATCGCTTCGAGCTCGTTGCCTTCTTCGCTTATGAGGGCAGCCACGATGTCGAGTTGAAGGTCGATGCGATTCTCGAGGTCCTGTATGCGTGAATTGGAGGGGTCAAGTTCCACGGTGTTGCTCCAGAGTAGTTAAATGCAGGGCAGGCTGGGTAACGGTTGTGTCGTGCTTCCCCGTTCGCGAGACGGCAGACGCGACGCTAGAATGAATGGCTGCTGCACCAGGCATGGTGCGCATGCACGGTCGCCGAGGAGAGAGGGTGGCAGGCATGTGCCGCTGGATCGCAAAGCCGGAATCGAGGGTATAGAGCGCTGCGAACAGCGTTGTAGATGACCCGTCATTTGATTGGACCGTCGAGCCGGTCGAGCGCGTCGGGCAATGGCAGTGACTCCAACCAGCTGGGACGCCGCTGATGACGGCAAGTCGAGAAGCGGCTGCCCAAACTGCTGCGGGATTTCTTGCCGCGTGGCATAGCGATCGAGACGTAACCAGAGGGCTCGCGAGCCGGAGTGCCATACAGAGCGCTTGGCGCTGGACGAAGCTGTTGCTGAAGATGCGCCGTTAGCTGGCCCAAAACCGGACTTCTCATCATGCCAGACATTGATGGCCCAGCCCATGCCAGGCAACCCAGAACCAACATCCGCTACATACGACTGAAGTTTGTCTCCGCGATCGTTGACTGGAGATGCCTGGCATGCTGAGCGTGCGGACGGGCTCCTGGAAGCTGTGCGCGCTGAGATCCAAGACCGGCAGATCGCGCACGTCCACCACTCGGTCCGATGGTGTTGCAAGGATTGCTGACAAGGCATAACCGCGTCTTGATATGTTCCAAGAGCGGCGGCGCGTAGAATGAGATAGGGGGACGTCAGTCTGTAGGAAGCGGGTGTGGGCGCCGCCCACCGACGAAAGCTGAGCACGCGAGCAGAGTGAGAATCCACGATCACACGACGTACGGGGGCGGACAGTAAGATCGCGAGGCTGGTCTCATCACACGGATCGACATCAGTGCCTCGTCCTGGCCGGAGGATATGTGTCTTGCACTTAAGGTAGTTAGATAGCTGACTGTACTGCTTTGCTTGGAGGCCGCGACAGCGGCGGATTGTCGACGCTGCCCGCCTGGTCAGGGCAACAAGTCCAGCCCGCACCGGTGTAGAGGGCAGTTCGCCTGCCCGAGTTCTATGCAGCGCACGCATTTACCCGGCCAAACAGTGTGCGTGAGAGCCGATCTTTTTGGAGGCCTTTAGTATGAGGCAAAGGGGGAGGCGACAACGCGATCGATTGCGCGCCAGACGTTGCGATTGGCCATCCGCGCATTTCAAAGATTGAGCGGTGTCGTTGGGGATGTAGCCACGAGAAGCTTGAATTGGCCTGCGACTATGCTGAAAACAAAAAGGATCCATTGTCACACGACATTCGTGAAATGTGCTTTCCGGAAACCGGCGATCGACTTATGGGTATTTGGCTGAAATCTGTAAAATTGAAAGTGTCGATGGGATGCATCCAGTTCGTGGATGGCGAACGCGAGTAATCTCATCGCCTACATCGAAAGCGCGTTAGTTAGATTTTTTCCGCCGTCTTGTTCAGTGAGCTTAAGGGCTTTCAGGCAAGCCTGCTGATTCGTTGATGACCGGCCACTTCAGTATGACGTGTACCGGGCTACCCTCAACCATGAGCGCCTGTGGCTTCCCATCTGAGAAGTTGGCAGGCCAATCGAGCGTCAGGTTCCATCTGCTGTCTGCCGGTACCTGCATACCGCCGGTTGGCGCATATAGGTTGACAGTCCCCTTTATGCGACCGCATTGCTCGATGTAGGTGCCCCTATGCGAAGGTTTCCAACGTCCATCGCGACAATCTTGCCGTTGCCGACGTAGACGGCACCGCCGCCAGTTCCGCCCATGCCGACAAAGTTCATTGCGCAAAGCGCGCTCACAATGAAGAATTCCCTTCGAAAGCAGAGTTTCAGTGTCGAAAAGCACAGTCAGAAAAATTGACCGCTTGAGCGCTGCCATTGAGGCTGATGATCGCCTGTGCGGTAGGGCAAACGACAACCAAAATGGCAATCAGCGTTCGGATAGAACCTCAGTGCGTCGGTCTACTTGCCAAGTATATGATTCCCCAATCTAGACACTATCCGCCAAAGCTATCGAGAATTTCAGCTTTGATTGCCGTTGCGGTGTACAGGGAAATCTCCAGCGGAAGGTTTCCGAATGCAAGCTGGCAAAGCAAGTAGTTGGCACCTGCCTCTTCCATCTGGTTAAGAAGGAGCTGTCGGACGGAAGCTGGCGTTCCGACGACGCACAATTCGCTCTCAAGTGCTGCATCGAAGGTCAGCGGAAGGGCGGGCGGTGTCGGAATGGCATTCAGCTCGTAAAGAAACTTGAAGCTCTCCAGCCATCGTCGATACGCAGTTTCGGCCGCCGCATGAGCGTCCTGGTCAGACTGCGCAATCACGACCATGCGGGCCAGCCCGAGAAATGGCTCGCGGCCGTGTGGGGTTGTACTGTGGGCTCGATGGGCGCGGTAGGCATCCGTAACGTTCCGGACAACACAGGCGCGGCCTACGCACGCCAGATTGACGCCATTTGCAGCGGCCCACTGCGCCGACTCGGCCCGATTGCTCGCGATCCAGGTCGGCGGATATGGACGTTGATGAGGCCTCAAGGTTAAGGGTACTTCGCTGAGCTCAAAGTGGTGTCCCTGATAAGATAGCGTATGTCCCTTCAGCGCAATATTCAGGATTTCGCTGGCTTCAGTATAACGGCCTGGTGCGGCTTCTGCACTAATGCCGAAATAGCCCCATTCAATCGGCTGGGAGCCGCGGCCGATCCCGAGCTCGAGCCTGCCGCCGCTCAATTGGTCAAGCATGCAGATCTCTTCGAATGCGCGCAATGGATGATAAAGGTTGAGCAACAGGACGAGCGGACCGAACCGCAATCGCCGGGTACGCTGCGCGACGCTTGACAGAAACAGGTTCGGCGAGGGCCCTCTGCCATGAGGTGTGCAGTGGTGTTCGGCGAGGTGATAAGCGTAGAAGCCGAGAGAATCGCAGACCTCCGCCAGCTTGAGACGATCTTCATATTGTCGTGCGGCATCTCGGCCGTCGTCATCCAAATGGTCGAAAATTCCGCACGTTAGTCTTGAAGGAAAGCCACTCTTCACTCGATCAATCTCCGATTATGGGATAGTTGGCGAGTCCTGGTTGCTTCATGCTCTCGCTCAAAAAGGTCTCGCTCGTCATTTGGCCGCTTAGTTCGTTCTCTTTGGGTGCGTGGATCTGTGCTGGCACGATGTGATTGGGGCACGAGAATGCGCAGATGACGGTCCGGCCCTTGCTTTGATAGAAGTTGGCTAAGCGCCTCCACACCGAGCATGTGCTCGACCGGAAGCATCGGTACCTTCGCGTTCTCCTCTTCCTGGGCCTTCACCGCTTGGCCGCAGAAACGCCCATGGCGCCAAACCTGGCACAATTGAAGATCGCTTCAGAGGTCCCGTGCCTGCGAGCCAGATCAGCTCGGCACGGCTACTATTTGTCTATCATCGGCCGTAGCGTCTCCTTCAGGTCGACATCGGGTAGCTGTGCGAGCGCTCCAACGAACGCGAAAAACGCTCCAAAAGCTGCAAGTATAAGAGAGGTTGCGAGTATCGCTGCTCCAACGTCCTGAGGGCGTCTCGTCATTCGTGTCACTTTGGGCTTGGGAAGGCGGCGTTGATGCCAATCAGTTCTGCTCGACAGTTTCAACATGGCCGTGGCGCCAGCGGTAAACGAGAAAACCAGGAGCCGCATTGTCTTCTTTTGTACCGAACCAGACCGGGCCAATCACGGTATCGATCGGCCGTGAACGAAGTGCACTGGCGACGCGCGCAGCATTGAAGGAGCGCCTCTGCCCATGCTTGCACGGCTGCATAGGCGTAAAGCGTGTAGCCTTCGGACAGGTTGGAAGCTTTGAGTCGGGCTACCACGCCGAGTGCATTGGCATTCCTGGCGGGCGCTGGCATGAAGGTAAACAATGTTCTATTTCCAGCCCTGCTGGTAATGGCCCAGAATTCAGAGGTCATCAACGGATCGCTCGCCATGACGATGAGTCCGCTCCTGCTTCTGATGCCTGGCGTACAAACAATCCAATTTCGGTACGATAGCCGCCGATATAGGCGACGCGCACCCGATCCTTCTTCATTCTTAAGACCAAACGCCCTGTAATCCTTTTCACTTTCTACATAGCTTTGCCGAATGACTTGTTCTCCGAATCTCTTGAGCTGTGCCTCAACCACGTCGGCGATGCCCTTGCCCGCGGTGCTCTTGTCGTCGAACACTGCGATCTTGTCGTTAGGGTAGTTCCGGTGAATGTACTCAGCGGCAACGGTGCCCTGTTGGTCGTCGCGGCCGCAGATCCGAAAGACAGAAGGCCGCGTTCTGTTAGCTGAGGATTTGACGAGCCAGGTGACACCTGCAGGATGGCTGCTTCGGCGGAGGCCGGGATCGACGAAGAGGAACAAAAATGGCCAACGACCAACCGGACTCGCTCTGTTGTGAGCTTATTCGTGACTGCGGCAGCTTGCTTCGGGGCGTAGGCATCGTCGGCGACACTCAATATCACCCTGCTATCGGGAATTAGGCCCGAAGCGTTCAATGCCTCCAACGCCGCAGCCGCACCATCGCGCATTTGCGCGCCGAACGCATCGCTGCTTCCGCTCATTGGGCCAGCCACGGCAATACTGACCTCGGAACCGAGCACAGCGGAGGCGAGGGCGCAGAAGAGAAGCGCTGCAGGCGCAGCAGAAGCGTTACGCCCATTTAACATTGTAGAGCTCCCAATGTTCACCTGAAGTGAACCGCCAGCAGCTGTGATCAGACGTGCCGGCAAGTCGAGGTTGCCTGCCAAGCGAAGCGTGCGTTAGGTCGGCCGGATTGCAACCACGGTAGAGCCTACAATTTGACGTTACGTGCGGTTCAAGCCCCCTTTTGAAGGGAGTCACCGATCGGCAATTCTATGCGGAGCTGACCATGAGGACGTCAATACGGCTGATCCTCCAACCCGCCAAGGGCGAGATCGAGATATTGCATGAGGCTGGGATCCCAACCAGCCAGACTGCGGGGGGCGCTTAATCGTGCAAGTACCTTCAGGACCATCGAAACGCGTGAATCCGCGCCGGCGATTTCGCTGATCAGCAGGCGTGCTGCAACTGCGACAGCCTTTGCCCGCTCGCCGCAAGGGTGCTCGCCCCGATCCATACAATCACGCAGGTCGTCGCGGATCCGCCGCCACCGCTCCTCGCGATCTGCAGCTAACTTGCAGGTGCATCGGGATGTCTGACTACGCGTCTCGACCCGCGACATGGCATTCAGGGTGGCAGGCAGCTCATCCACACTTACCTGGATCTCACTGTCGATGGTCATGTTGCGCAAACGATCTCGCAACAGAGTAGTTCGAGCGACTTGAAGTTCTATCCGCTCTAGATGTTTGCGCAGCAGGTCGGTGAGTGAGGTCGTGCCCTCCATAGCTTTACGGATCTCGATAAGGGAGAAGCCAAGCTCACGTAGCGCCCGAATCTGGTGAACCCGTTGCACGCTTTCGCGGTCGTACATTCGGTGACCGCCGTCAGTACGCTCTGAGGCTGCTAGGAGGCCCGTGTGTTCATAATGATGCAGCGCGCGCACCGTTACTCCGGTCGCCTCTGCAAGTTCGCCAATGCGCCATCGACGCCTTCGTGGTGTAGCTTTGCTCATGTTGTTCATTTCAAAGCCTACAACCTGACGTCACGTATGATTCAAGCTATTTCAAAGCTCTAACTGGATCGTCTTCCATTCCAGCGCGAGAGTGGTGACTATCCTCAGAATGGCGGGGGATCAACCCTGAGCGGAAAAATGGTGATCAACAAGTTCGTCAGGCATGCCAGTTGAGCCTCGCCAGCCGCTGTACGCTCCAGGATGAGTTGGCGATTGCCGTGCGATTCTCCGGATTTCGCATCGATGGCGGTAACGCGGTGGCCGCGCCATCATAAGGGCTTCCCAGACGGAAAGCTCTTCCGGATCGAACACCCTGCTGCATTGCTCCAACGTTCAGCCCTTGTTTGCCATTGCGTCAGGGCAGCGCACGTCGTCAAGACGTTTGGCCGCGGTAGGGCCAAAAGAAGTCAGACCGGCGGCGCAGAGCGACGAAGATGCGATGTACTCCAGGGTGATGCGACAGGGCAACACACGTGCGCGATGCTTACTTCGAGAGCGTAAGAGGTCGTGGTCATATACATGAGAGATGACCACCACGCTCACTGTGCGCGTGGTACAGCTCCGAAGAAGCGGAATCGTCTCCGCTCATTGGGAGCCGCTACTCATTCGGAGACTTGACGACGACAGCCGCGCGCCGATCCTCCCTGTATCGAGGCAGGTACGCCCGGACGCCGGGTTGCAACGTAAAGGCCTGGCTTGGCAGCCAGCGCGTCGCTCCGTCCCTGTCTGTAAGAGGTCCGCCAGTCTGAGCCGCCGCTTGCACGACGAGCCTGATGCCAACGTGCGAAAGAGCTTCGCAACGTCGTCATGATAGCCGTCCGCTGCGAGGATCTTTATCCAGCGACAATGAGTTCGAGCGAGGCAAGCCTGAATTGCGTGCTTTGAGACATGTGTTGGGATATGAGGCTCGCAGACTTTGCGAACGTCCTTACGACAACGGCGAGACAGATCGTGCGAAATCGCCGGCAGTATCCGCTGGTTTCGAAGTGCAGATGATGGAGGGCTCTTGTGCAGTTGCCATGAGGGTAGCCTCCTGCAACAATATCTCTCGCATCCAGATGCTTTCCGGGTCGCTGTTGTGAAACACGGGCCATTGGACCGCCTCGGTGAAGGCGGGGAATGGCTGCGGAAGCTCGGCAATCCGAAGGGGCATCGTTCTTTGGAAATGCTTTACGAGCCTTAATGGCATCGTTCCTATGCGGTTCGTGCCTACCAGCAAGGGCGGGATCATGCTGAAGCTCTGCACGAGAATGTCGATGCGCCGATTGAGGCCGAGATCGAGTAAAAAGGATTCCTCGACCGGGATCTTGCGCGCACCTCCGAGCTTAACCGCAACGTGGCCCATCGACATATACCGATCCAATGTAAGCCGCCGTAGTAGTTGGCTGTTCGTGCAGCAGCCTACGCAGACGAGGCTCTCCTCGAACAGGGCCGCCCTGGGGTGCGCGCTGGACATGAATAATTCCGGCAGGATAACAAAATCGACTTCGCCGCGGCGCAGAAGCTCATCGTGCTGATCTGTGAGTGGCACCAGTTCGAAGCTGACGGCGGGTGCTTCTCGCGCGAGGCGCTCCACGACATTTCGGAAGAATACGACTGTCATAAAGTCAGAAAGGCCGATCCTGAATCGCCGATTCGATCGAGCCGGGTCGAACACGTCCCGCGCGATAATGGAGAGCTCAACGTGCATTAGAGCCTCGCGAACTGGAGCTGCGAGTCCTTCCGCGCGCGCGGTCGGGACAAGTTCCCGCCCTCTCATCGCAAACAGATCATCACGGAAATAGGTGCGCAGCCGGGCAACGGCTGCGCTCATGGCCGGCTGACTCAGGTTAATCTTGCGTGCCGCTGCGGTGAGGCTGCGCTCAGTCATTAGAGCATCCAGCGCGACGAGAAGATTTAGATCCAGGCCGTTGAAACGCATGTCTTCTTATCCAGCACAAACCATCCTTGCGGTGCATACAACGAGCGGTGACGGCTCGTCTGATGCGGTCTTATTGCGTCGTCCGAATGGACATCGGTTCCATCGTGTGATCGCGAGAAGACGCTCGCGAAATGATCGCAAGAATGGCGAGCAAGGCGGTAGGCCGACCACCAGCGGCCGAAAACCGTCAGGTGCCCCGAAGCTGATCGGTCTCGCCCCTTCCGACGAGCCACGCAACAGGACCCGGTCAGTTCGTTAATGGCAGATCAACCACAGTGTCCGGCCAGCGCCCTAAGTTCGCCAAAGCGCTCCGTCGACGGGTTCCGTAGCGCAGCGTTAGTCACGGCGGCCAATCTACAACCTGACGCAGTGTGGGGTTCAAGCGATTCTATTGGGCAAGCCAAACATTTATTGTTCTGGAAGAAGCGAGCGCAATATTGCTGGGCGCCAAACCACACCTGCGAGATCACCACGCTCACCACCCGGCAAGCCTTCGCAACTGATCGCAGCCTCCCCGCGGCCTCTAGCAGCTTCGCCCCCGAGACGGTTGAGATGATAAAGTTGCCGAGCACATCGAAGGATTTAATAGCGTATTTAGAACCGGCTTATGGTGAGCCTAGCAGCGCCTTCGAGTTGGAGGCTCCTGATGCCCAGATGCCATGTTGGATGCCTCCTCCAGCAATATCCGCCTCATCCAAATGCTCGCCGGGTCGGTATTGTGGAACGCAGGCCACTGCACAGCCTCGGTGAATGTCGGCAGGGGGAGCGGTGGTTGGACGATCCGCAGCGGCATCCGCTTTTCAAAGTGTCTGGCGAGCCGTAATGGCATCGTGCCGATACGGCCCGTGTCTAACAATATCGGCGGAATCAGGCTAAAGCCCTGCACAACGACCTCAATGCGTCTCTTGAGGCCGTGCTCAAGCAAAAACCATTCTTCTAGGTTTGGTCTCAGCGCCCGTCCGAACTTGGCCGCAACGTGCCCCATCGAAATGTATTTCTCGAACGTAAGCTGCCGCGATAGCTGCTTGTTCGCGCGGCATCCCACGCACACGAGGGTCTCGTCGAACAGCGTCGCCTTAGGGTGCGCGCTCGACATGAACAATTCTGGCAGAATGAGAAAGTCGACCTCGCCCCGGCGGAGCAGCTCATCGGGTTCATCGGAAAATGGCAGCAATTCGAAGCGTACCGCGGGGGCTTCGTGTGCAATACGGTCCACGATTCTCCGAAAAAAGACGATTGTCATGAAATCGGAGAGAATGACCCTGAAGCGTCGGCTCGAGTGAGTCGGGTCGAACCCGTCCCGTGATATGATCGAGAGTTGGATGTGCAGCAGGGCCTCGCGAATCGGACCTGCAAGCGCCTCCGCGCCAGGTGTCGGGACGAGCTCGCGACCTCTCATGGTAAATAGTTCATCGCGGAAATAGGTGCGCAGCCGCCCGATCGCAGCGCTCATAGCGGGCTGGCTCAGGTTAATTTTGCGCGCCGCCGCTGTGAGGTTGCGCTCCGTCATCAGAGCATCGAGCGCAACGAGAAGATTTAGATCGAGTCCCTTGAACCGCATGTTGTGAGTCTATCCATCGTGTGGATGTGTTCTATCGAAACAATCGATTTTACCAAATCGCGAGATGTTGGATAGCAAACATCGGTTTGGAAAAGTAATCATGGCATACCACGATGGCTGTTGGTCGTTCACGCGGGCTCAGAGAAAAACTCCTGGAGGTGCGAGCACCCGCCGCATCGGTTTCGCGGGCTGCGATGGGCGCGCCGTGCGTGCCGCATCGCTTCTTCTCGGTTGCGAAGCGCGCTCGATCGGACGCCAAGCGGGTCCCGATAAACGTTGGTATGCGTACTCCATCCGTTTCCATATTGGAGGTTTACCCACGTACACTTGAGGGCGCGTTCAGCCTCATTCTAGTGTCGCGGAATAGCGGCAGGTGCAGATTGCGCATGCCAAGTATTCCCGGCGACTGTCCAAACGGCTCGCCTGTCCACCGCATTCAGGGCGAGTCGAAGATGCATAAGAACCAGTTTGATCTAATGCCGCTCCGATGCGCCCTCGAAGCGGCCCCGCGCATCGATGGCATGCCCTCAGACGTCAACACGTCGACAGCGATGCTGGACGAGGCGGAAAAGCTCCATGGTGCAGACAGGTTCTGGATGGTCCAATCGCCTCGTCGGCATCTTCCTGCATATCTCGCGCGGGGCATTGGCCGGGATGACGAGCGCGAACCATGCGATCGCTTCGTCGCGAGCGAAGGCGCACGGCACGGTGCAGGCGAGGGTGCTGAGCTCCTACGACGCATGGCAGCGCATTTCAGTATTGATCAGCGGTTCGGCGAGTAGCGACATCACGTGACCATCTCCGCTCTTAATTCCACTGGCGCAAGGAAGCCCGCCATGAACATCGCCGTATGCCGGACTGCGGAAGCTCCTTCTGCGCGCGCCCAAGTGAAGTGGAGCCGTCGCTGGGAAAACGAACTGCAGCTCGCCGATCATGCCGAGCTCGCCGAGTTCTTCCGCAAGAGTTACGGGCCGACCGGTGCGTTCAATGCGCAGCCATTTGAGGGCAACCGAAGTTGGGCCGGTGCAAGACCTGAGTTCCGCGTAATTGGTTACGACGCCCGCGGGGTAGCTGCTCACCTCGGGTTACTACGCCGCTTCATCAAGATTGGTGGGGTCGATCTCCTCGTGGCCGAACTGGGGTTATATGCGGTGCGTCCGGATCTTGAAGGGCTGGGAATCAGCCACGCGATGCGCGTGATGTATCCCATACTGCAGGAGGTTGGGGTTCCGTTCGGCTTTGGTACGGTTCGGCCTGCGCTAGAGAAACATATGACCCGACTGGTCGAAAGGCAGGGGCTCGCCACCCTCCTGTCTGGCATTCGCGTCCGCTCCACGCATCCGGATGTCTATCCCAATTTGTCGCCCATCCGGATCGAAGACGTGATCGTGGTGGTTTTCCCGGTTGGACGCTCGATGAGCGAGTGGCCGGCCGGGACGATCATCGATCGGAACGGGCCTGAGCTGTGAACGAGCTTTTCCCCCTATCTGCTGTCCGATGCGACTACGCTGACGTGAGCGGAAGTCGCCCTGTCTATTTGACCTTTGACGATGGGCCAAATCCATTTTGCACGCCAGAGGTGCTCGATGTGCTGGCGCAACATCAGGTTCCGGCGACGTTCTTCGTGATCGGCACGTATGCGGCCGACCAACCTGAACTCATTCGACGAATGATCGCGGAAGGACACGAGGTTGCGAACCACACGATGACGCATCCGGATCTATCCAGATGCGGACCTGCGGAGGTGCACGATGAAGTGTTGACGGCGAGCGAGGCGATCCGTTCGGCGTGCCCGGAGGCCTCGCCCAGGCACATGCGAGCACCTTACGGCATATGGACACAAGAGGTGCTCGCTATGTCAGCGAGCGCTGGTCTCACAGCTCTGCACTGGTCGGTCGATCCGCGAGATTGGTCCCGCCCCGGGGTTGATAGAATTGTGAATTCAGTGCTCGCCAGCGTTCGCCCGGGTGCAATTGTGCTCCTGCACGACGGATATCCTCCTGATGAGGAGAGGCTGTGCACTGATGCTACGCAGCGTGATCAGACCACGATGGCGCTGTCATATCTGATTCCGGCATTGCAACGGCGCGGGTTTGTAATTCGTCCGCTCCCTCAACTTCACTGAACAAAAACTGGCACCCTATGGACCTGCTCGCTACAACCAGTGCTGTCGCCGTTTCGTGTTATGCACTGCTCTCCACTATCTACAAGAGCGCGCAAGCGCTTTATGCCCAACCGGCGAATAACTCATCGCTGCAGGACAACCTGGGACAATCGGACGTGGTCCTTCCCAGTGTAGACGTCATCGTGCCGTGCTTCAACGAGGATCCAAACACGCTCGCCGAATGTCTGGAGTCGCTTGCGAGTCAAGACTACGCGGGAAAGTTACAGGTCTATGTGGTCGACGACGGATCTGCAAATCGCGACGTTGTCGCGCCTGTACACAAAATCTATGCGAACGATCCGAGATTCAGCATCATCTTGCTGGCAAACAACGTTGGAAAGCGCAAGGCGCAGATCGCTGCAATACGCAGCTCATCCGGGGACCTGGTGCTCAACGTCGACTCGGATACGATACTTGCTGCTGACGTTGTCACGAAGCTTGTAGTGAAGATGCATGACCCAGAAATCGGTGCGGCCATGGGTCAGTTGATAGCGAGCAATCGCAGCGAAACCTGGCTGACCAGGCTGATCGATATGGAATACTGGTTGGCATGCAACGAAGAGCGTGCGGCACAGGCTCGTTTCGGTGCCGTCATGTGCTGCTGCGGCCCATGTGCGATGTATCGTCGCTCCGCGCTCGCTTTGCTGCTTGATCAATACGAAGCGCAATTCTTTCGCGGGAAGCCGAGCGATTTCGGCGAGGATCGCCATCTAACGATCCTCATGCTCAAGGCGGGGTTTCGAACCGAATATGTCCCGGACGCGATCGCAGCAACAGTAGTTCCGGACAGCCTTGGGCCATATCTGCGTCAGCAGCTCCGCTGGGCGCGCAGTACCTTTCGGGACACGTTTCTTGCATTACGTCTGCTGCCAGAGCTCGATGGCTATCTGACGCTAGACGTTATCGGGCAAAATCTCGGCCCGTTGCTTCTCGCCCTTTCATCACTGGCTGCGCTCGCGCAGCTTGTAATCGGCGGCTCGGTACCCTGGTGGACGGGATTGACGATTGTAGCAATGACGATGGTCCGGTGCAGTGTTGCAGCGCTTCGTGCTCGCGAAGTGCGGTTTCTCGGCTTCTCGCTCCACACACCGATCAATATCTTTCTCTTACTTCCTTTGAAGGCCTATGCACTTTGTACATTGAGCAACAGCGATTGGCTATCGCGCAAGGTCGCCAACGTGCCGGCCGAAGGGGAAAAACAGTGCGTCATCCTGCACCCGAACGCTGGACGAAGTCCTGCAAGTATAGGGGGAATGTCCGGCACAATTCATAAGGCGGGGCTTTCGCACCCTTCATCGAACCTGGCGGCGACGGAGAGTGTTTGCGCTCGCGATCGTTCGACCGCCTTCAAATAGGTGGTTGGCTCATGATCTCGGACAAAAATCATCAGCTATTAGAGCGAGAGTTGGCTGTCGACGATCCATGGCGCCTCGACAGTAGTTCGTTCGAGCAGGAGCGATACGCGCAAATGCTCCGGATGTCGCGTTGCGGTGGAGATGTTGCGTATGCCCTCGAAGTAGGATGTGCAGCCGGTGCATTCACGGACAGGCTGGCGCCGCTTTGCGAGCGACTCACGGTGGTCGATGTCATGCCGCAGGCGATCGAGCGAGCGCGACTACGGACCAGGAAGTGGTCACATATCACGTGGGTGACCTGCGACATTCAACGGTTCTCGACCACTGAGCAGTTCGATTTGATTGTCGTGGCCGAAGTTCTCTACTACCTCAAGGACATTGTCGAGATGCATGCGGCTATCCGCAACCTGGTGAGTATGCTTGCACCAAATGGAGCTCTGATTTTCGGGTCCGCACGTGATGCCACGTGTCAACGCTGGGGTCATACAGCTGGTGCCGAGACGGTGATCGGTCTCTTTAACGAGAGTCTATCGGAGGTCGAGCGTCTGCACTGCCACACCGGGTCGGTCAACGAAGACTGCTTGATCGTCCGGTTCCGGAAGCAGGGTCACCCGTCAGAACAATCAAACGTCAGTCACTAGGCAGGGGGTCGTATGCGCATCTGCGGCATCAAGTTAACACATGACGGCGCAATTGCTGTCGTCGAGGACGGGCGGCTTCTCTTTTGCACCGAGCAAGAGAAGCGAGGCAACAGTCCACGCTATCAATCCGTCGAGAATCTCGATGCAGTCGTGCTCGCATTGGCGGAGCATGGCCTGGATCCGCGAGATATCGATCAGTTCGTCATCGACGGCTGGGATGGGGAGATCGAGTCGCATTTCCAGGTCCTCAGTGGAGCTGTGCCGATCGCGCTGAAAGGGGCGCCATACGTCGAGCGCCATGCTGAGGGGCTTCTTGATTCCGTCGACGGCTTTGGCCTGATCCTCGGCGGCAAGGTGTTTCCATATAAGAGCTACCCGCACGTCACGGGCCACGTCGCGTCAGCATATAGCACCAGTCCCTTTGCCAGCGCGGGAGAACCGGCGTTGTGTCTGGTATGGGACGGCTGCATCTTTCCACGTCTTTACTATGTCGAACCTCGGGGGGCGCGGCTCATTGGATCCCTGTTTCCGATGATCGGCCACGCCTATGCTGCCGCGGGCCTTCACTTCGGGCCTTACAGGCAGCCGAACCGCTCCAGTTGGGATTTGGGCATCGCCGGCAAGCTGATGGCATACATCGCGCTTGGCGCTGTCGACGAAAGCATCGTGGCAGTGTTTCAGGAGCTTTATGAAAAGCGCTTCGCGGCCGACACCGAGCAGGCTCGTCGCTACCGCGCGGACATAAACAATGCGGAATCGTCTCTCGCAGCTATACACGAGTTCTTTGAGGCAAGCGCATTGCGCCTGACGGCGAAGCGAGCGGAGGACGTTCTTGCGTCGTTTCATGTGTTCCTGGAACGTCTTCTTGTCAGGGAAATCGCGATGGTTCTGCTGCGGCACTCGTCGCTTCCGGGGGCGCGAAATCTATGTGTCGCCGGAGGTTGCGGTCTCAATATCAAGTGGAACAGTGCGCTTCGTATGACGGGACTGTTCGATGATGTCTGGGTGCCGCCGTTTCCGAATGACAGCGGCTCGGCAATCGGCGCTGCTTGCGGTGCGATGGCGGCGCAAAATGGCTTCGGGCCAGTGGAATGGTCAGTCTACAGTGGGCCGGCCCTGCAGGACAGCGAGCTTCCGTCGGACTGGGAGGCCGCGCCGTGCACTCTGCGTGAACTTGCGGCGATTCTCGCCGACAACAAGCCGATCATCTTCCTTTCCGGGCGCGCCGAGCTTGGGCCGCGGGCGTTGGGCGGCAGAAGCATTCTTGCAGCCCCGACCTCGCCAGCAATGAAAGATCATCTCAACGACATTAAGCGTCGCGAGCACTTCCGACCGGTGGCGCCGATTTGTCTGGAGGATCGGGCCCCAGAGATTTTCAACCCAGGTACGCCAGATCCTTACATGCTGTTCGATCACCAGACCCGCGCGGAATGGCGCGACAAGGTCCCCGCTGTCGTCCATCTGGACGGTTCGGCGCGGCTGCAGACAATCTCCCGCAACTCTCCGCACAAAATCGCCGAGCTTCTCGTCGAATTTGAACAACTCACAGGCGTTCCGCTGCTCTGCAATACGAGTGCCAACCTCCACGGACGTGGATTCTTTCCGGATGCTGCCGCGGCCTGCGAGTGGGGACGGGTTGAGCATGTGTGGTGCGACGGCCTGCTCTGGACCAAGACGGTCGTAAGGAAGTCATCATCGGCCGAACGACTTCTGTCAGCCTAAGAGTGAGCATGTCCACCGTAGCAATCGACCTTGCCGGCGTGAAAAAATCATTTGGCGACAAGATCATCGTCAATGATCTGTCGTTCTCGGTCGCGCGGGGAGAATGCTTTGGCCTTCTCGGGCCGAATGGAGCTGGCAAGAGCACGATCGCGCGCATGCTGCTTGGCATGATCTCGCCGGACGGAGGAAAGATTACGGTGCTCAATGAGCCTGTACCTGCACGCGCTCGTGTCGCACGTGTGCGTATCGGCGTGGTGCCGCAATTCGATAATCTTGAACTCGAGTTCACCGTACGAGAGAATCTGCTGGTGTTTGGCCGCTACTTCGGCATGAGCGCTCGCAAGATCGAGGCGGTCGCCCCCTCGCTGCTCGAGTTTGCACGCCTCGAAAGCAAGGCGGACACGCGCGTTGCCGAGCTGTCCGGTGGCATGAAACGGCGGCTGACGCTGGCGCGTGCGCTAATCAATGACCCGCATCTGCTCGTGATGGACGAGCCGACGACTGGTTTGGATCCGCACGCCCGCCACCTGATTTGGGAACGTCTGCGAGTTCTGCTTGCGCGGGGCAAGACGATTCTCTTGACCACTCACTTCATGGAAGAGGCCGAACGCCTGTGCGATCGGCTGTGTGTCCTCGAGGGTGGACGCAAGATCGCCGAGGGCAAGCCAGACGGCCTGATCGATGAGCATATCGGCTGTAACGTGATCGAAATCTATGGGGGTGATCCGCACCAGCTCAGCGAGCTGATTAGGCCGTATGCGCGGCACATCGAAGTGAGTGGAGAGACGCTCTTTTGTTATGCGCCATATCCGGAGCAGGTACGCGTGCAACTGCGCGGGCGAGCGGGCCTTCGTATTCTGCAGCGCCCCCCGAATCTCGAAGACGTGTTTTTGCGGCTGACCGGGCGCGAGATGGAGAAGTGAGCGATGGGTGAAAGTTATGCGGCGGTGATGCCCGCTAACGCGTACAACTGGATCGCGGTATGGCGTCGGAACTTCCTGGCATGGAAGAAAGTCGCACTTGCATCGATTCTTGGCAACCTCGCAGATCCTCTAACCAATCTGTTTGGCCTCGGCTTTGGCCTTGGACTGATCGTGGGGCGCGTTGAGGGGACGTCGTACATCGCGTTCCTGGCGGCAGGCATGGTCGCGACCAGCGCCATGACGTCCGCGACCTTTGAAACCATGTATGCAGCCTTTGCACGCATGGACGCCAGCCGCACCTGGGAAGCAATCCTCTCTACTCAGCTCACGCTTGGCGATATCGTTCTGGGTGAACTGGTGTGGGCGGCCAGTAAGTCCGTTCTGGCCGGAACAGCGATCGGGATCGTCGCTGCTACGCTGGGTTATGCATCATGGCCATCCATTTTGTATGCGATGCCAACAATCGCTCTCACTGGCCTTGTCTTCGCCAGCCTGGCGATGCTCGTCATATCTCTTGCGCCAAGTTACGATTACTTCGTGTTTTACCAGACGCTTGTCCTCACTCCTATGGTGTTTTTGTGTGGCGTGGTCTTTCCGACGAGCCAGCTGCCCGGCTCGTTTCAGCACTTCGCCGGCTTGTTGCCGCTCGCACATTCGGTCGACCTTATTCGCCCAGCGATGCTTGAGCGCGGCGCCGACAGTGCTGCGCTGCACGTCGGTGCGCTCTGCGTTTACGCGGTCTTGCCCTTTTTCGCGTCGACGGCACTATTTCGGCGCCGCCTGCTGCGTTGATGTGAGTTGAGCGAAAACGGAGAATGTCAAATCGATTCAGTGTCACGATGCTTTCTGCGGTAGCTCGGGAGTGACCTGGTCTGTCACAGCAGATGCTGCAATGGCCTTAAGAGGTCGCGATCGAGTTAGGTGTACGGCCGCCTGTTCGGTCGATCGGTGTCGGACGCCAGCACCGTTATTTCTGAGCGCCTGTCGCTAGGCGCCGTGACGGACTTTGCAAAGTTGTGTTGTGCTGTCTGGCCCGCGCACCCGACGGAGCGTGACTGTACAGATTAAGTAGGTGGGACGGCAGTTGGCCTTGCCGTCATGATCAAATGGAGAACGGGATGTTGTGCCTGGGAGTGAGTGGCGGTCTTGACAGAATCTATGAAAGCTCGCCGGAGCTGCCGAATACATTTCTTCACGATGGGGCTGCGGTTCTTGTGCAGGATGGCCGCGTGATCGCTGCTGTCGAAGAGGAGCGCCTCAACCGCGTCAAGCACTCCAACAAGTTCCCGAGCAATTCGATCCGATACTGCCTTTCTACCGCAGGAGTTGAGCTCGGAGAGATCGACCGTATCGCGTTCTACGCGACTGAAGCCTACTGCAATACTATGCTCGAGCGCCTTTCTGTTTCTCAGCCCATTCCGTTGGACGCCAAACTGTTGCTGCGGCAGCTGCTGACACGGGAGTTCGGCGCCGAGATCGATCCGTCCCGAGTTTCCTTCGTGAATCACCACGAAGCGCATGCTGTGAGCGCGTTTGCCATGTCCGGGTTCGAGCAAAGTCTTGTTTTTGCGATCGACGGCGGTGGCGATTTTCTCTCCGGCTTATTGGCGGTGGGGTCTGGCACCGAAATTACGCAACTTGAAAGCTTCCCGGAACATAATTCCCTGGGGCTGTTCTATCTCGAGACGATCCGATATCTCGGCTACGGGTTGTTCGACGAGTACAAAGTGATGGGGCTTGCCCCGTATGGTGATCCCGCTCCCTATCGCGAGCTCTTCGCGCAGTTCTACGAGTTGTTGGACAACGGTGGCTATCGCGTTTACCTGGATCGAATCGGTCCGGCCCTGGTCCGCAACATCGAGGTTCGGCGAAAAGGAATGCCATTCACCCAACAGCATCGAGATGTCAGCGCTTCGCTGCAGGAAGCGCTGGAGCGGATCGTGTTTCACATCCTGCGGCACCATCGTGAAGCGACGGGCATGACACGCTTGTGCCTGGCTGGCGGGGTAGCGCATAATTGCACGCTGAACGGTAAACTGCTTTATTCCGGGCTATTTGACGACATCTTTGTTCAACCCGCGGCGCACGACGCCGGTTGCGCACTCGGCGCTGCATTGATGGTATCGAACGAGCTGGGCAGGCCAGCACCACGCGAGCGACTGCCGGACGTTTATTGGGGGCCCGATCTCGGGAGCGACCAAGCCGTAGAGCATGAGCTCAACGCATGGTCAGGCCACCTCGACATTCAACGAAGTGATGACATAGCATCCAGTGCGGCAGACTGGATGGCAAATGGCGCTGTAATCGGCTGGGTTCAGGGCCGCTCTGAGTTCGGCCCCCGTGCGCTTGGTAACCGCAGCATTCTTGCGGACCCGCGGCCTGCGGAAAACAAGGACCGCATCAACGCGATGGTCAAGAAGCGTGAGGGCTATCGCCCGTTTGCGCCATCTGTACTGGAGGAGGATGCGAGCGAGTTCTTTGAGCTCCCGGACGGCACGCAGCAGCTCCCCTTCATGAACTTCGTAGTTCGTGTGCGTGAAACCAAGTGTAACGTGCTCGGTGCGATCACGCACGTTGATGGGACCGCTCGGCTGCAGACAGTATCGCGCAAGACAAACCCCACCTATTGGGATGTAATTAATGCGTTCAAGAGGCGAACGGGCATCCCGGTTCTTTTAAATACGTCATTTAACAACAATGCCGAGCCGATCGTGGAGTCCGTGTCAGATGCGATCACCACGTTCTTGACGACTGACCTGGACGGACTTGTTGTTGGGCCTTTCCTCGTCAGGAAGCGGCCAGCATCACTGCAGGATTGGAGTGCACTGGGCGTTTCATTGCCGCCGTATGCATCCCTTCATCGTGTTCGCTCCCACACAGCGCCAGATCGTCAGGAAACGGTCTGCGAGATCCGCAAGGGACATTCCGCCCACGATAGTATGCGTATCTCACATGAGCTTTTCGAGATCTTGATGCGGATCGAGGGCGAGGCGTCGCTCGGCTGGCTTCTCGACACAACCATGCTGAGCCAGGCCCAGCGTGAAGATCTCGTGAAGGAATTGCGGCTCGTGTGGGAGCTGCGGGGCGTTCGCCTGCATCCGCCGCGCGCGGCTTGCGGCCACAATGAAGTGAAAAATAGACATAGCCGGGACTCATGAGCATGGCCATGCCTATACCTGCATGTGAGGGGGCCAGGCCATCCGACGCACACGGGGTTATCGGGCATCCGACTGAAATCGGGCACGTGGACGCGACACCGCTGAAGAAAAGACGGAAAGTGTTGAGAGAACGCGGCCCATCAAGGAGAGCGCTGTTATGAAGTTCTACCGACGCAGCTCGCCGGCACTGCGATTTCAGACCATGACGTCGGACAAGATGATACGTGAGATGTCTGCAATGACGTCTCTTGTCCAACCAGGAGCCCGGGAAGAGGCGATGCAGATGCTTAGCGGTTCGAGGAAGGATCGGTTCGTAGTTTCCCGGCGACGTACGGGGTTCGGCGACTGCCTGTGGTCACTGGCCGCTGCCTGGCGTTTTGCAAAGCAGACAGGACGGACGCTAGCCATTGATTGGCGGGGATCTTGTTATCTCGATGAGCCATTCACCAACGCTTTTCCAGTCTTCTTCGAACCGGTTCAAGACATTGCCGGCGTGCGGGTAATCTGCGACGACAGGATCAATCAGTGCTCATTTCCGGGACCATTCTTCCCGACATGGTGGAACAAGCCATCCATCGATTGCGTCTATCGTCCGGACGAGCAGATTTTCCGGGAACGCGACGAACTCGATCAATTGTTGCGAAGTCAGAAAGATAGTGACGCTAACACGGTCGTGTGTGACGCGTGCCTGATGTGGCGCTGCGATCAGGAGGCCGAACGAGAAATCTTTCGGAGCATCAAGCCACGACCTGAAATTCAGGCTCGGATTGATGCTGTCTACCGTGAGCACTTTGAGCCGTACAGCGTAATCGGCATTCATGTCCGGCATGGCAACGGCGAAGATATTATGGGGCATACTCCCTACTGGGCCGACCCGGAGCGCGCCTTGCGACAGGTCTTTGATGCGATTGATAAGGCCCGGGGGTTACCCCACGCAAAACCCGTGAGAGCTTTCCTGTGCACGGACAGCGCGCTCGTCCTTGAGAAAGTTTCGACTAGATTTCCCGATGTGTTCACGATCCCCAAACGGTTTCAGGCGCCTCAGGCCGGCCCATTGCACAACGCCGCGCTAGGAGCCGAGGGCGGCTTTTCCGCCCTGATTGATATGTATCTTCTTGCGCGCTGCGACACCGTGATCCGTTTTCCCCCGACGAGCGCCTTCACGCGCTATGCTCGTCTCCACGCACCACGCGTTATTGAATTCGATTTGAACGATCCGAGCCGCTTGGTCCTGATTGAAGAAACCTCGCAAGAGCTCGTTGCTTCATGAAAGTCGTTGCCCGCTTGATCGATCTGATTGCCGCTCGTTGCATCCAGCAGTGCTGGCACTTTTTTTCGGGGCGGCATTTGTCGCAAAGTAATGCTCTGTCGCACAACTCCACCGAATGCCTCCCGCCGAAGCTCGACGTCGACAACGATGGCCCTAACGTGCTGCCGCCACGTTAAACAGGTGGAACACGTCTTCGCCTTGCGCGGACCGCGAGTGGAAGCTAATCGGTGGTCGGTCGCGGACGAACATATCGAAAGGGTCTCCGTAGAGCCGGTGAGTTCCGTAGTTGCGGTCGGGCACGCGCTGGTGCGGAGCGGCGGTCTCGAGAGCCACTATGTTGGGCTGAACATCCAGTAAGCCAGGTCGTGGTCCAGGACCAATCCGGCGAAGTGCCAGTGCCGGACACTGCAGAGCAGAGCGCGATAAAGTCAGCATCAGTTGCCGACAAATCTGACGCACGAAGCTGGTAACGTCAGTTTTCGAGTTGACGCGGCTACTGGCCGCGGGCCGCTATCCTGATCGATCGTTCCTCCAACGAGAGGCGGTGCCCATCGGCTGGCTCCTCGGTTGCGCGATCAGGAAAGAGAGCGCGGCTGCACCCTCGTCTTGACGCAGGCGAGTGTGCTCGTGACATTACGTAGGTAATGCACCATCGTTGTCGCAGAGCACACGCACGGTGTCTTGAACCCACCAAGCATTCCGCGTGCGCGACATTAGGACGCAAAAACGGAGTTGATTTGCGTGCATCGCAGTGGCGCAAATTCTGCTACGCGTGCGCCGACGCAATAGGAGAGGAGGCGGGCGTGGGTCTCGATCTGCCGAATGACGATCTGATCAGAGGTCAGCTGCCCGAAACACACCTGGGTTGCCTCTTTCACGCCGATAATGCCCGTATTCATCGCGGAGAACAGAAGGCGATGTTGCTGACCGGGGCATCGCGCGGAATTGGCCATGCCACTGCCAAGCTGTTTTCGGAGGCGGGCTGGCGCATCA
The DNA here is from genome assembly GCF_054062495.1 of Bradyrhizobium sp. USDA 3311. NCBI lineage: Bacteria > Pseudomonadati > Pseudomonadota > Alphaproteobacteria > Hyphomicrobiales > Nitrobacteraceae > Bradyrhizobium > Bradyrhizobium sp. USDA 3311. Next base: position 9,169,689 of record NZ_JBSSFI010000001.1, on the reverse strand, counting down.
TTTCTTGCGCGCGCCAACCGTTCGACAGCAAGCGATGCCCCTGGGAGGCAGGGAACGAGGATCATGTTCAGATCGACCTGAGCAATCATCGAATGCTGCCGCGCGCGATCAGCGAGGTCAAGAAGCGCTTGGCAGGTGCTCCTTTGCACGCGCTGGTGAATAATGCTGGTGTCTCGCCGAAAACGCCCACTGGCGATCGGATGACGTCGTTGACGACTTCAACCGAGACCTGGATGAGCGTGTTCCATCTCAATCTGGTGGCCCCGATCATGCTGGCGCAGGGTTTGTTTGACGAGCTAAGAGCCGCGTCAGGATCGATCGTGAATGTGACTTCGATCGCGGGCTCGCGGGTGCACCCGTTTGCCGGCAGTGCCTATGCGACCTCAAAAGCTGCGCTTGCAAGCCTCACACGCGAAATGGCCCATGATTATGCGCCGCATGGCATTCGCGTGAATGCGATCGCGCCCGGCGAAATCAGGACGGACATGTTATCGCCCGACACAGAAGCGCGTCTCGTGCCAAACATCCCCTTGCGCAGAGTGGGAACCCCGGATGAAGTTGCCAAGGTCATCTTCTTCCTGTGCTCGGATGCGGCGAGCTATGTCACGGGGGCCGAGGTGCCGATCGATGGTGGGCAACATCTGTGAATTGGCCAAGCCTTGGCGCCGCAGTGACTTGAGCTGCAGCAGCGGTACTTATGCTCTCCGCTGACGACGCGCACACATTCCGCAAAAGGAAAAAGGCACACTGTAAGTTTACCGTCGTGCCATGAAAAGGTGTTACGGTTCTGTGTCATCTCGTCAACACTTGGAACTAGATCGAGAGTGACATGCAAAACGAACCTCGCAAACCCGAACAAGGTGCTACGGAGGATCATCAAGACAACGGAGGCCGCCTCATGCTGGATATCCCTTCCTCACTCGAAAGACCTGCCTCGCAACTTGAGCCGGAGCATAAGCTCTCGGGGGAGCCGTTGCGTGAGAGTGCGTTGGCCGGCATCTTCGAAATATCGAAAATACTCACGGCTCCTTGTCCGCTCGAAGTCACATTGGCAAACGTTGTTGATCTTCTGCAATCGTTTGTGCAGATGCGACACGGCATCGTCTCACTGTTCGACGATGACGGCATGCCGGACATTACAGTGGGCGCCGGCTGGAGCGAAGGCAGCGACGAACGTTACCGGATGCGCCTGCCACGGAAGGCAATCGATCAGATCGTCGCGACAGACAGGCCTCTTGTCGCCGAGGACGTGGCCGCCGAGCCGGCATTCAGCGCTGACGACCGGGAAGTGCTCGGCGCATCCGATAATATGCCAGTGTCGTTCATCGGGGTTCCGATTCGCATTGGTCCGAAGGTTGTGGGTACTCTGACGATCGACCGTATCCGCGACGATAGGTCAAGCCTCCGCATCGATTACGATGCGCGGCTGCTCGCCATGATCGCCAACCTCGTGGGACAAACAGTGAAGTTAGACCGCGTGTTCGCCTGCGATCGCGAACCACTGGTGGCGGAGAAAGACCGTCTACAAAAGCAGATATTTGACCTCAGGCAGCCCGCTCGAGAGCGCAAGAAGCTACACGTCCATGGGATCATTGGCGACAGCCCGGCGCTGCGCGGGCTGCTCGAGAAGATTGCGGTTGTAGCCAAATCGAAAAGCACGGTTCTGTTGCGTGGCGAATCCGGTACCGGGAAGGAACTCGTAGCCAAGGCCATTCACGAATCGTCGTCCCGCGCCAAGCGGCCGTTCGTTAAGCTGAATTGCGCGGCGCTTCCTGAGACCGTCCTGGAATCGGAATTATTTGGCCATGAGAAAGGTGCCTTTACCGGTGCGTTCAGTTCGCGCAAGGGACGCTTCGAACTTGCTGACAAAGGAACGCTATTTCTTGACGAGATCGGCGAGATTTCAGCTCCGTTCCAAGCGAAGTTGCTGCGCGTCCTGCAAGAGCAGGAGTTCGAGCGCGTCGGCAGCAACCAGACGATTAAGGTCGATGTTCGAGTCATAGCTGCGACCAACAGGAACCTTGAAGAGGCCGTGGCACGGAGTGAGTTCCGCGCGGACCTTTACTATCGCATCAGCGTAGTTCCCTTGCTGTTGCCACCGCTGCGCGAAAGACGCAGTGATATTCCGCTGCTTGCCAGCGAGTTCCTCAGAAAGTTCAACAACGAGAACGGCCGTACGCTGACCTTGGAGGCGAGTGCGATCGATGTTCTGATGAAGTGCGGCTTTCCGGGAAATGTCCGCGAACTCGAAAACTGCATCGAGCGGACAGCGACGCTGTGCGCCGGATCATCGATCGTAAGAACTGACTTTGCATGCCACCAGGCCCAGTGCCTTTCCGCGATGCTGTGGAAAAGTACATCGGACGGGAGGCCAGACCAGCCGGCACCCATCCCGCCGGTGCCCGGAAAGTCCATCATTCCGCTAGCTGAAGCGACCCCGCCGGTCCCGTCCGTCGGCAGCGAACTGACCTCACTGGCTCCTCCCGGCACAGTTCTCGTAAGCGGCGCGAAGATGGCCGATCGCGAACGGGTCATTGCGGCCATGGAAAAATCTGGCTGGGTGCAGGCAAAGGCAGCGCGCCTGCTCGGACTAACGCCACGCCAGATCGGCTACGCGCTGAGGAAATACGGAATCGAAATAAAGCGGTTCTGAACGACAAAATCGGCCGGAACCTTTACTATCACAGTTGAGCCAAATAGCTATGTGAGGACGATCTCCGGTGGCCAATCTCATTGCAATCTTAAAGGAACGGGTCCGCCCTCGGCGGCGACTTGGCCACGACCGAAACCGCTCCGCTCGCTTCCGAGACTGCTGTCGCAAGCAAGCTCACCTGGTTCGGTGAGAGATGGATTTGCGCGCCACGACATACAGAGCGTCACCTTCGGTCTGCAAGCGTGAACCGTCAATTGCTCGACATCAGACGAGCTATCACGCGTATTCGTCCATCAAGCCGGACTAGCGGCAATTCTCATTGACCGTCAACCGGTCCGCCGCCCGCTCGTGATTAGCGGCGGTAGTCTGTCGCAAGCCGTCCTGGCGTCACTCGGCTGGCGTGCCCTGCGGAACAGCGCTGTCGCAGCCCCGACTTGTGTCAGCATTCGTTCGTCAGGAAGAGCGGGCTAGAGGGGCGCATTACCCGCTCTAGCCACTGTGATGGCAAGCCGATTTCAAAAGGATGGCGATGGTACAACACTTGCTGTTCTCTTCGCAGCTGTCGCAACTTTTTGGAGCAACTCCGTGCACAATGTCGTTTGCATCAAACAGGTTCCGGACTCGGCGCAGATCCGCGTGCACCCCGTGACCAATACGATCATGCGTCAGGGAGTGCCGACCATCATCAATCCATATGACCTCTTCGCACTCGAGGCCGCGCTGGAGCTTCGCGATCGGTTCGGCGGCGAAATTACCGTGCTTACAATGGGGCCGCCATCGGCGGAAGATTCCTTGCGAAAGGCGCTGACTTATGGCGCCGATCGCGCCGTACTCCTCACCGATCGCTGTTTTGCGGGCTCCGACACCCTGGCCACAACGTATGCACTTGCAACAGCCATCCGAAAAATTGGTAAGGAATACGGCCCGACCAACCTTATCTTCACGGGAAAGCAGACCATCGACGGCGATACCGCGCAGGTTGGGCCCGGCATCGCAAAGCGGCTTGGCGTACTGCAGCTAACCTACGTTGCCAAGGTCAGATCCTTAGATCTCGCCGCCCATACAATTGAAGCGGAACGACGCTCCGAAGGTGGTGTCCAGGTGCTGCACACGAGGCTGCCCTGTCTCATCACCATGCTGGAGGCAACGAATCAGATTCGGCGCGGCGCGATGGCGGATGCCTTGCGTGCCGCGCGTGCCCAAATCGTGAAATGGAGCGCGCACGATGCCGGTGTCGAAGACGTCTCCAAATGCGGCCTCAAGGGCTCGCCGACCGTCGTCAAACGAGTGTTCGCTCCCTCTGCGCGGGCTGAGAAGGCAACGTTGGTTGAGGCCGCCGAGCAACCGGCACAGGCGTTGATAGACGCAATTTTCAAGTATCAACCGAAGCTCGAAACCGATCTTGCGGCACTTGTCCGTGACGCGTGATCTGGAGAGCCCTGGCAACGATAAGATCGGAAACGGTCCGAGGATGTACCAAGGGCAAGAGGCACCGTCCAGTGAGAGCGCGCAAGATGTAGTACGCATCTCAGCCCGCGACCTGCGCATTCTGGTCTATGGCGTTCTTCGATCGCTCGCGATCACCCGGGACTGCATGTTCCGTAGACCGATCGATGCCCCGAGTTGGCTGCGATCAGGCGCATCGACTAAGGGCTGCGCATGCGTCCAGACCCCCACTGTGTGGTCGTATTCGACGACTGCTTCGCGCGTAGTTGTTACGAACGAAGACGGAACACGTCAGCGACTAGGATCACCATGCTAGCGCGATGCCGCTTGAACGCCCAAAGTGCTGTCGCGCGGTTCAGGGCGCAAAGCCCACCTATGTGTCGCCTTTTGAGCAATGTTCGCAATTCAACAGCCCTATACCCATTGTGAGTGGCCGCTGGCTCTTCGCTGTTTGGTTTCCGAGGGCCGTGCAAGTCCTGTCAGGTTCAATACACTTGCAATGAGGAGTCGGTCGCCAGCGTTTCGTCAACGCACTCATAACCTTATGGGGCGAGTGCACGGTTTTGGCACGGTGATTGCTGTAAACGTGCAAGAACACAATATGGCGGCGCTCGCAACGCGAAAACTAGCGGCGGTCTCTTTGAGACGCTCGTGCCGCCCAGCAGCCGGCATTTCGCGCAGCTTGCGGCCAAAGGCGTCAAGCGCCAGGTAGATGCGGATTGATCCTTGCAATGTTGTACGTAGGTCATAGCCGTTCGATGAACTGGCAGGAGCAGCAACCGCGAGGGCTTGATTCATCCACGACAGATCGCGAAAGCTGGAAGCGCCCGGGCGACTCGCGCAGTGACGTTAGCTTCCCGATGGCGTGCGCTGGCAAGATCTCACCATGACTCTACAAGCGATTGCTAGCCGTGCCGGGTATTCACGGCATCGGACTGCTCATGGTCCGGAATCCGACTGGATCGCCGCCGCTCAATTTGGTGGACATCGCGTGAGCAGGATTGAGCATGCCGCTGTCTGGTACGTGAACGTCGGCACGAGGAAGTTCGCCTCGATGGTGAACGCGATCATACGACCATCGAACCAACGAAGTTGCAGATCTCCGCGGCGGCCAATAGCCGGTCCGGACACGAAGTGGCTTCGTTCTCTCCTCATCGCCATAGGTCAAATGACATCTCAAGCGTCTCGATTTCCACCGGATCAGCCTCCGCAGATATGCTGCGAGTATTTGACTGAGCAAGCGCGAGCCCTGTTCGGCCCGCACCCGTTCGATGTGGAGATGTCCGAAGACCAGGTCGCTATCCTGATGCCTGAATACCTGGCGATGTCACAGGCGTTCTCGTACCTGCAGGCAGAGTCGCAAAGGGATCTCATATTCGATGCAATGCATCACAATCGAGATCGTGCGAGGGACATTGAACTGACCAGCATGGTCGCAAATTTTAACTGTTGGGATGAGAGGGGTGGTTATCGCCGAGTTCCCCAGGGCGGCAAGGCAGCGCTACCCGATATTCCGGTCATTGAAAACTTCCACTCAAACCTCTTTAGACAGAATGCTTCGCGACTACTCGGCAGAGCAGTGCGGACCAACTACAGTGCCACGACGAAGCGGTGCCTGTATTCTCTCTATGCCGGATTGTCATCGAAAGACCCCCTAGTGGGTTGCGCCTACATGGTCGGTTTTGAGCTACACGCTGCGGACATGATCCAGTCGCGGCGGACCACTTTGGTAAAAACCTTTGAGGCGCGGTCTGACGATCTTGAGAATTTCCGCAGCCATGTCCGCGGAGAAGATCCCGCGGAGAAGTATCACAGAGAAATGACAAGCCGGCTGCTTGGCGAACTTGTCCCGGCAGACTTTAATGGTCGCTTTTTGAATGAATTCGATCGAGCCTATCGGCTCAGCTTACTGTGGTGCCGCGATCTGCTCCGAATCGTCTCACGTGAGGGAGATGGTCACTCGGAGATCGAACACCATGGCCGTTGTCATTGTGGTTCTGTCAAGTTCTGCGTCCGAGCGCCACGAGAGCTTCTGCAGTTCGATGCAATTGCTCAATCTGCCAAATGTCTGGATTTCTGCACTTGCTCGTACCTGGCGATAGGCTCGGCATTAAGTGCGGCGAAGAATTCCTCACTGCGTACCAGTTCAACAAGAACATCGCTCGGCACACGTTTTGCCGGCTTTGTGGCCCAAAGCCATTCTATAGGCCGCAGTCGAACCCTTCCGGATTCAGCCGTAAATATTCGATGCCTGGATAATCGAATGCATAAGAATAAACGAGTTCGATGGCGAGCATTGGGAGCAAGCATTCCGCTATATGCGCCAGGACCCGGTAGCCCTGCCTCGAAGATTGAAGCCCTGGAGTGAACTAGAATGGCGCGCGCAATGAATGATAAATCCCGTCTGCTTTCAGAAGAAGCTCTGACAAAATACCGCATAGAGCTGTTGGTGAAGGGGACGGTCGTGATCGGCCCCCAGATATTGTTCACCCAAGATGACTTGGCCAGGATCGATCAGCTGCAGGCTGAGATTCCCGAAGAAGAAGTGCGGGAAGGAGATGCCGGCGACTCGCACCATGTCTTTGTCAAACGCGTGAGGGTAGACCCGCCCGGCCGCGCTCCTAGCAACGCGAGTGGTGCAGCTCCAGGGCAGATCATGGAACTACTTGAAAGGAAAGACCGCAGAGTCGCGGTAAGAAAGATCTTGGGGGCATCGTCAGATTACGTGATTCGCCGATGCCAAATGCATCGTATGCCACCTGGTTCCTTTGTTGGCATGCATCGGGATGCGGCGAGCGACCCGGATTTCGAGTACTCGGTGATTGTGCAGCTCGCGAGAGACTTCGATGGGGGGGAGTTCGTGGTATATCCAAGCGGATACGAACAGCAGGTATTCCGACCGCCCTTTGGCGCCGTGCTTGTCACCACATGTAGGCTCCGACATGAGGTGAAGCCTGTGCTGACCGGGGAGCGCCGATCGTTGGTCTACTTCTGTTCAAAACGCACCGGCGCGAACCGCCGGGTCGTCGTAAGCCCTACCGGTGGCCTGTGATTGAGGTGGTTGAAATGGCCTTTGAATGAGTTGGGTATCGGGTGAGCTCATCAGAAGATGAGGTTGGTAGCTCGGCCATCTTGTGAAAGAACAGGTTGGGTCTTTGTCGCTGTGGGACATAGACTTTTCTTTTAAAGCCCAACGAAAGGTCGCCGGCTAAAGCCGCTCGGAAGAGTAACTCCGCTGGGTCTCGCAACAGCGCCGTCCAGCTCGCCGCCCGTCTCGGTTCCCGCGTGCAACCGCCCCGCATAGCCCGGCAGCAGAACGGCCATGATTGCGGAGTTGTTTTGGTAGACTTGACACGAGCGCTGATTAGAGGCCGGGGAGGCCGTCTTGCGCGTTGCGCTGCCTTACGCCGTTGGCGCAGGGTAAGCCTCCGAGGAAAGACGCCTTGCGACGGGCTGGCTTGATGGTTGAGAACTGTACGTATGGACAGCCATACGATCAGTGCGCTGAATCGACTGGAAGTGGTGGAGACGGGCCGGCGGCGGCGTTGGTCTGAGGAGGAGAAGGCGCGGATTGTTTTGGAGAGCCTGTCCGAGCCGCGGCTGGTTGCGGCGACAGCGCGGCGATACGGCTTGTCGCGTTCTCTGCTGGTGACTTGGCGAAGAGCCTTCGCGGCGGAGCGGACCAAATCCGAGGCTGGCTTTGTCAGGGCAGTTGTGGCCGAGGATGGGCCTGTGGCGTCGGTGGCGGCTTCATCGGAGAGCGCGACAGCACACTCGACGGAGCGTCGGATCGAGATCGAGCTGGCTGGCGGGCGGCGCGTCATTGTCGATGCGGGCGTCGACGTTGAGGCGCTTCGGCGGCGGCGATCTCGCCCATTGCGCTGGAAGCGGTGCCTCGAATTGACCAGCTGTTCGAGATCGAGCGCGAGATCCATGGGTTGAATGCCGAGGAGCGGCTGCGGGTCCGCCAAGACAGAAGCGCGCCGCTGCTGAGCGATTTTGAGGCTTGGCTACGGGCGGAATCCGCCCGGCTCTCGCGTTCGTCAAACGTGATCAAGCCGATCAATTATCTGCTCAACCGATGGGATGGCTTTGCTCGTTTTGTCCATGACGGAAGGATTTGCCTGACCACGGATGGCGCTGTGGATCCTTTTCGAGCTGCGCCAGGGTGGTCTTGCGCATGAACAGGGGCAGGCGGGACAGGCCATCGCCGCCGAGCGCGAGGCAGTCGAAGGCGTAGAGCTGAACCTCGTCATCGTGCCGGCGCGACTGGAGCGCGTCGAAGTCCGATAACCCGTCGACTCCGAGCACGACGGCCTCGCCGTCAAGGATGAATTGCTGCTGGCGCATCTTCCGCGCCGTCTCGACGATCCAGGGATACCGGCTGGTCCAGTCGAGCCCACTCTTCAAGCGCCAGCCGCACGCGGTCGCCGTCCCGCTCGACGCGGAGCCGGTAGCCTTCGTACTTCACTTCGTGGATCCAATCAGGGCCAGCCGGCACCACGTTCCGGGCCGTTGGTAAGCAGAACAAATCCTTCGGCATGGCCGGGATCTATGCACGCTCGTCGGATTTGCGTGTCCGGTCTCCGATGCCGCTGTGCGCCGCCTGGACGTGCCGGCTGACGCTATTGTTGGTGATCGGCTCGCCGCAGAAGCAGTGCGCCTGGCCGCTGGTCGGCTAGGTCGGGAGCGGTAGCTTCTCGTCGTGCATCCGGTCCTTCCACGCGTGGAAGTCTCGAGACTGGCGCCACATCTCGAAGTGCGCTTCGGTTCGGCTCGCCAGGAGCGGCGCAGGGCGAGCGGCAAGACGATGAACCGCTGCACCTCGAGCACCTAATCGCCGATCGGCCGGCACTTCAGGAGCGACTTAAAGGTGGTCGCGATTGGGGCTGACAGAGCTCTAGAGCATTTTCCAATCACGTTGCGTCGTAACCAGCCGCGACGAGATAATTGTGACATTCCTCGGGTGAGAAGCGTTTGAGAGCGTCGGCGATTGCTTGCCAGAGATCGGGCATGGTGCGCGCTGCCGCGGCCCGCAACAGCGTCTTCAATCTAGAGAAGGCCATTTCGATGGGGTTGAAGTCTGGACTATAGGGCGGAAGATAGAGCAGGCTTGCTCCGACCGCCTGGATGGCCTCTCGAACGCCATGGACCTTGTGAGCGGGCAAGTTGTCCATGATAACGGTATCGCCCGGCCGCAGCGAGTGAGCAATTGCTCGACGTAGGCCAGGAAAGCGTCGCCATCCATTGGGCCGTCCAGAACAAGCGGCGCGATCAGACCGTCGGAGCGCAATCCAGCGGTGAATGTCGTCGTCTTCCAATGTCCGTGTGGGATAGCTGCACGACATCGCTCGCCGCGTGGCGAGCGCCCGTGAAGCCGCGCCATTTTGGTGTTGGCGCTGGTTTCGTCGATGAAAACGAGACGCTCAGGGTCAAGATCGATTTGCCCTTCGAACCACTCCTCGCGCGCGGCATTTATATCGCCGCGCCGTTGCTCGGCGGTGTGCGCTGTCTTTTTTTAAGTGTGATCTTTCTGCGCTGGAAAAAACGCCAGAGCGACGCGATGCCAGTCGATATTCCACGACGTTTCAACAGTTCTCGCAACTCGGCGAGCGTGATATCCGGCTTCGCGTTCACCGCCTCCAGAATCAATTGCGAATGCGCTTCGATGCGCTGCGATTTGCGGTCACCGCCCTGGCGTTTAGGAACGATGTCGCCAACTTCCTTGAGGCGACCGCGCCAGCGGATCGCGCTGGCCGCGCTGACACCAAAGCGCTCGGCAGCCTGTCGACAGGACATGCCACCGTCAATCGCTGCTACCACCCTTTGGCGAAGATCAACCGAAAGCGCCCTGGCCATACATGCTGGCCTCCCTCGCCAGCATGCAGCTTGAATCTGACTCGCGCCGCTTTGGGAATCCCCACCCGATTCATTCCGGTCGGAAAATGCTCTAGCGAGACGAAGCAGACATTCACCTCACGTCCTCAGGGTACCGCTTTCCAGCGCGCGATCGAAAGCTTGGGCAAGTTCGGATGAATTGAGCGATTTAAATATAGTCAGGGGCAGACTCTCAGCTACGCCGGCCTCAATCGACAGATCGAGCGGATCGCCCGCGCCTTCAAGAGCCAGCTCGGCGTCCAGAGGGGAGACCGGATCGCGATCGTCAGCCTCAACAGACCTGATTATCTGGCGTTGCTCTATGCCTGCTGCGAGGCTCGGCGCAATCCTCGTATCATTGAATTGGCGCCGTGCGGCCGCCGAGCACTTTTCATTTTGTCAAAGCGCTCGACAAGGTGCTCCACACCCACTTTATGCCGGAGACCACGCTTAATGCATTCGAGCGGGGCCGGTCGACGCTGGCAGCCCTGGTGCCAGCCATGATGCAAGCCCAGGCCAGCAATGACGCGCTCGATCAGTATGCAGCGATCCAACTTGTTATCCATGCGCATCAGGTCCGCACAGCACGATTGTCCCGATGCGCTTCAGTCGCAACCCCGAAATGCTTGTTCGAGCTCCCGCTCGTATGCTTCGGTTGGCCTTCGTACAGGCTATGATCGCACCGCCTTGGCAGGACTTGGTTCTGGATGGTTGTCATTGGCTGCGAACAATGGATATTGCTTGAGGGATCTCGGGCGATTGATCGCTCACTCTGTTCTGCTCGGCGACGGTCGTGTGCATCTGTCGGTAGTGATAGGCACACCACGAAGATAGTTTCTTGCCGCGTCCTTGATATACAGGCTCGCCGCACATATAGGCCGCTCTGGCATCTCCATCTTTGAAGCCGATGATGCAACGGCATTGGCCTTCAATATGGTCGATTAACAGGACCTTCTTGACGCCGTCGGGCTCTTTCAACTTGGATGCTCCATAATGCCAAGCAATATCTTCCGATGCCGCGGGATCACGCGGAGCGGCACTCGCAGCTCAGGATCTTAGGAAACCTGCGGAGGCCCGCCGTCAGCCGCACCTTTGCGCCATGGAAATGCCTAGCCAGCCACGGGAAAGTAGTTTGAACAGAGCGCAAAACCGGTTCGGCGAACTGATTTTGGCGCGGTGTCGCGCGGCTCTCTGGTGGCTCGGCTCAGGTTAGCCCCATAGTTTCGGTTCCTGAATGCCTAAGCATTCAAAGCTACGAGCGAGCCGTAGCGCCATCGGGTCGTGGATCTGACCTGCTGAGACATTCGCAATCCTTCATAATCCCGGCGGCAGACCAAGATAGGTGCCAACCTCAAGACCGTACAATTTAACGTTACGTCAGATTCAAGCTTTTTTGGCAGCCTGTGAGAACATGGCCAAGCTCTCGGGCTGCCGGATCGGCCGGTCTGGTGTCGCAAGCATTCAGCGCTGCAATTTGCGTCAAGAGAGTTCGTCATTTCGTTGGTGTCCGCTGGATTAGCTACCATCATGACCCGACGGACGTGCAATATTTCGCCGTGTAGGCCGGATCAGCGATCCAGCGGCCAACTGAGAATTGCCGCACAATAGGACCCTTCTCAAGCAGGAAACCACGCTGAGCGGCCGGCGAAGTGCACATGGAGTCGTGGTCGCGATCCGACCGGCTGGGCTGGAGCCTCGCTGGGCCCCCGTGCGGATGCGATGATGCCGATTGCGGTACCGGTGCGCGCCTGCCAGAGTTTCTCCGCACGTAGACGGCAGCGGCGCACCTAAGGCACTTTTAGGAGAACACGCTTTTTTGCCTCGAGAAGATGCTTATCGAGCGTCGCGTGCAGCGCACCCCGCAGCTCCGGCGGGATCGAGCTATCTGTATCGATCAATTCCCGAAACTTCCGAATGATGTGTTCTATCATTGCAATAGATCCGAGTGCTTCAATATTCTGCCGGGACATCATCGATTTTCTCCTTCGGAGCGCAGCGCGCGCTTCGTCGGGGGCTCACCTCGGCAACCCCGGCTGCAACAGGCTCTTCGATAAAAAAAATTGGCTCTCGGGCCGCGTGCTCGGCGCGAATTGCTTTGGTCGGCGGGGCGAGTGCAGGCGGCGCACGCTCCTTGAAATCCCACAGACGTGAGCGCATTCGCGGCTGCAATATCGTCGCGCTCGTGAGCCGCAGTCTTGGTCGGAATACTGGGACATCGGCCAGCCTAGCTGTCACGCGTTCGAAACCGCGATCAGGCGCTTCAGTCGAGCGGCTGCGGCGCCGCGATCAAGTGATTCTTGTCCAAGTGCTACGCCTTCCTGCAGGGTCGAGGCCCGCCCGGCCACGACCAATGCCGCCGCTGCGTTCAAAAGCGCAGCGTCGCGAAATCGACCTGGTACGCCATCAAGCGCATTTTGCAGTGCAACGGCATTAGCCTCGGCATCGCTGCTCTCCAGCGCGTCGTTGCGGCAGCGGGGGAGCCCGGCTTCTTCCGGCGTCACTTCGAAGGTGCGGACTATACCCGCCTCAAGCGCAGCAACAAAGGTTGGACCGGTGAGGGTCATTTCATCGAGCCCGTCCGAGCCATGAACAACCCATACCGACTGGGCCCCAAGGTTCTTCAAAACGTGCGCCAGGGGCTGGACCCATTCGGCAGAGAACACCCCAACGATCTGCCGCTTTACCCTGGCCGGATTGGACAGAGGCTCGATCAGATTAAAGATCGTGTGGGTTCCAAGTGCGTTCCGGATCTGGCCGACGCGCTGCATCGCCGGATAACGGGCTGCCGCAAACATGAAGCCGACGTCGGCTTCCTGCACACAACGTGCAATGGCCTCAGGCTTGAGATCGACCTTCACGCCGAGCCGCACCAACAAGTCTGCGGTGCTTGATCCCGAAGACGCAGCGCGGCTGGCATACTTGGCGACAGGAATGCCGGCCCCGGCGACGATAAAGGAAGCACACGTCGACACGTTGACCGAATACATAAGGGTGTCGCTCGCGCCAGCGATACCGAAGGGGTCGCATGCCGCCTCGACACGCGGCATCCTATTCCGCATCGCGGAGGCGGCGCCGGTGACTTCTTCGACCGTCTCGCCCCGGACCCGCATCCCCATCAACAAGCCACCGATTTGCGAGGGAGTCGCGTACCCCGACATCATGCTTTCGAAGGCTGACGCAGTTTCCTCACGCGTCAGAGTGGCGCCGGTGGCAACTTTGCCGATGATTGATCTAAGCGCTTCCATCGAACTTTACACGTTCCTTGTCCAAGCCTCGCGCTCTTCCGTTCAACGAAGCATCGTTGAAGAGACCTGGCACCGGTTGCCTTGATGCAGCTGCCCGCCACACGGGGCATGGTCTCATTGACGCTTGAGGCGGCAGTCGGTTGAGTGTGCGCACCTTGGCGAGGCTACAACCTGACGCTACGTGAGGGGCAAGCTTCATTTTATGGTGCCGTCGATAGGAGATCGCCGCCTAGTTGGAACTTGCAGTTTGCTTGACGCCGGGACCAATGGCACTGTCTAGGGACCGCTTGCCGCGTCCGCAGCGCCCTCTTGACCGCGGTGTTCCGGCCGGATCACCGCATCCTTCAAAGCCTTATGGCTTTCCGGCGCCGCCGTCGTGGAGCGTTGAAGCGGCTTCCTCTACCTGCTTCGAGGCTATCGGTGCTGGGTAGATCGAGCCCGCTCTACAAAAGAACCCCAGCCGATTGCAAATGAAGGTGCGCAGGACAGCCTTCGTAGAGCGATGGACGTGTTCCGTTGATCCGCCCACATGAGGCGGTGAGCCGCCGGTCTTCGGTCCCGCCTTACAGTCGGACTACGCCGTACTGCGGCGCGTCGAAAAGCGCATGGATCAAACGCGCGTCCCGACATAGCGTAAGTTCCTGCGCCGTGCGAGCTATTACAAATGATCGCAAACGTCGGCACGGACGCGCCATGATCAGCTTTGCGTCCTTGGTGATCCCACGCCGTTCATATTCGCGGCCAACCATCAAGCCCGTTGCATTCTGCAGGAAGAGCAGGAGCGTTCTCGCAAACCGGGGTCCGCAATTCCGGCGATAGCGCCAGCGTGGGCGTTTCCTCGATGATCTCTTGGAAACGGCGCTGCACCCGAACATTCGCGCTCGAAGAGAGGGATCAGGTTACCGAAGCAGTCACCGAGCACCTGTACTTCAATATGTCGAGGGCTTTCGACATATCGTTCAACATCAAGTCGGACATCTCCAAAGCAGCGACGCGTTTCACTGCTCGATTGCTCAATGGCTGCCTCCAACGTAGCATGGTCGCGTACAATCAGCATTCCCTTGCCGTCACCGTCCCCTGATGGCCTTGACGAGCAAAGGAACTCCAACAGCCCGCGCTCTCGAAACGAATGTTGGCGGATCATCTTCCTCGATGGCGCAGGGTGCGTAGCCGTTGCCCTGAACGAAATTACGGGCGCGGATCTTATCGCCCATTAGTTCGATAGTTTCTGGAACCGGCCCAATGAACGCAATTCCGGCCTTTAACACTGTCCTCGCGAATTCCGCACTCTCAGAAAGCACTCCATAACCCGGATGTATCGCGCCGGCGTTCGCCTTGTGGGCGGCAGCGATAATCTGCGCGATGTTCAGATAGCTTGCGATCGGCGGGCGGCCGCTGATCGGAATGGCCAAGCCGGCCATTGAGACGGCCGGGGTCCCTTCGTCAACCTCATGCTGGGCAATTGCAGAACGACGTCCAAGCTTGTGCAACGTTTTGATGATACGTGCGGCTATCTCCCCGTATTCGCGATCAGACCGGTATTGAAGGGTAATTTGCGCATTCGCCGATCCAGACAAGCGCGATTGAACCAGAGCGTCGGTCAATTGTAGGCGAGCCATGCTCGTCACCTGACCTTGGGCGACGGTCCTGCTGGTCAGGCTGAGTCCACTTCTGAGGATGAGGCAAACGAACAGGCCGCCATATCTTCACTTCGAGTCCTTGCTTTTCTTGCCAGTGTCACGCACGGAGATCACGTAGCGACATTGCTGACTGAGGCTCGCTTGTCTGGATCTGAGGCAGGTAGTGATAGCGGTGCGATCTGGTATGTGGCTGCTACAAAGGCGAAACACGTCCTCCATGCAAGCCTCTTTCTCCTCTGCGGTCGGCGCTTGATCGCGCGCGTCGACTGGCCCGGGCATCACAGCTGTCATTGCGACCGCAAGAGCGATGGCGCAGTAGTAAATTGTGAGGCTGGAAGCCAATTGAGCTCGTTGATTTTGAGTCATGATATCCCTTCAAATCGGTGAGGCTGCGGTATTGTTCTTTGCGCGAAGCGCAACATGACCTGTCAACCGGGGGGAAACAGGCCGGAACTGCTTAAGCGCGGTGCCGCAAGCTCGTTCTTCCACTTTTGCGGTCTTGACTGTACGGTGCTGGTCATCGGTCCGGCACGACAGAAACGACACCTGCCGAAGTGGCGGAGCCAGCCGAAGAGGGGAAGTACTGGCGGCTGAACTGGTCCAGCAAGGGATCATTTTGGAGCTTCCGGTCGATTGTGCGGTCGGTGCCTGCCTGGAGTCGCGAGGCATTGCTTGGGCGTGACAGGTGCTTAGGTACTCTGGCTCAGCGTACCCGCCAGCCGACTAATGACCCCGTAGCCGGCGCGAGGGGCCCGGGCCAGTTATCGCGAGGCAGAGAGATCAGGCAAAAGCCAGGTGCGCTCAAGGCATTGTTGATGATGCATTCGATTGTGCAGAGCGAACCATGATGGCGCGCGCCGAGACTATCTTTGGTGTAATCGCGCGCCTGTGTTCCACGTTATGTGAAGACGTGGGTGGGGTATCTGGGATGGAGAATTCGTCTTGCGTCAGTTCCGGTGAGGCTACGGTGGTGGGAGCGCCTGCCGTGCAGATCTCGAAACGCGCGATTCGTCCAGCTGCGACAGGAACACCTCCGATGAAGCGCGGACAAGCGGGCATCTGGAGGATCTTGTGGTCTTATGCGGTCGTGGCAGGTGAGTTTAGATGTTTGAGACATTTGCAATTCTCATGACCTGTCAGGAAGCGTCTGGATTGTCAGAGGTCGTTCCCACGTGTCCAGGATCGTACAATCTAACGCTAAGTGCGATTCAAGCCCCTTCGTGCGTCCGATCGTCTGAAGATGTTGGAGCTGTGCAATCTTCGTACGAGCTTCGGCTGCAATGCGCACTTTGGCGTTTCTGAATAGCGGCTGTGCAGGGCGACTGTCCGCCTCGGCAGCCGGGCAACGAGCGTCGCTGTTACGTTATTATACGGAGGGCCCGTGTCGCATTTCTTTGATCTACGAATTGCATGCTCTCGGCATGAATCCGAAAAGTAAACTCTACCAGCCCGACCACTGGCGAGGCCGTGCGGAAGCAACGCGAAAGAAGGCGGAAGCGCTCGCCGACGGCAAACCGAGAGACAGGCTGCTTAAGATTGCCATGGAATATGACAAGCTGGCTCTCCGTGCCCAGGTGTGGCAGACGCGCAGCGGCGAGGATGATGTGGCCTGAGCAAGATCTGTAAAGCGTCGCTGCGGTTCCATAAAAACGCCCCGGCCTGTTGATCGCTACCCGATCCAATAAAATGTCGCTCAGCAGGCGAGTCAGTGCGCTTGCACGGGACGTTGAGGCGGCACCGTAGGGCGAGGCATCCCGACGGTCCTTTGCCGCAATACGTAAGTGAGAAGGCGGAGCAGGCAGCCTGCCTAACGGTCACTTCAGTCTACTCGT
Organism: Bradyrhizobium sp. USDA 3311; assembly: GCF_054062495.1. NCBI lineage: Bacteria > Pseudomonadati > Pseudomonadota > Alphaproteobacteria > Hyphomicrobiales > Nitrobacteraceae > Bradyrhizobium > Bradyrhizobium sp. USDA 3311. The sequence continues at coordinate 9,152,996 of NZ_JBSSFI010000001.1, read as the reverse complement.
TTAGTCAGCTCCTCGAAAGCTAATCCTCTTATCATGAAGATGCCGAACCTAGACCTCCGCCTGCAGTCAATGCGTCGCGCTGAACGTAGAAGGCCGGATGCCATCCTCGCGTGGCCGTGTTGAGCTGTTACAGGTCAGTGTTTGGCACTTCATCGCCGCTGCGATCCACGCGGGCAAGCTGGCCGCATATCAGTTTCGCCAATTCGAGACATCTGCGTCATGCCTCAATATTTCGTTTGCGTTGGTCGGAGGTGCGGATTTTATATCCAGGTAGCCGCGCCAAGTCTGGGCTTGACCAAGTCTGTGAAGAGGTCTCCACGTCCGATTGATGGTGTGCATACGTTGCGGCCGCGGCATGTGAGGGGCGTCGGAAAGCCCCTCTCGCCTTTGCCAGCCGCGAGATTATTTCAGAAGAACGCTGCGATGATCCAGTAGATACCAGCCCAAAGCAGCGCAGTTATGAGGAGTGCGGCCAGAGGCCACAGGTTCCACCTCCTCTGCGCCTGCCAGGAGCGACAATCGGCGCCATAATGGCTGATCGTTGAGTGCTTTGGTGCGCGCCAATGTGTCATTTCATCACCTGCCGCGCTGGTCCGTGGAAAAAGTCCAGGCCTTACATGCCTCGTATCACTCATAAGTTCGCAGTCCTCTTTCAAAGCGCGAGTATCAGAATCCCTGTTTGTTGCGCGGCTAGCTTCCGGCCGATGACATGCTCGCGCATCGTCGGTACAGGGAGGTCGCGTTCCGTCACCACAGCAACCTACATGCCACGACGGAGGAGTGTCTGCACGGCTTTGATGCAAAAAAAACAAGCGCGCTATCGGCGTTGGCGACACGGAGTCGCCGCCCGTTGTCGGATTCGCGACGTCGACGTCTGAAAGACAACGCCCGTATTAGCGGCAAAAAGGTGAGCGCTTCGCGTGCGCGATACCGGAAACAATGCGTTAGGAGTTGCATCGTAGTGACGCGGGAAGATCGGCCGCCGGTCGCATTTGCAGTCAATGAGATCGATTAATCATTGTTCCTGATCGCCGACTTACAAGGAGCACCGAGATGGTAGGCGATCCGCTGGCTGTTATCGGCTCGAAGACAGTTCATGCCAGGCGTCCGCGGCTCTGGTGTGAGCCCGTTCGATTTGACCCCCATACAACTCAATCGTGGTCACATAGATGGCTCAATGGCACTGTTTCAGACTCGGCGAGAAAGCAGCGAATGATCAAGTACGACCTCACGAAGCAGCAACATCGCCGCGAAGCGTCACCTGGTGCCGCACTGGTTTGAGAGCCATCATGGAATGTAGATGCAAAAGGCCATTATTGAGAGCATTGCCATGATGACGAGCGATTCCTTGAGGGCGAGGCGATGAGCCAAGAGCCGCCGATTTCATGGACTTAAGCAAGTCGCCATGAGACATGAATTAGCAGGGGCACGAACGCTTGCTGGACGCACGAAAGCTCGATGGCGGATATTACAATTGCTGGTGCGGGCGCTCTGTTCGGCGATGTGCGGCCAGCACCGGCGGGCATGGATGACAAGATGCTTCGCATGAGAGGGCTTGATGACGGAGTTGTCCCGTGAGCGAACCCCGTCGGGCCACCATGAGCGGGAATGTGCGATCTGCGGGCTTATTCGCCATCGCGCAGAAGCTGCGCGGCTCGTAGTCAGGCAATCAGCGAGCTTCGAGAGCGTTCGTCAGCCACGATGCCAGCGTTAGAAAACTAATAACAGGAGAAGAGTGACGATGGACATCTGCAGCTTTATCGGCAGATGGTTCGCTGAAGAGCGATGTAGCAACGCCGCGCAGAGGACCCAGCCGGTTAATGAGTTGCGAGACAACGTCATCTACGTCGAGTTCAAGGCCATCCGAGAGGCAAAGGAGGGGGCGTGCGAGCGCAGATCATAGAGAAGTTGGAGGCCGGCCGCGTGCAAAACGGCCAGTTCGCTACCGTTCCGGGATCAGGCCCTTGCGGTCTGTTCTTTGTGCAGGGGCCTTGCGGGTGTGAACTCAAGATAAGTGGATTTGTCCGTCCTGGCTGGGAACATGTCGCTGTCTCGACGCCGCGGCGTTGTCCGAATTGGGAGGAGATGTGCTTTGTCAAAGACCTGTTCTGGGATGAAGAGGAGTGCGTCATGCAGCTGCATCCGCCACATTCGCAGTATGTGAATAACAGCCGATACTGCCTGCACCTGTGGAGACCCACTCATCGGGGCATCCCAATGCCGCCGCCGAGCTTTGTAGGCATCGTTGGGCTAGGGCCATCGGAAGCGGCAATGTTGTTCGCGCGGATGAGCGCGACAGCATGATGAGCTGAGTAAACGATATCGGAGCGAAAGATGAGGCCAGTGGATGCAGAAGAACTGGTTCGGCGCCACCGGAATGAGGCGTCACAAGCGGATATATGTCAAGACCGATCGCCTGAAGGAGCCCGCTGACAGTGCACTAATCCGGTTCAAGAGATGTCTCGTACGCGCTTGGACCAGTTATTGTCGGGAGAACGATAGATTGGAGTTAGGATCTTGGCGGCATTGAAACCAGTGTTTGCGGAATCGTGATGAACGCCGGCTCGGCAGCAACAACAAAGTCTCACCTGGCCGACGACGGGTCACAAGGCAATCACTGGACGATCCGACGACGCGAATTGCGCACTCTTTGGAGCGAAAAGCATGTTCCTACCAAACGGCATAACGCGAAATTGTAGAACTGATGGCAAGGTTTGAACTGGCAGGGAATTGAAGTGGACCCTTTGCTGAGGACCACCGGGTCCGGTTCTTAAGTGGAGCTGCTGCCGTTCGTTCTTCCCATACGCTACTCTTGCGTGCCGCTGTTGTGGCTGCGGGATGTGGGCAACGCGCAGCGCTGTCCAAGCTTCTCGCTTGCGGGAAGCGACATATCCACAGCCTCTTCGCCGAATGCGCCGGTTACAGCGGTCCGCCAGACCGCCATCGGCGCGCAGTTTTCCAGGCGCCTGATGCCTCCTCGATGTCTTGGTTCGTGCATGCAGGATTGTCGTATGCCGTTACGGAGCTGTTGGATATAAGTTGATGCGCCGAACGCACGCGCGCACGAGAGATCATCGAACCCGGCAATCCGATCGAACCGAGACACGACGCCGTCGGGCTCCGCTAGGTGCGGAGCGCCGCCGCCGCTCAATCCGAAGCCCGCCAATGCACAAAATCGATTCCCACAGGGGAAGCAAAATGACCTGATGATGTCTCTTGACGTGAGATTGCTCATACAAATCGCGCTCGACTGTCATTGTCCGATCTTGGCTTGCAGCTACTCGCGTTCGCGCGCTTCCTCGCTCTCGCGCCCGACACCCGCGTCAAACGCTCCGGCCGCCTAGTCCAGCAGGTGCTTCTTCCATGCGTAGATCTGGTTCGGGTGAACCTCATAGCGCTGGGCCAGAACGGCCGCCGTCGCCTGCTGCAGCACCGCTTCCAATGCGCGGCCCTTAACTTCGCCCCTGGTCCCAAAACCGGGATCCATTTCAGTCTCAGCGGTCCCTCGGATAAGCGACATGGATGAAGTGGACCAGTTCTGCGCGTTCGTTGAACTCGAGCTTTCCCAGCACAGCCGTGACCGCTGCCCGCCATCGCGCGCCTCGGTCGTGGTGGTGACGTCGCCCGACGTGACCCGCATGCCGCGCTATCCGTGCCTCAGAAGCCGATTGCGATCGTCCCGAATGTTCGTAGACCTATACTTAGCATGTAGGTTTCATTCAAGACGGGGGGCACGCCACCTACTGTAAAATTGTAGGATTTCAGATAGTTCAATCCCAGCACCAAGCAATCGTCGACATAGCCGGCGCCGACCACGTATTGGTTGATCTTGTTGGCTTCGAGGTCCCAGCGGGCGGAGCCCTGCATGAGCCAGTTGGAGGCGACTTTCACCGATGCGGAGGTGAGAATGCCTTCGCGTCGCGTCAGGTAGCCGAGCTCCGGCTGCGGCGCGTAATTGCCGTACATCATGCTGAGCGACCAGCGGTCGAAATTGGCGCGGCCTTCAGCCTCGAAGCGCTGGACGTTCCAGGTTTGCTCGTCGAACCGGCCGCGGACACTGAAGGTGTAGGTTCGGTTCGGGGAGTAGTCGACGCTCGCGACATAGTCGGATCGCGGCTTGTCGAGACCTGAATCGAGGCCAGTATTGGTGGAATCCCGGACGGCAAACAGCTGGTAGGACTGCCCGAACAGCACCTTGACGGCGCCGCCCCTGTCGAACTGGGTGGTGGCCTGCACGGCGACATTGGCCCGGCCGCCGCCTTCGACGCGATCGTAGCCGGAGAACTTGTCGACGCTGAACAGTTTCGACGTTTCGAATACAAAGCTTTGCGCGTCCTCGTTCGGAAGCTTGCCGGCATAGGTCTCGTTCGGACGGATGATGACCTGCGCGATCGGCTCGATGGTGGTCGAGCCCCAGGGCTGAACGTTGATGAAGGGATAGCGGTATTCGAGGCCGACGGTCGGCATCAGGCGGAACGCCTGGGTGTCGCCGACGGGCAGGAAGTTCGACACGCCCGGCTGGTTCGAGACGTCGGCGTTGATCGCGTCAGCGCGCAGGATCGCGAAGGGCGTCCAGATCTCGCCGAACGGATCGGTGTAGGACTTGCGCCATTGCGCCTCCGCCGACAAGCGGGTGTAGGTGCCGGGGAAGCCGCGCAACAGGCACTGCGAAGGCGTGCGCGCGAGCGGATCGGCCGACGCCGTCGTGCACAGGCTGTTGGTGTTGGCGAGCGTCGTGATCGGATCGAACACGGCGGTATCACGCGACAGGTTCACGAAATTGGTCTTGTAGCTGAACTCGCCGCCGAAGATCGGATAGTTGAGCACGTTCGAGTAGTCGATCACGGGATAGATGACCGGAACCTGCTGCTGGTTACCCGAGAAGCTCAGGAAGTACATCGTGCGGGCATCGAAGAAGCTGCGATTGCCGACGCCGGTCAGATAGAGCTGCGAGATGGCTTCCGTCGGCAGATTCAGGAACGATCCAAGCGGATCGCGATACGCTGCCAGGCGATAGTCCGACATGAAATAGTAATCGGACAGCAGAACGCCGTCCCAGCCCCACACCCATTTGTCATTCAGTGCGAACTGGCCCTTGGTCTCGACGCCGCCACGGATCTGGCGGTCGCCGGGCTGGCCGGGGAAATTGCCGCGATTAAGCTGATGGATCCCGTAGGCGCGGATCTGGTAGGCGCCGTCCAGCAGGCGCTGGCGGAATTCGGTCTGCAATAGCACGCCCTGCTTGGAGGTGATGCGCGGGTTGAAGGTCGCGTCCATATCGGGCGCGATCGCCCAGTAGAACGGGACTTCGATGCCGTAGCCGAACGCCGTATAGGAGGTGAAGCCCGGCATCAGGAAGCCGGTCTTGCGCTTCACGGTCGGGTCGGGCGTCGAGAAATAGGGCATGTAGGCGAGCGGAACGCCGATGAATTCGAGCTGCGCCGTCTCGAAATACAGCATCTTCTCCTGCTGGTCGTGGATGATGCGGGCACCCTTGACCTGCCAGAGCGGCGGCTTCTTCGGATCGTCCCTGCAGGGTGCGCAGGCCGTGTAGACGCCGTTCTCGAACACGGTGTAGTTGCCGCTGGAGCGGTCGGCGCGGGTCGCAGCCATCCGCGTCTGGTCGGCGGTGTCGACCCGGAGCGAATCAACGAAGCCATCGCGATAGTCGTCGGACAGATCCAGAATCTCGGCATAGGTGATCTTACCCTCCGTATCCGTCATGCGGGTGTTGCCCTCGGCATGCAGCCGCTTGGTCTTCTGGTCGTAGATGACCTTGTCGGCCTCGAAGCTGGTGCCGTTGTAGAACAGCTGCACGTTGCCGACCGCCGAGATCCGCGAATTGTTGTAATCGTAGACGACCTCGGTCGCCTGAACCAGCATCTGGTTGTCGTTGGCGACCTTCGGCGGCTTCGGACGCGGCGGCAGCGGATTGTAGGTGAAGCTCTGGGCGGATGCCTTAACGACGGGGCCGAAACCAGTCGCGATGACAAGGGCTATGGCAAGCAAGCAGTGGCAGACTAGCGACGTGAAGAGCCACGGATCGCGCCCCGGCGCGACCGCAATCAGTTTGTGACGATGCGCAGCCACAGCCACTAACCTTTCCGTCGGGTCAGCAAGGCCAACAATCTGATAAAGCGGCCAACCAGTACTGGCGGCCAGACGGAAGTCACCAGATGCATGAACGCACATTTTCTTGACGTCCAGATGCAACTAGCCACAACCAGTGAACACAAAGATGGTGAACACGGTACCTCAACTGCATGGGAAGGCTCAGACCGAAGCCGCAAATAACGCAACCGCGCCGGGGCCAGAGCCCAATGCTGTGTTCTGCTCCCCCGTTTGCGGATTGGCACCAGGGCTTCACTGCTGGCCCAAAGTCGGCCCAGCCGGCCTGCCGCCGGCTAGAAGCGCAATGGTGGTGGCTACTCAAAGAAGAACTCCAAATCGCATCATGCACTCTGTCCAATACCGAGCGCCTGCGCAAACGAAGCAAGCTGCATGCCGCTCGAAGATAGAGCCTCAAGCGGGTTCGTTCATGGGACGTGCGTCCGGTTGTCGACATTGGTCCGAACCAGACAATCGAGCCCTTGGCAGGGTATCGGTAGTTGGTGAAACGCACGATTTCATTAGTGCGTGTAAGCGGTCGTCAGCCCAGATGGCGATTGATGAGGGCGCGCCGCCTGTGTTCGATGAGGGACCAGATCGTCGATCGTCGACGCCCAAGTTATGAAGACTGCCTGCCAGTTGTCCGCTAACTCGCACCCCGACGCGCCCACACGATTATCAAGCGACGGCATGCACCGCACTTTTCAATTCGGCACGCTTCACGGCCAGAGGGCGGGTGCTCGACGACATGGAATGGCTGGGCGACGAGCATATCGGGCGGATTACGCTCAATCCGGATCTGGCGACCCGGACTCGTTCGTGGAGTTCGCGAAGCCCACGTGCTGCGCTACACTATCGCTCCCCTTCCATTATTATTTCCGAGCAGGCAACCGCCCATAATGCCATTTGTTGCATTAGCAGCCCAGTTGTTCGCGAACAAATCATCGACATCCTTGCTCGGGAGTCCCCCGCCGGGATTCGCCGCTTGTTGAACAAAGGCTTTGCGCCAGCGAGTGCCGAAACGCAGAGATGCTTTCCGCATCCGTGGGCGAGATCGCGCAGACCAAAGCTTTACTGTCGGCATCCATAAAGACCTTTGGACCAAAAGCAGTACCGCTCGGGTTTAACGCCATGATCAACGTGAAGCTAATTGTGACCCCGGCTGAGGTCGTAAAACTATGAGGTGCCAAAGAGACTGGCCTCTGCATCAGCATCGGACCGGCAGGCGCCTCCGCACGGAGAGCCGGACTATTCTGCCGGAACGATCCTGCAAGCGCGAACGACGCCACTCGGCACCCTTTGTCTGCTCTCCTCTTTAGAACGTCTTCGTCGGGACAATATGACGGCTCGTCACTGCTCAGCGTCATCGATCGACAGCGCAGACGGGAGGGCGCTGGAAGAATCACAGGAGCCGATACAGCGTTGCACGGTGCCTTCGCATTTGCCCCATTGACGCTGAACAGATCCGCACCCCCCTCAAAGATCTTTCTTCGTGCGGGCTGGTTGTCACCGAAAAGAAGGAGAGCGCGGCATTCCGACTGAAAATTATCAACAAGTAGCATAGAAGAAACAATCAGCATCCCGGCGCAATCACTCCGATAGCCGGGGTGTTTTTCGATGGCTCCGCGAATGCTCGCCACCAGCAAAAGCAAGGCCGCGAGCACGCTCACGAAGTACAAAAACACCAACCTGGTGAACTCAATCGATACGGTCCTCATCAAAGAGGTTCCTTCACCCCAATGTTATGGGCCATCACGTGCGAACCGATGTCCGCGTTGGCACTGAGTTCTGATGCCACATTCGTGCCAAAGGCCACTGTTGTTCGCGGAAGCTTGTCACTTGCGTTCGCCGACCGACGCCTGGGTATAAACCCCTTGCTGAGCAGAGCGACAATCTCGATGTCCATAAGACAAATGGCCGTCGGCATCACGTCTGATACGTCCGACGCGATATGAGGGCGGAGGCGCCAAGCCAACGCGACCTTATCGCTTGAGCCTAGTGTTTTGTTGCCTCAGAGCAAGCTGACGACCACGGCGCTCGTGGCGACACGCAAGAAGGCAACCTTCAGCTTCACCCACTCTGTGACAGCGATCCGAGATCTTCGTAGATGAACCAAGCATGGACGTGCCGATGAAAATCGCAGCTTGCTCTGCGTCTTCTACGAATGTTTGTAGCGTCGACAATCAGACATTGTTTCAGAGCTGACAATCGACGCTGTTAGAGTCTGACAGCACGCTGCGCAAGAAGGGGTGGCATCCCGGTCCATAGTCTATATCTCGTCATCAGGACTTTAGAGATGATCAGAGTTACGGCTGTGACGCTATGTAACCGTCCACGCAGCCTCACTGATCGTCAGACCTGCCTGCGGTCGTAATCATGTCCCCCCATACTCACAGGCAGTGGCGGGCTCGCCGCCCGCTCGGTTGGGTGTCGCCGGGCGTTGAATACCCTCAATTGTGGGCTTCGAAATTCCCTAGCTGGCATCCCAGCATCAAGGGGCCGCGGCGCGTTGGCCTCACTTTCAATCCGCCCTTTAATTGCGGGTAGGTACGCATACGACGAAGACGACGAAGACCGCCTGATTGACGCATGCGCGCGGGCGTGGCGAGCTCTATGATGGGCTGCGCGAAGGTTAGGCGACCTGCTGATCGGTGGCCTTGTCGGCTTGGCGCAGGAACTTCCATTCCCAGGGCAGCAGCACGCGCAGACGCGATGGGGGAAGATCGGCGATACGGGCCAGGACGTCGGCGAGCCAGCCCTTGGGATCGACGTCGTTGAGACGAGCAGATCCTGCCATCGTCGAGGAAGCGAGCGAAGTCGCAACCGTCACGACATTGAAGGGACGCCTGCCGAGCAGCTCTGCTATCCAGGTATTGGTGACTTGTGGAGACCGCGGCCCGTACAGTTCGCGTTTGTGTTTCTCGATCCGCAGCTCGAGATGCGCCGTATTGGGATCATCGACGCATCAGAGCATCGAGAACTCGACGCAGCGCTTCGTCATCAACGGCGCTTCGGCCACATCCCGCGGCGGCACAGACGGGCTAATCTCGACCGGCATCAACGGCGCTACACTCGTTTCACCGTGCTTGCAAAGCTCTTTGCGCACCCTGAACAGCTGGCTCACATGAAGGCTGGCCATGCGAGGCGCCTCGGGAACTGTAGCCCCGAGCCCGAGCGATGCTGCAACGAGCCGTTCCTTTTCATCTTGCGACCACCGCCGCCGCCGCTCGACCGATGTGATCACCTCCGCCCGCGAAATCGTCATAGCGCTTCTCCTGGGATTACCCCTAGGACCTGCAGCACTCGCGTCCATCAAACAAGGCGGTCCTCAACGGAGGAATACGCGGGTTGTTGTCGAGCTATTATTCTTTCTCTCTAGTGACATGCCGGCAGCGATTGCTCCGTCGGAGCTGTCGGGGTTGCGGAGACGGAGCGATCGCGGAGACGATCGCCGATGGGATTGGATAATCGATGTCGTTGGCGGCTTCAGCGTGATTGGGTTTGATGTCGCAGCTGGGGTCATGGTCATTCCCGAGTCGCAAGGCCTCATGATGACGTCCGGATCGCGCGCCTCAACATTTGCGGCGGAGTGCGGACGAACCGTCACCAGCCGATTGACCGAGGTCGCCACGACCACCGTCCCCGCGGGACATCGCCAGTCCGGCGGACCGGACTATGAACTTGCAAAATAGGATTGGGCCTCTTTCGCCTGCCCCCAGTCGAACGATGCGCCGTCGACCCAGATGAAGTGCAGGTTACGGCGATCCTCCGGGCAATGGCTACCTTTGCCTTCCTCATGCCAATCCGCTTGCGAGGTTCATCCCCCCGGCCTTGAGGCAAGTCCATTTCTTTGTTCGGTATAGCAGAACGGTCGCGGCCTCGAGCTGTAAGTTCGGAGAAGTCGGTCGCCCCATCGGGATATCTTGCTGTTGGTGTCAGTATCGCCAGATTGGTTACGTACGCGGCGTAAGGCCCAGGTGGGCGCCGATCGTCGAGGCCGATCGGAAGCGCGGAGGGTCATCGATCGTGTGGCGGAACGTTAGGGCAGTCACGACGCTGACACCCGGGACCGTCATCTGAGGCGCGTCGTCTCGTGCTGTTTTGCCAAACGACGGACTTCGTCATCAAATTTGCACCGTTGTTTACTGACGTTCTCGCGGATCGACAAGAGCGGCGCTATCACGCTCAGAAGCTGATGATCATCGCCCAAGAGCTCATGGACCTAGTGGCGGAACTGCAGGCCGATTGCGCGAGGGAACAATAATCCATACTCCTTGATCAGGCTGCGAGCCCTTACTCCATGCCGAAACACACTCCCGTACTCCTCAAGGTCGGGGACTAGAGCGCTTGCGGCCGCTGAGCAGCAGGCTAGGCCGTAGCGATCCGAATATAGACAAAACCACGACAGTCGGTCGTCGGTACTTTGACAGTCACGATTTTTCGTTTGGCACGATTCGCGATTGAGCGTCTTGGAAGAAGACCCTTGCCGTCCAATTCATTATCAACGTCAGCTTTTGGAAAGCTAACGCTCGTAGCTAGGGAACCAGATCAGCGAGGCCAGCGGACGAACATGGAGCGATTCAACAATATCAACCGAGCCGGCCTGATTCCGCTGTGTCTGATACTCCCGCGGAGCAATCGCAGCAGCAGCGAGCGCAGTTTGAGCAGCACCTGGGAGACGCGCGATCGGTCGGTCCCGTATATTCCCATAGAGAGCTTCACGACGTCAGTGAGGAAGACGATCGCCTCATCCAGGCTGCGTTGGCCGACGCCCTCGAGCGAAGGCCACCGCCCAATCCAACCACCGTGAGCGTTTATGATCGTCAACTTCGCCAATTGGCTGCTGCGCTGAAGCAGTCTGGCAAATCAATCGCTGGCCTCGATGGCGATACGTTGCTCGGTTACGCCAAGCAGCTGTTTCCAAACGACAAGATCATTGCCCCAGCATTGTTAATGGTCAGGCGGTATCGCGAGTCTTATGCCACCACCGCTCGGCCCGCCACAACACATCATCGTCCTTATCGTCCTTCCATAGAAGATGAACGTCTCATCAGGGAGGCAAGTGAGGCAGGTTTTGGTCGAGGGATCAGCGCGAAAACCGCCGAGACCTATGCGAGCTGTCTGCGGAAGCTGGCGGCAGCGCTCCGACCGTTGTCTATGGCCAAGCTCGGTGATGATACCCTGCTCGGTCACGCCGACACTTTGTTTCAGAATGACAGGGGGCTCATCTCCGCCTTGAACGGTCTTCGCGAATATCGTGCGATCATCGGTCACAGCAATTTGGGCGCAGAAGGAGGCAGCTCGCGGCAGGCCATTCAGCCGGCTGCCCCTTCGCCCATGCGGCTTGTCGATGAGCAGCGCTTGGGAGACGCTGCGGATCGCGGCTGCTCGTTGCGGGCTGACGGTTTCAATACTCTGCAGCTTTGGCAGGGACCGAGTTCAGCCGCTCATTCTCCGATACAAAGTGTCGCCCAGAACGTGCTTTTCGACGCAGCGGAGCCGAGCGCCGAGTCTCCAGCTCCGGATCTCGATGCACCAGTGCTCTGGCAACATAAGCGTTCAGTCTCTCCCTCGCTCGTGCAGAGTTTCGCCCAGGACGAGCTCTTCGATGGCGTGAATTGGGACGGCTCCAAGTCTGCTGATGGTCTCGATGCGTCGGAGCTTTGGCCAGAAATAGCGGGTGCCGCGCAGCCGCCGGAAACTGTCCGCCAGGACGAGCTTTTGGATCCCGCAAGCTGGCCGCCCTCCTCGCGGCCGCGGTATTCCGGCCCTGAAGACTACTTTCACAGGATGATCGACCAGCGCGGTGCGGCTTCGGTAGCGCTTCAACAGACGCTCCCTGCAACCAGTGAGAGCTTCGATGCTTCTTTGGCTGTTCCCGAGGACTTCTCTCACGGCACCCAGCCCGCGCCGGATATGATGCGCTCCAAGCTGGGCCGCTGGGGCCTATTGCCTGATGCAGCACAGCGGGTTAAGACCTACGACATTCGGGGTGAATGCTATGCGGCCGTGTTAGGACCGGGAGGGCTCAACGATGTTCAGCTCATCCATCTGCGCTCTCCCGCTATCGGCGATATCTTTGATGTATCGTTCGCCGTTCCCAAGGACTTTTCCCATTGCACCCAGCCCGCACCCGACTTGATGCTGTCCAAGTTAGGTGAGTGGGACTTCTTGCCTAATGCGGAATATCCGATGATGAACTACGAAATTGGCGGCGAACGTTACACGGCCGTGTTGGGACCGGGGGGATCCAAAGACGTTCAACTCATTCATCACCCCCAGCCCGCCTCCTTGTTTGGTGAAGCTGCGCCTACGGTGCCGAGGGCATCCTCAGATATCTACGGCGGTCTTGCATTAGGGGTTGATTCGCCGCCGTCTTTCCAATTGCAAGAGCATCAAACGGGACATGCCGGGCAAGAGCAATTTCAGGGGCACTTGGGCGAGGTGGGCCGAGCCAACGCCGCAATTCCGGCTTCCGGCATCGTGGTCCGGCCAGACCCGTTTCATCCTCATCTGTCTCAGGATGATCTGGACCTCATCGACGCCGCGGTTCAGGCGCGGCGGAAACTGCGATCGAGTACCGTGAGGCAATATATTGGGTATCTTCGCAAATTGGTAAATCACCTCAAGTCTGAGGGCAAAACGTTTGAAGGCCTTGCTCACGACTCGTTGATCGAGCTCGCTGCCACGGTATTCCCGAAGAGGGAACTGGTTCCCGCCTTGGAGGCGCTTCGTAAGTATCGCGAACGCAGTGCTCCGGCTGTTCGAGACGACCACGGGCCTGTCGACGGGCCAGCTCGCGGGGAGCGCGCCTCTATCAGGAGCGGCTCTCGACAGGACCGACAGGCTGCCGCCCCGCCAGTCCCAGCTGTCAACGAGGAGCAGAACCACCACCAGGGCACGGACGAGCTAACGGACGCACGTGTCAGGACCAGCCGCCTGCCAGGCGAGGAGCTCCTCATCAACGGCGGGCATGCTACAGCGGACTTGAGGCCAGCGAAGAGGCAGAGGACTTTTAACAATCCGCAAGGCGTCGACATTGAGCGGCAGCTGAGCGATGGCAAGGCAGGCGGTGGCGTGCTGATCCAGGCCCCTCTCGCGGCTCGTGTGCTCATGCAAGACGCCGGCCCGCCGCCGTCTCTCAAGCCAACAGCGCTCCATCACCAGGCGCCGGATTTCGGAGAGGCCGTTCCTCCCTTGAACTGGCGGCACGGCGACCAGAGCGCGCCGGACAAGCTGATCGTTGCGCTTGACGGGAGCGGCGTCCTGCCGAGCCAGGACAACCGACCGACCAGCTTCGTGATCAACGATGACCGTTACACGGCGTTGTTGGTGCCCGCGGGAGTGATGAGGCAGAGCATCCCACTCAATCAGCCAGGCGCTGCCATTCGTCTTAATTATCGGCCGGAAAACGCTCCGCATTCCAGCGCGCAGCCGGGGGATGGGGCGTTGCCAGAGCTGCGTGCACGGAGGATGGAGCAAGTCGCGGCGGCGTCCGACAGGGCTGAGGAAACCTCGCCAGCGCTCGGCGAGACTTTTGATGCTTCATCGGCCCTTCCCGAGGGCTTTTCCCACGGCAACCAACCCGCCTCGGAGATGATGCTCCCTCGCGGTGAGTACGGCAGATCGCTGTTGGGACCGGACGGGCGCAATGACGTTCAGCTCATCCGTCACACCCGAATTGGTAGTCAAGCTGTGCCAGCGGCAGCCGCGATGGATCCGTCAGACATCTACGGCGGTCTTGCCTCTCTGGTTGATTTGCCGTCCAATCCGCAGGAGTTGAGCGATGAGGCTGACTATCCGTTGATGCTCCCGCGCGCACCGTTCGATGCTCAGATCGGGGCAGCCTCGCTCGCCGGCCGCAGAGGACTTGAGCTCGATGCCATGGCATGGCTGGGCGACGAGCATATCGAGAGGGATTACGAGCTCCTGGCGCAGGAGTTGCAGCGGGCCAATCCGGATCTCGCCGCCCGGACGCGGTTCGTGCATCCCCTCGAAGCCCTTTATAGGCAGCGCTGGGGCTCCGTGAGCGTCGCGCGAGGCTCATTCGACCGCATCGTTTCTAATCGGAATGGAGAGGATACAGCCGACTTCGTGTTCCTGCCGCTGAATGATGCCAGTCCGGATCGCCGCGGCACGCATTGGTCGCTGCTGTTCATTGATCGCCGCGATCGGGAAAAGCCGGTCGCCTATCACTACGACTCCATCGAGACCATGAACTGGGGCATTGCAAAAGCGCTCGCGGAAAAGCTTGACCTTCACCTGGAGCCAGCCCGCATCGCCCAGCAGGAGAACGGTTATGATTGCGGCGTCTTTGTCGTTGACGGCACGCGGGCGCTGGTTGGTCGATTAGCGCAAGGAGAGCGGCCAGAGCACGAGCCGCTGGACCTCGACAATCTCGTCGCCGATCGGCGGGCACTCCAGGACCGACTGAGGGGCTGATCCTCCTTGGGCTGATGGAGCTGGTGGAACGGCTCTCACCGACACCAGACTGTGCGGCGGACCGAACCAGAGGTTCAGGGGCAACGGTTACCTCCCTCTGTTTTGGGGATCGGCCGGTCCGTCGAGACGCGGCCTCTTTTCAAATCGTTGGCAAGCCGGCGAGGAACAAGTCGATCGGCGGACCGCAGTAGTCGATCGCCCGCCCGACTTCAGGGGCGGCTAGATCTTGCTGCGCCAGCAACTCGATCGATTTCTAAGCTATGCAGATTACCCGCGATCGGGCTCGAACCGCGTCGGAGATACGTGGGGTCGGCTGCCAGGCGTTAGTGCGGTGGCGTCGCGCACTATGAGATTTCCGCATGCTTGCACCTACGTCGAATACGCGCGATTTGCTGACGACTGTTGATCGAACCCTACAAACGTCGTGACTGGCTGATGGGAGCCGTGACCAAACGACTCCGGGAGGAGTTCGCCAAGCCGCAGGTGGGGCGCAGCATTGAAGGTGGGCTCGCCCTAACCGGCAGCGATGTCCCCAGCTTGACGCATTACTCTTTGGAATTGGTCCAGCTTGCACCGACTACATGGTCATTTGCCAATTTTCTTCCCGAATAATGCGAGGTGACATTCTGATTTACGGCCCGTGCCCACTCTCGGCGGAGCGGCGCAAGCTGGCTATTAAGCTTGATCTGGAAGACCGTCGCCCGGTGGCTTGGATATGATTCCAATCTCACACGGAAGCAGCGCGGGCGCGACTCGGCGCTGGTCCGGCTGGGATGGATCAGACGCTGTCCCTGCCACGCCCGCACTACTGAGTGAAGTTAGCAGAAACGTGACTCGGCGCCCCAAAAGCCCCACGCATACACAGGGCAAGCGCTGTCCCTACCACGCGCCGCTAACTTCAACGGCGTTGTACGCGGACTAGCTTTCCGAAAGCTGACGAACCCGACGCGATTCACAAAACGAAAAGTGGCCGGTGTGGGTCGGTGCCCTCTGTCTGGAAACCACCCATCTGGCCAGCGGATCGCCCGATGCGGTTGTCAGGCCTGAAGCCCCCGATCACTACCAGTGTCGATTACCGCCGCCGCTAGCTAGTGCATCCGCCGTGCTTGGACCGACCAAGTTGCCGTTGGCGTGCCGGTAAAGACGGATCACACATTAAGGTAGAACGTAAGCGCCGCTCTCAGACCACGGCTCTGAAGGTTTGACCTCGGTAGGCCCTGGGCAGTAGCTGGTCCATGTCGCGGTTTGGATGCCCGTTGACGATCCTTGTCGGACGTTCGTGAGATAGGCGAGGGGATCGACGTCGTTGATCTTGCACGACTCGAACATGCGAGCAGCGAACCATCAGGCCGCTTACACATGGCTGATGGGTTCCTGGCTTGGCCGCTCATGCCCAAAATAACAGATGCCCCATGGCACTAGCTAGGTCATGGCGGATCTCGTTGCAGCATGCGCTTGGGCGCCGTCATCCCAACGGAGCGGAACAGTACCAAAAACGAAGGGCTTGGGCTTTTGTGTGCGTGGGGCGGCACCGCGTCCTTGGGCGGTACATGACGTTTCTCGGGCGCATTACGAGAAAGGTCGGAAGCCGCATCCCTATCGCGCAGTCGCCCGGGCGCAAAAGCACGGTGGTTTAGTATCGAACATGGAAGCCCCCGAAACGGTGGCTGGCCATCACGGACAAGGGACAGAACGTGCTCAAGTTCATGGATGCGGCCGACCGTTGTCGAGCCACAGCCGGTCGAGGAGGCGGTGCTCCTCCTGAACGCGCAAGCCTTTGCTGCGGCCGGCGCTGCCCGGAAGCGAGCTTGGGTTAGGGCCTCATAGCAGAGCCTGCCGGATTCAGAGGTGGCAGTGTTCAGGGACGCCTCGGCTTTGCGCAGCTGCGTCGTCGCGCGCGGCCCCACCACGTGGAAAGACGGCACCCATAGCTAGATGTCAGACATACTGCACCAGTTTGAGGTAATCGTCTGTGAGGACAGGTGAACGAATGGAACAGGCCGCGTCTTGAAGGAAGGTGGTCAGAGTCCGGCTGGCCCGATTGCGGCCTTCGAAAGATTGCCGTGCCGGCGCGCGAGTACGGAGAGTTGCTAATTCGGAACTGACCAGGTCAGCCGCTGCTGCGGCGCAATCTGAGGCCGAGAAGCAACCAGCAGACATGACAGCCTGTGCCAGTCGCAGTGTGGTGAGCCAACCCGCATAGATCAGCACGGCACCGTCGGTCTCACTGAGCGCAGAGAGTTCCTCAAGTACAGCAGCATGGACTGATGCCGCACCAACAGACCGAAAGAGATCGGCTATCTCGTCCCGCGTGGCTCTAGAGAGGAGGCAGCGGCCGAGATGTGATAGGAGCGCCTCAGTCGGACCTTCGAAGATGCGAAGGATGCGAGCGTCTCGATAGATTTTGGCTAAAGGCGTTCCCTCATCGTAACCACGGCCACCTAACAGCTGGACGCATTGATCAGCGACAAGGCCGCACCATTCCGAGGACAAAACCTTCGTTGCCGACGCAAGGTGGACGTTGGGCGCGCCCTGCGCTGAAACAAGTCGGCAGGATGCTGCCAGCATCGCCTTCACTACTTCCCGCCGCAGCACCATCTGCCCAAATAACTGCTCGATATAGCTGTTCTCGATCATGCGCAGTTTACCGAGTCGACGATGGCTCGCATAAGAAGCTGCGACCTGGATAGCGCGCTCAAGCGCTCCAAGACCCATAGCGGCCACACCGATACGGCCGCGGTTCATACTAGATGTCGCCGCGCCCCAGCCGTCTTGATCGCGAGAGAGCACGTAAGCACGCGGCACCTCGACATCCTGGAACTCCAGAGTATTCTGAATAATGCCACGTAGACCGAGTGTGCGATGCTCGTGCGTGACCTTTAGGCCTGGAGCCTGCCTGTCAACGAGTACACCAACGAGCCGACCTTTCGCATCGGGACCAGACGCGCGCGCAAAGCAAACGATCCAGCGGGCCCAGTCAGCGAGGCCGATCCAGATCTTGCGGCCAGAGATACGAACTTTATCTTCGTGCATGAGAGCCGAAGCCTCTATATGCCTCGGGGCAGAGCCAGCTCCAGGCTCCGTCAAAGCGAAAGCGCAGAGATCGCCGCGTGTTGCACCCCAAATGATATGCTTTTGTTCGGGGATGTGCGGTGCCGCTTCGATGCAGGGCAAGGCCAGGAAGTTATGGATGACGAGGGTAGAGGCAGCGGAGACATCGAAGGATGCAGTGGCGGAGATGAGGTCGATGGCCTCTTGCAACGGAAGAGCTAATCCGCCGTGCTCTCCTGGTGTGGTGAGCCCGAACAGTCCATGCCTTGCCAATATGCTGTGTAGGGTGGGAGGGAATGCCCGGCGGTCATCCGCGTCTGCGAAATTCAGCTGACTGAGGTCAGCGATTAAACCGGAGTATAGTGCAGCTGCACGGCCTTCAGCTGTGCGTTCCTGCGCCTCCCCGAATTGGGCGTAAACCTGAGTGTGCATAGCCATAAGGTCCACAATGATCCCGGCCGCGCTTCGTGCCAATTCATCCCCGTGGTTAGCTCGGTTACACATTGGTATAGTGTGGATGCAAGTATAAGCACGTTGTCCGGGACTGGGATCTATTGCGGCCGCCGCATGGGTCTCCCGTCAAGATGCGTCTTGTCGATATGACCTATCGGAGGCGCACGCTCGTTTCAGTGACCTCCCATTCTCCTCAAGACTCACTCAGGGTTGTCGCTTGGTGTTTCGTCCCTAAGAGAGCCTCCTGGGGAGACATCCGTCATGCACCGATCGCCAGGATAGCGAGGCGATACGTGACATATGGCACTTAAATCATGTTCACCGCCACTCCGTGGCTGTTCGGCATAGCGCGGACATACGCGCTTGTCGCTCAAGACTGCAAGCAATCGCTCGCATCGTGTTCACGGTCGCCGACCTTGATCTCTCGCGACGGGCACTCGGGACTTCAAACGGTGATGTCGGACAATGGTCAAGGCAGGAACGCATTTCGAAAGTGAACCGACACCGGCGTTTCGATCGCTGGGCCGGCTCCTTGTGCAAGGCCCCATGATCGTCATTTGTGCAGTTCAGCTAGTCCTTGCTCGCGGACACCACTGCGGATCCGTTGTCAAAAACCGCCTTGAAGACCTCCTTAAGGTTCGGGTCCAGCAGGATCTCCTCTGCAGCGCTGAAATCCGCGATGGGGTGCCACGTCATGCCTGCGCCGGGAGATGGCAAGGCGGATGGCTCGAAAGTGGACGCGCTTCGGCCTGGCCCTTCGTCAGACGGGCCTTGCTCAATGAATTTTCGCAACCAATTCAAACTGTCTCTTGCATCGCATTATACGTGATGGATTTGAACTCAGCCGCGCGCAAAGTTGATGGTGGGCAATATTTGCGCCAGCAAAGTCGCGTGCGACTATGGGCCCAGCGCTTTGGAATACCAAGCCTTCGGCTCGCGCTTCTTGCGGTCGTTCGGCTTCGTTTGCCTCCGGCCACATTGGACGGTGGCAATGGGGATTGCCGATGACTTTGCTGATCAGAACCGGAAGTTTGCTTGTTTGCGGCAAGACCGGATGGGGCCGCCCCGGTGCGAAGTCTAAGTGGCACAGCTGCCGCCCGGGACGGCGGTTGCTCGCAGCAGGCCGATTGTCCTTCTGGGGTCGCCAAGTCTAGATTTGGCATCCGCCTGATCTCGTCAGGCTTCCTGGCAAACGAACGGCAGGGATGAGGAGGGGGACGTATCCAACGCATCTTTGCGACTATGACGGGTCTGCCAACTCCTACAACATCCGGGGAGTCCGCTCGCTCCGGACGAACGTCACTGATTAGCTTACGACGATGATGACCAATTGCACCTAGCAACCTTGCGACCTTGGCGCCCTGAGCATATTGCAACAGCAGAGTTGATCTCCCCACTCCTTGCGCTGTGCGGGAGCCTCTCGGATTTTTCATCGTGGCGTACGCCCAATTGCGATACGGGTGTCCTGCGACAAGATCGCCGTAAAGAGCTCGCAGGCTGCGTCCGTCGGCTTGACGCAAACTTCTCCTCCGGGCGGGAGGCACAATCACGATGGTGCCTCTCTACGACGTCATGAGCGGCGACATCTACCCCGGCGTCACGCCTAACCTGGCAATGAAATTTGCGGGCAAAGACCGCGGGCGGGGCGCGGCAGGCGGTCGGCAACGTCCGCGGCTGTCCGGGACAGCTTTACCTGTTCCGGCGGTCATCCAACTGGGGTTGTGCTCTCCAGGCACTCTTCAGGCACCCGGTTGTCCAGCTCAGCTGCGGCGTTCACTGCAGTCGCGCTTGAGCTTCCTGGTAGGGGCCGACGTAGCGAAGCCGGTCGGCATTTTGGGATAGATGCGTAGTATTCGGGGCAACTGCACGCTCTGCGGCCTCTCTGTCGCGTTCGTCGAACGCAAACCCGAAGTCGGTGCGTAATCGGTCCGGCGGTAGTCCGGCACTCAGGGTTTGATACCAGCGCGGCGGCCGCAACATGGTCGTGAACCGGCGAAGATCTTGGGCCACCTCGCGCGCGGCGGTGCCGACGGACAATGTATCCGATTGCATCATCGCCGCGTTGTAGGCCGCGAACGAGTCCCAATGCGTCGGCAACTCGCTCGACGTCAGCCCGAATATTGCCCCGAACAGCCGGCTTTTAGCCCAATAGCGCTCGCGCTTTTCGACGGAGAATGGAGGCAGGATCAGGTCATGGACGGCCAGAGCGGTGTCGACGAGAGTGGCGTGGACTTAGCATAACGCTGCGACCTCGCTGACGCGGTGGGACGAGCCGCTCTCGAACGGACCGATTGCTTCGGGCAGGCGAGCGACGATCATGGTATGACGTGGTGCAGGCGCGGAATACGGCGGCCTGAAATTTGGTCGTACCCCATGCAGGCAAGGCTGGACCGGGTGCGGCGGCGGCGGACGCGCTGATCGCGGCAGGGGGCTATGTGACCCATCACCATGCCGTTGGCTGCGATCATCGGCCCTGGTACGGCCGGCAGCGGTCACAGCTTTTGCGATGTGCTCACGCTCTCGGCCTAATAGCTTTCGCGGAAATCATGCTCAAGCAAGAACCTAAACCGCGATGGTAATTGATCCTTTGGCGCTGCCTTCGCGGATCCTTCATCTTCTCAGTCTGCCGCCAGGTAGATCACATTCCATGACGCCGGCTTGAGTCTCGCCCGCAACCTCCCGCGGTCAAAGGCCACGCTTTGCAAGGGCGCCGGCTTGACTTTGTCCGGCGTATTTTCGGTATTTGCCGCCATCAGATCATCGTGCCGGAGCTCGAGCCGCTCGTGAACTGTCAGGGGACCGAAGCTTCTAGCCTCGACGCTCACTTCCATCTCCTGCTTCAGATCACGGTTGAGCAGAAAGAGCGACAAGCCGCCGCCTTGCTCGGCGACTGCCGCTATCTTGAGATACGGTACGTCGGGCGCTGGAAGGGTGTCGGCCGGTCTACCGTCAGGATTGTTGTACGACGCATAGTAGGCCTCCGACTCGACTTGCGCGCGCAAAATCCTGCCGCGGCCAAAGCGGCTCATATGCGCAAAAGGAAAGAAGATGGTTTGGCGCCACGCACCTCCGCCTGTCTTGGTCATGATCGGCGCGATGACGTTCACGAGTTGCGCCAGACAGGCAACTCTCACCCGATCGGCGTGATTCAGCAGGGAAATGCAGGCGCCGCCGAAGGCGAGCGCGTCCTCCATCGTATAGAGTTCCTCAAGAATGGGGGGTGCCACTGGCCAGCGGTCTACCGGGGCAACCTCGTTGCTCGTTCGATACCAGACGTTCCATTCGTCGAAGCTCAGCATAAGACGCTTTTTGGAGCGGCGCTTGGCCGCAACCGCATCAGCTAGGACGACGACCTCATCGATGAAGCTGTCCATCAGGTCGGTGCTCGCGAGAAACGATGCGGTGTCCTGACTGTAGTTCTCCAGATAAGTATGGATTGAAATGTAGTCGACGTAATCGAAGGTGTGTTCCAGGACCGTTTCTTCCCATTGGCCAAAACTAGGCATCTTGCGCGACGATGAACCGCATACCGCAAGCTCGATGGTAGGGTCCACCCGCCGCATCATCTTGGCCGCCTCTCTTGCAACTACCCCGTAAGCGGCGGCGCTCTTTTGCTCTATCTGCCAGGGCCCGTCCATCTCATTGCCGAGGCACCACAGCTTGATCCCATGAGGCGTCTGCCAGCCGTGCTTGCGGCGGAGCTCCGACCACGCAGTTCCTCCGGGATGGTTGCAGTATTCGACCAGATTGCGAGCGGCATCGCCGCCGCGTGTCCCCAGATTGACAGCCATCATCGGCGCGACATCGGCGGCCCTGCACCAGTCCATGAATTCATTGGTGCCGAAGCTGTTCGGCTCGGTGCTGAACCAGGCCAAGTCGAGGCGCGCCGGCCTCGTCTCCAGTGGCCCAACGCCGTCCTCCCAGTTGTATCCGGAGACAAAATTGCCGCCAGGATATCGAACGAGGGTCGGGCCGAGCTCCTTCACCAGCGCCAGCACGTCCTTCCGAAAACCCCTCTTGTCTGCGGTCCGATGGTTGGGCTCGTAGATGCCGCCGTAGACGCATCGGCCCAGATGTTCGATGAAAGCACCAAAAAGACGAGGGTCGGTGTAACCAATGGTGAAGTCGCGGTCGATCAGAACTTTGGCTTTCCTCATGTCCTTCTCGGGCGGCTTGGGGTGATGACAGTTACGAGGTGGCTGCTGCTGTGCGAAAGAAACGAATCAAGATTCGTGCCGTTTGCACGGAGAGAGCTCCATGAAGCCGATCCGCAAATATTGAGCGATTTGCGGAGCGCGAGCCTTCCGCGGCAGCGACGTCGTGGGCTGGAAAGAGCCTGCAAGGAAGTGGATCGCCCGGCGGCGACCCGCGTCGACCAGGGCAGCGAGTTCGTGTGGTGCAATCTTCACGTGGGCTTACCAGCGTGGCGTCACGCTGGACTTCTCGCAGCTCGGCAAGCCAAACGACAATGCGTTCATCGAGGTCCTCGAGGGTCGCTTCCGGGCCGAATGCCTCAACACCCATTCGTTACTCAGCCTTGCAGCCGCCCAGGAGAAGGTGGAGACTTGGTGCAAGTACTCCAAGTAAGAACGCCCCCAGGGGGCATTCGGCCGCAGACCGCCGATTTTGCTGCAGAACCACGTCGGCGCAACCAGCCCGCCAACGTGTTCAGAGTCGTAAAACTCCATTTCTGGGCGGTCCAAACTTCGGTGTCGCTGCTTCCTCAAAAGTGATTCCCCGTGATCTGCCTGGAACAGCATCAATTGCACGACCTGCCGACACACACTCTCTCTAAAACAGATATCCATGGTAGGACGCTGCAGCGGAGTTGAGGGGGCCCGTAGGCGAAGCGGAGCCCGTCCGCGAGGACAAAATAAAGCGTACACTAATCATGGCACTTCCGCAGGATACTGTGTGGTTTTTGACAATGAGCATTCTCGCTGCTTTCAAACGAGCCCTCTGGCCATGAGATGTGAGTGCGAAGCTCCAGGAAAGGGCATTTGGGCGCTTGGGACTACGCGTCAGGACAGGAAAGTACGCAAGAAGGTCGAAAGCGGGTAGGCAGCACCGGATATGCCGCAGACCAAGGGTTCAACACTCGGATGAGCAGAGGCAGCTTCGTGAGAGTCAAATAGCGATAGGCCCGGTTCCATCGCAGTGCTGGACCCGTTTTACCTTGGCCGAGGCCCTGTCGCCGCCGAGGGAAAAGTCACAAGTAAATTAGGTCTGGGCCCAACCGCCGCTCATATCGATAGGCCGATGGGTTGGGCCTTCGGGGCGGCTTGCAAGGGCTATTTGCAAGCTCCCGCGGAGCAAAAAACCTTGGCATTCCTGCCAGGGTTTTGCATGTCATCGACGCTTTGAGAGGTGGATCAGAAGTCCATACCGCCCATGCCGCCGCCCGGAGGCATTGCTGGACCAGCCGCGGCCTTCTTCGGCAGCTCGGCAACCATCGCTTCCGTCGTGATCAGCAGCGCCGCCACCGAGGAGGCGTTCTGGACCGCGATGCGCACGACCTTGGTCGGGTCAATGATGCCCTTGGAGACAAGATTGCTGTACTCGCCTGTCTGCGCATCGAAGCCATAAGAGTACTGCTCGTTGTCGAGAACTTTGCCCACCACGATCGAACCGTCTTCACCGGCGTTGATCGCGATCTGGCGGGCCGGCCAGGACAGCGCCTTGCGCACAATCTCGACGCCGGTCTTCTGGTCGTCGTTCTTGGTGCGCAGGCCCTTGAGCTGCTCGGAAGCACGGAGCAGGGCGACGCCGCCGCCCGGCAGGATGCCTTCCTCGACTGCCGCGCGGGTCGCGTGCATCGCGTCATCCACGCGATCCTTGCGCTCCTTTACCTCGACCTCGGTCGCGCCGCCGACGCGGATCACCGCTACGCCGCCGGCGAGCTTGGCGAGACGCTCCTGGAGCTTCTCACGGTCGTAGTCCGAGGTGGTCTCCTCGATCTGCGCCTTGATCTGGGACACGCGCGCGTCGATGTCGGCCTTTTTGCCGGCGCCGTTGACGATCGTGGTGTTCTCCTTGTCGATCATCACCTTCTTGGCGCGACCGAGCATGTTGAGCGTGACGTTCTCGAGCTTGATGCCGAGATCTTCCGAGATCGCCTGTCCGCCGGTCAGGATCGCGATGTCCTGCAGCATGGCCTTGCGGCGATCGCCGAAGCCCGGAGCCTTGACGGCCGCGACCTTCAGGCCGCCACGCAGGCGGTTCACGACAAGGGTCGCGAGCGCTTCGCCTTCGACGTCCTCGGCGACGATGACCAGCGGCTTGCCGGTCTGCACCACGGCCTCGAGCAGCGGCAGCAGCTCGTTCAGCGAGGAGAGCTTCTTCTCGTTGATGAGGATGTAGGCGTCGTCCATCTCAACGCGCATCTTGTCGGCGTTGGTGACGAAGTAGGGCGAGATGTAGCCGCGGTCGAACTGCATGCCCTCGACGACGTCGAGCTCGGTCTCGAGCGACTTGGCCTCCTCGACCGTGATCACTCCTTCGTTGCCCACCTTCTTCATGGCGTCGGCGAGGAACTTGCCGATCTCGGCATCGCCGTTGGCCGAGATGGTGCCGACCTGGGCGATCTCCTCGTTCGAGGTGACCTTCTTGGAGTTCTGCTGCAGGTCCGCAACCACGGCTTCGACCGCGAGGTCGATACCGCGCTTCAGGTCCATCGGGTTCATGCCGGCGGCAACCGACTTGGCGCCTTCGCGCACGATCGCCTGGGCCAGCACGGTCGCGGTGGTGGTGCCGTCGCCGGCAGCATCCGCCGCCTTCGAAGCCACCTCGCGCACCATCTGGGCGCCCATGTTCTCGAACTTGTCGTCGAGTTCGATGTCCTTGGCGACGGCAACGCCGTCCTTAGTGATGCGAGGCGCGCCGAACGACTTATCGAGCACCACGTTGCGGCCCTTCGGACCGAGCGTGACCTGTACGGCATTGGCGAGGATGTCGACACCGCGCAGCATGCGGTCCCGCGCGTCCACTCCGAATTTGACTTCTTTCGGTGACATAAAGAATTCCCTCAGTTCTTAGTTTCTGATCCTTCAGCGCGCCCGGTGGGCGCTCGTCAGGGGTGAGCTGTGCGAGCGCTGGGTTAGGCGGCTTTCTTTTTGGACAACACATCGGTGAGAACGCCCATGATGTCGCTCTCCTTCATGATCAACAGGTCCTGCCCGTCGATCTTGACCTCGGTGCCGGACCACTTGCCGAATAGCACGCGGTCGCCGACCTCAATGTCGATCGGAACCAGCTTGCCGGTCTCGTCGCGGCCACCGGGGCCGACAGCGATGACTTCGCCCTGCGAGGGCTTTTCCTTGGCAGTGTCGGGAATGATAATGCCGCCAGCGGTCTTCTCATCGGCGTCGATGCGCTTGACCACAACGCGGTCGTGAAGCGGACGGAAAGTCATACAGGTCTCCTGAGCGTTTGAGCAAGTTGGTGATAGGCACATTGTGACCAGCCCAAATGTAGCAAGAGTCAGGCCAAAAATGAGCTGAACGATCTATCCCTGCAGTTCTGCTGAATCGTTGCCTGGCCTGCGCGTGTCTTTGTCCGGAAGCCAACGCCCTCAGGTACACGGCCCGCCAAGCTGTGACGAAAATAACATTGCGTTTCGTCGAAACACCCAGATTGAACCTTCCTCAACATTGGCCTGGCGGCCGTTACACCGGTAGAAGCGCCGCGTGTTTCGACGGCGGTGGCCGGAATGCACATGATTGCTTCGTCTGACGGCAGCATCTAGGAGCTGACGCCGACGAAGCGTGCGGTGCACAAGACTCATCGAAGATCGGCGCTCGATGAATTTGACGAAGTCGCGCACAATAACAAGTATGCCAACTATCTCAAAAACTCAGGCGGCGTGCTCCAAGAGAGGCCATCATCGAATTGTATCGAATTGTCGATGTCCAGCCGTGGCACGGTCGCTCAAAAACTGACTGAATTTACCCCGATCGTTCGTAGACCGAGAGTGAGCAGGCAGGTGTTGTTCAGCACGGGCGATGCCGAACCAGCGGAGTAGTTGTAGGAACTTACGTAGTTTGCCGCCAGTACGAAGCAATCGTCGACATACGACCGCGAACAAGGCTCGAGGTGTCGAATACAAAATTCTGCGCGTCCTCGTTCGGCAGCTTGCCGGCGTGGGGCTCGTCGGGCCGGATGATGACCTGCGCGATTGGCTCGACGGCGGTCGTGCCCCGTGGCTGCACATTGATGAGGGGATAGCGGTATTCAAAGCCGACGGTCGGCATCAGGCGGACCGTCTGGGTGCTGCCAACCGGCAGGTAGTTGGAAACGCCCGGCTGGCTCGAGATGTCGGCATTGATGGCCGGCGCGGACACTGACGAACGGCGTGCAAGGGCTTGCGCCACTGCGCCTCGGCCGTCAGGCGGGTATAGGCCCCCGGCATGCCGCGCAGCAAGCGCTGCGACGGCAATCGCGCCATCGGATCGGCGGACGCGGTCGTGCACAGACCATTGGCGTTGGCGAGTGTCGTCATCGGATCGAACACCGCTGTTTTGCGGGTCAGGTTAGTGAAGTTCACCATGCAGCTGAACTCGCCACCCAGGATCGGACTTTCAAGCCAAGCACTATCTGCTTTATAATTGCAGCTGCAGCCCCTGGTAGCCCCAAAATTCAGGCAAATGCTCCCAACGATATCGACCCTCCCGAAGTTGCAGATGCTGGTTCGCGGGTTAGTTAGGCTACACGCTAAGCTGACATATTGGTACTCATCAGAGTTTCCTTTCCAAACAAGAAGGTCCGGCGTGACGCTGGCCGACAACGCCTGCCGCCTCGCGCAAATAGAAAACCAAGATTCGTGCCATGGAGCGGAGACAGCGGTGCGGGAAAGAGCGCGGGAGTTCTTGAAGAATGATCCGCACCGACCTCGATCTGGCCATTGCGCGCCCCATTACGAACGCGCAAAGGCCGGCCAGCGGTGCTGATGGGAATTCGCTCCAGCAGTTCTCGGGTAGCCGGCTCGCCCAATACGGATGCTCACCGGCTTCTTCACACTTGTTGTGTTCGCGACTGATTAGTCGCATTGGCGACGTAATGTTCGCGCGGCCTGCAGCACAGTTCGGTTAAGCCTCTGAAGACGCAGAGCCGCTTATTTTTGGCTTTCCCGAGCTTGTTGGCTTTCCTGAGCGCTTGGCACGAGATTTGATTATCCTGCGTCGGCGGCAGCAGTTCCTGACCGCCGACTACGCGAAGGGAAAAAGCATGAACATGTCAGCTTATGACGTGACCGAATTGACTCTCGAAGAAGCGTGTGCTGCTGCGGGAGGGCAAGATCCGTGCGGTTGGGTAGTTAGGCCAAATCCGGAGGGTAATTATATCATCGTCGAGCCAATCTACTGCCCGCCTCCGACTCCGAGTGCATAAGTAGCGTGCGCAAAAAGTAACTTGGTGAGCCAGTCTGTGGCGCAGATACCTGTCCTCCAGGCTGGCTCGCCTCATGATGCAGAAACTTCTGTACGGGACGGAAACGCTTTCGCGCCGCAGCTACGGTTGGAATATCCTCTTCAACGTGCGTCCGCTAACAGTCCGTCGCTCTGGAGCTGGACAAATGTGGGCGCTGAGGGTCTGAGAATTTCTTAACTTCTCTCGGTGACCGAGCAAGCCGCCGACCTGCAGAGCCGACCGTTCCCCATTCAGGAGGAGACAAACAATGAAGCTCGATGTGCCATCTTACAATCTGGCCGAACTCACCGCTGGCGAAGCAGCTGCGATCTCGGGAGGGTGGGTTCTCGGATTGTTTGCAGCAGTTATTGCGGTGTTCGCAGCTGTAGCTGCATGGGATATAATGCGTTGATCGTTTGGTCCGGTGAATAAGAGGCGGTGCATCCCTCGGAGGTGCTCAAGCTAGATCTGCATGTTGGGCCTGCTAATCGCCATATAGCGTGACTACTATGACTGATGAGTTACTGCCTCCGGAAGTGGTCGGTTGCACTGCGGAGAGTATTCTGTCGCGAGGATCAGGGCGATCTTTGGCAATCTACAAGCTGATAGTACTGTCTGTCGTTGCGACCATGTCGTCGCTGCCGATCATTACTGTCACGCTTTCTGTTCAAAGTGCCGGTACTATTCGTCCCACAATGGAGAAGACTCCCCTGATTGCGCCGCTTTCCGGGCGCATCTCCCGGGTTCTTGCGGTCGAGAACGATCGCGTTGAACAAGGCCGGGAGATCCTAGTTCTCGACGACAAGGTCATTGAGGAAAAAATCGGTACGCTAACGGACGAAATCCGCCTGAAGCGAGATCGTGCCATCGACCTCCAGACCCTGATCTCTTCTGGCGCGCAGTTCGCCCCTCCCATCCGCCTCCGGACCGAGGCCGCCGAGGCCGAGCGGCTGCATTTTCTCAATCTGTTGCGGGAGAACCAATATGCCCGCGGCAATGCCGCGGTGGAGCTCGATCGGGCCAAGCGCCTCCTCTCCGTTGCTGCAGCGCCCGCCAAGGCGGTTGAGGAAAAGACCTTGGCGCTGCAGAGCCTCGAAGTAAAAGGCGAGATCCTTGAACGGAGCAAATCCGCCGAATGGAATCAGCAACTCTTCGATACGAACCTCCGCCTTCAGGAGCTCACTGCGAGCCTGCACCAACTTGAGAGCGAACGCGACCTGACCCGCATTCGCGCTCCCGTGTCCGGCGCGCTCGAGCAATTCTCTGGCCTGTCGCCAGGCGGCTACGTCCAGGCAGGGCAAACCGTGGGTTGGATATCGCCTGAAGGCGAACTGGTGGCAGAAATTTACGTCTCTCCCAAAGACATCAGCTTCGTGCAGCAGGGGCAGGCGGTGCGGCTCCAGGTCGACGCTTTCAATTACAATCAGTGGGGGGGAATCGACGCGAAAGTGCTAAACGTGGCGCAGGACTTCATCCTCCTGGACAAGAACCCGGTCTTCAAGGTCCGTTGCGCGCTCTCTCGCAGTTACCTTGCACTCAAAAACGGAATTATTGGCCATCTGAAGAAGGGCATGACCGTGCGAGCCCGCTTTTTCGTGGCTGAGCGCACTCTACTGCAACTCCTCTACACTGAGGTCGACGATTGGCTCAACCCGCTCCTGGCTGCCCGCTAACTATTGATTATTCGAGAGCCAGTGAGCCAATGTCGAGACAGATCATCAAGTTGAAGCAGCGGGACATGACGGATTGTGGGGCAGCCAGCCTTGCTTCTGTTGGCGCCTTCTATGGCTGCAAGTTGCCCTTGTCTCGCATCCGACAGTTTGCCTCAACCGACCGGTCCGGCACCACGGTGGCGGGTCTTTTGCACGCGGCTCAAAAGCTGGGCTTCATTGCTAAAGGTGTCAAGGGCAACTTCGACAGCTTGTACAAGGTCCCGAAGCCCGCTATTGCGCATGTGATCGTCAAGGACGTCCTGCATCACTTCGTGGTCGTCCAGGCGATCGACGCGAGGTGCGTCACCGTGATGGACCCAGCTTTTGGTGAAATTCGAAAGCTGTCGCATGAAGAATTCAAAGGGCAGTGGACCGGTGTCCTGGTGCTCCTGGTTCCGGCAGATACCTTCAAGCGCCGCGATGAGACCACCTCAACTTTTCTTCGCTTCGTCCGACTGCTTGCGCCGCACAGAGCTGCGCTGGCGCAGGCGCTCGTCGGCGCACTGGTAACCACCATTCTGGGACTCTCGACGGCCATTTACGTACAGAAGATCGTCGATCACGTGATTGCATCGGGCAACCGCAACTTGCTCAACCTCATGAGCGTCGCGATGTTGCTGATCCTGGTGCCACAAATCCTTATCAGTCTCCTTAGAAGCCGGCTCGTCCTGGAAACTGGGCAGAAGATCGATGTGTGCTTGATCCTCAGCTACTACAATCACATCCTAAGCTTACCCCAAAAGTTCTTCGATAGTATGCAAGTGGGAGAAATCGTTTCCCGGATGAACGACGCGGTGAAAATCAGGAGCTTCTTGAACGAGGTCTCCATCACGATGTTCGTCAACATCCTAGTCATACTGTTCTCGTTCGGGTTGATGTTCCTCTACTCGTGGAAGATCGCTGTGGTCGTGGCGATCTCGGTTCCACTATATTCGCTGGTATACTGGACCACTAATCGGCTGAACAGCAAGCGCCAGCGCGCAATCATGGAGAATGCCGCCGATCTGGAGGCGCAATTGGTGGAATCGCTCGGAGCTGTTTCTACGATCAAAACATTCGGGATGGAGAACAGCTCCTGCCTTAAGATGGAGACCCGCTTCGTTAAGACGCTGCAGTCAGTCTACAGTGCCGGCCTTATCTCGATCCTAGGAGATAACGCTTCTTCGTTCCTCTCAACTCTGTTGACGATCCTGCTAATGTGGTTCGGGACGACGCTTGTTCTGGATCAGACCGTCACTCCGGGTGAATTACTTTCGTGCTATGCGCTGCTCGGCTATATCACCCGCCCAGTCGCCAACCTGATCCAAGCTAACAGAGTTGTGCAGGACGCCTTTATCGCGGCGGATCGCCTGTTTGAGATTTTTGACCTTGAGCCGGCGCGTGACGGAGGCGCTGATGTCACGAAATCCAGTCTCGGTGATCTCATCTTCGAGAATGTCACGTTCCGTCACGGCGCCCAGCCCAAGCTATTTCAAGACCTCAGCGTCACGTTCCGCAGAGGCGAGATGACGGCCGTGGTCGGGGAAAGCGGCTCCGGCAAGAGCTCCCTTGCCGCGCTGCTGCAGAACATCTACCCGCTCGAGGGTGGGCGCATCCGGATCGGCCCCCATGATCTCAAAGACTTATCGACCGTATCCCTGCGTAACGTTGTTGCTTCGGTACCGCAGTCAACGGACGTATTCTCGGGCTCGGTGATCGAGAACATCGCACTTGGCGAGTTCGAGCCGGAGATCGACAGGATCATGAAAATCTGCGATCAAACTGGGCTGCGGGAGGTGATTGAGCGTTGGCCCGGAGGCTTCCAGGCCTATCTGGGCAAAAACGGCGTAAGGCTCTCTGGCGGCGAGAAGCAGCGCCTTTCGTTGGCGCGAGCTCTCTATCGGGATCCGGCAATCCTAATCCTAGACGAGCCGACTTCCTCTCTCGACCCGGTTGCCGAAGCCACAGTGCACCGGCTCCTCCAGGATTTGCGTCGGGCCGGCAAGACCATCGTGGTCATCTCTCACCGACTCAGCACCATCTGTGATGCCGACAAGATCGTCGTCTTAGACAGGGGCCGCATCGTTGCGGAGGGCAGGCATACTGATCTGCTTGGTGAAAGCGCTTATGCTCGCTTGTGGCAGACGCAAATCGGCGGAGGCTAAAGTTGAGAAGATGGCTCATCGCCAAATTGGGCGGAATCGTTCGCTGACTTTAGAGCCTGAAGATTCCGTCATGTCATGGAGGACGGGGATCGGTCCCTCCGTCGCCGCTACGCGCCCGCGCGTCGCCTCGAAATGACCGCAAAGAATATCCGCCTCGTCGACCCGTTCGTTGGAGAAGAAGCGATAGGCGGCCTTCGTGTTGGCCCAATCCTGACAAACCAGCGGGATGCTTTGACCCATGTCGCGCCCGATTTGGCGAGAAGTTTGCAGAACCGGCGACCAAGCCGCTCATCCTTAACCTCAAATCCCGCAACTTCCCGATCAACCCATGTCTCGATACCGGTCGTCAATCGCTGAGCACGCGCCCCCGCGCATTCTTTCACCCAGCCCATCGAATACTCCGCGCTTCCGAATCAGGTGCTCAACAACGAATCACAACAGATTCTAGCGATTCAAGATTTCGCCCGCGGCGCCTCGCTCAAATCCGATGTCAAATGTGGGTAATTGAAAGCAAGCTGAGGCCGTCAACCTCGGTAAACAGTTGGCAATACGGCGAGCCAGGCGAACGGATCGACATCGTCCACTTTCGCTGTTTGCGGCAGCGTTGCGATAGTTGCCCAGGTTTGTCCGCCGCCGCCGCTGCCCGCGAAGAGCTTTCCCGTAATTTTTGTGGCGGTGGCGCGTTCGACGATGCTGCAGTCGAGCTCAATGCGGCCGTCGGTGAGGAAGCGTTCGAAGATGGCAACCCTCGAGACGCCATAACGGATTGGCTCCGCCAGTTTTGGGTTGCCGGAGATCCGCTGCAAGGTTTGCTGCAGAAAGTCGAAGAGATCTGCGACGAGCGCTGCGGAGGATTGCTGCAGCAAACGCGTGCGTCGAGACGCGGATCCGCGTATGGTCTTCTCCAAAGAGCAGATGAGTCCGAGGAAGGTATCGTCCGGAGCTGCTCGCACATTGCGTCAGCCGAATCTGAGATGGCGGCCGTCAGCCGGCAGAGCATATCTCGCGCAACTGTGATCTAGGTGATAGGCTATTGCTGCGCACGAGAGATCACTCTGCCCGGCACGCTCCAGGGAGAATAGCCACAGGTGACATTCGAGCGAAGCTCATCTTTTGGCCGCCCCGAAAAAGAACCGCAGACGACGATCTGGCTCACAGAGGGCGCGTCTGCCGACGCTGGCTGGCAATTTCCATTCCAGGCAGTCGCTGCACCTCCCGGTCCGACAGGTTCCCTTTTGATGTCGATGGCATCCAAATAGCCGTCATGATCAAGGGAACTGACGGACATATGCATTGTATACCTTGATATACGTTGTGCCGGCGCGTCTGGCGTGTGATTGCGGCTTCGAAGTCGAAATTCACCCGATCTCCGCGCCCAAGGGATAAAGCACCTGTGTCGTCTGTAGAAGTACACCAGCACATCGTTTCACTTCTTCAGAAGCCGAATCCGGTCATCCTGGATATCGGCTGCAATGACGGGACCGATACGGAACAGTTTCTCAACCTGTGCCCGCAAGCTCAGCTCTACTGCTTTGAGCCGGACCCCAGAGCGATCGCGCGCTTCAAGAAGAAGCTGGGCCCATCCCTCAATAGGTTGAAGCTGCTTGAAATCGCCATCAGTGATCGAAACGGGATGATCGACTTCCATCCAAGCAATGCAGATGGTGATGCGAAGGAATGGGACCTCTCCGGCTCGATACGCCGCCCGAAGAACCATCTTACCGAGTATGATTGGGTTCGGTTCGATCGCCCTGTCTCGGTTGAAACGCGGCGGCTGGACGACTGGTGCAGCGATGCCAAGCTGAACACGGTCGATTTCATCTGGATGGATGTCCAGGGAGCCGAAGCCGATGTTATCGCCGGCGGCATGCGGACCTTGAGCAACACGCGCTTCATCTACACGGAATATAGCGACCGCGAGCTCTACGAAGGGCAGTTGTCTCTGCAAGCCATTCTGGACCTGCTACCATCATTCGAAGTGGCGGCCCACTATCCACGCGCAGTGGAAGGTGATGTATTGCTCAAAAATACGCGCTTCTAGTGGCTACTCATATCGAGCGCCTCACTCATCGCTGGAAGACGTGACTGGTGCGCTCTATGCCACCCAAAGCTGCACAACTGGTGATCAATAAGGCCAGGGGATATCGGTAGCCGGACGGGCACTCCGGTTTCCGGCTGCCATTGCAAACCCCGCGCGCGACGTCCGCGTCGGGCGGGTGGTGGGTTTCTGACAATCATTTATTTAGCCGAGCCGGCGCGACCGACGACTTCGCGGTCGGCAGCTCGAGCAGAGGCTTGAATCAACACTGTCAGCCGGCGCTCGAGGCGTTTGATCGTCTGAACGGCTGCTGTATGGTCTGGCCCTCTGGGAAGCTGGTGCACTGCTTCGAACAAATGCCAAAGCAATTGCATCAGTTCTCCTAGCTCCTTGAGATGGGCAGATTTCATCACGCGCTTGACGTCGCTATTGTTGTCTCAATGGGAAAGCGAGCTGAAGCATGTTGTTCATTCCGGATCAAGATTGCCGTGAGGGGTCCAGCATAACTGCCGAAGTCGATTGTCCCGCAAGGCGTCCTGGACACGGTGCAGGAGAAGGCGGCGGCGATCATCAGGGGCCGATCGCGCGCCGGATCGGATCAAGATCGTGATCGCAATCGCGGCTGCTTGCCTGCTCATGTGCCCCAGGTGGAGCGGATCATCGAGGCCCCCGCGGGTCACTTCAAATTCCTCCGGGTGTGGTCAGTCAAATTCCTCCACCCGCGAGGCAGGACAAGGGACTGTTAGTTTGAGTTTGTTTCCCGGGCAAGAGCTTCAGCGGCTTCTTTGAGCCGATAGCTGCGTCCGTCGAACTCAAGCAGATGGCAATGATGCATAAGGCGATCGAGGATCGTCGTGCTCATAGTGTTGTCCCCAAGGTATGCCCCCCAATCCTGCACGACGCGATTGGAGGTGACGATGACGCTGCGGCGCAGTTTGTAGCGCTGATGGATCAGGGTCTGCAGCAAAGTGCCGGCGTCGTCGGGGATGGCGCGTGCGAGGAATAGATCGTCCAGCACGAGGAGATCGCAGTCGATGATGGTTCGCAGCCGGACCTCGCGTTGTGCCGGAGAGTTCAGGGCGTAGCGGTGGAAGAAGTCGTCGGTCTCAAGATACTGGACCTTGTGGCTTTGCAGGATCGCCTGATAGGCAATCGCCTTGGCGATGTGCGACTTCCCGGTGCCAGGTTTGCCGACAAGCAGAGCGTTCTCGCCAGCGGCAATGAACGCCAGGGTGTGGAGCTGGAAGCAGGTCTG
Source organism: Bradyrhizobium sp. USDA 3311 (assembly GCF_054062495.1). Classification (NCBI taxonomy): domain Bacteria; kingdom Pseudomonadati; phylum Pseudomonadota; class Alphaproteobacteria; order Hyphomicrobiales; family Nitrobacteraceae; genus Bradyrhizobium; species Bradyrhizobium sp. USDA 3311. Next base: position 9,118,391 of record NZ_JBSSFI010000001.1, on the reverse strand, counting down.
ACGTGGCAATTTGGGATTGAAGGACCAGTCGAACTCGGCGAGCGTGAGCTTTTCGTCGAGCCCGGATTGCTGGTATCGTCGCTCGATAAGGCGGGACTGACGACGGTCCAGTTCATCCTGCAGGATAAGGGAGAAGGTCTCGAGGAAGGGCTGGTTGGCGCCCTGCGCCTGGAGCACGCGCGTCTGCAGCGTGTCGCGGACACCCGACAGGCGCAGCTGTCGCAGGCAACGTTCAATTTCCGGCATGGTCATCATGTGGTTTGGTCTCCAGTGTGAGGTGAGAAGCCGCGGGAGCGCTCGTGGCGCTGGAGCTGGCCGGGGTTGCGCAGGCGCCACGAGCGCGGGTTGCAGGGGCACGGTCGTCGTGAGCCTCGGCCTGCCGACCATTATCGTCGGCGTCGCGCCGCACAGCGCGGCTGAAGAGGTCGCCGTATTCCGCGGGGGTACGGATCAGCGGATGATCCTGGGTGAGCGGCGATGCCGGCTGTGGCGTCACTCCAACCTGCTCGATCGCCTGTTCGAACAACCGCTCGACGGTCGCACGCACGTGCTTGTAGCGGTAGATGCGGTTGTCGATGGCGTGCGCGCAGGCCTGCTCGACCAGCCGCGCCGGATACTTCCGGCCCAGCCCGACAATGCCCCACATCGCGCGCTGTCCGGGGCGCCCTTCGGTGTCGAACACCTGCTGGCACAAGGCCCTGGTCTGCGGTCCGATGCGCTCGGCGCTCGCCAGCAGCACGGCGGTTTGCCGCGACGGGTTGAACGGCCGTTCGCTGGTCGGCAGGACGACAGAACCGGGGTGCGCCATCCGGGAATGAACACGCAGCAGCGCACGGGTGTGGCGATCACGGATCTCGATCGTGGTGGTGTAGATGCGCACGACGACCTGGCTGCCGATCGGCGCGGGCCGCGCGGCGTAATAGCTGTTGTCGACGCGTACGGTGGTGTCGTCGCAGACAGTCCGGACGACTTCGGTGAAGATGCGGAAGGCAGCCACAGGCAGCGGCCGCAGGTACGGCTTCTCTTCCTGGAACATCGCCTCGACCTGACGGCGCGTGCTGCCGTGGATGCGTTTGGAAGCCCAGTTCTCCTCCCAGTGCCTCAAGAACTCGTTTTGCGCCTCCAGCGTCTCGAAGCGCCGTCCGGCCAGCGCGGTGCCCTGGGTATGTTGAATCGCATTCTCGACGCAGCCTTTCCGATTTGGATCGGCCACCCGCGCGGGATCGGCGACCACGGCCTAATGAGCCAGCATCGCGCTGTAAATCGGGTTGAGCTCGGGCTCGTACAAATCCGGCTTGAGGACGCCTTCCTTCAGATTGTCGAGCACGACATAGCTGGGGACCCCGCCAAAATACCGGAACGCCTCTTCGTGGAGCTGCGCCCAGACGTGTTGGCTGGACTTCCAGACCACCCGCCGGAAGCTGCGCCGCGAGTAGCGCAGCGTCATCACAAACAGGCGGGGACGGCGGTACCGGCCGCTCCTGGGATCAATCGTCAGAGCGCCCTCGCCATAGTCGACCTGGGCCTCCTCGCCAGGCAGGAACTCAAGTCGATCAAACTGCTCGGGATCGCTGTGTCGCAACGTGCGCACAAACCGCTTGACGCTCTGATAGCTGGACGGAAAGCCAAATCGATCGACCAGGTCCTGGTAAATCGCCTGCGCATTCCGCTTCAGCCGGACCTGTTCTTCGATCCATGCCCGATGCGGTTCGCAGGCCGAGCGGGCCAGGCTGCAGGCGGCTGTCGCTTCCGACACCCCAAAAGCCGGTGGTCGGGGTGGGGGAATTTGGTCGTCCGCGCTCACCGTGCCGGTGGTCACTTCCCCGGGGGAATTTGCCTCCGCACCAGCCCGCAGCGCCCGGTAACGCCGGATCGTCTTGCGATCGACCCCCGTCAGCCTGTGGATCTCGCGCTGGCTGGCGTTGCGATCAAGTAATGTAAATACCGTGCTTTGCAGATGTGCCTTCAAGACGTTCAACTCCCAGTCCCCTTGCTGGATAAAAGGGGACCAAAATAAACGTCCTGCCTGACCGGCTACTGCTGTTCAGCGGCGCTGCCGGCGATCATCAGGTGGGGGAGTTTCAAGTGACCATACCCGGGGGATTTTGACCGACCCACGGGGTCGAGGCTGCGAGCACGCTCTGTCCGTGCGGCTGCGGCGCCATGACGAAGATCGGCGAGCACCTCAGTAAACGCCTCGACCTGATCCCGGCGCAACGGCGGATTTTTGGTCACGCGCCGCCCAAAATACGTCTGCCGTGGCTGCTCGGGCGCTATCGGAGGCACACGCGACGGAGCATGTCGTGCCCGGCAGACTGTCGACCGAGGCGGCCATTGCGCACGTGAGCGTCTCCAAGTTCGGCGACCATACGCCGTTTTACGACGTGCAAGAGGCCGGCGGCCGCTCACGTCGGAAGTACTGAATTCCGGCGGAAGGCCTCGACCCCTTCAATGCCGCGCTTGTCAGCTTGATCGAGGTCGTCCGGAGTTGCCGCTCGATCAACCGCAATTTCAGGCCGGTCCGATCGGCGTCCGCGTGCCCATGGAGGCGAGCAGCAAGAGCAGCTCGGGCGTCAGGATCGGATCAGGATTTCAGCATGTGACGAACTATCATCCCAATCGATCGCTTATGCTTGTCTCTGTCTCCCTAATCGTCCAATCATCAATCATCAGACACGGCGGGCCAGAACACTCCAAACTGTCGTTCATTGGTAGCAAAAAAAGCCCGGCCTCATTTCGATGGCCGGGCGGAAGTCAGTCGTCGACAGAGGGAGGACCTGCCGACGGTTATTTGCGGCAAAACGCTTACCGCAAATTCAAGTTGCGAGAGGATCAATGATCGAGAAATCTGTCGTCGTTTCCTTCTCTATCAAGACGATATTGATGGAATGCGGCTCAACACTGGCTCGCACAGACCTTGGAGGGGGGTCTCCGCTGCCCTGAGGATCGTCAAAGTCATGCTGATTAAATGAGCAGCGCCGAACAGAGACGATCCGCGGCTGTTCGAACGGCTTCAACGTGCCGGCCGCAGAGCGCAGCAGCCCAGCATCCCCCGCGGCTGTCATCGTTCGCATGCGAGCACTCGGAGCCCGTTCGCGCGATCCCGCAGGCGGGGTTTGGGCCACCTGCGTCGCCCTCTGCTGTACACACATCGACCGCATTGGTATCATCGTCTCACTGATGGCAGCAAACAGCGGGCCGGTCTGACTTGCCGGGCATCCTCATCAGTTACTTCGAAATGTACAACGTGACGCTACGTGCGATTCAAGGCCTGTGAGCTGATCCGCATAAAATTTAAGTCGCCGAGCTGTCACAGGCAGCTAAGTGATCCGCCAGTGGTCGGAAAATTGAAGTGATCGATGATGATCTCGGTCGTTCAGCGGCCGGCGGCATACAACGCACCGGATTCGAGCGAATGGTGGCGGAGGTTTGCCTCGGCAAGGTTGGTGCGGTTTGCGCCCGCGAGGTCTTGCGCTTCGCCCGCAACAGCCGGGATAGGCAGCAACTCATCGAGATGTGCCGCGTGGTCGATACCGTGCTGGTCGATCAAGAGACCATCTATGCGCCAAGGCACGGCAACGACGCCCCTGCTGCTCGGGCTCAAGGGCAGCCTCAACGAGTACGAGCTGGATCTGTTGCGCCAGCGCTCGCTCTCGGCTCGCTACGAGAAGGCGCGCCGGGCAAGTTGGTTGTGACAGCGCCCGTCGGACTCCTGCTCGGAAGTGCAGCATACCAGGCTTTCCATGAAATGGTTCATCCACGAGCAATTCCGCACGCCCCGCAGCAACGGATTGCCAGACCTGCGTCATGATGTGGTCTGCCGCTGGAGGACCTGGCGGCCTGCCAGCCTTGTTTAAAGGCCAAGAGAGAGCGACCCTTGAGGAAAACCGCTCCTCAAAAACCCCGCGGTATATCCGTGAGCATTCCCTTCCCAGTCGCCAACATAGCGAGCTCTCATAAGCCTCTACGCCCACTGCCTTGATCATTGTCGTGTCGAGCACGATCCACTTGCACTTCAGCGCAACGACTCCCGGTTCAACTCACGAACCTTCCAAGCCACTGTCGCTAAAAGGGGCGAGCGACGTCCGCCCGGCAGGCCCGGTACAGGGGCAGACACGCGCATTTCAACCACCATGGCAGCAAGATGGAATGTCAATCGGAACACAGTGACCTATCCGGGGCGATCGTGCCCGAACCTCGCACGTCTTGCTCACTTCGCGCTTGGGCCGCGTTCACCCCAACACTTTCAAAGAATGCTGGTTTGACTACACGCACCACTGGTTGACATCGCTCAAGCTGATCGGCTTTGCACTTGGAGCAGCGATTGCGCCGTCCACCGCGGCATGTTGGAGGATATCACCATCGCCGTCGCTAGATCGATAGCAGGGAGCGAGTCCGCCTTCGGGCGACAAATGAAGAACGGCAGAGATGGCGGCGGAGCAGATTAACGCTTCCCGCGGCGTACTCGGCAAGACGCTCGCCCTCGACATCGTATGGCTGCGATCCCAAGGAGGCGCGATCGGTAGCGGAGAAGGTCGCCAGATTGTCGCGGTTTGGGCCAACAGCCATCCGGTAGAGCGACTGAACTCCCGTGCGTCTCCCGGCTGCTAAGCGCAACACGACCTGATCGGGCTCCATTGTCAGGTGTGCTGGTGCAAATAGCGAAAATATTGTACTAAAGGGACGGACGCGCGCCCGTCTTGCGATTGGGTGCGATCTCGAGCGGCGCGCATGCGGGATTGTGGTGAGAACAGCCACACCTTCGACGATCTCATCGATGTGAGTCGCATCCTTGGGCGAACGAGACGATGTAACTTAGCATGGATGCGAAGCTGGTGTCGCAAATCTGTCAGATCACTATCGTGAGATTGGCCGCATCGCAATGCTGGTGCGGCTGCCGTGACGCGCGGCAAGACGGCCGGTGGTTCGGCATACCGAAACTGGAGATCTTCTCAGTTCGCTCCCGTACGCACCGTACGCTTCTGAGACGATCAGACCACTCTCGCTGAGAGAGTGTGCGTTTGTCCGGTCAGTACGAAGGTTGCGCGCGCCTGCCGAAGCGCAATCTGCCAAATAAGCATGCGGGGAGGAATCGCCCGCACCGCACCGGTTCCTTCCTTCGGCGCCTTTGGAAAGGCCCTTAGGGGCAAAGAACTGGGGCGCAGGTGTCTCCGCGTGGCGCTGGCATCAAGGTGTGCAGTGGCGGCATCACCGGCATGGGCGAGCGTGTCGAGGGTGACCTAGGTATGCTGGTTCTGCCTAACCGTCATTCCTCTGGAATGGCGTCAAGCATGTGCCGTTTGGTGGCGTTGAGGAGTGCGCTTGGTCGCGACATGCACCCCAACAGGAGACTTGTTTTCCGGGCGGCAGCAAATAACGGATGGCACCGGCTGCGCCCGGCTTCGCCAGCGCGCGTTCGATCTTCCTACAAATGTGTCGCGCGCCGGTGACACGAGCAAGTTTGTGCGACGAAGGCTCGACCGCGCGCTGTCGCGGGGGGCGGGATCGTTGATCAACGGACACGCTGTGACCTGCCAAAATCGAAACCGAAGCGCTGTCACATACGTAATCGAAGCACTCCTGTCGCCAATCATGGTGGCGATTAATGGGCGCGCGACTGGCTGCAGTTATGAGTCCTTCGGGGCGGGAAAAACGTGCAGGCCGCGCATCGTGCTGGTTGATGGGAGACAGTTACGTCCGACCGGCTGAAAAAGTGCACGGCGGATCCTTCATCTTCTTTTTGTAGCCATCACAGTCGTTTCACGATTGATGGCATTGGGCGGATTGATCAATGTACCCAACCTATATAGGCAAGCTTAACAGCTATGCCGCGGCCCTGGAAGCCTTGAGACGAGGCGATCGACTGCGCGGCCTAATGCCACGCGCAGGAACCGATTTTGCTTCGAACGATTATCTGGCCCTGGCGAGCGCGCCGCGTATGAAAAAGGCTTTGTTCACCGCGCTTGAGGGCGGCACGCCGATCGGAGCTGGTGGGTCACGGCTGCTGCGCGGCAATTGCGAGGAGCACGAAGCTCTCGAAGCCGAGGCGGCGCAGTTCTTCCGATCGGAGACAGCGCTGTTCTTTGGCGGCGGTTATATCGCAAACTTCGCTGTTCTGACGACGCTGCCGCAGCGGGGCGATCTGCTCGTTCTCGATTCGCTCGTGCACGCCAGCATTCATGAAGCCGCGCGAGCGGGTCGAGCCGAGTTTCGGATAAGCGCCCACAATGATCTACAGTCGGTTGCAGATACGATTAGCGACTGGCGCGCCAAGGGCGGAATGGGGCGCATCTGGATCGTGGTGGAGAGCCTCTACAGTATGGACGGTGACTTCGCGCCGCTTAAAGATCTGGTCGCAATGGCCGAGCGCTACGAGGCGTTCCTGGTCGTGGACGAGGCTCATGCCACAGGCGTTTACGGCGAGCAGGGCCGGGGGCTCACCGCTTCCTATGAGAGGCGCGAAGATCTGGTGGTGATCCACACTTGCGAGAAGGCGCTGGGCGCGGCGGGCGCGCTCGTCACTGCTTCCGGCGTATTGCGCGACTTCATGGTCAATCGGTGCCGTCCATTTGTGTTCGCCACCGCGGCATCACCCCTTATGGCTGTCGCGGTGCGAGAAGCACTCTTGATCCTGCAGGAGGAACCCGAGCGGCAGCAACGCCTTATCGATCTGATCGACTTTACACATCGTCAGCTCGTTGTGTGCGGGCGCCCGAGCCGTTCGAACTCTCAGATCATTCCTTACGTCGTGGGTGACAACGGCCGCGCGATGCGGCTCGCCTCTGCACTACAGGCGCGCGGCTTTGATATCCGCGGGATACGGCCGCCAACAGTGCCTGTGGGAACGGCAAGGTTGCGGATCTCGCTGACGCTTAACGTCGGGCAAGTTGATGTATCCGACATGATTGATGCGTTGGTCGAAGAGACTTGGGGCGACGTGCGATGACGGCGCGAGCCGCGATCATGGGGCTGATGTCCGCATCGGCAAAGCGATTTTCAAAGGTGCGCGTCGGCGCGCGAAGATGCTCCATTTCGATGCGCACTTCAAATCGCAATGACAAGCCCGGCCTGCGCAGAACCAGGAACGCTCTTTGGATGGCACGTCGAGGCGTTCCCAAGCAGATGCAACGAGGCTGCTTTTCCGAGACTGGCGGTCTCCAAAAATCTGATGCAGGAGAGATCGTCCGATGCCGACGCGAGTAGCAATTTTCTTTACATCGGCCGGCTGGGCAGTGGTCGTGGTCGTAATCCTGCTCTATGTGATCTTCGGCCCTGACTGAGGCTGGTGATTATAAGCAGAACCATAGGTGACTTGCCGGATCGCGGGTGAGGGTCTGCCGGAATTGTCGCGTGTCCTGAGGCCGAGAGCTCAGCCCCAGCGCATGCCTCGCACCGCAATCTGCCTCTTGAACCACCTCTGTGGGCTTGGCGGATCAACGTGAAGGTATGGATGCTGTCGGCCGCGGTATGAGTGTTTCTTGGTGCTGGTCTCGCATTGCCAACATGAGTACGTAGAATACGAGGAGAATTAAGAGGCCGCGCATACCAAAGGTCTTCCCGAAGCTATGACATTTGTGGAGCGAATTGTATTCGGTGCATTTGATGCAGCCGATGGACGAGTGATTACGTAGAACTCGACCGAAGCCCGGTATCAGGCGGCAAACGACTAGCCGGCCGCCCGAAGGTGCCAGCGTTAGCTCAGCAAATCGACCCTGCCGGTGTCGAGCCGATACAGGCCCCCGACGATCTTCAGTCTGTTCTGCTCAACTGCCGCGTTCAGAATCGGGCCCGCCGATTTGAGTTTGTTGACATTATCGATTACATTTTGTCGGGTTGCATTGGCGAACGTGTCACCGGTTTGCTGGCGAGATGCCGTTACCGCAGGCGCAAGCGCAGCGACGAGGGATGAAATGTGCCCCGGCGGTGGCTTATCGTGGTGGAGCGACTTGACCGTGGTGTCTATCGCACCGCAATGATCGTGACCAAGTACCAGGATCAGCGGCGTGTTCAGCACGGCGACCGCATATTCCACACTGGCGAGCGTGTCATCGTTGACGAAGTTGCCGGCGAGACGGCAGACAAACATATCACCAAGTCCGCTGCCGAAGACAAGTTCAGGCGCCACGCGAGAATCGGCGCAGCTCAGAACCGCCGCATAAGGATTTTGCCCATCGACCAAGACTTGGCGCTCGCGTTTGAAATCGTCGCCTCGTGAAGTGCCCTGGACATAGCGATCGTTCCCTTCCATCAGCCGCTTCAGCGCAGCATCCGGCGAGAGCAGGCTATCTGGCTTCGGCGGCGCTTTTGCTTCCTTCGCATCGACAATGTTGGCAAGCCGCAGGCAACTCGCCGAAACAGCGAACAGCAACAGCGAGCGGCGCGAAGGCGCGATCTTGGTCGGATAGGACATATTCGGAGAACGGCCTGCATGCATGTGCTTCACCTCATCGCACGGCTTTATGCCACCCGGTGGCTTCAGCTTCCGCTTCGCTGCAGAGCCAGCGGTCACCAGGCATCTTCGTTATGTCGATTTGTTCGTAACTGAGTTGTCCGGGCAGGTGATAAATGCGCTCGCCGTTGCGGTCCACGGTGCCTTTTATCAGACACTCGGGCGAGGGCGGGTCCGATAACAGAGTGGAACCGAGCAGGAGTTCCCGAGCGTTGATCGGAACCGAGCTCGCACCGACGATGATCGTCGACTTGTTGCGGCGACGCCAGTCCCAAGGCGCGATGAACGCCCCCGACCACAGCCCCACATCGGCTGTGCTCGCCACCAACTCATAGATGGCGTAGTTAGGGTTAGATCGACCCGACGAAAGTGCCCAGCCCGAGCGTACCATCCAGGCGTTCACATTCTCGCCTTCAATGAAGCAAGTGCCGAGTGACCTCCTGTACTCATCAACTCCTGTGGTATGACAATCCCACGTTCGTCCTTTTGAATGTTTGATAAGCTCGTCGCGAGCCGCTACGCCGCAAGCCCATTTCCGGCCGTGGGCGTCGACGCAAATCTGATCAGTCGCAGGAGCTTCGATGCCTAAGAGCCGTATTTTGGTTTGCTCGATCTCGATCGTATTGCCGTCGAGGATGCGCGGAGCGTCGCTGAGTTTCGCCGCGCAAGCCGGAGATGTCATGACGGCGAGCAATGCGACCATCATTCGGCGGTGTTTCATCCCGACACTAACCTTTCGTTCTTGGTCCATGTTCACGCACGATCCGGCGCCGCCACATTCGACTGCTTGACCGCACCATGTCCGTTATTGGGCCAGCATCGTTCGACGGTGCTTTATGAAAGCTTGGTCGTGATTTCCAACCTACGACCTGACGCAGCGTGAGGTTCAAGCGATTTCTTACGGTGTGCGTGTCTCGGTATCCTTCGAGGCTCGCCGGTCTCTCTCAGTCGGCGCGCACTGCACCCTGACGACCTGAGGAGGAGATCCCCATCGCTCGAAGATGCAGGAGAAAGCCGGACCTCGGAACGCTGTTTCTCACGCGCTTGAACAAAAGCGCCTGTGAATTTTCGGCGTTCGAGCGCAAGTCAGTCGTGGAGGAGCGACCTTGCTACGCTTCGTGCCAACCTGCATCGGCAGACAGAAGGCTGCCGACGGTTTCGACGACGGTGATGACAGTTCGTCGTAAAATTCTTGTCGCGAAAAGACCGATGTAGAAATATGGTCTCGCTTCCTCTGACCGGTTTGGACAAAGGCGCCAAGGAGTTCAGCTCACCCCTCGCTGCGTAAATGAGTCGGAATCTCGTTGCGCAAACCCTGCAAAACCTGGAGCTCTCTTTCGTACAGCCAGCCGGATGGTCGTTGATACCGATCACATTATGGCTTTTCGCTCCTCCGAGCTCCACATAATCGTACGTGGTGCTGCCGCACCGTTCGTATAATCGGACCGGATTGTTCATGACCCAGGCTGCCCGATGGGCGGCCGCTCTTTCGTGGTACTGACCGCATATTGACGCGCCACGCGGACCAACTGCCGCTTTTCTTGAGAAGCAAGCATCATCGATCGTCGACGCTCGATCGGGCCGTGCTCTATGCTCGCCCAGCAGATCAGCTGATCCGACCGGGCCCTCGTACAAAATGGCCGGCTTCATCGGGCGACGGCAGGACATTGCCCTCCTTGAACGTGAATTTGAAGTTCACCGTGTATCGTTGATCATCCGTACGGGCGGCGTCCCATCGGCAAATCAACCCATATCGAACAGGCCTCGCTGGGGCAGCCCGTCATCTGCCGCCCGTAGCCCACCAGGCGGCGAACGATAGCTCCGTTCTTTTGTGCGACGAGTGCCTGACCGTCCTTCTTGTAGGCCCTGGAACGAGTGACTTCAACATCGTGAGCGGCGCCACGGCACGACCGTGTCGTTCGTGAACGCTGTCGTTGTCAAAATCGAGCCCGCGAACGGGTCAGGGAAATAGGTTCTGCGCGCGCTCCGATCACGGGCCGAAGGCTCGCGACTGTTGCGAAGGCGTAAACACCGCGACTTTGGAGCGCATATGTTTTGCAGTTGCACTGAGGCGCTCGGCGCCCAAAGAGCTGCGGCGCGATCCTGCTCTGCGCGACTATTTACCGAGGCCCGTCGCGCCCGTCTAACTCTTCCCATTCCTTTGGCTCTATGCGATCGAACCAGGAGCCGGGAGGGAACGCCGCGATACGCTTGGCAAAGAAGGATTGCGGCTCCCAATCGTATCCTTCGCTCTTCTCGAAAATGATGACCCCGTTGTGAGTAAAAAAGCGGGGCCCGGGGATATTACAGTTCACCAAAAGCAGAACGCGCCACAGACCCCCTTTCTCGGTCGGCTTATCATTCGGCTTCGGCAAGTAGTCCACTCCAACAGGTTCGACGATAGTGCAGCGGCCTTGCCGCAGAAGATTGCCGAGCGGACCTCGCGTGGTCGTGACAAAGTTGAAGTTGGCCAGGTCATGCAGAAAGCGATGATTTGCGTCCCTTTCGCCATCCGCGACTTCACTGGCGATCAACGAGAGCGCCAGGGCGCGCCAGCCCAATTCCATCGGCTTTGCATAGGTCGACGCAAGTTGAATCGTTCCGTCGAATGCGATCTTCCAGGTGATAACGTACTGTTCGTCTGATTTATTGTCCCGGTGCCTGGTCCAGGAAACGAAAACATATTCATCTCGGTCAAATCCTTCAGCAACGCCCCACGTTCGAGGGACGAACTGTGCGACCTTCGAGACGTTGGAGAGAATGTGTTCTATCGTCTCACCGTTTTGCGCTCGCCACGTGGACTTGACTCTTTCGACGAGGGCGCTTTCGTTGGCACGAACACTGTTGCTCGTCGCAGCCAGTCCGACCAGGCAGATCAGCGATGGACCAAGACAAAACCATAGCGCGCGTCTTCCAGACATTTTCTTCACAACCGTCGGCCTATCTGGTTTTTCATCAACACGTCTTTCAAAGCGGGCAACCTTCAACCTGTTATGCGCGAGCGCAATAAGTTAGCGTCGACGCGACGGGGCGACCGATGGTGTCCCGCGCGAGCAGGCGCTCCCCTCTATGTCACGCGCCGCTAACTTCAGTCGCCAGCGACAGCCCGGATTTGCTGTGCTGGACATGCCCAGCAGGAGGGCCTGGGCATGCCGATGACTTGCATTCTTCGTGCCAGGTAACAGACGGAAATTCTTACCGGTTTTGTGTCTTCTTTGTCGACTTTCCGACTTGCACACGTTTCGATCGTTCCATTCAGCCTATCCATCGCGGCTTACCCATCCTCGTCCCGCACCGGGTATTCGACGGCGCAGGGGAACGCTTCGGTGCCAAGTTCCTGATGAGAATTCGGAGCACGTTTGCCGCCATTGAACCGTTTGGTTCGGTTGCAGGAATGTGGGCTTTCGATCTCTGCCATGCCTTTGGGCGCTTGTGGCCACGGGGCCGCGGCGCGTTTGGCGCTCCTTTCGCGATATGCGGCGGCTCCGGAAGTCGAGAGCAGCCTCAGTCAGCTGCGGTTTGCACTCGATGGCCAACGACGCCAAGCCGATCTTTACGCCGAGCATTTGGAGTCTGGCTCGCACCGCAAATCAACATGCTCGCCGGTATGTTGCTGACTTTCGCCAGGTGTCTTAGGCCTATTCAATACGGATCCTGTTGGTCGAGAAGGCGGTTGGATGGCGGACGTGCTCGATGAACCGCTGGGAAGCCGGGACTCGCATCAAATGCGTTCTGCTCGAGGCAGCAGTCCCGACCGCGCAAGCCGCATTTGCCCCTTCCACCGATCTGGCGTGCGGCCCCACGCGCACGCAGCTCCGATGGTCATTCCGACATCGCTGATTGGAGAGCGCTTCTACATCGTGGTCAACGAAAGAGATGCACGTCATTCCCGTAGCAGATGTCGCAGCGTTAGCTTGAGATATAATCTGAGAGGTTGACGGAAGAGTTCTCTTGCCGATAATCCAACTCGTCGAGGTTCTCCGGTTTGCATTTGATCCGGAGCTAAGAGGGAAGCCGGTGAAAATGCCGGCGCTGCCCCCGCAACTGTGAGCGGCGAGCCGCTGTCCAACGATGTCACTGAAGCCTGCGCGGCTTCGGGAAGGCCGGACAGCAGCGATGACCCGCGAGCCAGGAGACCTGCCCCGACATCTATTCGTCCGCGGGCGGGGTGTCCCGGTGGTGCGCTAAGCAGCCGTCGCACGCGCGACTTCCCCTGCCTGCGTCCGCCATGGCCTTTGCCCCCAACATGGGGTTAACGCTATGTCTCTTCTCTCCCTTCCGGTTGCCACGCTCGGAACGCCACGCATGGGTCCAAGGCGCGAGCTCAAACGCGCTCTCGAAAGCTATTGGGCCGGAAAAAGCAGCGAACAGCAGTTGCTCGAGGACGCAGCTGGCCTGCGTGCCGCGAACTGGGCTCGTCAGAATTCTATCGGCGTCACGGTGATTCCATCGAACGATTTCTCGCTGTATGACCAGGTGCTCGACACAAGTGTCATGGTTGGCGCCATCCCGGGCATCTACGCCTCGAAAGCCGAGTCCGTTTCGCTCAAGACGTACTTCGCCATGGCCCGCGGTTCACAATGCGACGACCAGGATGCGAGTTGCGGTCACGGACCGCGCGGATTTGGCGCACCCGCGCAGGAGATGACCAAGTGGTTCGACACCAACTACCACTACATGGTCCCCGAGTTTCACGGGGGACAGACTTTCAGACTGTGCTCTCGCAAGCCGATCGAGGAGTATGAGGAAGCTAAGGCCCTTGGCTTCCAGACCCGCCCTGTCCTGATCGGGCCGGTCACATTCCTAAAGCTCGGCAAGAGTGCCGATCCTGCGTTCCAGCCACTCTCGCTACTGGACGATCTGATACCGGTCTATATCGAGGTCCTGCAGGAATTGGCCAAACGCGGGGCAAAGTGGGTTCAGTTCGACGAGCCCTGCCTGGTTCTTGATCTGGGCGAGGTGGCGCGAAAATCCTTGCTACATGCTTATAACCGGCTCGCGAAGGAGGGGCCGGCCATCAAGATCATGGTTGCCAGCTATTTCGGCGACCTAGGCGACAATCTGGACACCGCCTTGAGCCTTCCAGTTGCCGGACTGCACCTCGATCTGGTTCGAGCGCCAGAGTTATTGGATCAGATCATCGCTGGCGGCCGAAGTGATCTTGTCATGTCTCTCGGTGTCATCGACGGCCGGAATGTATGGCGGTCGAATTTGTCGTCGCTCCGGCAGCGGCTGGAACCCGCGATTGCGAAGCTTGGCAAGGATCGTGTACAGATCGCCCCATCCTGTTCGCTGCTTCATGTGCCGGTCGATGTTGAACTCGAGACCGGACTCGCTTCCGACGTCAAGCGTTGGCTTGCTTTCTCGGTTCAGAAGATGCGTGAGCTTGCAACCCTGGCGCGGGCACTCGCAGGCGACCAGAATGCTGCGCTAGCTCTTGCCGAGTCGGAATGTGCCGCGACTGTCCGCCGGACTTCCCCGAAAATCCGTGATGCCAATGTCGCTGTCCGGATGAGAGCGATCGACCAGACCATGCGCCGGCGCGCCAGCCCATTTGCCCGTCGTGCCGAGATCCAAAGCAATCGTTTCGGACTACCGGCTTTCCCTACCACGACGATCGGATCGTTTCCGCAGAGCACAGAGGTCCGGAATGCCCGTGCAGCGCATGCACGAGGCGCGATGAGCGACGAGCAATACGACCGGTTCCTCAAGGAGGAGACTGCGCGCGCCGTACGTTGGCAGGAGGATATCGGTCTTGACGTCCTCGTGCATGGCGAATTTGAGCGCAATGACATGGTGCAGTACTTCGGCGAGCACCTCGCCGGCTTCGCATTTACCACGAACGGATGGGTGCAATCCTACGGCTCGCGCTGCGTCAGGCCACCGATCCTGTTTGGCGATGTCTTGCGGTCGAAGCCGATCACCGTGGAGTGGTGGCGCTACGCGCAATCACTAACCAGGAAGCCGATGAAGGCGATGTTGACCGGACCGGTGACGATCTTGAACTGGTCCTTTGTTCGCGATGATATTCCCAGAAGCGAGATCTGCCGCCAGATTGCGCTCGCGATCCGAGACGAAGTCCGCGATCTCGAGAACGCTGGTGCGACCATGATCCAGATCGACGAAGCTGCACTCCGCGAAGGATTGCCGTTGCGTCGATCGGAGTGGACGGCTTATCTCGACTGGGCCGTGGATTGCTTCCGCATCTGCTCATCTGGCGTCGCCGATCAAACGCAAATTCATACGCATATGTGCTACTCGGAGTTCAACGACATCATGAGTGCGATCGCTGCAATGGACGCGGATGTCATCTCGATCGAGACGTCGCGCTCGAAAATGGAACTACTCGACGCGTTCAGGAACTACGAATATCCAAATCAGATCGGGCCAGGCGTGTACGACATCCACTCTCAACGTGTTCCCGAGACGGGCGAAATGAAGGAGCTGATGGCATTGGCTCGGGCACGGCTGCGGGATTCGCAGCTCTGGGTCAATCCGGACTGCGGCCTGAAGACGCGCAAATGGGAGGAGGTTCGGCCGGCGCTAGCGAACATGGTCGCTGCCGCCCGCGAATTGCGCGCTGCATCCGATCCGCTAGGCCGTTGATCGCGGGCCTGGGCCTTTTCTCGACAAAGCTGATCCGCTTGTGGTCATTTGCGCTCTCGATAATCTCGAGGGAGCCTTGGGAACGCAAAAAAAAGCCCGGCCTTGGCGGGCCGGGCGGAAGGAAAGTCTGGGAGGAACGACCGCTGGCGCATCGCGCCGACTTCCATCGGCGGAGGGAGGACAGCCGACGGTTCGATCACGGCGAGGACATTCGCCGAAAATCTGAGCCCAGTTAAAGCACAAGCTCAGCGTAAGCTCAATTATGCTGTGGTATGCGACCGTATAGCCTGAGTTTTAGAAGTCTACACGAAGGTTTGTAGCTCATGAGCACGTCGGCAACGAGGGGCAGTGATGCCGGCGGTCGCCGCGGGGGCCACCCGCAAATTGGTGCGCTTCCTGGCTGGAAACGATATGCTTGATCACCGCGGCGATACGAAAAACCGGGCTCAAAGGATCTCGCAAATGTACGAATGCATGAGCGGCTACTGTTGATTGGGACCCTGATTAAGGCAGTCGTCGGTCGACCGGTTCCACCGATAGTCAGTTTCGGCTTGGGCCTGTGTTTGAGCTCTATGAGCGGACGAGTTAGAGAACGTCACGAACTTGAAGGTGGCGGGTGCCAATAGGGTGCTACTCAGAAGTGAGTGTGGTCCTGCGCCAAAAATAGGCCAGTTAAGTGATGGCGATTTCGAACCCGACACGACTCGGCTCGGCGCAGCCGGTTTAGACCGCCGGACTGTGTGTAGCCCCGCACCGAGGAAGATGAGCGTCGAACGACGATGCGACGCTGCGGACCAGGAACCGGAACTCTGCGCCATCAGCTACGGAAAGCCGGGCATCGTCAATCAGCACGACCCCATCTGCAATAAGGCTGTCTATTCGAGAACGATCGACGACGGCGAACTTCGGATCCAGACCGTGACGACGGGATGTCTCTGAGAGATCGACTGCCATGTCGCACATGATTTGCTCGATGATCTCGGCGCGAAAGCGATCCTCATCCGTCAGCAAATAGCCCTTTGCGGTGGCGAGCCGATCCTCGGTGATGAGAGCAAGGTAGTCCTTTGCCGAGACAGCGTTCGCGCGAACCCTTGTTGCATGCGCCCGATGGCGCCCGCGCCGAGACCAATGAGGGCGTCCGCGCAATCGTCAGTATAGCCCTGGAAGTTGCTCTTCAGCCTGCCTTTCTGCCTCGCCCGGGCAAGACTTTCGTGCGGCAGAGCAAAGTGATCGATGCCGATGCGTACGTATCCAGCATCAACTAAAGCTTCCGCGATCGTTTCGAATGGGGGTAGCGCTCGACACTGTCCGGCAGAGTGAATTCGTCGATCTTGCGTTGGTGCTTTTTGAATGGAGGAATGTGCGCGTACCAAAGGCGGCAAACCGGTCCGATGCAACTCGAGGCATTTGGCTGTCCAGGCATATAGGCTTACTGTCTGCCGGGACAGGCCATAGAGCAGGTCGAAATTGATCCGGCCGACGCGGGCGCGGCGTGACCGATCGACCGAAGGCATAGTCGCGATCGGCTCGCCGCGTTTCGTGACTGACGTCTGGCAGCCGCTGTATCAGCACATGCTTCGACCAAATGCAGGTGCACGTAGATCGAGGCGGATTGCCGCCCGCCCAAGGACTTGAGCCACGCTTGATGGTCCAATTCGCGAACTGACGCTGAGAAATGCGGGGACGTCAGATAGCTGGTGTAGCGCGGTAGGCGATGCTGCCCTTAGGATTGTGCCAGGTCCGGTCGCATTCGGATGCCTTTCTTGCTTTCTGGGTCCGATTATCGGACACGCCCGGAGAAGCTTTGCGCTGCCTCAAAATATCTGTCTTGCTGATGGCTATGGCCACTCCACAGCGCAATTGGTAGGGCATGCTGCACGCGGCATACATCGTATCTTGGATTCCGATGAAGCGGTCACACGCCGGGAATGAGCATCCTTACGATGCGGAGCCCCACAGCTCGTTGTGATCCAATCCCGCTAGAACTGGGCGAGGCGATCGACACCCAACGCCTTGCTGTTCGTGCTGAACGTACCGGGACGTGGCAGTTGGCGTCCAGTGAGCCGAACCAGGATGATTCAGAGCATGCCGGGCGGGGAAGGAATGGGAGTGTTTCGCCGCCCCCGAGGCCGCTATCGTCCGTCCTTATCGGTCGGCGGAAATGAGAGGCGTCCGTTTAGTGCGATATTACTGCGCATGCCGAACCTGCAACGGTCCCAGTGTGGAACGTGCCGGAACAAAACCTCAGGAAGTTCGGCCATGCCGTTTGCACCGGTGGTCGAGGAAGCGATTATTGCGCCGAAGCCATATTCGCAGTACGGCAGCCTGCGCGCCGGTGAGCACCCCCAAGCATGAGGTCCACTTCCTGCTGTGAAACGGCAGCGGTCAATACGCCCCATCCGTCTCGGCGCCGTGTCGCGGGTTGCCGGCCTTGGCGGACGACAACGCGACCGAGCTCCGTTCGGACTCAGCTTCTTGCTCCAATTGCAAAATATGCGCTCTTAGTGCATCGGAAGTCGCTGTCGCTGTCTCGCTGAATAGCGGATCTCCATCATCGGTGAGGGCGGAGGCGATTTCGGTCCAATCCTGAGCCGAGAGAGCCTTCAGGGCGGCGGGAAAGAAATCTCGTTCTTCCCACATCATGTGGTGCCGCTCGCGTACTATAAAGTCGCGTACGATATTGCCGACGTTTTGCCGAAGGACTTCACGATCCGCGAGGATGGCATCAATAGCTTGAGCGAAGTGATGCAAACGGTCGACGACTTCCTGGTGTTCAAGCGCGAGATCGCCGACGATTGCAGCCGCATCCGGATCGCGAACCTTGAGCTTGGAAAAAATCAAGTCTTCCTGTGGATGATGGTACACCTCCGGGTAAACCTCGAAATAGCTGATAATCGCGCGAATGACCTCATAGTCGGGACGGATCCCTTTCTCAAAAATCTCCAATTCGCGTTGAAGAGCGACCAGAAGCAGATCAATATTGCGATGCTCTCGAACCAAAAGATCGATGATCATTGCCATACTCCTAGAGGAACAATGTAGGCTGGACACGTTTCTGCCATTTGCCAGATCGCCTAAGCCGAATTCGGTGTCCTTCTGCGCTGCAATTTGTCAGCGCTGTTCGACGCAAAAACGTAGCGCGCTTCAATTCGAGCTGGCATAAATCAACTTAACCTAGGTTTTTGCACAAAGCTCCTGGGCAATCTGTACGAAGCTCCAGTCGGCGTGATGTCGGCAGGGCGATCACGCCATTCTGCTCAAGTTGGGTAAAGGTGCGCGACACCGGTTCGATCGTGAAGTCAAGATAATCGACGACCTCCTGCCGTGACTGGGCAGTTCGATGGCAGCGTTCTTCATAGCGCGGCGAGACATATCGAGCAGGAAGGCGACGATCCGGTCTTCAGCGCTGCTGATCAGGAGCATCATATGTTCGTGAAAGCGGCGGAGCTCAAGCGCCATCGCGTCCCACAGCTCCCATGTTAGCTCCCTCTCATGAGTGGCGCGAACAATGAGGGCGGTACGCTTCACCATCAGCAGCTGTGCCTCAAAAATCGATCCGGCCGAAGAGATATGGCTTGCTCCGGCCTCGCGGCGATGGGAGTCAGATTGACTGCTCTTGACGAACTGGGGAATTTGGATGTTTTCCCTAGGTAGAAGCCCCTAAGTATTTACACGTAAGTCCCGTGAGGAGGGCATCTCGTATGGGCGCCGCGGCGCGGTCCCTTGGTTGCTCAAACATGCTCAAATCGGATTAGGAATCTGCATGCTGGCTTCGTCGGCCGCGACCATGGGAACAGTCGGAAGCGCACGGCCGCACCCGTAAAGAGCGCCAGCCAAGTCGAACGCGGGCGTCCACCGCCACTTTCGGCTCGCCGCAGGAAGTCTTGTTCGCTCGCCTTGACTCTGATGCTCGTCAGCATCGGTCGGCCGCGGAGGTGACGATGCGGATATTGACAGCATCCTGATCGATGTACGCAGGCCGACGTGGTCGACGTGCTTGATGATCATGCAATACTTGCGCATGTGGACCGAGTTGGGGCCCACCCGGATCATAGTGCTTGGCTCGCGTGACATATTGACCTGGCGCAACGGCCGGCCTTGCCGACTCTCCCGCGTTTTTGAAGCCGGAGGAAATCGTGACTGGCCTGGCTTGAAGCTAAGCTCGGGGCATCACCGGTGGGCTCGGCCGCACCTCGTCGATGGAGCGCCGGCGAACCGTGAGGGCTCCGGACAGACGGCACTCCTGTTCCTGATGCGCGCCTGGCGTCGCCATTGCGCCGATTGCGACGGCGTTTTGACCGTATCTGAAATTCTTGCCCTCATTGTGACATCAGGACTGGGATGGTAGATTGCACGAAGCATATCTCCCGCGATACCGCCGAGCAGCCTTTCTTGAGCCGAGAGCGGCCGTATCCGCCCATCACCAGCAGGTCGAGGCTTTCGTCCGCCGCAAGCGATAGGCGGGCGCGCTGCGCTGACCGGGATGTCGGGAGTGAGACGACCTTTGCAGTAAGTCCTGGCTTTGCAAGGTACTAACCCAGACAGGCGGTGGAACTTTCCGGCGGGACCTTGTCCGGAGCGGCGGTCGCGACGATGGTGAGGGCGTCTGCTTTACATAGCAGCGGCATCGGGTCGTGCAACGCGCGGGCCGCACGGCGCCTGCCGCCCGAGCAAATCCCGATTCGTCTGATCGAAAAAGCGCCATGGAAGATGTATGGCCGGTAAAAAACAGGGTCGCCGGACTGGCGAACGGAATAGAGTTATCGTGGCTGTCGTAGCCCCTCTGAGGTTGCGTGACGATGGCTAGGTCGTAGACCCGCGCGCTCGTGCAGATAATCCGGCGCGCCTCGGCCGGAACCCCACTCAGTGCGCTGGTATGCCGGCGGTTCCGTGCCCGCAGATCAAAGACCCGAAGTGCCGCTTCGGCCCGCTCCAACGCACGCGACCGTTTGATTTCGAACACCGAAGTGACTGCCGACCAGCCTAGCGCAATCACTGAATGATGGTCCTCTCGTAACCGATCGCCATAGCGTCAAAATGCGCACCCGTGCCCAATATGCGAAGGAAATCGAATTGTTTACTGCAGCCCGCACCGGGAGCTCCGTTGGAGGATGGACCAATATATTGCCGAACTATGCCGTTCTCCGTGTTGCATCGGGAGCCGTCACCGAAAACATGATCGGCTCGGTGCCGTGCGCCCGAAAAACCCTCCGTTCGTCGTCTGCACTGCGCAGCTTGAATGCAGGAATCAGCCATTCGCGCCATTTGCGCTGCTGCTAGAGTCCCGCGGTAATGGCGATCCGCATCAACTCGGACATGCTGCGGACATTGATCTTGGCCATGAGGTTCGCACGGTAAACCTCGACTGTCCGGGGACTGATGCCGAGATCATGGGCGATCACCTTGTTAATCTTGCCGGCTAATAGTCCCTGCAGGACGTCACGCTCGCGCGACGAGAGTTCCGCGAGGCGGGCTTCCGCCTGTAGTTTCGCTGCGTCATCGACTTGCCTTGTTGGCCGCGCTTCCAAAGCACTATTGATCGCACGCAATAGCACCTCCTCCTCGAACGGCTTCTCGATGAAGTCGACCGCACCCGCTTTCATCGCTTCGACTGCGAGCGATACGTCGCCATGACCAGTTATCAGGACGACGGGGCAGTCGACGCGATCGGCCTTCACTTTGCGGACCAGTTCGAGACCGCTCATACCGGGCATGCGGATGTCTGACACAATGCAGTCAACCGGACCGCTCGCGACGTCATTGAGAAAGGTGGTCGCCGTCTCATAGGTTGCTACGTAGAAACCGTTAACATCAAGCAGAAACGCGAGCGATTCCCGCATCGCCGCGTCATCGTCGATCACAAGAATGCGCTGGCCAATCATGTCTCTTCACTAAGCTCCGCAAATGGCGCGGTGAACTGAAAGATCGTGCCGCCGCCCGAATTCGCTTCCGGGACAATGTGGCCGCCATGTGACTCGATGATCGTCCGGCAGATTGATAGCCGCACACCCATGTCATGCTCTTTGGTCGTGACAAAGGGCTGGAACAAGCGGTCGGCGATATCAGGGCTGGTGCCGGGGCCCTTATCAGCAACGGCAAACCTGTCGACCTTGGCAAGTTCAAAGGTCAATTCGCGGCGCGGGCAGGAAGCCATGGCTCGATTGCATTGCGTATCAGGTGCAGCGCGACCTGCTGGATCTGGATCTTGTCGACAATCATTGATGGCAGATTGCGGTCGCTGCGGATGGCCACGCGCCCGGCTTGCACTTTGGCGCCGACTAGGGGCAAAGCCACAGCCTCTTCAAGGAGCGTGAGCGGATTCTCCGCCGTGTGCTCCGTCTCGCCCTTGGCAACGAATTCCCGCAGGCGCTTGATGACAGCGTTGGCGCGCAGAGCCAGTTGGGCGCCGTGTTCGAGTGCGCCAGCAATGCGATTGGCGTCCGGCTTGTCGGGCGCCAGCAGAGCCTTTGTGCCGCGCATGTAGTTTGTAATTGCGGAGAGCGGCCGGTTGATCTCATGGGCAATAGACGATGCCATCTCACCCATGGCGGTCAGCCGCGACACGTGCACGAGTTCAGAATGCAGCTCTTGCAAGCGCCGTTTCTGCGCTCGCCGTTCGGTGAGATTTGGGATGAAACCGAAGAACCGTTCGCCGCGCACTTTGGCCTCACCGACGGCAAGCTCCATCGGAAAGGTCGAGTTGTCGCTCCGTTCACCGACCACGATGCGGCCGATGCCGATGATGTGCCGCTCGCCATTGCTCAGATAACGTTCGATGTGGTGGTCATGCTCGGCGCGGCAGGGCTCCGGCAGCAGCCTGGATACATTCGTTCCGACGACTTCGTCCGGAGAGCAACTAAATAAACGCACTGCCGCGGCGCTGAACGAGCGAATGATGCCCTTCTCGTCAATCACGATCATGGCTTCCGGCACGGTGTTCAGGATCAACTGCAGAAGGGCTAGCCTATACCGCGCCTGCTCTGATTCCCGCCGCAGCCGATTGCCCATGAAGCCAAGGAGGGGGCCAAGTACCGCGAATTCCGCGATATTGATCATGTTTGCGGAATCGGTGATGAGGCCTTTCGCAAGAAAGGCCACGCTGATGATGAGGCAGGGCACGGTAGCGAAGTTGGTCCGTCCGCGGCCGCGGCGAGAGCGGCAAAAACGACCACTGGAAGGTAGATGATCGTGAACGTGCGGTCCGGACGATACCGATTTAGCGCTGGGCGCAGTACGAGAGCCAGCCCGGCGACGGCCGCGGCAGTGCCATAGCGGTACCAGATGTGGTCCGGCATGTTTCCTCGCAGCCCCTCTCATTCGATCGACTTTACATTGTTTCCCCCGAGAGGCCACCGGAGGCAGTCCGCGTCTCAACTCACGCCAATCTATTGTGCAGGATGGCCGCAGCTATCTCGGCCAGATGCGCCAGTGCGTCGGCTGCACGGTGACGTGTTCTCCGGTCTTGGCCTTGATCCAGCCGCCGAAGATCCGGCGGCAAGGAAAGACCACCCGGTGAATGGTGTTACCCTCGATCACGGCAATCTCCAAATCTCGATCAAAGGGCGGCGCCGTTTCGAGTAGCTCCCAGGTCAGGTCGCCATTAGATCCTGAACGGGGTTCATCGCTGCGGGCTGACAAATTCAGGCAACCTTCTGGGCACTAAGGAAGCGATCGCTTGGCCGCCGTGCGAACAGGCTCAGCCCAATATTGCCCAGGCGGCGCGTGGTCTCGATCGCGTCAGCCGTGAACGGGGTTTTATCGGCCGCGGCGCCGTGGCACCTATCGTGCCGGGACCTGATTCGCTCACCGACCGAAATATTAGGATTGGCGCTGCGAAACAACTCCCGGGCTTCGGTCGAATCGATCTGGATCAGCTCGAGCCTTCGGCGGTTGGTATTCATCGCTGTTCTGCAGAAGTTAAACTGGACTGCCGCTCCCGCAACTTGGCCCGCGGCGGGACAAATGTCCGTCATGTCGAAACATCCTTCGTTGGTGAGGAATCTCCTTGTCCCACGGCGTCAGCGTGGGGCGTTGGGTTATGATGACTTCAGCCGCGCCCTTGCGAGCGGGCGGCATCCCAAGCTAGAATGAGAAGATGCCGGAAATCGCTTGACGCCATTCGGATGATGCGCTCGGCACCGATCATCGCGCGCCGGTCCGCAGGTCGATGAAGTGCGCCATCGCAAGCGACGCAGGCTATCGGGTGCAGGTCATCGGCACACGGTTCGGGTGCGTCCGGCAGCAGTCCTTGAACTAGGTCGCCGGTATCTTGACATGAAAAGATGATGGGGCGCCAAGTCTTTCTGTCTGCCATGTGTCTGACCTTGGACTGGAAGATCACTTGTATCAGTAGGCAGCCGTCGCAGTAATTGATACAGGTCAAAAAAAGAGCTGATGCGCGTCCAGAATGGCCGAGCCCGAGCGGCCGCTGCGAGCCGGACAGGCCCGCGTTGGCAGGCGACATGTCACAACTCGTGCGATCCGCCAGAGCGTCGCGTTGGTCCGCGACACGCCAGCGTGTAGCAGGGTTGATTTGAGGCGCACCGCACGCGGATGGGCCACGACAGCATTTGTCCTCAATGCTGCGATAGCCGGCAAGCAGATGGTAATTTGATCGCTCGCCTCGCATTGTCGGTAGCCTTGCCGGGGCTAATCCCAGCCATAGGCTTTCGCGCGGAAGTCCTGAACCTTGGGCTTATCGAAACGCTGGCTGTGACAAGCCTGATCATCGGCTTTGCTGTCGCGGCGGCAGGGTGGACCGTCAGGACCGAGATCGAGGCGGTTCGCCTCATTGGCCATGATCACGTGCGCGTAGGTTTCGCCGTCGATAGCCCCCGGCCGCCGGCGCGCGTCAGAAATGGCTCTACCCGGTGATTGGCCAATGACCCGGTATTTGCGGCGATGCCTCGTGAGACCAAGTATCGCGTGCAAAGTTCGCGGCGGCTCGAGGTTCGATATTGCCAGCGGTTGAGTATGGGATCGATAGAGATCAATAGCCGGCATCTCGGGCGTGACGGTGCATGCTGTTCTCAATCGTCTCTTCGAGACGTTCCTCGATCATCGACTCAATTTTGTCGGTCGAGGGCATGAGCAGACCAGAAGGCGCTGTCCGTCGGCTCAAAACAGAGTGCGGTCCGCCAAGCTGCACAGAGAGCTATTGCGGGGTTTGCGGGCCGACGGGAGCGCTCGCGCCGCGTTACCCAAGTCTCGACCTTATTTCGATCGGAGGAGCGGACAACCTCTTGGGGATGCTGCTTGAGGCAGATCAAATACTCTTGTGGCGCGAATGGCAGAATGGTGGATGAGTAAACCAACAGGAAGAGGCTGTCATGCCTTCATTTAACGTTCGGTTCATTAAGACCGTTCGTGACGATACCGGCCACGAACATCGTGCCTGTCAGGCAGCGTTCAAGGTCGATGCCGCCTCGCTGAGTGCTGCTGCAGAGCAGGCGGAGACCGATTTCTGCAAGCAAAAGAGTGTCCGCGATTGGACAGTCTTCGCCGATGTGATAGAGCTTCGCGCTCCGCCTGCATTGCCGTCGGCATGGGGAGGGTAGCTTGGTTTTGGCCAGGGAAGCCTGCAACTTGAAGTGTGGGGTCAATCTGTGAATCTAGGCGTGATCAGGACATCGATGCGATCGCACGTGAGCTCAATCTGCCACATCCGCCTTTCGAACCATGGCGCAAAAACCGGACTCTCCTGAAGTCTTAAGCAAGCGCCTCGACTTGCCGGTTTTTTCGAGAATGCGCTTGCTGCCACATGGAGACGTATTGCGCGATCTGCAGCGGGTGTGCGGCCTGCCTCAGGCCAAGACCCGCTGCGCCGCCGACCTCGAGAGGCAGAACCATGCAAATCCGCTCAAAGACTGCCCAAACGAAAAGGCCCTGCGCGTTCGGTCGTGAGATATCCTCCCGCTGCGCTTTCGCGATTGATCGCGTTCAATCAGTTCCTCGCCGAAAATCTTGACTCCTGAGCAAGCCGGCTTTCAAAGAAGGCCAATGCAATGAGGCGAATCTGATGCCCCAATTTTGCGATCTCTCGCCCCAATGATGGCTGCTCGCCAAGGCTTCCATGGCAACCGTAGAGGCCGACTGGGTGGCAAAAAACTTAAGTACCTTATCTCGTCGCAGCTGCTTGCGGAAGATCACGGCTGCTGAAACACCCGAGCCATGTACCTGAAACACGTATTTCGCAAGATCCAATTCAATTGTACCAACTCCTGACATGGGAACATCCTTTTCGAATCATGCACCCGCCACCTTGCCCAGGGAAGCTGTGAGGGGGTGTCCACCCCTCCGTGATAGGCGCGGTGCCCAAGTCGAACGGCTCGAAGTAGTGGACACAGGCCGACGGCGGCGCTGGTCCGAGGACGAGAAGCTCAAGATGGTTCTGGAGAGCTTACAGGCGCCGCGTCAGGTCGCGGCGATATGGCGTTTCGCGCTCATTGCTGCTGCGATGGCGACGGTCGTTTCGTCCCGAGCCGAAGGATGCCGCCCATCAACGGGCTTCGTACCGGCGATGGTGGTCGCGGAATCGGGGCCGACGCCTTGGTGACTACATTCTGCCGTCTCAGCCCCGCCAGAGCGGCGTCACTGATGGACACCGGTTAGGCCCTGCGGCGCTTGTTACAGCCTGTTCGCGCCAATGCGGGCCAGAGCCTCCGCTCTGTGTTCCTTTGGTGCACTCGATATCGTGGTGCGCTCTGCGGTATGCACGCTCAAGTGCGGGCGAAATTGACCTGCCACTGAGTATTTCCTCCAGAAGGAGTTAGAGTCCGGCCTGAAGAAGGACGGACAGATGAAGCGAGCAAGGTTTACGGAAGAGCAGATTATCGCGGTGTTGAAGGAGCATGAGGCCGGGGCGAAGACGGCCGATCTGGCTCGCAGGCACGGGATCTCTGAAGCGACGATCTACAATTGGAAGGCCAAATTCGGCGGCATGGATGTCTCCGAGGCCAAGCGGCTGAGGGCCCTGGAGGAGGAGAACGCGAAGCTGAAGAAGCTTCTTGCCGAGCAGATGCTCGATGCAGCCGCCCTTCGCGAGCTCCTTTCAAAAAAATGGTAGGGCCCGCCGCCAAGCGCGCTGCTGTCGCGCATCTGCAGGCCGTCATGAGCCTGTCGGAACGGCGGGCCTGCTCGATCGTGGGCGCGGATCGGAAGATGGTCCGTTACCGCTCCAGCCGTCCGCCGGACGCTGCTCTACGCGGCCGGCTGCGTGACCTCGCCAACGAGCGGCGACGTTTTGGCTACCGCCGGCTGTTCGTCCTGCTGCGGCGAGAGGGAGAGCCCTCGGGGATCAACCGGATCTACCGGCTTTATCGGGAAGAAGGGCTCACCGTCCGCAAGCGGCGGGCTCGCCGCAAGGCCGTGGGGACCCGTGCCCCGATCCTGGTCGAGGCGAGGCCCAATGCGCGCTGGTCGCTGGATTTCGTCCACGACCAGTTCGCCAACGGTCGGCGCTTCCGCATCCTCAACATCGTCGACGACGTCACCAAGGAATGCCTGGGCGCCATTCCGGACACATCGATCTCGGGGCGGCGCGTGGCCCGCGAACTGACGGCGATCGTCGAGCGGCGCGGCAAGCCAGGAATGATCGTGTCCGACCATGGCACCGAGTTCACCTGCAACGCCATGCTCGCCTGGTGCAAGGACGCAGCCATCGACTGGCACTTCATCGCACCAGGAAAGCCGATGCAGAACGGCTTTGTCGAGAGCTTCAACGGCCGGATGCGCGACGAACTGCTCAACGAGACCTTGTTCTTCGAACTCGACGATGCTCGCGCCAAGATCGCCAACTGGGTTGCCGACTACAATCTCCAGCGGCCTCACTCGTCGCTGAAATACCTGACCCCCGCGGCCTATGCCGCCCACCTCACCGCAACGGACGACCGGCTGCGCAACCCCGACCAGCTCCGCCGATCGTCCGTTGCTCCACCCGCGCCACTTGGCGTACAAAATGATCTGAGGCCGGAAAACTGGACCAATTTTGGCTAGAGTCTGCGCTGCGTAAATCCCCTCGGCTGGGAGGAGCGGACGACGATGAAGGCCTCGAAGTTTTCGGACGCCCAGAAGGCGTTTATTTTGAAGCAGGGCAATGACGGGGTCCCGGTTGCAGACATCTGCCGCAAGGCCGGGATCAGCCAAGCGACCTATTTTAATTGGAAGAAGAAGTATGACGGGCTGTTGCCGACCGAGATGCGCCGGCTGAAGCAGCTCGAGGACGAGAACGCCAAGCTGAAGAAGCTGGTGGCGGATCTGTCACTCGACAAGGAGATGCTGCAGGACGTGATCCGCCGAAAGCTGTGAAGCCTGGCCGGAAGCGCAAGCTCGTCGATGAGGTTTGCGGTGAGTGGCAGGTGTCGATCCGCAAGGCCTGTGCGGCCCTCGAGTTCGACCGTTCGACCTACCACTACAAATCTCGTCGCTCCGGCCAGGCGACCCTCGAAGCTCGGATCAAGGAGATCTGCCATGTGCGCGTTCGCTACGGCTATCGCCGTGTCCACGTGTTGCTACGCCGCGAGGGATGGCGTCACGGGCAGAACAAGACCCGTCGCATCTATCGCGAATTGGGCCTGCAATTGCGCAACAAATCGCCCAAGCGCCGGGTCAAGGCCAAGCTGCGCGACGACCGACGGCCCGCGACGCGCGTCAACGAGATCTGGGCGATGGACTTCGTTCATGACCAGCTGGCCACCGGCGGCAAGCTCCGGGTGCTCACGATCGTCGATATCTTCTCACGCTTCTCGCCCGCACTGGAGCCGCGGCTCACCTTCCGCGGCACCGACGTCGTGGAGGTGCTGGAAAGGGTTTGCAATGAAGTGGGACTCCCGGCGACGATCCGGGTCGATCAAGGCAGCGAGTTTGTGTCGCGCGATCTTGACCTCTGGGCCTACCAGCGCGGCGTCACGCTGGACTTCTCACGACCCGGCAAGCCGACCGACAACGCCTTCATCGAAGCCTTCAACGGCCGCTTCCGGGCCGAATGCCTCAACGCCCACTGGTTCCTGTCCCTTGCGGATGCCCGGCAAAAGGTGGAGAGTTGGCGCAGATACTATAACGAAGAACGGCCCCACGGGGCGATCGGCAATCGGCCGCCGATTTTGCTGCAAAATCACGTCGGCGACACCAGCCCGCCAACGTGATCAGAGGCGCAAAACTCTAGTTCCGGGTGGTCCAAAGTTCGGTCTCGCTGCAAAAACCCCGAGACTCTAACCGCCACCGGATGAAAACTCAGTGGCAGGTCAAAATCCGGAAAAAACTCGCGTAGAGTCTTTAAACGACTGTTGCTTCGATGTCACCAAATGGATGAGCCGGCGATCTACGCTCGTGTCAAACGAGGGACGGCATGTTCGATATTTATTTGAACGGAAGACACGATCTTTTGGTCGTTCCGCGAGGCTTTGCGATCCCCGCGGGATTGGACGGCAATTGGAAGCGAAAGAAGCGGGCGGTGCGCTCAGTGAGCGATCTCATTCGCCAAGATGTCCAACAGCGCGGTTACCACCGACGTAGTTTGATCTCAAATAGGTCGAAGGCGGCAGTTGAGACCTCGTCACACGCGTAGCCAACGCGGCGATCTACGCTGATCCATTCTTCGAAACACTCTGGGCAGGATGCCGTCGAGAACCTTGCTTACCGCGTCGACGGCAACGGGTATCTCCCTTCATTAGGGTTAAGGAGCAAGGTTTCTTTTGAAAAGCGGCCGCACGGCGCTGCGGCTTCCTCAGGATAAGTATTGGAGCTTTTCCTTGGGTCGATTGCCCCGAGTTGGAGCTGTTCAGGTTCATCGCGCTTGGCTCGCTCATTCCAGAACATGTTCGTTTACGTGCTCAGCTTCGAATAGAAAGGCGTCGATTGGGGGCCGCATTCAAGAAGCCTCTCAACACGGCGTCTGTACGAAGTTTACAATTCCACAGCTGCACTAGTCCAGACTCCTTGTCTTCGGAAAACATGACCGAGCTTATATCCTGGCGCGAGTTCCTATGATTGCCTCTTTTTTGCGGTGTCGCTCAGAAAAAACTATGTTACAAGCCGCTCCTCTCAAAAGGAACATTCATCGTGAAAAAAGCAACCAAGAATCGCGTTAAGCGGCGCGAGTGGACGAAGGCAGATATCAAAGAGCTCAAAGTCCACTCGAAGGCTCGGACCCCGGTCATAAAAATAGCAAAAATGACCAAACGCAGTGTCGGTGCGCTACGCCAGAAGGCCTTAAATCTCGGAATCGGACTCGGACATCAGCGGTAATTTTCAGCAGCGCTGGCTACTGGCGCGGTAGGGCGGCTCGCGGGCCGCCCTCTATGGCCATAGAAATTTTGTCGCACATCAGCTTTGCCGATCCGCGCTGAGACGTTTTTCACGCACGTGCTGGATGGCCTCCCAATGTCGCGGAACGGGCTCCAGCGCCTCCTCATCTTTGATGAAGTTTCTTGGAAGACGGTTTCGACGGCGAAGACCGCTTGCGATTTATGATCGCGAGTGAAGACATCGTCTTAGCCACAGCCCTGTCTCGAAGATTTCCCGGCTGGAAATTGTCTCGCAGGGCGCTCGGCGCCGTTGATTGTTCAAGAAAAACTTTTAATTGCGGTTTGTTGTCAAGCTTTCCTTTTGATCTCGCCAACGGCACGACGGTAGCGCTCGTGCCGATGGAGCCACGGCGCCGGCGCGGCTGAGGTATGATGGTTAGTCAGGCATCGGACCGGTCTATAGTTGAACCTTTGATGCCAGCTGGGGTCATGGTTCTTTCCGAGGTCGCGTAGCGCCTCATGATGATGTCCGGGTCGGGCGCCTCAACGTATGCAGCGGGACCAGCCGCCAACAGCCGAATGACCGAGGTACTTGCGCTCCGTCAGCCACGGCACGCTCACCGCGGCGATGATTGATCCGTGAGACTTTTTCTCCGCCAAGCGGCGTGCAGAACCGAGAGATGCTGCCAGCCGAACGATCGCGCTCACAGAGGCACACGTGCCACTATCTGGAATCGGCTCGACGTGGACTAGGGTCTGTTTGGATTCAGGATTGAACTTCCAAGCCGGAACGATTCAAACTCAATCCGCTGCAGAAATGCCGGGGCCAAACACCTAGTTTTCCGTTAATTTCTCGGCGTCAGCTTACGGACAGCTAAGCTGCTTATCTGCGGAGTCCGGTCTAACGACCTGAAACACAATGCAATCGCCATAGGAGTGTGGTCGTCATGGACGATCGAGTTAACAATACGTCGCATGTTCCATCCTACGATGAGTATCATTACGCTAGCTCCCCGGAGCACAGGAATGCCGACGATTTTGCGGACGCGTTCCGTAGAATGGGATTGCAGGACTCGGGTGCCAGCTCATCCTCGCAGCCGAGTTATTACCTCAACTCAAGACCTCCCGTTATTGAGATCAACCGGGCCGAATTCCGGGAGCGGGTGAGGAGCTTTCATGGTGAAGAAATCGATCGTATCGCCAACAATCCGCAGGAATACTCAGAATTTGTATCCGAAAGAGCTAATCGCACCGCGGATACCGCCAGAAGTTTCGCGATCCGAAGGGATTCCGATGCCGCGCGATATTACAGCTACCAACTAGGAAATACGAGCGTCGGCCTCCAAAGAACGGAAGCCGGATTTCCTATGGCGACTGAGTTCACCAGCCAGCGGTGGCGAGAACTGTTTCCCGGACGGACTGATGTCACATCAATCGTGGATTTTCAGGTTGCACATCCGCTCGTCGGTAACGCCGGCGATATTCTGCTCGAGCACCAACTACGGCAAGACGGCGAACGGCCGCTAGTGAACTGGCGTCCTGCCAATGACGAAGCGAGAGCCCGTGCAGAACAACTGGGCTTCGTTCATGTGGATCCCGATGATATGGTACTTGATCCCACCCAGTCCAGCCAGTGGAGATATAGGGATGGTGAATGGCAGCGCGCAACCAATTCTTCGATGTATCTCTCCAAAGCGTCGAGCGATGATGAACCTTCATCAGAATCCGACTCGGATGGAGACTTCATGTGACGTGAGATCTCTACCAATCCATTTGAGGTGGAGCAGGAGCGCAGACCAACCGACACCTGCGGCTTACGATCGAGCCTTGGACGGAACGAAGCCCAAGCCAATTCGGCTCAAGCCGTGAGGTGCACTGTACTGGCGGCGGTTTACGAGAGCTGGTGCCTATAATAGCACAAAGAAAACTCCGGCTTCCAGCCGGAGTTTTCGACTCCCGCCCGGGCGGGAGGAGCGGATTGCCTATGGCAGGCGCCAGCGTCATTGTGTCCTCGCCATCAGAATGGCTCGGGATCTTTCCGGGTTGCCTGGGTGAGGAGGGTCTTCGTTGGCCGTTTTCTTCGTAGGCGGTAATCTCGAGAAGTGTCGGGCCAACTCATCGAGTAACGAGACCATCCACCCGGGCTCGCCGGCATTGGATGCGAAGATCAAAATGGAGCAGATGTCAGGACAACTACCTTGCCTTCGTTCAACTCGTGTCAGTCAGGCTATGGCTGCGCCTTAATGAATCCGCTATAGCGCGACGATCTGGGTCGGAAGAGCGCGGCGATCAGGATGGCGAGTCAGTGTCGCGGCGCGATGATGATCGCCGCGATGATTGTCGCGCGCAAGAGTTTTGTTTGCTTTGATTGTCGCGGAGCGTCAATCAAGCGAGCGTTTTTTGTGTCGCGTGCTCCGGTGGCCGCCCTGGACCACGCTTTCGCTCGAGGGCAGTCCGCCTGCGATAGCTCTCGACGTTCATCTCGACGATGGTGGCGTGGTGAACAAGGCGATCGATCGCCGCGAGGGTCATAGCTGGGTCCGGAAAGACCTTGTTCCATTCTCCAAAGGGCTGATTGGCGGTGATCAGCAAAGAGCGTCGCTCGTAGCGTGCGCTGATGAGCTCGAACAGCACACTGGTCTCGGCCTGGTCCTTGGTGACATAGGCAAGATCGTCCAAGATGACGAGATCGAAGCGATCGAGGCGGTTGATGGCGCCCTCGAGGTTGAGCTCGCGGCGAGCCACCTGGAGCTTCTGCACGAGATCGGTGGTGCGGGTGAACAGGACGCGCCATCCGTTCTCGATGAGGGCCAAGCCGATTGCTGCCGCCAAGTGGCTCTTGCCTCCACCGGGCGGACCAAACAGCAGCAGATTGGCGCCCTTGCCGAGCCAGCCGTCGCCGGCGGCGAGTGCGGTCATTTGCGCCTTGGAGATCATCGGCACGGCCTCGAAGTCGAAGCTGTCAAAGGTCTTTCCGGTAGGCAGCCGCGCCTCGACGAGATGGCGCTCGATGCGGCGGCGGCCGCGCTCAGCGATCTCGTGCTCGGCAATGGTGGCGAGGAAGCGCGCCGCCGGCCAGCCTTCTTTATCGGATCGCTCGGCAAATTGCGGCCACAGCGCCTTGATGGCGGGCAGCCGCAGCTCGTTGAGCAACAGATTGAGGCGCGCGGTGTCGACTACGTTGGTTGTGCTCATGCGGCGCCTCCGATCTCGGCGGTACCGATGAGGCATTCATAGGTGGCGAGCGGTGCGAGGCGTACCACGACGTTCGGCACCTGGGCGGGATCCGGGGCGAAGTGAGTACGTAGCCGGTTGAGGTCGGGCAGCCGGCCGTCGTTCAGGTCGGCCGTGAGCTGATTGGCGAGTTCGGCCTCGCAACCGCGCTCATGGGCGAGTGCGAGGAGATCGACCATGATCCGGCAGGCCTTCTTGTCCGGTAAGCGTTTGCGCAAGACGTCGAAGGCTCGGCGGTAAGCTTCCCGGGGGAACAGCTGGTCGCGGTAGACCAGGTTGAGGAGCGCCATCGGCTTGCGCCGCAAGGAATGGATCACGTGCCGATAATCGACGACCTGATCGTGCTTGCCATTGGGATGCGGCCGCCCGCGCGGCAAGGTGAGGAGATGCGTGCCGCCGACAAACACGTCGAGGTGATCGTCATACAGGCGCACCCGCAGCCGATGGCCGATCAAGCGCGACGGCACCGTGTAGAACACCTTGCGCAAGGTGAAGCCGCCGGACGATGTCACGTGGACGATCACCTCTTCATAGTCCGACGTGCGGCGGTCCGGCAGATCCTGAAGTGCGCTACGTTCACTGTCGATCCGCTTGGCGTTGCGGGCATTGCGGCGGCTGGCGATCTCATCGATGAAGCCACGATAGGCAGCCAGATCGTCGAAGTCGGCGGTGCCACGCAGCAACAGCGCGTCGCCGATCGCTCGCTTGAGATGACCATGCGAACTCTCGATCGCCCCGTTCTCGTGGGCGATGCCACGATTGTTGCGGGAAGGCCGCATGCCGTAATGGGCACAGAGGTCTTCGTATCGCCGCGTCAGATCGTCTTTGGCGTCGCGGTCGAGATTGCAAAAGGCGGCCGACAGGCTGTCGGTGCGATGCTCCCGTGGCGCCCCACCGAGTGACCACAAGGCATTCTGCAGGCCTTCGGCCAGAGCGACGAAGCTCTCACCGCCGAGCACGACATGGGCGTGCTCAAACCCGGAATAGGCCAGCCGGAAGTGATAGAGACGATGGTCGAGCGGTACGCCCGCGATCGTGACACCCAATTCGCCCATGTCGGTGAAGTCGGACAGGCCGCGCTGACCGGGTTCGTGGGTCTGGCGGAAGATGACCTCCTGCTCCTCGCCGTGGATCGCCCGCCAGGCCCGGATCCGGCGCTCCAGCGTGCGACGGATGCCGGCGCCGAGCTCGGGATGGCGTCGGAGCAACTCCTCGAAGATCGTGACCGGCCGCACACCGGGGGCGGCCTTCAGCATCGGCGCGATATCTGTCTCAAATACGCGGGCCAAGGGATCTGGCCGGCGACGGCCGCGGGGAGCCTTCTTCTGCGACGGAAGGCGTCGATCCTTCTCGATCCGGTAAGCGGTCGAGGTGCTGAACGACGCCTTGGCGGCGGCCACGGGTGGGCTATCGGTCTGACGGTACTTCATGTAGAGCCTCATTTGGTGATCGGTAATGTGTCGGCCTGGCACGCGAGTGATTCCTCTTGGCGGAAGAACCACTTGCATAACCAGCCGGCCGCGATCACCAGTCGGCGCGGTCCGCTGTGGATCGCGCCGACGCCGGGCTCGTAACTCCGGTCGGGCTACGCCCTCCCTGCGTCACGAGCCCGGCGTAGCCCTCTCATCATGGTCGACGCTCCACTTCCATCCTGTTCGCCGCGCGGCAGAATCCGCGCCCTAACACTACTTTGGGTGCGCCGGGAGACCGGCAAGGAATAGATGGTGGAAGTCCATTGCGATGAAGGTGTAGCGAACCACATCGGCCCCGAGCCGTGCGCAGGCGTCCGCGAGGGTGTCGGCGAAGCGTCGGTAGGGGAGCATGCAGGCCAGCCATTGAGCCGCGAAACAGTGTTATCTCGGGAGCCGACGCTGTCCAAAGAGCGGAAGGCAATATGGGCGAGTGCGCAAACGCGAGCACCCGTCCAACCCGGCGTGGTCGTAGACCCTGGCATGTATGGAAGCTCCTTGTACGGGAACCGGGATATCTCCGGGTCGGCCATCTTCCTTCTCGGAGGAGATGGTCCGCAGCGGGAAGGCGAGGAGCTGTAGCCGCTGATGCACGACACGGAGAAGTCTGACTCTGGCATAGTAGCTGAGAAGCCAACGAACAAAGCCGGATTACTGGCGGCGGAGTGGGCGGAGCCAAGGCCGAGGACCAAGGGAAACGCGGAACAGCAGCGCATGCACCGGACACAGGGCCGGGCTCGCATGACCCAGTCGCTGGACCGCGTACGGACAGCCGCAAGGCTGAGGAAGAAGGACCGGTTCACCGCGCTCTTTCACCACATCAATGTCGATACACTGCGGGCGGCGTTCTTTGCGCTCAGGCGTAAGGCTGCTCCCGGAGTGGATGGCATGACGTGGGAGGACTACGAGGAAGATCTCGAGCCCCGGCTCGCCGATCTGCACAAACGGGTCCAACGAGGAGCGTATCGCCCGCAACCGTCTCGCCGGACGTACATACCAAAGGCAGACGGCAAGCAGCGCCCGTTAGCGATCGCGGCTCTCGAAGACAAAATCGTCCAGGGCGCCACCGTCATCGTGCTCAACGCCATCTACGAAGGAGACTTCTGTGGCTTTTCCTACGGGTTTCGGCCCGGCAGAGGACCACATGATGCGTTGGACGCGCTCTGCACAGCGATCGAGACGCGGCACGTGAACTGGATCATTGACGCCGACATCCAAAACTTCTTTGGCGCAGTCAGTCAACCTTGGCTGGTTCGCTTCTTGGAACATAGGATCGGCGACAAGCGCATCATCCGCCTCATTCAGAAATGGCTGAAGGCGGGTGTTCTCGAAGACGGCGTCGTAGCCGCTGATGACAGGGGAACGGGTCAAGGTTCGGTGATTTCACCGCTTCTCGGCAACATCTACCTGCACTACGCTCTCGACCTGTGGGCCAAACGCTGGCGACAGCGCGAGGTCTCCGGCGGCATGATCATCGTGCGTTACGCGGACGATGTAGTAGTCGGCTTTGAGCGCGAGGATGACGCACGTCGTTTCCTGACGCGATGCGCGCGAGACTGGAGGAGTTCGAGCTGACGCTCCACCCGGCCAAGACCCGCCTGATTGAGTTTGGTCGCCATGCGGCGGCTCAACGCAAGCAGCGCGGACTCGGAAAGCCGGAAACCTTTGCGTTCATGGGGTTCACGTTTATCTGCGGCAAATCACGCCAAGGGCGCTTCCAGCTTCAACGGAAGACCCGTAGCGACCGCTTGCGAACCAAACTCCGCGAAATCAAGGAGGAGCTAAGGCGCCGAATGCACTGGCCGATCCCTGCACAAGGGAAATGGCTGAGGCAGGTCTTGACCGGCCACTTTGCGTACTTTGCTGTCCCGACGAATGGCCGAGCGCTCAATGCGTTTCGGTTCTATCTGACCGATCTCTGGAGGCGGACGCTTCGGCGGCGCAGTCAGCGGACCTGTCTGACCTGGGATCGCATAACGCAGATCACCGATGACTGGCTCCCCAAGGCTCGCATCCTTCATCCATGGCCGAAGCTGCGCTTCGCCGTCAAACACCCGAGGTAGGAGCCCGGTGCCTTAATTGGGCTCGCCGGGATCTGCGCGGGGGGCGCCCAGTGATGGGTGTCCCTACCGCGAACAGATTGTTAGAATTTGGCTTTTTATTAGGTGTTTAGTCCCGGCATTTGCTGGAGCGGATTAAGTTTGAATCGTTCTGGCTGGGAAGTCCAGCATTTGCAGATGTATTCGTAGGGCGTGAGGCCCTTCAGGGTCTTCAGCCGTCGAGCGTAGTTGTAGGCGTTAATGAAGTCGGCAAGGTGTGCTTCGAGCTGATCGTGTCGATCGTAATGGTAGCGTTGGACGGTCGCTTCCTTGATCGTGCGGTTCATGCGCTCGACCTGGCCATTGGTCCAGGGATGCTTGATCTTGGTCAGCCGATGTTCGATGCCATTCTCTTGGCAGCGGATATCGAACATATGTGTCGTATATCTTGCCGTCGGGCCGTCCGCGTAGCGCGGCGGGAAAGTGAACTGGATCCCATTGTCGGTGAGAACCGTGTGGATCTTGTAGGGGACAGCCGCGATCAGGGCTTCGAGGAAGGCCGAGGCGGAGGTCCTTCCCGTCTTCCTGACCAGTTGCACAAAGGCGAACTTGCTGGTGCGATCGATGGCGACGTAGAGGTAGAGCTTGCCTTCAGCGGTCTGCAGCTCGGCGATGTCGATGTGGAAGTAGCCGATCGGGTAAGCCTTGAACTTTTTCTTCGCAGGCTTGCTGCCTTCGACCTCCGGCAATCGGCTGATGCCGTGGCGCTGGAGACAGCGATGCAGGGATGATCGCGTCAGATGCGGGATGGTCGGTTGGAGCGCATAGAGGCAATCGTCGAGCGGCAATAGCGTATGCCGCCGGAAAGCGACGATGATCGCCTCCTCCTCGATGGAAAGCACTGTCGACTTGGCGTCCCTGGGGCCTGTCGGGATATCGGCGACCGTCTCGCGATCCTTCCACTTCGCGACAGTCTTCTGGTTGATCCCGTAGCGCTTGGCGAGCGCCCTCAGGCTCTCTTGACTATTTTGTATTGCTCGACGGACTGCCTCCGTCGTGGTGGCGCAGCCGTGTAAAACTTGTCCCATAGCGCATCCTTCGAATCGTGCGATAAGAATGCACCATCAAAGCCTGGGACTAAACACCTAGCAAAGCAGGACGACATGTTCTGCTTCACGGCGACTCGCCGAAAGGTATGGAACTGATCGTTGCTAAAGGGTCAGCAATCGCAAGGTCGCTCAGATTGCCTTCGAGCCGGACTCGACCAAGGCCGCTCCATTCAAGCGCAACGACGTGATGCCGGCAGTCATGTGCGACGAGGGCGTACACTTTCCAGGCATGAGCCTCCAGGCGGATCTCGCCGGCACGGCGGAGAAGCTCGGTACCTCCATCTGGGGGTATGGCGAGGATCGTACGTGAACGGGAAGATTGGGCCATCACTTACCTGCAGATATCGCGCTCGCAGGCGGAATGCCGACGGTCCTGATATCGAACTATCAAATTCTTCTAGCTCGCTGTGAATCTCCGCACTCTGCCGCCCACGTCGGCTTGTCGCCGCCAGATGGGAGGACGTGTCAGGAAAAATTCACGCAAGAAAATCCTGGAGAGGGTTGAAACGCCCCTAACGTCAAGTTGTACGATCTTGAAATGGACAACGGCAGTCATCAGCGTCCCAAACCCTCCAACGAGCGACGGTGTGCGAATGCATCAAGTCTCAAGCCCACGCATCAGACTCCCGCTGCCAACGACGATTATCAAGTGTGCCATGCCTTGATCTGCATCCGGGCGCGATGATTTGCATCGATTTCCAAACGTCAAGTTTGCCTGAATGGCGCAGGTTCACACGTAAGTCGGTCGGCCGACCTGCCGCTTCGCGACGCAAGAAGGCGACCACGCTAAAACCTGCGCATGCGTGATGGCTGGGTGAGAGCGCGCGTCGGCGCCAATTGCGTTCGAGGGCGCGGTCGCAAAGCCAATTTCTAGGAGGTCTGAATGGCATCGGTGAGGAGCTTTGAAGATCGCTCTGCATCTGCGATGAGATATGGAGGTTGTCATCCGGCAGGCTTTTCGGACGCCGACCAGAAACGCGCCCGCGATCTATGACGTTCCTAAGCTGTTGACCGAGGAAGTCGACGCTCGCCACAGGGGCTCCCCTGTTGGGGTGGGCGTACTTCAGATCCATTGACGAATACAACTTGAGGAGGAATGGTTTGACAAGACAGCGCTCTTTGCTGACGCCTGGTCCATTGTCGTTATCGCTGGCGGTCAGGAGCCAGATGCAGCTTGATCTCGCATCGCGCGATTGCGAGTTCAAGGAAGTGACCGCCTGCATGAGGCGGCTGATGCTCAACTTGCTGGGAAATGCTGGCGACCATTCGGTGGTGCCTATTCAGGGAGGCGGCTCCTTTGCAATGGAAGCCGCTCTCTCTTCATTTGTGTCCCGAGCCCACAGGCCGCTCGTTTGCATAAACGGCATCTATGGCGAGCGCATTTTAGAAATTTTGCGGCTGTGGGGCGTCGAAGCACTGAAGCTTGTCAAGCGAGCGACCGATCCTTTGGATCCTCAAGAAATTGGCGAGCATCTGAGCCGAAACCCTGGCGTTACGCACCTGTGTCTCGTGCACTGTGAGACGACCACCGGGATCGTCAATCCGCTGGACGCGATCGTGGAGGAGGCGAGGCGACGTGGCGTAAAGACCATCATCGATGGGATGAGTTCTTTCGGCGCCCTTAATATCGACCTGAGCCAGCGTGGACCTGACGTCCTGGTTACGTCGAGCAACAAGTGCATAGAAGGGCCGCCGGGAGTAGCGTTTGTCATCGCGTCTCGCGAGCTGCTGGAGAATGCGGTTCAAGAACCGAGGTCGTTTGTGCTCGACGTGAGAGATCAATGGCTCTCACTCGAGCGCACCGGCGAGTGGCGATCGACCCCTCCCACCCACGTCGTTCAGGCAACGACAAAGGCCTTGAAGATTCTGCACGAGGAGGGCATTGATGCCAGGCGCTGCAGATACGAGAAGGTCAGGGACGATCTCGTCAAAGAACTCGAAGGAGTAGTGTCTCCGCTGCTGTCCGCGGACTTGCAGTCGCCGGTCTGCGTCGCGTTCAGTGCGCCGTCCGGAATCGTGGACCAGGCAGGATTCGATGGGCTGTATCGCCACTTGGCGGCCCACAACCTTTACATCTACTCGAAGCTGCATCTTGCGACGCGGAGTTTTCGAGTCGGTTGCATCGGGGAAATCCAATCCAGCTGGATCGAGCAGTTGGGGTGCGCTTTTCGTACATATTTCCTGTCCGGTCAGGCTCGGTCAGCGGGCCCGATATCGGGCCAAGAGACATGCGGGGCTCGCGTAAAGATGCCGGCTCGAGCGGCTGCGGACCCGCAGCTGTCGTTCTCTGCCGAGACTGCTGTTTTGCATGCGGGCTATCGAAGCGACCCGGTGACGAAAGCCGTCGCAGTGCCGATTTACCAGAATACGGCTTATGAACTCGATGGCGATCTAAACCACATTGCTGACGTCTACAACGTTAAGGCTGATGGGTTCACCTATACGAGGATCATCAATCCGACGACCCGCGCGCTGGAAAGACGCTACGCCGCCGTCGATATGGGAAGCGACTCGCTCGCCGTTGCGTCAGGTCAAGCGGCGACGTTCCTTGCTATTGTCAACCTGTCAAGTGGCGATGTGGGGGACAATGTCGTCGCCTCTCCGTATCTATATGGCAATACCTGGAACCTGCTCCACAACACATTAAAGCGTCTTGGGATCAGCGTGAGGACGGCAGATCCTCGAAGGCCCGAGACGTTCGAACGTGCCATTGATGATCGCACGATATGCCTGTTCGGAGAGGTGATTTCGAATCCCTGTCTGATTCCGCTCCCCGTCAAACAGCTGGTGGAGATCGGCCGAAAGTACGGCGTGCCTTTGGTCGTGGACAATACGACGACGCCACTGGTATGCCGGCCATCAGATCTTGGCGCTGCGATTACGACGTACTCCGCAACGAAATATATATCCGGCCATGGCACGACGCTCGGCGGACTGATCGTTGACAACGGCGAGTTTAGCTACCGGGGAGCCTCTCGCTTTCCCTTGTTCAACCGTCCCGACGATGCGCATGGCGGAATTGTCTGGCATAACGCGGTGCGCGATGTCGACGATCTTGGAAAGAGCGAGTTTCTCCTCAAGGCTCGCATGACCTGGTTGCGCGATACCGGCGCGGCGATCGCCCCGTTTGCGAGCTTTCAACTGATCCAAGGGCTTGAAACGCTGCCCCTTCGCATGAAGCAGCACTGCGCGAATGCCAGGATCGTGGCCGACGTTCTCAAGGAGCATCCTAAAGTGCGCCGTGTCTTCTACCCGGGGCTCTTTGAAGGCGCCGATCGGGAAACCGTCGACCAGACACTCAATGCCGCATACGGGCACGGGGCGATGGTCATGTTCGAAGTGGAGGATGAACAGGCTGGGCGCAAGTTCATCCAGAACGTCGACTTGATGTATCACGTTTCGAATGTAGGGGATGCCCGCACGCTCGTGACCCATCCTGTCTCGACGACCCACACCACCGTCCCGCGGGAAAAGCGCGAAGCCGCCGGCATATTTGGCGGCTCGATCCGACTTTGCGTCGGCATAGAAGATGTCAGCGACATCGTACGCGATCTGGACAAGGCGCTTTCCGCAATCTGACAACCCGCAAGGCGATCAGGAAGAGGTTCTCATGAATCAGGCAGAGGCTTGGAAATTGAGGTCATCACGCTATGAGGCCGTTCAATTCAGCCGAGAGATCAATAGGCAGCTCTCCGAGTTGAGGCCCGACAACATAACGGGAGCCGCTTATATTGCTAAAGATTACGCTGTGATCACAGCGTGCACGCTCGCGACTGTGTCCGTCTCATGGTGGCTCTACCCGCTGGCCGTTCTTCTGATTGGTGCCTATCAGCGCGGATTGACAACTATCGCTCATGATGCGGCTCACCGCACGCTCGCAAAGAACACGACCTGGAATTATGTGCTCGGCATTCTGTTCGCGGCCTATCCCTTGTTCCAGCGCCACTGGGCCTACCGGATCTCGCACGTCTATTTGCATCATCCCTATCTCGGCGACCCGGACAAGGATCCCGACCTGAAGTTCTTCCTGGCCAGCGGCGTTTACGACGTGCAGTCTCCGGAGCGGTACGCTTTCAACATCATCTGGAAGCCGATCTTCGGCGGCGCAACAGTGACGTATCTGAAATATCTTTGGACGAATCGGTTTTCGATCACAAATGCCGAGGATCAGAGCCGCTCAGCCATACTTGTCGACAAGTATGGCTTCTATCTCTTCTGGATCAGCATCCTGGCCGGGTCATATGCTCTTGGGCTGCTCCATATCGTCGTCCTGTTTTGGATCGTGCCCTATCTTACCACGTTTCAGGTCCTCGGCTGGTTTATCGAGCTCGCTGAGCACTCACCTATGTGCGAAACCGAGACGCAAAACGTCTATCTCACCAGGAATCGGAAAGGAAGTTTCCTCGAGCGGGCCATCCTTGGACAGAATCTGGATGAATACCATCTTGAGCATCACCTTTCGCCGGGTATCCCGTTTTGGCTGTTGCGCAAAGCTCAGAAAATCCGAATGCAGGATCCGAACTACGCGAAGGTTGCCGCTACCTGGGGCGGGCTCTTTGTCAAGGGACCTCAAGGTCAACCTAGCGTCATAGCTCAGTTGAAAGAGCGAAATCGACGGTTGTATGAGCAGTCCGTTGCCGACGTTCGCACGCGAGGGCAGGGGGCGTGACGTTGTTTCGGCCAGAGCGCGCCCGAGCCGTGGTCGGCGTCACCTCGAACCGTCTTTTGGTCGATGGTGTGCATCGCGACTGGTTGCGGCGCAAGTACGTGCAGGCACTCCATCGGCATGCGGGAGTGGCTTGCGTCATATTGCCGACGGTCGACGCCGAAGACGCGCGGGAGGAGATCGCCCCGGCGATCATGCGCCGGCTCGACGGCCTGGTGTTGACTGGTGATGAATCGAACATCGACCCCGCCGTCCTGAGAGCGCCTGCGTCCTTGACGGAGGCTGATCCGCAGGACGTTGAGGTTGGGATCCTTGACCGCCCGCGGGACAGGCTCTCTGCCGTAACCATAGAGAGCGCCATCGCGCTCGGAATGCCTATTCTGGGCATCTGCCGTGGGCTTCAGGAACTCAACGTCTATTTCGGCGGCACACTCCGCCCATCGCTTGCGGAGTGGAGGCCGGAAAGTGGCGCGATGCATGCCGAGAAGTCAGATCGTCCTAGAGACCGTCAGTACGACGCCGCGCACAGCGTCAGCATATGTTCCGATGGCGCGCTCTTTCCAGTCGCGCGGGCGATCGAAGCGCAAGTCAACTCGCTGCACAATCAAGGCATCGAGGCGCTTGCCCCGGCGCTGAGGCGGGAGGCGTGGGCGCCTGACGGTCTGGTCGAGGCGGCCTCGGTCATTGGCGCGCCGACGCTGCAAATCGGTGTGCAATGGCACCCCGAATGGCACGTCTCAACCGATCTCCTCAGCAAGCAACTGTTCAAGGCATTTGGAGAGGCGTGTGTTGGGTACTGCCGAACTAAGAAGCACTAGAGGCGGATTGTGACATTTCAAACCAAACGTGGTCCGTGCAGGTCGAAACGAGAATCCGTCGGAGCCGATGTACGCGTCTGGTCCTGCGAGGGCCGTGCGCCGCCGCGCGGGCACAGGAAGAGTGCGCGATTGACGAATCGCTTCGCTCCAGGAGTTTTCTTTGTGGCGCTTTATGTCGTCGTGAGCGCGGCAGGCGAGGTTTATGCGGCATCGTATTTTCAGCAAGCAGATGTGTTCGTCGCGCTCCTGCTGTCCTTCGCTGTGATTTGTCTGACGTTCAATCTCCTGGCTCACCACGAGGGAGGCGAAGCAAGGGTGGCGAAATGGTCGCTCCTGATCTTCGTCGCGCTCAATGCCGTGACAGCGATCAGCTGGATCGGCCTGTTTATCGGCCTGAAATACGCTGAACCTGCGATCGTCGTCGCCTTTATGGTGGCGTTGGGGCCCACTGCAACAGTGTGGTTAAACGCACTGATCAGGCGCCAGGGCGCCCCTCCAGCATCCGATATTGTCGTGAGCGTTACGATCGCGACGATCGGGAGCTACATGATTTGGATCTCGGCCAGCGGCAACGCGGGCGTGGAGTGGGGGGCTCGATCGTCCTTTGGCATCGTCTTGGCCATCGTGGCCGGCCTATCGCTGGCCGTTACAAATATACTTGTTAAACTGCTGTTCGACCGTGGCTTTTCTGGCCGACAAGTGCTGGCGCATCGCTTTTATGGAACGATTCTCTTGCTGCTGGGACTGGTCGACCATTCATCTATGGTGATCGAGATCTCGCAGCATTGGTTTGCGATCGCAACAACTGGGCTGTCGACGATCATTGTTCCTTTGCTCTTGATCCAGCAGGGCATTCGCCGCCTAGAGCCCTTCACCGTCAACATGGTCCTGTCCACCGCCCCTATCATCACCTTCCTGTTCCAGTACTTCGATTCTCGCATCGTGCCTTCGTCACATACGTTCGTTGGAAATGTTCTCATTACGGCTGTCTCTGTCGGCAGCATCTACTTGCAGTATCGGAGATCCGCATGAAAGAACGGAACTGTGTAATCGTAGACGCATACTCTACCGGCCGCTACCTACCGG
Source organism: Bradyrhizobium sp. USDA 3311 (assembly GCF_054062495.1). Taxonomy (NCBI): domain Bacteria; kingdom Pseudomonadati; phylum Pseudomonadota; class Alphaproteobacteria; order Hyphomicrobiales; family Nitrobacteraceae; genus Bradyrhizobium; species Bradyrhizobium sp. USDA 3311. The sequence continues at coordinate 9,074,672 of NZ_JBSSFI010000001.1, read as the reverse complement.
AAGAATTCAAGCGCTATGGAATTGGAACGGTGCATGCGATGTCGGCTGCACAGATTCCACCCATATTCCAATCGCATTTCAATGCGGATCTGTATGATGAAGTCATTCGCCCCAGCGAGCACATGGGGTATGACGACATCGTTGAATATCATCTTCAGGCTCTCCATGGTAGGGAATTGGATTTCGTTATCGCGGGCTGCGAGACCGGAGTTGAGCTCGCCGATTCTTTGTCGGAGCGGCTGGGCTTACCTTCGAATGGCACCGCGCTATCGGCTGCTCGGCGTGACAAAGCGCGGTTGTCTTGCGCGCTGACCTCTGCAGGCGTGCGATCGATCAGACAAGTCGTGTCCGACAGTGCTGTAGAGTTCGCAAGTTGGAAGCATGAAGCGAAGTTCGACGAGATCGTGATCAAGCCTCTGAACAGTACTGGTACCGAGGATGTATTCTTTTGCTCGACAGATGCTGATATTCAGCGGGCTCTAAGCGCAATTGTCGGGAAGACGAACCGTGTCGGAGCGTTGAATCGCTTTGCCCTTGGGCAGGAAAAAATAAACGGCCAGCAATACACCGTAAATGCCGTCTCGATCGACGGGGAAGCCTTCGTTACGGAGGCCTGGACCTATGACACCGTTCCTATTCAGGGGGCATCATCGGTCTGCTCACTTGAGAGGTTGTTGGGGGGCAGCGAACCACTCGTTCAGGAGTTGTCCGACTACTTGGTGCGTGCGTTGCAGGCGCTTCAGATCGTCGACGGACCAGCTCATGCTGAGATCATTGTCGATCGTCGGGGGCCGGTTCTGGTGGACTTCGGAGCGAGGCTTCAAGGGACCATGTCGGCAAAAGCACGAACCATGGCGTTGGGGCACAACCATATGACGCTGACGGCCTGGCGCTACGCAGATCCCAAGAGCTTTGGTGAGTACATGAGGCTGCGCGGGCCATACAAGCGGCAAGCTCACGCACTATGCGTCTCGCTGATCTCCGATATGGGCGGTGTCGTTGTCGGTTACCCGGGACTCGAAGCTATCCGCAAGCTCCCGAGCTTCGCGGATGCCATTGCATTCGTTCCGATTGGTCAAGAGCTGGTTCCGACGATCGACTTGGCGTCGACACCAGGCATCGTTTATCTCGTGAATAGCGACTTGACGCAGCTTGAGGATGACTATGACAAGTTGCGAGCAATGCGGATGGATCAGGTGTTCGATTTAGTGGATCGCGACTAATGCCAACTAATGCCAGGTTGACCGGGGCGAATCCAGCCCGCGCGGCGATGATCGGCGTAAGCGACTTCGATGGCGTCCTGCGAGGCAAACACGTCTTAGGTGAAGATCTGTCGGATGGCGATAAAGTTATCAAGTTCTCTGAAGCGGTGCTGGCGTGGGATTGCTCGGACCGGGTCATTCCGGCCAGTTTCACGCAAAAGCCGCTATCAGCGTTCGGAGATGCTGATCTGCGTATTCTGTCAGGCACCGGCCGTTCAGTGTCTTATGTCGGCGATCAATATCTCTACCTGGCCGAGTTCACGGGCGCACATGAGAACATCTGCCCGCGCGGTATTCTGCGTAAGGTCCTGAGAAGGGCCGCTGACCACGGATACGGCTGCGCTGCCGGGTTCGAGTTTGAATTTATGCTGTTCAAGGAGAACGCCGACACAATTGAAGATAAGCCGTTCGGCGAATGGGCTCCTTTAACACGGGGCCCGTTCGGCTACTCGATTGCGCGCTCTGTCGCGCAACATGAGCTGTTCGATGAGATCTTGGCGCTTTGTGAGAAGGCTAGAATACCTCTCAGCGGACTGCACTTTGAAACGGGGCCTGGCGTGGTCGAAGCGTCACTTCGTCATTGTGATGCGCTGGAAGCTGCCGATCGAGCAACCATATTCAAGTCGATGATAAAAGCCTGGGCGCAAACGCGAGGCATGATGGCTACATTCATGGCCAAGGTTTCCGAGAAATGGCCTGGCCAGTCCGGCCATATTCACATCTCGATGTCCGCGGATGGTCAGAATGCGTTTTACGACAGCGATGCGTTCGGCAACGTCTCGAAGCTTATGAGGCAATTCATCGCCGGACAACTGGAATACATGAATGATTTCTGTGTGCTCGCAGCGCCGAACTTCAATAGCTACAAGAGATTGGTACCCGGCTGCTGGGCACCAATCTGTCCAAGCTGGGGAGTTGACAACCGCTCCTGCGCGGTTCGTGCGATTCCGGGAGATTCGTCGGCCCATCGCCTGGAGTATAGGCTGGCTGGCGCAGACGCGAACCCATATCTCGCGCTCGCATGTGCCATTGGTTCCGGAATACTGGGCGTCGAGACGGATGTGGCACTACCGGCTTCGATCGTCGGTGATGCAGGCGTGGAGATGTGTCGTCCGTCCGCGAGACTGCCCCAAAGCCTATCAGAGGCAACATCACGGTTTGCACAGTCTCCAGCGGCCAATGATGTCTTCGGAGAAAGGTTTGTTGAAGCCTTTTCTTGCTCCCGCCGTTGGGAATGGGAAGCCGTTCAACATCGGGTCACCGACTTCGAACGTCGGAGGTACTTCGAGATCATTTAGCTTGAGCGCCTCGACAGTCTGCACCTCAGTCCTGTAAATGGCGCCGGAGAGCTGGTGCGACTATCCGTGCTGCCGATGTTAGACTTCAAGCAAATGTGGGTCACTCGTTAACTGTGCGGACCTTGGCGATTGCTCGAAGATGCGGCGCTGAGCAGGACGCTCTTCACCAATTGGCAACTGGCGTCGGTTCCAGGATTCCTGATTGCTGACGATATCGAGCGAGCCATAGCCGCTTGCGACGGCGAAATCCGTTTCCACACGCATCGGCGCTGTTTGGGACGTACACATCCGGTCAAGCTTTCAATTACTCACAATTTCTGCCCAACGACGGCGCCCAACCCGATGTCAGTAAGGCGTGACAGTCCGCGCCACATAACCGTATTGCCGGGCGGGGGATCATTGGAGCGCGCGAGGTACCGCCGAGTCGTGCGATCTTGGTCAGGTAATGAGACAGTGATTTTTGTCGGAACGACCTTTGGCCTTTATCCTTTACAAGATGATCAAGCAGGTCGATCTCGATGTCGGACAGCGCAAGGCTCGGTGGCGCATCTGGAGCCGAGCGGTTGAGCTTCGTCATCCAGAAGACCCGCCAACTCAGGATGCAAAAGACCGAGATCAGATTGGCAAGCCGTTGGGCGGTCCTGAGCTTCGACTCGTCAGCTTTGCAGCCCGATTTGAGGATCTTGTGGAACACATCGATTTTCCACCTCAGCGCATACCATTCGAGCTTCTCAATGGCGTCCTTGCGTGACTGAACGGGCAGGTCGGTGATCAGTTTCCACTCGATTTTCTTTCTGTTCTTCGGTATCCCGCGTTCTTCGGCATGGATCACCGTTAATGTCAGCGCGAAATATCGCTTCTGCTTTCCGATCGGCGGGAGGACTCGAATCTTACGATTCGGATCTCGAGAGACATGAACGTGTAAGCGCTTCATCGTCTGTCGTTTCAGGCTGGGACTTTGGTGTGCTTCAGCCCGGGTTTGCAGGTGGCGGGGGTGCCTGGAGCTGCAGCAGTTTTCGTTCACAAACCCGAGTGGCGAGATCGGCTATACGCAGTCGGTTGATTGCCGCTTCAAACTCGGGCTCCGCAAGGCAAGATGATCCATTAACGAACCATATGAGTGGATTTGGTTCACAGATGGACCAGAACTTGACATGATCCTCGAGATTGGTTTATAAATGAGCCATAATAACCACAATGGTCTATTAATGGATCGTGAGATGCCCAAGAAAACGAGACCATACTCTCGATATGCCAAGGATGCGGCTGCACTTCTGGGGCAGCTCATCCGCAAGGCCCGCATCGATCGCAAGATGACGACCGAAGAGCTCGCCGACCGGGCGGGCCTTTCCCGTGGACTCTTGCGACGTATCGAGAATGGCGATCTTGGCTGCACACTTGGCGCCGTTTTCGAAGCCGCCACCATCGCGGGCGTACCGCTGTTTGAAGCGGATGAACGCACGCTGACCAGCGCTCTCGCATCGAATTCGGCCGTGATGAGGCTATTGCCAAAAGCCGTCCATGCCCCGCGCGTGAGGCCCGATGACGACTTCTGACAAGAAGCCGGCCGAGGCCTTCGTATGGGTCTGGCTACCCGGTAAGACCACGCCGGTCGTGGCCGGCCGCTTGTTTGCCTCTGGCAATCAGTTCCTCTTCAACTACGGACAGACCTATCTCGCGCGCAACAACGCCATTGCGCTCTACGATCCGGAACTGCCGTTACGTCGTGGGGTCCTTCCCCTGACGCCGGGATTGATGATGCCTAATTGCATTCGCGACGCGGCTCCCGACGCCTGGGGACGTCGCGTAATCATCAACCGCAAATTCGGGAAGAGCAGCAAGGAGGTCGACGCTGCGGAGATCGACGAACTGACCTATCTTCTCGAATCTGGCTCCGACCGCATCGGAGCCCTCGATTTCCAGTCGTCGGCAGAAAAGTACGTGCCGCGGGAGGCTTCGGCTGCATCGCTCGAAGAACTTCAAGCCGCGACCGCGCTCGTCGAAAAGGGCCTGCCGCTGACGCAGGACCTCGATCGCGCGCTTCTGCACGGAAGCTCGATTGGCGGTGCCCGGCCCAAGACGATGATCACGTCAGACAGCAAGAAGTACATCACCAAGTTCTCTTCACAGAACGACCTCTACAATGTCGTGAAAGCCGAGTTCGTGGCAATGCGGCTGGCCGCCAAAGCAGGACTTGCCGCCGCTTCCGTCGCTCTCGAGCGCGCCGCCGGCAAAGAGGTGCTGCTGATCGAGCGTTTCGATCGGCAGAAAGTCGATGACGGATGGCAGCGTCGCGTCATGGTATCAGCGCTGACCTTGCTCGGGCTCGACGAGATGATGGCGCGTTACGCAAGCTACGAAGACCTTGCGACTATTATCCGTCACCGGTTCACTTCGCCCAAGGAAACGCTCAAAGAATTGTATGGCCGGATGGTGTTCAATATCCTTTGCGGCAATACAGACGATCATGCCCGCAATCACGCGGGCTTTTGGAATGGAAAAGATCTCGCGCTGACGCCCGCCTATGATATCTGCCCGCAAGTCAGGACGGTCGGCGAGACAACCCAGGCAATGCTCATTGTCGGCGAGCAACGCACAAGCCAAATCTCCGTTTGCCTGAAGGCGGCGCCGCTCTTCCTGCTCGATACCAACGAGGCCACGGATCTCATTGCTCGACAGATCAGGGCGATCAAGACATTCTGGAATGACGTATGCGACGCCGCGTCACTTACAGAGGTCGATCGCAATTTCCTATGGGGGCGGCAGTTCCTGAACCCGTTCGCCTTCGTTGACGCTCCCAAAATACTCGCCAAACTCGTCAAATGACGTCGGGCTTGCGGCAACAATGAAGAGCGTCAAACCCAAGGACGGCTCGGGCGAGCCGCCGGCGCAAGGCGGCGGGCGCAATGCTGATGCGGACTTCCACGGCAAGAAACGCTCGAACGACACCCATGCTTCGACGACTGATCCCGATGCTACGCTCTACCGCAAGGGTAAGGAGACGAAGCTGTGCTTCATCGGGCATGGGCTGATGGAGAACCGCCACGGCCTGCTGGTCGACGCCTGCCTGACGCGGGCCGATGGGCATGCCGAGCGAGTGGCCGCGCTGCACATGATTGAGCCTCGTGCCGACCGGCCGACAGCAATCACGCTTGGCGCCGACAAAGCCTACGACGCAGAGGACTTCGTCAACGAGCTGCGCTCGATGAACGTAACGCCGCATGTTGCGCAGAACACCAGCGGCCGCAGCTCTTCGATCGACGGGAGAACGACCCGGCACAGCGGCTATGCCGTCAGCCAGCGCATCCGCAAGCGCATCGAGGAGGCGTTCGGCTGGATCAAGACGGTCGCCGGTCAAGAGAAGACCAGCTTCCGTGGCCGTGATCGCGTCGCATGGGCCTTCACCTTCGCTGCCAGCGCCTACAATCTGGTGCGGCTGCCCAAGTTGATCGCGGAGACCGGCTGATGGGCAAGGTGCCCGGCTTCGCCAAGGCCTTTGTCGGACGTTGGCGCATCGTCGAGATGGACGTCTGGGACAGCGACTTCCTCGATCTTGTCGAAGAGGCGCATCTCACCTTCCAGGGCAAGTCCGATGGCGAAATCGCCTTTGGGGCTCTTAAGGGCTTCTTGGACGTGCGCTACGGCACCCGCGACGGTTCGCCTTGCGCGGAGTTCTCATGGGAAGGGCACGATGAGAATGATCCATCCTGCGGTCGCGGATGGGCTATGATTGGCACCGCGGGCAGGCTCGTCGGCCACTTCTACATCCACAACGGCGACGATTCCGCCTTCGTTTGCGAACGCGGCTGAGTTTTTCAACACCCTGCTCTCATGTTTGCTGTCAAGCGACTCGATCAAGCGGAGCCGCTTCCGGCTGAGCGCCCGGACGCTGGACTTCGAAGGTGCCCACGGTAGGAGGCAGGGCTAAAGACGACGGTTGATCAAGCTCTCATGCGCGGGTTGGCTACCGCATGACCGTGGTTTCGTCTTGGGGCTGCCTCGGTCTAGAGGGCGAGCGTCGGCAATGCCGGCTCATAACAGGCCACGAGGATTCCCCACCGCGCCCTGCCTCCTGCCCTGGGCACCGATATGGTCGGCGCTCTTCAGGCGGCCGGCCCGAGTTGTACTTGACGAGTGATCGCCCACAGGAAGCCGACCATCTCACGTGCAATGGCGGTGGTGACGATCACCTTGGGTTTGCCGGCCGCCGACAAGCGCCGATAGCGAGCGCATAGCCTGACCTGGGCCTTCCAGGCGATATCGCGGATAACTTGAGGCAGGCGCTCGTTACGGTCATGGAGCTTGCGACTGACGCGGGCTTGCATGCGATAGGTCCATGCCCCCTCGATCAGAGCCCGCCTGGCCAGAGCGTTGCCAGCCTTGGTGATACCGCCGCGTCGGATGGTGCTTGGCGCAAGATCACGTGGCGTGAAGGGACGGCAGAACGCTTATCCTCGCGCTTTGCCCGTGTGCGCATCCGTCCGGCACATCGAGATTACTGGCTTGCCGAAAGCCGGCCGCAGGAATGGCTGCTGATCGAGTGGCCGGAGGGCGCGGAAGCACCCACCAAATATTGGTTCTCGACGCTTCCGGAGAACATTGGATTCCGTCACCTGGTTGACACGGCCAAGCTGCGTTGGCGCATCGAGCGCGACTACCACGAACTCAAACAGGAGATCGGTCTTGGCCACTTCGAGGGACGAGGCTGGCGCGGCTTCCACCATCATGCAACGCTGTGCATCGCGGCCTACGGATTCCTGGTCTCCGAGCGGGAGACGATTCCCCGCTCAGCAACAGGTTCGGCCGGGTTTTTCAAAGAGGTTACAATTCCCGAAACTTATCGCCCGAGGGGTTCCGCCATTGCGGCCTGAACGCCACGTTCCAAATTCGATCTCGACTGTCCGGCGGAAATTGAGCGCCGCTCTCGCGTCCACACTATCTCGATGCCCTTGTTGTATCAGAGCAATCTCAAGACAAAGCAGTCATCGAAATTTATGATGCAGTAAGACTAGCTCTCGACCCCAGGGATGATCGCTTGAGCCGCGCAGGCATTGCTCGGCTTACACAGCGACGGCCGCGAAGCTGATGGCGCAAATCAACCAAAACGCAGATTTTCTGCGGACACCTTACCCGAGCTACCCATCTTGACATCGAAGCTGATCCGCGCCCCCTCCGCAAGAGCGGTGTAGCCGGCCTTCTCGACTGCTCTGATGTGCACGAATACGTCGGCTCCCCCATCATCCGGCCTAATAAAGCCGTAGCCCTTCGTCGCGTTGAACCACTTTACTATACCGGTTGCCACTATAATATCTCCATGCAAATGACCGCGATCTATCTACTGTTCGCAGAATGATCAAGACCCTCCTCGTAGGTCGCGTGCGATGTTGCCCCGCCGCTCACTATTGAGCGACATCGGTCGTCGCTCTGAGCTTCACAGAGCCGTTAGGCCGATCGATCGTCCCGCGTCCTCGGCTGTTTCTGGCCGCGACGCCTGCGGCTGGCGCTGCGGCGTTGCAGCGCGGGTGGAAGCACGGGAAGCTTACTTGCGAGAGGCGTCTCACGCGATCCTTCGAGCGCTCGCTCTTGAGTGGTCGGCATGGCCATCTGTTCCAGCGAACCAAGAAGGGCCCTGCCTTTTTCCGTTATGATCCACTGTCCGGATTCTCGCGCAACCAGCTTCTGTCCGAAAATATTGAGATCCGGGGCCCGCTCTGCCAATCGCTTCATACGAGCCGTCCACTCCGGACCGCTGGTGTAGAATACCGCTAGGTAATCCTTCAGGACAGCGAGACTCGCACGGCCCTCCGGTTGGCCGGCGAGAATCTTAAGTATCGAGAGCTGAAAACTCACATTCGTTAACCAAACGCAGTGGCACGATCGCCGCACACATTAGCGGCCCCTAGCGGACCCCGCGCTGGGCTTCAAAACAAGAACCTGAAAACAAATGCTAACGCACGGATCGTCCGACAAGTTTGGACGCAAGCTTATACTGTCCTTTCGGATCTGGGGAGGCCCTTCGATGCAATTCCTCGGCCGTTCCAACAGGGCTTGCGGGAAGCATCGAACCTGCTGATCGTGGACAGCCCAGAGCATTGCGAAACGGAGCTTACGCGTCTCAAAGAGACGCAGTCCGAAACTCGCGAGAGCGAATTATCGATCTAAGGTCGCCACGTTGCAAGAAGATTGAAAACTACCATACGCGCGTGAATGTATCCGCGCCCTTCAACTTGCCGGGCTTTCCGTTCTTATCAACGTAGAACAGCGTCCATGACGTTGGCATTTGAGCCCCGTTAATTTTTCCAACCCACCGGGTGAACGAATTGCACTGGGCAAAAGTAACAACAAAATACAGTCCGGTTGGACCGACTGCTCCCGATGCAGGATAAGGGATACCCTGGCAAGCAAACCCTTGAGCATGGTTCGTGAAAGTCCCTTGGATTGCCCTGCCATTAGTGGACCAAACATACAGCTCTGAACCCCGTTCATTCTTCCAGTATGAGGGAGCAGGAAGCCCCTGCGCCCTGGCCTCGGCGAAAAGCAAGAAGAACTGAGCGATCAACAAAAATCCCAGAAATCTCTTCATATTGAAGCCCCAAAAGAGTTCGCTTAGAAGTCGCATCTTGGATCACTAATTTGGTGCAACTTGAGGTGACGTTCGCTGCTGTTATCCCGCATTCGGCAACGGAATGCGGCGCAAAAGCGCAAGATCATGCTGGATCGCGGCGAAGGCGGTGTCCCTCGATTGCTTCCCCGCGTCGGTTCGCCTGGGGCGGCCGAGCTCCGAGCTGATGCTCGGTTATTGTGAGTGAGGCGCGCTTCCCATGAGCTCCATCGTCCGCGGACATACGCAGACCAGAGGGCATTGCCCACAGCTGTATCGGGTCGGGCAACCTGCGCCAGGCATATCCATTCCGGTGATTGCTAGTGTCCCCACAGCGGCACCTTCGTTCCGCCGTCGATTGCGGCCGCTTTCACTCAACTTCACCGAACATGGCTAAGAAATAACGAATGGCATCTTCCAGAGGTTGCCAGATCTGGGAATCACGAGCATTGCGGCGACACACAGTCGATACGTGCCGATTTAAATCGCGATCCCGAAGGGCTGCTATTGGTCCTTTCCAGGACGCTGTCATTTCCGTGTCTATGTTCGACGGGACATCGATTTATCAGGAGCGGCCGGACCCAACGACTCTTTCGCAAAGATTGGCCGAGTACCACTTACCTTATCACCAGGCGCTATCTGACATCATCCGCCGTCTCCGAAAACTGTGCGGGCGCGTCCTGCTTCTCGATCTGCACGCGTTTTTACGGACCCATCGAAGACGATGTATGAATCGGCGACTTGCGGGTGCGTCGTGTCAACCGGCCACAACAGCGATCGCCGTGATCGCGTTCGAGCGACGGGGCTTCCGGGCAGTTTCCAATGAACCGTTTGCCGGCGGCAGGAAACACTACAGCGCTTCGACCAAGGCGTTGCAGATCGAATTGCGCTTCACAACCTATATGGATTGCGGTCGTATCGATGATCCTGTCCAGCCAGAGATCGACAACGCGCGGCTCCAATTTTTGAAGCCCCGCCTTCGTGGTGCGCTCACGGAGATGGTTGATCGATGGTGCCGAATCTAGAAGAACGCTTCACCTGCAGCTGCGTGCCGACCTCCAATCGCGACATCGCACCGCGATTGCTGACATGGCGATGGCGAGATTGCCGGGGAAATTGCGGTCAGCACCCGGATCTCGCCGCAGCTCTTGACCGTTGCGAGTTATCCCGTCAACGAGAAAGGCCGATGAATGGGAATGACAGGCTGAGGATGACGGATGTGATTGATCAAGCGAACGCCTCGGAGTTGCCGCCCGTCTCGCGCAAATCGCCAAGGCGCGTTTCTTGGATTCTCGCGCTCGTGGTCATCTCCGTTGGTCTGTGCGCCGGGGCAGCCTACTATTGGAGTAACATCGAGACAGTTTTCGCGACGTCATCGGCGCATGAGCCTGTCCCGATTACAGGCTTGTCACCTGAGGATAGGGAAGCTCTCCTCCAGATTCGATCAGGACAACAGAAGGCGAGCGATGAGATCGCAGAGCTCAATCGCAACATCGGTGCCCAGCAAACCGATTTGAAGCGGATGGCGGACCAGATCGAGGCGCTCACGGCGAAGATCGAATCTTTGCAGAAATTGCCCGTTCCCGCCCCTACGCCCCCTGTTCCTTCTCCGCCGGCCGCCCATTCCGCTTTGAAGCCGGCCAAGCGAGTGGTCCAACCTTCTAAACCAGAAGGGCCAATCTCAATCGGGGGCGCGCCGCTGATCCCGGAGCGAGGTACTGACCAGCGTTGATGCAGACGACGACTTTGTCGTCGACTGCTTTTCGTTGTGGCAACGCTCCCGGCCTTACGAGCCCTTGACCATGGCTCGCTTGATGGATCTCGCGCCTAAAGTCCGCGCGGAGATGAATAGCTATCCATCCATGCGTCGACCAAAATGTAGGTCAGTCGGATCACGTCGCGCAGGCGCGGCCCATTCTCTAGGCGTGACAGTGTCGGTTGGGAACAAAGATCGCGACCGCTGTCCGGCAGCCGTCCGCAGGCCAGCTTGAATGCGGGATCGGACCGCAGATGATCGAGGTCGTCGGCGTCCTCGTAGCCGCAGCAGATCGCGAACATGCGCGCGCGGAACATATCGACCAGGCTGTGCACGACCCGCGTCGGATCGCGCCGATCCGGGAACACCCGGGCCAAATTGTCGGCCAAACCAAGACGCCGCTCGGCCATCGCCAGAAGCATCACCCCCCCTTTCGAGGTTAGGCGCCCACCATCGAGGCAGCTGTGACTTTCTTGGCGTGAACGGCTGGAAACGAAAAGGGCAGAATCGTATCGTCGGTCATGGCGGACGTGGCGTTCGCGGTTGAAGGTGATGGGTTGCAACCGAATCCTACGCCGCATCAACGCTTTACACCACGCTCGCCAGCCCCTCAGGCGCACGCTTTCGAATAAGACGGGCTAGCTCGACGCTGAAGAAGATGGTCAACGGCGAGTTCGACTTGCGCCGTCTGAACGACGTCACCCAACAGCTTCTCGAGTCCAAGCAGATCGAGCAGCGGTTCGCCTCGACCAAGACCGGCGGTCGCCCCTCGCATCGGTGGTTCGCACTGTGACGGAGCGGAGTGCCTTTTTACATTACTTTCTGAATAGGATAGGCAGGCGAATGGGGCGCACGCTGCTAACGTACGCCCCCCTCGTTTAACGCTAGGACCTTCGCGGCGCCGCGTCCATTCACGAAACAGCCGTTATTTCCTGCCCAGGTCTCTCTTTATTGCGGCTGTTCAGAGCTGGCTCCGGAAATCTGGACAGGGCGATGAGTGGAGTTTCTGCCTGACGGCGGGCAAGATTGTCCCGCGAATCAGGAGAGACGATGAGCAGACGAGCCCGCCGGCAGCACGCACCGGCATTCAAGGCCAAGGTGGCGTTAGCGGCGATCAAGGGCGAGATGACGCTGGCCGAGCTGGCTGAGCATTTCGACGTGCATCCGAACCAGATCACGCAGTGGAAGTCCCAGCTTCAGGAAGCGGCGGCCGAGGTATTTGGTCCTGGCGGTGGCAACAGAACGAGCGAGCCCGCGGTGGACGTGAAAACGCTGCACGCCAAGATCGGGGAGCTGACGCTTGAGAACGATTTTTTAGAAGGCGCGCTCAGCAAAGCCGGCCTGCTGAGCGCAAAGCGATGATTGACCGTGAGCACGACCTGCCGATCACGAAACAGGCGGAAATTTTGAAGATCAGCCGTGGCAGTGTCTATTATCTACCACGTCCGGTGTCGCCCGCCGACCTCGCGATCATGCAACGGCTTGACCGGCTGCATTTGGAGTTTCCTTTCGCCGGTTCGCGAATGTTGCGAGACCTGCTGGCTGCCGAGGGATGCAAGATCGGCCGCCGGCATGCCAAAACGCTGATGCGGCGGATGGGGATAGAGGCGCTCTACCGCCGGCCGCGTACCACCAAGCCCGAACCCGGGCACAAGATCTATCCGTATCTGCTGCGCGGGATGGAGATCACACGCTCGAACCAGGTCTGGGCGATGGACATCACCTACATCCCGATGGCGCGCGGCTTCGTCTATCTCGCGGTGGTGCTCGACTGGTTCAGCCGCCGGGTGCTGTCGTGGCGCGTCTCGATTACGATGGAAGCCGCATTCTGCGTCGAGACGCTGGAGGACGCTCTCGCTCGCCACGGCAAGCCGGACATCTTCAACACCGACCAAGGCTCGCAGTTCACGGGCGCCGCGTTCTCCGGCGTGCTCGCCAGTCATGGCATCGCAATCAGCATGGACGGCCGGGGCGCCTGGCGCGACAACGTGTTCGTCGAGCGGCTGTGGCGCAGCGTCAAATACGAAGAGGTCTATCTGCGCGCCTACGACACCGTGTCCGACGCCCGCGCCTCGATCGGCCGATACCTCGCCTTTTATAATGGCCGGCGTCCCCACTCGAGCCTTGACGGGGGCACCCCGGATCAAGCTTACTTCAGCCCGCTGCCGTTCCGCGCGACAGCTTAACTCCGGCAGAAGCTCCACTTATCGACGCGGAATTGCTGTTCAGACAACCGAGGCCAGCTCTTTCTACTCCATGCGCAATCGTGCGAAGTGCTGGTCCAAGAGGGATGCCGGATCACCACCTGAAGAGGTCGTTTCGGCACTTTCGACACTTGCTTCAGAAGCGGTGTCACTAGAAGCGGTGTCACTATCCTCGACCTTAGTAAGATACTTCGTAGGTTTGTCTACTCGCTGCCACTCGTTGCTCTCGTTCTTCGTCCACACTTCGGGATGCTGGTTAGGATCAAGCGCCCAATCATTACCACCCATGTGGACAAAACCCATTTTTTTCAGACGGGGTTCCATGCCCTCCATGCCAGGACGTGACAAGACCAAGGGATGGTCGCCGTCCAGTCGCAGTTGATGCTCCAGCAGAATATCGCCCGCGTTATCGACCAACGGATGAGTAACCCGAAGCTCAACCACGGACGTGATATCGTTGCGTCCAAACTGTTGCCAAAACTGCTCCCCCTCGATTTGAGTCGGCCCACCTGCTTTTAAAAGCCCGACGGTTTCGTCACCTAACTGATAGCTGTAGAATCGTCCTGGCTTGATTGAATATTCGGGAGTGTTGAGGTAGCTTCCAGCAACCGCTCCTGTGCGCCAAGCCTTCTCGGACACGTGATCCGAGTACTCTTCTGGGTTACCGGCGACGTGCCTGATGTCGCCGCCCAAAAATCTCCTCAGTCCGTTTTCGAAGGAATTTTGATCGATCTCTATGATCGGCGGCTTGGAAGCCAGAGAGTATGGCGTCGTTGTCACCGACGACGACGTACTGGGCTCCATGCCCGCAACTGTGTCCGCAAATCGGGGACTCTCTCCCTCATCTCCAGATTCATCAACATGGCTGGCGCTTCCAGGCTGGCTGGACGATCCGACGATTCTACCATACATCAGATTCGCTCTCCTCTCGGCACAATTGCACGCTGGAGCTCGTGCCGCGCAAGCTCCGTGCGGAGGAGGATATACAGCTTGGCTGACCACAACCTGACGCATAGGCGGCCAATTTAGGCTCATTCCCAATCCTCAAGGGAGCAGTGCAAACAAATAAATAAAGAGTGCTCCGTGAAAAACGCGGACGAGCGATGATTTAAGCAATCTTTTGAGCCGGGACAGTTTCGGCGAAGGCACGGATGATGGCACGTCTGCGGGCCATCGCAGGAGCAGGCCGAAGTTGATGGGGTGGACGCCCCCCGACGGCATCGATGTGCCAAAGTGGAGACGTTGAAACCACTTGAAGGAGGCGTCCATGGTAACTGTTAGCACAATTGGCTTGGATTTGGCCAAGAACGTATTTCAGGCGCACGGTGCGGATGCGAGTGGCGCGGTCGTTTTCAGAAAGAAGTTGCGGCGAGATCAGGTGCTTAGGTTTTTCGCCGTTCAACCGGCTTGTATAGTTGCGATGGAGGCCTGTGCCAGTGCCCACTACTGGGCGCGCGGAATCGCAAAGCTCGGTCACACTACAAGGCTGATTGCGGCTCATTACGTGAAGCCGTTCATTAAACGCCAGAAGAATGATGCAGCTGACGCGGAAGCGATCTGCGAAGCTGCGCAACGCCCGACTATGCGCTTTGTGACAATCAAGAGCGAGGAGAAGCAAGCATCCGCGGTCGTGTTCCGAACTCGCGATCTGCTGGTGCGCCAGCGTACCCAGGTCATCAATGCGCTACGCGGTCATCTCGCCGAGTATGGCGACGTCGTGCGACACGGCCCGGCACATGTCGCCAAACTGATCGCACTTGTGCAAGATACCCGATGCGATTTGCCGGAGGCGGCGCGCGCGATTCTTACGATCTTGGTCGAGACCCTGCAGGCGCTCGAGGCCAAGCTTAAAGTACTTGATGCCGAGATCGCAAGGCGGGCCAAGCAGGACGACGTTGCCAGGAGACTGATGGCGATCCCGGGTGTAGGCGCCGTGGTTGCGACAGCGATTGAGGCTCTCGCGCCGCCAATGGAGGTATTTAGAGCGGGGCGCGACTTTGCCGCGTGGTTAGGCTTGACGCCATTGCAGCGCTCTACCGGTGGCAAACAGCGCCTCGGCAAGATGTCGAAGATGGGCGAGCGGACGCTACGGAGGCTTCTAATTATTGGAGCCAGCAGCGTAGTCCGCCAAGCGGTCAGCCGCGGCGCCCTGGCTGGCTCGTGGCTCACGCGCATGCTCGCCAAGAAACCGAGAATGCTTGTGATTGTCGCACTCGCCAACAAGATGGCGCGTGTCGTCTGGGCGCTGATGGTGAAGGGTGGAATTTATCGAACTCCGACCGCAGCCGCGTGAGCGAGATTGCGGATCTGAGGCGGTCGAAGATGTGAGAAGGTCAATGGAGGTATGGCGCAACGGTCGGTGAGACGAGGTCGGGAAAACCAGTCCAGGCTATATGTGCCTTGAGCACGGGAAGTTGATTTGGACCCGATCCGCTTACTCCCATACGGGCCCGCGGCATGTGAAAGGCCGCATCAGAGGTCGGACACATGTCAGCACCCGATCACACGCCGCACCATCCAAAAGATTCTTCTTGCATCGAAGGGGGCGTCCACACATGTAGCCGGCCGACTCGCTCTTCAAGTCGCTCCCGCAAAAACATGGCGAGCCAAAGCACCTAAGCCGTACAATATCGCGCACGGTACGCTACTGCCGACCACCATGATGACCAAATAGACCACGCCGCGCTCTTTAAGGCCAACGCCCGCAGCGCGTGGATTGACCAAGAAGAAAAGGACGGTCGCTGCCGCGCCTAGCCCGTCCTATTCGTGAGAGTGCGGCTTTTTAGTCCGATTGATGCGGCCGCACATCTTGTCTGACGAGGCGCACAGGATTTCCTTCGGCTATTCACCGCCTGACGACCCGTACTTTGCAACGCGCTTGAGGGATGGGGTGGGCGAACGGGGGCGCACGCCCCGCCGGTCAAGGACCGAGTGGCAGCAGCGCGCCTGGCAAGCCGCGGATCAGGTCGGCTTCGGGACATGCCGCGGCGAACGCAAGGCGAATGCGGCTCGTGGTCTCGACGACACGGGCAGCGATTTTCAAGAGCCGAAGACGCAGCGTCGCGAACTCGGCAGCGGCCAATTCCCGGACTTTGGGAATCGCCTCGCGCACGGTCAGCATCAGCCAATAAGCGGCCGTATGGAGCACGAGACGGACCTGGTTGGCGAGCGCCGAACGGCAGCTGGTGCGGTGAGGCGAGCTGCGTCTTATGCAGCTTGATCAGATTCTCGGCTTGGCCGCCCGCGCAATACAGGCTGTCGTAGATCCACTCGGCCGAACCGACATCGAGGCTGGTGACGACGAAGCGGATGTCGAGGCCGAGCATCGTCGCCTCGATACGGGCGACCATGCGCCGTTCGCGATCCGAGGACTTTGCCTTGTGGCGCGTCTCGGTATAGCCACGCAGAACCGGCAGGTTCTCGATGGCGCGTCGCGTGCGGATGTCGTCGGCGACCTCGTCGACTTTTCTGGCGAGCGGCTTGGTGCCGGACAGACCGAGGATGTAGTCGATGCCGTTGGTCTCGCACCACGCCATTGCCTCCGGCCGGGCATAGTGCCCGTCGCCACGGAACGTAATTCGCGTGTCGTGCCATCGCGTGCGGATGTGCCGTACCAGGCGGCGCAGATGGGCACACACCTCGACGCCGCCCGGCGTCTTGCCGGGCCGCAGCACGACTGCCACGGGCCGGCTCTTCTCCGTGTCGTAGACGTGGATCGGCAGAAAGCAGCGCTCGTCATAATGAGCGTTGAACAGCGAGAGCTGCTGATGGCCGTGGACGACGTCGCAGGTATCATCGATGTCCAGCGTGACGGATGCCGGCTGGTGGGGGTAGCTATCCATCCATGCATCGACCAAAATGCAGGTCAGTCGGATCACGTCGCGCTGGCGCGGAGCATTCTCCAGGCGCGACAGCGTCGGTTGGGAACACAGATCGCGACCGCTGTCCGGCAGCCGTCCGCAGGCCAGCTTGAATGCGGGATCGGACCTCAGATGATCGAGGTCGTCGGCGTCCTCGTAGCCGCAGCAGATCGCGAACATGCGCGCGCGGAACATATCGACAAGGCTGTGCACGACCCGCGTCGGATCGCGCCGATCCGGGAACACCCGGGCCAAATTGTCGGCCAAACCGAGACGCCGCTCGGCCATCGCCAGAAGCATCACGCCCCCATTCGAGATTAGGCGCCCACCATCGAAGGCAGCTGTGACTTTCTTGGCGTGAACGGCCGGAAACGAGAAGGGGGGAATCGTATCGTCGGTCATGGCGGACGTGGCGTTCGCGGTTGAAGGTGATGGGTTGCAACCGAATCCTACGCCGTATCAGCGCTTTACACCACGCTCGCCAACCCCTCAGGCGCACTCTTGCGAATAAGACGGGCTAGCTCGACGCGGATACGGGGCGGTCATATGTGGAATTTCAGTCGAGCCGCGGCTTGCGTTGGTATTTGCCTCGCCATGGGCGGGTGTACCAGTCTGTATTATATTCATGAACCGCAGACAGGCGTGATTACGGCCGGTGGGCTGCCGTATTTCCTCAAGTCGATCCGATGTGAGGTCGTGACTTTCTACCAGATCGAACGGGAGCGGCGGAAGGAATACCTCAAAATCTAGAAGTCACGCCCTGAAGAGGCGTTCGACAGGTACGCTCATTTCGACATTGATCCGTTCCTGTATGGCACTTTCTTCCTGGAGTTGAAGGTGACCGATACCGGCGGGCTCGGCTCCGGTACAGCGTTTGATTACAAACGGATTCTGAGCGCGACCAGTAGTGAAATCACCCATGGGGTCCCACTGCTTCAGCCCAGGATACCTATGACCTGATCTGGTCATTCCTGATGAAACAGAACGCACAACTTGCGTCCGATACGACGCCAGCGGCCGCGGGACCGGCAACGTATGAGCGCGGCTGCTATCATGGAACGCCGGCGGACCTGATCGAGCTCGAGGGGCGTGCTGAGAACAAGTACCCGGACCGAGCCGCCTATAAGCGCATCATTGTCGACGCGTCCAAGCCACAGGCAGCCTGGTGCGGGACAATGCTATTCTCATCGCCGCTAACAATCTCACGCCGGCGATGCCTACCGAGAGCGCGGAGCCGGCGCAAATGACATACACTTTTCTCCATCCAGGCTTGGATCAAAGGATAATCCGATTTACACGGCTCCCTCGCCGGGAGGAGAGAAGCGGAAGGAATACCTGAAGATCTACAAGGCCAGGCCTGAAGAGGCCTTCGACAGGTACGCTCATCTCGACATAGACCCGTTCCTGTATGGCACCTTTTTCCTGGAGTTGAAGGTGACCGATACGGGCGGGCTCGGATCCGGTACAGCGTTCGATTACAAGCGGATTCTGAGCGCGACCAGTAGTGAGATCACCCATGTGGGTCCCACTGCTTCAGCCCAGGACACCTATGACCTGATCTGGTCATTCCTGATGAAGCAGAACGCCCAGCTTGCGTCCGACTCGACGCCGGCTGCCGCGGGACCCGCAACGTACGAGCGTGGCTGCTATCGAGGAACGCCTACGGACCTGATCGAGCTCGAGGGACTCGCCGAGAACAAGTACCCGGACCGCGCCGCCTATAAGCGCATCATTGTCGATGCGTCCAAGCCACTGGCGGCTTGGTTGCGGGACAATGCTATTCTCATCGCCGCTAACAATCTCACGCCGGCCATGCCTTCGGAGAGCGCGGAGCCGGCGCAGATGACGTACACCTTTTCGATCCAGGTTACCGGCGGCGTCGAGGCAAAGTACTCCCTCACGTCGTCGCGTTGGACGCCTGCTGCAGTTCAGGCCTCTGCCTCCGCTCAGCAGTTCAGCAATCTCGGTATCTACATTAACGGTCCGAACGCGGTGCTTGCCAACGGAGCCAAATCCGGGTCCGCCGGCTACGCGGCAAAAACGCCGCCGCTTGGATCAAAGGACAATCCAATTTACACCGCTCCCTCGCCGGGAGGAGAGAAGTCGCAGGAATTCCCGGGAGGCGCCGGACGCCGTACGGGCGGCGGACCCCGGACAAATGGTTTCATCGTGGCGCCGGTGCCTGTGTTCCCGCCGACCCCAACCCCGACGCATTAGGACAATGATTCGCCTCTGGTTACCCAGACTCGTTCTGCTGCTCGCGCTCTTGATCTCTTGGGGCGCGAATGCTCAGCCCGCGCTTCCTTCGGGCGTGTCCGAAATGGAGCTGTACGGCACGGTCATTCGCGGATCGAAATGGGAGATTAAGGAAATCCCCGTCTGCTGGGAGAATCTGCAGCCGAAGGATCAAAAGTATGCCGACCTAGGTGTTTAGTCCCGGCATTTGCTGGAGCGGATTAAGTTTGAATCGTTCTGGCTGGGAAGTCGAGCATTTGCAGATGTATTCGTAGGGCGTGAGGCCCTTCAGGGTCTTCAGCCGTCGAGCGTAGTTGTAGGCGTTAATGAAGTCGGCAAGGTGTGCTTCGAGCTGATCGTGTCGATCGTAATGGTAGCGTTGGACGGTCGCTTCCTTGATCGTGCGGTTCATGCGCTCGACCTGGCCATTGGTCCAGGGATGCTTGATCTTGGTCAGCCGATGTTCGATGCCATTCTCTTGGCAGCGGATATCGAACATATGTGTCGTATATCTTGCCGTCGGGCCGTCCGCGTAGCGCGGCGGGAAAGTGAACTGGATCCCATTGTCGGTGAGAACCGTGTGGATCTTGTAGGGGACAGCCGCGATCAGGGCTTCGAGGAAGGCCGAGGCGGAGGTCCTTCCCGTCTTCCTGACCAGTTGCACGAAGGCGAACTTGCTGGTGCGATCGATGGCGACGTAGAGGTAGAGCTTGCCTTCAGCGGTCTGCAGCTCGGCGATGTCGATGTGGAAATAGCCGATCGGGTAAGCCTTGAACTTTTTCTTCGCAGGCTTGCTGCCTTCGACCTCTGGCAATCGGCTGATGCCGTGGCGCTGGAGACAGCGATGCAGGGATGATCGCGTCAGATGCGGGATGGTCGGTTGGAGCGCATAGAGGCAATCGTCGAGCGGCAATAGCGTATGCCGCCGGAAAGCGACGATGATCGCCTCCTCCTCGATGGAAAGCACTGTCGACTTGGCGTCCCTGGGGCCTGTCGGGATATCGGCGACAGTCTCGCGCTCCTTCCACTTCGCGACAGTCTTCTGGTTGATCCCGTAGCGCTTGGCGAGCGCCCTCAGGCTCTCTTGACTATTTTGTATTGCTCGACGGACTGCCTCCGTCGTGGTGGCGCAGCCGTGTAAAACTTGTCCCATAGCGCATCCTTCGAATCGTGCGATAAGAATGCACCATCAAAGCCTGGGACTAAACACCTAGTTCGAAAAGCGGTTGCGGAGACTTGGCAGACTGCGGCGCAAGGCGGAGTGTGGTTTTCGAAGACCTGGTCGTTGTGTACCGACGGCGCGCCCGGTGTGCACGTGCGGGTCGCTGATGAGGGCGCTCACACCGATGTCGTCGGAAAATACCTTGACCGCAAGCCATCGGGCATGACTCTCAATTTCAGTTTCAATCATTGGAGCAAAGGCTGTCGAGATAGACGCGAGTTCTGCATTCGTGCGGTTGCGGTCCACGAATTCGGACATGCGCTTGGTTTCACGCATGAACAGAACCGCGACGATGCGCCGGAGCAGTGCCGCAACGAGAAAGCGTCTGGCTCGGTCGGCGATTATAAAGTCACCAAATACGACCCCAATTCCATCATGAACTATTGTAATCCAGCATGGAACGGAAACGGACAACTCAGCCCGCTCGACATCGCCGCTGTCAGAACATTCTATCCTTCCTGACATTTGGCCTGTCTCTATTCTTCTGCCCGCCGGCGCAAGCGGACCGCGCGGCGGTGCAGGTTGCTGCGCGGTACAATGTCAGGACGGTTCACGTCCAGTATGTTGGCGTCATGTACAACGACAAGCAGGAGGTCGGCGGCGGCTCCGGGCTGCTGATCGGCGACAACCTCGTGCTGACCAACAGCCATGTGATCGGACGCGAGGAGAACTACAAGAGCTTCGAAGTCAATGCTCGTCTCGGATCGCGCAATGCGAACCCGATCAAAGTCACCGCGATTCATCGCGATGATGCCAGGGACCTGGCGCTCCTCGAATTGTCTCAGCCCGTCAACAACAGCGGTGGCGCATCGCGTTGCCCGATGCCGGTGATCGACGACAACCAGCAAGCCCCGATGGGGACTCAGCTGTATCTGCTCGGATATCCCCTCGATCTGGATCTCAGCATATCGAGCGGTCTGATAAGCAACCAGACTAGCCCGAATGGTCGCTGGCAGACCGACACGGTCATGAACGTCGGCAACAGCGGGGGACCCGCATTCAACGAGTTCGGCGCACTGCTGGGGATTGCGGTCGGTGGCATTATTAAGTGGAACGATGCGCAGGTTTCTGGCGTCAACTTCATCATTCCAGCCACTGTGATTACCGCCAGCCCGCTCTACAGCATGATCACGGCCATTCCCCAGCCCTCTGTTTGCTGGACGAAGTGGGTCGACACGACGATCTCGTTTGAGAACTGGAGCAGGCTGAATTCTACGCATGTGCAGACGCAAGCCAATGCCGGCGTGAAAATTCCCGAAATTCTTGCCGGAGCGATCCACACTCTTCTGCCGGAGGACCGGCGACTGATAGTGAACGTTCCGGTATCGCAACTCGTCGAGCCAAAGCAGATCGAGCGGTCGTTTACGGTGGACAAGACCAAGGACGATCACCCGGTCGTATTTGCGGAGCACTCGGCTGATTACGCTGAGACCTTCGCGGCTGAACCTGGGTACCGAATCACGGGGTGCTCCTGGCACGTGGAGACCGCCAATGGTGCCGGCAATATTGCTTGCGCGATAAACGGCAGCGGGGCACAGGCTCGTTTCACCTACAGGCTCACCAGCGGACCTGCCGTCGACAGGTATCGCGGATGGCTGGGCGCGACCGTCAATCTTTCCCAGATTCTAGCGAAGTAGGTAACGGACCGGATGGTTATGCTCGCCCTGCCAACCCACGCTTCGAACCGGTTACATTGGCTCCGCCACGCGTTCCAGCACGTTCGGACAGGGCTCGTTATCTTGTTCTGCGCGCTCGCCACCGGTTGCGCCCACCAAGGTCCGGTCTCACAGCCTGCCAAGCCGCATGTTCACAAAGCTCCGCAGAAACATGGGAGCGCGTTCAAGAGATTCTGCTATGGCCCCGGGTATTACCATCATGTCCGTCACTATCATGGCTATCGGCCGTGGCGACCGACAACCGGTGAGGCGAGCCAGGAGGCGCCGCCTGACAAGAGCACCACCGGTGCCGAGGTTGTGGTCAACAAGTCGGCTATCAAGGGTCTGGTGCCGGTCCACTTCGCCACGAATCGCATGGTGACGGGCGGGCCTGGTCTCGAATTGAGCCAGATCTCCTATGCTCGTTCTGCCACCAACACTTTTGGTTACGTGACCGTCAGTATTCCCGTCGTTCACAAGATGGGCGAAGTTGAGACGCCGAAGACGAGCTGGTTTGGGCTACGCAAGGAGGCGGAAGACGACAGAAAGCATTTCCGAATCCAGAAGCTATATCGTCTGTCTCGCGAAGAGTTCGCTTCCGCTATCGCAAATCCCGCCGACAGCATGATGCTCTTTGTGCATGGCTACAACGTCGGTTTTTCCGACGCTGCATTTAAGGCAGCGCAGATTGCTTTCGATGCGAACTACAAAGGTCGCGTCATGATGTATTCCTGGCCGTCCAAGGGCGGGCTGCTCGATTATGACTACGATCGCGAAAGCGCACTCTATGCGCCGGACGGCTTGTTCGATCTCCTTCAGCTCATCAAGAAGGAAGCGAAAGTTTCCAGGATTATCGTGATCAGAGCCGGCTCCACAAATTTGGACAGGACGATAAGTGGAATTTCTGCCTGACAGCGGCGATAATCGCCGTGAACAGGAGAAACCATGAGCAGACGACCGCGCCGGAACCACTCACCGGCCTTCAAGGCGAAGGTGGCGCTGGCCGCCGTCAAGGGCGATCGCACGATAGCCCAGTTGGCGGAGCATTTCGACGTTCATCCCAATCAGATTACGGCCTGGAAATCCCAGCTTGAGGGCGGCGCCTCCGATATTTTCGGACCGGGAGGCGGGACACCGGCCACGCCCGCGGTCGATGTGAAGTCGCTGCACGCCAAGATCGGAGAGCTGACGCTGGAGAACGATTTTTTAGAAGGCGCGCTCACCAAGGCGGGATGGCTGAGCGCAAAGCGATGATCGATTGTGAACACGATCTACCGATCACCAAGCAAGCAGAGATTTTGAAGGTCAGCCGCAGCAGCGTGTACTATCTGCCGCGTCCAGTCTCTTCAGCCGACCTCGAGATCATGCAGCGTCTCGATCGGCTGCATCTGGAGTATCCCTTCGCCGGTTCGCGTATGTTGCGAGGCCTGCTGGCTTTGCAGGGGTGCAAGATCGGCCGCCGGCATGTGAAGACGCTCATGCGGCGGATGGGGATAGAGGCGCTCTATCGCCGCCCGCGCACCACCAAGCCCGAGCCCAGTCACAAGATCTATCCGTATCTGCTGCGCGGCATCGAGATCACGCGGCCGAACCAGGTCTGGGCCATGGACATCACCTACATTCCAATGGCGCACGGCTTCGTTTATCTCGCCGTGGTGCTGGACTGGGCGACACGCCGTGTTCTGTCGTGGCGGCTGTCGATCACGATGGAGGCGGCCTTCTGCGTCGGGACGTTGGAGGATGCTCTCGCTCGTCATGGCAGGCCGGAAATCTTCAACACCGACCAGGGTTCGCAGTTCACGGGCGCGGCGTTCACCAGTCTGCTTGCCAGCTACGGCATCGCCATCAGCATGGATGGCAAGGGGGCATGGCGGGACAACGTGTTCGTCGAACGGCTGTGGCGCAGCGTCAAATACGAGGAGGTCTATCTGCGAGCCTATGAAAACGTCAGCGAGGCCCGTAACTCGATCGGCCGAGCCTTGACGACCGCACCCCGGATCAAGCCTACTTCGATCTTCCTCCGCTCCGCGCGGCGGCCTAACCCCGGCAGACGCTCCACTTATCGACGCGGAAGTTTTGTTCAGACAACCGGGACCAGTTCAATCGCACACAGCTTGGGCAGCGAGGTGGTATTGGGAGCTTTGCAGCAAGCCGCGCTGAGCCAGACGACGCTAGGCATTACCGAGCTGATTTTTGCGGCGCCGGATGTTGATCGCGACCTCTATCTGGAAAGAGCTAACCAGATCAAATCAGCAGCAGGCGCGGTCACCCTATACGCCTCCTCAACGGATCTCGCCTTGCTCGCCTCCATGAAGAAGGCGCAATCCACCTCGCGAATGGGGTTCGTATCCAAGAGTGGGCCGACTCTCGTGCCCGGGATCGAAACGATTGATGTTTCCGCGGTGGGGAGCGAAATGTTTGCTCTAAATCACAGTACGTACTCAACCAGCCGCGCGGTTCTCGATGATATAGGCCGGATCATCTCTTCTTCGACGCATCTTAAACCCCCGCAGCGGACCCCGACCTTGCGATCGATGCCCGACGATTCCACCACGACTTATTGGATGTATCCCTATTAAAATTGGCTCTTCGGCTGTGCTTAAGCCAAGAGGCTGGGCCATGGTTGCAGTCACTCTGAGGAGCGCGTGTTTTGCCCCTCAAGTTGCGACACGAGCCAATCTGCAAACGCTCGCACGGCTGTTCGCTGTCGGCTGGCGCGCGGGTAGATCAGGCGGTGACCGATGTAGCGGATATCGTTAGCGCGTCCTGCCAGTGGAGCTACCAAGCGCCCGCTCGCCAGTTCGCGTTCGGCCAGAAGCGTTGATTCCAAGGCCACGCCCAATCCCTCCGCAGCCGTCGCAATCGCAAGAAAGCTCCGGTCGAATCTCATGCCGTGAAGCGCAGGTGCTTCCAACCCATTCGCGGTGAACCATTGGTGCCACTGCACCCGCTTCACGTCGGAGCGGATGAGTGTCTGATCGAGGAGATCGGCAGGCTTCCTTATCGATTTTGCGAGGGCAGGGGAGCAGAGTGGAGTGACCGTCTCCTCCGGCAGAGGGACAATTTCGACACCTTCCGCGCGCGGCGGACCGTAGACGATGTCGATATCGAAATCATCGTTGCTGAAGCGCGCATAGTCCGTGCTTGCAGCCAGTCGAACCTCGAGCTTCGGGTAAGCAGCGAGAAACTGTGCGAGCCTTGGCGCCAGCCATTGCGCAGCAAAGCTGGGTGCGGAATGGACGCGCACCAATTGTGGTCCGCGCGCGGCAACTTCCTCAAGGCCACGGCGGAGCTGATCGAATGCCGCTCCCGTGTGACGCATGAGGTTCTCGCCGGCCGGCGTGAGCCGCACGGACCGCGCGCTGCGCTCGAACAGAACGGTCCGAAGCGTGCCCTCCAGCTTGCGGATTGCGTGACTGACGGCGCTCGGCGTCAGGTGAAGCTCATTCGCCGCATCGCGAAACGATCCGGTGCGGGCAGCGGCTTCAAAGGCACGAATTGCCGATATGGGGATATTCGACAGCATGCCATAAGTGAACCAGATTCATCGATCCGTGACAACTGCGCGTTTGTCCGTTGGCCGTCGGCGGGTCATTCCTAAGCGCCAAGGAAGAACAATTTGCGGGAGGAACTGATGCTGCTCAGCGGTAAGACGGCCATCATTTCGGGCGCGGCCTCGCCGCGCGGGATCGGGCTTGCCACCGCCCGGCGGTTCGCCGCCGAGGAAGCTCGGGTCGCGATTCTCGATATTGACGCCGGCGCTGCGGCGGATGCTGCGGCATCGCTCGGAAACTCCCACATCGGACTAGGGTGCGACGTCGCCGACAAGGCGTCCTGCGAGCAGGCGGTGGCCCGCGTGATCGAATCCTTCGGCGCCATCGATGTCCTGATCAACAATGCCGGCATCACCCAACCCGTCAAGTTCCTGGACATTTCGGCGGCCGATTGGGATCGCATTCAGGACGTCAATCTCAAGGGCATCCTGTTCCTCTCCCAGGCCGTGATCCCGCATATGCGCGCACGGAGGTCCGGATCGATTGCATGCATGTCGTCCGTCTCGGCCCAACGCGGCGGAGGAATTTTTGGCGGCCCCCACTACTCCGCGGCGAAAGCCGGCGTGCTTGGTCTCGCCAAGGCGATGGCCCGTGAGTTCGGCCCGGACGGCATCCGCGTCAATTGCGTCACGCCCGGCCTGATCGGCACCGATATCACCGCGGGCAAGCTGACCGATGAGATGAGGGCGAAGATCCTGGAAGGCATTCCGCTCAATCGTCTCGGCACGGCGGAAGACGTCGCCGGCATCTACACCTTCCTGGCCTCGGATCTCTCCGCCTACGTGACCGGCGCCGTGATCGACGTCAACGGCGGCATGCTCATCCACTGAGCCAGCGAGACAAGGGCCAGATCGATGGAAACCTCGACCAAGACGCTTACGAACACGCCCAAGCTGGCGGACCGCGCCTACAATATTCGCCGCAATGCCCTGCGCATGGGTGAGGTCCAGGGCCAGGGCTATATCGCACAGGCGCTGGACATCTCCGACGTTCTCGCCGTGGCCTATTTTCATGCGATGCGCTATCGGCCCGAAGATCCCTCTTGGGAG
Source organism: Bradyrhizobium sp. USDA 3311 (assembly GCF_054062495.1). NCBI lineage: Bacteria > Pseudomonadati > Pseudomonadota > Alphaproteobacteria > Hyphomicrobiales > Nitrobacteraceae > Bradyrhizobium > Bradyrhizobium sp. USDA 3311. Next base: position 9,047,976 of record NZ_JBSSFI010000001.1, on the reverse strand, counting down.
GAGCGCGACCGCTTTTTGCTCTCCAACGGGCACTATGCCATCGCGCTCTACGCGGCCTTGATAGAGGCGGGGATTGTCCCCGAGGAAGAGCTCGAAACTTATGGCAGCGACGAGAGCCGCCTGCCGATGTCGGGCATGGCCTCCTACACACCCGGCATGGAAATGTCGGGCGGCTCGCTCGGGCTCGGACTCAGCATCGCGGTCGGCATGGGCCTGGGACTCAAACGCAAGAAATCCGAGGCGCGGGTGTACACCTTGTTCTCCGATGGCGAGCTTGACGAAGGCTCGGTCTGGGAGGCCATCCAGTCGGCGGGTCACTACAAGCTCGACAATGTGATCGGCATTGTCGACGTCAACAATCAGCAGGCGGACGGCCCTTCCACGCAGATGATGGCATTCGAGCCGCTGGTGGACAAGCTTCAGGCCTTTGGCTGGTTCGTGCAGCGCGTCAACGGCAACGATCTCGATGCCGTGATTGCCGCCTTCGACGCCGCCAAGTCCCATCCCGAGCCCAAGCCGCGGATGATCGTCGCCGACACGCTGATGGGGAAGGGTGTTCCCTTCCTCGAGCAGCGCGAGAAGAGCCATTTCATCCGCGTCGAGCAGCACGAATGGCAGCTCGCGCTTGCCGCGCTGGAAGCCGGGAGGCAGGCATGAAGACCGTCAGATCAGCACCGCAGCCGGGCAAGCCGCGCCTGACCACCTCAGCGATGATCGCATCGATCGCGGCCGAGGGGCAGAAGACGAAGCCTGCGCCCTTTGGACACGCGCTCGTCGAACTCGCACGCCACCGCCCTGAGGTGGTCGGCATGACGGCCGATCTCGGCAAATACACCGATCTGCACATCTTTGCGAAGGAATTTCCGGACCGTTATTACCAGATGGGCATGGCCGAGCAGCTTCTGTTCGGCGCAGCCTCCGGCCTCGCCGCCGAAGGTTTCATGCCATTCGCGACAACCTACGCGGTGTTCGCGTCTCGGCGGGCTTACGATTTCATTCACCAGACGATCGCGGAGGAAGACCGCAACGTGAAGATCGTCTGCGCATTGCCCGGCCTGACCTCGGGCTACGGCCCGAGTCACCAGGCCGCGGAGGATCTCGCGCTGTTTCGCGCCATGCCGAACATGACGGTCATCGATCCCTGCGATGCCCACGAGATCGAGCAGTTGGTGCCTGCTATCGCGGCGCATCACGGGCCGGTCTACATGCGCCTGCTGCGCGGCCAGGTGCCGGTCGTGCTGGACGAATATGACTACAAATTCGAGCTCGGCAAGGCCAAGCTGATCCGTGACGGGAAGGACGCCCTGGTCATCTCGTCCGGCATCATGACCATGCGCGCGCTCGAAGCCGCGCAGACTTTGAAGGACGACAGCGTCGATATTGCGGTGCTACATGTTCCAACCATCAAGCCGCTCGATACTGAGACGATCTTGCGTGAAGCCGGCAAGTCGGGCCGCCTTGTCGTCGTTGCCGAGAACCATACAACGATTGGCGGTCTCGGCGAGGCGGTTGCCGCACTTCTGATGCGTTCAGGCGTCCATCCGTCTTTCCGTCAGATTGCATTGCCGGACGAATTTCTTGACGCCGGCGCACTTCCGACCCTGCACGACCGCTACGGGATTTCAACCGCAGAGGTCGCACGGCAGATCAAGCAGTGGCTTCGCTAAGCGCCAATCGAGCCAAGCCCAGGTGAGGAGCTACGCCCGTCGCATGTTGCGGCGGCGAGTGATCGCTCCTGCTCAAATGCCGGTGGTCGAGAGCCGGCAACAAAAAAACCGGAAAGCTGCACGCCAGCGTGCGCTGATGCAGCGGGCAGCAACGTCAATGAAGGACCAGGAGGAAAACATGACATCTAAGCCCGGAAGCATCAGCCGCCGTTCGCTGTTGATGGCGGCCACGACTGTACCTCTCTGCGGGATTCTGACCCGTCCGGTGTCTGCCGCCGAGTTCGTGTACAAGTTCGCGACCGGACAGGATCCGACGCATCCGGTGAATGTCCGAGCCCAGGAGGCCATCGACCGCATTCGCGAAGCGACAAGCGGCCGCCTGGAGATCAGGCTTTTCCCGGCCAACCAGCTCGGCTCCGACACCGAGCTTTTGACCCAGGTTCGCAGCGGCGGCGTCGAGTTCTTCAACCAATCGTCTTCGATCCTTGCCACCCTGGTCCCAAGTGCGGGCATCGTGAACACCGGCTTCGCATTCGCCGACTACGACAGCGTATGGAAGGCGATGGACGGCGACCTCGGCACCTACATCCGGGCGCAGATCGCCAAGACGCCGATCATGGCGGTGTCGAAGGCCTGGGACAACGGCTTCCGTCAGGTGACCTCGTCCGGCCGCGAGGTGCGAACGCCGGATGATCTCAAGAACTTCCAGATCCGCGTGCCGCCCGCGCCATTACTGACCTCGCTGTTCAAGGCGCTCGGAGCCGGGCCGACGCCGATCAACTTCAACGAGGTCTATTCCGCGCTGCAGACCAAGGTCGTCGACGGCCAGGAGAATCCGTTGCCGATCATCGCGACCGCGCGTCTTTATGAAGTGCAAAGCACGTGCAGCCTGACCGGGCACGTCTGGGACGGTTACTGGGTCCTGGGTAACAAGCGCGCCTTTGAGCGCCTGCCCAAGGACCTGCAGGAGATCGTGACGCGCGAGCTCGATCGCTCCGCGGTCGATCAGCGGGCAGACATCGCAAAGCTCAGCGAGTCCCTGCGCGCCGATCTGTCGGCCAAAGGGCTCAAGTTCATCGGCGTCGATCGTGCCGCTTTTCGCCAGGCGCTGTCTAAGACCAGCTTTTACGCCGACTGGAAGGGCAAGTTTGGCGAGGAGGCATGGTCTCACCTTGAAAGAGCCGCGGGCCAGCTATCATGACCAGCGTGAGCCATACGCCGCATGTCGATGCCGGGATGGCGGCCGGTACGTCTCAAGCGACCCCGCGCAGATGGGTGGTGCGGGCCAACACATTACTGGGCCACGTCGTCGCAGTCCCGGCGGCATTGCTCGTGCTGGCAGAGATCGCGGTCCTGTCCGCGGGCATTGTGGGCAGATACGTGTTCCGCTCGCCGATCGTCTGGTCCGACGAGCTCGCCAGCATTCTCTTTCTCTGGCTTGCCATGCTAGGATCCGTGATTGCGTTCCAGCGCGGTGAGCATATGCGCATGACCGCCATTGTCGGCGTTCTCAGTGCGGAGCTCCGCGCGTTCCTGGATGTCATAGCGGCCGCGGCGTCGCTGGCATTTCTCGTGCTCGTCGTTTGGCCGGCCTATGAATTCGCCGCCGACGAGGCATTCGTCACGACCCCGGCGCTCGAGATCGTCAACACCTGGCGTGCGGCGGCGCTGCCGGTCGGCATCGGGCTGATGCTGATCGCAGCCGTCCTCCGGCTCATCCGCATCGCGAGCCTGCGCAGCTTGCTGGCTTCGCTCGCGATCGTCGCAGGCATCATCGGGACGTTCATTCTGCTGGCGCCGGTCTTGAAGCCGCTTGGCAATCTGAATCTTCTGATCTTCTTCGTTTTCGTGGTCGGCGCGATGGTCTTTGCGGCCGTGCCGATCGCGTTCGCATTCGGCCTCGCCACGGTCGGCTATCTCGCCCTGACAACCAACACGCCCGACGTGGTGATGATCGGACGAATGGATGAGGGCATGAGCCACCTGATCTTGCTCGCCGTGCCTCTCTTCGTCTTTCTCGGCCTTCTGATCGAGATGACGGGCATGGCGCGGGCCATGGTCAGCTTCCTTGCAAGCCTTCTGGGCCACGTGCGCGGCGGACTGCACTACGTGCTCGTCGGGGCGATGTATCTGGTCTCGGGCATTTCCGGCTCCAAGGCGGCGGACATGGCTGCGGTGGCGCCGGTGTTGTTTCCCGAGATGCGGCAGCGGGGGGCCAAGCCCGGCGATCTCGTTGCGCTCCTGGCCGCGACGGGGGCGCAGACCGAGACGATTCCCCCGTCACTGGTTCTGATCACGATCGGCTCAGTGACCGGTGTATCGATCTCGGCGCTGTTCACCGGCGGGTTGCTTCCGGGCGTGGTGCTCGCGGTCATGCTCGCGGCCGTGGTGTGGTGGCGATACCGCCGCGAGGACCTGTCTCACGTCAAACGAGCGACGGGGCGGCAGATCGGCCGCGCCTTCGTGATCGCGATACCGGCGATCGCGCTGCCATTCGTGATCCGGACCGCCGTCGTCGAAGGCGTTGCGACGGCAACGGAAGTCTCGACCATCGGGATCCTGTACTCGGCCTGTGCGGGACTCTTCATCTATCGGCAGTTCGACTGGCGCCGTATTTATCCGATGCTGGTCGAGACGGCTTCGCTGTCGGGGGCTATCCTGCTCATCATTGGCGCCGCGACGGGCATGGCCTGGGCGCTGACCCAGTCGGGATTTTCTGCCTCTCTTGCAAGGTTCATGACCAGCCTTCCCGGCGGAGTTCCTGTCTTCCTGGCGGTGACAATCGTGACCTTCGTGATCCTGGGCAGCGTTCTGGAAGGGATCCCGGCCATCGTCTTGTTCGGCCCACTCCTGTTTCCGATCGCGCGGCAGGTCGGGGTGCACGATGTCCACTACGCAATGGTGGTCGTTCTCGCCATGGGCATCGGCCTGTTCGCGCCACCGTTCGGCGTCGGCTACTACGCGGCTTGCGCCATCAGCCGCATCAACCCGGACGAGGGCATGAAGCCGATCGTGGGCTACATGATCGCGCTATTGATCGGCACACTGATCGTCGCGGCCGTGCCCTGGCTATCGATCGGCTTCCTTTGACGCTTCTGCGGGCGCCTCGCGGGACAAAACCGCGAGGCACCTCGTCAGGCGAACTTCGGCAGATGCAGCGGCAGGCCCTCGCAGGGCAGATCGATCTCTTCGACCTGCCCCTTGCCGACTTCAGTCACGCGTAGCTTCTTGCCCTCGAGCGTGAAGGCGCAATTCGTCGGCTGCGGCCCATCCAGGATCAGCCGGTCGACGACTTCACCCCGTCGGTCCAGCACCGTGACGTTCTTCTGGTTGTAGACCGTGCAATAGAGGCGGCCATCCGTGCCGAAGGCCATCCCGTCCGGACCTTTGAAATCGGGATTGGCATCCGGTTGCAGGACGTTGCCGAAGACCTCGCGTCTAGGCGAGGCTTCGCCGAGCACGTCATATCGGTAGATCTCGCCGGTGAAGGACGCGTTGGCATAGAGGTGATTGTCGGGACCGAAAGCAATGCCGTTGGTGAAGCGGATCTTGCGATCGAGCACGCGTAGCACCTTCATGGCCGCCGGATCGATCTCATACACACGGCCGTCCCAATCAAGGTCCATATAGCCGTCGACGAAGGCCTGGCCGTTGATGAAATCTTCGGCCGCCATGCCGGAGTCGGTCAGGTAGAGGAGTCCGTTCGGGCCGAAGCAAAGATCGTTCGGAAATAGAAAGCGGTCCGTACCTTCGCCCTGCATGCGCCGGATCTCGTTTCCGCCGTCGTCGATGCAGATCAGCGCCCGGAGGCCTGCTTCCGCGATCCAGATCCGGCCGTGGCCATCAGTCGTCAACCCGTTCGGACGCGCGCCAGTCGTCCGGATCACCCTGCGATTGCCGCGAGAGTCAAGCCGTGTGATGCAAAGGGTCGACGCGGACATTTCGGTCACATACATCGATCCATCGGGCAGGCACACCGGCCCCTCCGGAGCTCCAATTCCGGTGGCAAACAGTCTCGACGCCATTTTTTCCTCCCGTTCTCCAGATTGCCGGCGCTCGTTACGAGATGACCAGGCCGCTGGTCGGATCGATCAGCACCACGCGATTGAGGTCGATGGCGAGGTCGATCCGCTCGCCATGGCTGCCGACGTCATGAGCCTGGAGCTCCGCGACCGCATCGACGCCGCCGATCTTGATGGTGGTGAATGTACGGGTTCCCGTCGGCTGAATGAGATCGGCAACGGCCGAATAGGCGACCACCCCGTCGCGCAGAGGTCCGCCGCCAGCCCGGCTGAAGTGCTGGGGTCGAATGCCGACGAGAACTTCTTGGCCATCCGCACCTGTCAGCAATTTGGCTCTTGCGCTCGGAAGCGTCAGCGCACCGCCGGACTGAAACACAACTGCTGCGCAGCCGCCGTTCGTCTTGAGGGTCGCCGGGACGAGATTGATCGACGGAGACCCGAGGAAGCCGGCCACAAAGCCCGTACGGGGCTGCTCGAAAAGTTCAAGCGGGGCCCCTTGCTGCTCGATCTTTCCATCGCGGAGCAGCACGATGCGGTCAGCGAGCGTCATCGCCTCGACCTGATCGTGGGTGACGTAGATCATCGTCGTCGTGATCTCGTGATGCAGACGCTTGATCTCGGTCCGCATCTCATCGCGCAATTGAGCGTCGAGATTCGACAGCGGTTCGTCGAACAGGAACAGGTCCGCCTTGCGGACGATGGCGCGTCCGATGGCGACCCGCTGACGCTGTCCGCCGGAGAGCTGACGCGGATAGCGCTGCAAGAGATTTCCGATGCCGAGCATGTCCGCGGCTTCGCTGACCCGCTTCCTGATCTCCATTTCTGGAGTCTTGCGGGCGCGCAGACCGAACGCGATGTTCGCGTTGACCGTCAAATAGGGGTAGAGCGCGTAGTTCTGAAACACCATCGCGATGTTGCGCTCGCGCGGGCGCAGATCGTTGACCACCGCGCCGCCGATGGTGATCGTTCCGTCGTCCGGGTCTTCAAGACCGGCTATCGTTCGTAAGAGCGTGCTCTTGCCGCAGCCGGACGGCCCTACAAGCACTGCGAATTCGCCATCGGCGATGCTGAGATCCACACCTCGAACCGCGTGCACGTTGCCGTAGTATTTATGCACCCCGGACAGTTTGACATCGGCCACTCCGCTCTCCCTAACCCTTGACTGCGCCCAAGGAGATGCCGCGCACGAGATAGCGCTGCATCACCGAGACTGCGACGAAGATCGGCAAGGTCCCCAATACGGACATCGCCGCGATCTTTGCCCAGAAATTCGATTGTCCGCCGAAGTAGTGCGTCAGCATGACGGGAAACGTGATGACTTCAGTGCGCGTGAGCACCAGCGCGAAGAGGAAGTCATTCCAGGCGAAGACGAAGGTGAAGACCGACGTCGCCATGAGCCCCGGACGGACCATCGGAAAGACGACTTTCCAGATCACTTCCCACCGGTTCAGGCCATCGACGAGAGCGCTTTCTTCGAGCTCCAGCGGAACGTCGACGATGTAGCCGCGCATCATCCAGATGACGTATGGGAGATTGAACGCCGTGTAGAGCAGGATCAGCCCGAAGTAGCCGTCGACGAGACCGAAATACACGTAGATCAGGAAGATCGGGAAGACGACCGCGATCGGCGGGATCATGCGCTGGGAAATGATCCACATCGCGAGGTTTTCGCCGCCGGTGCCGAACCGGGCGAGGCTGTAGGCGCAGAGCGTCCCAAGAACGATCGCAATGCCGGAACTGACGCCGGCGACGATCAGACTGTTCAGGATGGCAAGGACGTCACCATCCTTGAACAGCACGTAATAGTTCGAAAAATGGATTTGTCCGGGGACCCATAAGGGCGGGACATGATAGATCTCGTCCGGCGTCTTGAACGAGATCATGAACAGCCAGTAGACCGGAAACAGGAACAGGAGGGTTACGACGCCCGCGCCGAGATAGCGAAGCGCCAGGATGCGGGCTTTTCTCGCTGGAAGTCTGCCGACCTTCATCGCGCAAGCTCCATGCGCTTGAGGACCAGGGTGGTGATAACGGTGAGCAGCGCAATCACCAAAAACGAGATCGCGGCCGTATAGCTGGTCTCGAATTGCGAGAAGCCCTGGACGTAGGTGTAGAGCGAGACGGTCTCGGTCATCGACCCCGGGCCGCCTTCGGTAAGAGCCCAGATGATGTCGAAGATGCGGACGAGGTCCAGGCCCCGGATCAGGCAAGCGACGGCGACCACGGGGGCGATGGCCGGCAGAACGATCGCGCGGAGCACGCGCAGGTATGATGCGCCATCAATCTCCGCAGCTTCGAGCTGCGACTGGTCGACATTTGACAGCGCTGCAAGCAGCAACAGAAACATGAACGGCGACCACTGCCAGACCTCGCAGATGATGATCGCGGGATAGACGTAGGCGGGATTGACCGTCCACAAAATCCGGACCGGCTCGCCGGCGATGAAGCTCAGGATCTCGCCGATCGGACCGAAGCGGACGTCGAACATCAGACGCCAGGTCGCTCCCGCGACAATCGGAGAAATCACCGTGGGGAGGACCAGCAGCGCGACGAAGATCTGGCGACCGGGCATACGATCAATGAAGAGCTGCGCCATCAGGAAGCCGATCAGCAGCTCAAGCGGCAGGGCGATTGCCGTGATGATGGCTGTGTGGCCGAGCGAAGCCGAGAGGCGAGCATCCCGGAAGAGCTCCGCATAGTTCAAGAGGCCGACAAAGGATGTGTCGTTCTCGGTCATCGTGATGCGCTGGAAGCTCACGATCAGCGAGTAGATGAGGGGGAACAAGCCGACCAGGAGAAGGATCAGAATGGCCGGTGCGACGATGAGATAGGGGAGGCGGTCCTCGAGCATGCGCCCGAGGCGTCTCGGGCGGCGTTGCTCGGCACCATTGAGACTTGCGGAAAGCGTCATCATCAGTCCAGGAAACGACGCCGCACGGGAGGGCGACGCCTCCCGTGTGGTGTCCAGGGCAGCTATTGCGGATAGGCGCCGGGCTTAGCCGCCCAGACCTTGTAGACGGCCTTTTGATTTTCAATGCCAACCTTCTCGGTGATGGCGTCGAATTGTTGCGCCATGCGGTCGAGGATGGCCTTGGGATCTTCGCTAGCCCAGAGGATCGAAATCGCCTTGGTCATCGCCTCGTCGTATTTGTCCTGCTGCAGCAGGGAGAGATCGAGCAGGCCCTTCTCACCGGATGTCTTGATCGTATCGAGATAGGCAGGAGCCTCAGGCCAGAGCGCACGGTATTTCTCGCTCGCGTAGTGCGACAGGCGGAACGGATCGCGGAGCGTATAGGGGAGCTGGACGCGCTCGAGGCTGGTCTTCTTGCTGTTCAGCCACTGGATGAAGAGATAAGCGGCCTCCTTGTTCTTGCTGGTGGCCGACACCGACAAGTCGAAGCCGACGCCGAGTTCGGGGCGGCCGAGAGGCGTGAGCGCGTAGCCGACCTTGCCGGCGACTTGGGATTTGGGAACCCACTTCAACGCTTCCTCGCCCGAACCGTAGCCGGCGGCCCAACGTCCGTAAGGCGGCCACGAGATCGTCATCGCGGTTGTGCCCTGAAGAAATGCCGCGAGGTTGTCGACGAAATTCCACTGCTCCACGCCCGGCGGCATGAACTTGTTTTCCGCCAGCATTTGTTTGAACACCTTGAGGCCGACGTCGCCATTCACCGTCGTCTTCATGGTGTCCGCATTGAAGAACTTGCCGCCCTCCATGCGGAAGCGCTCCTGGAACATGTATTGCGGATAGGGCGCTGTGCGGAAGAAGCCGGCGCCGTAAACCTTGGGTGCATCTTGTCGGTGATGAACTGGCCGATCTGGTCGAACTGTTTCCAGTCCTTTGGCGGAGCGAGTTCGTAGCCGAACTTGGCCTTGAATTCGTCCTTCATCTTCGGATCATCGAAGATGTCTTTCCGGTAGTAAAGCAGCATCACGTCGCCGTCGTCCGGAAAGCCTAAAATCTTCCCGTCATACTGCATCTGGTTGTCGCGGTAAGCGGCCGCGATGTCCTGCAACTCGTCGCGATAGCTGAACTTGTCGACGTACTTGTCGAGAGGCTCGAGCGCGCCGGCGCGCGCAAGATCAGGCATCCAAGACGGAATGACGTTCAGCGCGTCGTAGGCTCCGGCGCCCGATTTGAAATCCTGCATGATCTTGGTGAACATCTGGTCGGTGGGCACTTCGACAACCTTCACCTTGATGCCGGTCAGCTTCTCCCACTTGGGGCCCGAGTAATTCAGTGGGTCGAGCGATTGGAGGCCGGCCTCCCAGACAATGCTGATCGTCGTGCCCGCGTACTTCTTTGCTGCTTCGACCGCAATGTCGGCGGCATCTTTATCGGCCGCTGGCGCCGAAGCACCGGTGAGCGCTAGGACAACGACCGCGCCGAGAAACGTCCTGAACTTCATCCCCTTTTTCCTCCTCTTCTGGGCGTCCGCAGACCGCCAAGGCGGCTTTGGAGCGCTTCTCACGTGACTTTTTCTGATCAGCAGGTTGGGGATATCGCCTCGCGGCGCGAGCACGGTCGGGCGGTACCGATGCCGCGGGCAAATCGATTCATCTGTGGCGAGAATTGCCACTCATCTTTCGGCCAGGTCTGCATCAGCCAGACTGGGCTTCCCGAATGAACGCGATTTGGCTTCCTTGAAGCACGCATCCTTCCCAAAACGCTGTTAAGGTCTGATTTTGCGGCTAGTCTGCGTTGTCGCAGAACTCTTCGACAAATGAGAACTTTGCATGCATGCGTGAGCTGTATTCACCTGTCTAGCCTGCGGCTCTCAGAAGCAAGAACGGATGCGCTCTTCCCGCCTAGCTCTATCTGCGAGCGGCGGTTGAAACAGGAGCAGCTCCTGCGCACATCGTATGCTGAGCATGCGTGATACGGACCAAGTGTTGCTGCCACCGGCCGTCAAGCTCAGCGCCGTTGCCGTGTGCAGACCGCGGGCATCATCGACCCCACTGCAATGTCGGCGGCGCAGTGCGGGCTCAGTCCACCACCGCGCCTGTGGCGATCACCGCGCATTGATGTTGGTCAAACGCTCGAAGATGATAGCTGTTGATCGTACGTCGCAGTCGACTCGTCAATTGCTTGCGCGCAGTGCCAGCGCACAGATCGAGATCGCCGCCGAGCATAAAGATCCGCCCGCGGCAATCACGATACTGCCGACGTACGGGCGTTCGCATTTGTCGCCATTACAGAGACAGGTGGCTAACGTCGCAAAAGCGCGACCTCATCGGGTGGTGCTGCGTCGGCAAACCTCGTTAGGAGAGCGGTCGCAGGCGCGGCGCCATCTCCGAGTCGAGGATCAGTCGTCCATCGAGTCGGCCATCCAGACGCTTCACGTACTCAGAAGCCTCTTCCATATGCGCCTTCATGAGCGCTCGCACGCGCTCGCTGTCTCGCGCACGGGCGGCTTTCGCGATCTCCGCGTGAATCTTGACGTTGGCGCACCCGAATTTGGTGTGTTCTTCCGGAGGTGTCTGCGTGCTGAAGACAACCAGACGACGGAGCATCTCGTTGATCAGCTCGCATGCGAAGCGCAGGAAGGGATTGGGATTCGCAGCAGCCAGGATGTCGTGAAAATCCAGATCTGCCTGGCGTTGACGGACCAGAAGAGCAGGTTCTTGCGAGGTCGGTTGGCAGGTCTCGATGTTGTGCTCCAGAGCGTCGAGCTGCTCGTCGGAAAGGAATGGCACTGAGCCGGCAGCCAGTTCCGGCTCGAGCAATCGGCGCGCTGCATAGATGTCCTCCATGCTGACTTCCTTGAAGAACAGATAGTTCTGTAGCAGTTGAAACGTCCGCGCGAGCGGCACCTCGATAATGGTTGCGCCGCCGGTCGGACCGGTGCTGACCGTGATCAGTCCTTGCACCTCAAGCGATTTTAGCGCCTCGCGGATGGTGCTCTTGCTGACCGAAAACAGCCGCTGAAGCTCCTTTTCCATCGGGAGCTTGGCGCCGGGGCGCAGGTTCTTCTGTGTGATCAATTGCTTGATCTCTTCGGTAACGAGATCCGCCCGCTTTTGAATTTTCAGCCGCCCGGGCTGCTTCGGCATTTTTTCCAGTTCCACCGTCATCTGAATTCTCCAGAGCCATCAATGGGTTCCTGTGCATGCTCCGGGCGGATCAAGCGCGGGCCCGCGAAAAAGAACCGACTCGTCGATTGACACTTCTCCCACAACGGGCATATTCATGCAAATCCGGTTTATCATGATAAATAGAATGAACCGGTCAATAAGCGGAAACGGGCATGGTGATTGGGCAGAACATCCCTGAAATCTGGGCGGCGATTCACACGCCTTTCGACAATTCCGGAGCTATCGACGAGGCCGGGGTTCGCCGGAATGTCCGCCACTACATCGCAACTGGCCTTGCGGGAGTGTTCTGCAATGGACTGATCGGCGAGGTCTGGTCGCTCACGTTGCAGGAGAGGAAGCGCGTTATCGAAGTGATCGCCGATGAGGCCGGAGGCCGTCTCGGGATCTCAGTGGTGATCTCGGGTCCTTCGGTTGAAGAGACCATCGAGCTTGGCGAGCACGCGCGTCGACTCGGCGTCAGTCACGCCGTGCTGATGGTCCCGACCTCAGGGCCGCGATCCCCTGCGCAGCAGTTCGAGTATCTGCACCACATCTGCACACGTCTGGAGATGCCGATCGTCATCTTCAACGCCCGAACCGCTGCAGCCAGCCCGTTGGATCCTGCCGTTTTCACGCAGCTTTGTTCGCTGCCCAATCTCAAGCTGCTGAAGACGACCGGCACTACAGCCGAGAACGCTGCGCTTCGCCAAGCCGCGCGCAATGGCGTGCTCGTCTCCGATCCTTTGGAAGAAAACTTCTTCGTCAACATGCAGGGCGAAGGTCAGTCGATCCTGTATGCCGACCCTGAGCCGTATCTTTACCAACGCGGGGACTTTCGTCCGATCGCGAACTACGTGACGCTGCTGGCGTCCGGACAAACGGATGAGGCGGCGCGCATCTGCGCCTCACTCGCACCGCAGCGGGTCGTCTTCAACAAGTGGATCATGGACCCGCTGAAGAGCGGTCATATGCCGAACGCGGCGGTCAAGCACTGGTGCGATCTGATCGGCATTGCCGGTGGCGCCGTGCGCTCGCCCGTCACGCCTCTGTCCGCCGCCGAGCGGAGAGAACTGGAAGCAGATCTCGTCGCATGTCATGCGCCAGGCCTGCTCTCTGCTGCCGAACGATTCTCGTCATAGCCTGATCATCCAGGAGAGAAAAATGACCTTGAAACCCTTCGACCGTCGCTCGTTCCTTCAGATGCTTGCCGCTGCCGGCTCCGCACCATTCGTTCTCGATATTCCGGCTGCGCACGCTGAAACACCCCTTACGGTTGGGATCCTCTACTCCGGCTCCAAGCAGGATTACGGCTTCAACCAGTCCCACGCGCAGGCCGCCGCCGCGCTCAAGAAGCTGCCTGGCATCAAGGTCGTCGAAGAGGAGCGCGTGCCGGAAACAATCGCGGCCCAGCGCAGCATGGAAGGGATGATCCGCCAGGATGGCGCTCAGCTCATCCTGGCGACGTCCTTCGGCTACTTCAAGCCTCACGTTCTGGAGATGGCGGCCAAATATCCGGATGTCACCTTCGCTCACACCGGCGGCGTCTGGACGGCAGGCATGCCCGAAAACATCGGCACATTCTACGCCTACATTTTCGAGGCGCAGTACATTTCGGGAATCGTCGCGGGCCACATGACAAAGAGCAAGAAGCTCGGCCTCGTCGCTGCGAAGCCGACGCCCAATCTTCTTCGCAGCATCAATGCGTTCGCAATCGGCGCACGTTCGGTCGATCCGGCCATTCAAGTGCAGGTCATCTTCACGGGCGATTGGGTGCTTCCCGTGCGCGAAGCAGAGGCGACGAATACGCTCGTCGACCAGGGCGCCGACGTCATCGCGGCCCAGGTGGACAGCCCGAAGGTGGTGATCGAGACGGCCGAGAAGCGCGGCGTCATGTCGTGCGGCTACCATTCGAGCCAGGCGGATGTCGCTCCCAACGGCTATCTCACGGGAGCCGAATGGAATTGGATCACGCCTTATCTTGTGTATGCCGGAAGCGTGCGTGGCGGCAAAAAGCCGGAGCACTACCTGCGTGCCGGCATCTCCGACCATTTCGTCAAGAACAGCCCTTTCGGAAAGCTCGTCACGCCCGAGGCCCGCGCGGCGGCCGATAAGGCAAGAGCAGACCTTATCGGCGGCACGCTCGTGATCTACAGCGGCCCGCTCAAGGACAATAAGGGCAACGTCATTGTTCCTGCCGGCGTCATGCAGAACAGCAACGACCGTGTCCTCGACGGCATCAACTACCTCGTCGAGGGAATCATCGGCCAAGTCTAGGAGGCGATCTTGTCTTCGATCTCGGGAATCGAGTCCGTGCCTTCGAGACAGCCGCGAACCGCAGCCCAGCTCAGCGTGGCTTTGCCCGTCCTGGCGGTGCTGCTTGCATCGGCGGTCTTTGCAGCCTTCGTCGCCTTGTATGGTCAGAACCCTTTCACGGTATTCGGCCTGATCGTTCAAGGCGGCTTCGGCAGCAGCTTCGCCTGGCAGGATACCTTGTCGCGGGCCGCACCGTTGATCTTGGTTGGCTTGGCCGTTGCCATACCCGCACAGGCAGGGCTGGTGATCATCGGCGGCGAGGGCGCTCTGGTGCTCGGAGGACTTGCAGGGGCCGTCGTGACGTTGCCGTTTGCGGGGGCGCACGCACTTCCGATGCAAGTCATCATGTTAGCTGCAGGCGCTCTCGCCGGAGGACTCTGGTTCGGTTTGGCCGCTGTGCTCCGGCAATATCGCGGTGTGAATGAAACGATCTCGAGCCTGCTCCTGTCCTACATCGGGATCGCGATTTTTCACCATCTGACGGAAGGACTGCTCCGGGATCCGGCGAGCCTGGACAAGCCGTCGACCCATCCGATCGATCCGTCCTACATGTTGCCCATGCTGCCGGGCGTTGGCGTTCATGCCGGGCTTGCGGTCAGCCTGGCGCTGGCCATCATCGCCCACGTCGTGCTGCGCTACACACGATGGGGCTTTGCGCTGCGCGTGGTCGGCGGTAGCGCCAGGGTCGCGAAGATGGTCGGCCTGGCCGTGAACCGCTGGGTCATCGGTGCGACATTTGTGGCGGGCGGAATGGCAGGAGTTGCCGGCGCTATCGAAGTGGCGGCCGTGCAGGGGACGGCCAACTCCTCACTCATCGTTGGCTATGGCTACAGTGGAATCCTGGTCGCGTTCCTGGCGCGCCACCAGCCGCTTGCGATTGTCGCAGTCGCGCTCTTGATCGGCGGCATGCAGGCGAGCGCCAGCCTGCTGCAACGGCGCCTCGAGCTTCCCGACGCGACGATGCTGGTGTTTCAGGGCTTGATCTTCGTTTGCGTCCTCGTCGCGGATGCAATTGCGCAACAACTCCGAGAAAACACACGGAGGTAAGGCATGGACGTGACATCAATCGGCTGGCTCACGCTGCCACTCGCAATTCTGGGAGGAGCGATCCGTGTTTCCACGCCCTTCATCTTCGTCAGCATCGGCGAGCTCATCACCGAAAAATCGGGGCGCATTAATCTGGGTCTCGAAGGCACGCTCATGCTGGGCGCCATGGCGGGATACGGGGTCTCCTATCTTTCTGGTTCGCCCTGGCTCGGCGTGCTCGCAGCGGGACTGGCCGGAACCGCTTTCGGCCTGCTGCACGGTCTCCTGTGCAGCGTGAAACGCGTCAACGATACGGCGATCGGTATCAGCCTCATCGTGCTCGGCACAGGCCTGGCGTTTTTCTTCGGCAAACCCTTGATCGAACCCAAGGCGCCAGCGCTTCCTTCGATATCTCTAGGATTCTGGTCGAGCGTGCCGCAAGTGCGAGCAGCTTTGGACGTGAACGCGCTGTTCTTTGTCGGAATTTTACTGGCCTTTGCCGTCTATGTCTTCCTGAACAGGACTGGCTGGGGACTGATGCTGCGCACCGTCGGGGACAGCGAGGATGCGGCACGCGCGCTTGGCTTTCCGGTATTGCGGGTGCGCATCCTGGCGACGATGGCCGGCGGCTTCCTCGCAGGCATCGGTGGCAGCTTCCTGTCGCTCTCATATCCTGGGAGCTGGAGCGAGGGGCTGTCCAGCGGGCAGGGCATCATGGCGGTGGCGCTCGTCATCTTTGCGCGTTGGCGTTCCATCAACGCCCTCGGCGCATCACTTCTGTTCGGCGGTGCAGGCGCCCTCGGGCCGGCGCTGCAGGGTGTTGGCGTCACCGGCTATTACTACCTGTTCAACGCGGCTCCCTACATCCTGACCCTGGCGATCATGGTGGCCTCGACGTCGCGCGCGGCGCCGTTCGCCGATGCGCCCGGCGAACTCAAGCTGCACCGATGAGAAGCGCTGTGACGGGAATACATCCTCTGAGGATCGTCCGATGACCGCTCCGCAAGTCGAACTCAAGAACATGACGAAGCGTTTCGGAGCGAATCTCGCTCTGAACAACGTGTCGCTGCTGATCCGGTCGGGCACCGTCCATGCGCTGCTCGGGGAGAACGGAGCCGGGAAGAGCACGTTGGTCAAATGCCTCGTCGGCTTTTACCATCCGGACGACGGCCACATCCAAGTGGATGGGCACGAGCACCGGCTGAACTCGCCCAAGGATGCCGACGCGCTCGGCATCGGTATGGTGTACCAGCATTTCACGCTGGTTCCGTCCATGACGGTCGCGCAGAACCTCGTTGTCAGCGGCGCGAGACTGCCGGCCTACATCAACTGGCAAAGCGAGCTGAAGCGGCTGGCCGAAGTCACCAAGAAGCTTCCGTTCCACGTCCCGCTCGACGTGCGAGTCTCGCAGCTCTCTGCGGGCGAGAAGCAGAAAGCCGAGATCGTCAAGCAGCTCTATCTCGGGCGCAAGCTTCTCATCCTGGACGAGCCGACGTCCGTACTCACGCCGGCAGAAGCCGATGAGGTGCTCGGCTATGTTCGCAGCCTGACGCGGGCGGGCGAGCTCAGCGCCGTTCTGATCAGCCACAAGTTTCACGAAGTGCGCCGATACGCCGACGACGTCACGGTACTGCGGCGTGGCGCGTCAGTTCGAACCGGAGCGGTCGCGAATCTGTCAGACGATGCCCTGGCCGAAGCAATGATCGGAGAACCCGTCAGCAAGGCCGTGCAGCACGCACCGAAATTGCCGCCGAAGAGCAATATTGTCCTTTCCATGAAACAGGTGTCCGTGAACGGGGACAACGGACTACCAGCCGTGAAGGATCTCTCACTGGAGGTTCGCGAAGGTGAAATTGTGGGAATTGCTGGGGTGTCCGGGAACGGACAGTTGGAGTTGGTCGAGACCTTGATGGGCCAGCGCGATCGCAGCGGTACGATCGCCGTATCCGGCGCCGCGTTCAACGGCACGCGGAAGGAAATTGCCCGCCTCGGCGTCTACGGGTTGCCGCAGGAGCCGCTCAAGAACGCCTGCATCGATCGGATGTCGCTGGCGGAGAACCTTGCCTTGCGCAACTTCGATCGGGCGCCGCTCTGTCGCGGTATTGCAATGAATTATGGAGCGCTCACGGAGCAGGCCAAGAAGCTCGTGAAGCAATTTCGTGTCAAATCCCCTGGCTTGACGGCGAGCATGAGCGCGCTGTCCGGAGGCAACGTGCAACGGGCGGTTCTGGCGCGAGAACTCACTCAAGATGTCCGATTGCTGATCGCGTCCAATCCGACCTTCGGACTCGATTTCGTTGCCTGCGAAGAGACCTACCGCCGGATCGTCGAGGCACGGAACGGCGGCGCTGCTGTGCTGCTCATCTCTGAAGACCTCGACGAACTGCTTGGCCTGGTCGACAGGATCCTCGTCATGAGCGGGGGGCGCATTGTCCATGAGGTTTCGGCTGACGGCGCCGACAAGCGCGTGATCGGAAAATATATGGCGGGAATGAAAGCGGCCTAACTTAAGGCGCGTATCGGAACGTACAAGGAGGCTGCTCGTGGTTACGCAGATAAATCATTTCATCAATGGCAGGCGAGTGCCAGGCGGTACGGAACGCAGGTTGCCTGTCTTCAACCCGGCAACCGGCGAGCAGACGGGATCTGTCGCGGCCGCCAACGCGACCGATGTGGCGGACGCCGTGGCTGCAGCCAGCCGGGCAGCGCAGGGCTGGGCCGATACGACGCCCTTGCGACGGGCGCGGGTATTGAATCGCTTTCTACGGATCCTTGAAGACCGCGCAGGACAGCTCGCCGACGTGATCGTATCAGAGCACGGCAAGGTTCATTCCGATGCCCTCGGGGAAGTTCAGCGCGGGATGGAAGTGGTCGAGTTTGCGACGGCTGCCCCGCAGTTGCTCAAGGGCGAGCTCACCGAGAATGTCGGGACCCGCGTCGACAGCTATTCCACGCGTCAGCCGCTCGGGGTAGTCGCCGGAATCACGCCTTTCAATTTTCCGATCATGGTCCCGATGTGGATGTTTCCGGTCGCGCTCGCCTGCGGAAACACCTTCATCCTGAAGCCGTCGGAGCGCGTTCCCTCGGCATCCCTCGTCATGGCGGAATGGCTGAAGGAAGCGGGCCTGCCGGATGGCGTCTTCAACGTCGTGCAGGGCGACAAGGAGGCCGTGGATGCACTGCTGCATCACCCTGATGTCTCGGCGGTCAGCTTCGTAGGGTCCACGCCCATCGCGCAGTACATCTATTCGACCGCCGCGAACACCGGGAAGCGTTGCCAGGCGCTCGGCGGCGCCAAGAACCACATGATCGTCATGCCCGATGCCGACATGGATCAGGCGGTCGATGCGCTGATGGGCGCCGCCTATGGCTCCGCCGGTGAGCGCTGCATGGCGATCTCGGTTGCCGTGCCGGTCGGCGAGGGGACCGCGGACAGGCTGATCTCCGCGCTCGAGCCCAAGGTTCGAGGCCTGAAGGTCGGGCCGGGTACCGATCCCGAAGCCGAGATGGGTCCTCTCGTCACGAAGCAGCATCTGGAGAGGGTCCGAAGCTACATCGATGCGGGCGTCGCGGACGGTGCAAGACTGCTGGTCGACGGACGCAGGTTCAGGATGCAGGGTTATGAGCGTGGCTATTACCTCGGTGGGACCTTGTTCGATCATGTCAAGCCGAGCATGAAGATCTACATGGAGGAGATCTTCGGGCCGGTGCTGTCCGTCGTTCGTGCGCCGGACTACGCGACAGCCGCGAGGCTCATCAATGAGCACGCGTTCGGCAATGGCACGTCGATCTTCACGCGCGACGGCGATGCCGCGCGTGAATTCGCTCACCAGATCAAAGTCGGCATGGTCGGCATCAACGTTCCGATTCCGGTCCCGATGGCGTTCCATTCGTTCGGCGGCTGGAAGGCTTCCATCTTTGGCGATCACCACATGCATGGACCTGAAGGCGTTCGCTTCTACACGCGAATGAAAACGGTCACCAGCCGCTGGCCAACCGGAATACGAGCCGGGGCGGAATTCGTCATGCCAACCATGTCATGATGGCGCCCGGATACTGCCGTCGGCGCAAACCGGACCGCTGCCTGCACCACGTGATCGGCGGCGTCCTAGGATCTGTTTTGACGCAGATGGCCCGAGATGCCGTTTTCTCCGTCGGGATGGCTTGTGGAATTCGGGAGCAGTCGCGGTCGGGCCAGGTAGGTCGCGCGCTCTCGCTGCTAGGGAGCCGGGTTCTATCGGCTTCATTTCAAAACTGCCGGAGGCCGCGGCAGTCTCAGGCGCTTCTGGCGCCGGGCCAGGCGACCACCTGTCCCGACATCACGAGGCGATCACGGCCGCTGTCCTTGGCGGCATAGAGCGCGCGATCGGCCGCTGCCACCAGGGAGCCGCAGTCCATCGCGCCCTGAGAGGGCATGTTGGCCGCGCCACCGAGACTCACCGTGACGATCTTGGACGGGGGGTTCAGCGCGTGCAGCATGCCGAGGTCGCCGAGCGCCCGGCGCACATTCTCACCGACTAGCTCGCAGCCCTCTGCGTCGGTGTTCGGCAGGAGCAGCGCGAACTCCTCGCCGCCGTACCGGGCCGCTAGATCGGCCGGCCTGCGCACCTGCGCAGCAAGGATCCGCGCCAGCGCACACAGGCAGGCGTCGCCGGCCTGATGGCCATACTGATCGTTGAATTTCTTGAAGTGATCGACGTCCACCAGCAGCAATGAGAGGGGCGTGCCGTCGCGCTTGGCCCGCGCCCATTCCTCGGCGAGGCGGTCGTCGAAGTGGCGGCGGTTGGCGATGCCGGTGAGGCCGTCGGACGTGGCGAGCGCGGCGAGCTTGTCCTGCAGGTCCTTGTGCTCGGTCATGTCGCGCGAGATCGCCACCACGCCGTCGATCTCATGGGTTTCCGACGACCGGGTGACCCGCAACGCCGTCTCGACCCAGATATCCTTCTTCTGGCGATGATTGGCGCGATAGATGATGCGCGCCTCTTCGGCCTCTCCGGCCTTCAGTGCCGCAACGACCTGCTCCAAGCGCGGTCGATCCTCCGGATTGACGCCGTCGAGCGCCGAGGTCCCCAGCAGCCTGGCGGGGTCCCAGCCGAGGATGCGGGCACATGACGGGGACGCGTAGAGAATACGCTCGTCCAGCCCGACCCGCATCACCACGTCACTACACTGTTCGGCGATCAGGCGAAAATCCCCCTCCTTGGCGACGAGGGCCGCGGCCATGCGCTGCCCCTTCGAAAGGTAACGCACCAAGAAGAAGCCGATCAGGGCGATCGACAGGGTCAGACCGGTGACGATGCCAAAGCGCGTGAACGCTTCCTGCCACCATGGAGAGAGGACGTCGCTCTGCGCCTTGGTCGCCAAAACCAGGATCGGATACCGGCTGCTCTTCTGGTAGAAGCTCAGTCGCTCCTGTCCGTCCAACGGAGACTTGAAGTAGTAGGCGCCGGCATCGGGCCGCCGGCCCATGGTCCGGAACAACGGCGAGCCCGACATGTCGCGCCCGACGTAGGCGCCGTCGTCGTCGCGGCTCCTGGCCAGCATGATGCCGTCGGCGGTCAGCAGCGAGACCGCACCGTTCGGTCCGATGTCGAAGCGGCGGTAGAACTCGGTGAAGTAGCCCACGTCGACGCTCGTCAGCACCACGCCGGCGAAACTGCCGTCGGGGTGATTGAAGCGGCGGGACGCGGTGATGATCCACTGTCCGCCGGACCGGCTCTTGACCGGCCGACCTAGCAATGTCCCGCGATCAGCCGTGGCGCGATGACGCTGAAAGTAGTCGCGGTCACTGTTGTTGAGGCCGGCGAAGTCGATCTCCTCGGTCGTAGCGAGCCAGTGACCTGTTTCGTCGTAGACAAAGATTCCGCGGACGCGTTGCCTGTTGTACTTGCGGGCTTGCAGGAAGTTTTGGATCTTCGCGACCGCGGCCGGGCTCGTTCCGCCGACCTCCATCCGGTCGACCATTCCGGCAAGAATGGTGTCCGCGAGCTCGAATGTGTCTTCGGCGTGCTGGGTCAGCGACTGGGCCAGATTGGCCATGTCGACTTCCGCATTGCGCAGCTCGACCTGGCGGGACTCCCACTCGCGCCATCCGCTCAGCGCCAGAATGGCCACGCAAGCCAACGCGACGAAGGCCGCGGCCCACAACGGGAAGCGAGCTTTCTCGACCTCGCGGCGGCTGCTTGGCATCGGACCGTGGCTCCTTTTCGCGCAAGGTCCCACCCAGGCCTTAATGGTCGATTGCGACCGCGGCAGGATGCGGCCATCGGGTAAGGGTTGCCTCATCATGGTGTCCGGGATCTTACGCGTTACGGTGAGCGTCCATTAACCAGGGAGCAACCGGACCGCCAGCAGCGGGTTGGATGCCTATGGAAGACGAGAAGACCCGATTGCTCGCGGAGGCCCAAAGGTGCCAGCGCCTGGCGGCTTCGATCAACGATCCGGAGACCGCCGAGCGCCTCAATGCGCTGGCTGATGAATACGAACGGCGCGCTCAAGCCGCCAAGGACGAGGAGGGGTGAGGTCCCGCAAGCCTTGCCCGATCCGGGTAGGGCGGTGGCCGGCGGAACGGTGCGCAACGGCAACGCATTCCAGCGCCATGGCGAGTCACCCCACCAACGCTACCGACGGATGAAGTTGATAACATCGGCGGCGCAAGCGGCATCGTTCGCTGTGGCGTGCTTCGCGATTTCCCTTGAGCGAGCGCTCGTTGCGGCACTAAGCTGGGCGTGGCAGGAAAATTCAGATGTCCGAGCTGCACCGCACCCGGAAGCGGTGTCCGCAATGCGGGAAGGCGATGAAGCTCGTCCCCGACGAGACGGGCCGAGGCGGCGAGCGATACGTCTGTCCCGCCTGCGAGGAGGATCCGCTGTACGACCCCGCCGCCCCAAAAATGGGCGGACGGCCCGCTGCGCCCGCCGGCTAAGTAGCTTCCGAAGAATCCGGCGCCGAGGCCGGTTGTCCATCCGTCTTCCATTCAGGGTTTGTGGCCGTCCAACCCGCGGTGGGTCATCCGTGCCGGCAACAGGACTGGCGGGATCGTCGCCGGCGCACCAACTTATTTGAATGGTGCCGCTGCAGAACATCGGGAGGGCGCCGCTATGTCGACCTTCGCGAAATTGCTTGCGAGGAAGGAACGGCTCCTGGCGCAACTGGCGAGCGATCCCGGGCCGAATGAGCGAGGAAATCGAAAGGTTGCTCGCGCAGATCGAGACCGCACTGAACTTGTTCGAGCCGAGAGATGTCGTCGGTCAGTGCGACGAGTGACCCGGATTTGCCGGCGGTCAGAGTGCGCTCAGATCGTCCGGCACGTCCCCAAACTTCCAAGCGGCAGTCCGCCGGAACACGTCGGCGAGCGCGCCGCCAGTTCAGGACAAGAGAAACGCTCGCAACCGATTGGCGGTATCCTCAGGATTCTCCTCCGGGAAGAAGTGACCACCGGCAACGGGACCACCCTCTACGTTGTCAGCCAACGCCCTCCAGATCGCGAGCGGGCCCCCCTCGTCCAGATACCAGTTATTTAATCCTCCCATTTCGCTCCACAACGCGAGCAGCGGGCAAGCGATTCGTCTGCGGGCTTTCATATCCTCTCGGTCGTGGTCCCGGTCGATCGATGCTGCCGCACGATATTCCTCACATATCGCGTGAATGTGGGCGGGGTCGCTCAGTGCCTCGACATAGGCGGTTCTTATGTCCGGTGGGAAGACGTGGGGCGGCGATCCCCAGTTGGCGAGCGCATTGTCGATCACCGCTTCTGGGCAGGAGCCGATCAGCCGCTCTGGCAATGGCTCTGGCTGGGCCAGAAGCGAGAAAGGCCAAAAACTGAGCGTCAGGCGCGCATCGGCTCGGTCCCACAGCATCCCTGTCGGGATCACGTCAAGGACGACGAGTTTGCTTACGACATACTTGCGGTCGAGCGCCATCCGATACGCGACACGACCACCACGATCATGTCCCACGACCGCAAAGCGATCGTGGCCAAGTGTAGCCATTGCCTCGACCAGCGCCTGGGCCATCGAGCGCTTGGAGTATCGCGTACGCGGCTCGTCGGGCAGACAAGCACTCCGTCCATAGCCCGGAAGATCGGCGCAGATCACTGAAAAGTCGACAGCGAGCAGCGGGGCAATGGTGCGCCACATCATGTGTGTTTCGGGGAAACCGTGAAGCAGAAGCACTGGAGGTCCCGCTCCGCCTCGGAAGACGAAAATGTCGCCAGTCCGACTTTCGATCAGATGTGAACTGAATCCCAGGAACATTACTTACCCTCCGCCGGGAGACATGTCAGATAGTTCCCCTGCCATAGGCTATGGCGCAAGTGTCGGAAATCGGGCGACCTTCGACCTTCCCTTACGCCGAACTGCGGGGCGGTAATGTCGACTAGTCACGTTATTGCCTCCGTGGATGGCGGCCCCGTCTACTATCAGTCATTCCCAAGGACGATGGCGGCCCGCACTTCCCGACATGCCTTCATTTTTTTGGCCCTTATTTGACCTAATCGGTCAACTGGAGGGTCTGGCCTTTCCATCAACGCCACGTTGATTTTGCGCAAATCTAACGCACTTCAGTCTTCTCGCGCGGGCGCCTAGCTCCTTCAGCGCAGACAATTGCTCACTTGCACGTGCGAGCGCATTGGAGAAAGTGCGGAGCGTCGAACCGCAGATGCGCGAGACAATCGCGCCCGGGCGACGGAATCAGAGAGTATCGGGCGTCTTCAATTCGTGCCGGACCTGCTCTTCCTTGAACTGGCGTTCGGCCTCATGCCAGAACTCGTCGATGCGCCCTTCAGGGTGGCCCGCATCTTCCCAGAGCTTGTAGGCGCGTGCGCGGATACCGTCCTCGTAAACTTCAGGCATGCGGACCTCCCGACCAAGCACGGCCTCGCCTTGGGGGGCATTTGGGGATAGAGGCAAGGGCCGTGCAGACCGGCAATCGGCGGGAAAACCGGCCCGCGGATTCAAGTCGTCGGCCCGCGAGCGGTTCCAAACGGGCGCTGTCGCGTCCCATAGATTGCGGCTCTCGCCCGGCCCCTCGCTTTCAGCGCGCAGCCAGAATTCCAGATCACGTCCTTCCGGCCGGCCGGCTTCCTGCCATAGCGCATGGGCGCGTCTGCTGATTTTCCCCCGCGCCACTGCCGCCCGCAAATCCGCGAGCCTCTCTCTGATCTCGCGGGCGAACGTTTCCAGTCGCTCCACGGTTTCCCGGTCGCCAATCAACGCGATCGCTCGATTGGCCAATCCAAGCTGATGCTGCAATCTTTCAAGTTCGGCAAGGTGGTCCATCACGCCGCTCCGCAATGGAAGACGCCGGACGTCGAGGATTGTTCGCTTTAGGGGTCCTTGTCTGGACCGCCCGCAAGACTCAGGAAGCATGCGGAATGAACCTCAAGGCTCGCGAGCGACGGAGCGTTCAGGCGCAGAACGTCAGCGCTGCTCATATCGTTCAGATCGGGCGTGGGATTGGAGCGACAGCTTCGGTGTGAATGACCCTCGCTATAACGAGCGGCCCTACAATGACCACGCCAAATGAAGGTGCAGGGGGCAGTATTCTCCCAAGCAAGATGAAGATGAAAGCCGCGCAATCAAAGCTGACAATCATGCCTGACCTTGATCGGGACAACCGGGCGCCTGTTTCCTCAATTATCCAATGAATTTGGCTGTGGCGTGGGTCTGAGTTATGTGCAAAAGTGCACGGAACTCGACCGGGAATGCGCGCGTTAACGAACCATCACCGTCCGGGCCGCGGCTTCCATCGGTGACGAGATCGCCGGTTGCGCTCCCGCCAGTAACCCAAACTGGAGCAGCGCCACGCAGCGACGCCGTTTCAAGAACTTCCTTTCTTTTCCAGATCGTCTCGACCAAGAAGCAGAGCGCCTTCGAGCTGAGGCTAAAAAAAGGTACCGCAAGGTCACGAGCGCGAGTTGCTTATGCGTCGGCTGGAGACGACCTGAACTGTTCAGCACGCGGAGGCAGACGCCGCAGAGACATCACCTTGAACTCGATTTCGCGATGGCTTCGCGAACCTGATTGATCAGCGACATCATAGTGTAGGGCTTCGACAGCCAGCCGAGTGGCGAAAATGGCGTGGCTTTCTCCCGCGTCTGCTGATCGTCATGGGCCGTTGCAAACAGGCAGCGCACGCCGACTTCGCGATAGAGATCGCCGGCAGCATCAATGCCGTCGCGGCGGCCGGCCAGGCGGATATCCATGATGGCGATCGCGGGTTTATGCGCCCGCGCAAGCGAAATGGCTTCTTCGGCCGTGGCGGCGATGCCGCTGATCTGAAATCCGGCCGCGATCAACGCGCTCTCTGCCTCCATCGCAATCAGGAAATCATCCTCGACAATAAGGATCGCGGGCCTTTGCTGCGCCGCTTTCGCTACCTTCCCGGTCTCCGAAGCCACCGGCTGATCACCGGCCGCGCCAGACGTGGTCGCGTTGACCTGTTTCTCGGATTCCGAAGGCGTCATGAGCTGGTGATCGCGAAGCGCAGGCGAGCGCGCGAAGGCGCGCGGGTCACCTCGAATTCCCCGCGCAGCTGGCGGGCTAAACCCTGCACAAGACGTAAGCCTGAGGAGTTCTGTTGAACGGCGCTCAACTCAAAACCAGGGCCGTCATCCTCCACTTCAAGCTCGTACTCTCCATCCCGTTCATTCAGCGTCACCCGGATGCGATCCCGTTTCGGATCCTTCATGCCGTGCTTGGCAGCGTTCGTCAGCAGTTCGTTGAGGATGAGAGCGAGCGGCATGGCGATATCGTTGGACAGCACGCCCGTCGCCGGAGAGCGCTCGATCTTCACATTGTTCGGCAATGTCTGCTGTACCGTTTCCACTACCGCTCCGAGAAACTGCTCGGCGGAGAAGCGGGTCGCATCCGTCGTGCCATAAAGCACGCGTTGAGCCGCGGCCATCGCGGCGATGCGGCGGGAGGCTTCCTCGAGAACCTGGCGCGCTTCCTCACTGCGTGCGCTCCGCGCAGCACCCTGCAATAGACCTTGCAGCACCTGCATGTTGTTCTTGGTACGGTGATTGAGCTCATTCAGCAACAGCCTCTGCTGTGTCTCGGCCTGCTTGCGCTCGCTCAAATCCACCAGCATGTTGATGGCGCCGGTGACGTTTCCGAAGGCATCGCGCAAGGGGGTCGGAAACGGGATGAAGGGAACTCGCGTCCCGTCCGGTTTCTCGGCAACCGCTTCGACGCCCCGTACAGATCGGCCTTCCTTCAAGGCAATGGCCATCGGACATTGGTCGTGAGGCAACGGTGTTCCGTCCGGCCAGTAAAGTTTCCAGGTGACACACCATTCATCGGTGCCGAGCTCCGGCGTGCGGCCTGCGAGCTCGACCGCCGCCTGATTGAAGTAAGTGATCTTGCCGGCCGCGTCTGTTGTATAGATTGCCGCCGGTATCGCCGCGAGCAGCTCCTGCAATCGCCGTTCGCTTTCCCGGAGGCGCTCTTCCGCGAGTTTCCGTCCGCTGATATCGCGTGCGATTTTCGAGGCCCCCACAATGCGACCGTTGCGATCGCGTATCGGCGATATTGTCAGCGAGATATCGACCATGCCTCCATCTTTGCGACGGCGCACGGTTTCATAGTGGTGAATGGGTTCGCCACGCCTGATCCGAGCGAGAATGTCGGCCTCTTCACCCTCGCGATCTTTGGGTATCAGCAGCATGATCGACCGCCCGATCACCTCCTCCTTGCGATACCCGAACAGCCGTTCAGCGCCTTCGTTCCAGGTCTGTATAATTCCGTCGAGATTTTTGCTGACGATCGCATCGTCGGAAGACTCGACAATCGCCGCGAGTTGCCGCGCATCGCGTTCAGCCACGCGTCGCGCTTCCTCGCCGGCGAGGCGAGCAAGGCTGAAGCCCAGCAGTCGCGCAAGGACCAGTGCGACATCGATCTCGCCCTCGCTGAAGGAATGAGGAAACCTGTGATAAGCCATGAATTTTCCGGTGAGGCGGCCATCCTGCAGTATGGGAATAAAGGCGGCTGCCTGAATGCCTTCTTCAAGGATGGTCCGCTTTAACGCGTCCGGCAGATCTGCTTTCGCGACATCCTCGATGCCTATGGGGTGCGGATCATGCGCGTCCGGCGTCCAAGGCGAATGCCCCTCGACCGCCTGTCGGTAGCTTTGCGAAAGACCGCGCCAGGCCGCAAACCGCATTATCTGCGCCTCGTCAAACAAGAGGATTGATGCCCGCTCGCAAGCCAGGGCCCGTGTGATGGCATTAAGGGCGGCCTCGTAACAATCGGTGGACGAGGTGCAATGCTGCAATCGCTCTGAAAAGGCAAACAGCGCTGCCTGTTCTTCCATGCGACGTGCGAGTGCCTCTTCAGCTCGCTTGCGATCGGTGATGTCGTGCTGAACGCGAACCGCATAAAGAAAGCGCCCGTCAGCATCGCGGACGCTCGACGACGTCACCTGGGCCCAGAAATGGCCGCCATCCTTGCGGGCAATGCGCTTTTCGATGCTGTAACGCTCGAACTCGCCCGCGAGCTGTCGCTGGAATTGATCGCGATCCTCCGACACATCTTCCGGATGCGTCTCCCCGAAAATTGTTCGGCCCAGCAGTTGGGCCGCCGAATAACCTGTGAGTTCGCAGAGCTGCTGATTGACCCGCAACATGCGGCCATTCTCGTCCACTTCAACGATGCCGGCGCCGACATGCTCGTAGGTCGCGGCAAGACGTGCATCGAGGGGGGGCAATGGCTCCAGATCGTCACGGCCGGACGGCGCCCGATTTTGGATGTTCATTGGCCTCGTCCCTCCCGCGCCGCGGCATGTCGCCTGACTTCCTCGCCGCCTCGGCCTGCCGAGGCCGGGCAAAGCGTTATGAAACGCACTTTTGGAACAAGAGTTCCTTTGGAGGGCACCGCGACGCACAAAACAACCGTTGGCGAATCAGTGTGGGGCGACTTGAAACCAGCCTCCGAACATGCCCATCCTCGAAAAGGGTCTCCTTGGCTGGGCTTACCAAGTGTCGGCATTACTTCAAATCCGTCACCTCTGCAGTCTGACGCTGGTTGCCGCGTGCCTTCTTGCAGCCGGGAATGTCTTCGCACAAGAGGACAAAAAGACGGATGACGACAAGCCGGCGGACCCAGACACGGGCGAGAGCACCGTTGAGGAAAAAACACTCGGCTTATTGCCGAACCCTCTTCAGAAATGCGGCGTCAAGTTTGCCGCGACCTATATCGGGGAAGGCCTCGGCAACTCGTCCGGCGGGCTGAAGCAAGGAGCGATCTACGAAGGCCGGTTGAACCTTGCCGTCGATGTCGATCTTGAGAAGCTCGCCGGCATCGACAAGCTCACCTTCCACGCCAACATGTTCCAGATTCACGGCGACGGGCTATCGCGCAGCAATCTGCAGAACTTCTTCGTGGTTAGCGGCATCGAAGCTCTGCCCTCGACGCGGTTGTACGAGGCTTACTTCGAGAAGCAGTGGGGCAACAAGAAAGTCTCGCTGAAGTTCGGCCAGCTGGCAGCCGACAGCGAGTTCTTCAACACAAAATACACGGATGTCTTCACCAATGCCTCGATGGGGTGGCCGGCAATTACCTCGCTTGATTTGCCCAGCGGCGGCCCGTCGCCTCCGTTGGCGGCTATGGGTGCGAGGCTGCTCGTAAATGTCACGGACCAACTGTCGGTCCTCGGCGGCATATTCGACGGCGATCAGGCTGGTCCCGGGCCGGGCGATCCACAAGAGCGTAACCGCTACGGCGTGAACTTCCGCATCAACGATCCGCCCCTGCTGCTCGGACAGATCCAGTACGCCTGGAATAACAAAAAGGGCGATGAAAACCCTGCCGGCCAAATCAAATTTGGCGCCTGGCGTCATTTGGGTAGCTTTGCCGACCAGCGTTTCGCATCGAACGGCGCTTCACTGGCATCGCCCGCCAGCAACGGCGAGCCCCTGCTGCTGTCCGGTGACATCGGTGGCTGGATGGTCTTCGAGCAGAAGCTCTATCGCATACCGAAGAGCGACGATCGTGGCATCGGCTTTTTTACCCGTATCGCCGGCGCACCAGCTGATCGCAACTTGATTGATCTCTATGCGGACACCGGTATCGAGTTTATCGGCCTCAGCGATGCACGGCTGGACGACAAGTTCGGCATTGCGGCCGGCTATGCACATGTCTCAAAGCGCGCGCAAGCGCTCGACGCTGATTATCGTGCTCTCGTCAATCCCGACTGGCCCATGCGAAACTTCGAAGGCCTTCTAACCGCCGTCTATCAGTACCAGATCAGGGACGGGTGGACGCTGCAGCCCAATTTTCAGTACGTCATTCACCCCGGTGGAGGAGCAACGAACCCTTCAGGACCTCTAGCCGGAACGCCACTCAAGAATGCTTCCGTGTTCGGCTTGCGGACGACCCTTAAATTTTAGGAGGGACTTCCGAAACGTAGTTCGCGCCGTAGGGGCCACATGAGGACGGCGACCGCGAACCAGACGAGCGAAGCCGCTGCCAGGCAGAGCGCGGGCTGTAAAGCGCGTCCCTGCCACCAGATGAAGAGCGCGAAGCAGGCAAGGCCCAGACTTCCCCATCCGGCCCCGGCGGCATCAAGTGCGGCGGCAGCCTTTCCACGTCGCTGCCCGCGCAGGCCGTTTTTCTCCTTGCGCTCGCGCTCATGCTTTTCGATCAAGGTCGCACTGGCACAGAAGATCGCGGGAAAGGCCAGCATCAGCCCGCCGGCCTCCGGCCCTGCCCAGTTAGCGACAAGCCCCGCCACCACGGTTGCCAACCCGCCCAATGCAAAACGCACAATATACTCGTAAGGTCGTCCCTGCTTGAGTGCGGAAAATTTGAAATGGACAACCATGGCGCTCAGCCTATCAAAAGTTGCTTGAGGCCTATCGCGGCCACAAGCCAGACCGCGAGAGCGGCGAGGGTGGCGTTGCGCGCAGACCATTCGGCCCGCATCAGCAATTGACAAACAACAAAGCTGTAAGCCGCCAGCGCGATCGAACCGAGGATCATCGAGCGTGCTTCGATCGCAACGTAGTCGCCGCCATGTTTTGAGAAGGCGAGGCCGAGCGTTGCCAGAGCAACGGATGGCGCGGCGCCAAACAATCCCGCGAAACTCTTAGGCCGCAGTACGTCGCCTATGACCGCAAACATCGAGACGACCAAGCCGCCAATCAGAAAGCGCAATGCGTAGTCGACCATTTCTCCTTGCCTTGCCGTTTCTAGGACGATCCCGGCATCAGCATGCTGACCGCCATGCCGACGATGCAAAGAGCCATCGCCGCCGTCGATGCCCAGCCAAGCCAGTACAGCCAACCTTCGACCACGAGCTTGCCCATCACGTTAGGCCGTCTGACGAGCAGCATCAAAACAGCCATTACCGGTGCTGCCAGCACCCCGTTAATGACCGCGCTCCAGTAAAGCGCCTTGATCGGATCAATCGGCGTGAAATTGAGCGCCACACCGAGGCCGATCGAGAGGGCAAGCACCGAATAAAACGCCGCGGCCTGCCGCGGTTTGCGGGCGAGGCCAACGGGCCATCTGCGGCCTTCGCCAATGGCATAGGCCGTCGAGCCGGCCAGCACCGGAACGGCGAGCAAACCCGTGCCAATGATGCCGAGCGCAAAAACCAGCTCGGCGAGTGGCCCAGCAATCGGCTTCAAGGCCGCCGCGGCCTGCGCCGATGACTGCACGTCGGTCACCCCCTGCTGATGCAAGGTGGCGGCCGTCGTGATGATGATCGCGATCGCGATGAGGTTTGAGAAGGCCATGCCGATAATCGTATCGAGGCGAATGCGCCAGAGTTCGCGTCCTTGAGAACGCACATCCTCCTTAAGCGGATTCTTCTTGGGATTGATGCGCTGCTCCTCAGCTTCCTGCGAGGATTGCCAGATGAACAGGTAGGGCGAAATCGTTGTCCCGAGAATGGCGACCAACGTCGTCAGAAAGGCGCCGCTCCATTCGATCTTCGGGATGAATAGTCCCTTAAGGGCGTCAGCCCAGGGCACTTTGACGACCGCCAGAGCGCATAGGCAAAAAGCACCAGCGTCAGCCATTTAAGGATCGCGACATAGCGCTTGTAAGCAATGAAGATCTGCGCCAGCACCGAGATGACCGCAAAGACAACGACGTACACGACCGCCGATCCGCCAATCACCAGCTTTGCGGCATCCGCCATGGCTCCGAGATCGGCTGCAACATTGATTGTGTTGGCGATAAAAAGAAAACTGACTAGCGCCCAGATCACCCAGCCGGGATAGTTGCGGCAGACATTGCCTGCGATCCCGTGCCCCGTCACCCGACCGATCCGGCCCGAAATCTCCTGGATCGCCACCATCGGGGGGTAGCTCAGGAGCATCGTCCAGCCGATGCCAAAACCAAGTTGCGCGCCCGCTTGGCTGTAAGTGCCAATCCCAGACGGATCGTCATCCGATGCGCCCGTGATCAGGCCGGGTCCGAGCCGCTTCAAAAGGCCCGTCCTTCGATCCGGCTTTTTGGCGTCGGCCCTTGCCATGTGCTTCCTCGGGGTTAGGACTGGTGCCGAGCGTCCCGTTTGCAACGTCAAGAAGCAATGAGGGCTTCATCGGTCGGGCTCAACGCCTGATGCGGGACGCCCGCACACGCAAGGTACGGCACTAATATTTACGCTAAGCCGGTTGCTCAGGGCACTTCGACAGTCCCTTTGGCCGACAGGCTCGCCTGACCTGTGCCGCCGGTTTAATGGTGCCAGAAGATCGCGAGCAGCAGAATGATCGGCAGCGGTATGCCCAGCAGCCACAACAATGCGCCTCGTCCAAAGCCCATGGCTCTCTCCTCCATTGATCTGTCCCTCGCATCCAACGCGTCCGTTCGGCGCACAGTTCCTCGCCGGGGAACGGTTTTCGAGGCGGTTGATTGAAAGAGCAGGACGACTTGTTCTGCTTTCCAATTGCGTTTTTACGGTTTGCTGCAGGACGTAAGGACATCTGCGAGAGAAGGCAGTCGATGACGATACGAGTGCATCCTTTGTCCGCCGATATTGAACTTGCGCGTGCCATTGCGCGGCACACCCGTCCGCTGCCGGAGCGGATTTCGGGCGCGATGACTTGGGGAGCGGATGAGCATATTCTGACCGCGCTTGCTGTCGGATGGTGGCTCTGGTGTCGCGCCAAGCCACTGCCGCAGCGGCACGCGAGCGATCATGTGCTGCTGACGACGCTCGCCTCCGTCCTGCTGCCACACCTTCTCAAAACACAATTTGACCAGGTGCGGCCGGACCGGCGCACCGTGCGCGGCCATCTGCATGGCATCCCGCTCTCCGGCCGCGCGCTGGATGCGTTCCCCTCGGGGCACGCCGTGCATGTCGGCGCCCTCGCATCTGCCGCCGCGGTCCTGCCGCCCGCCAAACGCAATCTTGCGTGGAGTCTCGGCGCCGTTCTGGTGTCGACGCGCATTCTCCTGCTGGCCCACTGGGCAAGCGATGTGCTTGCGGGTCTGGCGATCGGTGCAGTGCTCGAGCGCGTCATAAGACGACTGACGGGATTTGGTCGTCAGGGCTCGGCCTAGTCATGGGCCAGCTTCTTGCACCCCCCGGTCCGCATGCTGTCCACTTCTGCATCGACATGCAAAGGTTATTCGCGCCGGGTGCCCCCTGGGCAACGCCCTGGCTGGAAAGTGCGCTACCTGAGGCAGTGAGGCTGATTGCGCACGCGCCGCAACGTACCGTCTTTACGCGCTTCATTCCGGTCCGCAACAAAGTCGAGGCGCGCGGCGTCTGGAAAGCCTATTATGAGAAATGGGAATGCGTGACACGCGACAAGGTCGATCCGGCGTTGCTTGAACTGATACCGGACCTGACACGCTTTGTGCCGCCTGCCACAGTCATCGACCGCCAAACTTACTGCGCATTCACTAATAGCCGGCTGCAGGCCTTTCTGGATGAGCATCAGGTGGATACGCTGATCGTGTCCGGCGGTGAGACCGATGTCTGTGTGCTCGCAACGGTGCTGGCTGCCGTCGATATCGGATACCGTGTCATCCTGGCCGAAGATGCGCTCTGCAGCTCGTCTGATGAAAGCCACGATGCGCTCATCAATCTTTACAGCAAGCGGTTCAGCTTGCAGATCGAGGTGGCTCCCGTTGCCAGCATCCTTGCGAGCTGGAGCGTCGACGATTGACGGCCGGTCAATTGCCTTCCTGCGTAGTCTGGCGGGGAAACTGATTAACCGCTTAATTGAGGAGGCGTCGCGATGTCGACGTTTGGCTGCTTCCATCAATGATCGAGAAGCGGCTTCGAAAATCGAGGCGTTGGCTGTCGACTATGAGCGACGTGCGGCGGCGCTCAGTGCTTCCAGAGAAGCGAAGCAGGCAAAGGATGACGGCGAACCCTGATGGGAAACATCAAGCCGTGTTCAGCAAGTCCGATGTCGTCCCGGGGCCGACTAGCGGGCGAGGCGCTTGATGGTCTTGATCGCACGGTTCGGGCCATGCCAGCCGAGGAATTTTAGCTCCTTGTTTTCCAGCGCGTTCGTCGCCCGAAAGAACTGTTCCAGATCGTCGCGCGCATGGGCGGGGAGATTACGGATATCCTTGAGATCCGTTTCGAGCGGTGACCGGTCAGGCACTGCAAACACGCGATCGTTTCGCTCCTTCTTGCCTTTGCTCCTTTGTTCGACCTCGAGAATGCCGGCCGGGCGGCAGCGCAACACGACGCCCGGGTAGGTCTGCGCATCATGCAGGATCAGCACATCCAGCGGATCGCCGTCCTTGGCCTTGGTCGAGGGAATGAAGCCCCAATCGTAAGGATAGGTCAGACCCGCCAATCGAAGTCGAGCTTGCACGAGCTTCCGCGTGGCGTCTCGACAACGGCGAAGATGTTGTCGTCGTCGGCCCAGCTCGGCAGCTTTGTCAGATTGGTCATGGCGACAGTTGATCACGCATTGGCATCGATAAATGGGTGCGGGCCTGGCGAAATCATCCGCCGGGCCCGCGGCGATCAGGCGGCGGTGGAAGCCTTCTTGTTGACGCCCTTGCGCAGCGCAACCGTGTTGAGCTTGGTATTCGCGGCCTTCTCCTCGTTCAGGTTCGTGGTCAGGAAACGCACGATATCGTCATGGCCGAGCTCTTCTGCCCAGGCGATCAGCGTGCCGTAACGACATATCTCGTAATGTTCGACCGCCTGCGCATTAGCGACGATTGCCGCATCGAGTACCGTCTTGTCTTCGATCTCGCCGGCCGTTTCGTCCGCTTCCTTGATGATGCCGTCGATAGCGGGACATTGCGTGCCGCTCGGCGACTTGCCCAGTTTCTCGAAGACCTTCTCGAGACGCTCGACCTGCTTGTTCGTCTCTTCGAGATGGTTCTTAAGGCCCGTGACCAGATCCCGGTTGGTGGCCTTGTCGATCATTTTCGGCAATGCCTTGAGGATCTGTTGCTCGGCATAATAGATGTCCTGTAAGCCGTGCAGCAGCAGGTCGTCCATCGTCTTGATGTCTTTTGAGAATAGTCCCATGGCGTCGCTCCTCGATCTTAAAGCGATGGAACGGCGCGGACTAGGCTTTGTTCCTCACCGCCCTACCGCAGCCGGCTGCGCAGGTCCTCGGCCCGTCTTCCGAATTGGCGAATTCGCGTCGCGAGAATCAGCTCGCGAAGCCTGCTGACTGGGCGGGAGGAACCGTGGCATCAAGCCGGCGTTTTGCCTTCCTACGGAGTTTTGCATGGTCAGCACCTCGCTCTGGATGGAGACGGAGATATTGCCGGAAGCGGGTGCGCTCAAAGGCGATGCGCATTGCGATGTGGCAGTGGTCGGCTCCGGAATCGCTGGCCTGTCGACCGCCTACGAACTCTCCAAGCGGGGCCAGTCGGTGATCGTCATCGACCGCAAGGGTATCGCGAGCGGCCTGACGGCGCGCACCTCAGCGCACCTTGCGCCGCTCTGCGACGATCTGATGAGCGAATTCAAGAAACTGCGCGGCGCTGAAATCGCCAAGCTATTCTATGAAAGCCAGGCCGCCGCCGTCGACCGGATCGAAGAGATCCAGGCGAGCGAAAAGATCGCCTGCGACTTCCGGCGGCTGGATGGGTACCTCTTTCAGGGCAACGGCATGCCGGCCGACATCATCGACCAGGAATTGGAAGCAGTGCAGGAAGTCGGCGCGCCGGTGCATCGACTGGTAGGTGTTCCGCTCAAGGGATGTGAAAGCCGCCACGTGCTTCGTTATCCCCGGCAGGCGACCTTCCATCCGCTGAAGTACCTTGCTGGAGTTGCCGCGGTTTGTGAGGCGAACGGCGTCCGTTTCTTCGCCAACAGTCCTGTCGAAGAGGTTGCGGAACGGGACGGCGCCGTCACGCTGCGAACAGCACAAGGGCAGGTCACGGCCGGTCACGCCGTGATCGCGACCAACGCCTCGATTGCCGAGCGCTTCCAGTTGCATTCCAAGGTTGCGCCCTACCGTACTTATGTGCTCGCTTTTGCGATCGCGCGGGGTGAACTTCCGGACGCGCTCTACTGGGACACCGAGGATCCCTACCACTATGTGCGGCTGCAAACGGGTCCAGACGATCATGATTTCGTTCTTGTCGGCGGCGAAGACCACAAAAGCGGCGAGGCGAATGACGCCGACCAGCGCTTAGCCCGGCTGGAGAGCTGGGCGCGTGAATTGATCCCGGCTGTTGGCAAGGTCACGCACCGCTGGTCGGGGCAGGTTCTCGATACTATTGACTATGCCGGCTTCATCGGCCGCGAGCCCGGCAGCGAGCGCGTTTATCTTGCGATGGGCGATTCTGGTCAAGGGCTGACCCATGGTGTGATGGGTGCTATGCTGAATACCGCGCTCATTCTCGGCGAAGAGAGCTCGTGGCAGCCGGTCTATGCGCCCGATCGCAAACCTCTAGCTGCCGCTCGAAACTTCCTGCGCGAGAATCTGACCGTCCTGCAAAATCTCGCCGAATATGTAGCGCCCGGCGAAATCGGCTCCCTTGAGGAGCTTGCGCCGGGCGAGGGTGCCGTCCTGCGTCGCGGTCTCGAGAAGATCGCTGCCTACAGGGACAAAGCGAGCAAGCTGCATTTGCATTCGGCAAGCTGCACCCATATCGGCTGCCATCTTCACTGGAACAGCTTCGAGACCTGCTGGGACTGTCCCTGCCACGGCTCGATCTTCGCGCCCAATGGCCAGCCGATCAATGCGCCGGCCGTTTCGGCCTTGCGACCCGTTCAAAGATAAGGCTGCGTGACGAAATCACTTCACCTTTTGGGAGCGTTCCATCTTCAAAGACGAAGATATCGAACAGGACGACCTGCGCAGCGCCCGTACACCATGGGCGGTTCTGCCGCCGCCGTCCATAGAGCCGATCACCGACAGCTTTCGCTGCGAAGTCCTGGTCGTAGGTGCCGGTATCACGGGTGCCCTGGTGGCCGAGCGTCTCAGCCGGCAGGGGCGGCAGGTCGTCATCATCGATCGCGAGGTTCCAAGCCTCGGCAGCACGGTCGCCAGCACCGCAATGCTACTTTGGGAAATCGACCGTCCGCTCTTCCAACTCACCGAGCTTTACGGCTTCGAGAAGGCAGTCCGCTGCTACCGCGCCAGTCACCAGGCCGCTCGGGGATTACGGGCGTTGATTGCGCAGTACGGAATCGCGTGCCACATGCGGCCACGTCTTTCGCTCTATCTTGCCGCCGATGACAGCCCGAAGCTCATCCAGGACGAATATAGCCTCAGAAGCCGCGTTGATCTGCCATCCCTCTTACTGGGCCACGCCGAACTTCTCCAACGCTTCGCGATCGCCCGGGCGGGCGCCATCCTGTCGAGGGACGCAGCCGACGCGGATCCCGTTCTGCTCACGCGCGGTCTGCTTGATCTGTCTCTCAAGCGCGGCGCCCGCCTTCTGAAGGCCAACGCGGTCGCTTATGACGGCGCCGCCTCGACCGTGACCGTCGGCCTTGAAAACGGGTTTTCGATCGAGGCGCGCCATGTGGTGCTTGCGACAGGCTATGTCATGCCGGACATCGTGCGGCCCACGGCTCAGCAACCGGCCTCCAGTTGGGCGATCGCAACTGCGCCGCAGGCGGATAATCTATGGCCGGGGCAGGCGCTCATCTGGGAAGCGACCCAGAACTACCACTATGCCCGTACGACATCCGATGGACGCATCATCTTCGGCGGTGAGGATGATCAGGGGCTTATTCAACCTGACGCTCGTGACGCGGCGACCCCGACAAAGGTGAGGGTGCTCAAGGAACGCCTGAGAGCTCTCTGGCCCCGCACCTCCAGCCACGTTGCATTCGCCTGGTCAGGAGCCATCGACACCACCCGCGACGGGCTGCCCCTCATCGGCGCAGTGCCCGGCTCCAAGAATATCTTTGCGGCCTTTGGCTATGGAGGTAACGGAGTCACCTTCAGCCTCCTCGCCGCGGAGCTCATCGGCTCGCTTCTTTCGGGAGGATCGTCGCCCCTGCTCGATGACTTTGCGATCGACCGTGACATTTGCGGCTAGCGGCGGGCGACAAGGCAGCCAAGCATGAAAGCGACGAGCAATGAGGGAAGCGGAGCCTCACGAACCACGTCGCGGAGAAAGCCGAGCGCTTGGCCAGGGGCCTGACCCTCTTCGAGACTCTGCCGCACAGTGCGGGCAGTCTCCCGCACGCCTTCCGACACTTCTTTCATTTTCGCCATGGCGTCTTCGTTGTCCATTTGATCCTCCTGCAGGCCTGCCGCACAACAAATGTCTCGGCAGCTATCCGTTCCTGCAACCCACGGGGCGCGGATGCGGATCGTTGCCTCCCATGACTTGAGGAGCGAGATGAGAGGTCGCCAGCCAGACGGGTGAGAGCCGCATCTGAAGCAGTGACAGGCAACGCGCAATATGTCGGCCTTCACTTCGCTTTTCCGATCGCCGGAGGCGGTCGCCTTGTACGACGTCTCCGAAAATATTCGAATGCCTTGAGAGCAGGGACGCGGGTCCTTTGGACAGCAGCGCTTGACGGAGAAGTGGCCCATCCGAGGGGATTGGACGGGCCACTTTCGAAGCGAACCTCCATTTACTCAATGCATGTGAATTTACCAATAGCCGGCGCCGCCGATGACGATCGCCGGGGCGACGACCCACAACAGGAATACTGGCAACTGTATTTGCCTGGGCCGATGCCGGTCCGTCCGAAGTTCTTACTGCTCGGTGCAGACCTTGGTGGTCTTGACTGCGGACTCCGCTTCCGTCTTGGTCTTGTAGACACCGTCGCCCACGACTGTCGTGGTAGTCGTCGTCGGCTTGGTGTCGACCACGGTGCACTTCTTCGTGGTGGCATCGCGGATGATGTAGAACTCGGCGGCGCTGGCCGCCTGGGTACCCAGAGCGAACGCGGCGAGCGCGCCGCAAACGATCAGCTTCTTCATTTCTGTCTCCTCCAGTGGCTTCAAAGTAGTCACTGCCAACGACGGGTTCAGTTGCAAGTTCCACTTGTTCCCGAAAGATGCCGTAGCGCGCTGCTGCGGTGTCGCAGCAATCTTCCTCTCGCTGAGACAAATGCAATTTTGATTGCCGAGTTTTCCCGATTTGGAACTCGGCCCGCCATCGCGTGTTAAGCGACCGCATTCAGGAGGTCTCACATGAATAAGCGTTTATTTTTGGCTACGACGGCTGCAGTCGCGATTGCGACTTCGGCATTTGCGCAGTCGTCCCCCAACACTTCGAACTCGAATTCGCCGACCGCGCAACGACCGCAGGATTCCACTTCCACGACGACGCCGTCCTCCACGGCCACTACACCGTCGTCCAACTCGTCCGGGCAGGCCAGCAATCCGTCGACGAACTCGGCCCAGACGCAGCAACCTTCTTCGACCGGTCAGAACGCTGCGAACCAGTCGTCCAATTCCGGGACCGGGTCCAACACCACGCAGGCGCCGACCTCCGGCAACTCGACCAATCAGGCCCAGACCAGCCAGCCTTCCAACCAGACCACTACGCCCTCGAACCAGGCGCAGACCAATTCGCCCTCGACCGGCCAGACCCAGAGCGCGAATCCGCCGGCCTCGACCAGCAATCAGGCGCAGTCTCCGACCGGAAGCAACTCGACCAACACGGCCCAGCAGCCGAACAACCAGCAGAACACGGCCGATCGCTCGTCGAACACCAACATGAATGCGTCGGTGAACATCAACGATCTGCAGCGGACGCGGATCAGCACGTCGATTTCGCACCTGAACGTGCAGCCCCTCAACAACGTGAACTTCTCGCTGTCGGTCGGCACGGTCGTGCCGCGCGACGTCCGCGTGCGGCCGCTGCCGGCGGAGGTGGTCGAGATCGTGCCCCAGTACCGAGGCTACGACTTCGTTCTGGTGAAAGACGAGATCGTCATCGTGGAGCCCTCCAGCTACAAGATCGTCGCCTTGATGCCGTACTCGGGCCGCTCGACGGCGGCAGCGCCGGCGCGCTCCGAGCAACGCAATGTCACCTTCAGCGATCGTGACCGCGAGGTGATCCGCAAGCACGCCAAGGCGCGTCCCGTCGAGCGCGAACGACAAACGACCGGCAGTACGGTGCGAACCGAGATCCGCCGAGGCGAGCGAGTGCCGGAGGGCGTGGAGATCGATGCTTTCCCGGACGAGGTCTATCGCGAGGCGCCGAGTCTGCGGGAGTACCGATACATTCACCGGGATAGCCGCACCTACATCGTAGAACCGCAGGAACGTCGTGTCATCGAAGAGATCGACTGATCTCGCCAAGGAAGGAGAACGCTCATGAAGACAATTGCACTTGGAGCTTTCGCGACGGCCTTGTTGGCGTCGGCTGCCCCCGCCGCTCCGCTCAATCCGACCGCGGTCGGTTCACCCGAGTTATCGGGCATCGATCAGGTCCGGCTCGTTTGCAACGAGTACGGCCGCTGCTTCCGGACCGGCGGTCCCCGCTATGTCCAGCGCTATTACGGCGACGATGACGGTTACGTCGTGCGCCGGAGCTACGGCTACTACGGCGGACCAGGATACTACGATCGCGGCTACGGCTACTACGGCGGTGGCCCGAGCATCGGCTTCAGCTTCGGCACCGGCCGTTGGTGACCAAAGAAAGGGCCGCTCCCGAGCGGCCCTTTCTTACGGATATCGACGTTGCGGTGATCGGATGGCCGCTCTTGCCAGATTGCTAGGACAGAAAGAGCAACTGCTGGCGCGGCTTGAAGCCGGACCCGGCCCGAACGAGCGTGCCGAAATCCAGGCGCTTCTCGCCAAGATCGATACCGCGCTGAAGCTTCTCGGGGCTGAAG
The DNA here is from genome assembly GCF_054062495.1 of Bradyrhizobium sp. USDA 3311. Lineage (NCBI taxonomy): Bacteria > Pseudomonadati > Pseudomonadota > Alphaproteobacteria > Hyphomicrobiales > Nitrobacteraceae > Bradyrhizobium > Bradyrhizobium sp. USDA 3311. The sequence goes on along the minus strand of NZ_JBSSFI010000001.1, from coordinate 9,007,676 downwards.
AGTCTCCCGGAGCAGAGCCGACGGACTAAAGACTGAGGGGCCGTTAACTCACCAGCCCCCTGGCGGGCTCGCAGACAACCGAAAGCCCCAGCTCGGGGGCTTGGGGGGCGGTGAGCTGGGGCCAGTTCGGGGTTGCCCCTTGGGGCAGGGGCTTTGGGAAAACTTGGCAGCCGAGCTATCGTTCCTCTGGGTCGTTAGGAAGTTTTGGAGGGCGGTACCCGCCTAGCCGTACCGAGCCGGTCAATCCAAGTCCGGCGGCCTCATGGGCTGCAGTCCCGGTAAAGGCGCTTGCGAGCAAATGAAGATTCCGGCCACGTTGAACGCGATGTGGCGTTTAGGTTCAGGGTCGCCGTTGCAAGTCGAGGCATTTGCGGGCGGGGACAATGCAGCGGCGTCCCGGTCGAGCGGCGAGGCGCCTACCGATCACAGATTCTCCTGCAAGCCCTTGAAGTAGGGATGCCGGACCTTGCCCTCCGCAGACATGGCCCGGGATCTCCGCTAACAACTTCGGCTCGACCCAGATGCCCTTGTGGCCGACGCGCTTCGCGTAGGGCTGCGTCTCCCGGATCAGCGGCTTCAGCCGCTTCTGCAGGTCGGCGGCGGAGGCCTTGTCGAAGCCATGGTCGACCTTGCCGGCGTAGATCAGCTCGCCGTCTTTGCGTCAGCCGAGGTAGATACCGTCTCGTTTACCCTCGTCGAGCGCGAAGCCGCCGATGGTCAGGGTCTACCGCTCCGCGCAGGTCTTCTTCACCCTATTGTTGCCGCTGCCGCTCACGTAGGCGCAGTCACGGACCTTCGATACCACGCTCTCGAGTCCGAGCTTACAGGCTGCGCGAACATCTCGCGCCCGTCGATTGACTCGACTCGACGGGACACGATTTTTCGGGAAAAGTAGAAACTTCATCTTCCGAGACGAGTTGGCATCCAGCGATATCTCTTCTCGTCGGAGCCGAACATGGTCGATGACGTCCCGCTGCGCACGGCGGTACATACGGTCTGGTCTCTCTACCTGACGAAGCATCGCAATGTCGATGCTTCCGACACCCGCCGCTGTCTGCTGGAGCGTCATCTGCAAGGGAGATGGGAAGCGCATGTGAGCGATGCCGAAGAACTCACGGGATTCGGCGTGGCTTACCTTGAGCGCCTTCCCGAAAACGAATGTTGAGGCTGGTGGAGGCGCTCGTCAGGCGAGCTGCGGTCGACAGCGCCAGGCCGGATTGGACGTTGCTGGCCGTCTCAGAACTTGCCTCCGCGGCCATCGTCCTGTTCTTCCGCTCGATGTTTTCGGTCTAGAGGATCGGCATCGATGCGCATCGCTCAACTCGCTCCCCTGGCCGAAAGCGTCCCCCCGAAGCTGTACGGAGGCACGGAAAGGGTCGTGGCATGGCTGGTGGATGAACTGGTCGAGCTCGGCCACGACGTCACGCTGTTCGCGAGCGGCGACTCCCGGACGAAAGGCGAGCTTCATTCCGTGTGGCCCCGCGCGCTGCGTCTCGGACGGAAGGGCGCCGATCCAAATGCCGCCTGCGCCGTGCTGCTGGAGGCGATCGCAAAGCGCGCGAAAGACTTCGACGTGATCCACGCGCACATCGACTGGCTGCCCCTTCCGCTGCTCAGTCGGCTCGGCGTGCCCTTCGTGACCACCATGCATGGCCGGCTCGACCTGCCGGGCCTTTCCGAGGTGCTGCGGCAGTTTCCCGGCGCGGGCTTCGTGTCGATATCGGACCATCAGCGTCTGCCGTTGCCGGAGGCGAATTGGATCGCCACGATCCAGCACGGACTGCCATCGAACAACTTTCGCCCGTCTTTCGATCAAGGATCCTATTTGGCGTTCCTCGGCCGCCTGACCGCGGAAAAGGGCCCCCAGGACGCCATCCGCATCGCGCGCGCCGCCGGAATGCCCTTGCGCATCGCCGCCAAGATTCCGCGCGGCGAGACGGCCTACTTCAAGAAGCAACTTGAGCCCCACATCGACGGTCGGGCGGTCCAGCTCGTCGGCGAGGTCGACGAGGTGAAGAAGCAGCCGTTCCTCGCAAAGGCCGCGGCCCTGCTGTTTCCGATCGATTGGCCGGAGCCTTTCGGCCTCGTCATGATCGAGGCGATGGCCTGTGGGACGCCAGTGATCGCCTACCGCTCCGGCTCCGTGCCCGAGGTCGTCGAGGACGGCGTGACCGGCTTCATCGTCGAGAACGAGGAGCAGGCTGTCAGAGCCGTGGGCGATCTGGGCCGGCTCGACAGACGAAAAATACGCGCCCGCTTCGAGGAACGCTTCTCCGCGGACCGAATGGCGCGAGAGTATGAAAGCGCGTATCGCGGATTAATGTCTGCCGCGGTGGGGCACTCGGCTGCGGCATTCGCGGCGCCAAACGCTGAACATCGGCGCGCAACGATGCCGACCGACGAACAACCGGCGCCCAGCTAACCGATTTTTCGCCGCCCCTTGAACGCCGCCTCCGGACATCCATATGACATCCATGTACCATCCCATTGGATGGTTCAAATGGATGCTTTCATGGCCGACAATGTGCGCGAGCTGCGACCCCGGATCCCCGATACCGAGAAGATCACGATCAACCTTGGCTATGTCGATCTGGGTCAGGTCGATCTGATGGTGCAGGAAGGGTTCTATTCGAACCGCACGGACTTCATCCGGACGGCCATCCGCAACCAGCTCGAACGCCACGCGGACGTCGTGAAGCAGTCGACGGTTCGAAAGAGCTTGGACTTGGGCTTGCGGAACTACAGTCGCGAGGATCTCGAAGCGGCGCGGCGCGCCGGCGAGATGCTGCACATCAACGTGCTGGGTCTCGCGACCATCGCCCAGGACGTCACCCCCGAGCTGGCCCGCGCCACCATTGCTTCGGTCTCGGTGCTCGGTGCCCTTCACGCCACTCCCGCGGTCAAGGCCGCCCTCTCCGACAGAACAAGGTGAATGCGATGCTGAGCCAGAACTTGATTTCCGAGGCCACGCACCTCACGCGTGCGGGCCACCTGGTCGAGGCCACCGCGCTCCTGCAGCGCATGCTCCGCGGCGAGAGCGCCTCCGAGCCGTCGGCCAGCACCGCCCGTGGCGCGCCAGCTCGGCTCGAGCCGCCGACCATCGACGTGACGGCCAGCGTCGTCGAGGAGAAGGAAAGCCGACGAGCCACCCGGGTTTCTCCCGCTCCTTTGCAACGCTTCGATCGCTTGAAAGACTTCCCCGGACTCAACCTGCGTGGTCAGATGACCCGCGCTCCGCCTGCCACGACGGATATCGCACCCGAAGGCACGAGGTTCATCGCAGGCACCTTCCGCAGCGCGAATGGAAGCCGGAGCTACAAGCTGTTCGTCCCAAGCCGCTCGCAGGAAAAACCGCTTCCCCTCGTGGTCATGCTTCACGGCTGCACCCAGTCGCCAGACGACTTCGCGGCAGGCACCCGGATGAACTTCCTGGCGGAAGAGCGGAATTGCTTCGTGGTCTATCCGGAGCAGCCCAGCGGAGCCAACCAGGCGAAATGCTGGAATTGGTTTCGCACGGGCGACCAGCAGCGGTACGGCGGGGAGCCTTCGTTGATCGCAGGCATCACTCGCCAGGTCATGCGGGACTATCCGATCGATCCGAAGCGGGTCTACGTTGCAGGTCTGTCGGCCGGCGGGGCGGCCGCCGCCATCATGGCAGCGACCTACGCCGATCTGTACGCGGCCGTCGGGATCCATTCAGGCCTCGCCTGCGGGGCGGCTAGCGATCTTCCCTCCGCGTTCGTCGCCATGCGGCAAGGAGGCGGATCTAAAAATGCCGATGGCGGACCGCCGGTGCCGGCCATCGTTTTCCATGGCGACCGCGACGCCACGGTGCACCCGAACAACGGCGACAGGATTGTCGAGCAGTCCGTCAAGGCGGCAGGTTTGAAAGTGAAGGTGAGCGGCGGACGAGTGCCCCATGGGCACGCCTACACCCGCACGAACCTTGCCGACGCGGACGGGCGCGTCGTCTCCGAGCATTGGAACGTTCACGGCGCCGGCCACGCCTGGTCGGGCGGCAGTCCCGCCGGGTCCTACACCGATCCGCGCGGGCCGGATGCGACGAGGGAGATGCTGCGTTTCTTCCTCGGGCATTCGCTCCCGGGTTAGTCGAGCTTCGCAACGCACTCCGGTCGCCCGCGCGTCGCCGAATTTCCGGATCGGCTGGCGTCGCCGAAATTCGCCGTTCGCGGAATTCCCGCTGCGGCGTTGGCGGCGCCTACGCCTGATCCGGAGCTACCCGCCTGACGGCCCTGACGATGTCCTCCGGACGATAGGGCTTCTGCAACATCAGACTTCCGGGCACCGGACGGGGCGCGACGGGCGAGAAGCCGGTCGCATAGATCACCGGGAGTCCGGGATCATGCTCACGGCAGCGTTCGGCGATCTGCCATCCGTCGACGCTTCCGGGCAGTTTGACGTCCGTGATGAGAAGGTCGACGACCCGCCGCCCGCACCACGCCAGCGCCTCCTCGCCATTGGCTGCATGGACGACGTGGTATCCTTCCTCTCGTAGAGTCTCCACCACGAACTCGCGGATGAGAGGGTCGTCCTCGACGAGGAGTATTCGCACCGCCGACACCTTCAAATTCCTGACAGAGCGTTTCTGCCGACCGCTGACGCCTTGATCGCCGCCGGCAAGCCCGCTCTCAGCGGCGGGCTTGCCGGCAGGTGTCAGAACCCGGAATAGTAATCATTTACTGCTCTTGCTCGTCCGGGGTCATTCCAATCCCAGGCGTTGTCGTTGCCATACTTCGGCGCACCCTGGAGCCTGTCTGCGGTGAGATTGGTTCGGTACCCGCCAAGGCCCGTGTCGTACTTCAACGACTGCCATGGCAGCGGGTAGTGATCGTCTCCGATGCCCAGGAAGCCGCCGAAGCCGAGAACCGCGTACGATACTTGGCCGCTAACCTTGTCGATCATCACGCGCTCGATCGAGCCGATCTTCTGGGCGTCGGTGCCATAGACGGCAGTGCCTTCGACCTTGTCGCTACCGATCAACGTTCCTGTTTCACGCCTTTCCGTTTCCATCGTCATCCTCCTCCTAAAAACGATGATGCAGGACAACTGCGATCGGTAGGTGCTCGTTCCTCCGCTTTCTCGATCGCTAAGACCGACGCGTAAGTGAGGCGCCGGATTTGCGAAGCGCCTCGCGCTCCTCGCGGAGGTCGTCGACCTTCGCTCTCATCCGCGACAGCAGAAGCTCGGCGGCTGCCGTCGGAACGCCGGCTCGCTGCAGCATCCGGATCGGCCGTCCTGCGCCGGGCGCGAGATTAGCGTCAGAGTGTCGCCTACGTTCGCTGCACGGGCCGGTCACCCAACTCGCTCATGAATGCAATGAACGGGACGGCCCACGTCGCCGAAGCATGCCCCAGCAGGACTATCGTCACGACAACCTGTGTGAGCATCCCGCTTACCTCCGCAAGGCGGCGGCCCAGGGCCGCCGCAGCCGCATCGGCACGCCCCCGAGCGGCGGGGGATCGTCGTCGCCGTCAAGCCGCCTCAGCGCGGCGAGGATGTCCGCGAGCCGGATCGTGTGGCCCATGCCGGGAATTTCGCGTAGCGCGGGACAGGATTCGACCGCGAACATGTCGGACGCCCATGACGACAGGATGATCCGCTTCTCCGGTCCGGAGAGTTCGTCGTCGTTCAGGACGTCCTCCGGAGACGCATAGTGCGCTGCCGGATGGAAGAATGGATCGAGATTGCCGGTGTTCGTGTTGGCGTTGGTCATCGATTGCCTCCCTTTACGCTCCTTTCGTCGGGACGGGTTACGGGGGGCGACGACCGCCGCCCGTGATGGTGTTTACTGCGAGTTGATAGCGATGCGCTTGACGCCGGCCCGCGGGTTCTCGGACTTCGGCAGCGAGATCGTCAGGACGCCGTTCTTGAACGAAGCTTCGGCCTTGTCCTCCGCGACGTCCTCGAGCGCGATCTGCCGCTGGAACGAGCCGTAGTAGCGCTCGGTGAAGTATCTGCCTTCGTCCTTGCGCTCGCTCTTCTTCTCGCCGCAGATGGTCAGCACCCCGTTGGCGATTTCGATCTGGACGTCGTTCTCGGTCATGCCGGGAAGCTCGGCCGAGATCGTCAGTGCCTTCTCGGTCTCGCTGAGCTCGATCTTTGGCCAACCGAATTGCCCTTCCATGAGCGGCGACAGGCTTGTGCCGCCGAAGCCGCGGAAGACATCGTCGAACAGCCGATTCATTTCGCGATGCAGCGTCATGAACGGATCGTGGCTGGCGCGCGCCGGCGCGAGCTCCTGGTTTCTGGACCAGGGAATGAGATCACGAACTGCCATGGTTTTTCTCCTTTGTTGCATGAGGCAGGGAGCGCGGCCGCGCTTGCGCGCGCCGCGTTCCGCTGTCGAACCTCGATCAGGCGTCAGGCCGCCTTCTTCTGCTCGATCTGCGAAGCGGGAGAGGCGCCGCTTCCGATCTGGATCCGGCGGGGCTTCATGGCTTCCGGCACCTCGCGGACGAGATCGATGATCAGGAGTCCGTCGCGGAAGGAGGCCTCCTTCACCTGAACGTAGTCGGCGAGGTTGAACACGCGCCGGAAAGGACGCGCGGCGATGCCCCGGTAGAGGTATTCGCCGGCCGCTTCCTCGGGCTTCCTGCCCTCGATCGTGAGCGCATTCTGCTCAGCCGTTACGGCGACATCGTCGGCTCCGAAGCCAGCGACGGCGACCGAGATCCGGTAGTGGTCCTCGCTGGTGCGTTCGATGTTGTACGGGGATAGTGGTCTTCGCTCGCCTGGCGGAGCGTGCTGTCGACGAGGTCGGCCAGGTGGTCGAAGCCGATGGTGGAGCGCCACAGGGGCGCGAAATCAAAGGTGGTCCTCATAACCAAGTCCTCCAAAGAGCAAGATGGATACAAGGAGCGCAAGGCTGGAATCAGAGCGGGTCTGGTGTCCGGCCCGGCGCCCGCGCCGGACCCGTGAAGGCGCCCGGCACACCGCTCTCGCGGCGAAAAATGAATTAGAAAATCGAGAAGTCGTTTCAAGGGGCGGATCGAAAAAAATTTATGCGCGCTCGGTCGCGGTGCAGAACTGTCGGCCATCGCGGCACCGCAAACGCCGGCCAAGATTTGGGCGTTCGACCGCCGCCGAATCTTGACTCAGGTATCGCCCCGAATATCTTTGCGTCGGGAAATTCCCTTTCCCAGTTTTCTAAGCACCGAAGGACCGTGACGACCGTCAGGAGTGACGACGATGCTCGACGAAGACTTTGCCCGCATTCGTGCGCACCGCAACAACATCCACCGCTATCGACGCCTGCTAGGGACGAGGCTGTCGGACATCGAACGCCAATTTATCGAGAGACGCCTCGCCGAGGAGGAGACAGCGCTAAAGGCGCTGGCCGCCCAAACGTTCCCGGTCGCATTTACCCCTCCAAAAGGTCAGCCGGCTTCCTCGTTCTTTGGGGGCGGCGGTCGTCCTTCGCCTGCTTAGCGCTACTGGTGACGACCAAGATCGCTGTGCATGATCCCGGCGCGCAACCTTAATGTCATTCGTATCGCCGGTCGGCCTGGGCTTGTGCGCAGTCGGGCCGAACAGGTAGCGATCTGCGGCCGTGCCGATTCTGAATTCTGTGCGACCGCCCCGGAACGAATTCAGGGTCGGAAGGATTCGCTCCGCGGAGAGAGTAACATTGATGCCGACGAAGGAGCCACGACCAGCGATCCAAACGCTCCGCGGCTGGGCGCTGGCCGTGCTGCGGGAGGTCGGCGTCATTCACGAACGTGAAGAGCATGGCTGGGCGAAGGACCGGCCGATCCTCATGCCCGAGAACGCGCCTTCGGCATAGCCCGCCAAGACCCGCCGTCCGGCGTATCGCGGGAGGAAGCCGCCATAGAGCTCGACGAGGCGTTGGGGCTATCGGTGACACTTGCCCCGAATGTCCGCCGCGACACTGAACGCGCAAGTGGCCGCAAAGAAAGGTTTTTGCAGCGCGGCAACGTGTTTGGTTCCAGAAATTGTGAAGCCGCTCACGCCGTTTTTCTTGTTGGCGGCTTCGACCGCCGGGGCCTAAATTTAATCCGTCGCCGAACGGCCGGAGGCAACTATCGGCGGCGAGAACACCGTTGTGATCCCGCCCGAGGAGGAAGCAACGCCATGTCGAAACGGCGTCGTTTCAAGCAATCAATTTCCCTCAAAGACCGGCTCGCCAATTTCGCCGAGGAAGCCCTCAAGAAGGCATCGAATCTTCCGCCCGGCAGCGACCGCGAAGGGATGCTCAAAAAAGTCCGCTAAGCAGACATCGCGTCCCACCTGGATGAATGGGCCCACTCGCGCGGACCGCAGCCGCCGACCCGGAGCATCGACGATCCATGAAAGCTCTAGACGACCGGACGATGGCCAATCTCGATGTCGCCCTCGAAGAAGCTTGTCGATCACTCCCTCACGGGGGCGATCACGAAATCAGACGGGAAATCGCACAAAAGCTGCTCGACAGCGCCGTCCAGGGCAACAAGACGTTATCCGGATTGACGGAGATCGCGCGGGCGGCACTCGCGGAAGCAACAAAGAGGTCCGCCTAACAGCACGACTCCATCGATGCTACGCCTCCTGATCCGCCGGCGAGCAGCGGGGCGCATGATCGGTTTGCATGCCCACACCTCGCATCGCTTCCGCGTTGAGAGACGTCCTTAGATTGGAACTGGCGGCCCTTCCGAGTCTTAAAACGAATATTCCAACCGACGGGAGCAACGACATGCCTCGTGGCGACAAGTCAAGTTACACGGACAAGCAGAAGCGACAGGCCGAGCATATCGAAGAAGGCTATGAACACCGTGGCGTCCCGGAGAAAGAAGCCGAACGACGCGCGTGGGCGACCGTGAACAAGGAGACCCACGGCGGGAAGAAGAGCGGATCCGGCCGCGGCACTGAGGAAGATCATTCGCCATCTCGAAAAGGTGGCCGATTGGGCGGTGCGGCCTCGGCCAAGCGGCCGGCATCGGAGCGTTCGAGGTCCGCCAAGAAGGCTGCCAAGACGAGAAAACGACGCGCGGCGTAAGTCATCGAAAGGAGAGCAAGATGGGTCTCGAAGCCGTCTTTTTCCTTGGAGCGCTTGTACTACTCACGGCGCTGATCTACGGCGTCCTTAGCTATCGCTATCGAAACCGGGCGTTGGATCGCCTAGCCGAAGACGTCACGCGCGAGAGATATCGGAAGAACGAAACTTAGTGCGACGCAGTCTGTCTAGTCGACGTCGACCATACCGACCCGTCACGTCTTTCCCTTTGCGATACAGCGCTATGCCCAGATCTGGCTCCTTCTTCCGTCTGAGGTGAGCTGGCGTGTCCGCGATGACAATCTCGAGCGTCGGTCTAACCTTTCCTTCGAGAAGATGCCCGCCCCGGGTTGTACCGTCGGCCAGACCCAGGACCACATGCACGTGGAGGCTCGCCTTTCCGTCGTCGCCAACCGCAATATCGCCAATCGCGCTCAACACCTCACACTGCTCCGCGACCTCGATTTTCTTGTAGGTCTTCTTCTCGAAATCGAACCAGCCAACGGTTGCCCTTTCGAAGGCGCCGATGGCTGTGAGCGACGCCGCCGTGATGGCGGCGTCGTTCGCGAACTTGGTGAGCGTCGTGAACGCTTCCTCGCCGGAGTCGAGGATGACGACGCGGGTTTCAAGACCCGCCTTGCCCGATATCTTGACACTCTCCATCGTCGTCAGGCCGCGCTGCGCTGGGTGTGTCGACCTTCCTTGACCTCTTCCACGATCTTGGCGCAGAAGGCCTCGAGATCGCCCGGGTTGCGGGAAGTGATGACGCCCTGATCGACGACGACCTCAGCGTCCTCCCACTTCGCTCCTGCGTTCGCTACATCCGTCTTGATCGACTTGAAGGAGGTCATCTTGCGACCTTTCGCGATCCCGGTCTCGATGAGAAGCCAAGGGGCGTGGCACACGGCCGCGACGATCTTCTTGGCATCGAAAATATCCTTGATGAACTTCAGCGCCTTGGGCTCAACCCGGAGAAGATCCGGATTGATCTGCCCGCCGGGCAATACGATTGCGTCGTAGTCGGCGGCCGATGCCTCGTCGAGCGTCTTGTCGACCTTTACCGGCCGACCCCAATCCTTCTTGTTCCAGCCCTTGATCTCGCCTGCGGCGAGCGAGACGACATCGACCGTCGCGCCGGCCTTCTTCAAGCGCTCCTGCGGCACTTCCAGCTCGGCCTGCTCGAAGCCGTTTGTGGCGAGAATGGCGATCTTTTTGCCGGTCAGATCCATGGGTCCAATCCTTCGTTTTGGGGTTTTGTCCAACAATCGATCTTCTCGAACATCGTTCCTGAAAAGGCCAGATCGGTCGGCGATTAGGACCCGACCGCCGCGACGACGGTTATGAGGATTGAAAGCAGCAGGAGAGTTTCGCATGGTCGACAGGTTCCACGGCAAGGTCGTCATCGTCACGGGAGCAGCTTCCGGTATTGGAGAAGCGACGGCGCGCCGCTTCGTTACGGAGGGCGCGAAAGTGGCGCTGGTCGATCGCGATAAAGCCTCACTGGAAGAGGTCGCCAAGAGTCTGCCCGCCGACCAGGTAATGATGCAAGCCACCGACGTGTCGGATTCGAGTGCCGTCGATGGAATGGTTGCGGCTGTCGTCGGCCGCTTCGGACGGTTGGACGTCATCGTGAACAACGCCGGCGTCCATGAAGGCGGAGACCCGGCTTCAATCACTGACGAGAAATGGCGGAAGGTAATGTCGACCGACATCGACGGCGTGTTCTATGGTTGCCGCGCGGCACTGCCCCATATTGAAAAGACCAAGGGCTCGATCGTGAACACGGCGTCAGTCTCCGGGACCGGTGGCGATTGGGGCATGAGCCCCTACAACGCGGCGAAGGGCGCCGTGGTCAATCTGACGCGTGCCCTTGCCCTGGATCTCGGCAAGAAGGGCATCCGCGTGAACGCGGTCTGTCCCAGTCTCACCCGTACGGGCATGACGGAGGACATGATGAACGATAAGAAGCTGCTGGCGAAGTTCGCCGGGCGGATCCCGTTAAGCCGGGTCTGCGAACCGGAGGAAGTCGCCGCCGTGATCGCGTTTCTCGCAAGCGACGATGCGAGCTTCATGACTGGCGCCAACGTAGCGGTGGACGGGGGTGTATCCGCCTCCAATGGACAACCGCCGCAAGAGTAGCCGCGCAGCGCCGGTCGTCGTCCTACTTTGCGAGCGCCGTGTCGTCGAAGCGTGAGAGATCCCGATCTCGGCCACTTAACCGGACCGAGGATCGCACGGCGGATATCACAACAGCGGCGTCGAGTGGGTCTTTGTCTTGATTCTGGATCAGGGCGCGGAGGTCTTCAAATCCATCACCGAGTTCGCCGATCGCGAGAATACTACCGGCGCCTCGGTCTCGGCGATCGGCGCCCTCTCACCAGCGAAGGTCGGCTGGTTCGATTTCGCGGCCAAGACGTACAAGCCGATCGAAATCAACCAGCAATGCGAGGGGCTGAGCGTGCTCGGCGACGTCGCGCAAGGCGATGACGGCAACGCCAGCCTGCATCTTCACGCTGTGCTCGGCCTGCAGGATGGCACGCTGCGCAGAGGCCACCTTCTGTCGGGATCAGTGCAGCCAACGCTGGAGGTGACGATCACGGAGTCCGTGCTTCATCTGCACCCCGCCTTGATCGAGGGCTTGTCACAGATGTTCCAGTCGCAGACGAGGAAGGCGGCCAGCTCCTGCCGGCCGGCTATCACGTCCGACAGGTCGACTAACGGGCGCACCCGCGTGGGATGAAAGGGCGCTCCTGATGGGGCGCGCGATCAGGCGGTCAGGAACCTGCAAATCTGCCGCTCTATCATTCTTCATAGCCGGCGCCTGAGGGAACAGTCGACAGCGAGACTGCCTCCTCCACACCGCCTAGGAACCGTGTCCCGAGCCCTGGGTTGGTCGGCTTGGACCAATCCATCGAGGCGCCAGCATGACGGAACCGGACGTTCGCAAGGGAATGCCGCCCGTCAATTTGTCGCGTGAGGAATTCGAAAGCCGTTACAGGAGCCAGTTCGTCGATCCTGCCTTCGCCCCGCTCAAGCGGGAACTCGATGCGATCGTCGGGGCTGCTTGGGATGCCTACAGCCATTCGCGCAAATCGCCAGAGACGCGGAAGGCGGGTGTGGGGTTCGCCGATCCTGACTACGATCTCGCCGTCGACTGGCTGGCGGCGCGTACCGCCATCCTTGAGGCACAGCGCCGGCACGACGACGCTGGCGCGCCGCCGCGTATCCTCGTCATCAACGGCTCGGCGCGCAGCGAGCACACCTGTCCAGGCGAGATGTCCAAGACCTGGCGCATGGTCAAACTCGCCGAGCCCGTCTTCGTCGAGAAGGGCTTTGCCGTCGACATCCTAGATCTCTCTCGCCTGACCTCGGAGTTCGGCAAGAATATTCATCCCTGCAAGTCGTGCGTCTCCACCGCCATGCCGCTCTGCCACTGGCCGTGCAGCTGCTATCCCAACTATTCGCTCGGCCAGACCAGCGACTGGATGAACGAAATCTATCCGCTCTGGGTGGCCGCCCACGGCATCCTGATCGTGACGCCGGTGAACTGGTACCACGTGCCGGGCGGCCTCAAGGCGATGATGGATCGCCTGGTCTGCGCCGACGGCGGCAACCCGGATCCGACATCGACGCATGGCAAGAAGGTCGCCGAAGCCAAGGCGCTCGAGCTGAAGGGTTGGCCGTATCCGCGTCATCTCGCCGGCCGCCATTTCGGCCTCATCGTTCACGGCGACAGCGTCGGCGCCGAGAGCGTGCGCCGAACCCTATCCGACTGGCTGACCGACATGCACCTGATTTCGGCCGGCCGCTTCGGTGAGACGGACGGCTACGTCGGCTACATGGAACAATATGCGACCTCTCACCGGGAGCTGGACGAAGACCGCGCATTTCAGCAGGAGGTGCTGAATACAGCCAAGGCGCTGGGCCGTGCTGTGAAGCTCGCCCGCAGCGGTCGGTTTGAGGATCCGGGGGCCGAACTCTCGGATCCGGATCCGAAATGAAGTGCGACCTGCCTGTCGCTGCCGATCGCCGCGGGTTGATCGCGGTCGTCAATTGAGGATGTCGTCGGGTGAGCAAGACGGCGGAAGGATCGTCGAAGACCATCGTCTATGCCGCGCTCGTCGGCAACTTCCTCGTTGCCGTCACCAAGATCGGAGCTGCGGTCTGGACCGGAAGCTCGGCGATGATGAGCGAAGCCGTGCACTCGGTGGTCGATACCACCAATGAGGTGCTGCTGCTTTACGGTTACCATCGCGCGAGCCGTCCGCCTGATGAATCCCATCCGCTTGGCAACGGGCGCGAGCTATACTTCTGGAGCTTCATTGTCGCTCTGTTGATCTTCGCGCTCGGGGCGGGCGTCTCGCTCTATCAGGGCGTCCTCCACGTCACCGCGCCAGAGCCGATCGAAGATCCGATCGTCAGCTTCATCGTGCTCGGCATGTCCTTTGTATTCGAGGGTATCTCGTGGCTCTTCGCCTGGCGGCGTTTCCGGTCCGAGACCTCGCGCCTCGGGTGGTATGAGGCCTTCGTGCGCAGCAAGGACCCGCCCGCTTTCATGGTGCTGTTCGAGGACAGCGCGGCGCTGATCGGCATCGTCATTGCGGTTGCCGCGACCGCGGCGGCAGAGTGGTTCGCTCAGCCGGTCTGGGATGGCGTCGGCTCGATCCTGATCGGCATTCTGTTGGGCATCACCTCCATCGGCCTCGCCAGGGAAAGCAAGAGCCTGCTCATCGGCGAACCCGCTCATTCCGATCTGTCACGATCCATCCTCGACATCGCGCGACGGTCACCCGGCGTGCTCCGGGCCAACGGGCTGCTGACGGTGCAACTGTCGCCGGCCGAGGTCGTCGCGGCGCTGAGCGTCGAGTTCGCGGACGACAAGCGCGCCGATGATATCGAGCAGTGCGTCATCTCGATCGAGACCGAGATACGCAGACAGCATCCGAGCGTCGCGGCTCTGTTCATCAAGCCGCAAACAAATGCGCGGTATCACGCCGTTCGCGCTAGGCGCTGGGGTACGGGCGCCTGAAACACCGTGGCCAGGAACCAAGCGCGCCGCGCTGAGTCGACTGAGGTTGATGGCTGTTGCCTTTCCAGCGATCGTCCTGCGAAAAAGCGCCTCGGCGTAGCATCAACGGCACGGGCTCGTGGTTTCTTTCCAGGCCCGATGAAGCCTGATCCGGGGCGCCCCGTCCGGACGGGAGCGACAGCTGAAGCAACCCGGCAGTCCTCCGGTGCTTACCCGGTTATCGGGAAACGCGGCTTTCCTTGATTACAGGCGGTACATTGTGGGCCAGCAAGGAACCTGCTCGCGTGTCTCGCATTGAAGTCGCGAAGAGGAGGACTTCACATGAATGGGATCATCTATCTCGTGGGCCTGATCGTAGTCGTCATGTTCATCCTGTCGCTGCTCGGTCTTCGGTAAGACGCCATGACCATTGAACCGCTCTCCGGGATCGAAACCGAAACTCTCCCAGCCACCGGCCTGACCAGGCCATGGGGGTTGCAGTGGACGTCCGTCATTGTCGGAGCCTTCGTCGCGACGGCGTTGTCGCTGATCCTGATCTCCTTTGGAACAGCGCTCGGCCTAGGCATGGCCTCCGCTGCGCCGACCTGGAGGGATGCCTCCGTTGCGCTATGGCTGTTGTCGGGTGTCTACCTGATCTTCCAATCCCTTATCAGTTTTGGCTGCGGAGGCTATTTTGCCGGGCGCGTCCGGCCACCCTACGCCTCGGCGACCGACGACATCGAGACGCGCGACGGACTGCATGGCGTTGCTGCCTGGGCGCTGGCGGTCTTGATCGGAGCCGTTCTGACCGCGTTGATAGCGGGTGCTGCAAACCGTCCGTCCGCAACTACGCAGCCGCCGTCGGCTACCGAACCTTCTGTCCTAAGTTTCGAGCTCGACCATCTTTTCCGTGCCCCTCGGCGGCCGCCGAACGTTGATCTGACGGGTGAGCGCGCTGAAGCCGCGCGAATTCTGGCAACCGCTTCGAGCCACAGCGGGGTCCTTCCCGAGGATCGCGCCTATCTTGTTCAGCAGGTCACGGCGTTGACCGGGCTGGCAGCGCCGGAGGCCGAAAGGCGGGTAGATACAACGTTGGCCAATGCCAAGAGCGCGATCTCAAGGGCTCGTGCGGCGAGCATTATCATTGCCTTCTCGACGGCTGCAGCATTGCTGTTCGGGGCTGTCGCGGCTTGGGCCGGTGCGGAGGCCGGAGGCCGGCATCGCGATGGCGAGCCGATTGCCGAGTGGATGGCCCATTCTAATCGCTGGCATAAGAGTCGTGTGGCGGATCCCCGACCTCTGCCGTAATGCCAACGCTACGTATTGATAGCAGGCAATGGGGCCTGCTACCAACGATCAACTCAGTCGCACTCGACAGAACGCCACCGCCATAACAAAATTTCGGATTTGCCGTGGGGTAAAGTACCGAGAAATGCTACCCGAGTAAATCGATCGCAAGCATCTCAGTAAAGGTGGCTCCTGCGGCAGGCGTCGCCGCACATCACTTTGCAGCAGGCCAAGAACTTCTCGCTTGCCCTGATGAGGGGTGACCCCAACCAAAGCGGCGTGATCAAGGGGGCGGCACGGCAGATGCTTGAAAAAATCCTGCCGGGAAAGGAATGAGGTGAACCATGAGCGACTTCCGCGACATTCAGCACGGCGTCAACGACCCCGACGGCGTCGACGTGAAGCACCAGATCAATACCAACCAGACGCCGCATGAGCGGGCGCAGCATCATGCCGATGTACGTGCTGCCCCGTCGGCCTCGCCGTCCGAACCGTTCCTGCCGGAACGGCTGCGGCGGAAGCCAACTGATCCGATCAATCCCCGCACCGGTCGCCATCCGACGGATTAGGAACATCGGTCCCGGCGCCGTGTTGATCGGCGCAAAGATCCGCGCGGCTCGTAGCCGCGTGTCCAATCAGAGGGACCCGCACCATGAAACGTACCATCATCGCCGCAGCCTGCGTGCTTCTTGCAGGACCAGCGCTCGCCCAGTCGCTCGGCGAGAAGACCGGCGTCAACTCGGCGCTCGGTGTCGCGCCGACGACTGCCGATTTTGTCAAGGAGGTTGCCGTCAGCGACATGTTCGAGATGCAGTCGAGCAAGCTCGCAGAGCAGAAGGGCAACGCGCAGGAGAAGAGCTTCGCGCACCAGATGGTGACCGACCACACCAAGACCAGCAGCGAACTCAAGTCCCTCGTCGGCGCCGGCAAGGTGCAGGCGACACTGCCGACGGCGCTCGACAGCTCGCACCAGAGCAAGCTCGACAAGCTCAACGATGCCACGGGCAAGGATTTCAGCCCGGACTACGACTCCTACCAGGTCAGCGCGCACAAGGACGCGGTAGCGCTGTTCGAGCGTTACGCCAACGGTGGCGACAATGCCGCGCTGAAGGACTGGGCCGGCAAGACGCTTCCGGCGTTGCGCCATCACCTCGACATGGCGGAGGAGCTCGGCAAGGCACCGAGCGTCGGACAGTCGAAATAGGTCTCTCCGGGGACGCCGGCCGCCCCGCGTCCTCCATTGGCAACGATGCTCCTCTCCACGGACGAGACGGCAGGTCCCACGGACGAGACGGCAAGTCGCGGAAACCCTCATGACCGCTCAAGGCAAGAATTCTATATCCCGCCGGCACCTCGTGCATGCGGCGAGCGCAACGCTCGTTGCGGCCTCGCTGGCATCTTCGACCGCGAAAGGAAACACTGATATGGCCGAGCAGGACCTGATCGATCCCGTTACCCGCTATCCGAAACCGCCGTTCAAGAAGCAGTCGCAGCCTTGGCCTGGCCTCGCCGGCAAGATGGAGCCGCGACCAGACCATGGCGAGACCAGCTACAAGGGCTCTGGACGGCTCGCTGGCCGCAAGGCACTGATCACCGGCGGCGATTCCGGCATGGGCCGCGCGGCTGCGATTGCCTATGCGCGCGAAGGCGCCGACGTCGCCATCAACTATCTGCCCGCGGAAGAGCCCGACGCGCAGGAGGTGATCGCGCTGATCAAGAAGGAAGGCCGTACCGCCCTCGCGATCACCGGCGACCTCAAGGAGGAAGCCTTCTGCAAGAAGCTGGTCGAGCAGGCCATGGAAGGTCTCGGCGGACTCGACATCATCGTCTGCAACGCGGCACGTCAGCAGACCCGCGCGTCCATCCCCGACGTCTCGTCGGAAGATTTCGACGCGACCATGAAGACCAACATCTACGCGCCGTTCTGGATCATCAAGGCCGCGCTGCCGCACCTCAAGCCCGGCTCTTGTATTGTCGGCACGACATCCGAGCAGGCCTACGATCCCTCGCCCGACCTCTACGACTACGCACAGACCAAGGCGGCGACGATGAATTACGTGAAATCCCTGGCGAAGCAGCTCGCCTCCAAGGGCATCCGCGTCAATGGCGTTGCGCCGGGACCGATCTGGACACCGCTCCAGGTTTCGGGCGGCGCCACGATGGAAAAGCTCGAGAAGTTTGGCGGCATGACGCCGCTCGGCCGTCCCGGCCAGCCCGCGGAGCTCGCCTCGATCTATGTGCAACTCGCAGCGGCCGACGCAAGCTATGCGACCGGGCAAGTCTATGGCTCGGCAGGCGGATCGGGACAACCGTAGGCACTGGCAGCCGAACTCAGGAACCAGCCGTCATGGAGAATATCTCGCCGGCTGGAACCCGAAGCACGTCGCGACATTGAGTCGGAAATGGTCACTGACTCGTGGAGCTTGCATGATTACGGCCGCCAGATGCAAAGAGCTCTCAAATCACTACAAAGCCCTTTCTTCGAGTCCCGGCATTTCCGAAAGCCGAGCCTTCCTGTTGAGAAATATCGCCAGGAGCCTTGTTGGTTTAGCTGGTCAACTGGAAAGACTGGACATGGCGACGAAAGAGGAAGGGGCTGTGACGAAGCAGACCGCCGCGTCACTTCGTATTTCGATAGCCCATGCCACCGATCGGCCCTCTAGCCGTTCCAGTTGAAGTCCGGCCTGACCTCGGCACCGCGCCGGCCGCAGGCGGTGCAGACGAGGCGCAAGTCGACATCAAACAGCCGCACCTCATCAGGCCAGCGATCCGCGCTCAAGGCAATGTGGTGGCCGCAGGAGCAGCAATAGATCAGGACCCCGGACGCCCATCTCGCGCATCTCGCCAAGGGTGTAATCTTGACTGGGCGGCCACCGGGGCTGGTCGGGGTGATGCGTCTCGGGCGAGGTATCCCGCTAAGAATGTCCGAGTTGGTGGCCGAGTCAAATCGTCAACTCGCGGCGGGTCGGAACGGAAGGCCACTGCGGATAGGGATGTGGATAGCCATATCGAATGAAAGGAGTCGGAGGCGCCGTAGTGCAGCGAACGCTCCGAGTGCTTAAGGAGCCGCAGTCCAATGAGGGACATGAGCGGATCGTAGAAGGCTCTTGCGCACTTAACGTCATTGCTACCGAGAGAAACGTGATGGATCATCTGGTCACCACTTGAGGCAATACCGGCGTTTCAATCTCTCAGTTGTGGTCTTCGCGGCATAGTTGATACGGCCGAGCTCGGCTTCATCCTTGGCGATCACATGAAGTCGCCAGCCCATGTCGCTGTCCTCTTCTGCGCTGCATTCGATCTCGACGGACACAACATGCTCCCCACCTGGAAAGCTGCGGATCTCCTGAAGCGCGACAAGCTCAAGATCTTTCCTCAAGATCGCTGTTCTGGCCACCGCAGTACTCCTTTCGCCGCATTAAGCGACGCTCTGCGACGATCATCGGCCCAACAAGAGTCGGACGGAGATGTTCCTAAGCTCCATAGCGTGCAAACCACTACCCAATCGTCTCAATCGCAATTGCGCGTTGACAACCAAGCGCTCGCCCGCGCGTTAGCAGTGATGACCGACGAGCAATTTGCAGACCATTGCCGCAAGGAAGCTAGGGATTGTGAACGCGAGGCGGAGAGAACCATCAGCCCGCTCGATAAGGAAGCATGGCTTCGCCTTAGCAGGGAATGGGCCAAACTCGCGGGCCTCGCCTCACCGCCGCGGGTGAACCGTCGGACGTAAGCCAGGAACAATATTTCGACGCGCTCATTGTTCGGCCAGAGGAGAATGCGCCATGATCGGCCTGCCGCGGTGCTGTTAGCGTTGCCTGTTGTCGGAATTGGTATTCGTGCTGGAGCTTCAGTCGACGGAGCTGCCGTTACGAATTCGCCGCGCCCCTGCGCCGGTGCCGGACGGAACAGTTGCGGCTGAGCCTCCCGCGCCCGCGGAGGAAGCGGCCCCACCAAGGCCGCCACCAGCGGAACTGCCGGCGCCACCACCGCTACCGCCACCGCCGCCTCCGCTCTGGGCAGGGGGCGAGGATAGCCAAGACAAGTGCAATGCTCGAAATTCTCACGGCGCAACTCCTTTAGCGACCAAGCCACGCTCCTGCGTTTCGTTCCTGAGCGACGGAAGAGGCCCCACACCGTTGCCGATGCGGGGCGCATAACGTTGCACGTTGCAAGTCATCGCTTTGCGGGCGGACCGCTCTTGTTTCCTGGCAGTCCCTTTACGTTCGCCGGATCCTGTTCCTGCACGGAGAGGTTCTGCGACGCCGAGCCAACCGTGCCCTGTTGCGAGGGACCGTTCTTGCCGCCAGGCGCTCCGCTAATCCCCGCCCCAGAATTCTGGGCGCTCGGAGCTGTCGAAACCGTGCCGGATGTGTCCGCCCGATTCGCGTCGCCTGGCATATGAGAGGCCGAGCCGGGCTTGTCCCCAATTATATAAAGGATTTCTAAGCGAGTTCGCGGTGTGGTCCGAAGGACGACCGATGCTGCCACAAGGAACTCCCGTTCCATTGGCGGCTTGGGCCTTATGCAACTGGGGAGTTTGAGATGTCAGACTTAAGCGAAGAAGATATCCGCAAACGCGCCTATGAGCTTTGGAAAGGTGCAGGCGAACCGTGCGGGAAGATGGATACGTTCTGGTATGAAGCCGAGAAGCAGCTCCTTGCCGAGCGATCAACGCAAGGCGAGCTACCGCCCGGCATGACCGACAACCTCCCGGTTTAAGCCACGACCCCGCCTTGCACCTAGAAGACGTCGCGGACTTGTGGTTTGGCCGCAAATAGAGAAGGGTATGTCAGGCTTTCGCTCGGCATCGAACATATCGATGACATCATCGCCGACTTGGACCAGGCGTTGACAGCAACGTAGTGTCAGGGCTGTGACGATGCGGGCCGGGCGCCTGCTGCGCACCGACGCCAGCTTTCATTGCGAATGCAACTCTGTAATGCTTCGCATGAGGCCGCTTCGACCGCTTACGCCTCCTTCGTCGAATCCTCATCAGGCGTGGAGGTGCGTCCTGTTGCTTCTGACGCGCTTGCGGCTTCAGGAGGCGTTCGATCGAGCGCGCTCGCGTCCTTCACGGCGGCGCTCACGTCGTTCACGGCGTCGCTTCGCCCGGTCCGCGAGCGGCGGCAGAGGGGGCACGGGTGCATCGACCGTCTCGGACTGAGCCGTCTCGACCGATTGATTGAGTACGGTGCGCGCCTCCATGAATTCGAGCACGGCCCGACCTTTTTCCGTGATCTTCCACCCACCGCTTTCGCGATCGACCAATCCTTGCGAAAATATATTGAGGTCCGGTACGCGCGCAGCCAGCCGCTTGGTCCGGTCGGCCCAGTCCCGGCCGCTGGTCGCCAAGATCGCCATGTCGCGTTTGATGTCGTCCATCACAGCGAATCCGTCCGGGTAGGAAACCAGGACCTTCAACACCGTGACCTGAATATTCACCGCCGCGTCTCGCTTTCAGCGCCACATGGTCGGCGCCCCGGAAAGGGCTTCGCGGCCGACCCGTCTAAGGTCTTCGGGCGAGACGTCTCCACGGGTCGCGGCTTCCAGGATCTTTGACGCGACGTGCGTGCGCGCTCCGGTTTCGCGCGCCGAAACGCTCTCGCAAACCTCGTCGAGAACCGCGCGCAAAAGCGCGGTGGTGGCTGCGTCGAACATGAGGCGCCCCCGTGCGGGAAAGCATTAGACTAGCCAAGTTTTCCCGATATGCGAGTCGTTTATGAGGCCAGCAAATCTGACCTTCGATGCCAGCCTCGCGCCTCGCGAGCAAGCGCCGACACTGCCGCTCGACCGAGGACGCAGGAACGGAGGCATTCGACGCAGGTTCTATTTTGATGAGCGAACCTATTCCGTGGCTGATCGAGAATGCGATACAGATTGCCTGGCACTACCTCGAGTCGACGGGCCAGATCATCGATTCTGCCGAAGCGAGCAGGTTTCTTCTGAAGACGGTCGATGAGATGGTCCTCAAAGGCGAGCACCGGAAGTTGATGCTCGCTAACCGCGCGATCGACGCCTATCGCGTTCCTACGCCAAGGTCGGTGGCTTTTTCTGTCTGGAGATCAATGGAGCACTGACCCAGAGTCAAGGTTGCTTCGCGCAAAACGCACGAAGGCCGCAGCAAGGATGCTGCTGCGGCCCGCGCTTGTCAAAAATTCCGGGTAAAAAGAACTAAGTGAAGTATGCGGCCAGCCCCGGTACGCGCGATCAGAACACTGCATTATTTCAGCAGTATTTCGTCGTTCGAAGAAAATGCTGTTCCTTTCTAGGAACTTAGACGGTGTGGCAATCGTGCGCTGACTGGTGAGGGAACGCCCGCCGGGCTGGCTGCCGACGGTCCTTCACAAGAGCTCGATGGCTCTTTTGGGTTAGCCATAGACAGGACCTGCCACTGAGTATTTCCTCCAGAAGGAGTTAGAGTCCGGCCTGAAGAAGGACGGACAGATGAAGCGAGCAAGGTTTACGGAAGAGCAGATTATCGCAGTGTTGAAGGAGCATGAGGCCGGGGCGAAGACGGCCGATCTGGCTCGCAGGCACGGGATCTCTGAAGCGACGATCTACAATTGGAAGGCCAAATTCGGCGGCATGGATGTCTCCGAGGCCAAGCGGCTGAGGGCCCTGGAGGAGGAGAACGCGAAGCTGAAGAAGCTTCTTGCCGAGCAGATGCTCGATGCAGCCGCCCTTCGCGAGCTCCTTTCAAAAAAATGGTAGGGCCCGCCGCCAAGCGCGCTGCTGTCGCGCATCTGCAGGCCGTCATGAGCCTGTCGGAACGGCGGGCCTGCTCGATCGTGGGCGCGGATCGGAAGATGGTCCGTTACCGCTCCAGCCGTCCGCCGGACGCTGCTCTACGCGGCCGGCTGCGTGACCTCGCCAACGAGCGGCGACGTTTTGGCTACCGCCGGCTGTTCGTCCTGCTGCGGCGAGAGGGAGAGCCCTCGGGGATCAACCGGATCTACCGGCTTTATCGGGAAGAAGGGCTCACCGTCCGCAAGCGGCGGGCTCGCCGCAAGGCCGTGGGGACCCGTGCCCCGATCCTGGTCGAGGCGAGGCCCAATGCGCGCTGGTCGCTGGATTTCGTCCACGACCAGTTCGCCAACGGTCGGCGCTTCCGCATCCTCAACATCGTCGACGACGTCACCAAGGAATGCCTGGGCGCCATTCCGGACACATCGATCTCGGGGCGGCGCGTGGCCCGCGAACTGACGGCGATCGTCGAGCGGCGCGGCAAGCCAGGAATGATCGTGTCCGACCATGGCACCGAGTTCACCTGCAACGCCATGCTCGCCTGGTGCAAGGACGCAGCCATCGACTGGCACTTCATCGCACCAGGAAAGCCGATGCAGAACGGCTTTGTCGAGAGCTTCAACGGCCGGATGCGCGACGAACTGCTCAACGAGACCTTGTTCTTCGAACTCGACGATGCTCGCGCCAAGATCGCCAACTGGGTTGCCGACTACAATCTCCAGCGGCCTCACTCGTCGCTGAAATACCTGACCCCCGCGGCCTATGCCGCCCACCTCACCGCAACGGACGACCGGCTGCGCAACCCCGACCAGCTCCGCCGATCGTCCGTTGCTCCACCCGCGCCACTTGGCGTACAAATGATCTGAGGCCGGAAAACTGGACCAATTTTGGCTAGAGTCTGCGCTGCGTAAATCCCCTCGGCTGGGAGGAGCGGACGACGATGAAGGCCTCGAAGTTTTCGGACGCCCAGAAGGCGTTTATTTTGAAGCAGGGCAATGACGGGGTCCCGGTTGCAGACATCTGCCGCAAGGCCGGGATCAGCCAAGCGACCTATTTTAATTGGAAGAAGAAGTATGACGGGCTGTTGCCGACCGAGATGCGCCGGCTGAAGCAGCTCGAGGACGAGAACGCCAAGCTGAAGAAGCTGGTGGCGGATCTGTCACTCGACAAGGAGATGCTGCAGGACGTGATCCGCCGAAAGCTGTGAAGCCTGGCCGGAAGCGCAAGCTCGTCGATGAGGTTTGCGGTGAGTGGCAGGTGTCGATCCGCAAGGCCTGTGCGGCCCTCGAGTTCGACCGTTCGACCTACCACTACAAATCTCGTCGCTCCGGCCAGGCGACCCTCGAAGCTCGGATCAAGGAGATCTGCCATGTGCGCGTTCGCTACGGCTATCGCCGTGTCCACGTGTTGCTACGCCGCGAGGGATGGCGTCACGGGCAGAACAAGACCCGTCGCATCTATCGCGAATTGGGCCTGCAATTGCGCAACAAATCGCCCAAGCGCCGGGTCAAGGCCAAGCTGCGCGACGACCGACGGCCCGCGACGCGCGTCAACGAGATCTGGGCGATGGACTTCGTTCATGACCAGCTGGCCACCGGCGGCAAGCTCCGGGTGCTCACGATCGTCGATATCTTCTCACGCTTCTCGCCCGCACTGGAGCCGCGGCTCACCTTCCGCGGCACCGACGTCGTGGAGGTGCTGGAAAGGGTTTGCAATGAAGTGGGACTCCCGGCGACGATCCGGGTCGATCAAGGCAGCGAGTTTGTGTCGCGCGATCTTGACCTCTGGGCCTACCAGCGCGGCGTCACGCTGGACTTCTCACGACCCGGCAAGCCGACCGACAACGCCTTCATCGAAGCCTTCAACGGCCGCTTCCGGGCCGAATGCCTCAACGCCCACTGGTTCCTGTCCCTTGCGGATGCCCGGCAAAAGGTGGAGAGTTGGCGCAGATACTATAACGAAGAACGGCCCCACGGGGCGATCGGCAATCGGCCGCCGATTTTGCTGCAAAATCACGTCGGCGACACCAGCCCGCCAACGTGATCAGAGGCGCAAAACTCTAGTTCCGGGTGGTCCAAAGTTCGGTCTCGCTGCAGTCCAAAGTTCGGTCTCGCTGCAAAAACCCCGAGACTCTAACCGCCACCGGATGAAAACTCAGTGGCAGGTCAACAGGAATAGCGAACCACGTGGAACGCTGCTTTCACTTGGAAACGGCTGCCAAGCAATTGAATTTGTTCTAGAGCCGTTTTCCAAATGCGCCTTGAAGTCGTTCAATAATCAAACTGATTTTGATTCCGCCATTCGGAGGGTCAATGCGTTGCGGCCTAAACGAGGCTTAAGGCGCTGAGATCGCTCCGCACAAACTCCGGTAAGCGCTAAATCCTAGCGCGCGTTTGGAAAAGCGGCGCAGTCCAGTCACAGTCGGCTGACTTAACGGCATCGCGCCTCACATATTTTGAACTGCTACAACGACGTTGATCACGCACAAGCGACTGCTTTAGGGCCGGGCGGCGCGTCCCGAGCCAAGCTGGGCTACCTTTCGATAGATGGGAGAATCTTTCAGCTGCCGTCGGCGGCATCATGTCAATGATCCGATCGTTCGTTTCTGTCGGTCGTTTGCTATTGGCGCTGCTGTTGCCAAGTCCAGGCCGCGATGTAGAGTCCTAGGGATTTTAACAAGCTTAAATTCGACGCCCTTGTGGTTGCGTTACGATAGTTCTTTCTTCTGGGGGGTTCCCCATGTTCGATCCTGCCACCACCGCACTTTTGCGCGCGGTCCTGGACGAGGTATGCGAAAACGTCTCCCCGATCCGAGACCGGTGCCCGTACCCACGTGGCTTCGAAAATTCTGGAAGCCGCAAGCCGGGGCGACAAATCTCCGGACCACCTCAAGAAGGTCGGGCGCGAAGCTCTCTCACAAGCGCCCACCATGTGGCGCTGACGGCCGACGGGGGGGCGGGGTGAATTTTCAGGTCACGGTGCTGAAGATCCTGGTGAGCTACCCGGATGGATTTGCCGTGATGGCCGACCTTAAGCGCGACATGGCGATCCTGGCGACCAGCGGTCGAGAGTGGACCGATCGCACCAAGCGGCTGGCTGCGCGCGTTCCGAATCGCGACATCTTTTCGCAAAGACTCGTCGAGCGCGAAAACGGTGGCTGGAAGATCACCGCTAAGGGGCGCACCGTGCTGGAATTCATGGAGGCCCATCCTGGCTCCGTTAAGCCAATGGAGACAGTGTGGACCGAGAGGGTGGATGCGCCGCTGCCTCGGCTACCGCAGCCGACCGAACGGGCGAGGTGGCGACGCGCGCGTCTCGAGCGTCGACGCGAGGCGCGCGAACGGGCGCGGGCGAACGCTTGCTAGTCTGCCCCGCGGCGCCCGCTCAGACGGCTGCCGGATCCGGGCCGTAGCTCATGCGGTGAGGGAGAGCAGCGGTCCGGAGCCGCAGAATATCGCGATGGTCTTGAACTCAGCGACCGCGGCCTTCGAACCGACCGTTAGCATTCTTGCCTCTGCATCCATCTTTTTGATCCCTGCAGCGTAAGGGGGCGCCCGCAGCGCCTCGCGCTGGCGACAGAGGTTATCGGCCTTCGTCAGCATGCGCGCGAGCAGGAGCTGGGCCCAGACGCTCGAGACCCCCGTCTGCGGCAGTATCCGCATCTCACTGGGCGGCGGATCGCGGGTCTACCCGCGCACATGGGAGATCTCGTTCCGGACCGAGCGAATTTTCACCGGTGCTCAGACTGTCAGTTGTTGGCGCAAAAGCGAGCGCACTGACCGATCCTCCCCGACGGCAAGCTGTCCCAATCTCGCAAACGGCGACGGTGGCGCAGCGCATCGTTCGATGGCTTTCAAGACCAGGTAGCCAGACTCGCCATACCCACCCGTTAAGGCGTGCATCCAGCGAGGCGAACTGTTGGGCTCCGAGGAATCGCGGCGATGTTCACCGTTCTCGCTCCAGACCGCCGCAACGAAATCGCAACGAATTGGGTGAAACGAGCGTGAACAAAACGGGACGGAAGGATCCGCCACAGCAAGAAAATCAATAGCTTAGAAGATGCTCACTGCGTTCGGGAGGCAGGGGCGGCAGGTCGACTTCCTGATGGTCGGTCCCACTGCGGCTAGCTCTAAGTCAAACGGCCTCCAACAGCGAATGTCGGTACTGGTGGTTGCGAGTCTCCGATTGTTTCAGAATCATTCTCCCGATGCGGCCAACGGCGCGAAGGTCGTCGAGCGCATTCGCTCTCACCTCATTGACCTACTTTAAAGATGGAAAGGAGACTGCCGGTGTGAACCGTCGGCGCCACGTACCTCTGACTCCTCGAAGACTGCTTCACGCGCGGACCGAACTAGCATTACAGTTGCTTTTTTGATTTGAAGTGGGCGCGTTGAGCGGCAGCCTGGTGAGCTCTGCGCCAGAAAGACCATGCGATGATGTGTGCGGGTTGAATCCGCTTTCGAGCAAGTCTGATGGCAATGCGGCGTATTTCCTGGATTGACCAACGGATCAGTGGTGGGGTGGTTATGCTTTGGCTTTTGCCGGGGGGCGCCGTTTCGTTTTTTTGGGCGGTGGCGGATTAGCGCGATGTCGGATCGCGGCCATCATGGCGAAGGCGAGCATCACCAGGGACACATGACGGTGCCAGCCATGCCAGGACCTGCTTTCGTTGTGATCAAGCCCGAACTCGTTTTTCGCGGTTTCAAAGCTGTCCTCGATCGCCCATCGATGGCCTTCGACCGCGACCAGCGTTTCAATGGCTGTTCCCGCTGGGCACCAGGTGGTGAAGAAGGCGAGGTCATCATCGGCGATGCGACGACGGATCAGTAGACCGCGTGTCCACAAACCGTCATTTGCACTGTTGGACTGCTCGGCCTCGAGATCGGCCAATTCGAGATAACACCAATCGTGCAGCCGCGGCCCCTTGGTTCCGGCTCCCGCCGACAGGCGCTTCCAGTCGGATGAGCGCCGCGTCCGGGCGAGGTCTGCAGCCGTACCGGCGACCGGCGGTCGCTGCCCCAGGATCGAAACACATGAGCGCTGCTGACCCCAAGCACGTAGCCTTTGCCTGCCCGACGTAGTTGCTGTTCGATGTTGCCAACACCGTAGACGGTATCACCGGCAATCCACTTGAATGGTATAGACGCGGCTATCGCGCGCGCGATCATTCTCGTCGCCAGCTTTGGTTTGGTCGCAAAGCCGACATCGGCAGGCACATATGTGGCTTCCAGACGATCTGGATCGTCGGTCCACTCCTTCGGAAGATACAACGCGCGATCGATGAACGCATGGCCATGACGCGAAACATAGGCAGCGAAGACGCCGATCTGGCAGTTCGTGATCTTCCCTGCCGAACCAGTGTATTGCCGCGCCACTCCGCATGACGCTTTGCCCTGTTTGAGAAAACCGGTCTCGTCGATCACCAGCACCGCATCGTCATCCGGCAAATGCTCGATGACATAGTCGTGCACGATATCGCGCAGGGCATCAGCGTCCCAGTCTCCACGACCCAGAATCGCCTGCTGCCGCCATGGGCCGGGATCGCCAGCCGCCTCCGCGCGCATCCAACCGGTCTTGCGCTGCTCATCTCCGAGCAGACCTTCCAGGAACAGGCCTGCATTCGTCGCAACACGCTCTTGCGTAAACACCTAGTGAAGGCCATCAACGATTGAAGACTGCGGCTCGCCGAATGCTATCTCTTCCCGGCAGGCATGATGTCGTCGTGCTCCATCGCAATCTCGACGTTCTTACGGAAGGTGCGGTGCAGGTCGAACTCAAGTGGCTGGTCCAAACACGTACCGGCCGATCGGACGAGCGCGGATAGCGAACCTTTAATGTCGGCAAACAGTCCAAATTTCAGACAAAAATACGCGCCAGGGCTCCAATTCGAAGGCACCACCTGACCCAACATGTCAACGCGTGCGCCTCCGGCTGATCCCGAACGGTCAATCATGCTGCCCCGAGATGGGCAACGGACGCTCGCGTGAAGCGATCTTACGCGAAAAAAAACGTTCGAGATAACTCACGGGCCATGGACAATTGATTGATTTTACGTTTCAATTGATGGTTGAAACGGTCGGTGATTGCTCCGTTCCACATCGCATTTTCAAGCGGGCTTTTTGCCGGCGCCTGCAGCCGGTAACCAATAATTGTCGAGGAGAAAATGGCAGCGGAAGGCACCAGCGTCTCTATTTCAGAGACGGTTCTCAGGGAGATTGCGCGGCAGGCACATGGCACGGTCGATGGCCTTCCGATGCATATCATCAGGTTCGTCCTGGAATTTCCGAGCGCGCCGGACCTGGCAGAGGCCGGAGTACAGCTCAGATCCATTCTTGGATCGGATAAGTTCGATCTTCGCCCGTTGGATGACCAGCTACCAAAGTTTTTCGTGCTTCAATTCCCGGGTGTGCCACGCACCATTGCGCCGCCCCGGCTTTTTGCTGCGGCCGATTTCCTTTGCGATAAGCTCAGCCTTGTGTCTTGTGTGCCTGACATTGGATCAACTCTCTATGCCGAGCCCGATGCACGCCTTCTGCGCGATGGTGCGCCTGAGTCGGCAATCACGAATGCATTCTGCTGGTCAGATGCCGCTGCACCGGAGGACATGCACTGGGCTCCCAACGCGATCAAGGCAAACCTGGCTTGGACTCTAGAGAACGGCAAGGGTGATGGCATTCTCGTTGCTCAGCCCGATACGGGCATTGCTACACATCCCGAGTTGGAGCTGGGGATGTTCGACCTCGAGCGAGCCGCGAACGTGCTCGAGGGAGGCTCAGATCCTAAAGATCCGCTGCGCGCCGGAACTGCCAATCCGGGCCATGGTACAGCAACCTCCAGCGTTGTGGCCAGCAGAGTACAGGGGAAGATCGTCGGCGCGGCCCCTCTCGCCAAAGTCATTCCCATCAGGTGCATCGAGGATGTCAAGATTTTCGATGGTGCTCCGGTAGCTCGTGCAATCCTGCACGCAGTATCGGTCAATGCCGACATCATCTCGATGAGTCTCGGCGGAATTTATAGCCCTTCGATTGCTGCGGCACTCGAAAAGGCGGTCGCCGCCGGCTGCATCGTGGTGGTTGCATCCGGAAATTGCGTTGGCTTCGTGGTTTACCCCGCGTCCGACCGCAACTCCATAGCACTTGCTGGCGTGAATGCCGGCGACGTGCCATGGAAGGGCACGAGCCGCGGTTCGGCCGTTGACGTCTCCGCTCCAGCTGAGAACGTCTTCGTCGCCCGTCGTACCCCTGAAGACAACGAAACTGGTGTCGTTGCCGGTGGCCAAGGCACGTCCTTCGCTACGGCGCTGACGGCCGGCGCGGCCGCAATTTGGCTTTCCCACTTTGGCCGGGATCGCGTTCGTGCCGAAGCGAAGCGCCGCAATGACCACGTTCAGGAACTGTTTCGCGCGGCGTTACGGCGGACTGCTCGCAAACCTGCGGGCTGGAATGGGAATCTCTACGGTGCGGGGATCGTCGATGCGCAGTCGCTCCTGCAGCTACCGCTTGCCGAAATTCCGTCACCCTCTGCGACGGCCGAAGCCGCAGCACCAACTGGCTTGTCAGAGGAAGACCGAGATACGGCGACGGTGTTCGAACTTGCAGCGTCGCGTGCAAAAATCGAGGGGTTCGATTGGGCAAGATACGGCGCCGAAGCGAGCTTCCTGGCCGCGGATGAGCGACGCCGGTCGGATCCGACAAAAGCGGGCCTTGTCGAGTCGCGCATTCGGCCGAAGCCGACGTCGGGGCTCAGCGCTAGTGCACCCCCCGTACTCCAACGGGTGCTGACGCGGCTGGAGTACGCTCCAGAGCTGATAGCCCCACTCGATCGGCAACCAGAGGCCAAAAGCACGTTTCGAACGCTCTTGTCGCGATCTCGTATCGTGCGTCCCGGAGTCAGCGCAGAGTCTCCTCTTCGAGGAAGGAGTGCACAAGAGATACAGGATCGGCTCAACAGCGCCATCAAAAAAATGGATGATCGTCCCGACGCCACGCCCGAAAGCAAGTCGCGACGGCGTGACCTGTTCGATCGAAGTGAAAAACTGCTCAAAAAGGCCGAGGGATCGGGCGGCGCGCACAATCTGATCTGGACCGAGCGCGCAGACATAGAGGCACTTGTCCGACTAACCGGACGACCCGCCCTGAAGATTACAGACGGGAAGGTCGATCCGGCGGCGTTGGCGGCGACCGAATGGGAGGACACCTTCAAGGTCGACCCGAAGGGTCTGCAGACGCTTTTCGAAAGAGTCGGTCGCGTCGATCTGGATGGCGAGCATGTCGGAACGGGCTTCGTCGTCGGTGAAGGTCTGATTATGACGAACCGTCACGTGGCGGAAGCCATCGCAGACGAGATCCGCGGAAGAGGGCCGTCTACCTGGATTGTACAAGACAATGCCTCCATCAATTTCGACGATCGCGGTCTGGGCTCTGCGAAAAAGTTCCGAATAAAGTCGTTAGTGTTCGCCGGCAGCGATACAATAGGGCGCGAGGTGAATTTCGCTCATCTGGACATGGCCTTGTTTGAGGTCGAGACCAGCAACGGAAGTTCGAGTTTTCCTACAAAGATGTCTCAAGTCGGCGACAGGGATGTTGGCGAGAGCAAAGTTGAGCTCATCGTCGTCGGCTATCCTGCGAGGCCAGACGTATCTGCGCTCGAAGATCCCGAAACCCATCAAGTTCGCGACGATATTGCCAAACGGCTCGGCGAAATCTTTGGCCTCGATTACGGGCGTAAATACTTGGCGCCAGGACGCATTGAAGATGTCGCTGGCAGCCTAGGCGACGATCAATCCCATCGCTGGGTGTTCTCGCACGACTCGACGACGCTCGCTGGATGCTCCGGCTCATGCGTGTCGCAACTTATCGACTTTTTCCCGATCCTTGGTCTGCATTTTGCTGGGCGAAATCTGACGGCGAACTACGCCCATTCTCTTGCGGCTGTGCGCGCATCCGGTCAGGTGCCAGCCGCGATCCTTGAGCGATTGGGATGGACAGCCTGAAATGCCGAACGGAGCCAACACCGCTCTTAGTCCATCCAAGCTCGCCCAACAGGTCACTGCGTCGCGAGATATCTTCAAGAAGTGCTACGACGAATTTGCGGCGAATTATGAGGGCGCCAGACGCTTTATGACGATCACGGCGCTTCGTCAAAGGGGCGCACCGGTGCCGTTGGGACCCGGCCTAAATCGTGCGGACTTCGAGGCTGCTTTGGAGGAAGCAGAACGAAAGGGATTCCTGGCTTCGTTCGTTAAGACGTACTCGGAGCGGCTGTTCACGTCGTCGGCAACAGAAGTTGAAGCCTCCGACCTGCTGGATGACGAAGAGGGAGAAGAAACGTACCGGGCGACGCTCCAGAAGATTCTCGATGATTTCACGCCCATGACCGATGCGGGCAAAATCAAAGAGGGAATGCCGAGGCTGGCAAGGAACACCTGCAAGCTCACCGTCAAGCTCTCGGACGGATCACTAGAGACCGGGACCGGTCTTCTGATCGGGCCGAGACTGGTGCTCACATGCTGGCATGTCATTAGTTCGCTCGTAACCTTCGAGGCTGGCTTAGAAGGGCCCCAAGGGGAGCCCGATTGGCCCGGCGTTCCGGATAGACGGCTGTCTTCTCGTCTTTCGGTCGAGTTCGACTACGAAGTCAGAGCGGGTCAAATCGGAAACAAGTGGACGTATGGTGTCACGGAAGACTGGCTCGTGGTGGGTAGCCGACTTAGCGCAGATCCAGAGGAGAGGCTGGGCAATTGGAAGCCCCAGCAGCTTGATACTTATCTAGATTTCGTAGTGATCGAGCTGAACAAGCCGGCGGGCTTTGATCGACCATACTACAACCTCGTGAATGAGACTCCTCGCGAGGCTACAGGAAAGATGATCGTATCGCATCATCCCGGAAATTTCACGATGCGCTTCTCACCCGGCGAGTTCGAATCCAGTAGCCCCGTGCCGAAGTTCAATGGCATCGCAGCCAGCGGTGAGCGGGTTCTGCATACGGCGAATACGATACGCGGATCGTCGGGTGGACCTTGTCTCACCTACGACATGAAGCCGGCGGCTCTGCATCAGTTTGTCTACCAGGTAGAAAGAAAGACCAAGGGCAAGGTCGAACAGCACGCGACGAACGTAGCAATCCCACTGTCCAAAATCATGCAGAGGGCCCAGGAGACGATCAAGTCGCGCATGGGTAGCCTGAGCGCTCCGCGGTGCACGCTCCAGAGAAGCGGAAAGGCACTTATCGGTCGTTACAGTTTGCAGGAAGCAATTGCCGCCGCCCAGACGCCAGGTGGCCCCAAGATTCTGGTCGTTCAGATTCACTATGGCTTGGACCGGAAGCCTCTCAGTCAGATCGGCAAATCGTTCTCGTACGAAATTCTTGATGATGCCCTTGCGCCGGGCTGGCATCGACTCATTACCATCAACGCATCAGATATTAAGGACAATGCGTATTCGACGGCGCAACTGCTTCTGGATAGGATCAGCGTCGGCAACAATCTTTCAAGAAAATTGACTTCACCGAGTCAGCTGGCGGGTGCCGGAGAATCGACCGAGATCAACGATACGATCGCGACACTTGCTCGCGATGTAGCAAACGTAATGGAAGAGGACGCAACGCGGGACACGATCTGGATTGCGATCGACGAAATGGACCGGCACCAGATTAGCGACACGTCGACGAGGGTGTTTCTCGAAAAGCTCTATCCGGAGATCGCTACGCGACAGAAGTTGCGTCTCGTTCTGATTGGCATGTCCGATCCGGACATGCCGGCCCTTAAAAACGTCAACTCCAAATCGGTTGATCCACTAAAGGATCACCTGAATATCGAAGACGTCATTGCCTGGATCCGCAACAGGCTCAGTGCAGATCCCGACCGCATGCTGCTCAGCCTTGGTCGCATCGCGACCATGCTCGCTGAGCGAGAGATGCTTACCGAAGAAGAAAAACAAGCCGAGCGCGAGCGCGAGCGCGAAACGCGTAAGCGGGAACGCCAAGAGGGAGCTCTGAGCAGGAGTGCTGCCATCGCCAAAATCGTAAATGACATCTTTATGCCGTCGACCACGACATGACAGCCCACACCGACCAGCGGCTCCGAGAAAAGACCGACGAGGTGCTGGCCCGCGCCGCGCTTGTCGGCGTCTTCGATCCGCTGGAGTTGCTGGAGTTGGCTCAGAGCGGCGGCATGGGCGAGCGCATCCTGGACAAGATCGTTGATCATGTTCAGGAAGTTGTGTTCGAAGATAGAATGTATTGGAAATTGACGGCCAGAGCGCGGCACGACGCGTTGGAACGTGCGATTGCGCGCACCGACTTTGAAACTCTCCTTCAAGAAGCGAAACCCCATCCTAGCGAACGCTTCGCACACTATCTCATCGCACTCCTCAGAGAGAACGAAGACTACGAGGAATTCCTGGAGAACCAGCAGCTATCGAGGTCCGAGCTGCAGGACCTTGCTTCGGCTCAGGACTTCGTACATCGGGCTCGTAAGAAGCCTTCACCCACCGGCAAGTCGGATCCCCGTTGGAAGCTCGCCAGGATGGATGATGAGCAAAGGTTACGTCACGTCGCGCCGAAGTTGGTTGGACGAACTCACGAGCTAGGACTACTTACGGCTTACGCTGCCAACGGAAACGTCGAGAGCTCGATCGAACTTGACAGCATTATCGCCGACCCAAAGAAGTTGGATTGGTTGCGGCCGCTTCTTCTCACCGGGATTGGGGGGAGTGGAAAGTCGGCGCTGGTGGCCGAACTGGTAAGAACGGTGCGGAAGGACGATTGGAGCGGCCCAATTACGGTACTGCTCGACTATGATCGGCCAAATCTGGCGCTGGGCGCGGAGAAAGATTGGACGGCGGAACTGACTCGCCAAATTGGACGCGCGCGGACCGAACTGGACGGCGAGATGGACGAACTCAGACGCGACGCGCTTCGCGTCGCTGCTGAAACCAGTAGTGACCTCAAGTCCGCGGACATCCTGCTTGAGCGACTCGGTGACACCCTCGGTCGTCAGGCGGTTCGGCATGACCTCCTTCTCGTCGTCGATACATTTGAGGAGCTGATTGTTTCCTCTGAAATGGGGCTGGCCGACGAGGAACTTGAGCGCGAGCCGTTCGGGCTGGTCCTATCCTGGATAGACCGGCTCATGGACCTTCAAACTGAAGATGGGTCGCCGGCGTTCAAGACCGTCAGGGCTATCGTTGCGGGACGTATCCAACCATTCGTAAGCGAACCCCGTAGGCTGCCAGCTTGGTTCTGTGGGCACCTCGAACTCGGGCCGTTCTCCCCACAGGAGACCGGAGACTTTTTGCGAGTAAGGGATACGGAGAACAAATTCAATAAGCAGTGGATTGAGCTCATTTCGGAGTCCAAGATCAGGTGGTATCCGCTTTTTCTCATCGTGTTAATTAAATTTGCGGCACAAAAGAGCAGCCAAGAGCTCGACGAGATCGCTCGCGATGTGGGGGGCGCGACGTTATACGGAACCGTCGAGGCAATGAGAGTCCTGTACTCGAGGTTCCTGGATAGAATTAAGGACCACATAGTATCGAGAGGGCCGAACGACAGAAGAACGATACCGAAAGAGCAGATTTGCCAGCTCGCCCATCCCGGTCTTGCGCTTAAGACGGTTACTGCTGAACTCATTCGCGATGTGCTCGCCGGACCTTGCGGGCTAGGCAATATCGACATTGACCGAGCCAAGGATCTTCTACGCGCGTTGTCCAAGGAAGCGTGGTTGGTCGACTCTTACGGGCCAAATGAGGTCCGGCACGTAACGAATCTACGTCGGCTTATGCTGCCGATGCTTTGCGGTACGACGCGAACCCCAGACGGTGAGCCATCGGATCTGCATATTCGGGTACGCTTTGTGCAGCAAAGGGCCGCGGAATGGTACGAGGAACCATCTCGGGTGCAAGAGCCGGAGTCGCCCGCCATGGCTGCCTACTATCGAGCATTCTACGGAGACGTTTCTGCGATCGCTGTAGATGAGGCGCTCGCGCGAAGGGTACTCCATATTGGACGGGACGACATTCACGCGATGCCTCCGGCCGCACGCGCGATTCTGCTGAAAGATGAACAGTCTTTGACTTCCGAGGAAAGGGCCGCGCTACCTGAACCCCAGAAGCGAGACGTGGAAGTCCGCAACTTAAAAAGGCGATCGAAAGCGGGTGTCATCCGCGCCTCCCAGCCACCTAGCGCCTCCGCGCCGCAGCGCACCGATACTTACGGCGTCCCGGCCGAAGTGCCGGGCCCTCCAAGTTCCCCTTCAATCCGTCGACAAGCGACGCTCGAGGAAATCTTCGACGATGCTGATTTGGCCGCTCGTGTCGACGTCGCATTCAAATCAGCGGACTTTCTGGAGGCGACGAGGCTAGCGGCGCCTTCGATGGAGAGCTTATCGCGGCAGATGATTGGTAGACTGCCGTCATCGATGTTTCAGCGCCTGACTAATCATTGGACGTGGAAGTGGGCTTGCGCGCACCTCGCCTTGGGCAGTGGGAGAACAGTGGTCGAGCAGTGGCAACTGCGCGATCTCGACATACGCCCGGGTTGGGTTGACTACGTTCCTTTGATCGCCATTGCTCGCATAGCAGCGTGCGACGTTTCGCTGTTCCAATCACGTAGAAACCGACCGTGGATGACTTCGGGCGATATGCTTGATCTTGACGGCATGAGAATGATCGCGCTGGACCTGGTCGCGTTCGATATCGATCCTGTACTTCCAATGTCGCTCAGCCAGGCGTTCTCGGACGAAGGGTGGTCATCGGCGGAAAGAGGATTCGGTCCGTTCGAGTTTTCTGAAGAAGCAAGGGTTCAAATGCTCCTTCTTCAGAAAAGCGACGTCCATCGTTATCTCGCGCTCAGTGAGATGTACAATTCAAATCAACCGGTTCGCCCGCACCCCGAGATTTTGGAAAACAGCCAGCTGCGTGCTTTCGTTCGAGGTCGAACGCCCGAGCTCTATGATCCCATCCGAGCCGCGCTAATCGATGTCGTGCGATATGCCCCGGGGCAGTTAGGCGACGTGCTTGAACGGTTCTCACGCGAGCGCCGAATTTGGCCTGCTGATATGCGCCCGGAGCGACTGCTCTCCGAACTGCAAAAAGCCCGCCAAGCTGATTTCTTGTTGCTCCGACTTATCGAGTTTGTCGATGTTTGCGGCCTCCTGAAAAGCTTTGTCACCTGCTTTCACGGTGTGGCCCTAGAGAGAGTACGAGTGATGTCGCAACTCATGGAAAAGTACGACTCGCTCTTGCTTACCGGAAAACAGCCAAAGCCCAGCAAGAATGCTCGCGTGAGGGGAAGACGATGAAGTTCAATCTGGAGGCGCGTCCCTTTCTTTCCGACTTGGAGTTCGTGGCGCCTCGCGCCGGTGATGCCGGCCTCGAGGCAGCTGACTTGGAGGGTGCCCGCAGGGTTAGGCGCTCTCCTCCCGAGCGGTTCGAAGGTCGTACGGGATACAACGCCAACTTCCTTGGTTTCGCGATCCCGCTCCCGGATCCTGCTAGACTAAGAGGGGATGTGCTGGAAATCGAAGGTAACGCGGAAAATCGCCTGGATTACGAACACTTCTCGGTGGTGATGTCGAAGTCGCGACGGATGCCGATGTTCGTAGGCGTCAATATCGACGGCGAGGCGGCCGTCAAGGTGGTCCGCAGTCCGCCCGATAAATGGCTCTACGACGGGCGCATCCCGGACGAAGCCCAAATCGGCGAAGACCTGTACGTCGACAATATCCTCGATCGTGGCCATCTGGTCCGCAGGGAAGATCCCAATTGGGGAGAGACGGCTGAGAGTGCAAACTACGATACATTCCATTTTACGAATTGTACGCCGCAGGCTTCACATTTCAATCAACAGACATGGCTGAGCCTGGAAGACTACATCCTTAAGAATACGAAGGCTCAGGAAGCCAAAGTGAACGTATTTAGCGGCCCGATCTTCCGAGACAATGACCGTCTGTATCGCGGGGCAAAGATACCTGTGGCGTACTGGAAGGTGATCTCGTTCGTGTCCAATGCAGGAAGGCCGTCCTCGACCGCTTACACGATTGATCAGGTTCAGGAACTGAAGGAGCTCGAAGCGGTCTTTGGAGCCTTCAAGACCTATCAACGGAGCGTGCGCTCCATTGAGAAAATGACGGGCCTTTCCTTCGGGCAACTGCGCGATTTCGACGGCTTCTCTAACGAGGAGCAACGAACCAGAACGTCCATCGTCGCGGAAGTGCGCGATGCGTCCGATATGCGTGTCTGAACATGTCCTTGGCTGCCGATCAATTTTGCTGTGGATCGCGGGAAAACGAGCCGCGGGTCGTGCTGCCCGTGCGAGACTCGCAACCACGAATCGCAGCTTTGCCGGGAGATTGTCAGGTGCAGTTGGGCTTGCCGTTCGCTGAGCGAGTGCCTGAACCGGTGTCGTACGTCTGGCTCCTTGCATGCGAATCTCGTTTTGAAGAGGCTGTCGCCGCGCGCTTTCGGCAGCGAGCCCATGCAATCGTGGATGGACGCGACGGCAGGCCGGTGGTCCTTCCTCAAGACGTCATTCTTCTGCATCGCTCGGACGGCTCGTTCTTGGCGTTCGGGCCTGTCGGAGTTGACGGAGGCTCCGTGCTGGAATCGATCCGA
Organism: Bradyrhizobium sp. USDA 3311; assembly: GCF_054062495.1. NCBI lineage: Bacteria > Pseudomonadati > Pseudomonadota > Alphaproteobacteria > Hyphomicrobiales > Nitrobacteraceae > Bradyrhizobium > Bradyrhizobium sp. USDA 3311. The sequence goes on along the minus strand of NZ_JBSSFI010000001.1, from coordinate 8,970,013 downwards.
CGCTTTATTTTTATCAGCCGAAACGTCGTCGCTCGGGAACCTACCTGTGACGTGATTGGCCTGTTTTTGGGCGATGGCGGAATAAGCAATTGGACGCCGCCAACATTGAGTACCCCGCTCGAGCGGGCATTAGCGACGCTACGTCACCACTCTACGCGTGATCTTCCTGAAGTTCGTGAGCAGAGATGCCGAGCGATATTGGAGCTCCTGCCGCGAGATGCGGATCCGCTGCTCGTCGCGCTGGTCGAGCTTGAGCGGATCGACGCGCGTTGGATGGCACAATCCGGAGTGAGCAGGCGAGAGTATCTGGAATGGACAGACCGCTTCTCGCAGCTTGGGGCAACGCGAATGGCGCGGCGGCCGCATCGGGTGTTCCGTCAAACCGGCGAGCTTCCTGATCTTTTCGGTGATTCCGCTAAGGAGCAGCCTTCGTGGTATCGCGCCGGATATCGTGCGGTACCGATGCTCGCTCAACGATTGACCGTAAACGAGTCGATGAGGGGTACCGCGCGCGGCGGAGGTTATCGTGACGAATTACCGCTGCCAGCGATACCGGAAGCGCAACTGTGTGCATGGATTAGAGGTGTGCCATCGGCAAAACTTCAGCCGATGGTTAGCGCACGACCGCTAGGCGCCTCGTTAATCGATTTCGAAGTTCGCGCCGTCCTTGACTCGGAGCTGGCAGTTCGTCTCGGCATTCCCGGCAAAGCAGGGATTAAGGACGGGATTTGTGAGTTGCGGGCATACAGTGCTTCCTGCGAAGTGGTTCCCACCCGCATCGAGCGTTCGATTGGTGAGCCTGGATATTTCCATGTCGCGGCCCGACGTCCCGGCAATGGCGCCGTTGACGTCGAGTTTCACTTTTCTAGCGGTTCGCCGCTGGTGGTCAGGACCTCTCTCTCAAAATCCCATGTAGCAGCATAATGAAAATAAATCGCGTACATTACAGTGGCCGGCGCCCGGTCTACATTCGTAACTCGATCGCCAACGGCGATCTGATCACTTCTCTCGTTTTCGACGATAAGGACGACATAGACTTTTATGCTCCGGCCAAACATGACGAGATCAGAAGGCACTCTAACGACATATTGGACTTTGTTGGAGGCAGCGACTTTGAGCAATTAAGGTTTGATAGTCTGTCCGACGAAAAAAAGGCAGAGCTTCTCGATCAGGTCGCAAAGAGAGGAGCTGAGCTTTTCGATGCGCTGATCGCGGACGAGGACAAGGAAGAATTCATCAAGAGTCTTCACGAGCATGCGGGAGAGGACGGTGCAGTTAGTGTGCGTTCGACGGCCGTGCGCGTTCCCTGGGAATTCGTCTACATCAAACCCGCCACAGAGCGCTACAATCCGCTCGGCTTTCTAGGGCAGCTGTATCTTCTGCCGAGAATCGCTCCACCGCTGCATTCACCATCGCGGAGTGACGGTAGCTACCGTCCCTACCAAGGCGAGGGCGGCAAGCAAACGGGTACAGGGAAGTTAGACGTCGGCGTGATCTACGATGATTGGAGGGATAACAAATCATCGCGGCATATTTCTTCGGCTTGGTTTTCTTCTCGTCCCCACATAAGCGTCCAAGCACTCCCCCAACTGACGGCCGCCGCTTCAGTTCGCCCGCAGATGCTCGATCGTCTTCGAACTTTTCTCCTTCAGCCCGTCGATAGCTTCCTATTCACCTGCGGGCTTTGGCGAACTCCGCGGCCAAGCTATTCGGTAGACATGAGGATCTGGGACCGTTTCGAGTGGCGGTTTGCGGATACTACAAACTTGAAGCTACGCGGTCACGACCACTTGCTCGTATTCCTTGATGTCGATTACGCGGCTTATAACGCCCTGTCTCCCGCGCCGAGCCTGGCCGAAAAAATGCACCACAACGGTGCAGCCGTCGTGGTCGCGCCAATCGGAAAGGTTGATCATCTGCTTTCAGAGCAGCTATCGGATCAGTTTTTTCAGAACGTCATGGGCGGGCAGGGGATCGGCCTTTCGTTGCTTTTCGCGCGCAGGCATATCCTGCAGGTGAAATCGAATCCGACCGCTCTGTTTTGGACTGCGTTCGGTGACGTCTGGACCGACCTTACTGGGGAAGGAGCGGCAGCGTGAGGACGGGAGTATTAGCTGTGAAAGAGGGGATGTCGCGGGTCTTCGACGCCAGCGGCAATGTGGTCCCGGTTACCATTTTGCGACTGCCGAACTGCCAAGTTCTTGGGCACCGCACGGAGGAGAAGCACGGCTATGTCGCCATGCAATTGGGGGCGGGAACTCGCAAGACGGTTAACATGCCGAAGGCCTTGCGCGGGCAGTTCGCCGTCGCGAAGGTCGAACCGAAGGGACGTTTGGAAGAATTCCGTGTATCGGAGGACGCCCTTATCCCGGTGGGGGCGGAAATCACGGCCGATCACTTCGTGGTGGGTCAATTTGTCGACGTCACCGGCACTACAATTGGCAAAGGCTTCCAAGGAGGCATGAAAAAGCACGGGTTCGGGGGTTTGCGTGCCACCCACGGAGTATCTATTTCCCATCGATCGATCGGCTCGACAGGTGGTCGCCAAGACCCCGGAAAAACCTGGAAAAACAAGAAGATGCCGGGGCAAATGGGCGGCGAGCGGGTAACCGCCCTAAGCCTGCGCGTCGTGGAAGTAGACACATTCCACGGCGTCATAAAAGTGTGCGGAGCTGTTCCTGGCCCAAAGCATGCTTGGATACGGGTTCGGGATGCAGTCAAAAAGCCGCTCCCTAAAGAGGTACCTAAACCGGGCCGGTATATCGAACCAAATTTAAACGACTACGTGCTGTCGTCTGATACAGTCGTAGGGTCGGAGAACGAACTGTTGAGTGCGTTTGTTGATCTCGAGGAGGGGGACGTACCTGGCCGCCTCGCCGCGGTCCGGTCGATGCTGGCGCACGTCGGCGTCGTTCGTGCGCAGTCATCCGAAAAGCCGGACCGGGCTAAGCGGGTTCGTGCCATCGAGAAGGCATTTGTTGATGCACTTTTCGACGAGGCCCCTGACGTCCGGTGGGCGGCGGCATACGCGATTGCCACCCTTAAGGACAAGGACCACAAGCTGGACCAGTCGCGCATTCCCGACTACGGCAAGAGCAAAGGCGACGAGCCTCGCGTGCAGCGGATGTTGGAGGCATACCTCCAGGATGCGGATGTCGATTTGCTTACCGGCCTCTCGATCGACGTCACACAAAAGAGCAAGCGCACCATAAAGCTGAAGCTGGAAGCACAAATATCGCGTGAGTTACCTATCGTGCTCAATGGCAAGCACGTGTTAACCGGATCGGTGGATTCGCTCAAAGTCGGAAGCATGGTAACGGTGACAATTAGCGATGCGCTAGGCGGCCTGCATGCGACGATCAAGAAAAAGGTCGAAAAGTCAAACGGAGTGTCGGCAACCGCGGAAGTCGAAGTCCCGGCCTCTAAGGACAACGAGATCTATGTCGACTTCAAGATAGGTGGCCGCTCTCTCGACACGCTAAGCGCGCCTCTCCAGAACGTATTGGAGCAACACGGAATCCCTCTGCATCCGACCCGGTGACGATCAGATTTCCAGCGCTTCCGGGAGTTACCTTGTCAGATTAGGGAGGTCTCATTTCTTAGGCAAACGGCACTGTCCTTCGTTGCCTGTCGCGGTGAACGCGTCGAACAGGCCGGGGGCGACGCTCGTGCCATTAAACATGACGGCGATCTGCTTTGCGATGCCAAAAGCATCCTCGCCCTCCCTCTTCGCCGTCCGCTTGGCGTTGATCGTCCGAGCGATGTTCCATTCGTCGTGAGACCCGAAGCTGAAAGCCACGGACGCGCGCAGCCCGTAATAGTTTCGGAAGTCCGCCTTCTTGATTTCAGCTAGCTTGCTGTCGGTTTTGGCGAGCCCTTCGTAAAAGCGTTCCAATTTCTCTAGATCGGCCCGGCCGTCGAAGGAGAAATAATTCGCGAAGTAGGGTCTCGGGGTTTTGTACGCCAAGTGGCGCGGGTGGAGCAACGGACGATCGGCGGAGCTGGTCGGGGTTGCGCAGCCGGTCGTCCGTTGCGGTGAGGTGGGCGGCATAGGCCGCGGGGGTCAGGTATTTCAGCGACGAGTGAGGCCGCTGGAGATTGTAGTCGGCAACCCAGTTGGCGATCTTGGCGCGAGCATCGTCGAGTTCGAAGAACAAGGTCTCGTTGAGCAGTTCGTCGCGCATCCGGCCGTTGAAGCTCTCGACAAAGCCGTTCTGCATCGGCTTTCCTGGTGCGATGAAGTGCCAGTCGATGGCTGCGTCCTTGCACCAGGCGAGCATGGCGTTGCAGGTGAACTCGGTGCCATGGTCGGACACGATCATTCCTGGCTTGCCGCGCCGCTCGACGATCGCCGTCAGTTCGCGGGCCACGCGCCGCCCCGAGATCGATGTGTCCGGAATGGCGCCCAGGCATTCCTTGGTGACGTCGTCGACGATGTTGAGGATGCGGAAGCGCCGACCGTTGGCGAACTGGTCGTGGACGAAATCCAGCGACCAGCGCGCATTGGGCCTCGCCTCGACCAGGATCGGGGCACGGGTCCCCACGGCCTTGCGGCGAGCCCGCCGCTTGCGGACGGTGAGCCCTTCTTCCCGATAAAGCCGGTAGATCCGGTTGATCCCCGAGGGCTCTCCCTCTCGCCGCAGCAGGACGAACAGCCGGCGGTAGCCAAAACGTCGCCGCTCGTTGGCGAGGTCACGCAGCCGGCCGCGTAGAGCAGCGTCCGGCGGACGGCTGGAGCGGTAACGGACCATCTTCCGATCCGCGCCCACGATCGAGCAGGCCCGCCGTTCCGACAGGCTCATGACGGCCTGCAGATGCGCGACAGCAGCGCGCTTGGCGGCGGGCCCTACCATTTTTTTGAAAGGAGCTCGCGAAGGGCGGCTGCATCGAGCATCTGCTCGGCAAGAAGCTTCTTCAGCTTCCCGTCCTCCTCCTCCAGGGCCCTCAGCCGCTTGGCCTCGGAGACATCCATGCCGCCGAATTTGGCCTTCCAATTGTAGATCGTCGCTTCAGAGATCCCGTGCCTGCGAGCCAGATCGGCCGTCTTCGCCCCGGCCTCATGCTCCTTCAACACTGCGATAATCTGCTCTTCCGTAAACCTTGCTCGCTTCATCTGTCCGTCCTTCTTCAGGCCGGACTCTAACTCCTTCTGGAGGAAATACTCAGTGGCAGGTCACACCCGGCGCAAAACTCTCCGCGACAATCGCCGCTTTCGCATCGGTCGACCAGCGCCGTCGTCGGCCGGTCCCCGTGATGATCTCGACGCGCCGCAGCGTGTCGGAGCCGTCCTCAAGGATAGGCGTATGCCTATCCTTATCGCCATCCTTACAACTCGCTCTTGACATGGTGACCTCGTGACAAACCTCTCCACGAGATCTTCCTAGCCGACTAGATCAACCCTCAGTGCGTGGTCGCCAGATGACGCTCACGTTTAAACGTATCCTTCAAAAATTTCGCGAGCCGCATGCCGGCGACCGCAAGCTGACGGTCCACAACTGGCAGCGCCGCAGTGTAGTAATTCATCTCCAGCGCGCCGCCGTCCGGAATTACGTAAGCGGTCTCGCGAGCCAATTGGTGCGCCTCAAGCGCCCAGTCGGTCGGCGACCCGCCGTCGAGGCTAGTCACGTCGCGCCCGGGAAACCATGTCGTCTCAAGCCGAGTCACGTAGGCGCCCCAGGCAAAAACGGTGTGCATGATAATTTCGGTATCCCAGCCAGCATGAAGTTTCACGCTCTTGCCGAAGAACGTCACGACGACATCGTTTCCGCCGTGGTCGTTGCAATCGGTGTCGTGCAGCGGCTGATGGATATCGCCGATGAGATGAACGAGGAATTTTAGCGCTTGCGCCCGCTCGGCCGGCGTTCTAGTGCAGTCGGCTAAGAGAACTCGGTTCCGCTCAATCGCGTTTATGATGCAATCGCCGAATTTAGGGTCCGCCTTGCAGTCAACCCGCGGATCATAGGTCCCGCGCTCGAACGGAATGTTAACGAAATGCCAGTTGCGAGTCTCGTCATGCTGCGCACGGTAATCGTCCGCCCAGCTGGCAATTGATCCGAGCGATACGCGAGGATCATGGGTTGCCGACGGAATCTCGATTTTAAGCAACACGCGGATTTTTTCTAGGGTCGGTTGGTCAAGCCGATGCTCCGCAAGTTCGGCAACGATGGAATGGCCCTCCTGGCCCCACGCGAATACCTGTTCGCAGGGAAGCGCGAGTGCCAGAATTGCTAACCAGATCGTTTTCATGGCTCCTCCAAGACGTGATATTCGATAATTTTTGCTGTGAAGCTTTGCGGCGGCGCTACGGGGCTCCGATCTCAATCGGGGTTGGCGCGCCTTTCTTTTCACTGTCAAAGAGGATCAGGGACGCGCAGTCCCGACGGGGTTCGGTCCAGCGGCAGGAGACCCTCGGGCTTCCGCTTGGGATCAAAGGAGGACAGTTCGGCGAGTCGCCTGACCTCCTCACTTTCTCCGTCCCAGGCGTAGATCGCGTACACGCCGGGTCCGTTCCCGGCAGGCCCCGCGAGAATGAGAATGCCATTCTCAAAGACCGCAAGGTCGCGCACGCCGCGGCCATTTCCCAAGGGTAGCCGGAAAAGCCGATGGTCTGTCCCCGATCCGCCGAACAAAGTATCAATCCGGGCCGACAGAACGATGGCGCGGTTGCCGTCGAGAACCGGGCCGCGGAATCCCGCCAAGAGCAAGACATTATCCTTGATTGCAACGCCTTCGATCATCAGGCCGTTGTTTTCAAGCCGCTTGTCCATGAAAGGGGCAAGTAACGGCTCCGCCGCGATGATCTCTCTTAGTCTCGGCGTGCGCTCGATCTCCGAAGCAGTGCCGTCTTCGCCCTTGGTGCGGAAACGAATAATCTGGCTACTTGCGGAAATCCGCGCCTTGATTTCCCTGCCGGTTAGCTTGCCTTTCTTGTCCCGCGGATGCCCGTGCGACCCCATGACATAGTAGCGACCGCCGGCAAAGGCGACGCCTTCGCCGTCAAGCTCAAGCGCTTCGCCGTCGAGCTTGTCGCCGATCAGGCTGGCCGTGCTGCCCGCAACGAGTTTTCCGTCGGTCACTGTGACGAATTGCGCCTCCTGCACATTGTCGTAGATGACAAGGCATGAGCGGGGGAATCCCTGCGCTTTCGCGCAAGCGATGCCGCTGACATCTTTGGCTTTGCCACCGTCCTTTCCAAGCAGCTTGTGTTTGACCGGCCAGGCGTCGCCCGGTGCGCCAAAAAGAGGCTGGGTGTAATCCGCGGCGGCAAGGCCGAGAAGCAAAGCGCCGATCCCACACCTCCTCGCGAAAGTCATCATTGCGTTGCCCTCGACTGCCGGTGGCTCACGCAGGGATGCAGACGATCGTCGCCATTAACGCCGAGAAGAGACGGCTTTTCGTCTGTGAATTTAGTCGATCCAGCGAGAGCGTGTGAGACGTTCAGATTCGTAAAAAAAACTTCGGGGGAATTGGTCGTCGAAAATGAGTGCTTGCGGTCCTGCGGTGCTGGCCAACGCTTCCGCCTCGTCGGGAATGATGACGCCTGGAAACTTGACCGCGCTTCCCGGTCGTTGTGGAGATAAAGCCCATAATTTTCCACGGACCTCTCCTTTGCCTTTAGCCGTCACCCTCGCTTCTTGCCCGCCGCCTTCTTCCTTTTTGCGGCTTTCTTCTTCTTAACGGCCTTCTTCTTTTTCGCAGCCTTTTTCGATGTTTTCTTTACGGCTCTTTTCTTCACCGCTTTAGCGGCGGCCTTTTTCTTCGACTTTTTCGGAGCAGTCGTTCCTTCCTCCTCCTTCTTGGCATCCCTGGCCGCCTTTGCCTTCGCGCGTTTGTCCTTGGCCCGCTGCGCTTCATTGACGAATACGTCGGGATCGCGGGCCGCCTGCGGTGCCCACGTCAGACCGCGGTCCGCGAAAAACATGATCCTGCGAATGCATTTGAAATTTCCATCCTGAAAGAAAGGCGCAAGCCAAATCGCGCCAGTGTCCAGTATGGCCGCCTTTCTCTTCGCCTCTTCCTCATCCTCATGGTTCATCGCTGCGCGGTTGGCGGTCATTCGGAAAAAAAGTGACGGAAGATGCGATCGAACTCCGTCATATAGATATCGGCGACGCGGGTGTCGCCCCGGATGAAAAGCATATTCTCGTCGTTCGCCGTGAGCGACGCGCCTGAAAAGTTAGCCGAGCCTGTGCAGACAAGAGGGGCGTCCGACAGCGGATCGATCAGGAGGAATTTTGTATGAACGAAGAACACGAACCCTTTGCCGTCCTTCCGCGCCAGTTCTTCGTCGACAAACCATTTTTCGAGCGGGAAATTCGGAATGGGAACGAGTTTCGTTCCTCCTGCGCCCTTCTCTGTTTTAAATGAAGTCTTCGTGACCTTCCCAAGTACCGACCCGTTCGACATGATAAGACGGTCGAGGCTGTCACGCTCGGCCTTGCGCGCTTCCGCTGTGGCAGGCTTTTCGAGTAGTACGAAACGCATGGAATCCTGCTGCTTCCCAAGAGACCGGCTTTTCAGATAGTCTGCGTCAATCGTTACGCTCCCGTCCGGCTTGTCGCAGGACTGTCCGTGCTTCTCGCAATACTTCGTTGCGATGGCTTCCGCGAGGGCAAAGGATATCGAAGAACAGGTCCGGCTGAAGCGGAATGCGCAGGCGATTTACCAGGACCTGGTTGATCAATTTGGCTTTCCGTCCAGCTACCAGAGTGTCAAGCGGTTTGTGCGCCGGTTGCGGCACGCTGATCCTGAGCAGTTTGATCGTCTTGAGTTCCTCCCCGGCGAGGAAGCCCAGGTCGACTATGGCGAGGGCGCTCTGACGATTGATCCCAGGAGCGGGCGGTACCGTCGTCCCCGCCTGTTCGTGATGACGCTACGCTACTCGCGGCGCAGCTTCCGGCGGGTAGTCTGGAAGTCCAGCCAACAAGTCTGGGCGCAGCTCCACGAAGAGGCGTTCCGGTATTTTGGCGGGGTCCGCCAGCGATGTCGTGCTCGACAACCTGAAGGAAGGCGTCCTCAAGCCGGATTTGTACGAGCCCCAGCTCAACCCGATTTACAGCGCGATGCTGGCTCATTACGCCGTGGTCGCCGATCCCGCGCGGGTGGCCGATCCAAATCGGAAAGGCTGCGTCGAGAGTGCGATACAACATACCCAGGGCACCGCGCTGGCCGGACGGCGCTTCGAGACACTGGAAGCCCAGAACGAGTTCCTGAGGCACTGGGAGGAGAATTGGGCCTCCAAGCGCATCCACGGCAGCACGCGCCGTCAGGTCGAGGCGATGTTCCAGGAAGAGAAGCCGCACCTGCGGCCGCTGCCTGTGGCTGCCTTCCGCATCTTCACCGAAGTCGTCCGGACTGTCTGCGACGACACCACCGTACGCGTCGACAACAGCTATTACGCCGCGCGGCCCGCGCCGATCGGCAGCCAGGTCGTCGTGCGCATCTACACCACCACGATCGAGATCCGTGATCGCCACACCCATGCGCTGCTGCGTGTTCATTCCCGGATGGCGCACCCCGGTTCTGTCGTCCTGCCGACCAGCGAACGGCCGTTCAACCCGTCGCGGCAAACCGCCGTGCTGCTGGCGAGCGCCGAGCGCATCGGACCGCAGACCAGGGCCTTGTGCCAGCAGGTGTTCGACACCGAAGGGCGCCCCGGACAGCGCGCGATGTGGGGCATTGTCGGGCTGGGCCGGAAGTATCCGGCGCGGCTGGTCGAGCAGGCCTGCGCGCACGCCATCGACAACCGCATCTACCGCTACAAGCACGTGCGTGCGACCGTCGAGCGGTTGTTCGAACAGGCGATCGAGCAGGTTGGAGTGACGCCACAGCCGGCATCGCCGCTCACCCAGGATCATCCGCTGATCCGTACCCCCGCGGAATACGGCGACCTCTTCAGCCGCGCTGTGCGGCGCGACGCCGACGATAATGGTCGGCAGGCCGAGGCTCACGACGACCGTGCCCCTGCAACCCGCGCTCGTGGCGCCTGCGCAACCCCGGCCAGCTCCAGCGCCACGAGCGCTCCCGCGGCTTCTCACCTCACACTGGAGACCAAACCACATGATGACCATGCCGGAAATTGAACGTTGCCTGCGACAGCTGCGCCTGTCGGGTGTCCGCGACACGCTGCAGACGCGCGTGCTCCAGGCGCAGGGCGCCAACCAGCCCTTCCTCGAGACCTTCTCCCTTATCCTGCAGGATGAACTGGACCGTCGTCAGTCCCGCCTTATCGAGCGACGATACCAGCAATCCGGGCTCGACGAAAAGCTCACGCTCGCCGAGTTCGACTGGTCCTTCAATCCCAAATTGCCACGTCAGACCTGCTTCCAGCTCCACACCCTGGCGTTCATTGCCGCTGGCGAGAACGCTCTGCTTGTCGGCAAACCTGGCACCGGGAAGTCGCACATCGCCAAGGCGATTGCCTATCAGGCGATCCTGCAAAGCCACAAGGTCCAGTATCTTGAGACCGACGACTTCTTCCACCGCTACGCCCTGAACTCTCCGGCACAACGCGAGGTCCGGCTGCGAACCATCATCGACTGCGATCTCCTCGTGCTGGACGATCTATTCCTCGCACGCGCCATCCCCGACGACGCCGGCACTTTGCTGCAGACCCTGATCCATCAGCGCTACAAACTGCGCCGCAGCGTCATCGTCACCTCCAATCGCGTCGTGCAGGATTGGGGGGCATACCTTGGGGACAACACTATGAGCACGACGATCCTCGATCGCCTTATGCATCATTGCCATCTGCTTGAGTTCGACGGACGCAGCTATCGGCTCAAAGAAGCCGCTGAAGCTCTTGCCCGGGAAACAAACTCAAACTAACAGTCCCTTGTCCTGCCTCGCGGGTGGAGGAATTTGACTGACCACACCCGGAGGAATTTGAAGTGACCCGCGGGGAACAGGGAAACGCAACATGTAATCCTCCCCCCTTTACAATGGCTGAAGTCTATCACCCAGAAATTGCAATGTGAAGGCGACGCAAGAGCCCGGTCGGCGCAGCCGACGCGATGTAGCCATGGCAACTGATCGGGCGGTTTGACCCTCCGCAGGGGAAATCGGGTAGATTTCGCTATTCTTCCTGCAAGAGCGCTCAGTACGGAAAGTCAGCTTGAAGCTCGCCCCCGAACGGGTCAGTGCCGTCCGGCCTTGTGAACGGGCGGGTCGGCCAGGGACGAGAACCACTCTGCCCGGTTGACCGTGCTTCGCGCGACGAACGTCGATGCCGAGGGCGGTTTTGGCCAGCCTATGCCCGTGCCCTCCTTGATTTAGGGATGGACCCTGGCAGCCCCGTGGGTGAAGCCAGGATGAGAGGGGCTGGCTCCCGCTATCACAGCGTCAGCGCGTCCCGCCCTTTGGGCTGGCAGGGCCGCGACGTATTCTGCCCAGCGTTCAAGCGCCAAGGTCGCGGCAGCAGCGCTCACGGTCACGGGAGGTTACGGTTACCACCGCGGCCCGATCGAGCGCGCCTTCCGTGACGCGCGGGCAGCCATCGCCATGGGACCATCAAACGTGATTGCTCGGGACTGGATCGGTAAGGCGCTGGTCGGCCTGCCGCTCGAGCTGTTCTACGAAGGCGGCGAGTAGATCCAGTTCGCGAATTTTTTCGCTACGGTCGTCTGGCAATGAAGCTGGAGCTTGTCGCCTTTTTAGGCTCTGAGATTTGGAATGCGCTGTATATCCGTTTTTGGGAGATGGTCTCCTCAAATCCAAGCCTTGACCGACTATCCAAAGAGCGCCTGCACCGCGTCTGTTCGCTGCGACTTGAGTGGGTCTCGACTCGCCTCACCGCGGCCCAAGATGGTTCTTACCGATTCAGAAGAACTCTCGCACGGCGAAAGGAGGCTGACCTTTCCAGCGCTCGTCTCAGCTCGTCTCAGATTTCAGCGCAGCGTGCAGCCGAGCCTTTTCCAACCGAGACCTGAGTCCACTAAGGCAGCTCGCCAATTTGGCGAATTCCTGAATACTGAGATAATTAAAGACAAACTGCTCGAGTTCTTCGTGCTGTGCCGCGATGCTCGCAAGACGTTTGCGAGCGTTGTCTGTTAGCGACAGGAGTACAAACCGAGCATCATTTGTGTCGGATTTCCGGCGCACGAACCGCTTGTCCTCAAGCTCCTTCGCATTTTTCGTGATGAAGCCCGATTCAACTTTCATCAGCTTTGCAACCACGTTGACTGGAACACCGTCATCTCCTTCCAGGTCGGTCAGCGCCATCAAGATCAGCATTTGCGGACCTGTAATGCCGAGGGCACTCGCCTGGTAATATCGGAGATCTTCCAGACACACATTAATCGATCTGATCTCCCACGTGAATCGCCTGAGTACATCCTGCCCCCCGCGAGGGTCCTTTCCGAGCTGTGTTTTTATTCCAGGCAACTTCGGCGCCATCTGATCTCAGGAGCTCCATCCTCGAAACTATTCCTTGCTGGCTGAGCTCAACAAAAGGAGTGAGATGCGTTGATCGTTTCGACCTGCCAAGCGCCGGAGCCTGGATTAACGAGCCGCATTCAGGCCAGCTCGCTCCCGGGCCAACGTTATGGAGGAAATTCGCTAGTCTACCCCCCAATTATACCACGCAACTTCACACAATCACTGTCGTGAAATCCGTCAAAAACTTCCAACTCTCCGCAGGATTTCTGTAGATAGGCGGTTTCTGTGCGTTTAATCCGCAACTGTAGCGCGCAGAATAGGGCGAATCGCGGAAAGCGACTTTGAGCTGTCGAGAGCGGCGTGGAATGGGCTGATCCACCGTGGACGCCAAAGTCAGTGTCGTGCCGCTCTTTTGGAAAGCGAGTCCTGCCCATCTGGATTGTGCGCTCTCGTCACACAGTTACATTGCTCGGCTTGCACAACGACGGCGTGTAACTGATGGAGCAAATCATCCAATACGCAGATTTTCTGCGGACACCTTGCCGGCGCTGCCCGTCTTGACCTCGAAGCTGATCCGCGCCCCCTCCGCAAGAGCGGTGTAGCCGGCCTTCTCGACTGCTCTGATGTGCACGAATACGTCGGCTCCGCCATCATCCGGCTTGATAAAGCCGTAGCCCTTCGTCGCGTTGAACCACTTTACTATACCGGTTGCCACTACAATATCTCCATGCAAACGACCGCGATCTATCTACGATTTGCAGAATGATCAAGACCCTCCTCATAGGTCGCCTGCGATGTTGTCCGCCGCGCAATATTGAGCAACATCGTCGTCGCAATGAGAAGGGTCAGGCCGACCGATCGTCCCGCGTCCTCGGCTGCTTCCGGCGGCGATGCCTGCGACTGGCGCTGCGGCGTTGCAGCGCCGGAGGAAGCACGGGAAGCTTACTTACGAGAGACTTCTCACTCGCTCCTTCGAGCGCTCGCTCTTGTGTGGTCGGTACGGCCATCTGTTCCAGCGAACCAAGAAAGGCCCTGCCTTTTTCCGTTATAATCCATTGTCCGGATTCTCGCGCAACCAGCTTCTGTCCGAAAATATCGAGATCCGGGGCCCGCTCTGCCAATCGCTTCATACGAGCCGTCCACTCCGGACCGCTGGTGTAGAATACCGCCAGTTAATCCTTCAGGGCAGCGAGACTCGCACGGCCCTCCGGTTGGCCGGCGAGAATCTTAAGTATCGAGAGCTGAAAACTCACATTCGTTAACCAAACGCAGCAGCACGATCGCCGCATACATTAGCGGCACCTAGCGGACCCCGCGCTCGGCTTCAAAACAAGAACCTGAAAACAAATGCTAATGTACGGATCGTCCGACAAGTTTGGACGCAAGCTTAGACCGTCCTTTCGGATCTGGGGAGGCCTTTCGATGCAATTCCTCGGCCGTTCCGGCAGGGCTCGCAGGCAGTCAAGCATCGAACCTGACTGATCGTGGACAGCCCAGAGCTGTGCGAAACAGCGTCACCTTCGTTCCGTCGTCGATTGCGGCCGCTTTCACTCGCTTCACCGAACATGGCTAAGAAATACCGATTGGCATCTTCCAGAGGTCTACGACTTCCTGCCAGATCTGGGAATCACAAGCATCGCGGCGACACACACACAGTTGATACGTTGCCGATTTAAATCGAGATCCGGTAGGGCTGCTATTTGGTCCTTTCCAGGACGCTGTGATTTCCGAGTCTATGTTCGACATGACATCGATTTATCAGGAGCGGCCGGACCCAAGGACTCTTTCGCAAAGATTGGCCGAGTACCACTTACCTTATCACCAGGCGCTATCTCACATCATCGGCCGTCTCCGAAAACCGTGCGGGCGCGTCCTGCTTCTCGATCTGCACGCGTTTTACGGGCCCATCGAAGACGATGTATGCATCGGCGACTTGCGGGGCGCGTCATGTCAACCGGCCACAACAGCGATCCCCGCGACCGCGTTCGAGCGACAGGGCTTCCGGGCAGTTTCCAATTAACCGTTTGCCGGCGGCTATGTCATCAGGAAACACTACAGCGCTTCGACCGAGGCGTTGCAGATCGAACTGCGCTACACAACCTATATGGATTGCGGTCGTATCGATGACCCTGTCCGGCCAGAAATCGATAACGCGCGGCTCCAGTTTTTGAAACCCCGCTTCGCGGTGCGCTCACGGAGATGGTTGATCGATGGTGCCGAATCTAGAAGAACGCTTCACCTGCAACTGCGTGACGAAAGGTGCTGACCTCCAATCCCGACATCGCAACGCGATTGCTGACACGGCGATAGCGAAATTGCCGGGGAAATTGCGGTCAGCACCCGCGCCTCACCGCAGCTCTTGACCGTTGCGAGTTATCACGTCAACGAGAAAGGCCGATGAATGGGAATGGCAAGCTGAGATGGATGTGATTGATCAAGCGAACGCCTCGGAGTTGCCGCCCGTCTTGCACAAATCCCCAAGGCGCTTTTCTTGGATTCTCGCGCTCGTGATCATCTCCTTTGGTCTGTGCGCCGGGGCAGCCTATTATTGGACGAACATCGAGACAGTTTTCGCGACGTCATCGGCGCGTGAGCCTGTTCCGATCGCAGGCTTGTCACCTGAGGATAGGGAAGCTCTCTTCCAGATACGATCAGGACAACAGAAGGCGAGCGATGAGATCGCAGAGCTCAGTCGCAACATCGGTGCGCAGCAAGCCGATTTGAAACGGATGGCGGGCCAGATCGAGGCGCTCACGGCGAAGATCGAATCTTTGCAGAATTTGCCGGTTCCTGCCCCTGTGCCCCAGGCTCCTTCTCTGCCGGCCGTCCACTCCGCTTTGAAGCCCGCGAAGAGAGTAGTCCAACCGTCTAAACCAGAAGGGCCAATCTCGATCCGGGGCGCGCCGCTGATCCCGGAGCCAGGTGCCGACCCGCGTTGATACAGACGACGACCTTGTCGTCGACTGCTTTCGTAGTTGCGCCGCTCCCGGCCTTGCGAGCCCCTGACCATGGCTCGCTTGATGGCTCTGTGCGCCTAAAGCCCGCGCGGAAATGAAGACCTGCGCAGAATCAACATCGTTATTGATGCGCTATTCCCAGTCAATGATCGTATAAATCCGCTTTCTCACGCCTTCTCCGTAATTCGAAGCAAATGAGAGGCGCGGGTCTCAATGACGGTCCGGATCGTCTTGAGAATCGCGTGGGTGACGCCTGCCTCTTCCAGCTCCGTCAGGAGGCCGTCGGCCGCGCTTCTGATCCGGTCTGCCGATTCCTTGATATCCTTGATGAGCAAACGCTGTGCCCCGCGTGTTGCGGGAACGAGTGTCAGCCAGTGCTGCAACTGGATCGTATCCGGAACCGAACGCCCGCCAATGGCCATGGCGAGCTTCTTTGCCAAGCGCTGGTAAGCCGCTGTGCAGACGACGTCATAGAGCGGGGCGAGGTCCGGCACCTCGCCTCGGTAAAGCAGAGCATAGTTCTTCCCATGCGCGTCGGCATTGCCGACCAGATAGTGAAAGATCAGCATGCGGATGAAGCTCAACCGGTCGGCTGCCGGGCGTGCTGTGGCGCGACCGATGAGGTCTAGTGAACGCTCGGTCCCAGGTCCTCCTTCCTCCTCGTACTTGAGCTCTGGAGGAACGCTCAACGCCTGGCAGAAATCCTCCTGATGCAGGCGCGAGATGGTGCCATCGTTGTCTCTCGAACGGTCGTAGCGCTCGACTAGAAGAAATGAAATGGCCCCCTGCCGTCGCATCTGGACGTCAGGCACAGGCAGCGTCAGGAGCGCAGCTAGGCGCAGACAGAAGAGTTCATTCTCGACGCTTCCCTCCAGCGCCTGAATGAAGGGCTTCAGAATGTGCGTGGTCGGCCGCCCGCCCTTGGCGAGTCCAATTCTCTCTCCCTCAAGACAAACGGCGAGCTTGTCCTGCACTCCGGCGAGCGACAGCCGCACGCCCTCCTCTCCGCCGAGGAGGGGGCGCTCGCGGAGTTTGCCCAGAATTTCTTCGAGCCGGGCAGGAGTGAGCACTTCGACACCGTCGTCATCGGAGGAGGGAGGTGCCTGACCGGCTGGATAGAGTGACAAGGCGCCTGCGCATTCCCCACCAATCACCTCAAGGAGACCGAAGGCATTTCCTGCCGAGATCCCCAGCGCACCAGCCAGACGTTGCCGGGCGCCCTCATCGGGCAAAAGGCCTGAAAAGAAGGGACGGACAATGCGATCCGGGTGGGGGGCCTCCTGTAGCGGCATGGAAAAGGAGATTGCCCGAGCTGCCCCACCGGCAAGGTAGCCGGTGTCATAGCTGTAGCTGAGCATCCCGGCATCATCCTGGTTGAGGATGCCGGCCTTAACGCTGCCGAAATAGACATCCAGCAGATGGTTCATCGGGGCGTCTCCCGACGGCTGTTGACTGAAACGGTGAGACCCAATGCGGCCGCGACCTGAAGCGCGCGACCGAGCTGACAGCTCTCTTTTCCGGCTTCCAATTCGCGCACGAAACGCACGCCGACCCCGGTCAGGCCCGCAAGCTGTTCCTGCGTTAGGCCTTGGTCCTTGCGTTCATCTCGGATCAGATTTCCGAGGGTTTTGCTGGTAGTTATCTTCGGCATAATCATCCCTATCGGGGCGATAATAGTAGGTTCCGGGCCGAATTACATGAAAAAGAACCGATCGGGACGTTTCTGCCGAAACTGATGGCCAATAAAATAACATAGTCCCGAACGGGACGTTCTTGGAGGCTCTTTTGGTGGGGTTCTGGACCCTTCCTGTCGTCACAAAGGCATAACGGAGGAAAAAGCTCGGAAATGAAGCAACTCCGCACAAAAAATAGTTTGAGTACCAGCAATATAGCTTCCCACGTGAACTATGCGGCACCAGGAATGATAGTGAGCACGAAAGTGCTTGACGCCAGTTCTTGATATGTTCTATTCATCTCGGCCGGACATTGACGGATCTTTCATCTTCTGGTTGCAGTCCTAACCAGGGGATGAGGTCATGATTTTTGAAAATTTGAACGTCAAACGAATTTCGATTCACGAGGTTTTCGAACGTGAGGCTGACCGCAGGCGCAAGCAGCCATCCTACGCCGAGGCTCTTGAGCAGCTTCACGTCGACGCCATTGCTGAATTCCGGCAGCGAGTGACCGCAGCGCTAGCTGCAGAACAGAAGAGCCTACAGATGCGGATCATTCGGCATGGACCAGGCTCCCACCTGTACGACGTGCAGGAGTTGGTCGCCGCCGCCGACACTGATTTTCTTTCCATTTCGAGACGAGTGCCCGATCGGCTCGCCGATGTGCAGCTCTCGCAGTCCATCCCCGGCGGGGTTGTTCTTGTTTTTGACGGCACAGTAGGCGCAGGAAACCGGAGGTACGTCGGCGTCATCAAGGCTGAGAAACACTCGGGATTCCGGCGGTATAGAAGCCGCGATGCGACATTCACTGAATTCCTGGATGATTTGTTCCTCACACCCACTCAGCGACTATACAAAATCGGCATGTTCGTTGAAACCTCGGCGGGACTCGCTCCTCCAAATGGCTGGGATGCATATGTGTTCGACACCAATATCTCGAAAAGTCATCGCGAGGCGGCTGCGCTCTACTTCTACGATGCGTTCCTTGGCTGCGGCCTCATGGAAGACGGAGCCTACGAAACCACTCGATTTTTTGATCTCACTAAGGACTTCGTTCGACGATCCGGTTTTTCGCGGGACCAGAAGCAGGATCTTGTGGATGCTCTGCATACGTTCGTGAAGACAGAGACGGCAAATACTTTCAGTAGCAATGAATACGCAACGCAGTATCTGCCCGCCGATGCACGTGATGCTTACCGAGCTTTCATGGAGGCAAACAGATTCCCGTCCCGCGCCATCGTCCGCGACATCACACAGATGGGACAACGATTGCGCAGGCGGCGATTTCGTTTCGGAGCAGAAATTGAGCTTTCCGTTTCTACCGATGCTCTAAATTCGCATGATGTCGTGATCGAGACAGGAGCCGCATCAGATTTCGGGGGAGAAGGCTCAGATACCTGGACCCGTGTGACAATCCGTCACTCAATGACAGACGAGCGATAGTGACAGAAGCAGAGTTTTTGGACCGCTGGCGCAAGGAGCTTCCAGCCTATACGGCTTGGGGCAAATTCGTCGCGCAAAGGCTTTGTGGAGCAATCGAAGCTACTGTTTCGCCGCTCTCACTTGAGGCGTTCCTGAAGATCCCAGTCAAAGCGCGCACCAAGCAGGACGACTCACTACTTCAAAAGGCCTTTTACCGCGAGAAAGGCTATCAGGACCCATATAGCGAAATCGAAGACAAGGTCGGACTTCGCTTCGTCGTCCTGTTGGCAAATGACGTGGACAAAGTGCAAGAGGCCATTTTGTCTATCGACGACTGGATAGCCGAGAAGGCGCGCGACTACCTGCAAGAGCAGAAAGCGCGGCCATATGAGTTTGATTATCAGTCGGTGCACTACATACTCAGATCGCGCTTGCCATTCCGATTTGAGGAGGTCGAGATTTGGGCTGACTTGCCCTGTGAGGTCCAGGTACGGACACTGTTACAACACGCCTATAGTGAGCTCACGCACGACACCATCTACAAGCCGAATGTCCAAGCTTCCCCGGCATTGAAGCGCGCCGCCGCCAAGAGCATGGCGCTCATTGAAGCGACAAGCGACTACTTCACCGCGGTCAATGACGAGATTGAGGAGGCGCTGGCTAAGTCGAAGGAAATATCCCGGCTTCTCGATACCTGCTACTCGGAATGGCTCGGTGTTGAGTCCAGTGAGGGGGCGCTGCAGTCGTTATTGGTCGATCACTACGCCAAACTGGTCAGCGAGAGCTTTGAAAGCGAGCTTAGGAAATGGTGGTCTGAGAAGAGTTTCTTGCGCGAGATCATTCTGCAGCGGCGCAAGGAGTTGGTCACCTATCGATTGTCGGCTATTCTTCTTGTGTATTTCTGTGTTTCGAATTTTCCAGCTATGTCGAAGCGGGATGCGCCCCTTCCGGATAAAGCGCTTGCTCACATCTATTCAGACTTAGGTCACTCTCTCGCTAGTTCATAGTGATCGCGTGGATCAGCGCGCACTCAGGACTGGAGTGCCGTTGCACCTCCGACGATTTCCTGTTGCCGGCCGGCGCAGACGCGTTCACGACAACAAGAGTTCGACCGAGCCGGTCAACAGCTGCCTCACTTTTTCATCGTGCTTTCTCAGCACTGCAAAGATCGCTGTGATCTTTCAAGGGCATCACTGTCCTGGCTCAAGATCGACCTTGAGTGGAAATTGCCACCGGCGCTTTTCGCCACAACGTCTTCAGTCCTAAAACTCACTGCACCAGATCGTCTCTGCGTCGCTATCGCTACCCGCATCGCTGAACACAGACAAAGCTAAGCAGGAACGCGGAGGTTCAGAATCATGTTGTAATATTTGCTGCCTATAGAGGATACTTGTGTTGCGCTCTTGGGGCGTAGATTCTCCTTTTGCTCGGCCGCCGGGCGCAGGATGAGACCGACAACGCCCGACAGGCTGCAACGCAAACCGACTTAAGAGTGGCGAGGCTCGCGAATGGGCGGAAGCGGAAAATTCTACATTAAGAATGGCTACATCTATGGACCGACAAACGGCGGTCAGTTCCCGCAACAACTACATTTGAGCTGCTGCCGGTTTGATGGACACCGAGATTGGGTGTTTTATCAAGCCGGAGGTTGGTCATGCAGAGACGGAAGTTCAGCCGAGAGTTCAAGATCGAAGCGGTCAAGCTTGTCAGGGAGCGCGGGGTGTCCGTGGCGCAAGCCGGCCGCGACCTGGGGGTTCATGAGAACGTACTGCGCAAATGGGTGAAGGAGTTCGGCTCTGACCCGGTGCAGGCCTTTCCCGGCCATGGGCAGATGAAGCCCGAGCAGCAAGAGATCGAGCGGCTGCGCCGCGAGGTCGCCAAGCTGAAGGCCGAGCGGGATATCCTAAAAAAGGCCGCAGCCTACTTCGCGAAGGAAGCGACATGAAGTTCGCCTTCGTCGCGAAGCACCGGACGATCTGGCCGGTGGCATGGCTATGCGATGCGCTGGGAGTGTCGCGGTCGGGCTTCCATGCCTGGCTGAACCGCTCTCCCAGCGCCAGATCCCGCAGCGACGAGGAGCTCGGCGGCAAGGTCAAGGCCAGCTTCGTCGCCAGCGACCGCACTTATGGCGCACGCCGGGTGTGGCGTGACCTGCTCGCCGACGGGGCGGATTGCGGCCTGCACCGGATTGAGCGGCTGATGCGCCTGCAAGGCTTGCGGGCGCGGCCGCGACGCCGGCGCTTGCCGAAGGATGACGGCGATCGACAGCTCGAGACCGTACCGGCGAACCTCCTTGACCGGCAGTTCGCCGCCGAGCGTCCCAACCAGAAATGGATCGCCGACTTCACCTATCTCTGGACGGCCGAAGGCTGGCTCTATGTCGCAGCGGTGATCGACCTGTTCTCACGTCGCGTGGTGGGCTGGTCGATGAGTGCGGCCATGACGGCACAACTCGTGACGGACGCATTGTTGATGGCCGTCTGGCGACGCGGCAAGCCGGATGCGCTGTTGCATCACTCCGACCAGGGCAGTCAGGGCGGATTCAAGCGGTCGTCGCAACACTCCGAGGTTGGAGGTTGCGGTGAACATTCGAAAGCGGCGATCGGCACGATCAGGACGAGCGCCATTGCCATCGCCAGGGCGGCCGTCTGCTGCAGGGCGCGACGAACAGAATAAATTCTGGCGGGCGATCGCCAGCGGGCTGAGCAGCGAAGAGGCTGCGCTCGAAGCAGGAGTGTCGCAACCTGTCGGTACCAGATGGTTCCGAAAGGCGGGGGGCATGCCACCAGCGATGTTCAGATCTTCGGCCAAGCCGCTCTCTGGGCGGTACCTCTCATTGGTAGAGCGCGAGGAGATCGCACTCCTCAAGGTGCAGGGTCATTCCATACAGGAGATTGGGCGCCGCCTCGCGCGGGCTGCCTCGACAATCTCCCGTGAACTGCGGCGCAATGCGGCCACCCGCAGCGGCGGGTTGGAATACCGGGCGACGACTGCCCAGTGGCATGCAGATCGATCGGCCTGTCGTCCGAAGCTGACCAAGCTTGCGCTCAACACCACCTTGCGCACTTATGTGGAAGAGCGACTTGCCGGTGTCGTCGTGGCTCCGAGCGGCACTCCCGTTCCTGGTCCCGCCGTTCCGTGGAAGGGCCGCCGGCATGGGCCGCGCAAGGATCGGCGATGGGCCAAAGCCTGGAGCCCTGAGCAGATTGCCCGACGCTTGCCGATCGACTTCCCGGACGACAAGACGATGCGCATCAGCCACGAAGCTATCTATCAAGCCCTCTTCGTTCAGGGCCGTGGGGCGCTACGCCGCGAGCTGACGGCCTGCTTGCGAACAGGGCGTGTGTTACGGACGCCAAGAGCGCGCGTACGCAGGCGAGGCAAGGGCTTTGTCTCGCCAGAGATCATGATCAGTGAGCGCCCCGCTGAAGCGGCCGATCGAGCCGTGCCGGGACATTGGGAGGGAGATCTTATCCTCGGTCTTGGCAGCTCGGCAATCGGCACGCTGGTCGAGCGCACGACGCGCTTCACGATGCTCTTGCACCTTCCACGGTTGGCGGGGCATGGCGAAGCTCCGCGCGCGAAGAACGGGCCCGCCCTCGCGGGACATGGGGCCGAAGCCGTGCGCGACGCGATCACGCGCACCATCATCACTTTGCCCGAAGAGCTGCGCCGCTCGCTAACCTGGGATCAGGGAGCCGAAATGGCACAGCACGATCGTCTCAAGATCGATGCGGGTATCCAGGTCTACTTCTGCGACCCGCAAAGCCCTTGGCAGCGCGGCACTAACGAGAACACCAACGGATTGCTGCGGCAGTACTTCCCGAGAGGCACAGACCTGAGCATCCACAGCGCCGACGAGATATCCGCTGTGGCAGCGGCCCTCAATGCCCGACCGAGAAAGACACTAGAACCTATCTCAAAATTGAAGATCAGCGTCGATCGGCTATAAAGGAAAGATGATTCGGCTGACGGACGAGCAATGGGAGCGCATCCGGAAACACTTTCCGGAAGAGCACCTTGCCGACGGCCGGCCGGGCCGGAAGCCGATTGCGACGCGTCAAGTTCTCGAAGCCGCTCTTTGGATTTTGAACACGGGCGCGCAGTGGCACATGCTGCCGCAGTGCTATCCGAACTATAAGACCGTACATCGTCGCTTTCAGAACTGGTGTCGCAATGAAGTGTTGCGACGCGTTCTGACCGATATCGCCAACGAACTTCGCGAGAAAGGCTTGCTCGACGAAGAGGAGTGTTTCATCGACGCGACCTTTGCGATGGCCAAAGGCGGCGGTGCAGAGATCGGCCCAACGAGGCGCGGAAAGGGCTTAAAAATCATGGCGATTGTGGATCGCCACGGTTTGCCGCTTTCAGTGAGCACGCATGCCGCGAACCATCACGAAGTGCGCTTGGTACAGCTCTGCTTCGACTTCTACATGATCGAGGCCAAGCCAGAGAACCTGATCGGCGACCGCGCCTATGACAGCGATGCGCTCGACGATGAACTGCGGTCACAAGGCATCGAGATGATCGCGCCACATCGTTCAAACCGAGTGAGGTCGCTCACCCAGGACGGCCGCAGGCTCCGTCGTTATACTCGGCGTTGGCTAGTCGAACGCTTCTTCGCCTGGATACAGTGGCGGCGGCGCCTGCTGGTCCGCTGGGAGTTCTATCCGCAAAACTTCCTCGGCTTCATCCAGCTCGCTTGCCTGTGATCCTGTTTCGACAATTTTGAGATAGGTTCTAGGCTGGAAAACCCCGGCGGAGGCGCTTGACGAATTGCTGTCATGAGTGAAAACAACTGGTGTTGCGACGACCGTTTGAATCCGCCCAGTACACCAACGAGCAGTTCCAGCGCCTGATGGCCGACCACGGCATCGTTTGCAGCATGAGCCGCTCCGGCAACGTCTGGGACAACGCGGCGATGGAGAGCTTCTTCTCCTCGCTCAAGACCGAGCGTACGGCCAACAAGATTTATCGAACCAGAGACGAGGCACGCGCCGATGTGTTCGACTACATCGAACGATTTTACAACACGACCCGCAGGCACTCGACCATCGGCTATCTCAGCCCGGTTGAGTTCGAGCGCAAGGTGGGATTAGCTTAACCGGGTGTCCATCAAACCGGCAGCAGCTCAATTTACGGGCCGCGCAACAGTGGCCAGTACTACATCAACAATAGCTATATCTACGGTCCGCGATCTTCCGGGCGCTGGTATATCTCCAACGACTATTTTTATGGCCCATCGGAAGAAGATTACCCTCCATTCATGACCTGAGCGTCGGTCAGCATGCTGCCACGCACAAGATGAGCGAAGATTTGCAGCCCCCGCGATCTATTAGGAAATCGTTGCCTGTCGAAGTCGAAGGATTCCCTATTGAGCGCACAACATCTATCTTAGGTCGCGCCGTTAGACCAGTCATTCGCCGAGCCGTTCGGACGATGACGCTCTCGATCCAATAAACCAAACCCCAGCCTGGGTTTGTGAACCCGCATACCTGAAACGTCAAGTGCGCGCTGCGTTCTTTCGCTGGTGCTCATGCGAGCGGTATTGAATACTCTACGTACAGCGGTGCTGCGTCTGAATGTGCTGACTTGGGACCTGCGCTGACGCGCGCGAAGAAGGATTCCCAGTCATCGCGACTGAGCTCGCCTGGTTTGTCCTGACGGTGATCCCGGTCGGCATGCAAATCATCCAAAGACTTGTCTGCACGCAATACTCTCCCCTTCGTTCTTTCCAAAAGACGTGCCAGTAGCGAGGGAAATGGCATGTTCCAGTGCTTCGTTTTGCGAGCGAATTCCTCTCTCACCGGAATCATGGCGACAAGATCTGGATGGGTCATGAGTTCAAGTCCGTTGGCCCGCAGTGTCGCATTATGGCTGGCATGATGGCCGACCTTATAGAGCACCGTTGCGGCTAGAAGTTTTTGTATGTCAATAGCGGCTGGGTCTTCTCGCTTGGCGCCGCTCGGCCAAACGTATTGCTGCCAAGACTCCCAGTTTCCGACCTGTGCATCTCCCGGGAAGAGCAACACGCGAGGATCAGTTTTGCTTCCAAACGCGAAAGCAAGAACCAAGCTCGTGTTGTTGGTATCCGAATCGAGCTTCAGAGCCAGCTGTTCCGCGGCGCCGAGCCAATCGCGGTCGATACGCCGCCATTCTTCGCGTTCGGAAAAATAAGGCTGGTTCTGTTCCCGTTCGACTTCCGAAAGCCGGCGGAAATGCTGGTTGTCGAAGGGCATCGAAAGTTCGATGGCTCTGGCTTCGTCAGCATCAAGCGCAATGGCTTCTTTCTCCAGCTGAACCGCCGCGGCCAAATAGACGCCGAGTCCAGCGCTCTCGTCGGTCAGGTAGACCTCTCCCTTTCGCGGGTTGCTGCGGAGGAGAAACTTGGTATCCTTCGGAGGACCGAGAATGTATGCTTCGACGGGAATTCCAGCGCGCAGGGGAATCGGATCCGCGCCTGGCGTGAAATATCTGACCTTTTTGGCAAGCCCCTTGAGCATCGTCAGAATGGCTCCGGTATCCATCCTCGATGCAGCCGCACCTGGCGATTGACCCGTGAACGCAAGCAGCTCTCTCACTTCATCGCGTTGTCCTGCGCGTCTTTGCGCTGTTGCTGCCTCTTCGTCATCCTCGTCCGGAGCGGCTGCGGCCGGCCCGAAGTGCTTGTCAAGCGTCAGCAGGAGCTGAAGTGCCTTTTGCCGTCGCGCACGAATCCGTGCCGCATCCGCATCCTTGTCGTTCTCTGTCCAGGCAAGCCAGAGCTCGTCGATCTCGAACTTTCGGAAAATAGTCTCCGCCTGACAAAATCCGGACAGATGGTCCCAATGTTCATGGGTGACCACCAAGACATCGAGATGAGAACCCGTCGTTCTTGCTAAGTCAGCGGCGATCTCGTTCATAATGTCCGCCGCTGACGGCATTCCCTGGAGCGCTCCGCAATCGATCAAGATCTTCACGTCGCGTTCGGGGCCGACGGGAACCCTGATCAGAAAGCAGTCGCCGAGGATGTTGTTGTACATGCGAACGGAGATGTGGCCGGGCTTGGCTCGTGCAGGTGTTGCGTCTGACACTGCATCCGCCGCGCTATCCAGTCCCGCTTCAGGAGATGGAGCAGAGGGGGCACCTCTCTTGCGCGCCTGCTTCTTATATGCTGTCTTTTTCGCAGTCTTTCGCTTTGCTGCCGTTTTTCGTGCGCTCAACATGGCGTTATCCGTTCCGATGCAGAAAGGCGAACGGCTCTTCGCGGGAATCGAGACCGAAATATGTAGCTCCGAGCGACTCCGTCTCACGCTCAAACAGAAAACGCCTCTGCGCTTCGAGTCGCGATGCGCTTAAGATGTCCTTGCTTACGATGTACCGAACTTTCCCGGAATGAAGGTCGATAATCAGCGTGCAGCCGCCGCGGAAGGTGAAGTCCGCCCCGCGCGACCGGTGACCTGATGCGTCGGCGTTCGTTTGGTCCTTGGCGTCGCTGAAGCCTCTGCGCTCCTGGACGATCTCCACCACGAGCTGTGGAAGTTCCTCGCCGTCGGGACCGATACGACGCGTGGTTCGGACCGACTGAACATCAAAAGCCGGGGCTCCGCCATCCCTGATCGACCGCCTGATCGTCTTCGGCGCGTCGTCATCAAGCGCCAATCCCATCTTGCGGAGAGTTTCTGCCGGTAATCTGTTTCGATCCTTCAGCCGTCCATAGAAGACCCCCGCGTTATCGACGGCTTGCTTCCAAAGATCCTCGCGGCTTTCCTTGTGGCTCGTGTCGATTCCGTCGAGCCATCCGAGAGCCACGTCCTCGTCCGGCTCCCCCCACAACAGGCTGTCGACTGCCAAGGATCGGCAATCCCGCGGGTAGATACCTCTTCTTCTGAACGATTCCACAAAGGCAATGCGGTATCCACGATCATCATCAGCGACGAGATCGCTGTCGGCGGTGACAACCGCTCTCAGAAAGTCGCCGAACGTGATGTCGACGGGAGGAAGATAATCGAGCGCACGGATGCACATCCGCAGGACATGGCCTGCCGTCTTGTTCGCCTCCGCAGTCAACCGGTTTAGCAGATCGGGATGAAGATCTCGGTCGGGAAAGCGCTCGCCTTCGCCAGTAACCATTCGGATAAGGTCCGCCACGCGGGTTCTATAAATGGTTACGAATGCGTCGAAGACCGCCGCGACAAGGATGGCGCCGCGCTCGTGTGGCTCCGTCACATGCGCAATCGCACGTGCGTCCGGAAGACCGGTCACCGGGTCGATCTTGTCGATCCCATCGCGCAGAGCTCCGTAGTTGCCGATCGCCTGGCCGAACTGCAGAGCAAGATTGCTGAGTAGCGATCGCTGGGAGAGATCGCCGCGTAGCCGTCCAATTTGGTTCTTGACCGCCTCGGGCATAGTAAAGTGCTGCAAGAGCGCAACGATGTCGGCGAATGCTTCGTGGAATGCCAGCGAGTCGGGATTGCTCGGCTCAAGATACATTCTGTGCATGCCGTCCAGAATCGCATGACTCATCTCGTGCGCGATGATGTCGTGCGACAGACAAGAAAAGATCATTCCGCCCGGCAAATTATTGCCAACGTCCTCACCACTGGCCCGAAAGTAGCCAAACAAGAGAGCTCGCTTTTGCGGACTGTAGTATGCGTTGGCCTCACGCAGCGCGTGTGGATGGATGCGGAGTTTGCCAATGTAAGTCCTGCGTTTATACGCAGTCAGATCGTCCCTTCGCGCCCATCTCCACGCCCAAAGAACACGTCGCCCGAGCGCGCGCTCAAAATTGCGGATCGTCGTCATGCCGATCGCATAAACCATCTGTTGATGGAATTGCGGGTTGCCCTCCGATGGAGCGTGCCCGTCTTGCGCCAGCAGCTGCGGTGAGTTCAGGTCAACCGGTTCGTAAAACGCCCCACTCGCGGGGTCTACGTCAATCACCTCAAGGTATTCGCCCGTTGGACCAGCCTCAAGTTGTTCCCAGGGTACTTTGATCACTGCCGCGTTCATGGTCGCGGTCCGCAGATCGGTCGAGGCGGAAGGGTCGAACGCATAGACGCGCAATCGTCGGAACGCGGGAGAGCTGGGCTCGCGCACGATCAATATCCACCAGCAAAAGGAAATTGCGTCGGAGGGGTTATGGTGACGCCAAGCTTCGTCTGCAGTGCCGGATCAATATGTGCACGCAGGGCCGCATCGCAGATGGCATAGCCCCAGTTCATGAGCCGATCCTGTAAATTCCTGGGCATCGCCTCCAGTCTGGTCGGCACCTCAGCGAGGGGGATCGGATTGCGGGTCGTACATCCAAGCGGATCCTGGCCAAGCCTGTAGTCGGCGAAGGTCGTCCGAATACCCCAGTACGTTCCCGTGTGGTCTTTACGTTGGAAGGAATCGATCAGGTGTCGCTTGCGCAAACTCCTGACCTGGTTGTCCACTGTATCAAGCACGCGCAAGGAGTGGCGGGCCCAATCCCGATGCGGATCAGGCTCAGGAGCGATTTTCTGTCCTGCGTCGCTGACCAGCAACGTCGTGTACCTCTTCGAAATCGTCTCCAGGCCGAGATTGTCGTACACTCCGCCATCGCTCAAGATCGCCGTCTTTGTGTAGGGCTCGCGGTGAAGGTCAGCCCCTGGGGTGTTCACGACGTCCTGTGAGATATCGAGTTCGCACGGGGACAGGATCGGGGGAAAGGCCGAGGACGCAGCCACGGCCTTCGCAAGCGGAACATCCGGGCGCTCGACCAATCCTACCCTGTAGTCGCCCATGTAGTTGCGCGAAAAGCGCCAGAGTGCCGCCGTCTGAATATTGGTCGCGTTTATGACGAAGCGCGGATTGCCCGGTTGGCTATCGTCGGGAAGATCTGCAAGTTTCGCCCCCTTCAAGGCGACATCGTCGTAAGCTTTTGCGACGCGGTCGCTGATGGAGCCGGGCAGCAGGATGCCACCTATGATCGCACCAGCGTCGATAGTGGTATCAGCCATGGATCTTACTTGGTTGATGATGATGTCGAAGTTGGTTGCAACATCGTTCTGGAAAGTAAGCTTCTTCCAGTTAGAACCGAGTATCCCAGCGGTAATTGAGCCGCCGGACACGCTGGAGATCCGTTTGATTTTGCGCAGCAGCGACAGCTCATTCAGTCGGATCAGTGCCCCGACATGGAATACCATGGCACGGTAGCCACCCCCAGAGAGCGCGAGGCCAATTCCCTCTTCAGGCTGGGAGGGGGCTCTGTCGATGAACTCGTCCACGGACATCAGAAACGCTCCAATAGCTTCATGCTGAGAGGTTGGTCTTAGAGGAGCATCCATCAATTGGCATGCCGCTCCGCAATATGCTTACGAACATACAAAGTAGGTTTTATGAAAGGGCGGAAATAACGATACACGCTTCGGTAGAATTGGCAAGCGACCGACCCATTGGGTGATGGACCCTCCGCTCATCCTGCGAAGCGTGCCACGCTCTCTCCGATCACAAGCATGCCCTGGGTTTCCACTGACTGCCCGTTGACTCCCGGTTGCGATGGACGCAGCGTAACTATTTTGGGTTATAGGAGGGGGCTGTGCGCTTTCAATTGAAATGTCGGGTGCGATCAGCACGTCGTGCTGTTGCTTTGATGATGTTGTTGGCTTGCGCTACGGGCTGCACACGAGGCGAGCTTGAACATAAGGCTGACGCCTACAATCAAGCCATTGCCGAATCGAACAATCGTCAAATCCTGCTGAATGCGGTCCGAGCGAGTCAACGTGCGCCGATGTCCTTCGTCGGCTTCGGAGACGTCGCTGCGACTCCGACTTTTTCGGGGGCTGCTGGGGGGACGTTCAATTTCGATCCGTTGGGCCTCACGACGTACAATATCAATCCTACGCTCAACGTGAATGGCGGATTCACATCATTCACGATGAACAATCTGAACTATGCGGCTTTCGCCCAGGAGCTGCAGCGTCCGCTGCCGCCCAGCATTGTCGAGTATTTCGATCAGCTGAAGTTTCCTAAGGAATTGGTGAAGCTGATCTTTGTACAAGAGTACACGCTTCCGGTGCAAAAAAGGCAACGGATCGCAGCCGAAGCGGCGGCGAAGTGCAGAGCGAGAGCCAATCAACGTGATGCTGATATCTGCGACGCAATGGAACGGGATCGTGACCGCTTTGACAACGCCGGCTGCCGAGACTTTCCGGAAACCCATGCGACCATGACACTGCTAAATGCGGGCCGTGATCTATGTGCGATGGTCACCTTCCAGACGTTTGTAAGACAATTGCGGCTTCTCGAGATTGAACTGCCATTCAAGCCGCGTACCACCCAAGCGATTCTGTATTATCTCGGCGACCTGATCGCGGCCCAGAATTACTCGACGCATCCGTTTGTACCCGAGGTACTGGTCGAAAAGGACAACCGAAGACTGACGGTTCCCCTTTTCGAGGTCAGGCGGGCCGTTCCAGCCCCCGCCGGAGCGGCCGCTGCCGTCTCGTACAGTGGCGAGAATTTCTTCATCCCGACACCTGCCTTTGGCAGCACCGAAGAAGCACGTTCACTGCAGGTGTTGGATTTGGTGTCACAGGTGATAACCGCCGCCACCTCCAAGGATGCGCTACCAAAAAC
The DNA here is from genome assembly GCF_054062495.1 of Bradyrhizobium sp. USDA 3311. NCBI lineage: Bacteria > Pseudomonadati > Pseudomonadota > Alphaproteobacteria > Hyphomicrobiales > Nitrobacteraceae > Bradyrhizobium > Bradyrhizobium sp. USDA 3311. The sequence goes on along the minus strand of NZ_JBSSFI010000001.1, from coordinate 8,940,006 downwards.
CTCGACCGTCACTTTGGTGCAAGCTCGATGAATTCGGCAAGCCAGTTCTCAGGCGGTGCTGTCTGACGGACGGCCGTGAGCGGCCTGAAGTCTATGCGTTGATCGCGCTGGAAAAATGCAATTTCGCTCCAGAAGAAGCAGAAATGATGCGTCAGACTTGGGTAATGATTTGCAGTTGACCGATAGACAACTCGCTCTCTGACGGCGCGTCACAAGCGGGTTCATTGGCAATTTCCGTCATGCCGGTCTCCAAAGCCGGAGATTATTTTCTCGTCCTCGACCAGAAAAGTTTGCCCGGTACATCGTCCATTTGAGTCCGTGGGTCGTGCTCGGCCAAAAAGCAATGGATCAGCCTCGTTACGGCTCGGGTTCAGGTTGAGTTACCAACGGGTATTGATGGGGTTCTTCGCGACCTTGGCGATGGGAGGTTTAAGTGGCTGAGACACCGTCGCCTGAAAGCCTTGGAGGGTAGTTATCCGCTGGTAATCTTGGCGGGTTTATTTTCGGGAAATCTGGGAGTACGTAGCCCCTCCGCTGCCGTCCATAAGGAGATCCACGTCAGGACGACTGGATACGAACACGCGGTAACGGAGAGGCCTCCTTCCATTCACCCAGGCGGTATGGTAGTATACATTTGATATTGCAAGCATCACGTGTTGTTACGCGGGGCGACGGGAAACGGGTAGGCGTCAAAAACCCGGGCTCTCCAAGACGTCGCTCGTGGAGCTCATAGTTCTATCAAGAAATTTGGGTGTACCAATGAATTGGAAGCCCGCCAAAAAGCGGATCACCGGTTTGCAAACCATCCGAGTTGCTCATCCTCTTACGCATGAAGGAGGCACTTTGTCGTATGCAAGTCCGCTTCTCTTCAGCTGGAAGGATTTGGTCCTATCGCTCGTTCGCACAACGACGCTCCAGTCTGCGGTCCCAAATCTATCTCAAGAGGAGAGGATATGGCTCGCTCACTCGAACGCGGCTTGTCATGCTGAGCGGATAAATCTTTTCGTCAGTCCTCGGAATGCCGAGTTTTCGGTCACGACAAAGGTCGATATCCTTCCGGATGAAGATCTGACCTCTTTAGCTGCGAAAATGGGAGTGGCTGTCGCAGATCTCGTGATGGAGCGCCTCGGCTTTCATTGGCGAGCAAATGTACTGGAGATCGAGCTTAGTCCATCCGTAGGCGATCCTGACTCGAAAAAGAGAAGGCCGGATTTTGTTTACGATCCTGCCGGCAAGTATGGCTTCCAACCAAAAAGCGTTGTGGTCGCCGAAGCTAAGGGAAGCCTCTCGAGAGTCCGGGCAAAACGCGCCGCGATACGGACGCTTTCGCGCAAGGCGTTTGCGGAACAAGTGCAGCATGTCATTGGCCAGCCAGCCCGTGATGTCATCGTGGCCGGCGGATATGGAATTGCGTTCGGCGCTATTCCGGGCGACCACGCCCCGGGCGCCGTAGGTGAACAGGTGTCGACACTGGCGGTTGCGAGCCCTGAATCGATCGCTGTGGTGGCGGCGAAGGCTAAAACGAAAGTAAACTCACTGTCAGCCGCCGCAACTTACGGGCCGCGCCAGGTTCAGAAAATTCAAGTGCAACAGGTACCGCAACGGCAACAACAGCAGGAGGAGTTGCGGCGACAGCTCGAGCAAAGGAGACACGGGCCACGGGGGCCCGGCGGTCCCGGCGGGCCCACCGATGGTGGCCCTCGTCGGGAGCGTGAACAGAGAACGGCAAGCGGCCGCATAGCTTATGCAAACTATGAATCAGCCTTTCTCCTCTGCGGCGCCGACATCGCTGCAGGCTTCCTGCGCAATATTCTTGACGGACGAGGAGTTGCGGACATAGGTCCGGATCGCTCTATTCAAGAGTTCTGGGTTGTAAACCACTCTAGCGGTCCCTTCTGGACGAGTTCGTCGCGGGGAGTCCCATGGTGGCCTTGGTGGGGGCGCGAGCCGTTGTTGTTCGGAATCCATGAAACGTCGGCCAAGGAGATTCTGCGCTCCGTTGCTAACAACCTTGAGCGCGTTCCAGACACGGTCAACCTAACGGTAGCGCCGATCGAAGTAGGTTCGGAGCCAGATGCTGATCTCGATATCGCCATTCAGGGCGACGGCTTAGCTCTGTTCTCCGATCCGCGGCTGCGGCCCGAGCGTCGATACTGGGACCTGCGAAAGGGCGAGTTGTTGTGACCTAGTTGCCCCCGGCAGCGGTGACGCGCCGGCACATTGACGGAGACATTTGCTTTAAGAGCCAGTCAGTGAATCGTGGCAAATTGCGGAGAGATCGACAGTTTAAGGACGTGCAGGCCGGAACGGCCCAGAGTTGGGACCGATCTGAAATTGGCTGCCGAAACGGGGAGGGGATTTTGCCATGCGTGCGATGCTGATTTCCGTGTGGCGAGCGCGACGCGCGATTGCCGTTCCAGTTGTCACGCTGATGATCGCCGCAGCACCTTCACTTGCCATGGACAAGCCAGGCAGTGCCGCACCTCCGCAGGACGTTCAGCAGCAGCCACTGAACGCCCAGAAGATGCCACTGAATGTAGAGCAGACGTCGCCAAGCGCTCAACAGCGCTCGGCCGTCGAAAAGTCAGCACCAGCCAAACCTGAGGTGCCCGTCCAGCTCGGGTCCCCGCTCCAGATCCTTGATCTTAGTCTCGGCAACGTCGAGCCGGATCCCGTAATCCTGGGCAGCGCAGCGGTTGGGTATTTCGAACTGTTCGTGCGGTATGTGGACGACTCGAGCGCCCGACTGGGCATGGGCGAGGCGTTGGATCGGCTGGCAATCGCGATCGATGGCGAGACTATCGTTCGGGGTGTGGCCTCGACGCGCCTTCCTGATTCACCCCAGGCGAGCGCAGGCAACTCACGCGTTGATCGGATGAAGGGATCGATTGTCTTCACACTCGATAGCCAAGTGCGCTCAACGTTCCTCGGCATCAACTGGGGCTCGTCCCATATCGTCTACCTTATCGACCGCGAAGCCGGTATCAAGTCGAACCCTCTCAACATTACAGTCCGCAGCCCCTTGCTGACACTGATCGGCTTCTCAGCGGCTGGCGTGGTACTCTTTGCCCTGTTCGGCCTCGTCGCGTTCCGTACTGTTCGGGGCAAGCCTCAGAAGCTCGATCCACCCATTGTGGTTCCGTTCAAACAGCCCGAAGCGGAGGCAGGCGCGGTGGCGCGGCCGGTACTGCCGACACCCGAACTGCCACCGACGTTACTAACGGCACTTGCGGAAGGGCGGGCGATGTTGGCGCTCGGCGGGGGCGCCTCCGCGCAGGCTGGTTTCCCGGATGGCCCGGCATTCGTGGCCCGGCTAGTGGAGCAGCTGCGTGATGGGCTGCCGAAGAGCCTGATTGACAGCGTCGAAGCCGAGGCAAAATTGGCCGTGTCAGGCGATGGCTTTAACAAAGTCATGGATGCAATCGCAGCCGCGGTCCCACACGAGCGCATCGCGCGCGAGATGCAACAGATCGTCTCCGGCACGCGGCCGAATCGTTCGGTGCACACGACTCTGGCTGATCTTGCGTGGCGCGGCGCCATTACGCTCGCGCGCGACACGCTGGCAGACGGGATCTTCGCAACCAAGTCCGGCTGGGCGAAGTTCGCGCTAGACCAAGCAAGCGAGCTGCCGAACGCGATCAAAAGCGGTACGCATCCGTTCCTGCGGCCGATGGGCGATCTCGATCGGCCCGATTCCCTGTCGCTGTCGATGACCGAATTCCGCCGCAACCTCGCGCGCTGGCCGGAGTTTCAGCGCCAGATGGCGCTCTTGCTGCAAACGCAGAATTTCATGTTCATCGGCGTCGGCGCCACCACGCTAGAGCAGTTCCTTCAGGCGGTTGGCGTCGACCTGGAGGTTACGGGCGACCGGCACTTCGCGCTCGTGCCCGATCGCCATGACATCGGCCTGTTAGGTGCGACGCTATCGCGATTCGGCGTGACGCTTTTGCCCTACACTGCGGACGCGACCCACACCGCGGTAACGGAGTTCGTAGGGAAGCTGGCCGCCCGCAGCCGCGCCGCCGCGCCGGCCCGTGCCCGGCCGCAAGGCTCGTCCCATGAGTTCGCGACCAGCCGGATCGAAGCGATCAAGCTAACCAATATTGGTCTGTTCGAGAACCTCGACCTGAAATTCCAGACGGAGATTTCCGGCGTCCCCGGGGCCGCATGGACGGTGATCTTCGGTCCTAATGGCTGCGGCAAGTCGAGCATCTTGCGGGCCATCGGTCTTGCGCTCTGCGGGAATGAAGCGGGGGCCGCTGCCACCCGCCTGCTCCAGGTGGGGAAAAGCGAAGCGACAATCGAGCTCACGTTCGGCTCGCAGGTTCTGCGCACGCGGCTCGTGCGCAATCGCGATGTATCGGTGGTGGCGAGCGCGACCACCCCGGTGCAAGGCGGTCTGGCGCTCGTGCTCGGCTTCCCGGCCCTGCGCGGCGCCCCTACCATCAATCCGAAGGGTGTGGCTCCAATCGAGGCTCGTCTTGCGGAGCCCGCGGACGTGCTGCCACTGGTGAGCGGTGAGGTCGATCGCAGACTCGGCAGCTTCAAGCAGTGGCTGATCAACGTGCTGGAGCAAGCCGGCCGCGGAGATGCACGCGCTTTGGCGAAGAAGACCCTACTCGACGACATGATCCGCGATGTAGTGCCAGGCATGTTTCGCAAACTTGCACCGCTCGACAGCAGCTATGTCATCCGTGTGAAGACCGATGACAGGGACGCTGCTTCGCCCGAGGACGTGCCGTTCGATGATTTGAGTCAGGGTATGGTATCGATCTTCAACTGGCTCGGCGTGCTGGTGCAACGGATGTACGACTTCTATCCGCATGTATCTGACCCGCAGAAGCAGCATGCAATCACCCTGATCGACGAGATTGACGCCCATCTGCATCCGGATTGGCAGCGGCGACTCGTCGAACTATCGAAGAAATTCTTCCCGAACGTCCAGGTGATCGCTACCTCGCATTCGCCGCTGCTCGCAGGTGCGCTGCGCGCCAAGGAAATGTGCGTGCTGGAGCGCGACAGGCGCACCGGACGCGTCGGCCCGCTGCCATTCGACCTCGATTTCTACGGTCGCAGCAGCCAGGAAATCCTGACAAGCGTGGTGTTCGGCCTGCAGTCCGACCGCAATCCGGAAACGGAACGCCTCATCCACCGCTACTACGACCTTTTCGAGAAGGTGAAGAGGACCGAGTCCGAGGAGAAGGAGCTGCAGGAGCTGGGCAAGCGTCTCAACAATGTGAGCTACGGCGCGATCACCGAGGCCGCCGTCGCCAAGACCACAGAGCCAGAGGAGTGGTCGGCCGAACAGATGGAGACCCTGCGCAAGCACTTCGAGGCGGCTAGCACAGAAAATTCGAAGGTGGTCTCATGATTAGGGTAGCAAAAGACCCCCAACAGGACCCGTCCTGGCAGGACGTCTTCACCGAGGCTACGCGCGAGCGTGGCGAGCTGATCAAGGAGTTCAAGAAACGGGGCGACACCACAGTCAGCGACCAGCTCTACAAAAAGTACATGAGCTTTCTGCTGAAGCTGTTCAATCAAAAATGCGCGTACTGCGAGACTGTGATCGGCAGCAATCAGCCCGGCGACGTCGAGCATTTCCGTCCCAAGGGCCGCGTTGCCGACGACAATTTCAAGCCAATCAAAGTCAAGGTCAGCAAGTGGGGCGAAATCGATCATCCCGGCTACTACTGGCTCGCTTACGACTGGGACAACTTGTTTCCCGCCTGCATTGACTGCAACCGCTATCGCAAACACGGCGCGGGCAAGGACGAGGGCGCGGGCAAAGCGGATCGCTTTCCGGTCGACGGATTCCGCGCATCCGAGCCCGATGAAGAAAAAAAGGAGATCGCACTGCTCATCAATCCGAGCAAGGATGAGCCGAATGATCACCTGCAGTTTCTGGACAGCGGCGAGGTCGTTGCGAGAACCGAGATGGGCAAGCAGACGCTTCACCTGTTGGGTCTGAACCGCCGCGAGGTCCTGGTGAAGGCGCGCAAGCTTGCTTTTGGCAGCGCACGTGCACTGCTGCAGCAATACTGCACGGCTGTCCTGACCGGCAGCGAGGAGCAGGACGAGTTGCGCGAGCGTATCAATGCGATCTGGGAGGGGCGAGAAGCCTATACGGCGATGCAGAAACTCGGATTCGAGATCATCCGTCAGCGCATCGCGGGCAAGGGAATAGCGATAGAATTGCCGCTAAGGAAAATTTGAGAACGAAAGGCGATGGAATGAATTTCGATGTTGCGCGGCGGGCTGCAACAGCTCTCGCCATTCTAGTGCTGATCCCCGTTGCTGCAGCATATGCAAAAGTCGAGGTGGCCCCGGGCGGGGTCGTCGTACTCGGACCGCCAATCAACGGACAGGTCAAGGATGCGGTGTCCGAGCGGGGAGGAGCCGTGGCCCTATCCGAGACAAAAGGTCCGAACCCGCAGACGACTCTGATCTACCTGCCGCCTGCCGGGGCGCGTGAGCTCGAGGATAAGGTGAGCTACAAGATCGGCGATGCGCCCCAGACGCCGATCGAGATCAGCGTGCGGCCGCGCGCGCCGACGCTGGACAGCCCAAACATCTATGATGCCTCGTTCAAGGCGCTCTTCGTGTTGTTCATTCTTGCGGTTCTGGTGGAAAACGGGCTTGCACTTCTGTTCCGCTGGCGGCCGTTTCTCAGCTATTTCGATTCCCGCAGCACGAATGCACTAGTCGCGTTCATTTTCTCGCTCGCCTTGGTATTGTTGTTCAATCTTGATATCGCGAACCAGCTGATCGGTATCTACACCGATACACCGACGGTTGAGCTGGGTGGCTGGAACGGGTTGCCAGGGACACTGCTCACAGCAATGATTGTGGCTGGCGGAAGCGCTGGTGTTAATAAGGTCTTCCAGGCATTCGGCTTTCGCCCGAGTAGCGTCGAGGAGCAACCTCCGCCGCCACAACTGGACGAACAGCATGCGTGGGTAGCTGTCACGCTTTTGCGCGATAAGGCCGTCGGTACCGTAGCCGTATGGATCAACGACGCCGTAGCTGGCTCGATTCCAGGTTCATCACCAAAAAACAAGTTTTGGCGGTTCTTCGTGCGCGACAAAGGACGCTACCCACAGACTGCAGGTCGTCCGGTTGCTTCGGATGCTCAATACGCAATCGAGGTCAAAGGCCTCGATAAGGGGGGCAATGAGCTCAAAAACTCCTGGGGTCCTTACAAGATCGGCAAACGCGCTATCGTCGACATCGAGTTGAAGCTCTAGCGACTTGCCGGAAGCGAGGGATTGATATTTGCAGCGTTGTGTAAGATGGCCTTCAGTAAGCATGGGGCAGAGAATTTACCTGATCTCGCCGCCCCGTTCGGCGTGATGTAGGGACGAGCATCGCCGTCAAGATCTAGCGCCATTCGGATACGAACTGAGACTGCTTACTTCTGCTGGATGTCCAGGTCTGCGCCGCAGGCGAGTGCCGAGGTCGGCGCACTTGTCGTCCAGTCGAACCCAACGTGACCGAGCCCTTTGGATGTTCTGTCTTCTGTGTTTCGCACAATGTGTGGCGGGGGAGTGGGTTTGGTGACCCCTGTCCGGTTATCGAACCAATCCGCCAGATGATGGGGGTCGTAGGTGTTGAAGAGAGGATGCTTGTACGTGTTTTTCGGACCGTATGAATAGATGAGTCTCTGATACGATCCGGAAGGGGGTTTCGGGATGTGCGGGGAATTCGAACGGCCGCCGTGGTGGGGACACAGGATGGCATCATGTTGGCCGCTTGCTGGAATCACGCGGAGATCGTCATATCCGGCGTCGGCCGGCATGAGTACTGGTAGCCCAGTGACCCCGGACGGCGGATGGACCTCAAGCGACAGCTCGGAGGTGTTTTTCGAGGAGCCGGTGCATAGACTGATTGCAAGCTGACCAATCCGTTTCGTGCTCAGTCCGGACGGCCAAACCAGAATGGAGCCGCCTGCGGCTTGGATTGCCTTGATGAGTGAAGAGTGATGAGGCGCACGTTTGGTGCTGTTCGAAGTCTGTCGCGGCACAATCCATGTCTGCGTATGGACGCGGGTATCGCGGCCCTCCGAAGACCAGTGATCGTAATCCCAATGCGATAGGATAATCGGCGGGGTGGTGCACTGGCAGAACGAGGCAAGCGCTGCGGGGAACGTGAAGGCGTTGGGAGCGGCGCCGCCCCGAAATCGAAGTAGCAGACGACCTCCTGATTCGAGATGAGTCCGTTGGCCGAACCTTGCCCTACGTCGTAAACCGCGATTTCGTCTAAGGTGGACGAAGAGCGGAGCGCGTTCTCGATCTCCTGCTCAGTTGCGTCCGGCACTCCCGTCACCGGATCAAGCGGATCGAGAGAATTCAGGAACTGTCCGGCATCGGGTGCGGCTGGTTCTATCGATACCACCCCGACATCGATCGCGGGGCCGAACAGATTGTCGAACAAGGCTGCAGGCCTTCCGCCGTAGGCCAGCGCTATTCTCACCCAAATGCCCTCGAGTGCCAGAAGCGCTGCCTCGATCGACGAACCGAAAGATGTAGGGCCGCCGATCGCGATCACGTCAACCGGGTCGTACCGGACTTCGAGCAGATACAAAGGCATTGAAGCGTAGAACTGTGTGCTTCCTGCCGGGTCGAGCGGGACAGTCACCGCCGAGGTAAGTTGCGCCTGCAACCAGTCTCCGGCGACCGTGCCAAACATGAGGACGACGCTTCCGTCGTCTGAGATTTCGGCCTGATCGAGCACTCCGTATAGGACATCCGGAAGGTCTCGCTTTCGCATTTGTGGGCCGGATGGCGTCGACGGGCCGTTCGGCTCCAGAGCTTGCATGAGTAGGAACGGGTTGCAGTACGGGATCGATTTCCCTCCACCCCCCGGCTGCCCGTCTTGGTGGCCCGAAGATCGCGGTGGAAACTGCATCACCGTCCGGACGTGCCCAGAAGACGGCCGTTGCATAGGTTGCTGCATCGTGACGGAAATCGCAGAATGAGCGCGGGTCATCGTGCCACCTTCAGGAGAGACATGAAGTACTGGACGAACAGTGGGCCCCGTGCTCGAACTGCGGACCTCTCTCAAAGCCGAGACATCGTCTCCGATTTTCCTGTCCACTTCGCTGTGAACTCTACGGCCCTGTTTGCTCGCTCCTCGTGGAAATCTGCTTGCGGTGCTACTCGCCGACGAGTGCAAAATAGCCCTGCCGCCCCGTTGCGCTTAGATCCTCGGCGACGACGGGCATCGCGCCGCTGGTCTTGGTTTTATCCGCCGCAAAATTATGCTTAAGGGTCGAGTGGCGGGCAAGCCGTTAGTCACGATGAAGTTTGTGGTACCAGGCTTCAACCTTGGCCAATTATCCTGAGAGCCTCTCCGCGGAGGTCTGCTCGCAGCGCCCCTTAATGCTCAAGTAGGCGTCAAGCCTCCCTCGATGTGTGAGCTTACCGATGTTGATCGTCGCGGCAACCGCCCAAGGCCGGCGGCAGCAGCGATCATGTGGCATGTGGGCCCAAGTGATTGGGGCGACTGCCCCGCGTTGCGGTATGAGCCTGGGCTGGAGAGCGCGCGCCGCCGCAGAACAGTGAGCAGTACCCGAATGCGCCCGTGCGTCTAGCCACTTCGTGTTCGACCCAGTACCGACTTGGACCAGGAGAGAAGACGTTGCTATTGGTGCGCGTGCGAGTTAGGCGGAAGTGCTTGCGCAGACGCATTGCGGCCGTTCGTGTTGCACGATTTTCCCCCCAACAGACATTCGAGCCCCTTCCGTCGGTCTAGGCGAGATTAGATATCTGCTGCGTTTTCTTCCGGCGTGTTTGGTGGGTCGGTGCAGCAATTGCGCGCTGTTTTGGGATTTGACGTAGAAAATATGCGACGCTGAGCTGTACTAGCCACCAGGATCAGGCTGATCAGCAGCCGAGCTAAGTTGGGCTAGGCAACAAATTCAGCAGCACAAACCTACTTCGGTAGTTGGTGTGCTGAACTAAGCTGCTCCGTTCTTTGCTTTTAAGTTCGTGGTTGTGTTGCGGATGGTCCTAATAACGGCGGGTGGCCGTATACTGCAATTTGTCAACATAAACTGACGTTTGGGCGACAGGAGCTTCCACAGGGTAGGGCATTGTGTCCTATTGGTTTTCTCCAAAACTCAAAAGCCATCCACAGGAAATGCGCCCATTTTTTCGGGTATAATCTGCGCGTATCGCGAATCGCCGCTTCATCTTTCAGGGAATCACAGATAAGTGCGGAAGACGTGCAGCGCCTCGTACAGCGCCGCTCGTCGCCTGATGGTAAGTCCTGCGTTCTCCCCCGCAACGCCGAGCGTTGTGGCTCCCCCCAGGCCTTGCGTCAACCGTAAGCGCGGGCGAAACCGCTTCGCGCAACGAAAGGGTTTGGTCTGATGTTTGCGAGTAAAAAGCCGGCGACGCTTCGTGAGGTCGGCATCACCATCACAGTTGAGGAGGTCGAGCTGCTAAAGCTGGCTGAGATGCGGTCCGTTTCCGACGGCTCGTCCGCGGGTGATGCATGCGGAGCGAACCTTCTGGGAAGAGGCAACGGCTATCCACGTCTTCTGCGTCCAGCAGCGGTTGCGCGTTGATCGCTTCGAGGCCACTTGGATGACGATTGCGCTGGGATGAGGCCGGTCTGGCGGATGCGGCTATCGCTGCTCGAGAGCTGGCGTGCGGTCGTGCGCCACAAGGGCATGTTCTTCACCGAGAAGGCGGCCGATCGCAACCCGATCGATTACGCGGTCGTCGTCAACGGCGGTCTGCAGCTTACGCCCGGCGGAGATGCCTCGAAAGCCTGGAAGAGACTATCGCCATATGGTCGAGAACGGCCTGCTCTTGGAAGATGCCGAACCCTTCGAGGTGCTAAGGGCGCGCTGCGCCGATATTGTCGCGTGGGCTAATCGGCGGGCGGAATAAGAAGGCGGGGACAGAGTGCGCATATCACGGGTAAAAATAAGCAACTTCGCGAACTTCTCGGAGATCGACGTCGAGACCGGCGAAAGTATCGTCATCGTCGGCGAGAACAAGGTCGGCAAGAGCAACTTCGTCCGCGCGCTGCAACTGATTCTGGACCCTGGTCTTTCTGAACGCGATCGGCAGCTTGGGCTTGAGCAATTCTGGGATGGTCTAGGAGAAGACAAGCTTGGCGAGACGATCGAGGTCGCGGTCGAGCTGACTGACTTCACGGGCGATCCGCGGTTGATGGCGCACCTCAACGACTGCGTGGTCGATCCGGGGCCGCCGATGGTTGCGCGTCTCACCTACCGTTTCCAACCGAAGGCCAATCTCGGGCGGGATCCGGAGAGCATTGCCGACTATGAGTACATCGTCTTTGGCGGCAACGATCCGGAGATGTCCATCGGGCCGTCGCTGCGACGGATGCTTCCGCTCGACGTGCAGGTCGCGTTGCGCGATGCCGAGAAGGATCTGTCGAGTTGGCGCAATTCGCCGCTAAGGCCTTTGATCGAGGAACTGGCGACCTCTCTCGATGAAGACGCGCGGGCCGAAATCCAGGAGCAGGTCAACGAGGCGCAGGCCGAGTTGGTCAGCCATGATGAAGTGGTCGCAACCGCCGAGCGGATCGGCCAGCGGCTGATCGCGATCGCCGGCGAGCAACATGCGGTGCCGTTGACGCTCGGCCTCGCGCCGACCCGGGTTGATGCGCTGCTGCGCAGCCTGCGTCTCCTGATCGACAATGGTGCGCGCGGCATTTCCGATGCCAGCCTTGGGACCGCCAACCTGATCTTCCTGGCGCTCAAGAGCCTGGAACTCGATCGGCTCGTGACGGATGGCGAGCGCGACCACACTTTCTTTGTCGTCGAGGAGCCGGAAGCGCACCTTCACCCGCACGTCCAACGTCTGGTTTACCGCTATTTCCTCGGCAGCGGCGGGGATGACGAGGAGCAGACGCCGCCACTCACAACCATCCTGACCACGCATTCGCCGCATATCGCGAGCGTCACCCCGATCCGGTCGGTCGTGCTGCTTCGTCAAGACGCGGCGACAAATGCGACGATCGCCGTTTCGACGGCCAAGGCGCCGCTCGACGAGCGCGACGAGGCGGACCTCCAGCGCTACATCGACGTAAGCCGTGGCGAGATCTTCTTCGCTCGCGGGGTCATCCTGGTCGAGGGCGACGCGGAGCGGTTTCTCGTGCCTGCCTTCGCCGAGGCGCTGGACATTCCGCTCGACATGCTGGGCATCACAGTATGCTCGGTCAGCGGCACGAACTTCACGCCCTACGTCAAGCTACTGGGTCCCGAGGGCCTCAACATTCCGCATGTCATTTTAACCGATCGCGACCCGAACGGAACGAAACCTCCACTGGTCCGACGTCGCTTGATCAATGTCCTGCGGTTGGTCGAAGACGGCGTGAACTATACGCCTCTGGATGCCGACGCCGTGATCGCGCGTGCGGAGGCGTTCGGGTATTTCGTGAACAGCAACACGCTCGAGCCGGAGCTGTTCGCCGGCGGCCTCGCTGAGGCGATGCAGGAGGTCATCGAACAGGAACTTTCGATGGGCCAAGCGACACGCGACCTGATCCAGGGATGGGTCGACGACACCGACAGTCTCGACGAGGAGCAACTGATCAAGGTCATTGAGCGGATTGGCAAAGGACGGTCCGCGCAGGCGCTGGCGCCGCACGTCGATGAGGATGCGTGCCCGGATTACATCCGGCAGGCGCTGGAGCATATCCGCGATGCCGTTACGTAGCGTCAGCGCTGCCTATCTTGCCGAAGCGGGCGATCTGGCCGGCAACCCGGGTCAGCAGGCGGCCTATGACTCGACGGGAAACTGTGTCGTTCTCGCGGGGCCCGGTAGCGGCAAGACCAAGACGCTGGTTCTCAAGCTCGCGCGGATCATGGCGGAGGACGTCCGCGCGCCGCGCGGTGCGGCATGCATCACCTACAGCCAGGAATGCGCGCGCGAGCTGACACGCCGGCTCGAGCGATTGGGCCTGCGCGAGTCGCCCAATCTCTTTGTTGGTACAGTCCATGGTTTCTGCCTGAGGCATCTCCTCATGCCTTATGGCCGGCTTGCCGATCTTCCGGTGCCGTTCCCGCTCGCCGTGGCCACGCAGCGGCAGAGCGAGCAGGCGATGAAGCGCATCGGTGATCGACTGTTCGGCGTTGGCCATCCCAATAAGCCCATGGACCTGGGGCGGCATCGACGGTCGGTCCTCGACAGGACGTCGATCGCTTGGACGAGCGAGGCGGAACTCGCCGCTTGGGCGGAGGGATATGAGGCCGAGCTGCGACGGCTGGGCCTTGTCGATTTCGATGACCTTGTGGTGTTCGGTCAGCGCCTGGTGTCAGAGCATGACTGGGTGCTGCCCCTGTTGCAGGCGAAATTTCCGGTCCTCGCGGTCGATGAATATCAGGACCTCGGCGTGGCGTTGCATCGCATCGTCAAGCGTGTGGCCTTCGATGGCGGCGTTCGGCTCTTTGCGGTGGGAGACCCCGACCAGTCGATCTACGGCTTCACCGGCGCCGACGGAGCACTGCTCCAAGAGCTGGCCGAGCGGGTTGATGTCGAGCGGGTTCAGCTTCAGCTCAACTATCGTTCGGCGTCGCGCATCGTCAGCGCGTCCGAAATGGCGCTCGGCGAGGCCCGCGGGTATCGGTCGAATGACCTGGACCGGCAGGCGGTCATCGAATTCGTTCAATGCGCCGATGGCCTTGAAGGACAGGCGGCACACGCGGTAGCAGAGATCATTCCGGCAGCTCTAGCGGCCAAGCCCGGACGCGCGCTCGGTGACATCGCCATTCTCTACCGGGACTATCGGGCGGGCGACGTCGTAGCGGAAGCCGTTGCTGCCGCGGGCATCGATTTCGTCCGTGTCGATACTGCGGCACCTTACCGCAAAGTCGCGCTTACGAGCTGGATCGAGGATTGCGCGGCGTGGTGCGCCGGCGGCTGGCGCGAGGCCCGGCCACAGTTGCGCGGTCTGCTCGACCGCTGGGTCGGATTTTATCGTACCCGGATATCCGAAGTCCAGGCGAGAGATGAATCCCGGAGTCTGACGCAGCTTCTGTGGTCCCTTCGCGTCGAGGAGGGACTCGCTCGGGATTTCGTGGCCGGGATGCGAGCAGGTATGCTTGATACGCTAATGGCGGCCGAGCCGGGTCTCGCTGATCAGCACGAGCAGGTAGATCGCATGTCTGCGGCTCTGGCGGTCGGGGGACCGCTCGCCGATCTCGACCTGGCGAGCCTTGGCGGCCGCGATGGCTCTCCGCGGCACCTGAACTTGTTGACACTGCACTCCGCGAAGGGGTGCGAATACGATGTTGTGATCATGGTTGGGCTCGATCTCGGGAGTTTGCCCTGGCGCAATGAATTGCCCGCCGCCCGCCGCGAGAGCCGGCGGCTCTTCTATGTCGGCCTGACACGCGCTCGGGACGAAATCCATATGCTTTATTCCGGTTACGTCGATACGGGCCGCGGCAGGATGCATTGGGGGCGCTCGCCTTTCCTGGATGAACTTGAAGCGCGAATGGAGGAGGCCGAGGGCGAGTAGTCTATGATGTCATTTCGTGAAGCCCAGGCGGTCGAAGACCTGGCGGACCTCCTCTATGATTTCCTTCCCGGGAGCGGAAACAACAGGACCGCATTTCCGCTTGCTGCCGCGCAGGCTGGCGTTGGCGATCTATGGGGCCCCGGGAGCAAGCGGCCCGCGATCGTGCAGCTTCTAACCGCGACGCTCGAACAGCGCAGGTCGTGTTTCACGAAGTTGATCGTGGCGATCGTCCGACAGGCGATGACCTACCGGCGCGGGAAGGGCAATCCACTGAGCCGCGAAGAGATTGATCGGCTGAACAGCCTTCTTCCCGGCGTGCAATTCAAAATTCCGGAGTTGCTCGATCCGAGCTTCCTCGGCAGCTTCGCATCGCCGAAGGCGGGAGAGCCTATGCCGCAGGCACCGTCGACGCTGAGTGCGGCGAAGGCGCAGGAGCTCGCGACGCTGCTTATCGAGATCACCAAACTCGCCCCCCAGGCGCGAGGCCTGCGCTTCGAGGGTTTTCTCAACGACCTGTTCGCCGGCTTCGGGCTCGCGCCGCGTGGCTCGTTCCGTCTCGTCGGCGAGCAGATCGACGGCAGTTTCAAGCTGCATGGTCAGACCTACCTGGTGGAAGCGAAATGGCACGGGCCTCAGATAGGCTTTGCTGACCTGATGACATTTTCGGGCAAAGTCGGCGGAAAGGCGTCCTGGTCGCGCGGACTGTTCGTTAGCAATTCCGGCTTCACGGCCGAGGGGCTAGAGGCGTTCTCACGAGGGTGCCAGACCAACTTGATCTGCGCCGACGGACTTGATCTCTACAAGGTACTCTCGCGCAAGGTATCGTTGATCGAGGTTTTGGAAGGGAAGGAGCGCCGTGCTGCCGAGACGAACCGCGCGTTTGTCGCCGTACGAGACTTGAATCTTCGAGGGAGTTGAACGGCCTTGGGCGGCGATGGCTGTAGCAACGAAGGACTATGCTCGTGCGACGGATGCCCATTTCAGCCGGATAAGCCTGGGGTGCGACCGATAAGTCATTGATTGTATTTGACCCGTGGCTGACTCTTAATCAGCGGGTCCCAGGTTCGAGCCCTGGTGCGCCCACCAAGTCTTTCAATGACTTACCCTCGCGAACCGTTTGAGAGGACCGAACTAAAACGGTTATTCTCCGCAATAATTTCCGCCCCCCGCTCGGGTAGCAGCCGCATAACGAGGAACTGTCATTGTGCGACGAATGCCCAGCTTCGGCCGGACCGTCGCCGGGTATCCCTCGATGCATAACCAGTACCGGACTATTCGGGTCGGGGCTTCTATTCGCTCCACTGACTCGAACCCTCGACAACTCGCAAGGCAGTAAAAGTGGCCGCGGTGCACGACGTCTTGCGAGGCGGCCGTCTCAACGGCCCCGCCTGGCATCGTTCGGGTAAGGGCGGACTTACTTGCTGTCCCCGAGGATGACAGCGGTACCGGCAGCGGCCTTGGCCGCATCGACCACCTTGTCGCCGGGTTTGCCGAGCTGCTCGTGCACCTTGTCAGCCTCCCGCGCCGCGTGCTTGCCGGGGCAAAGACCGGCGTCACTCTACTTAAGAACAGGGCTGGCCTAACCTTCGGGAGTCAGGGGTTCGAGTCGCTGACTGCCCGCAGACCAGCTTCATTGAGCTACGAATGGACCGCCGCAGCCCGGTGGGTGAAAACCGGATGAGAGAGGCCGGCCTCCCTCTTCACAACGTCAGCGCGTCCCGGTTTTTGAGCGGGTAGGGCAGCGACGTATTCCGGCCAGCGTTCAAGCGCCTCTCGGCGTCCAGGCCGCGACATTTCCGCCTCGGATTTCAGCGAGAAGTGATGGCAATTTGAGACAACTTCAGGTACACCCACCGGTGTCCGGGGCGTCATATACCCTCGGAGCCGCGGCCAGGACAAAAGCCGCACCGCTCGTTAGCCGGACAACGCGTCGTACCGGACGACTTGGGGCCGAAAGCCTCACGACTTGTGACCGATAGCCACAAACAATGCAGGCATCGCGCGGTGCCGAAAACACTGAAACCGCTTGGTCCAAGCCCTCCAACCAGAAGGAGAAAGCTTGTGAAGATAAGCCTTTCAATAGATCCGGGCGTGGCCATGGCCATCCTGTATCTCCTAGCAACCACCCTCTAAACGAGGGGAGCCCGCACATCGGCCAATGTGCGGGCTCAATCATTTGTACCGCAGATTCCTCAGACCCTCTTTTTGCGAATGATAGGCTTCTTCTTCGGCGGCCCCCGACGTTCGTCGCCCGCGCGGACGGCTTCAACAACGTCTGTGCGTAGCTTGACGATCGCGTCCGAATGCTCGTCCAGGTCGCCCTCGTACTCGAACATCTTCTGCTGCTTCATCGTGAGCGTCACGAGAGGATCACTGGCGCCTGGGCTTGACTTGCGCGGAATGCTCTGGATAGCGCGGTCTGGATGATTGACGCTGCCGGCGCGCGGTGATGGGGTGATCCCGGTTCGGAGCGGGCAACGGGGATCAGAATGACCAGCGAATCGCAGCTGCGCGAGAAGCTTCGGAAGATCGAGGCGTTGTTCGCGGGTGCCGGAACTGCCGGTGAGCGCCTTGCGGCGGAAGCTGCGCTCCAGCGGGTGCGTGCCCGGGTCGCGGAGCTCGCTCGCCACGATCCGCCGATCGAGCAGCAATTCTCACTTCCTGACCAATGGTCGCGGCACCTGTTTTTGGCGCTTTGCCGCCGGTACGGGCTGCGGCCGTTTCGTTATCACCGCCAACGACGCAACACGGTGGTGATCCGTGCGTCCCGAGGCTTCGTCGACAAAGTTCTGTTGCCGGAGTTCACCGAGCTGGAGAGGGCGTTGCAAGTTTATCTGCACGAGATGACGCTGCGCGTGATCCGCGAGGAGATCTATGACGACACCAGCGATGCGCAGGAAGTTCCAGAGTCCTTGCCGTCGAACTGATCAGGCGGCGAGCTTTGCCAGCGAACTGTCGCGCTCGGCCTTCCAATTCCACGGCAACAGCATGTGCAGCTGATTGATCTTTGTACGTCCGGAGACGATGCGCTCGAGAACATCGGTCAGATAGTGTCGCGGGTCGATGTCTTGCAGCTTTGCCGTGTTGATGAGCGAGGCGAGAATGGCCCATGTTTCGGCGCCGCCTTCACTGCCGGCGAACAAGTAGTTCTTCTTTCCCAGGCCTATCGGCTTGATGCTGCGCTCGACCGTATTGCTGTCTATTTCAATGCGTCCGTCATCGATGAAGCGCGTCAGGCCGTCCCAATGGTTGAGGGTGTAGCGGATGGCTTTGCCCAGACCGGACTTCTTCGAGACTTCCAGCAGTCGCGCCTCGAGCCAGGGTTTGAAGTCCTCGATCAGCGGCCTGGTGTCGGTTTGCCGCACCGCAGCCCGATGCGCCGCCGGCAGACCGCGGATGCGATCCTCAATGGCGTAGAACATCGCGATCCGTTGCAGCGCTTCCGCGGCAATCGGCGACTTCGTCGCGACGTGAACGTCCCAGAACTTCCGCCGCGCATGCGCGAAGCAGAACGCCAGCAGCACCAGACGGCCGCCGTTCTTGATCAGGCCCTTGTAGGCGGCATAGCCGTCGACCTGCAGGATGCCGTGGTAATCCCCGAACAGCTGCTTGGCGCGGATCGCCTTGCGATCCTCGGCAAACATGTAGACCACCGCCGGCGGCGCGGGGCCGCCCCACGGACGGTCATCGGTGGCGATCGCCCAGAACTGGCAGACTTTGGTTCTGCCACGGCCGGGATCGAGAACCGGCAGTGGCGTCTCGTCGGCAAACAGCCGCGGGTAGGACATCACTGTGTCGCGCAACAGCGTGTGAAGCGGCTTCAGCCACCAGGCGGCGCGGCCCATCCATGAGGCCAGCGTCTGCCGGTCAAGCGTGATGCCTTGCGCGGCGAACATCTGTTCCTGCCGATACAGCGGCAGCTGGTAGCCGTATTTCATCACCGCGATGTGGGCCAGCAAGGCTTCCGTCACCATCCCGCCGTCGATCGCCTGGGCCGGCGCCGGTGCCTGCAGCACACCCTGGCGGCATCCCCGGCAGCCGTAGCGCGGACGCACAATGCGCTTGACCTGGTACTGCATCGGAATGACGTCGAAGGCTTCCTTGACGGTCTCCCCGATCTTGTGCAGCCG
Organism: Bradyrhizobium sp. USDA 3311; assembly: GCF_054062495.1. NCBI lineage: Bacteria > Pseudomonadati > Pseudomonadota > Alphaproteobacteria > Hyphomicrobiales > Nitrobacteraceae > Bradyrhizobium > Bradyrhizobium sp. USDA 3311. Next base: position 8,921,377 of record NZ_JBSSFI010000001.1, on the reverse strand, counting down.
CTCGCCGCAGCAGGGGCAGATGTGGCTCTCGATATCGATCACGACGTCGATGCGCGGCAAATGCTCCGGAAGCCTCCCCCGGTTGCGTCGCGCCGGTCGCTTGCTACGGCCTTCCGCTCCATCAGGCAGCCTGCCTCCGGTCCCGTCGTCGTTGGCGGCGGCACCTGCCGCCTGCGCCGTGATGGTGAAGAGAGACAGCTGTCCGGGATCCAGTGTCTCGGAGCGGGGACCAAAGATCGTGCGCTTGTACTGGGACAGGATCATCAGGAGCTTGTCGTTCTCCTGGACTGCAGCATCGCGTTGGGCGATCGCCACATCACGCTCGGCCGCCAGCGTGCTGCATTCCGCCGACACCACGGCAAGCCGTGACGACAGTGCCGTCACGGCTTGCTGGAGCAATGCTCGATCGGAAGGCAAATCAATCATGCAGCGCGTTCTACTACAGCTCTGCATGAATGACGAACTACTCTTGATGATGATCAACCAGCTCGTGTTGGTTGATCCACAACCCGCATCGGCACACGCTTCCAGTCCGAGCCGTCGAGCAGCACCGAGAGCTGAGCATGAGATAGCGGCATGACGCCTTCCTTGATCGGAGGCCAGCTGAACTGCCCTTCGATTCTCTTGTAGTAGAGAACAAGGCCACTTCCGTCCCAGGTCAGGATCTTCACGCGATCTCGGCGCTTGGATCGAAACACCCACAGCCCGCCGTCGAACGGATCGGCTCCAAACGCCTCGCTTACCAGCATCGCCAGCGAGTCCATGCCGCGACGGAAATCGACCGGCTGCGTCGCGATCCAGATCGATAACCCAGCGCGGGGCCCGATCATCGGCCGACCGTCCCGACTGCCGCAAGCACCTCGCAGAGTGCTCGCCGGTCGACCGTTCCCATGACACGGATGCGAACTGCGCCGACCTCGATCTCAATCGCTCCCTGCTCCTCGCATAGCGGCAATTTGCCTCCACAGTCGGTGATTGCGACCGGCACAAAGCCTGATGGCATGCCTCCATGCTCCTCGAGCTTCGCCCGCGTTGTCTGACGACGCCAAAGAAACAACAGGCTCGGGCTGATGTCGTGTCGCCGCGCCACCCCGGAAGCGCTTGCACCCGGCGCAAAACTCTCCGCGACAATCGCCGCTTTCGCATCGGTCGACCAGCGCCGTCGTCGGCCGGTCCCCGTGATGATCTCGACGCGCCGCAGCGTGTCGGAGCCGTCCTCAAGGATAGGCGTATGCCTATCCTTATCGCCATCCTTACAACTCGCTCTTGACATGGTGACCTCGTGACAAACCTCTCCACGAGATCTTCCTAGCCGACTAGATCAACCCTCAGTGCGTGGTCGCCAGATGACGCTCACGCTTCATCGATCCGCGCGCGACTTGGTAGACCCGATCTCCGCCGTAGGTCGACGACCAACGACCGTGCACAACGGCGACGCGAGCTTCGTTGACCTTGTGGCAGGCGCCTTCAGCAGCTTTACGAGCACGGGATCCGGCTTGCCGTCTTGACGGTCCTCCTCGATTGCTGATGCGGCGAGGATTGCTGTGACCAGCTTCGCGAAGTCGAAAGCCGCCGTCATGATGTCGTTGTGCTCAAGATCGATGCTGACCTTCTTCCGGAATATGCGGCGCAACTCGGCCTCAAGCTGGCTGTATTCGAACACGAAGCGACCGATCTCGCGATAGAGATCGCTCTTGTCGCCGTTCCAGCCGATGATGTCGGCCAGCGAATTGTTCATCCGCGCGCGGCGCTTCTTGCCTGTCCTTACTTTTTCGTCGCTGGACATGGCCACGCCTTTGTCAACGCCTTCGGGAACATTATCGCCGGCAGCCCGTTGCGCTCAGCCGGGTTGTCCGCGAGATATTTGCAGAACACGTCCGTAACCTGCTCGAGGGTGGCGCGGTCCGGCTTGCAGTACCCGACGACGCGATCCAACGCGAAGTCGACCTCTGCGTCATTGTTCGGCATGTCCTTGTGCCAATGGCGCATGTTGTCGATCGCGGTAGCGCCGTGGGCGGCCATGTCATAGAGGCCGGCGACGTAGCTCTGCGCCATCGGCTTGTCTCGCTGGCACCACTGGCGGACGTCGTTGCCGGAGAAGAACGCTGTCGACGGCACCTCGGCGGCGAGCGCAAAACCCGCTAGGCCGAAGCAGGCTGCGACCAGCGTCAGCCGCTTCATTGTATGATGCGAAGGTGGGATGCACGGCCCTTCTCTTGGCCGGGGAGCTCGATCGAATATGTCTTCGCCACCTCGGTCTCGTTCATCATCAGCACTTTCGACAGATCGGCTACCGAATAGCCCATGTCGTTTATGTGCAGCGAGATAAGGTCGGACAGCGTACGCGGCTCCTCGACCGGGAAGTCGAGTTCTGGCGGCTCGCGCAGCCTTATCTTTTGTATGTTGAATTGCTTCCAGATGTATCGGGCCTGGGTTTCGTTCAGGAAGCCCGCGCGCTTGGCGGCGAACACCAGCGAGCCCATCGAAACCTTCCACTCTGGTTTCAAGGCCGCGAGCAGGCGCAAGTCAACACGGCGTTCGGCGAAGTACGGCTTGACGTCCTCGGTGGGAACCAGGAAACACGAAGCGAAGGTATCGGCCTCTTCCTCCATGTTCGGCGTCGGATACCCGTGCATGATCACGTGGCCGAGTTCGTGGCACAGAGTGAATCGCATGCGGTCCGCAGGCTGCTGCCGGTTGAGCACGATGATGTGCGGCATGCCCGGCACGGAGAAGCGCACGCCCGAGACTGTCGAGCCACCCAGGTCGGAATGCGCCACCAGGATGCCGGCTTCCTCGACCAGCGCGGTGAGGTCCTGGATGGGGCCATCGGGGACCTGCCAGAAGCGACGGAGCAGGCCGGCGATCTTCTCGGCGTCGTTGTCGTATTCGTCGGCGTCGAACCTCGGCAGCTTGTTCACCGGATCGAGGTCAGTCGCCTCCAGCAGCTTGCGCAAGTGCATGACGCGCACGTTAAGCTCGGCGACGATGCGGTGGAGCTCGGTCGCCGACACATTCGACTTTTTGCGCCACATCGGCGCATGCACGCTGATCGGCGCGCCGTAGATGGCGTCGGTCTGGCCGAAGAACTCCACCGGCACCGAGAAGATCTCGGCCGCCGTGTCGAGGAGTTGCGCGGTCGGCTCCTTCAATCCGTTCTCGATGCGCGACAGTTCAGTGTTCGGCAGGCGGAGGCATTCCGCCGCCTCGTTCTGCGGGAATCCGCGTAGCTGCCGCGCGAGGCGCAGCATGCTTCCAACCTTCGACATTTCGCAGTCCTCACCCTCGCAGTCGGCGACCATTCTCGTTTACGTCCGGTTAACCGCCTCGGGCGGGTCAGGACGCTTCGCCGCCGTTCTTTTTCTTGGCCTTGGCCTTGAGCTTCGCCACGCTGCGGCGGCGGGGCTGCGGGACGGCGGTCTTCTGCGGGAACTCAATGATGCCCTGCTGTCCGCCGGGCAATTCGTAGCTCCAGAGCTGGCCATCCCCGTCGCGCGCCGTCACGTGCACCGACTTGTAGCTGGTGCCGAGTTCGTTCACCTTCCAGCAGACCTCGACCTTCATCGCCTGCGGCGCGTCCGCGAATGGGATGCCGGGATCCAGAAAGTTGTCGTTGGCGCCGGTGGAGATGTTGCTGCCCTTGCCGCGGCGGACCGCCTTCTTGAACCGCACCAGCACCCGGCCGCCGAACAGGAAGCGCGCCGTCGCGCCGGTCGGGAAGACCACCACGTCCGGCTTGCCGTTGAACTCCGCGATCGCGGCGCGGATGACGCTGTCGAACACGTCGGCCGCGTCAGTCCGCTTGTACATATTGCCGGCGCCGCGCTTGGCGAGGAAGTCCTTGAACGCCTTATCGAGGACCTTGCGGAACCGCTTGTTGAACGGCTCAAGGATCTCGCGGACTTCCGTCTCGACGGGCAACGACATGCACGGTGGTCTCCGGTGAATCGGTAGCCGGAACCCTATCAGGAAAACGCCAAATTAAAAGATTATTTTTCAAGTCTATTGCGTATGTATGGTAATTATATGATTTTGCGTGATTTTATTGGATATAAGATTCTCATAAATTTTCGCTTAGCGGGCGTCTGACCGGCTTGAACTAGGAATGGAAATCCGGACGAGAGCCGGCGCCAGCACGCCCCGCCTTTTGCGCTGGTAAGGCCGCGATGTGTTCTGCCCAACGTTCGAGCGCCGCGCGCATCTCGGCCGTGTACCGCGCGCGGTTATATACACCAGCAACGCCCGCCCGGTGGCCGCTGACGTGGTTTAGGATCGCCTCCACGATGTGTGGCAGCACGCCAAGCCGGTCGGCCATCACAGTGGACGCCGATCTGCGAAGATCATGAACAGTCCAATGGGGTAGGGATTCACCCAGGGCTTCCGCAATGCGTGCATCAAGCGCCGACTTCGACTTTGACCAGCCGGAGAACCCGCGATGCGGGTCACCGCTGCGTCGGGGTCCGTCACCAAAGAGGAAGTCTCGACCATCTCGGCGGGGTGGGAGTAGGGCCAGAGCGGCGGGAACCAATGGCAGCAAATGCTCGCGATGGTTCTTGGTCCGGGTGCCTGGCAGCGTCCAGAGCCCCGAACTGGTGTCAAGTTCGGCCCATTGCATACTGCCTACTTCATCGCGGCGTTGGGCTGTGAGCAGCAACAGACGCACGATGCGTCCGTAATCGTCATCGCCACAGACCCGCCAGATCACTGATAGCTCGGTCTCCGTTAGGACCCGTTCGCGGCTTCCCGGCTGCGCGGGTCGATTGGTGCCGAGAACCGGGTTCGCAGCAATGTCGAGGCCCTCGCGTATTGCCCAGTTGAACATTGAGGACAGGGCTGTCCGGGCGCGGGCTGCTGAGACCGCCCCGTGAGTCGATGCAATGTCAGTGACACGAGCCGAGATATGACGGCGGGTGATCTGGAAGGCCGAAACCGGATGCAGGGGTTTCCAACTGACCAATAGATATCGTTCAATTTCCGAATAGGTCCGGGGCTTCAGCCTTTGTTTGGCGTTCCGGAGATACTGATCCATGGTTGTCCGGAGCGTGTCGGCCGCCTGCAGGCGTGCTTTGGCTTTCTCGTCCGCCGGGTCTTTGCCATTCGCAACCAAACCCAAAAGCCGCTTGGCTTCCTTGCGTGCAAGCTCTGGTGTCCAAGGGGCGCCGTGAGGACCGATGGTCACGAAGCGCTGCCGACCGAACACTCGGTACTTGAGAACGTAGGTCGGTTGATCGCGTTGACGCCGAACACCAAAGCCCCGCACCGCTTCGCGGTGGTCTGCGTCCCAAATAGTCTCGCCCGGCTTAAGGGCTTGCACTGCGCGGATCGTAACACTCGAAACAGCCATCGATCGCCTCTGTAGCTACCACGTAGCTACCACCATAACGCCAATTGTAGCGCAGGTAAGGCGGGAGGCGGCCGGCTTATTCATTGATAATATTGATATTATCGTAGGAATGGCGGGACTGGCGTAGCACCGGCGGAGTTCTTGCTGTGTCTGTGGAACAGGAGGTCGGTGGTTCGAGCCCACCCAACTGTACCAGCGAAATCAGAAGCTTAGCCGAAAATCGCAGAACCGGAAAATCAGCTTTAGCGAAAGGCTATTGCGGAGGTTGCATCGCTTTACGAAAGCCGCGCGGTTCGCGACGGCGCGGCCTCTGTGAACGGATGCTGCCCTGTTCCTGCAGCTCAGCTCTTTCTATGTCTCTCGGTCAACCTCTGATTGGCGAGAGAGGCGCCTCGGATTAGCGAAACCCGCATAGGTAGAGTAAAAGAGAATCTTTCCATCTGCTTCGACAGCTTTGAGGCTTCATTTGAAGACGATCACCATTTCAACCGAGGATTTTATTCAGATCGCTGCCCGCGATGAGAGCCATTTTTTTGACATCAAAGAATTCGCCGTCGGCGGGAAGGCCGTACAAAAAATTGCGGCGGCATTCTCAAATGCGGACGGGGGCGAATTTATTGTTGGTATAAAAGATAAGGCCTCCGCGCCTGCCACCTAAGGAACGGTGGGAGGGCATCACGGACGTCGAGCAATTCAATGGCCATCTTCAGGCACTATTCGAGGTCAAGCCTGCTCTAGATGTGAAATATGAATTTCTGCAGCTCGACGGCGTCACTGGATATGCGTTGCGCATTACGGTGGAAAAGGGAACGCAGGTCTGCACAACTGCCGACGGTACCATCTATGTCCGGCAGGGCGCTCAATCGTTGCCGGTAAAGGACCCAGACAGGATACAGCAGCTCAATTTTTCTAAGGGCGCTGTCTCTTACGAAGATTTCCTCCTTCCTGATTTGCCGGCTGAGCAGATTACCGAGGGAAAGGAAGTGCTCCGCTTTCTCACAGACTATTCGCCTAAGACCGATGCTCTAGAGTTCTGCCTGAACCAGAATCTTCTCGACTTTAAGAGCTGGCAGCCGCGCGTGGTCTCCGCACTGCTTTTCCATCCCACACCTAGCGCGGTCATTCCAAAAAAGTGTGCCCTGAAGATCACGCGGTACGAAACCAAAGAGGACGACCCAGAACGCGATCATCTTGCCGAGCAGGCAACGATTGAAGGACCTGCTTATCAATTGATCCATAGCGCTGTGGCTCGCGTCACCGAAATGATGTCGAGCATTGAAGTTTGGACGAATGACGGACTAAGAAGGATTGAATATCCGCCGGAGGCGCTTTGGGAGACGATAGTCAACGCCGTGCTCCACCGCGACTACTCGATCTCCGACGACATCCAGATACTTGTCTTTGACAATCGAATTGAAATTCTCAGTCCGGGGAAATTGCCGGGCTACGTGAATATCGATAACATCCTTGATGCGCGGTTCTCGCGCAATGCCAAGCTAGTGCGAACTCTCAATCGCTATAAGGATGCTCCTAATAAAGACCTCGGAGAAGGTCTCAATACGACTTTTCAAAAGATGAAGGAGTTCGGACTTAAGGATCCAATCATCACGGAAGAAGGTAATTACGTGAAGGTAGTCCTGCCTCATCTGCCGTTGGCAGCGCCGACCGTTGCGATCATGGACTTCTTGAGGCAGCACGACCAGATTTCCAATAGGCAAGCGCGCGACCTGACCGGAATTAGATCAGAGAACTCGGTGAAGACGGAATTCTACAAATTGCGAGATGAGGGGCACATCGAACGTGTGCCAGGGCTTGCAGGCAATAAGTCCGCTTGGCGCCTGACAGAACAAGGCAACGCCTTTTTGAGCAAATAGCCGGCACCAATGGATCGGCACCCTGGGCTCGCTGGCCGGGCGTTCTAGCAGCGATGACCTAGGCTTTCGAGCGGCGCGACTTGCCACCTAAGACGAGAAGGCCAGATGATCGATCAGCAGGCAATTGATGCGCTCATAGCAAATCTATCCGAAAGCCGGAGCGTGGAGGTGAAGCGATGGATCGATCCGAATTCCACGCAAGGTATCGAAAAGATTGCCAAGGGCCTCTTGGCGCTCCGGAACTTCAATGGAGGTTATTTCATCGTCGGCTTCGATGATGCCACTCTTCAGCCCGATCTTCAGAATGAGCCACATAATTCGCAAGCGCTCTTTCATGTGGACGTGATCCAAGCTCTCGTCTCCCGATTTGCCCATGAACCATTCGAGGTCGAAGTGGGGTGGGGCGAGCTAAGTGGCCATAAATATCCTGTCATCGTTGTACCACCTGGCGTTAAGCAGGCGGTTGCAGCGAAGCGAGATTTGATGGATGGTGCGCGCTTTGCAGTCCGCAATGGCTCGGTCTATTTCCGGACGCTCGCGACCAATGGCACTGTCAGTTCGGCCGAGGCCAAGCCGAGCGATTGGCGCGAGATTTTCGATATCAGCTTTGACAATCGCGAGGCGGATGTCGGGAGATTTCTTCGGCGTCATTTGGCAGGCGTCGATCTGGCATCGTTGCTAAAATTCTCCGCTCCTCCGGCACCGGTTCCGACGCTCCGAGATGAAGCTATGAAGCTGCTTGACGACGGCGAGGGTCGCTTTACCGAGGCCGTCGCTAGGAGAAGAATGGATGCCGATGAGCGGGCCTTGCTCCGCTTCGGGTTTTGGAGTGTGGCGCTCGTCATCAATCCAGAGCGATCCGGCGCGATACCAGATAGAGAGTTCAGCAATCTTATTGCGTCCAGTAATCCGAAATACACAGGATGGCCTATCTGGCTCGATAGCCGCTTCATGAGCAATGCAGCCAATCGCGAAAAGTATATTGATAATGCAATCGAGTATCTGATTGTCTCGTTATCTGAGGGCTGGTCCACTCATATCGATTTCGCGCGCCTTGATCCTGCAGGAAGGTTCTTCCTCCGTCGATTGCTACAAGACGATGGCGTCCCCTCTAAGGTTGCGCCGCTCGCCGCTCTTGATCCGGCGCTGATGATTTTGCGAGTCGCGGAGGTAATCGGCGTAGCGCTTGCCTTTGCGAAGGCGATGGGCTGGGAACCAGAGGAAGCTACTCTTGGCTTTGCATTTCGCTGGGACAAGCTCAAAGGAAGGCAATTATCCTCATGGTCCCATCCTTGGGATATGATTTTGGACGGAGGCGAAGCTCACGTTGACAGTGTGGATGGCTATGTTGAGGTGCCGCTTGATACCCCTCTATCAGCCGTCGCCAAATATGTAGGTGATGCAACTAGAAAGCTTTTCGCTTCATTCAGCGGCGCAATCATACCAGATCACGTAGTTGAAGATCTCACTAAGAGATTATTTGAGCGAAGGCTAAATGGATGAACGTGACGAGCCGCCGTCACAGCGGGACTAGTGGGCACGGTTATCTCGCCACAACTACCACCACCGGCAACGTCACCGCCGCCAGCAGCGTCCCCAGCGCCACCGCGCCCGACACCGGGTTCACCAGCCGCTGATACTGGCCATTACGGCGACAGCACACAAAACTCTAGACGCGGGGAGTGCCCCATCCGCAACGCTGCTCAAAGTCAGTTTTGTCCGCGGTCACCGTAGCTCCTCGGTTCGCAATGCGCTATCGGTAGCGAGCCAAGGACGTTCATGGACAAGCAAGCCGGGCGAAAAAGATCGTGAGTTTCTTCGAGCGTCTCAAGACAGAAGCATCCGTTGAGTGGCGGGCCTACACCGAGCATCCCTTCACGAACGGATTGGCAGACGGCTCGCTCCCCGAAGCGGAATTACGGTGACAGTGCACAAAACTCCACGAGATCAGACGACTTCGGTTTAGTGCTGCCGGCGGCCACCGGTCAGTGAGCTTGGCGCCGAGCTCCTTCCTGAGTGAGGTTGACTACGCCTCGATTCTCAGGACGGGGCTCTCCACTGCTACCAATATGCTCTCAACTGGCTACCGACCTCTCGCCTCTGGCTCCCGCGCAGCGGGCTGGAGCGCAGCGACTTAATCGGAAAACCTGCTTTCTCCATTTCATCGAACGGGACAGCAGTGCTGGCTTGAAGAGCATCGCCGCCAGTCACATGTGATAAGGATCGGGGATCGTTGGCCCGAGACAGTGGCAACGCACCCACCGGCCTCATTGAAGGTCGTGTGCGTCCAAATAAGAGCAAGCACGGGCTGCGTTCGAGCACCGCTCGACGCAGTACCTCTACTCAAATGCAACGGCACGAGCCGTCGAGGGAGACCTTGGCGGTTTTTTGCGTGTGGCCAGATATGCGCAAAGAAAAACGGCCCCTTGGGGAAGGCCGGCCAGCCGAGGTTCTTGCACCTGGGTATGGAGATCGGCCGCGCCTTTCATGCCATTACGGTGACAGTGCACAAGACTCTCGACGCGGGGAGTGCCCCATCCGCAACGCTGCTCAAAGCCAGTTTTGTCCGCGGTCACCGTAGCTCCTCCGTTCGCGATGCGCTATCGGTAGCGAGCCAAGGACGTTCATGGACAAGCAAGCCGGAATTGCGGTGACAGTGCACGAAACTGCACGACGTCAGGCGACTTCAGTTTAGTGCAGTGTCACCGTAATTCCGGTCACAGCGCCGCCGCGGTCCGGAAGAAGGCGTCGATCTGGGCATCGCTCCAGCCGTAAGCGGCGCCGATTGCCGCCGTCATTGGATGGCTGCGCTGAAACACCGTGGCGTTGGCATTTGCGGCCGCGACCAGCGCGTCGAGCACATCCCTCGAAAACATGGATTTCCCCCTCTCGAATGCGAAAGGCCGCCCGATAGGGGCGGCCTTTCATTGGACTCCGGGCATAAGGCCCGATCAGGAGTTGTTAACGCACTGCAAAACCGCGCACAGCCTCCGGTTGACACAATCACTGGTTAGGTGTCAGAATTTTCTCTCGCATTTGGAAAAACATTGACGATTTTGGAAGAACATTGCCGATGTCAAATTGCATTGACCAGAAACAGCAGCATCATTCCGGCGACAGCGATAACGACTGGCGCATTGCCACACTCTTCGTGATTTGCCTGCTCGCCTTCGCCGTCTGCCTCAAACTCGGCGAAAAGCTCTACTCGTCGAACGTCAATCTCAGAATTGCCGAGTGCAGCGCGATTTATTGGAAGGGCCGCGCCGAAGGACGCCCCGAAAACTATTGCGCGCCGGGATGCTGCACGCCGCCGAGCGCCCCCTAGGAGCCTCCTCCCCGTCAATCTTCTCCGGTCACAGCGTCGCGGCGGCCCGAAAGAATGCGTCGATCAGGTCATCGCTCGAGCCATAGGCCGCACCGATCGCCGCCGTCATTGGATGGCTGCGCTGAAACACCGTGGCGCCTGAGAGCAGCATCTCGGCGTTGAATTGCTGATCGGCCGGCATCGCGCTCACGATGGCCATTAGCGGCGCCGGGATGTCGCCCGTCTTGACCGCTGCCAACGCCTCGGCCGTCGTGACGATGTTCGATAGCGCGAGTTGCTGGAAGAACTGGCGGTCCGAAATGTTCTCCGGCACCGGCAGCGGCGAAATCTCGGCCGGATCGCACTACGGTGACGGTGCACAAAACTCTCGACGCGGGGAGCGCCCCATCCGCAACGCTGCTCAAAGCCAGTTTTGTCCGCGGTCACCGTAGCTCCTCGGTTCGCAATGCGCTATCGGTAGCGAGCCAAGGACGTTCATGGACAAGCAAGCCGGGCGAAAAAGATCGTGAGTTTCTTCGAGCGTCTCAAGACAGCAGCATCCGTTGAGTGGCGGGCCTACACCGAGCATCCCTTCACGAACGGATTGGCAGACGGCTCGCTCCCCGAAGCGGCGTTTCGTCACTACCTCGTTCAGGACTACCTGTTCCTCATCGAGTTTGCTCGCGCCTACGCGCTCGCGGTCTACAAGTCGCCCAGACTTGCCGACATGCGTGAAGCCGCGGCCGGCCTTTCGGCCATCCTTGATGTCGAGATGAACCTGCATGTGAAGCTCTGCGCCGATTGGGGTCTGTCCCCGACAGACCTTGAACAGACCCCTCCGGCGGCCGAGATGCTGGCCTATACACGCTACGTGCTCGACGCGGGAATGCGCGGCGATCTGCTGGCGCTCAAGGTGGCGCTTGCCCCCTGCGTGATCGGGTACGCGGAGATCGCCACACGGCTCGCCGCGCGACCCGATGCGGACGCCGCGACGAACGCCTATCGCGTCTGGATCGCCGAGTACGCCGGCGCGCCGTACCAGGAGGTCGCTGCCAAGGCGCGGGCGCACATGGAGCATCTCGCCGATCTCTACGCCACGCCGGCCCGCGAGGCAGAGCTGATTGCGATCTTCAAGGAAGCCACCTCACTCGAGGCAGACTTCTGGGAGATGGCCTGGCGCGCGGGCCAGCGTGCTCAATAGCCCTTTCGGCAGTGAGGCTCATAACCTGAAGGTTATACAATTACGATGACGATGCTCCTCGATCTGTCGGGTCGAGCTTCCGTCACGATGCCTGAAAGCCTAACGGAAACCACGTCTGTCGGCGCGACCTACCTCACCCCCGCCACCCTCATCACCACCACCGGCAACGTCACCGCCGCCAGCAGCGTGCCCAGCGCGACCGCGCCCGACACCGGGTTCACCAGCCGCTGATACTGAACTGCGAAGATGTACGCGTTCGCGCCGGTCGGCATCGCCGCGAACAGCACGACCACGCCGGCCGCGGTCGGCGGCAGGCCGAGCAGCTTGGCCAGCACGAATGCGGCCGCCGGCATCGCCAGCAGTTTGAGCGCGCTCATCACGACGACGCTCGACATCTCGCCCTTCACCTCGAAGCGGAACAGGTTGATGCCGAGCGCGATCAGCGCCGCCGGCGATCCCGCCTGCGCCAGTAGCTCGATGGTGCGGTCGACGACGGGATTGAGGCCGAGGCCGGTGAAGCGCCAGACCACGCCCAAACCGATCGCCAGCATTAGCGGGTTGCGCGCGAGATCCGCGAGCACGGGCCAGATGATCGTCAGCGCCGAGCCGCTCCGCTTGCGGCTGACAAGCTCCATCTGCAGGATGCCGCAGAGCCAGAGCAGCGGCGTGTTCACCGACAGGATCAGCGCCATCGGCCCCGCCGTCTCGTTGCCGAGCGCCGAGAGCGTCAGGGGAATGCCGAGCATCACGATGTTGCCGTAGACCGAGCCGATCGCGAACACGACGCCGTCCTCGCGGTCCTCGCGCCGCGCGCGCAGCAGCGCCGAGAGCGTCAGCGCCGCGATCCAGGTGAGCGCGAGCGCGCCGTAATAGGCGCCCCACATCCGGTAGGGGCTGACGTCGGGGAATTCCGAGACGACGATGGTGCGGAACAGCAGGGCAGGGATCGCGATGCTGAAGGCGAATTCGGAGATGCCCTTGTGCGCGGTCTCGGAGACGAAGCGAAACAGCACCGCGGCATAGCCTGATGCGATCAGGGCAAACACCGGCGCGACGATCAACACGGTGGCCATGCGCCCCCTCTCCTCACGGGGATATCAGCCGACCACCCCACGCACTCTCGACGATGCCATCATGCCCCTGTTTTGCCCGACGAGTCAAAACCGCTTCGTAAAATCCGCAAGAGGCGATTTCACTGGGCATATCAAGGCCCCGGCTACTGTGCATGGGGTTGTTTTCGCGGTTTTTGTTTTGAGGGGCCCGGGGCCAGCGGTGGAAACCGATCTCGCCAGATTTGCCAAAGGGTTAGGCTCCCGAGGAGCAGCCCCACCCACAACTGTCGTCACCCGCCTTGTGCGCGATTGCGCACTGGGGCGGGTGACCCAGTATTCCAGAGACGCCTGAAGTTTCTCGAGGGGCCGCGGCGTACTGGATCCCCCGCTTTCGCGGGGGATGACACCTGTGTGTGACGCCGCAGATCCGCCCCGGCCGCTTGCCGCCGCTAGTTCGGCTGATGGCCACACCGGCCTGTTGCCGAGAGCGCACACGTCCCGGGTTTCGCCTCCGCCCTCGTTGCCAACGAACGGCGGTTCACCCACACTCCGCCCCGACCAGACATTTGGGGGGATCGATGCCCGCTTTTCACTTCAGGAAGTCCGCTCTTGCTGCCGTGTCGGGGCTTGCCCTGGCCGTCCTGGTCCACCCCGGCGCCGGCTTCGCCTACACCCAGGAGGAGCAGCAGGCCTGCACGCCGGATGCGATGCGGCTGTGCGGCGAGTTCGTGCCGAACGTCGATGCCATCACCGCCTGCATGATCCAGAAGAAGGCGCAGCTCTCGCCGCAATGCAAGGTGTTCTTCCGCCAGGGACCCGAGCCGGGCCAGGCCCGCGCCGGCAAGCCAACCAACATCGCGCCCAAGACGGCGAAGAAGAGCACCAAGCCGGCGCCGAAGGTGGCCAGGAAGAAGAAATCCGAAGAAGGCTGAGCGCGGCCGCTGCGTTCCTTTCCTGAAACTCCGGTTCGGGCAGGCGTGCGAAGCGCGGCTTCGCGCTTGGCGGCATCGGCTCCGCGACAGCTACCGGACTCGTTTTGTTCGCGCGCCTTGCGCGCCTGCTTGCGGAAATTACCGCCACACGTGATCGAAAAGAGTCGCGAGACGGTTTGCGCGGCAAGGTTGCATTCCGGCTTTCCCCTTCTCGCTGCTCAAAAAAACCAACGATTGCGCGCATCGCAGGCTCTTGATTGCCGTTCGTGTCTTGTCGCGCGCAGCAGTGTGACTCAAAAGCCAACACGTCTTGTTATTTCGTGGCTGCAGAGCAACTCCCGGTAAATTTTTCTTTCCCGAATCAGCGCGGTGATTCATTTTCGGAGCCTGGGGTCAATCTGGAGGCCGAAGGTATGAACGTTATTGTTTTTGCATCGCGTAAAGGCGGCTCGGGCAAGAGTACCCTGGCCGCACATCTCGCCGCGCAGATCAAGGCGAGCAAACAGGTCATGCTCGTGGACGCGGATCCGCAGGGGTCGCTCACGCTGTGGCACAAGCTGCGGGGCACCAACGAACCGCCGATCAAATCGGCCGTGAACTCCGTCAGCGGCATCGTCTCCGCTGCCAAGCGCGACGGTTATGAATGGGTGTTGATCGACACGCCGCCGAACCTCTCGGCCGTCGTCGACGACGCGATCAAGAACGCAACCATGGTGGTCATTCCGGCGCGGCCTGGCGTGTTCGACGTCAACGCGGTGCAGGAAACCATTCAGATGTGCCGCGCGGCGCGCAAGCCCTACGCGGTCGTGCTCAACGGTGCTCCGGCCAAGCGCGACGAAGCCGAAAGCCCGATCGTCACCATCGCCCGCGAAGCGCTGGCGAAATTCCGTGCTCCGGTGTGGGGCGGTCAGATCACCAATCGTTCGGATTTGTTGATGGCGCTCAGCCACGGCGAAGGCGCGCGTGAGTATCAGGCCGAGAGCCGTGCGGCTCAGGAGATTGCAAGGCTGTGGGCGGCGATCGAGCGTTCGGTCAAGGCCATTCGCGGCACGGCGTCGGCATCCGGCGCAATGCACAAGCAGGCGGCATAATTTTCACAAATCATTCCCCGGACGAAAAACGCGCGGATGTCTGCGCGTTTTGCGTTTCTGGGCCTCACTCTGTCATTCCGGGATGACGCGCAAGCGCCAGACCCGGAATATCGAGATCAACGTTACGCCACCATCAGCATGTAGAACACGATGACCGGCGACAGCGTCAGGATCACCGACCAGATGCCGGCGGCCCAGAGAATGTCCTCGGTGGTGAAGCTCTCCTCGGTGGTAAAGCTCTGTCGTGCGTCGTAATGCGACGCCATTTCATTCTGACTATTCACAAACGCCCCCGCGATTTCTTCGCTTATGGGCATCACGCTACGCGAGATGTTTTAAAATTCCAGGTTGCTGCGCCGCTCGCATTTTGAACGCATTTGTGACGCGGGTTTAACCATCCGCGCGCGTTCTCGTCAGCCGACGAGCCAGACCCGAAACAGCAGCACCGGCATCAGGCCGAGCATCACCGCCCAGAACCCGAACGACGAAACCACCAGGATTCCCCGCAAAAGATCGGCGGGCGCGAATTGCTGTGCGGCCGTAGGCCGGGCGCGACGTCCCATGGTCATTCCCCCTTTTGAAGGCTTTGGAGAAAAACGATACGCGCCAGAGCGTAAACGAGACGTGGATTCGCCATGCGGCGGATGCGAAGCCGATTGGGGCGCGGTTAACCACGAGGTCTCTTACCCTCCCCCTTGTGGGGGAGGGTGGCTCGCCGCGTAAGCGGCGAGACGGGTGAGGGGTTTCCCTCCCCACGGACAGTTTGCGCGCGGAGAGAAACCCCTCATCCGGCGCTTCGCGCCACCTTCTCCCACAAGGGGAGAAGGGAAGGCAGCGTGCACGAGGTGAGATTGCGTCGCGCTAAACCCACCCGCTGTATTCGCGCCTGATCTCGTCGACCCGATTCCACTCCCGCGTCACGATATGCTCGCTCAAGCCGATGTCGCGGCGCAGCCAGGCCGACGCCGGATATTTGTCGGCCCATGTGAAGCCGTACGGTGCGCCCCGACGGCGCGTATTACCAGTGGAGGAAGGATCCACCCAGAGAGTTGTCGATTGATCTGGTAGCTGACGAGCGGTTTGGACGAGCAATCGGACGGATCGAAGCCTCGTGACAAAGGTCGCTTTAGGCGGCCGAGCAATCCAGCGGGCCGTAACGTGAGTGAAGCCTGAGCACGCCTCGAAAGTTACGATGTGAATGCCGATCCGATCGTATGGCGGGGAAGGCCGTGCAGACAGGAAAGCAATCGACGCACGCACCTGTCTGGTTCACCGGGGTAATGGGCACGGCACGTTGGAAAGGTAGTACGGGTAATCGGGGGAGACCCGTCTTGGTCGAAGGTCGCGCCTTCAGCATTGAGTAGTCGATGGACCGGACGGGAGTCGGACAGGGTCAAAGGTACCGATGAAACCGGGTAATTCCGGCGGAGGAAAGGACCCTGACTTCAGGTGCGCTTTTGAAGATGGCGAGGGAAAGGGTAGATTGGCGATGAGCCTTGAAACGCCCGATAAGATCAGGAGCCTTCAGAGAAAGCTTTATTGCAAAGCGAAGGCGGAGCCTGCCTTCCGCTTCTATGTGCTGTACGACAAGATCTGCCGCGAGGACATTCTGAGCCATGCCTACAAGCTGGCCCGCGCCAACGCGGGTGCGCCGGGAGTGGACGGAATAACTTTCGAACAGATCGACGCGTCGGGACTCGAAGCATGGTTGGCTGGCCTGCGCGATGAACTCGTCACGAAGACCTATCGGCCCGATCCGGTGCGGCGGGTGATGATCCCGAAGCCCGGCGGCGGCGAACGTCCGCTCGGTATCCCAACAATCCGGGACCGGGTCGTCCAAGCTGCTGCAAAGATCGTGCTGGAACCGATCTTCGAGGCGGATTTTGAGGACGGAGCTTATGGATATCGCCCGCGCCGCAGCGCGGTCGATGCCGTCAAGGAAGTGCACCGGCTTATGTGCCGGGGCTACACAGATGTTGTTGACGCCGATTTGTCGAAATACTTCGACACGATACCGCACTCGGACCTCCTCAAATCGGTGGCCCGACGCATCGTCGACCGGAATGTGCTGCGGCTGATTAAGTTATGGCTGCGAGTACCGGTCGAGGAGCGGGATAGCAACGGGAAACGGCGCATGAGCGGCGGTAAGAGCAACAAGTGTGGCACGCCACAGGGCGGTGTCATCAGTCCGCTGCTCTCCGTCATCTACATGAACCGGTTCCTGAAGCATTGGCGTCTCAGCGGTCGGCGTGAAGCATTCCATGGCCAGATTATCTCCTATGCCGACGACTTCGTCATTCTCAGCCGCGGCCACGCGGAAGACGCATTGACGTGGACGAAAGCGGTGATGACCAAGCTTGGGCTGACACTCAACGAGACTAAAACCTCGGTGAAGAATGCCCGATTGGAAAGCTTTGACTTCCTTGGGTACACGCTCGGACCCCGCCACTTCCGCAATGGGGGGCGGTGGTATCTTGGCGCGGCTCCGTCGAAGAAAAGCGTGCTGCGGATCAAGAGGAAGGTCAGCGAACTGCTGACGCCGGGCAACAAGGGCGCTTGGCCCGAAGTACAAGCACGACTGAACCGCCTTCTGCGCGGCTGGTCCGCTTACTTCAGCTATGGCTCGCTTGCTACGGCTCATCAGGCCGTTGATCGACACGTCTTTGACCGCGTGCTCGCCTTTCTGCGCAGACGACATAAGACGCCAGGACGTGGCGTCAGACGGTTCTCTGATCAGATCTATGGGAACCCTGGCGTACTTGTGCTGAACCGCGTGCGCAAAGTGTCGCCGACGTGCGCCTTGTGACGAAACCTGTCGGAAAGCCGGATGCGGGAAAACCGCACGTCCGGTTTGATGAGCGGGGAGAGGAAACGGAACGCGCAACAAGCGCATCACCGCGCCTCTCCTCGACTCTACCGCTTGACGGGAATTGCCAGAGGGCCTTGAGGGCGCACAGCCACCGGTGAGGTCGCATAGGTTGATGTCCACTGAGATTGCGTCGGGCAGCACGCGGCCGTTCGAACCGGAGCCAACCGGTTCGTTCGAAAGGCCACATGCGAGTGAGGTGAAGAGGGTGGTGCTACGCCGCGACTTTCATCCGTCGCTCGATCTCGCGGTCGATCGTGGCGGCGAGCTCGCTGCTGACTTCCACCATCGGCAGGCGCACTTCGGGGCTGTCGATCAGGCCGCTGCGCCACAGCCAGTGCTTGGCCGGCGCGGGGCTGGGCTCGGTGAACAACAGGCGCGTCAGCTCGGCGACCTCCTGCCAGCGCGCCTGCGCCGCGTCGTGGTTGCCGCGCTTCAGCTCGGCATGCACGGCCGCGAACGTCGCGGTCTCGACATGGGCTGACAGCACGATGCCGCCATCGGCGCCGTCGGTGAGCGCCTCGAGGTAGTTCGCGTCCTCGCCGGTGAGCACGCGAAAACCGACCGGCCGGTCGCGCAGCAGCGCGATCGACTGCTCGCGGCTGGCGCCGCAATCCTTCAGGCCGACGATGTTGGGATGCTCGGCGAGCCGCAGCATGGTCTGGTTGGTGATGTTGACCGCGCAGCGATAGGGGATGTTGTAGAGCGCGAGCGGCCAGGCGGCGTGGTCGGCAAGTGCTTCGAAATGCGCCAGGAGTCCGCGTTGCGACGGCCGCACGTAATAGGGGCTCGCGATCAAATAGCCGTCGATCGGCCAGTCCGCGGTTTCATCAAGGCGCTCCTTCAGCCGCGAGGTGTCCGCGCCCGACATTCCGAGGCAGATAGGCAACGTTCGGCGGCCGGCCGCCATCTCGTCGCGGACGATGGCGACGAGGCGTTCGAGCTCGGCGTCCCGCAGCGTCATGCCTTCACCCGAGGTCGCCCCCAGGATGAAGCCGTCGACGGCCTGTCCGCAGTAATGTCGCGTCAGCCGCCGCAGCGACGTCTCGTCGAGCTTGCCGTCTCGAAACGGCGTCACCAGCGGCAGCCAGAGTCCGTGCAGATGCGTTCGCAGGTCGGTCATGTCCAGTCTCCTTCTCGGGAAAAAACCTGAGACGGAGGGCACATGAAAAAACCCCGTCCAGGTGGCGGGGTTTTCGGGATTTGCTGCGATGACGAAGCGTAGTTAGCGCGCGCAAAAATCCGAGGTCCCCGGGTGGGGGCCCTTTTTCGAAACGATTGCGCACGACTTCGTGATCATTCGCAAATGATGCGGGCGATACGTGGAACTGTCAATACACGCGGAAGGCGAATGCCGAATTGGGCAGAAAAAAAGCCGGGCTCGAACGAGCCCGGCTTAAGGTATTGGCCACGTGAGGCCGACACAATCACCTTCCAAGAGGGATTACTGAACTCCCGCGCCACTGGAGGAGGGGGACAAATGCGCAACGCGAAGGCTCAGCGTGCAAACATTATGAGCTTGCCTAACGCCATGCAGCAACAGCCGAGGCCGCATGTCAGACATGCGGAAATCAGGAAGGCCAGCGCTGCGCCTTGCTCACCACGAAGTCGCGGAACACCTGCACGCGCGCGACCGTCTTCAACTCCTCGGGATACACGAAATATGTATCGAGCTGGATCGAATCCGATTCGCCGAACAGCTGCACGAGGCGGCTCTGCTCTTCGATCAGATAATCCGGCAGCGCGGCGATGCCGAGCCCCTGCTGACAGGCGCGCACCAGGCCGAGGATGTTGTTCACCCTGAAATAGGCCTCGCGCGGACCCGAGCCGTTGCGGCCGGCTTCGACCAGCCAGTTGCGGTTCTGAAGATGCGGCGCGAAGGTGCCGTCCGAGAGCGTGATGATGCGGTGGGAGTCGAGCTCCTCCAGCGTGCGCGGCGTGCCGAAGCGCTTGATGTAATCCGGCGAGCAATAGGCGTGGAAGCCCATCGCGAACAGCTTGCGCTGGATGAGGTCCGGCTGCGTCGGCTTGCGGGTGCGGATCGCAACGTCAGCCTCGCGCATCGACAGGTCCAGCTCCTCGTCGGTGACGATCAGCGAGATCCGGATCTCCGGATAGAGCGCGGTGAATTCGCCGAGCCGCGGGATCAGCCAGTTGATGCCGACGCCGGGCGTGGTGGTGATCTTGAGATCGCCGCTCGGCCGCTCGCGGCTGTCGGTCAGCTTGGCGCGCGCCGCCTGGAGCTGCATGAACACGTCATGCGCGGTGCGGAACAGGAGGTCGCCCTGCTCGGTGAGGATCAGGCCGCGGGCGTGGCGGTGGAACAGCGAGACCGAGAGCTCCTGCTCGAGCGCCGAGACCTGGCGCGAGACCGCCGATTGCGACAGGCCGAGCTGTTCGCCCGCATGCGTGAAGCTGCCCGCTTCAGCCGCCGCGTGAAACACCTTCAGCTTGTCCCAGTCCATATCCGTAAATCCGTCGCGTGTTCGAGGCATGATCTTTATTCCGCTGCTGCACGCTCGCTGGCGCGCAAGGCCAAGAAACGTTCGGCTTCGAGTGCTGCCATGCAGCCGAGGCCTGCGGCCGTCACGGCCTGGCGATAAGTCTCGTCGGCGACGTCGCCGGCGGCGAACAGGCCGGGCACCGAGGTGGCGGTCGAGTTCGGGGCGACCTCGACATAGCCCGACGGTTTGAGCTTGACCTGGTCCTTCACCAGCTCGGTCGCCGGGGCGTGGCCGATGGCAATGAAGATGCCGTCGGCCTTCAGCTCGGTGAGCTTGCCGGTCTTGACGTTCTTGAGGCGGACATGGGTGACCTTGTTCGGGTTCTCGGTGCCGCAGATCTCGTCGACGGCTGAGTCCCAGACCACCTTGATCTTCGGGTGCTTGAACAGACGCTCCTGCAGGATGCGTTCGGCGCGGAAGTGGTCGCGACGATGCACGATGGTGACCTGCGAGGCATGGTTGGTGAGGAACAGCGCTTCCTCGACCGCGGTATTGCCGCCGCCGACCACGATCACTTCCTTGCCGCGGTAGAAGAAGCCGTCGCAGGTGGCGCAGGCCGAGACGCCACCGCCCTGGAA
Organism: Bradyrhizobium sp. USDA 3311; assembly: GCF_054062495.1. Classification (NCBI taxonomy): domain Bacteria; kingdom Pseudomonadati; phylum Pseudomonadota; class Alphaproteobacteria; order Hyphomicrobiales; family Nitrobacteraceae; genus Bradyrhizobium; species Bradyrhizobium sp. USDA 3311. The sequence goes on along the minus strand of NZ_JBSSFI010000001.1, from coordinate 8,900,631 downwards.
TTTCCCTTCGGACGGCAGCCCGAGCCAGCGCGCTTGCGCGCCCGTGGCGAGGATCACGGTTTCGGCGAGATAGACGTCGCCGCTGTCGCAGGTGAGGCGGAACGGTCGTCGCCCGGTCTCCAGCTTGGTCACCAGGTCGGTGACGATCTTGGTGCCGACATGGACCGCCTGCTTCTCCATCTGCTCCATCAGCCAGGGGCCCTGGATCACGTCGGCGAAGCCCGGATAGTTTTCGACGTCGGTGGTGATGGTGAGCTGGCCGCCCGGCTGGATGCCCTGGATCAGGATCGGCTCGAGCATCGCACGCGCGGCGTAGATCGCCGCCGTGTAGCCCGCGGGGCCAGAGCCAATAATCACGACCTTTGCATGAACAGGAGCGGACATTTCGATGGACGCCTTTCACGGGGGATTTGCAGCGCGGGCGCGGAAGGAGCCAGGAGGCCTCGCGGAGGCGCTGAAATATCAGAGCTAATCTAAGCGTTCTGGTGAGCTATGCAAGAATTGCATTCCCTGTCGGCGGATTTTTCCAACAGGGAACAAAAGTCGATTGCGCTGCACGCGCAATAAAATTGCGCAATGGGTGCGGACTGGGCTATGAGGATTGCGACAAACCCACCCGATACCGCCGCAAAGGCCAGGAGTTCCAATCACGTGTCGCGGAACCTAGACGAGATCGACCTGAAAATTCTCACCGAGATTCAGGCCGACGGTCGAATCACGAATGTTGAGTTGGCCAAGCGGGTTGGCATTTCGCCGCCGCCCTGCCTGCGCCGGGTCCGGGCGCTGGAGGAGGAGGGCTACATCCACGGCTATCGCGGGCTGCTGGACGCGCGAAAGCTCGGTTTCGACGTCACGGTGTTCGCGGCCGTGCACCTGTCCAGCCAGGCCGAGGCGGATTTGCGCGCCTTCGAGGAGTTCGTCCGCGCCGAGCCCCTGGTGCGGGAATGCTGGATGCTGTCGGGCGAGGTCGATTTCATCCTGAAATGCGTCGCGCCCGACATGGCGACCTTCCAGGATTTCGTCACCCACCTGACCGCCGCGCCCCATGTCCGCAACGTGCGGACCTCGCTGGTGCTGCACAATTCGAAATATGAGGCGGCCGTGCCGCTGGATGTGAAGGGGCGGCGGTAGGTTCGCCAAGCCTGTTAGTCCCGTCATCCAGGCGCGAGCGCGTAGCGCTCGTCGCTGGAGGTGCGAGTGATGGGGCGCGGAGCGCCCCATCGGGAGCCTCGAAGGATGAGCGGCCCGCGTGGCGCCGCGCGAGGCAACAATGGGGCCGTCGCCCTTCGAGGGCCGCTGAAGAAGCGGCCACCTTCAGGGTGACCGTCATAGAGTTGCGCTTCGCGGTCTCCACACCGTCATTCCGAGCAACACGCCTAAACAAAAAGGCCGCGCGGTTTGCGCGGCCTTTTCAAAACATCATCACGCGCAGCGGCAAATCCTTACCGCCACTCCACCTTGGTGATCTCATACGCCTTGGCGCCGCCGGGTGCGTTGACCTCGACGGTCGAACCCTTCTTCTTGCCGATCAGCGCGCGGGCGAGCGGCGAAGTGATGGAGATGCGGCCCTTCTTGGCGTCGGCCTCGACCTCGCCGACGATCTGCCACACCGCCTTCTTCTCGGTGTCCTCGTCGACCAGCGTTACGGTGGCGCCGAATTTGATGGTGTCGCCGGACAGTTTCGAGATGTCGATGATGTCGGCGCGCGCGAGCTTGTCCTCGAGCTCGGCGATGCGGCCTTCATTGTGGGACTGCTCTTCCTTCGCGGCGTGATATTCCGCGTTTTCCGACAGGTCTCCGTGCGAGCGCGCCTCCGCAATATGCTCGATGATGCGCGGACGGTCCTCGGACTGGCGCTTCTTCAATTCTTCCCCGAGCGCGGCAAACCCGGCCGAAGTCATCGGAACCTTTTCCATCTTCTCTCTCGTCCTTCGATCGTGCGCCCCAGAACGCGAATGGGCGCCCAACCTTGATTCGTCGGTATTTCCGGGGCTCGGTACATGAGCCGCCGGACGTCGACAGATATGGGCTTGGCGCCGGAACAGAACAACCATATGGCCGGACAGTTCCTGCGGCCATTGTGGCTTGACTGCCAATCACTTAGCGGAAGGCTTAACCTTTCAAGGCCTAGCCTTCCGTTCGCGATCAGGTTTCCGAAAAGTAGCTCTGCAGGGTACGAACCTCAAGGTCCCCGCCAAGATAGGCGCGGATGCCCTGCGCGGCCGCCACGGCCCCGGAAAGAGTGGTGTAATACGGCACTTTATGCAAGAGGGCCGCGCGCCGCAGTGAACGGCTGTCGGCGAGCGCCTGCGGGCCTTCGGTGGTGTTGAAGACGAGCTGGACGTCGCCATTGGTGATGGCGTCGACGATATGCGGCCGCCCTTCGAGCACCTTGTTCACCTTCTCGGTCGGGATGCCCTGGTCGGTCAGGAAGCGCTGCGTGCCCGACGTCGCCAGCACCTTGAAGCCGAGCGAATGCAACTCGCGAACGGCCTCGGCGATGCGCGTCTTGTCGCTCTCGCGCACCGAGACGAACACCGTGCCCTTGCGCGGCACCCGCGTGCCGCCGCCGAGCTGGCTCTTGGCGAAGGCCACCGCAAACGAGCGGTCGATGCCCATGACCTCGCCGGTCGAGCGCATCTCGGGGCCGAGCACCGTGTCGACGCCGGGGAAGCGCGCGAACGGGAATACCGATTCCTTGACGCCGACATGCTTGAGCTGCGCCTTCTTCAGCCCGAAATCGGCGAGCTTCTCGCCGGCCATGATGCGCGCGGCGATCTTGGCGACCGGCGTGCCGACCACCTTGGCGACGAAGGGCACCGTGCGCGAGGCGCGCGGATTGACTTCGAGCACGTAGATCTCGCCGTCCTTGATGGCGTATTGCACGTTCATCAGGCCGACGACGTCGAGGCCGAGCGCGAGCTCGCGCGTCTGCCGCTCCAGCTCCTCGATCATCTTCGCATCGAGCGAGTGCGGCGGCAGCGAGCAGGCGCTGTCGCCGGAATGGATGCCGGCTTCCTCGATGTGCTCCATGATGCCGACGATGAAGGTGTCCTTGCCGTCGCAGAGGCAGTCGACGTCGATTTCGGTCGCGTCCGACAGGTAGCGGTCGAACAGCAGCGGGTTCTTGCCGAGCACGGTGTTGATCTGCCCGGTCTTGTCGTTCGGATAGCGCGCCTTGACGTCGGCCGGCACCAGCTCCGGCAGCGTGCCGAGCAGATAGTCGTTGAGCTGGTTCTCCTCGCGGATGATCTGCATGGCGCGGCCGCCGAGCACATAGGACGGGCGCACCACCAGGGGCAGGCCGAGATCGGCGGAGACGAGCCTCGCCTGCTCGACCGAATAGGCGATACCATTCTTCGGCTGCTTCAGCCGCAGCTTGTCGAGCACGCGCTTGAAGCGGTCGCGGTCCTCGGCGAGGTCGATGGCGTCCGGCGAGGTGCCAAGGATCGGCACTTCGGCGGCCTCGAGCGCACGCGCCAGCTTGAGCGGCGTCTGGCCGCCGAACTGCACGATCACGCCATGCAGCGTGCCGTTGGTGCGCTCCTTCGCGATGATCTCCAGCACGTCCTCGGCGGTCAGCGGCTCGAAATAGAGCCGGTCCGCGGTGTCGTAGTCGGTCGACACCGTCTCCGGGTTGCAGTTGACCATGATGGATTCGTAGCCGGCGTCGTGCAGCGCGAAGCAGGCGTGACAGCAGCAATAGTCGAACTCGATGCCCTGGCCGATGCGGTTGGGCCCGCCGCCGAGAATGATGACCTTCTTCTTGTCCGATGGCGTGCTCTCGTCCGCCGGAGCGCCAGCAAACGGCGCCTCATAGGTCGAGTACATGTAGGCGGTTGGGGAGGCGAATTCGGCCGCGCAGGTGTCGATGCGCTTGTAGACCGGGCGAACGTCGAGCGCGTGGCGCTTCGCCGTCACCTCGGCTTCCGTCGTGTCGGCGAGCACCGCGAGCCGCGCGTCGGAGAAGCCCAGGGCCTTGAGCGTGCGCATGCCGAAGGCATTGCCCGGCAGGCCGTTCTTCCTGACCTTCTCCTCCATGTCGACGATGCCGCGCATCTCGCTGAGGAACCACGGATCGATCTTGCAGGAATTGAAGATCTCTTCGTTCGACCAGCCGAGCCGCATCGCCTGCGCCACCTGCAGGATGCGGTTCGGCGTCGGCGTGCCCAGCGCTGCGCGGATCGCGTTCTTGTCGTCGTGCTGGCCCAGTCCCTCGATCTCGATCTCGTCGAGGCCGGTGAGACCGGTCTCGAGCCCGCGCAGCGCCTTCTGCAGGCTCTCCTGGAAGGTGCGGCCGATCGCCATGACTTCGCCGACCGACTTCATCGACGTCGTCAGCGTGGTGGAGGCGCCGGGAAATTTCTCGAACGCGAAGCGGGGAACCTTGGTGACGACGTAATCGATCGTCGGCTCGAACGAGGCGGGCGTCGCGCCGCCGGTGATGTCGTTGGCGATTTCATCGAGCGTGTAGCCGACCGCAAGCTTGGCGGCGACCTTGGCGATCGGAAAGCCGGTGGCTTTGGAAGCCAGCGCCGAGGAACGCGACACCCGCGGATTCATCTCGATCACCACCATGCGGCCGTCGTCGGGGTTGACGCCGAACTGCACGTTGGATCCGCCGGTCTCCACGCCGATCTCGCGCAGCACCGCCAGCGAGGCGTCGCGCATGATCTGGTATTCCTTGTCGGTCAGCGTCAGCGCCGGCGCCACCGTGATGGAATCGCCGGTGTGCACGCCCATCGGATCGAGGTTCTCGATCGAGCAGACGATGATGCAATTGTCCTTCTTGTCGCGCACCACCTCCATCTCGAACTCTTTCCAGCCGAGCACGGATTCCTCAATCAGGACTTCGTTGGTGGGAGACGCGTCCAGGCCGCGCTCGATGATGTCGAGGAACTCTTCCTTGTTGTAGGCAATGCCGCCGCCGGTGCCGCCCATGGTGAAGGAGGGGCGGATGATCGCGGGCAGGCCGATCTCGGACAGCGCCATCATGGCCTGGCCGAATGCGTATTCCTGGTAGCGCTTGCGGCGGTCGCTTTCGCCCAGCGTCCACTGCCGCTCGAGCTCTTCGAGCGCGGCGCCGGAGAGCTTTTCGCGTTCGGCGAGATATTTGTCGCGGAACGACTTCTTCAATGCCGACGCATTGGCAAGCCGGGACTTCGGCGTCTCGAGCCCGATCTTGGTCATGGCCTCGCGGAAGAGCTGGCGATCCTCCGCCTTGTCGATCGCGTCGGCGGTGGCGCCGATCATCTCGACGTCGAACTTTTCCAGCGTGCCCTGCCGGCGCAGCGACAGCGCGCAGTTCAGCGCAGTCTGGCCGCCCATGGTCGGCAAGAGCGCGAAGCCGCCGGGAACGACGTGACGTTCCTTCTCGATGATCTTGGCGACGATCTCGGGCGTGATAGGCTCGATATAGGTCGCATCGGCCAATTCCGGGTCGGTCATGATCGTGGCCGGGTTGGAATTGACGAGGACGATGCGATAGCCCTCTTCCTTCAGCGTCTTCACCGCCTGCGTGCCCGAATAGTCGAACTCGCAGGCCTGTCCGATCACGATGGGACCGGCGCCGATGATCAGGATGGTGGTGATGTCTGTACGTTTGGGCATCAACTCTCGCCGAAGTCGGATTTGGGCACAAAAAAAGGGCGCGCGGCTGCGCGTCCCTTTGGCCGAGAGCGCGGTGGTCTCCCTCGCGCGCGGGTGGGTCTTAGACCAGTTTTCGGGGCGGCGAAACCCCGAAAAACACCCATCAACCGGCAATTTTGACCGGTTTTGGCCGTGCCTGCCAGCCACGGGCGAGGTGCACCAGAAGCGAGGCCGCAACGCTCGTTCCGCCGATCCAGCCGAGGTCATTTGGCGACAGCGTGGCCAGCACCGCGCCTCCCAAGGCGCCGCCGATGGCGAAGCCCAGATACATCGACGAGGCGTTGAGCGAGAGCGCGATCATCGAGGCCTGCGGCTCGATCCGGATGATGCTGGCGATCTGCGCCGGATAGAACGCCCAGCCCGAGATGCCCCAGAGGAAGATCGTGCCCAGCACGGCATAATGCGCCTGTCCGGGCATCAATTTGAGGACCAGCGAATGCAGGATCAGCGCGGTCGCCATGCCTGCGAGCCCGAACGCTGCGGTGGCGAGCGTGCCGAGCCGGTCGGCCAGGACGCCGCCGAGCATGTTCCCGATCGCGGCGGCGCCGCCGAACACCAGCAGCGCAAGGCTGATCTGCGAGGCATCGAAGCCGAGGCCGCGCAGCGGCACCGCGAAATAGGTGAACACGGTGAAGCCGCCGAGCCCCCATAGAATCGTGATAAGAAGCGCCACCAGGACATTGCCGTGACGCGCCACCGCCAGCCGCTCGCCGAGTGAGGCGGTGTTGCGCGGCAGGCCGCGGGGCAGGCCCAGCAGGAGGCCGGCGAGCGCAACGGCACCGATCAGGGCGACCATGGCAAAGGTCGCGCGCCAGCCGAGCAGGCTCCCGACGAGATTGCCGAGCGGAACGCCGATCACGGTCGCAACCGTCAGTCCCGAGGTGACCAGCGCAACCGCGCGGCCGCGCCTTTCAGGCGAGGCGACGGCCACCGACACTGCGAGCGCGGTCGGCATGCACAGCCCGGAGCCCAGGGCCATCAGCATCCGGGAAGCCAGAAGCAGGGCGTAGCTGGAAGCCACCATCGCGGCGAGATTTCCCGCGATGAAGGTCGACAGCGCCAGAGCCAGCACGGTCCGGCGGTCGATATTGTTCAGCGCCACCGCCAGGATCGGCGAGCCCACGGCATAGGTGAGGGCATAGGCGGTGACCAATTGGCCGGCGGCCGAGACCGAAATCGACAGGTCAGTGGCGATCGCCGGCAAAAGTCCTGCGATAACAAAGCCTTCGGTGCCGATCGCGAAGGCGCCCAGGGCCAGCCAGAATACGCTCATTGGAAAGATCCCTATGTTCAATGTTTATTGAACTATCGAACGCGACGGTTTCAGTGTCAATTGGTTCAAGAACTATTGAACATTGCGGCCGCATCGCTATGATTCGGACCATGAGCCGCACCCCCCTCCATCCCACCCGCGAGCAGATCGAGCTGCCGATGGTCCTGGATTGCCTGAGCGATCCGATCCGGTTGGCGATCGTCTACCAGCTCGCCCAGCAGGAACGTGTCAGCAGTGAGCTCTGCTGCGGCGACTTCAATGGTCTCGCCGGCAAATCCAACCTCGCCTATCACTTCGCCAAGTTGCGCGAATGCGGCCTGATGCAGACGCGCGTGGCGGGCACCAACCGCTTCATGCGGCTGCGCCGTGAGGATCTGGAGGTGCGCTTCCCCGGCCTGCTCGATGCCGTGCTCAGCTCCGCAGCCAAGGATGCGGACCGGCTTCAGCTTCTGTCGGAGTGTGAAGTCGCCAAGGCAGATTGAGCCGCGGATACAGTCCGTCTACGCTTTCGCTTCGCTCAAGTTGCGCCGGACACGCTTCCGCTGCCGGTCTAGCATGGCTGCGCCACGCGTAGCCCGTCAGGGCGAAGCGTGGAGACCCGGCCTGGATTTGAACCAGGATAAAGAGCGATGCACCGCTCTCGCGTAGACACTTCCGCCACCGGGCCGGATGGATCATGTCCGAGCGAGGTGCGACAAGCCACCTCAGCCAATTGTTATGCTTAACGAACCATTGGCGGCCGCGCGATGAAGGTCATGCGCCAGCGATTGTGGCCGATATTGGTGTGGGCGCGCTGGACCGCGAACCCGGCCGCCTTCAACCTGGCCGTGATCTCGTCCTCGCTGTAGCGCTGCAGCCCGATGCGCGAGCGCAGCTGACGGTAATCGGACAGCGCGGTGCTGATCAGCCCGATCAGCGCGTCCTTCAGGAAGCCGTGACGCAAGCCGAAGCCGAGCAGCGCCATCACGTCCCTGAACATGCCGACATTGGGCTGGAGGATGTCGCCGAGCACCAGCTTGCCGGACGGGGTCAACAATCGCCGGATGTTGAGCAGCGCGGCATCGAGCTCCTCCGGCGTCATGTACTGCGCGACCGAGTTCATCACCACGAGGTCGATGGACTGGTCCTGCATCTTGCGGACGTCGTCGAGCGAGCGGACGCGGATCTTGGTGTTCGGGGCAAACCGCGCGATCAGCCGCCCGCGCACGCCCGGCGCCGGCTCGGCAAGGATCAGCTTGCCGCAGGCGGCTGCGACCTGGCTCGCCGACAGCGCCTCGCCGCAGGCGTAGTCCAGCACCGTCGCCTCGGGCGAGGAGATGTAGCCGATGATGTCCCGCGCGATGATCTGGAAGTGCAAATCGCGATGCAGCTTGCTGACATAGATCGTATGCGTGGAGTCGTAATAATCAATCCAATCGTCCATGGTGTCCGAACGTCCCGGCCAAACAGCTCCTGCACAGGAACCGGCGCTGCCCACCTTGCGTTAGGGGGGCGACGGCGCGCCGTCAATGTCCGCGTCCTAACAGGAAGGTTTCCCGTGAGCAAAGCCCCCAACAAGGTCTCGCCCGACCTCGACACCCCCACCGATCTGTCGCCCCAGGCGGTCAACAAGGTTTCGGAGGCGCTCAACGTGCTTCTGGCCGACGCGTTCGCACTGTATCTCAAGACCAAGAATTTCCACTGGCACATCAGCGGCCGGCATTTCCGCGACTACCATCTGCTGCTCGACGAGCACTCGGACCAGATCTTCGCCACCACCGACCAGCTCGCCGAGCGCGTCCGCAAGATCGGCGGCGCGACGCTGAAGTCGATCGGCCAGGTCGCAAAGCTCCAGACCATCAAGGACAACAACGAGGATTACGTCCCGCCGCGCGAGATGCTGCGCGAGCTGATGCAGGACAACAAGCATGTCGCGGGCGCGATGCGGAAGGCCCACGAAGTCTGCGATGACGCCGGCGATGTCGCCAGCGCCAGCATCCTCGAGGTCTTCATCGACGAGACCGAGCGCCGCACCTGGTTCCTGTTCGAAGCCACCCGCCAGGAAGGCGCGAACGAGGCTTAGTCATGGTGCCGTAGGGTGGGCAAAGGCGCGCGCCGTGCCCACCATCTGTCCGCACAGTTCAAATGGATTGGTGGGCATGCTTCGCTTTGCCCACCCTACGGCACCGCGCTTGTAGCTATCGCCACAACCGCATCAGCGCCCCGTCCTTGCCTGTCACCGGATCGGCCGGCGGCAACGCGACCTTTGGAATCGTCTTCAGCGCCTTGGCATGGTTCTCCGGCGTCGCGCGCGTGATCTCCATCTTGCTGCCCGGCGGATAGGCGCCGATCACGCAGAAATCACCGCTTGCCTTGATGCACTGATGTCCGGTGCCGGCTGGCAGGATCGCGACATCGCCGGCCTTGATCTGAAGCTCCTGGCCATGGTCGCCGCCGAAGCGAACGCGTGCACTCCCACGCGCAACGCCGAGCACCTCATGCACCGTCGCGTGGTAGTGCAGATAGTCGTAGACGCCGTTGCGCCACGTGCCGCCCCAGCCGTTCTCCTCGAACAGGTTTTCGGTCGTCTGCTCCGGATGCTCCGGGTCGAGCTTCACCGCCCCCTGGTAGACCAGGAAGGGGAGGATGTTGTTCGGCACGAGCCCGTCATCCTCAAACACGATGGCGAGCGGCTCGGCATTGTCGCGGACGACGGACATGGCTGGGCTCCAGTGGCAACAGACCAGGAATCAAGACGGCGCAGGCGTCCTTGTTCCTGACACAAGTCCACATGCCGGCTTGACCGAGATCAAGGCGCGGGCGGCCATTCAGCGGCACGCAAATCAACGCGAAAGAGGGGGGACGCCATGTACGCATCCGACGTTGCGCAGCGCCATTTTTCGGCGGCCGTCGCCGAGGCGGAGACGACCGGTCTCGGGCATGAAGCCGTCTGCCGCGCCTTGCTCAGCCTGGTGATCTCAAAATATCTCGAGACGAGGTCCGTCGCCGACATCCAGGCGGAGCTGCACTTCATCGCCGAGAACTGCGATCCCGACACGGACTTCATGTTCATGCGTCCGTGACGGTAGGCCCCGGCGGATTCATCCGCCGGGTGATCTTGCAGCTTACGCGCTCTTCTTCTGCCGCATCAGATCGGCGAAGCGCTGGAACAGGTAGTGCGAGTCGCGCGGGCCCGGCGAAGCCTCGGGGTGGTACTGCACCGAGAACACCGGCTTGCCGTCGAGCTGGATGCCGCAATTGGAGCCGTCGAACAGCGAGATGTGGGTCTGCGTCGCACCCTTCGGCAGCGTCTTCTCGTCCACGGCGAAGCCGTGGTTCATCGAGGTGATCTCGACCTTGCCGGTGGTCTCGTCCTTCACGGGATGATTGGCGCCGTGGTGGCCCTGATGCATCTTCTTGGTCTTGGCGCCGACAGCGAGGCCGAGCATCTGGTGGCCGAGACAAATCCCGAAGGTCGGCGTGCCCGACTTGATGACGTCCCGGATGACAGGCACGGCATATTTGCCGGTCGCGGCCGGATCGCCCGGGCCGTTCGACAGGAACACGCCGTCCGGCTTCATCGCCAGGATGTCTTCGGCCGACGTCGTTGCCGGCACCACCGTCACCTTGCAGCCGACGCCGGCGAGCAGGCGCAAAATGTTGCGCTTGATGCCGTAGTCGATGGCGACGACGTTGAACTCGGTCTTGTCCTGCTGGCCAAAGCCCTTGTCCCAGAGCCACGGCGTCTCGTCCCAGGTGAAGCGCTGGCCGCTTGTGACCATCGGCACGAGGTCCATGCCCTCGAGTCCCGGCCATTCGCGGGCTTCTTCCTTCAGACCATGCAGGTCGAACTCGCCGTTCCTGGCATGCGCGATCACGGCATTGGGCATGCCCTTGCTGCGGATCAGCGCGGTCAGCGCGCGGGTGTCGATGCCGGAGAGGCCGATGATGCCGCGCGCCTTCAGCCAGGCGTCGAGATGCTTGGTGGCGCGGTAGTTCGAGGGATCGGTGATGGCGGTGCGCAGGATCACGCCGCGCGCGCCCGGCGTCGCGGCCATGTTCACCGTCTCGATGTCTTCCTCGTTGGTACCGACATTGCCGATATGCGGGAAGGTGAAGGTGATGAGCTGGCCGGCATAGGATGGATCGGTGAGGATCTCCTCGTAGCCGGTCATCGCGGTGTTGAAGCAGACTTCACCGACGGCATGGCCTTCGGCGCCGAGACCGAAGCCTTCGAGCACCGTGCCATCGGCGAGCACGAGGAGCGCGGTCGGTTTATGGTCCGGCCAGGCGGGATCGTTGTCATGTTGTGTCATGAGCGCGTTTCATAGTCTGCCCGCGCGCCTCCGTCAAAGCGGGAGAGGCCCGATTCACATGCGTTTTTGCATATTTGACAGCCCGTCCCGGGTACTTAAGCTTGGCCGCACAATTTCCAGCAAATCTAGGGGCTTTCGAGGCAATAATGGACCAGACCACCCCGCTTCTGCTGGTTCCGGGGTTGGCCTCCTCGGCCCGGATCTATGCCCCGGTGATCCCGGCGCTGTGGCGGTTCGGCCCGGTGATGGTCGCCAACCATATCCGCGATGACAGCATGGCGGCGATCGCCCGCCGCGTGCTGGGCGAGGCCCCGCCGCGCTTTGCACTCGCCGGCCATTCCATGGGTGGCTACATCGCGCTGGAGATCATGCGCCAGGCGCCCGAGCGGGTTTTGAGGCTCGCGCTGATCAACACCCAGGCCCGGCCCGATACGGCGGAGGCGACCCAGCGCCGCCGCAGCCTGATGGAGCGCGCGAAGCGCGGGGAGTTGCGTGCCGCGCGCGAGGAGATGTTTCCGGAACTGGTGCATCCCTCGCGCCGCGACGATGCCGACATTCGCCGGCTCGTGCATGAGCAGGGCGACGACGTCGGCGTCGACGGCTATCTGCGGCAGCAGACCGCGATCATTGCGCGGGTCGACTCGCGGCCGACGCTGGCCACGATCAAATGCCCGACGCTGGTGCTGACCGGCGACCAGGACAACACGATTCCCAATGCGTTCTCGAAGGAGATGGCGGACGGCATTGCCGGCGCGAAGCTCGTCGTTCTGGCGAATTGCGGGCATCTGCCGCAGCCGGAACAGCCCGCGGCGACGGTGCAGGCGCTGACCGAATGGCTGCAAAGCCAGGTTGTCTCAGGAGCGCGAACGGCCTAGATCAGGCGTCGGATATTCAAAGGGATCACGACCATGCTGCGCGACGACATCAACAATGCGGTCAAGGAGGCCATGAAGGCCAAGGACGAGCGCAAGCTGTCCACGCTGCGCATGGTCAATTCGACCTTCAAGAACGCCGACATCGAGGCCCGCGGCAGCGGCAAGCCGCCGCTGTCGGACGCCGACCTGCTCGCCGTGCTGCAGAAGATGATCAAGCAGCGCCAGGAATCGGTCGAGCTCTACGACAAGGGCGGCCGCGCCGAGCTTGCCCAGCAGGAGCGCGAGGAGATCGCGGTGATCTCGGCTTACCTGCCGAAGCAGATGTCCGAAGACGAGGTCAAGAAGGCGATCTCGGACGCGATCGCTGAAACCGGTGCAGCCGGCATGAAGGACATGGGCAAGGTGATCGCGGTGTTGCGGGCGAAGTACGCCGGCCAGATGGATTTCGGCAAGGCGAGCGGTTTGGTGAAGGCGGCGCTGTCGGGCTGAGTTGTCATTCCGGGGCGACGCGTCAGCGTCGAGCTATGATGCGCAATTGCGCATCAGAGAATCCATCGGGCCGCCAGTTCTGTTGCGCAATGGATTCCGGGCTCGCGCCAAGGAGCGCGCCCCGGAATGACAAAAGAACAAGGGGAGGCAACCGATGACCGGCGCCATCAAGCCGTTCCGCATCGCCATCAGCGACGACATCCTCGCCGATCTCAAATCGCGCCTCGCCCGCACGCGCTGGCCGGAGGCTGAACTCGTCGACGACTGGAGCCAGGGCGCGCCGCTGAAATGGATCCGGGAGATCTGCACCTATTGGGCTGATGGCTACGACTGGCGCGCCCGCGAAGCCAGGCTCAACCGCATCGATCAATACACGACCGAGATCGACGGGCTCGATATCCACTTCCTGCATGCGCGTTCGAGGGAGCCCTCCGCGCTGCCGCTGATCATCACCCATGGCTGGCCCGGCTCGATCGTGGAATTCCAGAAGGTGATCGCGCCGCTGGTCGATCCCGCCGCGCATGGCGGCAATCCTGCGGATGCGTTCCACGTCGTCTGTCCCTCGCTGCCGGGATTCGGCTTCTCCGCCAAGCCGAAGACCACCGGCTGGGGCGTCGACCGCATCGCCGCGACATGGGCGAAGCTGATGGAACGGCTTGGTTACGCACGCTATGGCGCGCAAGGCGGCGACTGGGGCTCGGCGGTGACGACCTCGCTCGGCGCGCAGGACGCCGAGCATTGCGCCGGTATCCACATCACGCTCGCCTTCAACGCGGCGCCGAAGGTCGAGGGCGAGCCGACGGCGGAGGAGAAGCGCGCGCTCGCCGGCCTCAAGCATTATGTCGATCTCGACTCCGGTTATTCCAAGCAGCAGTCGACGCGGCCGCAGACGCTCGGCTACGGCTTGACGGATTCGCCGAGCGGGCAGGCGGCCTGGATTCTGGAAAAGTTCTGGGCCTGGACCGATTGCGGCGGTCATCCCGAGAACATCTTCTCCAGGGACGAACTGCTCGACAACGTCATGCTCTATTGGGCGACGGAGACGGCGACCTCGTCCGCACGGCTCTATTGGGAAAGCTTTGGCAAGCGCCGCACAACGCCCAGGGTCGGCGTGCCGACCGGTGTCGCCGTCTTCCCGAAGGAGATCATCACGCCGATACGGCGCTGGATGGAGCCCAACTTTTCCAACATCACGCATTGGAGCGAGATGGAGAAGGGTGGCCATTTCGCCGCCTTCGAGCAGCCGGAGCTGTTCGTGCGCGATGTCAGGAAGTTCTTCGCGACAGTGCGATAATTCTCTCGCGGTCATTCCGGCGCGCGCAAAGCGCGAACTATGGTGCGCAATTGCACGCCTGAGAATCTCGAGATTCCGGGGTCGGTCCTGCGGACCGCCCCGGAACGACGTCGAATGCAGATCATGCCCGGGCTTGTCCCGGGCATCCACGAGCTTAGACTAGGCTCAAGAAGCAAGGGCGTGGATGGCCGGGACTTTGATCGCGAAGACGCGCTTCGCGCTTTCGCCCGGCCATGACGCCAAGACCGTGGAAACGCGAGCCATGCTCACCGAAGCCAAGACCTACGACGAGCTCTATCGCAACTTCCGCTGGGATATCCCGGCGCGCTTCAACATGGCGGAGGCGTGCTGCGACCGCCATGCCGACGGTACCGGCCGTCTCGCGCTGATCTATGTCGACGAGAACGGCGCCACCACGCGCACCTCCTTCGACGAGGTCGCGGAGATGTCGCGCCGCTTCGCCAACGTGCTGAAGGCGGATGGCCTTGCGCGCGGCGACCGCGTCGCGGTGTTCCTGTCGCAGTCGCTGGAGCTGCCTATCGCGCATATGGCGGCGTTCCGCTCCGGGCTGATCTCGATCCCTCTGTTCGCGCTGTTCGGCGAGGACGCGCTGGAATTTCGCCTGTCGAATTCGCAAGCAAGAGCCATCATCACTGATGAGGCGGGCTGGGAGAAGCTCACGAGGGTCCGCGATCGGCTGCCCTATTTGCAGGACATCTATGTCACGAGCGGCGCCGTCCACGCCGGCGCAAAACCGTTCTGGCCGGCGATCGAAACCGCGTCCGAGGATTTTGCGACCGTCGACACCTCGGCCGACGATCCTGCGCTGATCATCTACACTTCGGGCACAACGGGCAATCCGAAGGGTGCGCTGCATGCGCATCGCGTCGTGCTCGGCCATCTGCCGAACGTCGAGATGTGCCACAACTTCCTGCCGCGCCCCGGCGATCTCATGTGGACGCCGGCGGACTGGGCCTGGATCGGCGGCCTCGTCAACGGCCTGCTCGCGTTCTGGTATCACGGCATTCCCCTGGTCGGTCACCGCGCCCGAAAATTCGAGCCGCAGGCGGCGATGCAGATGATGGCCGATCTTTCCGTCCGCAACGTCTTCCTGCCGCCGACGGCGCTGAAGCTGATGCGGCAGGCCGGCGTGAAGCATCCCGGCGTCAAGCTGCGCAGCATCTTCACCGGCGGCGAATCGCTAGGCGGTGAACTCTTGGGCTGGGTACGCGAGACCTTCGGCATCGACGCGCACGAAGTATTCGGCCAGACCGAGTGCAATCTCGTGATCGGCAGCAACTCCAACCTGTTTCCGATCCGGCCCGGCGCGATGGGCAAGGCGACGCCGGGCTTCGACGTCCGCATCGTCAACGACAAAGGCGAGGAGCTGCCGCGCGGGCAGCGCGGCATCATCGGCGTGCGCCAGCCGTGCCCCGTCACCATGCTCGAATACTGGCGCAATCCGGAGGCGACCGCGAAGAAATATGCCGGCGACTTCCTGCTCACCGGCGATCTCGGCGTGCAGGACGAGGACGGCTATTTCTGGTATGTCAGCCGCGAGGACGACGTCATCACCACCGCCGGCTATCGCGTCGGCCCATCCGAGATCGAGCACACGCTGATGAAGCATCCGTCGGTGGCGATGGCCGCGGTGGTCGGCATTCCCGATCCGATCCGCACGGAGTCGATCAAGGCCTGGATCGTGCTGCGTCCGGGCTTTACCGGCAGCGACGCGCTCGCGCGCGAGATCCAGGAGTTCGTGAAGGTGCAGCTCGCCGCGCACGAATATCCGCGCTTCGTGGAGTTCGCCGAGACGCTGCCGATGACGGCGACCGGCAAGGTGCTGCGGCGCGAACTGCGGGCGAAGGGTTAGCTTCTTACAATGCCAAAGACGTCTCAAGCCGCGGGGCTTCACCGCGCCTCACTTGCGAAGCTGCACGATCTCGATGCTGCGCTGGAGCTCATGTATTACGGCTGGCGCGGGATGACGCTGGAGGCCGACGAGTATCTTGCAAAGCAGGGCCTGTCGCGCCCGCACCATCGTATCCTCTACGTGGTGGCCCGCCGGCCCGACATCGCGATCGGCGCGCTGATCGAGATCCTCGGCATTTCCAAGCAGGCGTTGAACCGGCCGCTCAACCTGCTGCTGGAGCGCAAGCTCGTGACGTCGAAGCGCTCGCCCGAGCAGCATCGCTCCAAGCTGCTGCGCCTGACGGACGCCGGGAAACGTATCGAGCAAAGGGCATCGGACCACGAGCGCAAGGCTCTGCGCGCGGCGTTCGATCGCGTCGGGGCGTCCGGCGCGGCGTCATGGATGGCCGTCATGGGGGCGATCGCCGACAACCACTGACGAATTCTCAAGTCAACATAGTTGACATGAGGCGTGGACTTTGCCACTTTCCCGGCAACGAGCCAGGGGAGGGCCGCGTCATGAGCGGACGGAAGCCGGGAGCGCTCAAGAGATGAGCGCTCAAGACACGAGTGCACAGAAAATGAATCGCGCCGCCGCCGAACACTTCGTCGCGGCATGGTGCGCGAACTGGTGCAGGGTCGATATCGACGCAGTCGTCGCGCATTTTGCCGACAATGCGCAGATGCGCAGTCCTCTGGCGCTGACGCTGACCGGCTCTCCTGTCGTCACAGGCGCCGAAAACATCCGCGTCTACTGGCGGAAGGCCTACGGCCACATCGAAAGCGCCGACCTGAAGATCCTGACCTGGAGCTGGGACGACACGATCTCGCGGCTGACGGTGTGGTGGCAGCTCGGCGACACGCGCGCCAGCGAGTTCATGGATTTCGACGCTGCCGGCCGCGTGGTGCGCAGCGAAGCCTTTTACGGAAAATAGACATGCGCCTTTCGGATTTCGTTCTGCTTCTCAACGCGCTCTGGTTCGGCGGCGCATTCATCCAGTTCAGCATTGCACAGCGCAACACGTTGAAGATCTTGCTGCCGCGGGAAGAGCGGAGCAATCCAATCGCGCCGACCCTCGCGGCCAGCGTGGCGTTCCTGGGCGGGATGAATTTGCCGATCGGGCTTTTGTCGTTCTTTCTTCTGGTCGCACGCCCGCCGTTCTTCCAGCCCGTCGAGGCGCAGCTTGTGCTGTTCCTGTTCTTCGCCGCCTGCCACTTCAGCCAGTTCGCCTATAACCTGCCGATCCTGATGCGTGGCGGACGTGTCGGCGTGGCTTACTGGCCGGTGCTCAAAGGCCCGATGCTCAGGATATTCGTGATCGACGCGGCCCTGTTCGCGGCCAATCTTGGCGTGGCGCTGCTGCTCACGTGGTCGTCCTGACGTCATCGCGGCGGCGCCGACAGGGCGGACCGCAGCATCGCGGCGAGGTCGTGCCGCCGGAACGGTTTTGTCAGAATGCGGGCGTCGCCGAGCCCGTCGGGCGTCTTGACGGGATTTTGGGTGTAGCCGGAGGTGAAGAGCACCTTGAGCTCGGGCCGCAAGCCGGTGGCCTGCCTGGCAAGCTCCGGCCCGAACATGCCGCCGGGCATCACGACGTCGGTGAACAGCAGGTGGATGTCCCCCGGCTGGCGCAACAGGTCGAGCGCCGCGGGGCCGTTCGGCGCCGCGATGACGCGGTAGCCGAGCGTCTTCAGCTCGTTCACGACATAGGCTCGAACCATGTCGTCGTCCTCGACCACGAGAATGGTCTCGCTTCCATCGGGTGCGACGGTCCGATCCCGGGGTGATGGGTCCTCGGTCGGCTGCGTTGCGAGGCGGGGAAAGAACAGCCTGACGACACTGCCGTGTCCCGGTTCGGACTGCATCTGCACCAGGCCGCCGGATTGTCGCACAAACCCGTAGACCATGCTGAGGCCAAGCCCGGTCCCCTTGCCGACCTCCTTGGTGGTGAAGAACGGCTCGAACGCGCGGCTCGCCACCTCGGCGGTCATGCCGCTGCCCGTGTCCGTCACCGCGACCATGACGTAGTCGCCGGGCCGCGGCTCGCCGTTGACGTCGACGTCAGTTTCTCCGAGCGAAACGTTGCGCACCTCGACCGTCAGCTTGCCGCCGTCAGGCAAGGCGTCGCGCGCGTTGAGCACGAGGTTGAGCAGCGCAGTTGTCAGCTGGCCGGGATCGACGCTGGTCAACCACACATTCGCCCCGAGCGCGAAAGCGCACTCGATGTGCCCGCCCAGGGTCCGACGCAGCAACGGCTCCATGTCGCGAATCCTGCCGGCGATGTCGATCTCCCTCGGCCTCAAGGGCTGCTTGCGTGCGAAGGCGAGCAGGCTCCGCGTCAGGTCTGAGCCGCGCTCCGCGGCGGTCGCGATATCGCCGGCGATCCGGTGCAATTCCTTGTTTCCCGCCAGGCTGTCGGCAAGATGCTCCGCATTGCCGAGAATGACGGTCAGCAGATTGTTGAAATCGTGCGCCACGCCGCCGGTGAGCTGGCCCATGGCCTCCATCTTCTGGGACTGGCTGAGTTTCTGGTTGAGCTCCGCGATGGCGGCGCGTTGCTGCTGGAGCGACTCGGCGGTGTCGTTGAGCAGGCTCATCAGTCCGCCGAGTTCGCCGCGCGGATGGGGCGGCAGAATTCGCGCGCCGAGGTCACCGCGCCCGAGCCTCTTGGCCATCGCGGCGAGCCGCCCGACCTGGCGGCCGACGCTCACCGTCGCGAGGATCCAGACCGCCGCCAGCAGCAGCAGCGAGGCCACCGCCAGGATCGCCATGTCCTCGTAGAGTCGTCGGTTCGCTGCCGCGACCAGCCCGTCCTTGGACCGTCCGACCAGGATGTAGAGACCGGCATCCCGGGTCGACGGCGAGCGGGCGGCGACACTCCAGACATGGGTGCGGCCCTCGCGATCGGTCACTTCCTGAAACGCCTTCCGGTCGGGCGTTGCCGCGAAGCGGAACAGTTCGGATCCCGCGATCGACCCGCCGACGGGCTCGGTCCAGCCTCCGCCGGAGGGAGCGACCAGAACCGTGCCCTTGGCATCGACGAGCAGGATATCCTTCTCGGCGAGCAGCCGCTTGTGGTGAAACTCCGCGAATTTGCGCAGGTTGAACGAAGCCAGCAGGATCAGCTTCAGCGCGCCGGCTTCCGATCGCACAGGATACGCGATCTGGAGCACTGACAGTCCGGTCAGCCGGCCGAAGACCGGCTCGAGCACGACACCGCGCGAGACTAGGGCCTGCTTGAAATAGGCGCGATCCCTCAGGTCGAGCGTGCGGTTGGTCCGCAGCGAGTCGCAGAACAGGCTGCCGTCGGGATCGATGGTCAATATCCCGGTGAACTGCGGGTATTCCTCGCGCACTTCCGACAGGAACGCCGAGCACGCCGCCTTGTCGCGCGTGTCGAGGTCGCGGGCACGGGCGAGACCATAGTGAAGCTGCGCGGTGCCCTGGATCTTCTCGTCCAGATCGCTTGCAATCTCGTCGGCCGCCGCCGCCAGATTGGTCAGGGCGGCGTTGATGTCGCTGCTTCGATTCTGCATGAAACGCAGCCCGACGAGGCTCGCCGGCACCAGCATGGCCGCGATGACGAGTATCAGTAGCCGGGTACGCAAGCTCATCGGTCGGGTGGTCCGCTCTGGTCATCGCGTGTGCTGGTTCGAAGGTGCAATTTGCGGCACCACCGTCCGTTCCGTCCATAGGCATCGTGCCCAAAAGCCCTCGAGGGGGGAAAGATTCTGAGGTTGCGCGCAGCACGGGTGAGCCCCCGACAGGGGGCGTCGACGCAGCGCCGCCGGGCTCCCAGGATACCGTCATCCGGAACCAAACTGCGCGTGCGCGCGGCGCCCGACGGCGCTAATATCACGGACGAACCGCGTGCGACGAAGATCGCACCGGCAAATGAGGAGGAAGCTGATGTCCATCTCGGGCAAGGTCGATCCGGTGGTGCGTCCCGTTATGGCGACCGACATTGCCGAGGCGCTGGTCGAGGGTCTCCGCGATTTCCAGGCGCTGCCGCTCTACGGGCTTTGCTTCGGCGCACTCTATGCCGCCGGCGGCATCGCCATCATGCTCTGCCTCACCGCTTTCGGCATGGTCTACCTGGTCTATCCCCTGGCCGCCGGTTTCGCGCTGATCGGCCCGTTCGTCGCGATCGGTCTCTACGAGGTCAGCCGCCGCCGCGAGCGCGGCGAGCCCGTCTCCTTCGGCGCGATCTGGTCGGCCATACGCTCGCGCAGCGAGATCGGCTGGATGGCGTTCGTCACGCTGTTCATGTTCGTGATCTGGATGTACCAGGTGAGGCTCCTGATCGCGCTGCTGCTCGGCCTGCACGCCTCGTTCTCGAGCCTTCAGGAGTTCATGACGGTGGTGCTGACGACCAATGAGGGTCTGCTGTTCCTCGCCATCGGCAACGCGGTCGGCGCCGTGTTGTCGCTGATCCTATTCTCGCTCACCGTGGTGTCGTTTCCGTTGCTGCTCGACCGCGAGGTCGATTTCGTCACGGCCATGGTGACGAGCGTGCGTGCGGTCGTGACCAGCCCGCTGCCGATGATCGGTTGGGCGGCCGTGATCGTGATGCTGCTGATCGTCTCCGCGCTGCCTTACTTCCTCGGGCTGATCGTGACGCTGCCGGTGCTCGGCCATGCGACGTGGCATCTCTATCGGCGTCTGGTGGCGCCGGTGCCGTGAGAGGCAAGCCCGACGCACGACCAAGCAGTCGAAAACGAGGCTTCGGCGGCCTTATTCGATCGAGAACGGCATTTGGCGCGTCAAAAGCGCGGCGCGGGCGAGAAAACGATAGCTAATTGCAGTGATTGCGCGCACGGTGCGCCAATGTCGGAAAGTCCGGTCGTCCTTTCGCACACGCGGCGCCGTGACCATGCGCGCGCGACACGAAACGGCTCATTCCTCGCACCGGCGGAGCTGGCTCATCACGCCATCGTAACGGCGATGGTTGCGCATATTGCCCGTTCCCGCGGGTGAGCCGGACGCGGCGGGCGCGTGCCGGATATGCCTGAAAGATTCCACCGCGGTTCGATACGAGATCGAACGCCAACCGAAAGCACCTGATGCAAACTCTCTCCCCACGACACGTCAAGACAGACGAAGCACTCCGGCTCGGCGTGGAGTCGGGCTGGTACGCGATCAAGGTCAGTGGGACCTTTGTCTCGGGCCCGCACGATTCGGAAGGGGATTGCCGTCGCAAGATCGACGAGATTCAACCGCCGCCGGCGAAGAAGAAGCGATGAGGGCGCAGATTCCGGCCGCTACGGCGTCTTGATCCCCATCGCCTTCAGGGCATCCAGCATCCGCTGCGGCGGGCCCATCTTCACCACCAGCGGCTTGCCGGTCTCGAGCATGCTCTTGAGGCTGGAGAGGATCGCCGGCCAGCCCTGCCGTCCGCCGGAGAGGATGTCGTCGCTGAGCGGCCGGTCATGGCCTTCGCTCATGGTGAGACGGACCGCGTCGCCGACCTCTTCGATCTCGTAGGTGACGAGGGTCGGGCCGAGCTTCTCGATCAGATCCGGCCAGTTGACGTTGAAGGTGACCGAGAGCTTTCGCGGCGGATCGTAAGAGAGGACCTCGCCGCTGATGTGCAGGGCGCCGTCGGGCGTGCGCACGACGAACGCGCCGCCGAGCCGCGGCTCGACCTCCACGGCATTGCCGAAGAAATACTGCCGGCTGAACTCGGCCGAGGTCAGCGCCTCCCACACCTTCTCCGGTGTGGAGGCGATGTAGATGGTATAGACGGTGAGCGGCTTGAATTGATCGAGGTTCATTTTGCGTCGAATCCCTTGTTGAGGGCTGCGCGGGGAATGGCGAGCACCTTGCCTCGCTCCAACAGGCTCTTGAGGCCTGACAGGATCGCCGGCCAGCCATTGGAGACGGCGCCGAGATATTTGCCGCCCTCGACGAAGCCGTCATGCAGCACGGTCAAACGCACGAGCGAGCCGAACGGTTCGATGGTGAAGACGACGCGCGAGATCGGCTCGCCGCGGAGCTCTTCGTATTTCTGGTGCTTGAAGCTGTAGGACAGGCGCCGCGGCGGATCGGCCTCGAGGATCTCGCCGGAATCGGTGATTTCGCCGTCCAGCAGAAGCGCGAAGGGCGAGCCGACCTTCCAGTCGGAACGGATCTCGGCGCCGAACCAGTATTGCCTGGTGAACTCGCTCGACGTCAGCGCCTCCCACAGCTTTTCCGGCGAGGTCTCGATATAGCTCACATAGACGAATTGCGGCTTACTCATCGCGCTTCTCCAACTGGCGTTTCAACTCGCCGAGCGCGGCGAGCTTGCCGCGTTCGAACTTCCTGATCCAGCGTTCGCCGATCTGATGGATCGGCACCGGATTGAGGTAATGCAGCTTCTCGCGGCCATGCCTGATGGCCGTGACCAGGTTGGCCTCTTCCAGAATCACCAGATGCTTGGTCACGGCCTGCCGCGTCATCGCGAGGCCTTCGCAGAGTTCGTTCAGCGTCTGGCCGTTCCTGCCGTGAAGCCTGTCGAGCAGCGATCGTCGTGACGCGTCGGCGAGCGCTTTGAAGACCTCATCCATGGCGGTGACAATAGGCAACCGAATGGTTGCATGTCAAGCGGCACGTCATTCCGGGGGACGCATTAGCGTCGAACCCGGAATCTCGAGATTCCGGGTTCGCACTTCGTGCGCCCCGGAATGACTGGCCGCGAGATCGTGTTTTGGGCGCCTGCAGTCGGCTGTGCTATCCTTTCAGCTCAGCCAACGCAGATTGGTTCCGGGAGGATTCATGTTCCGTTGCGTCTTGACTGCCGCGGGCCTCGTCTTCTTCGCTTGCGGCACACCGGCATACGCTCAAAAGCAGACTGTCGGCGCGCCGCCGGAAGCTTCCAACATGAAGCTGGTCGGGACCAACGACCTCCAAGCGCGCAGCGCCTATCAGCCGACCATCCATCATCAGGGCGAGCGCTGGATCGCCTATATCGGCCATCACGGCGGCACCGACGACGTGCCCGCTCCCGTCAATCCGATGACGGGACAGGCGGAGCCGAACGGAACCTCGATCGTCGACGTCACCGATCCCGCGCATCCCAAATATCTGCGTCACCTGCCGGGGCAGGAAGGCAAATATGAATCCGGCGGCGCGCAGATGGTGCGGGTCTGCGACGGCAAGTCGTTGCCGAAGGGCGATCCGAATGCGGTGTACATGCTGCGCACCTTCGGCAGCGAGGCGCATGAGATCTGGAACGTCGCCGATCCCGCCAGCCCTGTGCTGATCGCGCGCATTGGCGGCTTGAAGGACACGCACAAGAGCTGGTGGGAATGCGACACCGGTATCGCCTTTCTCGTCTCGGGCGCGCCGGACTGGCGCACGCGGCGCATGACGCAGGTCTATGACCTCTCCGATCCCGCGCATCCGCAGAAGATCCGCGACTTCGGCCTGCCCGGTCAGGAGCCCGGCGCCACCGGCGCGGTGCCGACCGAACTGCACGGGCCGATCTCGACCGGGCCCCAAGGCAATCGCGTCTTTTTCGGGTACGGCACCAACAAGGGCGGCATCCTTCAGATCGTCGATCGTGACAAGCTCCTGAACGGGCCGAAGGAGCCGACGCCGGACAATCTGCGCTATCCCGAGATTGCGCGGATGCCGATGTCCGCCTTCAACGGCGCGCACACGACGTTCCCGATGCTCGACATGCCCGTTGCGGAATTTTCCGAGGACAAGGACGGCAGGACCCGCGACATCGTGATGATCGTGGACGAGGCGATCCTCAACGAATGCGGCGAGGCGCGGCAGATGGTGTGGTTCGCGGACGTCACCACCGAGACGCGGCCGATGATGATCTCGAGCTATACCGTGCCGGAGGCGAGCGGACAGTTCTGCCAGCGCGGCGGCCGCTTCGGCTCGCACTCCTCGAATGAGAGCATGGCGCCGGTCTACTACAAGAAGCTGGCTTTCATCGCCTTCTTCAATGCCGGCGTGCGCGCGCTCGACATCCGCGACCCCTATCACCCGAAGGAGGTCGGCTATTTCATTCCATCGATCACGAGCGCGACCGACAGGCGCTGCATCCCGATCGAGGGCGGCGAACGCTGCAAGGTCGCGATCCAGACCAACAATGTGGAGACGGATGATCGCGGCTACATCTACATCGTCGACCGCGCCAACACCGGCCTGCATATCCTCGAGCTGACCGGTCCCGCGCGCGCCGTCGCCGGCCCGCCGAAGAGCTGACGATGCGGCGCGGGGCGAGGATGCTGATGGCCTTGATCGCTCTCGGCGCGCTGCCCGGCCTGCGTGTCCATGCGACGGAACGCGCCGGGCATTGGCAGGAGATGAGCTGGCCGTTTCCCCGCGACGGCTGGCCCGCCGGCCGCGCGTTCCGTTGTACGGCGGGCGGCTGCGATGGCGTCGAGCTCTACGTCCGCGCCAAGCGCGGCTTCTGCAATTGCGACACCGGCGTTGCCGATGACGACGAGGTCGATCGTGTCACCGATATCGACCTGATCAGTCCACGCTTCACGCCGGTCGCGCCGGGCGAGGCCGTGAGCGTCGCCGCCATGCAGGGCCGCATCAGGCACTACGATCTCGACATGCCCGACGGCGCGCGCCATGCCGCCGCCGGCCTCGCGCTGTCGCGCCGCTGCGATCTGCTCGTCGCGGTGGCGCAAGGCGCGGGCGAGGCGAATGCCGCGCAGCGCGCCGCGCTCGTGTTTCTGGAAACGGAGGAGATGAAGCAATGGATGGCCGCCGCGTTGGATGGGCGGTGAGGGGGGCGCGACCCGCGCCACGTTCTCCGCTGGATCACCCGCGAAAGCGGGTGATCCAGTATTCCGAGGCGCTCGTGGGATACCGAGAAGCCGCGGCGTACTGGATACCCCGCCTCCGCGGGGTATGACACCGGTGGTTGGGCGGGCACACTGCGCTCATCTGTCTTCCGTTCCCGTCCTTCCCGTGCATTAATGCCTTCAACCGCTTTCAGCCGAGTCCCTCCATGATGTCCATGCAAGCCTATCTCGCCTTCGTCGCCGCCTGCATTGCGCTGGCGCTGCTGCCGGGTCCGATCGTCACCCTCGTCATCGCCAACGGCCTGCGTCACGGCACGCGTGCGGCGCTGACCAATGTCCTTGGCGCGCAGGCCGGGCTCGCCATCGTGATCGGCATCGTTGCGATCGGCCTGACGTCGCTGATGGCGACCATGGGCTACTGGTTCGACTGGGTGCGCTTTGCCGGCGCCGCCTATCTGGTCTGGCTCGGCATCAAGCTGATCTGGGCGCCGGTCGAGGGCGTCAATGTCGACCAGCCGCCTCCGCCGCCGCGCGGCGGGTTCTTCCTGCAAGGTTTCCTGGTGTTGCTATCGAACCCGAAGGTGCTGGTGTTCTTCGGTGCCTTCATCCCGCAGTTCATGGACATGAACCGCGACCACTTCCCGCAAGTCGCACTGCTCGGCGCAACTTTCATGGTCACCGCGGCGATGACGGACGCGCTCTACGCGATTGCAGCCGGCCGCGCGCGAAAATTTTTCTCGGCTCGCCGCACGCGGATGATGTCGCGCATCTCCGGCGGCTTCATGATCGGCGGCGGCATCTGGCTGGCGCTGACCAGGGCGAAATAACCTTCCAGAGGCCGGTTTGGTTTGAACCCTTCGCGGCGGCAATGCGTCCAATCGGGCATTGCCGCTGACGAAGGATTTTGCCGTGCCTGCTCTGCCCCCGCTCGTTTACGCGATGCTGCTTGCGCCGCTCGCGCTGATCCTGATTGCCGCCGTCGTGAAGACCTGGCAGGCGCGCGAGGCGCGGAGCTGGCCGCAGGCGCCCGGCAAGGTGGTTACATCAGTTGCCGAGGTGCGCGAGGTCAGGGTGTCCGACGACGAGCGCGAAGACGGCTATCGGATGGAGAACCGCAACTTCGCCAACGTGACCTACGAGTATTCGGTCGGCGGCCGCAAGCTGCGCAACAACCGCATCTCGATCGGCGAAGACCTCGGCAATTTCCAGGTCGCCGAGAAACTCGCGAAATATCCCGCCGGCAGCATCGTCACCGTCTACTACAATCCGCGCCATCCCGATCAGGCCGTGCTGGAGCGCGATCTGCCCAAAGGCCTGTGGGGCTGTCTCGGCATCGGTACCGTGGTCGTGCTCGCCATCGTGTTCGGCTCGGCCTTCGGTCTCAACCAGAGTTACCAATATCTCGCCCATCACGTCGCACGGCCCGATCTCGCGGGCCTGGTCGTCGCCTTCGGTGCGTTCGGCCTCGTCATCGCGCTGATGGCGTGGGCCGTGCAGCGGCAGGCCTCGATGGCGACGCGGTGGCCGACCGTGCCGGGCACGATCAAGCTGTCGGGAATCGAGGAATATCACGAGGCGAGCGAGCCGGGCGAGCGCCGCGGCACCGAGATGTTCGGCAAGCGCGTGACCTACACCTACCTCTATCAGAACGTCAGCTACACCAATGAATGCGCGCGCGTCGCGGCAGGAACGCCGTCGGCGTCTGACGAGATGCTGCGAAAGCTGATGTCACGCTATCAGGACGGCGCGACCGTCGAGGTCCGCGTCAATCCCGACAATCCGGCCGAGGCCACGCTCGACGCCCGCGGCGACGGCCGCATCGCCTACGTGCTGTGGGGCATCGCCGCGATCTTTGCCGCGCTCGCGGTGTTCGTGGCAACGCGTGGCGGTTGACCGCAGCGCCGGCCTGGCTGGCTATGCCACCCTCTCCGCGCGCAACCCCAGCTCGATCTCCGCAAAGATCCGCGCCAGCCGCTCGGCCCATTGCTGCTGGCCGGACTGGTCCGCGATCAGATCCTGGCGGATCTCGATGCCGGTGTTGACGAGGCCGCGGGCTTCGCCATGCACGGGGATGGTGTAGTCGGTGAGGTCGTTGACCGCATAGGGCTCGTTGTCGCCGACGACGAGATCGCTCTCGGCGCGTAGATGTTTGATCAGGAGCTGCGGCAGCACCGTGTCGCGGTTGTAGAGCGCGCCGATATGCCAGGGCCGCTCAACACCGGCATAGACCGATGTGAAGCTGTGCAGCGACACCAGCACCGTCGGCCGCTTGTCGTGCAGGCGGCGGCCGATCGTGGCATCGATGCGATGATGATAGGGCTCGAAAATCTCGCGCCGCCTTGCCGCGCGCTCGCCCGCGGAGATGCCCTCATTGCGCGGGATTGCCGTTGCCTCCGACATCACGGGAATCGAGCTCACGGCGCCCGGCGGGCGGTTGCAGTCGATCACGAGCCGCGAATAGCGCTGCGCGATCAGATGCGCATCCAGCATTTCTGCCAGCCGCTCGGCGACGCCGGCAATGCCGATGTCCCAGGCGATGTGCCGCGTCAGCTCGTTCTCGGCGACGCCGAGATCGCGGAGCGCGCGCGGCAGCACCCGCCCGTAGTGATCCGCGGTGAGCAGAAAGGGCGATGCCCCCGCCGCATTCACCTCATGCACTGGCGGAATGTCACCCTCGCCGAGCAGTTGATCGGTCGCGTCGGCTGTGTCTAAAGCCATCCTGATTGCCTATGGAAAATGCAGTCACCCCAAGAATCGGGCAGAATCGCTATAGATTGATCCGCCCAAAGTCACCATGATCGCCTCACGATGCCGCTGCTCACGATTCATCACAAGACCGAATATCGCTATAACCGCCCCGTGGCGTTCGGCGAACACCGGATCATGCTCCGTCCGCGCGACGGGCACGATCT
Source organism: Bradyrhizobium sp. USDA 3311 (assembly GCF_054062495.1). Lineage (NCBI taxonomy): Bacteria > Pseudomonadati > Pseudomonadota > Alphaproteobacteria > Hyphomicrobiales > Nitrobacteraceae > Bradyrhizobium > Bradyrhizobium sp. USDA 3311. The sequence continues at coordinate 8,873,176 of NZ_JBSSFI010000001.1, read as the reverse complement.
GCGCGTGCTCGACTCCAGGCTCGAAATCTCGCCCGAGCCGATGTCGCTGCACTGGATCCACGACGTGTTCGGCAATTCGGTCGCGATCGCCAATTTCGACGAGCGCGCGGACGCGCTGATCTTCGACTGGCATGTCACCGTCGAGCACAATCCGGTGGAGGAGTTCGCGCTGACGCCGGACGATCCGGCCTATTTCTATCCCTTCGTCTACGACGACGAGGAATTCCCCGATCTCGTCCAGTACATCACGCCGCAATACACCGATCCCGACGGCGAGATCGCGGAGTGGGCGCGCGGCTTCCTCGACGAGGACGCGCCGACGCCGACCTTCAAGATCTTGAGCGGCATGACGCACGGCATCCGCAAGCAGTTCAAATACCGCAAGCGCCACGAGTTGGGCACGCAGCATCCGCTCGACACTTTGCAGTCGGGCACAGGAACTTGTCGGGACTATGCGCTGTTCATGATTGAGGCGCTGCGCCAGCTCGGCATCGCCGCGCGATTCGTCTCCGGCTACATCTTCGTGCCGGAGGATATCGAGCAGCGGCACGTCGGCGGCGGTTCGACGCACGCCTGGGTGCAGGTCTATTTGCCGAGCGCGGGCTGGATCGAGTTCGATCCGACCAACGGCATCGTCGGCACCCGCGACCTGATCCGGGTCGCGGTCGCCCGCGATCCGCGCCAGGCGATCCCGCTGCACGGCGTCTATATCGGCTCCGGGGATGCCTTCGAAGCCATGGACGTGAACATCAAGGTGGTTTCGGACGACCAGGAGATGGAGGCAGAGGTCTTGTAGATGGACATCGGAGTCGGCTTCGAGATCGCCTACGCGGCAAGGCGGGCACAACGCCTCTCCAACGTCGTCCTGGCGAAAGCCAGGACCCATACCGCGGAATCTATCGATAGCGAACGGTAGTCGTACCGAACGACGAGTCTTCGCCAAACGGCTCCCTGGGGTAATGGGTCCTGGCCCCCGTGCGCAATTGCGCACTAGGCCAGGACGACATCGAATGTGCAACGCTGTCGTTCCGCAAAATTCACAGTTATAGACACCCCCATGACCTCCGATCGTCTCTTCGTCTATGGCACCCTGATGCGTGGCTTCGACCATCCGATGGCGCGGCTGCTTGCCGGCCACGCGGAATTTCTGGGTAAAGCGACCTGCCGCGGCCGGCTCTTTCTCATCAAGCATTATCCGGGCTTGCTGCTGTCGGATGCGCCGTCCGACCTTGTCCATGGCGAGCTGTTCCACATGCGCGTGCCCGACGAGCTGCTGCGCGAGCTCGACATGTACGAGGCCTGCGGCGAGGGGTTTCCGGAGCCGACCGAATATCTGCGCAAGCTGATCGACGTGACGCTGCCGGACGGCACCGCCGGCAAGGCGTGGACCTATGTCTACAACTGGCCGGTCGCCGATCTGCCCCGCATCGAGTCGGGGCGCTTCCTGGAGCACTAGAGCATGATCCGGAAAAGTGCGTAGCGGTTTTCCGACAAGATCATGCTCAAAAAAATAACCTAAAGCGCGATCTCTTCGCGCTTTAGGCCGACAGCACTTCCTTGACCACGCGCACGTCCACTTCGCGTTCGACGTAAGTCCATTCCTCGGTGCGCCTGAGCATCGCCACCAGCTCCTCGAACAGCGAGGCGTGCGCGGGGGCGAACTCGAACCAAGTCAGGAAGTCGAAGGGGCCGCCGAGGTCGCGGCAGTGATAGAGCTGCCGCGCGATGGCGGGCAGGAAGCGCAGGCTGCTGGCGATGTGGTGCGATCTGTCCTCGAAAATCCTGCGGCGCTCTTCCTGCGTCAGCTCCCACCAGGCCTGCGACTTGCGGATCGGGATCAGCGCCGCGCTGGTTGCCTCGAGCCGGCCGAGCCCGGCCTGCACGGCCACGAGCTGCTGCTTCTCAGCGCGCTCGGTGTAGCGCAAGCTGCTGGGCACGCCGGCAAGCCGCCACGCATTGCGCGAAGGCACCAGCGGCAACGAGACCGCCTCGCTGTCGGTGACCGACAGCGCCGGCATGAAGGGCAGGGGCTCGCCCGTCACCGGCGAAATCGAGGTGATGCGCCAGCCCCCGCTGTGGCCGCCTCGAAAGGTCCTGAACATAGGGATATGGAAGCGTGGAACCGGGTTAGGTTCAAGCTTTTCGCGTCATTCCCGGCCACCTGTTCCGTCGCCCTTCGAGGCTCGCCGAAGAGGCGAGCGCCTCCAGCGACAATGGCTTCGCCATTGCGCGGGGGTGACGGGATGGGCGCCTCGGGATGACGGCGCCTGTGCATAGGTCGAATAACCCGGATAAGCCTGACAAACCTGACTTTTGGGCGGGCCGCACCTATATCCCTGATCCTTCGCCCGACTCACACGGTTTCGCGCTAGACACACCCCCATGCGCTTCACGCCCCAATTCCTCGACGAGCTGCGTGCCCGGCTTTCGGTTTCCGAAGTCGTGGGCAAGCGCGTCAAGCTGAAGAAGGCCGGACGGGAGTGGAAGGGGCTGTCGCCGTTCCAGCAGGAGAAGACGCCGTCCTTCTACGTCAACGACCAGAAGGGTTTTTACCACGACTTCTCCTCCGGCAAGCATGGCGACATCATCACCTTCGTGATGGAGACCGACGGCCTGCCGTTCGCAGAGGCGGTCGAGCGGCTCGCGAGCATGGCGGGCCTGCCGCTGCCGGCGGTGACGCCCGATGCGGCGCGCCAGGAGCAGCGGCGCCGCTCGCTGCATGACGTCATGGATCTCGCGGCAAAGTATTTCGCCGAAACGCTGGCTTCGCGCGTCGGCGCCAAGGCGCGCGGCTATCTCGCCGATCGCGCCATCTCGCCGGCGACGCAATTGCAGTTCCGCCTCGGCTATGCCTCGCCCGATCGCTTCGCGCTGAAGGAGCATCTCGGCAAGCTCGGCGTCTCCGTCGACGACATGGTCGAGACCGGCCTGCTGATCGGCGGCGACGATATTCCCGTGCCCTATGACCGCTTCCGCGATCGCGTGATGTTTCCGATCACCGATCTGCGCGGCCGCGTCATCGCCTTCGGCGGACGCGCGCTGGAGAAGGACGTTCCGGCCAAATACCTGAACTCGCCGGAGACGCCGCTCTTCCACAAGGGCGACAATCTCTACAACCACCAGACCGCGCGCAAAGCCACGCATGACGGCAGCGCGCTGATCGTGGTCGAAGGCTATGTCGACGTCATCGCCATGGTCACCGCGGGCTTTGCCGGCAGCGTGGCGCCGCTCGGCACCGCGCTCACCGAAAACCAGCTCGCGCTGCTCTGGAAGATGGCGGACGAGCCGATCCTCTGCTTCGACGGCGACAGGGCCGGCCAGAAGGCGGCCTATCGTGCGGCCGATCTCGCCTTGCCGTTTCTCGCGCCCGGAAAAAGCTTGCGCTTTGCGCTGCTGCCGGAAGGGCAGGACCCCGACGATCTCGTCCGCTCCGGCGGGCGTGGCGCGATGGAAGAGGTGATCGCGGCGGCGCGTCCGCTCGCCGACATGCTCTGGTCGCGCGAGCTCGAAGGCGGCAACTTCGCCACCCCCGAGCGGCGCGCTGCACTGGAGGCGCGCATCAAGGAGCTCGCGGGCGGCATCCGCGACGAGGTGGTGCGGCGCTATTATCGCCAGGATCTCGCCGAGCGGCTTCAGCGTACGTTTGCGCCCGAGAGCGGGCGCGGCGGCTTTGCCGGCCGTGGCAATTTCCGCCCCGGTCAGAGCGGCCGCCCGTTCCAGCCGCGGAGCGGCGGGCAGGCGAATCGATTCGGCGGCCAGGGGTTCCGCGGCGCGCCCGGCCCCACCCCGCTACCCTCCGGCCCCTACCAGGCGGCGAGCCCCCAGCTCGCGACGAGCCCGATCATGAAGGGCCAGCGCAGCGTCATCTCCCGCAGGGAGGCCCTGATCCTGCAATGCCTGATCAACCACCCCTGGCTGCTGCATGAGCACCTCGAGGAGGTGGCCGCCCTGGAATTCGCCCATCCGGAGGCCCACAAGCTCCGCGCCGGCATTATCGCCGCTTTCGCCAACGACCATCACCACTCGCCGGACCCTGGCGAGCTGGCCGAGAAGATGCGGGCCGACATCGAAAAGGGAGGATTTTCTCAGCTTCTTCAAAGGGTTGAGAATGGCATCACGACCGCGGCGGTGTGGGGCGCGCGGGAAGGCGCGGCACGGGACGACGTTCTCTCCACTTGGCATCAGCTGGTTGCCTTGCATCGGCAATGGCATTCACTACTTAGAGAGCTGAAGGACGCCGAGCTGGCCTTGGGGGAGGACCCCAGCGAGGCCAATTTGGCGTGGCTGCGTGACGTCAAGGCTCGGATAGGCGAAGTCGACGGCACCGAGGCCCTGATCGAGGGTTTTGGCGAGCTGTCGGGCCGGTTCCAGAAGAGCGTGTGATGAAAGAATCATGCGGACGGCCGGGGCCGGAACCGCTAAAAGACTCGCCAAATCCATGGTTTGGCGGCAAAAACAGGGTTAATCGAGGCTTAACGGTCTTGTAGCACTTTGGCCCAGAGGCGGCCGCAGGCAGAACAGACGCGTCAGGAATGAATCCGCGCGAGAACTGTTGGCACTACACCTGCATCCGCTGCGACAAAGAGGCTCACGAAGCGTTAGGCAAATCCGGCGAGAGAAAGTTGGGGGTGGCGAGAGATGTGCGCGCCGCCCTTTCCGTGTCGAGAGCTGACGAAGCGAGAGCGTCGAGCAACAGGTTCAAGTGATTTCAGGCAGGCGCGGCGAACGTCTGTGTGAAACGCGTTTAGGAGCAATGGATGGCCACCAAGGCAAAGACGCTGCAGGCGAAGGACAAGGAAAAAGACGACAAGGCAGCGGATGCTCCCGAGAAGGATTCCCAGGACGCGCCCTCGCCGTTGCTCGATCTGTCCGACGCGGCCGTGAAGAAGATGATCAAGCAGGCCAAGAAGCGCGGCTTCGTGACCTTCGATCAGCTCAATGAAGTGTTGCCGTCCGACCAGACCTCGCCCGAGCAGATCGAGGACATCATGTCCATGCTCTCGGACATGGGCATCAACGTCACCGAAGCCGACGATAGCGAAGGCGAGGAAGACAAGGACGAGGGCGGCGAGGACGAGACCGACAACGAGCTCGTCGAGGTCACCCAGAAGGCCGTCACCGAGGTCAAGAAGAGCGAGCCGGGCGAGCGCACCGACGATCCCGTGCGCATGTATCTGCGCGAGATGGGCACCGTCGAGCTGCTCTCCCGCGAAGGCGAAATCGCGATCGCCAAGCGCATCGAGGCCGGCCGCGAGGCGATGATCGCAGGGCTGTGCGAAAGCCCGCTGAGCTTCCAAGCCATCATCATCTGGCGCGACGAACTCAACGAAGGCAAGATCTTCCTTCGCGACATCATCGATCTCGAAGCGACCTATGCCGGCCCCGAAGCCAAGGGCGGCATGAACACCGCGATGATCGGCGGCCCGACCGGTGAGAACGGCGAAGCCACGGCCGAGGGCGGCGAAGCGGTTGCAGTGACCGGGGCTGCGCCCGCGCATGTCGCCCCGCCCGCCGCGCCGCCGGCGCCGACCCCGTTCCGCGCCGCGCCTGCCGCCGGCAACGGCGCCGAGGCCGAGAAGGATCCGGGCGAGGCTGCCGCCGAAGCCGACATGGACGAGGACGACGAGTTCGAGAACCAGATGTCGCTTGCGGCGATCGAGGCCGAGCTCAAGCCCAAGGTCGTCGAGATCTTCGACAAGATCGCCGAGAGCTACAAGAAGCTGCGCAAGCTTCAGGAGCAGGACATCCAGAACCAGCTCGAGAGCACGTCGCATGGTCCATCGCTCTCGCCGCACCAGGAGCGCAAGTACCGCAAGCTCAAGGACGAGATCATCGTCGAGGTGAAGTCGCTGCGCCTCAACCAGGCGCGTATCGACAGTCTCGTCGAGCAGCTCTACGACATCAACAAGCGCCTCGTCTCGCATGAGGGCCGCCTGATGCGTCTCGCCGACAGCCACGGCGTCGCGCGCGAGGATTTCCTGCGCAACTACACCGGCTCGGAGCTCGATCCGCGCTGGCTCAACCGCGTCTCGAAGCTGTCGGCCAAGGGCTGGAAGAACTTCGTCCACCACGAGAAGGACCGCATCAAGGACCTCCGCCACGAGGTGCATCAACTCGCCGCGCTCACCGGCCTGGAGATCGTCGAGTTCCGCAAGATCGTGCACTCCGTGCAGAAGGGCGAGCGCGAAGCCCGCCAGGCCAAGAAGGAGATGGTGGAAGCCAACCTCCGTCTCGTGATCTCGATTGCGAAGAAGTACACCAACCGCGGCCTGCAGTTCCTCGACCTGATCCAGGAAGGCAACATCGGCCTGATGAAGGCCGTCGACAAGTTCGAGTACCGCCGCGGCTACAAGTTCTCGACCTACGCGACGTGGTGGATCCGGCAGGCGATCACCCGCTCGATCGCCGACCAGGCGCGCACCATCCGCATCCCCGTGCACATGATCGAAACGATCAATAAGATCGTGCGCACCTCGCGCCAGATGCTCAACGAGATCGGCCGCGAGCCGACCCCGGAAGAGCTCGCCGAGAAGCTCGGCATGCCTCTGGAGAAGGTCCGCAAGGTCCTCAAGATCGCCAAGGAGCCGTTGTCGCTCGAAACCCCTGTCGGTGACGAAGAGGATTCGCATCTCGGCGATTTCATCGAGGACAAGAACGCGATCCTGCCGATCGACGCCGCGATCCAGTCGAACCTGCGCGAGACCACCACGCGCGTGCTCGCCTCGCTCACTCCGCGCGAAGAGCGCGTGCTGCGCATGCGCTTCGGCATCGGCATGAACACCGACCACACGCTGGAAGAAGTTGGCCAGCAGTTCTCGGTGACCCGCGAGCGTATTCGCCAGATCGAAGCCAAGGCGCTGCGCAAGCTGAAGCATCCGTCGAGGAGCCGGAAGCTGCGGAGCTTCCTGGATAACTAATTCGGATTCTCATGCCCGGGCCTGACCCGGGCATCCAGACGAAAACGGCGGGCCGAAAGCCCGCCGTTTTTCGTTTGTGCTGACGCGTCGCGTGTCGCGCTCGAAGTCCTACTTCTTCTTCACCCCCACCCGCTCGATCTCCTTGATCGCCAGCGGCGGGCGGCCGGATTTTTCGGCGATCTCGCGGTCCTGCTCCATGATGAAGCCGCGGGCGGGCTCGTCGCCCTCGAGGCCCCCGAGCAATTCCGCGGGGACGCGGCGGTTGGAGCGTTGGGAGCCGTCCTCATAGACGACGTTGAAAAAGGCGAACTCGCCTTTGGGATTGGTCCCGGGTTTCTTGGCCATGGCGGCTTGTCGTCGATAAGGGCGCCATAGTCAAATGGCTTTGGGGGTTGTCAGCATGGAGCCGCGGCCTGCGGAGGTCTCCGTGCCCTCGATTGGCGAAATCTGATTTCAAGAAATGGATGCGCCCGGCGCTTCGTAAGGTCCGTTGCGGCCCTTCCTCAATAAACGGCGGGCCGAAAAGCCCGCCGTTTATTTTGGGTCTTCAGTGTCGCCCGGGGCTGGCGGGGCGACAACCTAGAATAGAAGAATATAACTCGCGCCATGCGGTGGCAAGATAAATCGCCGCAGCGTTGGTGTCGCAGTGAGCGCATCAGATATGCGTCGATCGCGATCTCTGGTTTCGATGCGCGCCGAAACAATTGCTTGGACTATCAAATCACTTTGTTCATCTTGTCCGCTCTCGCGATGCAGCGAGAGCTACGCGCTTGTAGCGAGGCGCGTCGGGCTGCACGTGTTCCCGTTTGCGTGCCGACAATATGATCCGGTGCGGACGAGTTCCATCTTCGCGGTGCACATCTCAATGCGTGCGCCTGCGCTGCGCCAGTTCCTGGACGGCGAGCGGCGATTGGTGTCCGCCGCCGCGCCCGCTATCATCCTCTTTACGTCCCTGCGCCATGATCGCGCTGCCCATTGCCGCGGAACCGAAGGTGACGAGGAACGAGGCGAGCAGCAGAACAAGCGCAACGCCGCCTGCGCGGTCGGCGAGGATCAGCTCGCGCAGATGCCCGGGGTTGAGCCAGAGCAGGCCGCCGACGAGAAGCGCCGCGGCGCAGGCGCCGATCGCGAGGTTGATGGCGAGCAGGCGGAACAGGGGGATGCGCAGGAGGGCGGGGCGGGTTGGTTGAGGTTGCTGATTGTTTGGCATGGCGGTTCGCCTCATGCTGGCTCAACGCACCACTGACGGCGCCGCGCGAGCATCGATACTATAGCGGTAACTCTCTCATCCGTCATTCCGGGGCGCGCGTTAGCGCGAGCCCGGAATCTATTTACCCGCCAACTCTGCTGCGTGATGGATTCCGGGTTCGCCCTTCGGGCGCCCCGGAATGACGAGCGTTGGGCGTTACGGCGCCACCAGCTCCACCCGCCGGTTCAGCGCGCGGCCGGCGTCCGTCGCGTTCGAGCCGACTGGCGCGAGCAGGCCGACGCCGGCGGTGCGCAAGCGTGCCTGCGCGATGCGAAAGCTCTTCGCGAGCTCGGCGGCGACCGCTTCGGCGCGGCGTTTCGACAGGTCGAGATTGTACTCGTAGGCGCCCTGGCTGTCGGTGTGGCCGACGATGAAGACGTTGAGCTGCGGCTGGCTGGTCAGGAGCTTTGCGATCTGCTCCAGCGTCGGGCGGCTCTCCGGCTTCAGCACGGCCTTGTCGGTGTCGAAATAGATGCCGTAGAGCGCGATGTGGCCGGTCTCGCCCAGGCCCTTCGCCATCGCGGCGGCATCGACCATCTTGTTCGCGATGGCGCCGAGCTCGGCGACGGTGACCTGCGCATAGATATCCTGGTTGTTCTGACTGACGATGACGCTGGCATAGGTCTCGCGCCCGCCTTCGCTCTTGCGGCCGGCAAAGTAGCGGTAGTTGAAGCCGTCGACCCACATCTGCGGGATCGGCAGCGTGTCGATGTTTTCCGTGAAGGGAATGGCGCCGCAGGCGTCGGTGTCGCAGGCGAGCAGGGTCTCGAAGCCGGCTTTCGCGAGCTGCGTGTCGAAATTGCGCGACACTTCCAGGATCGAGGGACCAGGATTGGTGCGATAGGCGATGCGGACAACGCGGCCCTCGAGCCGCCGCGCATCGGTCGGCTGGCCGTCCTTGAAGGCGGCCGCCTGCATCCGCGCGGCGTCAAAATCCTTCACCACATAGCCGGTGATGACGCTGCCGGCGAACCGGCCGATGCCGGGATAGTCGCGGCTGCCGGCGACATCGCGCGTCTGCGCGGTCGCGGTGGTGACGGCGAGAAGGCAGAGCAGGGCGGCAAGGACGAGCGATCCGGGGATGTTTCGCGGCGCGGGCATCGGCACTCTCTATCGGTTGAGGAGGGGGCGCAGACGTTAGTCGCCTGCACCATACCGCCGGTTCTCACCGGCGGCCCATTCCCTTGCCGATTGTCCGGAAAGCCGCCGCCCGTTTCAAGCCGCCGGTGCAATCCGGCTGCCGGCCTCGGGCGCCTGCGCCGCCTGCTGGCGTTCCATCATGGTCTGCCACAGCGTTGCGATGCTGGTCTGGGTCTGCGGCGCGATCAGGCAATGGCCCTCATTGTCGAAGCCGCAGAACCGCACCGATGGGTCTTTCCTCACCTCGGTCAGTGCCTGGTTCAGCATCTCCAGGCAGGTCATGACCTGGCCGACGTCCTGCAGGCGGGTGTGATGCAGGATGTCCATCAGGCGAAACGTCATCACTGCGGGCTGGCCGATGCTGATGCCGGGACGGCCGAGCTCGAACAGCACGTTCACGGCGGGAAACACGCCGCGGACATGCTCAAGCACGCCGGCCATGTCCTCCACGCTGCAGGCGACGAGATGGGCGGCCTGCGGCGGCGCGGCCGCAGGCGTCCGCGGTGCAAGGCCGAGCGAGGTGATCACCTCCTGCTCGATCCATTGCCGCACCAAGGCGGGCGCATTGCGGATCTGCTCGGCGGTCAAGGTAATTCCGGTCATAGGCTAGTCTCCTGGGCGGCTCTCGTGTTTCGCTCAATCTAGAAAGCGGGGTGTGAGACACGTTGATGCGGATCAAGCGCGCCGCTTTGACGGTTGCCGCTTTCCCGGGCATGATCGCGCGCTGCTTCGCACTGGGATTTTGGGGGATCGCTCGACATGCTGAGATACGCTCTGGCCGCTGCTTGCTTCGTTGGTCTGGCCGGCGGCCCGGCCCAGGCCGCGCGCTGCGGCGGCGACTTCAACGGCTTCGTCGCCAGCATGGCCTCGGAAGCGCAAGGAGCCGGCGTCTCGGCGAGCGTGACCAGTGCGGCGTTCAGCGGCATCACCCAGGACGGCGCCGTGCTCGCCTTCGACCGGCGCCAGCGCTACACCTTCAACAAGAGCTTTGAGCAGTATGTTTCGACCCGCGTCGGGCCGGGCCGCATCAATGGCGGCAAGGCGCTGCTGCAGCGTCACGCCGCGCTGCTCTCGCGCATCGAGCAGCAGTTCGGCGTGCCCCGCTATATCCTGGTTGCGATCTGGGGGCTGGAGAGCGATTTTGGCAAGGGCGACATCGGCAAGCTGCCGGTGATCCGCACGCTGGCGACGCTCGCGCATGACTGCCGCCGCACCGATCTGTTCCAGGGCGAGCTGCTCGCCGCCCTCAAGATCGTGCAGCGCGGCGACCTGCCGCTGCGCGACCTGATCGGCGCCTATGCCGGCGAGATCGGCCAAACCCAGTTCCTGCCGTCGTCCTACATCAAGTACGGCGTCGATTTCGACGGCGACGGCCACGTCGACCTGCGCCACAGCGTGCCCGACGTGCTCGCCTCGACCGCGAACCTGCTCCACACCAGCGGCTTCAAGATGGGCCAGCCCTACGGCGAAGGCACCGCCAATTTCGAGGCGATGCGGGAGTGGAACAGGGCGGTGATCTATCGCAAGACGATCGGCTATTTTGCCGATCGGCTGGCGGGGCAGTGAGGGTGGGAGACGGCTGCGAGGGCACTCCCCATCGTCGTCCTGGCGAAAGCCAGGACCCATTACCCCAGGGAGTAATTGTTACGACGGCTCTCAGCCACTTGCATTGGCTGAGTAACTGCCCGCCTTCGCCAAACTGAGTTCGGTGGCTATGGGTCCTGGCTTTCGCCAGGACGACAACGGTGGGTGCGGAGGGCGGCGTCGCATCACACTCACTTCGTCCCCTTCGCCATCTTCTCCAGCCTCCGCTGCAACGGCGCCCAGTACGTCCCCGGGCGGAAGCGCTGCAGCAGGTCCATGAAGCGGGCGTCGTTGCCGATCAGGATGCGGGGCTCGTTCCTCTCGATGCCCTTGATGATGCGCAGAGCGGCGTCCTTTGGTGTCGTCTTTGCCGCGTTCTCGAACCGCTCGATCATTTGCGAGCGGCGGGCATTGTCGGTGACGCCGACCCCGGTGCGCGAGCTCCGCGCGATCGCGGTGGCGACGCCGCCGGGATGCACGACCGACAGCTTCACCGGGCTTCCGGCGACCGCGAGCTCGTGCCGCACGCTCTCGGAAAAACCGCGCACGGCGAATTTGGCCGCGGCATAGGCCGATTGTCCCGGCGGGGCGATGATGCCGAAAACCGACGAGACGTTGACGATATGCGCCGCTTCCATCGTCTTCAGGTGCGGCAGAAAGGCGCGCGTGCCGTGCACCACGCCCCAGAAATTGATGTCGAACAGCCACTCCATCTGCGCCTGGTCGATCTCCTCGAAGGTGCCCAGCAGCGCCACGCCGGCATTGTTGACGAGGATGCCGAGCGACGGATGCGCCGCTGTCGCTTCGCTTGCGAACTGCGCGATGTCGCCGGGCTCGCTGACGTCGACGCGATGCACGGTGACCTTGCGTGCCTTCTCGCTTCCTTCGCCGATCTCGGCGGCGAGCGCCTTCAGCCCGGCCTCGTCGCGATCGGCGAGCGCAAGGTCGCAGCCGCGCTGGGCGAGTTCGATGGCGAGTGCGCGGCCAATGCCGCTTGCAGCTCCCGTGATGGCGGCGGCGCCGCGAATCGCAGTCATGGATCCCCCTCAAGCTCCGATTTTGGAACTATGATTTACATTTTTTCAGAATGGAACCGAACCGTATTCGAGTTGGCTCCTTAACGTAAGTTACTTGGACGAAGACAGGCAGCATTGGGAGTCGCCGATGGGACAATCGAGACCATTTCCTGCAACGGCACTCGTCGTTGAAGACGACCCCATGCAGAGGGAAATGCTCAGTCTCCTGCTGGAAGAGAGCGGCTATAAGGTCATCCAGTGCGAGAGCGCCGAAGCGGCCGAGCGCGTGCTCGAGAAGAGCGCAGGCGCGCTCTGCCTGATGGTGACCGACGTGCAGCTTGCTGGCCGCATGAACGGCGTCGAGCTCGCCCATGTCGCCAAGGGACGCAATCCCAAGCTCGACGTCGTCGTCACCTCCGGCCGCCCGTTGAACCAGCCCTTGCCCGACGGCGCCAAATTCTGGGCCAAGCCCTGGGCGCCGCTCGACGTGCTGCGCGAGGCCGAGATCGCGCAGGTGGTCTGACCGGGTCAGAACCGCTTTGTTTGTAGGGCTGGCCAGTTCTCACCTCGTCATCCTGAGGTGCAAGCCGCGCGGCGCAAAGCGTCGTGTGGCGAGCCTCGAAGGATGAACGGCCGAGATGCAGCCGGGCCATCACTCTTCGAGGCTCGCCGAAGAGGCGAGCACTTCAGGGTGACGGTGTTGGAATTGCCTTGTCTGTGGGGCAGGTCTGTTCGCACCCCGTCATCCTGACGGCTGATCCCGGGCGCCGCTTTCTTGCCATGAGGCGGGGTGGTAGGGTCTGCTCATGACCTGGTCCTTCCTGCTCACCTCGCTGATCGTCGTCGCCTCGCCCGGCACCGGCGTGCTTTACACGCTGGCCGCGGCATTGACGCGCGGCTCCCGCGCCAGCCTGGCTGCCGCCTTCGGCTGCACGCTCGGGATCGTGCCGCACATGGTTGCCGCCATGCTGGGACTTGCCGCCGTGCTCCACACCAGCGCGCTCGCCTTCGCCGCGCTGAAATGGTGCGGCGTTCTCTATCTGCTTTACATGTCCTGGCAGGCGCTGCGTGAGCGGGGTGCGCTGGCGGTGGAGGGCGAGATCAAGGAGCGGTCGAGCGGCCGGGTCATCGTCACCGGCTTCCTGATCAACATCCTCAATCCAAAACTGTCGATCTTCTTCCTCGCCTTCCTGCCGCAGTTCATCGCGGCGGACGAGGCCCATGTGCTGGCGCGAATGCTGGAATTGAGCGGCGCCTTCATGGCGATGACGTTTGCGGTGTTCGTCGTCTACGGCCTCTGCGCCGCATCCGTGCGCGAGCGCGTCATCTCCCGCCCCGCGGTGATGACCTGGCTGCGCCGCAGCTTTGCGGCGGGATTTGCCGCACTCGGCGCCAAGCTCGCGTTTGCCGAGCGGTAGCTTCTCCAGCCAATAAAAAAGCGGGCCTCGCGCCCGCCATCTTCAAACTCTCTTAGCCTTACCCGACGCCCGGGCGGAGCGAGCTCCACCCGGGCAAAGAACATGCTGGCTACTTCTTCTTCGCGGCCTTCTTGGCCTTCTTCTTTGTCGCCTTCTTCGCCTTCTTCGCTTTCTTAGCCATAGTATCCTCTCAAGGGTTAATGGTGGAACGCGACACGAGGGATGCTCGGCGGAGGGCCAGCCTCGCAACATCCTCGACGACAAACTCAGCAGATTCGCAGGTCTCTGCCCCGCGCCGTCATATCTGTGTCATCACGTTATCCACAGCTCAGATGCGTTTTCGGGTGAATTTTTGCCCGCGAATCCGCTCCGCGGCGGATCGCGATACGACCGCACGAGGCCGATGGCGACATGCCTAACGATCCGACAATCCGCGCGCCGTTCACGAATCCAAAACCAAAGGCGCGCTTTGAAGGATCGCAGTGAGACTCCGTTAAGTGCAACCCGCGCATTGTTCCCCGCAAGAAAACGGGGATGGGTTATGGACGGACGGCTGCCAGGAATGGGGGGCGGGGCGCTGCGCTTGCCGCACGCGCCATGCTGAACGTACCGACACTCTGGACGGTCTTCGTCGTCAACTTCCTGGCGCTCGGCCTGATCTGGGCCTACGTGACGCGTTCCTATCCGAAATTCGCGGCCGCACGGTTCTGGATGGCATCGGCCTTCGTCGGCGCGGCCGGCGCGATGGCGGCGCTGATCCGTCTGTTCGTCGCCTCTCCCGTGCCGCTTCTCATCGGGGCCACCGGTATCATTGCGGCGAGCTGCTTTGCCGCCATGGGCATTCAGCGCTTCTACGACCGGCCGGTCTCCTGGCGCGTTATGGCTGCGACGGGGATCATCAGCATCGGCAGTGTCGTCTTCTTCATGGTCGGCTTCGAGCACATGCAGCTGCGCATGCTCAGCTACACGATCGGCCAGGCCCTGCCGCTGGTGCTGTCGCTGCGTCTGTTGCTGTTGCCGCCTGAAGGGCACGTCAATCCTGGCGCCCGTCTGGCCGGCATCGTCATCATCACCATCATTGCGATCTTCCTTGCCCGTGCGGTGGGCAATCTGCTCGGCCACGATTTCTCGGCGGTCGCCGGCGGTCAGACCCATGCCGTCATGGTGCTGGGGCTTCTGTTTCTGTCGATGACGCTCAATTTCGGCTTCCTCCTGATGGCGATGGACCGGCTGCGTGGCGAGGTCGCCGACCTCGCGCTGCTCGACGATCTCACTGGCGTCGCCAACCGGCGCCATCTGTTGCAGCGACTGTCCGAGGAATGCGCCCGTTCGGAGCGCAGCGGCGAGCCGTTCTCGCTGCTGGTGATCGATCTCGACGGCTTCAAGACCATCAACGACACCCATGGCCATGCCGCGGGCGATGCCTGCCTCCAGCACTTCACCCTGATGGCGCAGACGCGGCTGCGGCCCGGCGACATGCTCGCCCGCACCGGCGGTGACGAGTTCTGCGTCGTGCTGCCGTCCTCTTCCTTGCGCGAGGCGGCCGCAATCGCTCGCCGTGTGCTCGAGGTCTGCCGTCGGGACGCTGCGGCCTGCAACGGCAACGACATCCCGATCGCGATCTCGATCGGCGCGGCGCAATGGGATCCCGGCATCGGCCAATTCCCGGACCGCCTGATCGCGCATGCCGATCACGCGCTCTATGCCGCCAAGAAGAACGGCAAGAACGATTTTGCCGTCTACGATCCGGCACCGCCGCTCTCGCCCGAGCCGAACGGCATGGGCGAAGCCGCGCACAATTTCGCCTGACAGCGTGCTAGGCTCGGGTCCGCATTGGACCCTTTGTGATGATGTCTCGCCTGCTCGCGGCCATTCTCGCCGCCCTCCTGATCGCACCCGCCGCCGCAACCGACGCTGAACTCGCAAAGCTCGCGCGCGCCTCCGGCACGCCCGACATTCCCGGCCTGAAGATCGTCTGGCTGGCGCCGTGGGGCGACGTCCGCAGCGCCCATTCCTGGCGCAACATCATCGTGCACCAGACCGAGGGGCCGGCGGGCTCGGCCCGCGGCGGCGCGGCGGAGCAGTCGAAGAACCCGACGCGGCGCGGCGTCACGGTCTGGGTCGAGACCGACGGCACGGTCTATTGGGCGGTCGCGGAAAACCTGGTGCCGACCCATGGCGACGGCGCCAACCGCAACGACAACAAGTACATCGACAACAGACCGACCTATCGCCAGGTGGTGCGCGACAATTCGATCGGCGTCGAGTTCGCCGGCAACTATCCCGATGTTGCGGCCGGTCCCACCGAGGCGCAGGTCGCGGCGTGGAAGATCCTCGTAAAGGTGCTGCGTGCGCGCTACGACATCCCGCTCGACCGCGTCTATGCGCACAACTGGATCGACTACAAGGACGCGCGCTATTGCGAAGGCTGCTGGCTCGCGACGCTGGCGAGGACATGGGGGGAGTAGCTCGCGTGTCATTCCGGGGCGCGCCCCGGAATGACGGGAGAGGCTACACCGGCTGCGCCATCCAGCCGAACAGCCGCCGGATCAAACCCGGCCGCTGCGGCAATTCCGGCGGCTCGTCCGCTGCGAGCACGCGTTTGAAGAAGTAGTCCAGGAACACCATGTCGTTCGGCTCGGTGACGGTGAATGTCTCGTCGCCGAAGTACACACTGTAGTTAAAGAAGAACGGACCCATGATTGGGATCGTCGCGGTCGAGGCGTAGTCCTTGGAGATCACGAACTCCGCGGGATCGAGCCCGTGCTCCCGCATCGCCTGCTCGACCAGCGGCAGCTTGCGCATGAACTGGGCGGAGAAGCCTCCGACGGTGGATTGCAAAATGATCGACACGGCGCGTGTCCGTTCTCTGGATGTGGCCCGTCAAGAGTGTGTCGGGCGACCCGTCACGGGCGTTCAAGGTGCCTCGCCGGCATCGCTGCGAAATATGCCGCAGCTCACACCCAACAAAAAAGCCGGCGTTGCCGCCGGCTTTTCCGTCTCTTTCGATCCGCCAATCTCTGGCGCCAGCGAAACCTTGCTTAGTGCGCGGCTTCCAGCGCGGCCTGTTCTGCTCTTGCGATCGTGCCCTTGACCGCGGACTGCACCTTCTCGAAGGCGCGGACCTCGATCTGGCGGACGCGCTCGCGCGACACGCCGAACTCGGCGGCAAGGTCTTCCAGCGTCATCGGCTCATCGGCGAGGCGGCGTGCCTCGAAGATGCGGCGTTCGCGCGGGTTGAGCACGCCCATGGCGCCGTTCAGCGCGTCACGGCGGTGATCGTACTCCTCGTGCTCCGCCATCATGGCTTCCTGGTTGGGCGTATTGTCGACCAGCCAGTCCTGCCATTCGCCGGCTTCGCCGTCGTCGCGGATCGGCGCGTTGAGCGACGCGTCGCCACCGAGGCGGCGGTTCATGTCGATCACGTCCTGGTCCGTCACGCCCAGCCGCTTGGCAATGGTCGCAACCTGGTCGGGGCGGAGATCGCCCTCGTCCAGCGCGTTGATCTTGCTCTTCGCCTTGCGCAGGTTGAAGAACAGCTTCTTCTGGTTCGCGGTGGTGCCCATCTTCACGAGCGACCAGGAACGCAGGATGTACTCTTGAATTGACGCCTTGATCCACCACATCGCGTAGGTGGCGAGACGGAACCCCTTCTCGGGTTCGAAACGCTTCACCGCCTGCATCAGGCCGACATTGCCTTCCGAGACGACCTCGGAGATCGGCAGGCCGTAGCCGCGATAGCCCATGGCGATCTTGGCCACGAGGCGGAGATGGCTGGTGACGAGTTGGTGCGCCGCGTCGCGATCGTCATGCTCCCGCCAGCGCTTGGCGAGCATGTATTCCTGCTGGGGTTCCAGCATCGGGAACTTGCGGATCTCGGCGAGGTAGCGAGAAAGGCCGGATTCTCCATTGAGGACCGGCAGAGCAGCGGTACGGGCCATAGTTGAGCCCTCCAAAGGTTCAGGCCCCCGATAGCGGCGGGCCAGGCAGACGACCGCTGTGTTAAAGCCGGCCGTAGCTGCGATGTTCCGCGTTGGTCATTTCCAACGCAGGCGCAATATACCCCATGGGGGGTCAAAAAGGGAAGGATTGCTGACGTCACGTCCCCGTGTGGCAGCTATAACTTTTTGTAATGTAACGCTTTTCCTAACGAGCCTGCGTCATAGCGCCGCTTTCAGGGCGCTCCTGAGGAGAAGCAAATCCTCCGGCAGCGGCGCCTCCCAGTGGAGTAATTCTCCCGTCCTCGGGTGCTCCAATACCAGCAGATAGGCATGCAGGGCCTGCCGCCCGAGCGCCGCTAAAGCGGCCTGCGACTCTGGCGCCAGCTGGTTCGCCTTTGTCTTGAAGTGTGGGCCATAGACCGCATCGCCCATCAGCGGATGGCCGATATGGGCGAGGTGGACCCGGATCTGGTGCGTGCGCCCGGTCTCGAGCTCGCAGGCGAGCAGCGCCGCGATCGGCTTGCCGTCGCGCCCCGGAAAACTCTCCAGGATTTCCCAATGCGTCACTGCCTCGCGGCCGCCCTGGCGCACCGCCATCTTCTCCCGCGCATACGGATGGCGGTCGATCGGCGCATCGACGGTGCCGCGATGCCGGCCCGGCACCCCCCAGGCGAAGGCCATATAGCCGCGCCGCATCGCCCCGGTGCGGCCGTGGTCGGCGAACTGTGCCGACAGCGAGGCGTGGGCGAGGTCGTTCTTGGCGACCACCATCAGTCCCGTCGTGTCCTTGTCCAGCCGGTGCACGATGCCGGGCCGGCGTACCCCGCCGATCCCCGACAGCGTCGAGCCGCAATGGGCGATCAGCGCGTTCACCAGCGTCCCGGTCTCGTGTCCGGCCGCGGGGTGCACGACCAGGCCCTTGGGCTTGTTGATGACGATGATGTCGTCGTCCTCGAACACGATATCGAGGGCGATCTCTTCGCCCTTCGGCTCGGCGGGCGCGGCCTCCGGCACGTCGATTATGATCGTATCGCCGTGACTGACGTGATAAGCGGGGTCGCGGACGGCGGAGGCCTTCAGGCTCACCGCCCCCGCCTGGATCAGGGCTTTCAGCCTCGATCGCGACAGGTCCGGCAGGCGCGCCGCCAGCACGCGGTCGAGCCGGGCCGAGCCCTCGTCGCCGGCGACGACAACCTCCAACCTTTGCGCAGAGCCTGAGTTTTTCATGACGACGTCTGATACCGCTGTTCCCGAACCGACCCCCGAGCAGGCCGCGCTGTTCGCGCGGGTGCGGCGGATGATGCTGATCGCGGGGCTGACCACGGCGCTGGCGATCTGCGCCGTTCTGATCGCGGTGGGCTACCGCCTTTTCAAGTCGGAGGGAAGGGCGCCCGAGATCGCGGGCGACGTCACCGCCACCCTGCCGAAGGGCGCCAGGATCGTCTCGACCGGGGTCGCCGGCGACCGCCTCGTGATCACGCTGGATGTCGGCGGGGTCACCGAGATCCGTACCTTCGACGCCCATACCCTGAAGCCGGCCGGAAAGCTCAAATTTGCCAACGAGCCGTAGCGCCGCACCGGCTCAGGATCTGCTCAACCAGGCCATTGCCGGCAGCAGCGGCGAGCAGATCCGCTCGACGTCGCCGTTCAAATCCGCATTTTCGGGCTCTGGCCTGTTCCGCCTGGAGCCGGCCGGCGGCGCCGCGGCGATCGAGAAGCTGAAGAAGCCCTGAGTGTTCCCGGCCATATGCGGGAACGCGAGCGGCTGGCCGGTGCTTCGCGCCGTTAAGCCTGAGCCGCACTCGCCGTGCATATCCGCCGATTTCGCCCCCGATCGAGGCTTGCCGCCGGCAAAATTCGCGGCTATGTCCTGTCCCTCACGCTCCCTTCGTCTAGCGGTTAGGACGCGGCCCTCTCAAGGCTGAAACAGGGGTTCGATTCCCCTAGGGAGCGCCAAATCCACGATATTCCCCGACATTGTGCGATGCAGTTCCGCGTTCGGGAGCGCCATGTTGCGCGATAGCTGATTGATCGCGCCGGCTGCATCAGCCGTGCTCGGCGCCTTGCGCCGTTTCGAAATGCCATATTGCGCCGCGGTCCTAGCGACGCAGCTTCGAGCACTTGCGTCGCCCGCCTCGGGGCGTCATCCCGACCACGAATCAAGCGGCGGGCGTCCCTGATTTCGACTATGATCAGGCGATGACGATCGGGATTACAGGACCCGAGCGGAAGGCACCAAGGCAAAGTGCCGTGGTCGGGCTGATTATTGCGGCCCTCGTCATTGCGATTGTCCTGACCCTGCTCGCGCTCGCCAGCGACTTCCTGGTCGACTGGGTGTGGTTTTCCGTGATCGGTTATCGCGAGGTTTTCTGGACAACAATCGGCGCCAAGGCCGTCGTCTTTCTTGCGGTCTGGACGGCAACTGCCGTCATCCTGTTGTTGAACGGATGGCTCGCACTGCACTTCGCCCGACGGCGGTCGACACAGCTTGCCGCCGCTTCGGTGTGGAGCGCCGCGGGCAACGCGCCGCCAGATCTGCTTGCGCTTGTGCGCGACCGACTGCGGTGGCCGCGGTTGATCGCAGCTGGTGCGGCTTCGCTCGCTCTGCTTGTCGCGGCGGCCGAAGCCGGCAACTGGGGCGTCTTCCTGCAGTTTGTCTATCAGGCGCCGTATGGGGCAGGCGATCCGCTCTACAACAACGACATCGGCTTCTATCTCTTCTCGCTGCCCGCCTATATCCTCATCAAGAATTGGATGATGCTCGCGCTCGCGCTGAGCGCGCTGTTCGCCGCGGCGATCTACTTGGTGCACGGCGAGATCGAATACGACATTCATCGCCGATCAATGTCGTCGACGGTGATCGCCCACGGCTCGGCGCTGCTCGGTCTTCTGTTTGCGGTGAAGGCCTGGTCCTTTGGTCTCGATCGCTACCTGCTGCTCTATGGCGATAACGGCGTGGTTGTCGGTGCAAGTTACACCGATGTCCATGTGGGGCTGCCGGCCTTGTGGCTGATGATCGGACTTTCGGGCATCGCGGCGCTCGCCGCGTGGGCAAACGTGCGCGTGCGCACCTACCGGCTTCCTGCCGCCGCGTTCCTGCTTGTCGCGATCGGGTCTTTCGTGCTGTCCGGCCTGGTTCCCGTGCTGTTCCGGCAGTTCTTCGTCAGGCCAAGCGAACTGGAGCTGGAAAGGCCCTATATCGAACGCAACATCGCGCTCACCCGGCAGGCCTACAATCTCGATCAGATCGCGGCCAAGCCGTTCGCCGCCGAACAGAAGCTCAGCTTCAAGACGCTCGACGCCAACAAGGCGACCATCGACAATATCAGGCTGTGGGATTGGCAGCCCCTTGCGGACACCTACGCGCAGCTGCAGGAGATCCGCACCTACTACAAATTCCATCACCTTGACGTCGATCGCTACTGGCTCAATGGCTCCTACCAAAGCGTCATGATCTCGGCCCGCGAACTGCGACCTTCCTTGCTGCCGCCGAATGCCCAGACATGGGTCAACCACCACGTGCTGTTTACTCACGGCACCGGCGCAGTGATGAGCCCGGTCACTCGCAAGAGCAGCGAAGGGCTGCCATTCCTCTATTTGCGCGACATACCTCCTGTCGCGGACGGAGGCCCGCAGATCCGCGAACCGCGCATCTACTACGGCGAAGAGCACGACAGCTACGTCATCGTCAAAGGGAGCACGCCTGAGTTCGACTACCCGAAGGGCAAAGACAATGTCTACGCAGCCTATGACGGGACGGGCGGCGTTCCGATAGGAGCGGCGGTATGGAGAGGCCTGTTCGCTTACTACTTCAACGACCCGAACCTGCTGCTCTCGAGCTACATCACGGCGGACAGCCGGATCATGATCCGCCGCAACATCGGGGAAAGGGTGCGAACGATCGCTCCGTTCCTCAGGCTCGATCACGATCCTTATCTGGTCATCAGCAATGGGCGGATGTTCTGGATGCAGGACGCCTACACGGTGAGTTCCTACTTCCCCTCCGCGCAGCCGGCGCAAGACCAGGATCTCAACTACATTCGCAATTCAGTGAAGGTCATCGTCGATGCCTATAACGGCACCGTCGACTTTTATCTGATGGACACCGGCGATCCGGTTGCCGCGACCTGGCGGCGCATCTTTCCGAACCTCTTCAAGCCATTCTCGGTCATGCCGGCGGATCTGCAGAGGCACATCCGCTATCCGGAGGATCTGTTCCTGATTCAGGCGCAGCTCTATCAGAGCTATCACATGGAGGCCGCCGACGTTTTCTACAACCGCGAGGATCTCTGGCAGTTCCCGCGCCAGCCGGGCGGCGGCGGCGTTGCAACGATGGCCCCATATTACATCATCATGCGGCTGCCCGGTGAGTCGCAGGCTGAGTTCTTCCTCATGCTTCCCATGGTGCCGAGCCGCCGCGACAACATGATCGCCTGGCTCGCCGCACGCTGCGACGCGCCCGACTACGGCAAGCTGATTGTCTACGAATTTCCCAAGGAGAAGCTCGTCTACGGGCCGTTCCAGATCGAAGCGCGGATCAACCAGAGTACCGAGATATCGCAACAGATCACGCTGTGGAATCAGATGGGCTCGCGGGTGATACGCGGCGCGAACCTGCTTGTGATCCCGATCGAGAACTCGATCCTCTATGTCACGCCGCTCTATTTGCGAGCGGAGCACGGGCACCTGCCGGAGCTGAAACGCGTGATCGCAGCCTATGGCGAGCATGTGGTGATGAAGGAGACGCTCGATGAGGCCTTGTCGGCTCTGTTCACCGAGCCTGGCGCGGTGCGGCCGGTCTCGAGCACGATGGAGGAAATGCCCGTCACACGCCCATCGGCAAGTCAGGCACGGGAGGCGCTCGACCGCTACAATCAGGCCGTTGAACGATTGAGGTCCGGCGACTGGAAAGGCTTTGGCACGCAGTTCGACGCCATGCGCGAGCTCCTGGAGGACATGAACCGACACTCCGCCGACCGCTAGGGCCTCGACTTTTCAGTTTAGCCCGTTCACGCCGACGCAAAGTCAAGCGCTTCGGGCCGCTGCTCTCGCGCCGCGCGATGGTTGCATGACAAACGCCTGACTCCGGCCCAGCTCGACGTCTGGCGATCGCGAGAGCAACTCGGGCCTCAATTCAATGATGCGCCGAAACACTCCTGACGGTCTCGGTCAGCAGATCATTTGAGGCGGAGCGGCTGAGATCGCCCAGGCTGATGATGCCGACCATCCGCTTGCTCTTGTTGATCACGGGCAGCCTGCGGACCTGCAGTTTCTCCATATGATGCATCGCCTTTGCGAGGTCGTCGTCCTCCCGGCAGCAATGAATACCCTCAGTCATCACATCGCG
The DNA here is from genome assembly GCF_054062495.1 of Bradyrhizobium sp. USDA 3311. NCBI lineage: Bacteria > Pseudomonadati > Pseudomonadota > Alphaproteobacteria > Hyphomicrobiales > Nitrobacteraceae > Bradyrhizobium > Bradyrhizobium sp. USDA 3311. Next base: position 8,850,564 of record NZ_JBSSFI010000001.1, on the reverse strand, counting down.
GGCCGTTGCGCGGCGAGCATCAAAGGTGTGGCTCGCGAGCCCTTTGCAGACGATATCGCGGTCGGTCACCATCCCGACCAGCTTGTCGTCCTCGCCAATCGGAATGCAGCCGATGTCATGCGCCCGCATCAATTTGGCAATCTCGGCGATGGGGGTGTCGGGGCTGACCCAGTCGACACCCTTGTGCATCACGTCTTTGACTTTCATGGCGAGCCTCCGTTGTTGCAGCAGCGCCCCCATTCGTTTGAACTGTACAACCGATCGGGTGCGAGGTCACAGGAGAAAGCATCATTACTTCGCGATCTGACCAGACAAGCGCCGACGCTGTCGCCGTCGCTTTCCTGAACAGTTTGACGGCGACGTCGCGGCCGAGGTTCCCGCCCAAGATTGGGCAGTGCGCAAATCCTCAGTCGTGCGCGCTGAAGCGCCCGTGCAGTGCGTTGGCCGTCAGGCGTGCAAACTGCGCGTGACCCATATGAAGCAGCGTCTCGTGGTCGCCGGCTTCCATATAGATGTCGGGCTGCGCCTCGATGCTGTCGTCGACGATAGTATCCAGCCCGTAGCACTTGCCGACGGCGGGAACTGCACCGTGCGCACAATCGCGGAACAGCTCACCGATCTCGGTTTCTTGTGCCATGTGGACATTTCCGCCGAGTATCGTCTTCAGTTCCGACGGGCGGAGGTGATGCGATGCGGGCAAGATGGCCAGCATATATTCGCCGTCGCGCCGCAGCACGACGCCTTTGGCGAGGCGATCGCCCGGGATATGGCATGCCTCGGCCGTGCGAGTGGACGTCATGCTGAGTTCGTGCGGGACCACTTCGTATTGGATGTTCTCAGCGGCGAGGTACTTCTGGAGTGTGGGAGCAATGGCCATGATGTGACCTCCGGCGCAAAATGCACGCCATCCACCGTGAGGTCTCTCCCCTGCAGACTCTCGCCGTACGATGGGCGGCTGCTTGGTTGGAGACTCAACATAGGCCTTCAATCCGCAAGCTGCAATTCGTTGTCGTTGACCAATCTGACGCACGGTCGGCAGTCGGAAGCGCGCGCGTTGCGCTTGTTTTCCCGAACGGGCTCGGGATCACATGAGGCAAGACCGTATAAATTACATAGCAATTTCAATTATATGAGAGTTCGCGGGTTTGTTCGCTCGACAACTGATTGATCGCGCAGGCATCGGCCGAGTTTGCGCACCTTGCGCCAGTCAACTCAGTTGCCGGACTTTGGCGCGGCCTTCATCCGCTCCCGCAGACGCTGGAACGTCACGTAGAGCGTAGGGACGAGAAAGATGCCGATTGAGCTTGCCGCGAGCATGCCCGCAAATACGGCTGTCCCGACCGCCCTGCGGCTGAGCTCCGCAGCGCCGGTTGCAATCACGAGCGGCAGGAGGCCAAGGATGAAGGCGACCGAAGTCATCATGACCGCGCGAAAGCGCATATGCGCGCCCTGGATCGCGGCGTCGTTGAGCGCCACGCCCGCTTCGCGTTGCTCCTTGGCAAATTCGACGATCAGAATGCCGTTCTTGGCGGCGAGCGCGATCAGGACCACGAGCCCGATCTGGCCGTAGAGGTCGAGATTGAGGCGGGCGAGCTTGATGCCGACATAGGACCCGAGCACGCCGACGACGACCGATAGCAGCACCGGGATCGGGATCACCGTGCTCTCATAGAGCGCCACCAGGAATAGGTAGGCGAACAGCACCGCAAGCATGAGCACGATGCCGGTCTGGCCAGCGGCCTGCTGCTCCTGATAGGCGGTGCCGGTCCACGCGAAACTGTAGCCCGCAGGCAGCACGGTGTTGGAGATTTCTGCCATTGCGACCATCGCGGTTCCTGAGGAGACGCCCGGCGCCGGGCTGCCGTTCACCGTCACCGAGCGATAATTGTTGTAGCGGGTGATGACCTGAGGCCCGGTCACGATCCTGATCCCGGCGAGCGACCTGATCGGCACCATCTGGCCGGCGCCGTTGCGCAGATAGATCCGCCAGATGTCCGAAATATCGGCGCGATCGAACGCTTCGCCCTGAACGTTGACCTGCCAGGTGCGGCCGAACAGGTTGAAGTTGTTGACATAGATGCCGCCGAGCGTCGCCTGCAAGGCCGTGAAGATGTCGCTGACCGTCACGCCGAGCGCCTGCGCCTTGCGGCGGTCGATGTCGAGATGGATGGATGGATTGGTCGCAGTGAAGGTCGAAAAGACACGCGCAAGCCGTGGATCGGCATTGGCTGCACCGATCAGCGCCCCGGTGACGCTGGAGATCGCGGCCGGAGTCTGTCCTTCCAGCGCCTGAAGCTGGTATTCGAACCCGCCTCCGGTGGAGAGCCCAATGATCGGCGGCAGATTGAACGGCAACACGTTGGCCTGTCGAATCTGTGCGCCGGCTGCGAAGGTTTGCCGGATCAGCGCCTGCGCGGAATCGGCTGCCGCCTTGCGATCGGAAAACGGCTTCAGCCGCGTGACCACCAATGCGCTGTTCGGTTCGGACGCGCCGTCGAGCAGGGAAAAGCCCACGATGGCAAGGACGTGATCGACGGCGGGGATCTGCTTCAGGAGATCCTCGATCTGTTGGGTGACTTCGCTGGTTCGCGCCACCGATGCGCCGTCTGGCAGTTGCACCGAGGTGAAGAAGGCGCCCTGGTCTTCCTCGGGGAGGAAACCTGTTGGCGTGATCAGCGACATGCCGAAGATGCCGGCGGCAACGACGGCGACGAACGGCAGTGAGAGACCCGCCACGCGCACCAGGCGGCGGACGCCGCCGCTGTAGCGGTCGCGCAGCCAGTCGATGAAGCCGAGGACGCGCCCCATGATGCCGCGCCTGGGTCCGGTGTGGCGCAGGAACAGCGCGCACAAGGCGGGCGACAGCGTCAGCGCATTCAACGCCGAGATCATCATCGCGGCGCTGATCGTCACCGCAAACTGGCGAAACAGCGTTCCGGAAATGCCGGGAATGAATGCGATCGGGACGAAGACCGAGAGCAGCACCAGGGTGATCGCGATGATCGGTGCGGTGATCTGGGTCATGGCCTTCTTGCTGGCCTCGGCGGGGGAAAGGCCCGGCTCCTCCTCCATCACCCGCTCGACGTTCTCGACGACGACGATGGCGTCGTCCACCACGATGCCGATGGCGAGCACCATGGCCAGCAGGGATACCGTGTTGGCCGAATAGCCCAGCACCAGCAGGACGGCGAACGTGCCGACCAGGCTCACCGGAACGGCAACGGCCGGGATCACCGTGGCCCGCAGATTGCCGAGGAAGAGGTACACCACGATCACGACCAGGACGAAGGCCTCGCCCAGCGTCCGCAAGACCTCCGTGATCGTGTCGCGCACGAAGCTCGTGGAATCGTATTGCACGAGATAGCTCAGGCCGGTGGGAAAACGCAGCGACAGCCGCTGCATCGTCGCCGCCACGGCCCGTGCGGTGCTCATCGCATTGGCACCCGGCGCCAGATAGATCGCGACCGGCACGGCCGCGCGGCCGTCGATCCGCGCTTCGCTGTCGAGATTTTGCGCGCCCATCTCGACACGGGCAACGTCCTTCACGAGCAGCGACGAGCCGTCCGGGTTGGCGCGCAGCACGATATTGGCGAATTGGTCGACGGTGGCGAGCCTGCCCAGGGTCTGCACATTGAACTGGAGCTGCTGGTCGTCGCTGATCGAACGTGCACCGATGCGCCCCACAGGCGCCTGGACGCTTTGCGTGCGGATCGCGGCAATGACATCCGATGGCGTGAGGTCGAGGCTGGTGAGTCGCTGCGTATCGAACCAGATCCGCATCGAGTAGTTCATCTTGGCGAACAGGTTCGCCTGGCCGACGCCGGGCGTGCTGGCGATCGCATCGAGCACGTTGATGATCGCGTAGTTGGTGATGAACAGCGGATCCTGCTGGCCATTGGCACTATAGAGCACGAGGAATTGCAGGATCGACGAGGACCGCTTGTGCACCGTCACCCCCTGCTGCTGCACTTCGGTCGGTAGTTGCGACAGTGCGCTCTGCACGCGGTTGTTGACGTTGACGGTATTGATGTCGGGGTTGGTGCCGAGCGCGAACGAGACCGTCAGTGTGTAGCTGCCGTCATTGGCGCTGGTCGATTTCATGTAGAGCGCGCGGTCGACGCCGATGATTTGCGCCTCCAGGGGTTGGGCGACGCTGCTCTCGACCACCTCGGCGGATGCACCAGGGAAGGTGCCGGAGACCGTGACCTGCGGCGGCACGATGTCCGGAAATTGCGCCACCGGAATCTGCATCAACGCCAGCGCGCCGGCGATGGTGATGATGAAGGCGATCACCATCGAAAGCCGCGGGCGATCGATGAAAACGGCGGATATCATGGTTTGCGGTCCAGCGGGCGGGTGCTGCCGGAGGCGCCGTGATCCGCTTGCGGAGCCGGGGCGTCCGCGGCGGGCTTCATGCTCGACAGGATCAGCGGACTTGCCGGTCCCGGCGAAACGGTCTGGCCGGGACGAACTCGCTGCAAGCCCTCGGCGATGACCTTGTCGCCGGCCTCAAGTCCGGCGATCACGGCGGCGATGGTCGTGGTCGATTGTCCGAGCTGGATGCGGCGCTGCTCGGCCTTGTTGTCGGCGCCGACAGCCAGCACATAGTCGCCCTGCTGATCGGAGAGCACGGCGGAGCGCGGGATCGCCAGCACCTCGACCGGCTGGACGCCCTCCAGCACGACGGTGACGAACTCGCCGTCAGTCAGCTCGTGAACGGTGACGCCAGCCGCCGAAGAAGCTCGCAGGATTGGATTGCCGATCTCCCCGCGTACGATGATAGTATCGGTGCTCTGGGCGATGGTGTTGTCGACGAAATTCAGCTTGCCGGAGTGCCCGTACATCCGGCCATCGGGCAGTCGCAGCCTGATCACCACCGCGTCCAGGCCGCCTTGTGGTCCGTATCGTTCCCGCAGCTCGAGCCCCTGGCGGAGCGGCACCGGGAAGGTGACATACATCGGGTCCTGGCTGACGATGGTGGTCAGCACGCCCGAGCTCGGACCGACGACGTTGCCTTCCGTCACCGCCGTGCGTCCGATCTTGCCGGCAATCGGCGCGTTGATCTTCGTGTAACCGAGATTGATCTGGGAGGCTTGGACCTGGGCTTGCGCGGCTTGCACCTGGGCTTCGAGGCTGAGCTGGTTGGCGATCGCTGCATCGTAGGTGGACTGTTGCCCGGCGGGACCTCCGAGCAGGGTCCGCGCGCGCTCGGTCGTCAATTTGGCATTTTCGAGCGTTGCCTGGAGCTGCGCGACCTGCGCCTGTTTCGATGCAAGATCCGCTTCGAAGGGACCTCGCTCGAGCCGATAGAGCTCGTCGCCTTCCTTGATCTCGGCGCCCTCGTCGAACAGGCGCTTGTCCAGAAATGCCGTCACGCGCGCGACGACGCTGACCCGATTGATCGCCTCGATCCGTCCAAGAAATTCGCTGGTCTCGGTGATCGGCCGCCTGGTCGCTTCCACGACGCCGACCGCAGGGGCTCCGGCCGCGGCAGGTTGTGTCCGGGCGGTCCCACCGGCGATGATCGTCAGGAGAGTTGCCGCCAGCAGCCTGATCGAGACGCCAGCAAGGGTCATTGTCCGCTCCTTGCTCCAGACCTAAGAGCCGGGCCGGGTCGGTGCTTCACCAGCGCCTCGTTACTCCCGCCGTATCCGATCGCTGCGCGCGGGCTCGTCATAACCCTTGCGACGGCTATAGAACATCAGCGCGATCAGGCCGCAGCCGAACACCAGCATCAGGACGACGGCCCCTCCGAGGATGATGTTGCGGTAAAGCGGCATCGATGGAGTTGCCTGCCATACCGACACGCAGAAGGCGGCTGCCACCACGAGAAGAGCTATCAGAGCGGCCCACAGGAGCCATTGATTCACGTGGCGCACGATCGCCTCCATCGCCTTCGTGGCAAATCTGCTCCCGGCGGATTGCGCAAGTTAAGAGGGGGCTCCTAGCGCCACCGCCATCCACAACGACGACGGCCGCGATGCCACCAGCAAACCCATCGGCGCCTGCGTGGCGGTGGGCGGCCCCAGCCCGGACCAGGTCCCCAACCGGGACCGGCTGGGGGTCCCCACCACTGAGCTTGCGTCAGGAGCTCCGACGGCTCGCCGGCCTGGCCAAGATCGTGGGCAATCGGCATCGCTTCCGCAGTCTCAATCAGACGAACTCCGACAGCGCCGATCGCCGCGGCAGCAACGGCATTCTGAGCAAAGCCAAGGAAAGCTCGACGGGTGGGAGCGTCCATCATCATCTTCTCCATCGTTACGCAGTTCGCCGCACGGACTGAAGCGCGTAAAGCAGCCACGCCAGGCCGTGCGAGATCAGGTCGACGCCAAGCAGGAATCCGAGGGCCCAGACGCTGATGGTCGGAAAGCTGAACAGGATCAGCACGCCCGCGAGCAGTCCGAAGATGCCGGAGATCAGCATCATCCATCCGTTCTGTCGCCAATGGGCGAAGCTCAGCACGCATCGAATGACGCCCGAGGCGAGCAGCACCGCGCCGAGGAAATAGGTGAGGATCAGGGCACCGGAAGCCGGCTGGGTGAGCAGCACAAGCCCGAAGGCGAGATAGAGAGCGCCGAGAAGGATCTGCCACAGGAAGCCGCCCCATCCCTTGGTCCAGAAGGCATGCATGATCTCGAATGCGCCGGCCGCGATAGCCGTCAGCCCGATCAGCTTGACGCTGATGATCGTCGCGAAAACCACGTCGCTGAGAGCCGCGATGCCGGCGGCGATCATCACGATGCCGAGGAGAGCGCAGACCCACAGCGGAGGCGAGCCCAGAACCCCGATGTCCGACCGGCTGTCATAGACTGTCATGCCATCCTCCTGATCCGCGCGATGATCGGCACGCTTGGGATGGTAGCTTCGAGCCCGCGCCGTCGACATCCGACGAAACCCTGAGCGACGGGGTGGGAATGTTCTCGTGAGCCCACCGGAATCCGGCGATCGCGCGGGGATCGCGGTTGCGAGCTAGCGGCTGCCGCGCGGACCCAGCGTCAGATTGGTGACACCAGCCGCGAGATTGATTCCGATCGATCGCTCGATCGACAGCGGCTGCAACATCACGCTCCTGCGCGAGCCGCCGATCAGGACGTTGGCGCCGAGACCGGGGCCGAATGCCAAGCTGCCGCTCGCGCCGACATAGTTGCCGCGCAGGGTGGCGGAGCCGATCCGCGAGTTCTTGGCGAGCACGGCCCACGACAGGCTGCCTGCACTGGTCACGCCGAGATCGAGGCCAACGCGCCGGATCCGTCCCTCATAGATGAACTGCCTCGGCGGGTTTCTCGCAAAGAATGTGCAGCGCAGTGACTGCACCGATCCGAGCACAAGCCCGACGCGCGGGTTGCTCAAGCAGAGGAGCCGGCCGACCCTGAACGTTTCGGCGCGCGCGGGCAGGTTGGCGATGCATAGCAGCGCGGATGTGGCGAAGACTGCAACAGGCCGTGTCATTCGCATTCAAGCCTCCACTTGGCTGTTGGTGTCGGAGGGCGCAATCCTCGGTCGGCTGTCCTGGCGGAGCCAGAACGTGATGCCGAGGCCGATCAGCAGCACCGCGCCCAGCAGGAAGAAGAAGACGGACTGCTTCAGCCAGGAGATCGCCGGGACGGCCACGCCCATCGCGAGGCCCAGGAACGAGATTTGCAGCGACAACAGGCTGACGCCGGCAAGGAACGTGCCGAGTGCGAGCAACGTCAGCAGGACGAGGCCGGTTGCCGGTGTCGGAAGCAACTGCTGGACGCCCGAGATCAGTATGATGTTCATTGTGATCAGGACGGCAATCCAATGCAGCGCCTGGGTCCAGATCAATCGGAGCTGGGCCTCTTTGCCCTGGGCCTCCGGCCATTTGGTAACGACGCAGACGACGCAGATGGCAAGCGCCAGGAATTCCCAGTAGCCGACGAGAGGCTGGTGGGAGACGTTGGTATAGGCGACGCCTGCGATAGCGAGCACCAGCGCCACGACATAAGGAAGCTGCTGCCACAGGAAATGAGCCATTCCGGGACGAGGCGAGGGAGGCTCCGTACCCACGTTCCGTTGTACATCGATCTTGCTCATGGGCTATCCAGTCACGATCTACCGTCGTTGAATGTCTGCTTGAGGTTGTCGCCAAGGTAGTCCTCGACGTAGAATCGGATGATTGCGACACGGCCGATCGCGACCAGTGGCATGGCCAGCGCAATGCCCAGGACGCCGAACAGAGCGCCCAGAATGACGATGGCGACCAGCGTCCAGGCAGGCGGGATCTCGACCGCCTGACGCTGGATCAGCGGGCCGATCACATAGCCTTCGACTGACTGGATGATCGTGTAGATCAGGACGGCCCAGATCAGCAGCGAACTGCCGAGCGGCATTGCGACGAGCGCGATCGGAATTGCGGCCACGATGGGTCCTAGATAGGGAATGAAATTCGACAGGCCCGCCTGCAATCCGAGCACGAAAGGACCGGGCAGCCCGATGAGGTAGAGTGCGATCCAGACCCACAGCGTCATCAGGATGATTCGGATGAGCTGTCCGACCAGCCACAGCCGCATGACGGTGCCTATCTCGTCCATGACGGCTCTTGTCCGCGCGCGATAGGACTGCTTCACCAGCATGACCAGGCTTTCGCGATGGCTGTTCGGATCGAAGGCAAAGAGGATCCCGAGGAACAGGATCACCAGCGCGCCGGTCAGAAGAGTTGAGGCTCCGCCGAGCAGAAATTGTGCATGGCTGAGAAAGCGGCCCTGATCCGAGAACAGCCATTGTGCAAAGTCGCGGCCCCATTCCGGGCCGAGGAGGTCAACGCCATATGACAGGAGATGCTCCTGCAGGACGTCGATCTGGCTGTCCATGACCTTCAGCAGGAGGCGCGTCTGCTCCGGCAGCTTGCCCGCACCCCAGACCATTCCAAACCCCGACAGAGCGGAGAACAGCAACAGGACCAGCGTCAGGCGCCAGGCGCGATTGAGCGGAAGGACCGGCGCCAGAGCCCTTGCGCACGCGTCCAGAAATGCGGCGAACAACACGCCTGCGAAGATGAGCAGGAGACTGGACACCGTCTGCCACGCCAGAAACAGGAAGACGCATGCGGCGAGCAGGGTCAGCCCGGTCGCGAGAATGCTGCGTCGCGCGTCCGGCAGATCGGCGGACGTGTCGCGCAGAACGACCTCGTGGAGCTTCTCCGGTCCTGTCCTGGACTCGCTCATGGATCGGTCCAATCGCTGGAGTGGGCTATCGTCTTTGCGCCTAGGTCCGGACGCGCCGGCTGCCATAGTGCGGATGCTTTCCGCCGCGATGACGCCAGTAACGGTGCTTCGTCGGGTTCGTATTGGTGTTGGGCGCCGCGTTCTTCGGTGCCGGCGCGCCGGCATCTTTTTGGGCAGACACGCCGGTCTCGGTCGACTGGGCCAGCGACAGGGTTGGATATGCGGAGACCGCCACCAATCCGCCGAGGATCAAGGCGCTACAGATGGCCCGGGTGCTCATATCCGCCTCCATGTAACCAGGGACAAGGACTCAAATCGAGATGGCTCCGGTCGCCAGCGCGTAGACGCCGGCGCATGCGGCGATCGTGATCGCTGCAAAGAGGATGATTTCGAACGGCCGGAAGATCGCTTCCTTGCGCTCGCGTTTTGCGAGAATGAACAGCAACGTGCCGGGCGCATAGAGGATCGACGACAGCAGGAGAAACTTGGGCCCGCCTGCGTAGATCATGCCGGCCGCGTAAAGCGTCGCGATGGCCGAGCGGATCCAGTCGACAATTCGGGCGTGCTCGCCGGCGTGATAGGCCTCGCTGGTCCAGGCGAGCTTCAGGCCGTACGCCGCAACAAAGAAATATGGGATCAGCGTCATCGCGCTCGTCATCTTCAAGGCAAGCGTGAATGCGTATTCCGCAAACCAGGTGACGAGCAGAAAAATCTGGATGACGCAGTTGGTGAGCCAGAGCGCGCCGGCAGGGACCTTGTACACGTTCACCGTGGCGAGAAAGGAGGGCATGGTGCGGTGGATCGCGGCGGAATGCAGGATCTCGGCCGCCAACAGCGACCAGGACAAATAGTTGCCGAGGACCGAGATCAGGAGTGCCACGCTGATGAACACACTGCCCCAGCGGCCGACGACCGCCTCCATCACGCCGGCCATGGATGGTGTCGGGAGATCCGCCAGCTCCGCTCGTGGCAGCACGCCGTACGACAGGAGCGTCACGAGGACGAGGAGGCACAGAACCGTCAGAAAGCCGGCAAGGGTTGCGAATCCGACATCGGTGCGGCTCCGGGCGTAGCGGGAGTAGACACTCGCGCCTTCAATTCCGACGAACACGAACACCGTCAGCAGCATCGTGCCGCGAACCTGCGCGACCACCTTCGAAATGCCCGGCTGCTCCGTCCCCCAGAAATTCATGGAGAAGAGCGCGCCGTCGAAGGCGATGACGGCGACGACGATGAACAATAGTATCGGGATGATTTTGGCGTAGGTCGCGATCGTATTGAGCGCGGCTGCCCCCGTGATGCCGCGCAGCAGCAGAACGTGCACGCCCCAGAGCAGGACGGACGCCGAAGCGATCGCCACCGGCGTCGTGCCGTCGCCGAAGATCGGGAAAAACTGTCCGAGCGTCGCCTTGATCAAGACGAGGCAGGCGACATCTGCAAGGCAGCAACCGATCCAGTATCCGACTGCCGAAGCAAAGCCGATATAGTCGCCAAATCCGGCCCTGGCATAGGCGTAGATGCCGGCATCGAGGTCCGGCTTGCGCTGTGACAAGGTCTGAAACACGAAGGCGAGCATCAGCATGCCTGTGCCCGCGATGACCCAGGCGATCATCGCTCCGAGCGCGCCCGTGGTTCGTCCGAACGCTGCAGGCAAGGCAAAGATACCGGAACCGACCATCGACCCGATCACGAGCGCGATGAGCGCATTCCGAGAGAGCCTTTGATCGGCCTGGCTCGATGGAGGCGCCATGGTGCAAGCTGGCCTTCCAATCGGAGATCGGGCAGGCGCGACAAACCTTTGCGACGGTGGAGCGCCGGCCACCCCTTGGCGAAGACCTTAGGAGCAGCCCTTCTGCTCGAACATCCGTGATTCTATGTAGAGAGCAGTGGCAGGAAACCAGTAGGCCGAACCTGGTCCGGCCAGCCTCGTCTTTCCTCAGTTGCGACCGGACGAAAGTCCGGGAGCAGTATCGGCCACAAACACGAAGCTCGACCGGACGAATTCCCCGGCTTTGGCCAGCTCTTCTGCAATGCGACGGGCATGCAGCATCGCCGCGTGCTGGTCAACGTGCTCGCATCCGCTCTCGTCCGGCGAGAGGCCGTATTTGTCGACGATGTGAAAGAAGTACCGCATGTCGGCCGATTAGGCCGGAAAGCGTGCCGCTTCCAGTGACAAATGCGTAAGGGGCGTGCTCGGAAAGACGAACGCAAGCGGCAGCACCATCTTACGATTCTGTAAGGCGGAAATCGCCACAACTGAAGGGCGGCGTGCCGCATTTGCAGGCCGGGTAGGGTGATCGTGCCCCCGGGATATCAGGTGATTGTCCGATATCCCGTGCGAGGGCAGAGGAGTAGGGTCGCTGCCTCCCAACGGCTCCGCGAGGAGGCAAGCGATGTCAAACTACGATCAGAACCTGGCGACCTCTGACGCAATCGCGGTGGACGCTGGATTGCGCGGTTACATGCTGCGCATCTACAACTACATGGCCGCCGGCGTCGGCGTGACCGCCGTTGTGGCCTGGCTGACCTATCAGCTCACCGGTCCCGCATTGCTGCAGAGTCCGTTAATGTGGGTCTTCATACTGGCGCCGCTCGCGCTGGTCTTTTTCATCAGCGCGCGCATCAATACGCTGTCGGCGGCAACGGCGCGGCTTCTGTTCTTCATCTATGCCGCGCTGGTCGGGGTCTCGCTCTCGATACTGCTGCATATCTACACCAGCGCCTCGATCACGCGCGTGTTTTTCATCGCGGCAGCGATGTTCGGGGCGCTCAGCGTTTTTGGCTACACCACAAGGCGTGACCTGTCCGGTCTCGGCACTTTCCTGTTCATGGGCCTGATCGGGGTCATCATTGCCAGCCTGGTGAACCTCTTCCTGCAATCAAGCGGGCTCGACTGGTTGATCTCGGTCGTGGGTGTCGGCGTCTTTGCGGGGCTCACGGCCTACGACACCCAGCGGATCAAGGCGATGTACGACAGCGGGGACGATGAAACGTCGGCTGGCCGCAAGTCGGTGATTTCAGCGCTGTCGCTCTATCTCAACTTCATCAACCTGTTCATGATGCTGCTGCGTCTGGCCGGCAGCCGGCGCTGAGCGGCCAAAGGGCTGTCAGGCCGCCGGTCGCTCCGCGGCGCTTGCCAGCGCGTCGCGCAGGGCCTGTTCCCTGGTATCATCCAGGGACGTCTTCAGCACGGTCCCTCCGGCGTCCTTGATCTCCTTCAGTACCTTGTCGGCGGTCATACTCTTGATCAGGACGAACAGGGCGGCGTTGCCGGTGTGGAGCGACGCTGACAATTCCTTCATGAAGGAGTCGTCGATGCCGAAATCGGATAACGCGCCGCCGAGCGCGCCGGAGGCCGCGCCGACGGCGACACCGAGGATCGGATTGAGGAAAATCATGCCAATCAGAAGCCCCCAGAAACCACCGGTTACCGCTCCCATCGACGTGGTGTTGACGAGTTGATTGAGCTTGATGCCCCCGGAATCGGTCTTCACGGCGATCACGGCATCGCTGATCGTGATCAGATATTCCTTCTGCAGGTTGAGCAGCCGTTGACGAACTTCCTCAGCCTTCGCTTCGGATGGATATACGATCGCCACTAAATCGGACATGAAGACCTCCTGCTGGATCGCAACTCCCGGCCAAGCCTGGTACGCCAGCGCCGCTGGCGGGATGCGTTGTCAGAGATTAGCCGTCGGTTCACCGGCGCGGGATCGGAGAAAACCCTGAGGCGTCGGGATGAATGTTCCTGATGATCGCGATGGGGAACACTTGGGCCTGACCTGTTCTTGGGCCTCACCTGTTCCCGGCCGATGCATGAGCCGGCGCCTCACGCGGCCACAAGCATCAACACGCCGAACAGCAGGGCCAGCATAAGAAGGCAGATGCTTGCCGCCGGCCACTCGCACAGGACACCGTTGCCCCTTTCAACATAGCCACCGAACGCGCAGCAGCCGCGTCGGAATGAATCGAACACGCCGATGGCGAGCCTCCAACGCACCGAAGACGCAAGCGGGTGCGGCCAGGGGCGGAGCAGGATTGCCAGCACGACGCCTCCCAGGAGAGGCAAGAGGAATTTGGAGAGAGTTTCGAGATCTAAGAGACCTGACGGTGAGATGCGCTGGACAGGCAGAAACGGTTCCCAGGGCACGAGGCCAAGCAATAACGAGCAGAGCGCCAGCACGAGCACCGCCACGTCCGGAAGGCGCGGTGCCGGGTCGGTCAATACAACAGACTTGTCCGGAGGGGCCAGCGCATGAGCCAGAACCAGCACGACATAGGAGGCAGTGAACGCCCCGCTTGCCTGGAGCACGACCGCCCACCACCATTGCTCCCTCTCGGTCGCGGCCTGAAGCAACAGGTCTTTCGCCAGGGACGCGCCACTCGGCTGCACGCCCATCAGCGCGATGCCGGCGATGGCAAACGCCAGGACGCTCAAGGGCAGGACGCGCGCGATACCGCCGAGCCCCGCGATGCGATCGTGGCCCAGCCCGGCGTAGATCGATCCGGCGGCCATGAACATCGCCGCCTTTGCGGTGGCGTGAGAGGCAGCCTGCAGCAGGCCGCCCGCCAGGGCCTCGCCACTCTCCAGATGACCCGAGGCATTGAACGCGAGCGGAAACATCAGGAAGAGATACCCGATCTGGGCCAGCGTCGAATACGCGATCAGGAGCTTCAGTCGCTCCTGGCGCAAGGCGAGGACGCTTCCGAGCACGATTGCCGCAGCTCCCAGCGCGGCGAGCAGTTGTGCGGCGGCGAAACCAGGCAGCCCGGGCATCACCTGGAACCAGAGCCGCACGATGATGAAGAAAGATCCCTTCACGACGAGGCCAGACAGGATCGCACTAGCGGCAGCCGGCGCGCCTGCGTGGGCAGGCGGCAGCCAGAGATGCAACGGAAAGAGTGCGGTCTTGGCCAGAAGACCTGATGTCATCAATGCCGCCGCGACGAGCGAGGCAGGCTGTGCTCCAATCCGGTGCGACAACAGCACGATATCCAGGGTGGCATGAAGACCATAGAGGAGCGCCGTGCCCAGCAAATAGAGCACGGAGCCGAGCAATGCGAAGAGCAGATAGCGTATCGCCGCGCGCAGGGTCTCCGGACGGCCATCCAGCGAGACCAGCGGCACCGCGGCGAATGTCAGCAATTCCAGGGCAACATAAAGCGTGAAGAGGTCTCCACCGACAAAGATTGTGTTCAGCGCGGCCCAGACCGCCAGCAGCAGGATCCAGAACACGAATGGCGCGCGCGCCTCCGTCGTTGTCACGGAGAATTCAGTACCGGCATAGACGGCGACTGCGGAGATCACGACTGCGGTCGCCGCAAGCATCACGGCCGACAATCCGTCCGCGCGCAGCGCCACCCCCAGCGGCGGCGGCCAGGCGCCGAGCAGGTAAACGAGAGGGCCCATGCGCTGCGCAACTGCTGCCAGAATCGCTACGACGATCACCAGCCCCAGCGGGATCGTCGCGAATGCGACCAGCCTGATGTGTCGCTCGCCCAGAACGAAGGCTAGCAGAACACCCGCGATGGGTATGGCAATCGACAGCACCAGCAGGAAGCCGCTTGGGGTTGTTGTCGCGTCCAGCGCTGGGGCAGGGGGCAGCATCAGCCACCGGCCTGATCTGGGTCATCGCGCGGCGAGGCGCGACTGCGCGGCGCCATGGAGGCACTCGTCTGGAACAGCCGCAGCAGCAGTGCAATCGCCAAAGCCGTTGCGGAAAACGCGACGACGATGCCGGTGATCACCAGGGCTTGCGGCACCGGATCATTGCCGATCCCCGCCGCCGCACCGCGCCGTCCAACGACGCCGAACAGGAGGAATACGCCGCTGCCGAGCAGATTGAAGGCGATGATCTTGCGGAGGGGCTGGGGCTTCGTGATCAGGCCGTAGAGCCCAAGTCCGACCGTGGCAGCGGCGCACAATCCGAACACCGTCACGCCGCTCACGGCTCCATGCCCCGTTCCGGTACGCCGGCGAGCAGCAGTCCGAGCGTCGCTGCGATCGTCAGGGTCATTGCGACCTCGATACCAAGTATCAGCGGCTTGGCCAGCGCTGGCGGATAGGACAGGAACGCGGCGCCAAACAGAAGGCCGGCAAGGCCGACGAGCAGGAACAGGCCGGGCCCGGCAACGAGGATGAACCGTACCGATCGATCGCTCACGAGCGGTGTGTCCGCCAATCCGGCCATGACGGCCAGCAGCCACATCGACGCGAGAATCGCGCCGCCCTGAAAAGCTCCGCCGGGATGGTCGGAACCGGTCCAGAGGATATAGATCCCGATGACGATGCCAACCGGCGGCAGCAGCCGCGCAAGAAAGGCGAGAACGCCACGTGGATCGGCTTGGTGGCGCGGCCCGGGACGGCCGCCCCACGCACTGTCAGGCGCAAGCGACCAAACGCCGACGATGGCCAGCAACAGCACGATCTTCTCGAGCATCGTATCCATGGCGCGGAACGCCATGAGCACGTTGGTGACGGGGTTGGACAGACCCGTTGCCCAGGCATTTGCAACAGCAGCCGGAGCAAGCGTCGGAGCGGAATCGGGCAGCCACAGGACCGCGCCGGCCAGCGCCGCAGCCGTCAGCACGGACAGCGCTGCGGCGCCCGCTCGCAGCAGTTTGCCTGGCGCTTCGTCCGCCATCATGTCGGCATCCCGCAATCGCGCCGCCGCGCTCAGCAGCAAGACGCCACCGAGGCCGCCGCCGATTGCGGCCTCGGTCAGAGCAACGTCGGCAGCGTCGAGGCGTACCCAGATCAGTGCCACCAGCAGTCCATAGGCAACGAACCCGACCGTGGCCGAAAACGTCTCGGGCACGACGATCGTCCAGACGCCGAGGGTCAGCACGACCGCGGCAAGGACAATTTCAAAGACCGTCGCAATGCTCATCGGTTCAACTGGCCTTGGCGCGCCGCGCGCGCAATCAGTTGCGAGACGGTGGCGCCCGCGAGCAGGCCGAGCAGCCAGATACCAACCAGCTTCGACCCGTCGCGAAGACCCGCTGCTTGCGGGAGCAGTCCGAGCACGACCAGGCCGAGGCCGAGGTTGTCCGCCTTGGTGAGCGCGTGCAGACGCGTCAGGGTATCGGGAAAGCGAAGCAGGCCGACCGTGCCCGCCAGAAAGAAGAACGCGCCGGCCGACACCGCTGCAATCGTCATCATGTCGCGTGCGAGGCTCATTCGTCCTCCGTTGATGCGGTCCCATCGGCCTCGAAGCGGGAAAGCCCCTTCTTGACGAACGCGATGGAGGCGAAGGTGGCGAGCAGCGCCATGGTCAAAGCCACGTCGATCGCTGCGGGTATGCTCGCTACGGTGCCGAGCAGCAGCAGCGTCGCAATGCCTCCGGTCCCGATCAGTTGCGTCGCCATGACCCGGTCAGCGTCGCCGGGGCCACGCAGGATCGACAACAGTCCAAGCGCCAGCATTGCCAGAATGAAACCGACCACGACGGTCAGGAACTCAGTCATTGTAAAGCGCTCGAACCAAGGCCGCCTCCTCCTGATCAAGTTCGGCGATCACGGGCTGATCGACGTCGAGGCAGTGATAGAGGAGTTGCGCCTCCTCCTCTCCGGCCGGCACGGTGCCTGGCAACAGGCTGGTGAGCGTTGCGAACACGTTGCGACGCAGGCCACGCGGAAGACGGGTTGGATACGCGACAAATCCCGGGCGCAGCGGCAGGCCGGGATCGAGTGCGCGCCTTGCGACGTCCACTCCGGCCACAATGGACTGGTACAGGAACAGAAGCGCCAGTCGGAGGATGGCGCGAGGTGAGCGCCGCGACGTGCCAGGCTCCAGCAAACGCAAGCTCGTCCAGGTTGCCGTCGCGACGGCGATTGTTGCGGCAGGAATGTCATCGACAGAGGTGCCGGCAAGCACGAGCCAAAGGCAGAGGAACCATGCCGCTCGGGACGCCGCGCTTCGCCAGGACGCCCCGACGCCCGTACGCGCGTCTCGTTTTCCTGAGGGTCCGCTCACGTCGGAGTCCTCGGCTGGCGGCGGGTCAGCTCGCGCCGTTCTGCGATGTTTCGAAAACCAGGCCTTGTGCATTGAAGGACGGGATTCCGGCGGCGGCGCTGTCGGCGGCCGCAGCCGAGAACCCGTCGATGTGTCGAAACGGGGGTTGGCGTAGCGATACAACAGCATCCACACCGGTTCGAATGGCGTCCACGAGCGGATCGTTCGACGCCATCGCCCTGGATGGGCTCTCGCTGCCCTGCCACGCAACTAGCGTGACGCCTGCCGAGGGAAGCAGGTGCCGCCTCTTCCGCTCCGGGACGCCTGGCACTGATCCTGGGTGGAGTACTTGCAGTTCACCATCCCTTTGAATTTGGAGCACCATTGGTTCTGCTGGGTCTGTGCCGATGCAGTCTGTGGCGCGATGGTCAGCATTGCCGAGATCGCCGCTGCAACTAGGATCAACTTTCGCATCTTGAACCCTCCTGATTCATCAAGCCGACGCGCTCGATCGCTTCATCTGGGTGTGCAACCGTGCGCTCTTGATGAGACCGGCGATATTGGGTGATTGCCTGATCAGGCGTCAGGAATTCCCTAGAGCGCTCTCCGACGGATTGTCACGCCTCGTCGGGTTTCTGCCTGCGTCTGCGTTGTGCCGTAACCGCGATTGCATCCGGCCGCACCGAGTAGATTTGCCGATGTGTGCGGTCGATCCCCTGGGCAAGAATACCGAGGGGCGATATCGCGAAATCGCAACCTCGGGAAAGGCGGACCTGCCCGGCAACGTTTCAGGAGCTTGGCTATGCGCGGTCGCCGAACAACGTCTCGGCAAGCCATTGCATTGACGCTGATGGCGGCTGCATCCGCGTCGGTCCTGGCTGCGTGTGACCGTCAAGTGGAAACCAAGGAATCGTCTCCGCGTCCGGTCCGGACCACGACGATCGAGAAGCGTGAGAGCCTGGTGCCGCTGACCTTCACGGGGCGCATCGAGGCGGAGGACGAAGTCAGCGTCGCTTTCCGGATCTCCGGACGTCTGCTTGCGAACGACACCAGGCTCGGTGACAGGGTCGAGGCCGGGCAGTTGCTGGCCCAACTCGAGCCTCAGAACGAGCTGAGCACATTGCGACAGGCGAAGGCCGCTCTTTCCGCCGCACAGGGCCAGTTGACGCAGGCACGCAACCATTACGAACGCCAGGAGACTCTGTTGGCACAAGGGTGGACCACGCGTGCCAATTTCGAGGCGGCGACGCAAGCACGACAGACCGCCCAGTCGCAGGTCGAGGCGGCGGAGGCGCAATTGAGCTCTGCGCACGATCTCGTCAGTTTCACCGAACTGCGAGCCGACGCGCCGGGCAAGATCACCGCGACGGGGCCGTCGGCCGGCGAGGTCGTTCAGGCCGGACAAATGATCGCGCGGATCGCCAGGCAGGACGGCCGCGACGCGATCTTCGATGTTCCCGCTCAGATGGTCAGATCAGCCCCAGCCGACGTGCAGGTCACCGTCAGCCTGACGGATGATCCGAAGATTACGGCGCGAGGCCGCATTCGTCAGATCGCGGCGCAAGCCGATCCGGTCACCCGCACCTTCGAGGTCAAGGTCGGCTTGACGGATCCACCGGCGGCGATGCGGCTCGGCGCGACCGTCAATGGCCGCGTCGAAACCAGTTCCGGTCCGGTGATCGACATACCGGCAACCGCGTTGACGCGGATCAATCAACAGCCGGCGGTGTGGATTGTCGATCCGTCGACGAACCTCGTTTCGGCGCGCAATGTTGATATCCTGCGTTTCGACCAGGCACAGGTCATCGTCTCGCAGGGGTTGGACGCCGGAGAGATCATCGTCACCGCGGGCGTGCAGGCGCTCCATCCGGGCCAGAAGGTTCGGGTGCTCGGGGCAGAGCCATGACGGGGCTCAATCTCTCCGACTGGGCCCTCAGGCATCGCTCGCTTGTCGTCTATGTCATGATCGTTGCCGTGATCGCCGGGGGCCTGGCGTATTTCCGGCTTGGTCGAAACGAGGATCCCTCCTTCACCATCAAGACCATGGTCGTTCAGGCGGCCTGGCCGGGGGCTACGGCCGAAGAGACGATGAAGCAGGTGACCGAGCGGCTCGAGCGCCAATTGCAGGAGACGCCCCATCTGGACTTCCTGCGCAGCTTCACCCGGGCGGGTCTCGTCACCATTTTCGTCAACCTGGAAGGAAGTGCTAACGCGAGGCAGGTTTCCGACACCTGGTATGAGGTGAGAAAGAGCATCGGCGACATGCGGCACACCTTGCCTGCCGGAGTTGTCGGTCCGGGCTTCAATGACGACTTCGGTGACACGTTCGGCATCGTCTACGGCTTCACCAGCGACGGCTTCACGCAACGGGAGTTGCGGGATCACGTCGAGCGCATCCGTTCTCGATTGCTTCAGGTCCCGGATGTGTCAAAGATCGAACTCCTGGGTGCGCAGGACGAAGTGATCTTCGTCGAATTCTCCAAGCAGGAGCTCGCGACCTTGGGCGTCGATCGGGCGGCTCTGCTCGCCGCGCTGCAATCGCAGAATATCGTCCGCCCGGCGGGCGTGATCCAGACCGGCAAGGAAAGCATCTCCGTGCGGGTGTCGGGCGGTTTTCAGTCGGAGCAGGACATCGCCAGCGTCAATTTCGTCGCAGGAGGGCGCACGATTCGCCTGAGCGACATCGCGCAGGTGCGGCGCGGCTACGTGGATCCGCCGCAGCCGATGTTCCGGGTCAACGGCCAGCCGGCAATCGGGCTTGCCATCGCAATGCGCGACGGCGGCGACATTCTTGCGCTCGGCCGAAACGTCAAGAAGGTGATGGCGGAGATCACCGCCGATCTCCCGATTGGAATCGAGCCGATCCTCGTTGCCGACCAGGCCGTCGTGGTGGGAGGCGCGATCGGCGAATTCATGACCTCGCTCCTTCAGGCTATCGCCATCATCCTGGTGGTGAGCTTCATCAGCCTCGGAATCCGTCCCGGCCTCATCATCGCGCTTGCCATTCCGTTGACGCTGGCCATCGTGTTTCCGATCATGGAGATCGCTCGCGTCGACATGCAGCGAATATCGCTGGGAGCGCTGATCATCGCGCTCGCACTGCTGGTCGACGACGCGATGACGACCACCGACGCAACGCTCAATCGGCTGGCGCAAGGCGACAGCAAGGTCGACGCTGCGACGTTTGCCTACCGCAGTCATGCCTTTGCCATGCTCGCCGGAACGCTGGTGACGATCGCGGGCTTCATCCCGGTCGGGTTTGCCGCGAGCTCGGCCGGCGAATATACGTTCTCGCTGTTTGCGGTGGTTGCGATCGCGCTCCTGGTGTCGTGGCTCGTTGCCGTGGTCTTCACGCCCTTGCTGGGTGTCGTCATTCTTGTCCCACCGGTGCAGAAGGGGGCTGCCGAGCCTGGCGCGATGTTCCGTTTCTATCGGAATTTTCTGACGCTGGCGATGCGCGCCAAGTGGCCGACGATTGCGGTCTCGCTGGCGCTCTTTGCCGCGTCCGTTCTCGCGCTTCCGTTGATCCCGCAGCAGTTCTTTCCGTCGTCCGATCGACCCGAATTGCTCGTGGACCTTACCTTGCCGCAGAATGCATCGATCCATGCGAGCGAGACGGCAGCCAGGCGCCTGGATGCAGCATTGGCCGCCGATCCGGACGTCCGTCATTGGAGCACCAATGTGGGGCGCGGCGCGATCCGCTTCTATCTTCCACTGAGCGTGGAGCTTCCGAACGATTCCTTCACGCAGGCGGTTGTGGTGGCAAAGGACGTCGCAGCGCGCGAGCGCCTGCAGGCGAGGCTGGAGCGTCTTCTCGCGGAGCAGTTTCCGGCCGCCGTCGCGTCGGTTTCGCCTCTCGGCCTCGGCCCCCCTGTCGGATGGCCGCTGCAATATCGCGTTGGCGGACCCGATGTGGAGCAGGTACGTGAGATTGCGCTCAAGGTCGGGCAGATCGTTGCCTCCGATCCCAGGACAAAGAGCATCAACTTTGACTGGATGGAGCCGGAGCGCCAGCTGCGGATTTACGTCGATCAGGATGAAGCGCGCCGTCTCGGCCTGAGCTCGCAGGCGATATCGAGCGTATTGAACACCGTGATATCTGGCGCAGTCGTCACCCAGGTCCGCGACGACATCTATCTGGTCAACGTGGTGGCCCGGGCTATCGACGAACAGCGCATTTCGCTGTCCAACCTGCGCACGCTCCAGGTGCCGCTGCCTGGAGGAAAGACGGTGTCGCTCAGCCAGTTTGCGACGTTCGGATATCATCAGGAGCATCCCCTGATCTGGCGGCGCGACCGTATTCCGACCTTGACGGTGCGTGCCGACATCGGCGGTGGAACGCTGCCAGATACGGTGGTGGATGCCCTATCGCCCGCGATCGAAAAGCTGAGGAAGACGCTTCCTGCATCCTACGGCGTGGCCGTCGGCGGGACCGTGGAAGAGAGCCGGAAATCGCAGGCCTCCGTGCTCGCTGTGGTGCCCATGATGCTGTTCGTCATGTTCACGGTTCTGATGGTCCAGTTGCAGAGCTTCCCGCGACTGGTCATGGTCGTTAGCGTGGCCCCGCTCGGGATGATCGGTGTTGTGGCCGCGCTGTTGCTGTCCGGCAGGCCGATGGGCTTTGTCACCATTCTCGGCGTTCTCGCCCTGCTCGGCATGATCAGCAAGAATGCGGTGATTCTGATCAGCCAGATCGATGCGGAGCGCGCGCAGGGCAAGAGCCCATGGGACGCCGCGGTGGATGCCAGCAGCTCCCGTTTCCGTCCCATCATGCTGACGGCGGTGTCGACCGTTCTCGGCATGATCCCGATTGCTCCAACCGTCTTCTGGGGCCCGATGGCGGTTGCAATCATGGGCGGCCTGCTGGTCGCGACCGTGCTGACGCTTGTCTTGCTGCCGACATTGTACGTGACCTGGTTCGGGGAGAAGGGACCAGCCATGGCCTCCGCTCCACCGTCGTCTTGAGCGGCTGTTTCCGGCGAGGGAAATCCCGACGCGCGACTAGGTAATCACCCGATATTCCAGGTGTCGCCCAAGGCGCATCGTGCGACCGCCGGCAAAGTCGCTCGGCCAGGATGCCGCGCACCCGCGCGTCGCGAGGTCTTCACATGACTGGGACGCCGTCAATCCAAAAGCTATCCCTGTTCGCATTGACCGCGATGGTGGTCGGCTCGATGGTCGGCTCGGGGATATTCTCGCTGCCGAGAACTTTCGGCATCGCCACCGGTCCGTTTGGCGCGATCTTCGCCTGGTGCATTGCCGGCGGCGGCATGTACACCCTCGCGCGGGTGTTCCAGGCGTTGGCCGAGCGAAAGCCCGAGCTCGATGCCGGCGTCTATGCCTATGCGAAGGAAGGATTTGGCGACTATCCCGGCTTCTTGTCGGCATTCGGATACTGGATCGGCAGCTGCATCGGCAACGTATCCTATTGGGTCCTCATCAAGTCGACCTTGGGCGCCTTCTTTCCGGTCTTTGGGGATGGCAACACGGTCACCGCAATCATCGTCGCCTCGATCGGAATTTGGCTGTTCCACTTCATGATCCTGCGCGGCGTGCAGCAGGCGGCCGCGATCAACACCATCGTCACTGTCGCCAAGATCGTGCCGATCCTGGTCTTCATCGTTATCCTGATATTCTCGTTCAACGCCGACATGTTCCGCGGCAATTTCTGGGGCGGCGAGGGCATGCCGGACAAGGGCCTGTTCGAGCAGATCCGCGCCACCATGCTGGTCACGGTGTTTGTCTTTCTCGGCATCGAGGGCGCCAGCGTCTATTCACGCTACGCCAAGGAGCGCGCGCATGTCGGTGCTGCGACCCTGCTGGGGTTTGCGATCGTCACGAGCCTGATGGTGCTCGTCACCATGCTGCCATACGCCGTGCTTCTCCGCGCCGAGATCGCCGGCATGCGGCAACCGTCCATGGCGACGGTCCTGGAGGCCGTGGTCGGGCATTGGGGCGCGATCTTCGTCAGCATTGGACTTCTGGTTTCGGTGTTGGGGGCCTATCTCGCCTGGTCGCTGATCTGTGCCGAGGTGCTCTCCGCCGCCGGCCGGACCAGGGATATGCCGGCATTGTTCGGCACGGAGAACGCGAACAAGGTGCCGGCCGCGGCGCTCTGGCTCACCAACGTGATCGTCCAGCTCTTCGTCATCAGCACCTATTGGTCGCAGGATGCCTTCGCGCTGATGCTCAATCTGACGAGCGTGATGTCACTCATTCCGTTCTTCCTCGTTGCGGCCTACGGGCTCCTGCTCGTCAGGCGGGGCGAGACCTATGAGAAGAGCGGTAGCGAGCGAACGCGCGACACGATCTTTGCCGGCATCGCCGTCATCTACACGCTGTTCCTGATCTATTCGGCCGGAATGAAGTTTCTGCTGCTGTCCTTGATCCTCTACGCGCCTGGCACGGCGCTCTATTTCTGGGCGCGCCTGGAACAGAAGGCGAGGGTCTTCACGGCCGTCGAGTGGGGCATCTTCATCGCAGCCGCCGTCGGCGCGGCTGTCGGAATCCACGGATTGGCCACCGGCTACATCACGATCTAGGCAAGGCAACCCTCAAGGGCAGTCCCATGGCAAAGCAGGCATCGGAATCCAACAGAGCCTTTGGCGTTCATTCGGAGGTCGGTCAGCTCCGCAAGGTCATGGTCTGCTCACCCGGCCGCGCCCATCAGCGCCTCACGCCCTCCAATTGCGACACCCTGCTGTTTGACGACGTGCTGTGGGTCGAAAACGCCAAGCGCGATCATTTCGATTTCGTCCAGAAGATGCGTGATCGCGGCATCGAAGTGGTCGAGATGCACAACCTGCTGACCGAGACGGTCGCGATCCCTGAGGGCAGGAAGTGGATCCTCGACAACCAGGTTGTTCCCGATCAGGTCGGTCTCGGTCTCGTCGACGAACTGCGGGGCTATCTGGAGAGCCTCACGCCGCGCGATCTGGCCGAGACGCTGATCGGGGGCGTTTCGACCCATGACTTCCCGGACGCCCATGGCGGCGAGATGCTCAAGCTCGTCCGCGAGGCCGCCGGCATGACCGAGTATCTGCTGCCGCCGCTTCCCAACACTTTGTATACGCGGGACACGACATGCTGGATCTACGGCGGGGTCACGCTGAATTCGCTCTATTGGCCGGCGCGGCATGAAGAGCCGATTCTCGCCACCGCCATCTACAAGTTCCATCCGGATTTCGCCGGCAAGGTCAATGTCTGGTGGGGCGATCCGACGCGGGATCACGGTCTGGCGACGCTGGAAGGCGGCGACGTGATGCCGATCGGCAAAGGCAACGTCCTGATCGGGTTGAGCGAGCGCACCTCGCGGCAAGCGATCAGCCAGGTCGCCGCGGCCTTGTTCAAGAAAAAGGCGGCCGAGCGCGTGATCGTGGCTGCAATGCCGAAGCTCCGCGCCGCAATGCATCTGGATACCGTCTTCACGTTCGCGGACCGAGATTGCGTTCTGCTCTATCCCGACATCGTCAACAACATCGCGGCCTTTTCCTACCGGCCGGCCGACAATTCCGCCGGCCTCGAGCTGCGCAGGGACGAAAAGCCGTTCGTCGACGTCGTGGCTGAAGCCCTCGGCCTGAAGAAGCTGCGCGTGGTCGAGACCGGCGGCAACGCCTACATGCGCGAGCGAACGCAATGGGACAGCGGCGCTAACCTGGTTTGCGCGTCCCCGGGCGTGGTGTTTGCCTATGACCGCAATACCTACACCAACACCTTGCTGCGCAAGGAAGGGATCGAGGTGATCACCATCGTCGGTGCAGAGCTGGGGCGGGGCCGGGGAGGCGGTCATTGCATGACCTGTCCGATCACCAGGGACGCGGTGGACTATTAGGCGGATCGAGTGGGGTCGGCCGCGATACCAGCGTGCCACGTCCGCGCGCCGTTCCGCTTTTGCCTGGGGGCAACGCAGCCGATCGGGGTCACGTGCAGCGTGAGTTCCCCGGCGTCTCTTTCGCAGCGTCGGGAGCTTCCGGCATTTTACGAAATGGCAATCTGTCGGTTCAATCCCTGATTTAAAGTATCATCACTAACACGCCACAATCGTTGCCCAATCTAAGGCGATTCCTGGTGTACGCAGAAGCCATCGGGGCATGCCATGCGCGGGTCTATCGTTCTGTTGCCGGTCGTTGGATTGTTTGGGGCAAGCCCCGCGTGGGCCGCGGATGTTGATCTCACCGAGCTGAAGGCGAGCAGTCCCGTGCCGTACTACTCCGCTCCGTCGTGGAGCGTCGTCGGTTCCGTCGCGCCGACTTTCACCGACAATGCTTTGTTCAGCCGGGACAACCGCAAATCGGATCTCTACTATGAGCCCGACGTGAGCGTCAGGCTGGACGGGAATCTGACCAATGACCTCTCCTACCGGCTCTACGCCCGCGCCCAATACGAGGCATTCGCGACGGAGAAGGATGGCAACGCTGCAGTCGCACGCGTGGGAGCGCGCCTGACCGAGAATTGGGACGGCTGGCGCTTCTCCGCCATCTACGAGAACCGATACGATTTCGATGGAGTCTACCGGGACCTTGCCTTCACCTCGCACGACGTGATGGGCTCAGTGGCGCGCGACTTCCGCATGAATAATGTGACACTCTCGCCGCTGTTGCTTGTGACCTACCGGTTTTCCGACCTTGCGGAAGCTCGCCGCTGGCGCTTCGATGCGTTGCTTGGCATCGAAGTCAAGCTCGATCCGAAATGGTCAATCGTGAGCACGCCGCTGTTCGAAGCCTTCTGGTTCACAGACGGGCTGAACCGGGGGCGGCAAGACCAGATCTACTCGGCGGACCTGGGTGTGAAGTACAATTTTACCAGCAACGTGTCGCTGACGACCAGTGTGTTGTACGAAGCGCGTACATCGAACGTTGCTGTGCGGCGCTACCGGGACCTCAGGATCGGTCCTCGACTTGACTTCGCTTTTTGAGGGGCCTGCAAGATGATGAAATGCGCGTGGGTGCTGATGGGAGTCGCCGTTGGTCTAGCGGCGCCGTCTGCCGCCGTCGCAGACCCGCGCGATTCTGTCGACCGAAGCCAGCGCCTGGATACTGATGCACTCAGGGACGACGCCGCCACTCACCGCCTCCAAGTGCCGTCTCATCCGCTGGTGATCGCGCCGCCTCAGCAGCCTTCTCCGAGCGCGAAGGCCGGAAAGAAAAGGAAATCCAGCGCGAGCGGAGCCGGAACCCGCTAGCGCCTGGTAAAGTGTCGTCCTATCTTGACCCGAGAACGATATGCATGATTCTCGGAGGGCGCTGCTTGCGCATCAGGGAAGCTGTTATCCTCTCGCGCCGTTTCGTGAAGGCCATTGGCGGCACTTTAGCATTTGTTGCATCTCTTTTGAGTCCAGTGCCGAATGGTCTGGCACGAACCGCATATTTGATCCCTTCAGGTCTCCCCTCACGAATTCGAGATTCTAATCTCGCGCTACTTCTACTTATGGCGCGATCAACCTAACGGTGTATAATCTGCGGACCCCACGGGCGTACTCTGATCCAGGGTGATGCCCCGCCTGCGGGGCAGGACGGCGACTCTCGATATCGAGCTTCAATGTCGGGCGTTGCCGCAGCAGAGTGAGCGCGTACCGTGAAGCCTCATAGCTTTCCCGCTTCCGAGCCAATTCGAACCAGCGGCACAGGGTCGTTCCGGCTCGATTTCGAAGAGGCCAGCGACCGGCTGTACTGGATGTGCTCGGCTGACTTTCTCTTCGTCGTGCGCCCTTCGCCTGGCCGTCGCTTCGTCTATGAGGGGATCAATCCGGCATTCGAGCAGCATCTCGGCATCTCGTCCGAAGACATCAGGGAGATGGACGTCTCCAGCTGCATGAGCAGGGATGACGCCAGATCCATCTATGAAGCCCTTCGCGCCTGTCTCACGGAAGGAACGGAAGTGAGGATTCGCCATCGTCTCGCATTTGGCGACCGGCGGCAAAATATGGAGACGACCATCGCTCCGGTTGTGGATCCCGTGGCGGGTAGCGCGATCCGGCTGATCGGCAGCCATCGTACCGTGCGCCATGGTGCATTCGAAACCGCGACCGAAGGTGTCGATGATGTTCAAGTCATTGCCAATCTGGCGTCCATCCAGGAGGATATCCAGCAGCGGATTGCTTCCGATCTCCATGATTCGACATGTCAGCATTTGATTGCCGCGAGTCTCGGTCTCATGCGGCTCCGGCGTGAAATGAGCGACGCGGTCGGCGCCGAACGGCTTTGCGGTGAGATCGACGCGTCTATCGATGAGGCACTCAGGGAAATCCGTGCCTTTTCCTATCTGCTACACCCCCAGAATCTGACGATCGACAGACTCAAGGCCGCGATCGAGCACTACGCTGATGGTTTTGCGGCCCGCACCTCGTTGCGGGTCACGACCAGGATCGTGCCCGACGTCGATAGGCTACCTTACGAGAAGCAACGCGCCTTGCTGCGGATCGTCCAGGAAGCCCTCACGAACATATTCCGCCACGCGCAAGCGACGGAGGTGAGCATCGTTATCGACGCCATCGGCGCTCGTTTTCGACTGACGGTCACCGACAATGGGCGGGGGATGCGCGCCGACTACGCGAAGCAAGGTGCGAAAACCATATCCGTCGGCGTCGGCATTCCCGCGATGAGGGCACGGCTCGAACAGATCGGAGGGTCATTGGATATCCACTCCGATCCGGCAACACAGCTCTCCGGCACCATCCTGCGCGCGGTGTTTCCGCATGGGCTGACGACGAACAAGCCTGGCCGGCGAAAGGCCACGGGCTTCGGGAGGGCCCAAGCTGGCACCCACTGAGGCAAGAAGAAGAAGGTTATCGGTGGCGGGTGGACATGGCTGCCGTATAGCGACATTGGAGTGCTCTGCCATGAAACGCTTTCTTATCGCAGATGATCACGAGGCGGTGCGATTGGGCTTGCGAGCGGTGCTCGAACAGCGGGCGGATTGGGAGGTGGTTGCCGAGGCGAACGACGGCAGCAAGGCGTTGACTGCAGCAATCGAAAGCCGGCCGCACGTGGCTATCGTCGACTTCTCCATGCCGCGAATGACGGGTGTGGAGGTTGCGCGGCGGATCAGGGACTATCCGCTGCAGACGGAGGTTCTGATCTTCACGGTGCACAAGTCCGGTCTGCTCGCGCAGCAGGCGTTCGAGGCCGGCGCACGCGCGTTTCTGACGAAATCGGATGCGAACAGATCGCTATTGGCGGCCGTCGACGCGCTTTTGGTGCATAAGCGATTCTGCAGCGAAAGCTGCCGGAACGAACTGGATCACGGCGCGGGCGGCGAAGCAGACCGGGGCCGCGGGCTTACGCCACGCGAGCAGCTTGTCGTCAAGCTGGTAGCCGAAGGCTACAGCAACAAGGGCATCAGCGCGATCCTGAACCTCAGCGTCAAGACGACTGAGGCACATCGAGCGGCTGCGATGCGCAAGCTGGACGTGAACTCAACCGCAGGTCTGGTCCGGTACGCCGTTCGTGCGCAGCTGGTTGAGGCATGACGGCGCGTCAGTCCGTGGGGTCTCCTTGAGGTCGGCCACGTCGGTACATTCGCCGAGGCAGTTCAGGGTTTTGCAGGATGGCGCTTCGAGCCATGATCGGCATGATCGTTCGACCTTGCTGCTGCCGGCCGTCTCCATCGATTGCGGCCGGAAAACGAGAACGACGCCATGAAACGCATCTTGATTGCGGATGATCATGCAGTCGTACGTTCAGGGCTTCGCGCGATTGTCGAAACGCAGTCCAACTGGATCGTCGCCGGCGAAGCGACCAATGGCGAGCAAGCCGTCGGTTTGGCCGTGGAGACGATGTCGGACATCGTCATCGTCGATTATTCGATGCCACTCATGAACGGGTTGGAGGTCAGCCGCCGGCTCAAGGCACTTGATCTGCGCACGGAGGTGCTGATCCTGACGATGCATGAAGACGAGGAACTGCTGTCCGAAGCCGTTCTGGCGGGAGTTCGCGGCTTCTTGTTCAAGTCGGATGCCAAGAAGCACCTGATTTCCGCAATCGAGGCGCTGCTCGACGGCAGGCCCTACTTCACCAGCGCCCTGGTGGAGAAGCTGCTCCATGACTACCAGCTCAACAAGCATGGCAGGTCGGACATGCTGCTGACGTCGCGCGAGCAGAGCGTGGTCCAGTTGATTGCGGAAGGGCATACCAACAGATCCATGAGCGTCATTTTGAAGCTGAGCGTGAAGACGGTCGAGACCCATCGTGCGTCGGCCATGCGCAAGCTTGGAATGTCGTCGACGGCCGAACTGGTCCGCTATGCCATTCGCAAGAAACTGGTTGTGCCTTGAGAGACGCCGCCGTTGCCGCGGAATGGGTGCTGTGCAGATCCATGCAGGATGCACAAGCGTCGACGCGACGATCAGGTGGACCGAAGCCACCCTTCCGCAGTCAAAGCTTCCAGCTCAGCGAAATAATCCGCATTCGGGTCAAGACCCGCGACCGATTATGTGCGAGGTTCTGGCCATAGGTGTTGAGGCAATTCCTCATTGCCTTCGCCTCCTCGGTGATGGCGGCAATCGAATCCAGCGGCAGAAATTCGTAGCCCGCCACCCGGCCGGGTCGCAGCCACATATCGGCGATCGGCTGCCGGCCGAGGTTCGCATGCAGGGCCACGATCGTCCGCCAATCCTCTGCGGCCGAACGTGCGGCATCGATGCGCATGTCCGGTGTCCATTGCCTCTCGATCAGATCATGTCCCAACGTCGCGGGCTCGGTGGAATACCAGGCCCAGAGACAAATCAGCCGCAGCCGTGCAGGCTTCACCCGTCGCGGCTCGCGCGCAAATTCACGCGCGATCCACGCCGCCATCGGTTCGTGCGCGAGCTCGGCGGCATCGGCCACGAGCTGAAGCCATGTCGGCGCGAGCTTGGGAGAGCGCGGAAGGTGGTTCGCGATCTGTCGCCGAAAGAGTTCGCCGTCGGGCAATCGCGGGATCGGACGCGCAAACGTCTCCGGAGGCAGCTTGCGCAGCCACAGCGGGGCGTCGGCGGCAGCCGCCGCCTCCGCGAGGGCATGGCCGTCGATCACGCACGCAATCGCGCGTGCAGGATCGAGCCCCCGCCGCGGAACAGCAAGCGCGAAGAGCAGCGCGGGAAAGCTCGCGGCAAGGTCCGCAATGCGCGGATGCCGCACGGCCAAGGCGCGCACCGCGCCCTGGAAGCGCGGGTGATATCGCCGCAGCCGGCTTTCCAGCAGGTCGCAACGCCGGTCGCCCCGATCAGGGGCCAGCTTGAGATTGGATGTCATGACAATAGGTTCGCAAACGCGCGCCAATAGGTCGCGGCAGATTCGATTTGATGCAGGGCTTGGTGGTCTCACCCGGGAACCCATCCCGGGAAGCGCGTCAAATATCGCGCGTCGAACCCGGGAAGCGTGCAGTCGTAGACATGGTCGCCTCCAAAAATGAAATTGCGCGCATCCCATAGCTTGGCATTTGCCGGGATGCAACCCGAGACTGCATCTCGTATGCGCGTCCCCGCGACAGCCGCGCGGCAATATGCATGCTGCATCGGCATCCGCGGCGGTGGTCGTTGTCACAAAAATCTGCCTCTATGCGGCCCAGACGCACCTCCGAAGCTGCTGCCGGGTCTTTGGAGGTTTTGGCAATGGCATGCGGAGTGACGATATGAGCGGTTTGGTGATCTCTGGCGGCCGGGTGGTGGATCCCGCGAGCGGGATGGATGCCATCGGCGATGTGGCGGTGGTGGACGGCAGGATCGCCGCCGTCGGCTCCTCGCTCGGCGGCGCCGAGCGGGTGATCGACGCCACCGGGCTCGTGGTGGCGCCGGGCTTCATCGACCTGCACGCGCATGGCCAGTCGATCCCGGCGGATCGCATGCAGGCGTTCGACGGCGTGACGACGACGCTCGATCTCGAGGCCGGCGTGCTGCCGGTCGCATCCTGGTATGAGCGCCAGGCCAGGAAGGGGCGCGTGCTGAACTACGGCGCCGCCACCAACTGGGCTTTTGCGCGCATCGGCGCGATGACGGGCTCCAACGCGGAGAGCTCGCTCGAGGCGTTCGGCAACGCCATGCGCGACCGCCGCTGGATGGACAATGTGGCGAGCGATGCGGAGGTCGCCGGCATCCTCGATCGCCTCGCGCGCGGCCTCAACGAGGGCGGCATCGGCATCGGCATCCTGAACGCCTACGCGCCGGGCGCCGGCGTGCAGGAGCTGACCGCGGTCTGCCAGCTCGCCGCGAAGCAGGACGTGCCGACCTTCACCCACGTCGCCTACATGTCGCGCATCGACCCCGAGAGCGCGGCGGAGGCCTATATCCGCCTGATCGGCTATGCCGGCGCCACCGGCGCGCATATGCACATCTGCCACTTCAACTCGTCGAGCAAGACCGACATCGAGCGCTGCCGCGTGCTGGTCGAGAAGGCGCAGGCGCAGGGCCTGCCCATTACGGTCGAGGCCTATCCTTACGGCACCGGTTCGACCGTGCTGGCCGCGGCCTTCTTCAGTGATCCCCAATTCGTCGAGCGCAACGGCACCGGTTACGATTCCGTGCAGCGCGTGACCGACGGCTATCGCTTCCATGATCGCGCGGAGCTGCTCAAGGCGCAGGCCGAAGAGCCGTCCTCGCTGGTGCTCTGGCACATCCTCGACACCGAGAACAATTCGCATCACCGCGACCTGCTCGACATGTCGGTGCTGTATCCCGGCGGCGCCATCGCGTCCGACGCGATGCCGTGGACGACGTCGGACGGCAAGACTTACACCGGCGATGCCTGGCCGCTGCCGGATGACGCCACCTCGCATCCCCGCTCGGCCGGCTGCTTCACAAAATTCATCCGCGAATGGGTGCGCGAGCGCAAGACGGTGTCGCTGCTGGAGGGCGTGCGCAAATGTGCGCTGATCCCTGCGGAGATCCTGTCGCAGAGCACGCCCGCGATGCGCGCCAAGGGCAGGCTCGCAAAGGATGCCGATGCCGACATCGTCGTGTTCGATTACGAGAAGCTGAGCGACCGCGCGACGTTCACGGCGATGAACCGGCCGTCCGAGGGCGTGCGGCATCTCGTCGTCAGCGGCCAGGCGCTGATCAGCGACGGCATTCTGGATGTGACTGCGCGGCCCGGCCGGCCGGTGCGCCGCCCGGTCGTCGAGGGCTGACCTATGCCGGTCCCCATTCTCCTGGTGACGGGCTTTCTGGGGGCGGGCAAGACCACGGTCGTCAACCATCTGCTGGCGCATGCGGTGGGACGGCGCATCGCCGCCGTGGTCAACGATTTCGGCCCGATCAACATCGATGCGGAGCTGATCGCGGGCGCGAGCGACGGCGTGGTGAGCCTTGCCAACGGCTGCATCTGCTGCTCGCTCGAAGGCGATCTGCTCCGCACGCTGTCGACACTGCTGCGGCGTGATCCGAAGCCGGAGTATATCGTCATCGAGACCAGCGGCGTCGCCGATCCCTCCGACATCGTGCGCAACCTGATGGATCCGGTGATCCTGCGCGAGGCGCCGCTGGAAACCGTGCTCTGCGTGATGGATGCAGGCACACCGCCGTCAGCCCTGGATGACGCGCTGGTGCGCGCGCAGCTGCGCGTCGCCGATATCGTGGCGCTCAGCAAGCTGGATCTGGCGGACGAGGGCGCGGGTGCCCGCATGCGCGAAGCCATCCGCGCGCTGCGCGTCCCCGCCGTGGTGGTCGATGCGCAGCACGGCGAGATTCCCGCCGCGCTGCTGTTTCCCGCAGCCATCGATCGCGCGCCCGCGACACGCGAGCCGGGGCCGCGGCGGCCGGCAGAGGAACGCTTCGAGACGTTGAGCTGGACCTCGGACCACCCAATCTCGCTGCTGCGCTTGCAGCAGGCCATCGGGCGGCTGGCGCCGAAGCTTGCCCGCGCCAAGGGCCTGTTCGAGACCGTCGAGCAGCCCGGCCGCCTGACGGTGTTTCAGTTCGCCGCCGGCCGCGCAACACTGGCGCCGGGTGAAGCGCCGACACCGGGCGTGCCGCGGTCACGCATCGTCTTCATCGCCGGGCTCGGCGTTCTCTCGAAGGCCGAGCTCGACGGGATCATGGAGACGTGCGTTGTGGGTGGGTGAGATGAGGCGGTAGGATGGCTTGCAGTCACAGGGATCCGCTTGGCATGTCGTCCAAAATCACACCCGCAGACGCCGCTTCGCGCCGCGCCGCCAAGCCGACGATCGTCTATCCGGCCGGCACGATGCCCGGGCCTGACCTCGCCGCGCTTGAGCAGGCTCGCCGCACGATGGTCAAGACGCACGAGCTCACCGTGCCGCCACGCGATGCCAGAACATTTCGCGTGGCGCGCGGCCAGTTTTTCCGCATCGTCAGCATCGAAGGCCCTCAGGTCGGCGACCTCAATCTCTGGAATGCAGAGGATCTCTCCGAGCGCTTCTTCAGCGGCAAGACGCGGGCGCTCCATGGTACGCATGTCGGCATCGGGGACCGGCTCTGGAGCAATATGCCCTACCTTCGGCCGATGGCGACCATCAGTCACGACACGCTTGGCTGGTACGGCTTCGACGAGGACGGCGCCGGCATTCATGATGTGATCGGCACGCGCTGCGACCCCTATACAAATCTCCTGTTGAACGGCACGGCTTACGATTTCTGCTGCCATTCCAACCTGTCCCGCGCGCTTGCCGCCGAGCTCGAGATGGAGCCACGCGCGATCGAGCATCATATCCACGACGTACTCAACGTCTTCATGTGCACCGGCTTCACGAAGGACACGCACCAATATTTCATGAAGGCAAGTCCGGTCCGTCCCGGCGACTTCATCGAATTTCTCGCGGAGATCGACCTGCTCGGCGCGTTGTCGGCCTGTCCCGGCGGAGACTGTAGCGCAACCCATTCCAGCGATGCCGCGGCATGCCACGCGCTCAAGATCGAGATCTTCGAGCCGAATCGAGCGACACTGAAGCACTGGAGCTGGCCGTCGCCAAGTGCGTATCACCGCCGCCACGGTGGGCATGCACAAAGCTGAGCCTCAATCCTCCACCGGTAATCCGTCTCCGTGGTCGTACCAATCCGCGCGGGACGTCCAATGCACGTGCCGGTCAGGTGCCGCGCCCAGCGGCTCGTCGAACGCGCCGGCATGGATGATCGCTTCGCGTCCGCTGCGCGTGAGATGCGGCATCGGGCTGCCGCAGCTCTTGCAGAACGCGGTCGCAAAGCTTCGTGCATTGGGCAGATCGAAGCGCGCGACGGATGTTTCCCCGCGCAGCCAGCGCAGCGCCGCCGCCTTCACGATCACCTCGCAGGCATGCGCGGTCCCGGTCGCTTTGCGGCAGCGCGAGCAGTGGCAGTTGAGGAAGCGATCGAACGGACCCTCGACCTCGAACGCGACCTCGCCGCACAGGCAGCTTCCGCGGAACGCAGCCATCTCACTCCCCCTCCGGCTCGGCCGGTTTCTCGGCCGCCTCTTCGGCATGAACCGGCGGGGCGCCGTGCGCGCCGCGCAGCCGGATCATCGTGTCGATCACGTCCACGTCGATCTTCAGCATGTCGAGATCGCGCGTCATCTCGCGTACCTCCTGGCCCTTGCGCGCCAGCTCCTCGGAAACGTCCACCGCCATCTTGCGCTCGGTCACATTGCCCTGCGTGTTGACGAACAGCTTTGCGCGCATCCATTCGAGCCGCGCCCGCTGGGTGTCGCGCTCGAACTTCTTCTCCGCGTAGCGGCGCCGCGCCTCTGCGTAGGCGCCGACCAGCGCGGTTTCAGGCAGGCTCCACAATTGCTCGACCGACATGGTCATGCGGCTCAGGTCCCGGGTTCGGCTCGGCGGAGGTTTCCTCCGCCGCCTATCAGACCCTTCCGGCCGGCAATTCTCAAGGGGGCGCGGGCAACTCCGCGCCCGGCAAGTTCACGCGAACTGTGCGAGGCCGTGGCCGACCGACCAGTTCTCCCCGGGGGCATCGAGCACGTTCACGAACACGTCCTCGGGCCGGATGCCCGGGTTCTCGCCGAGCAGCTCCGCGATCCGCCGGTACAGCGC
This sequence comes from Bradyrhizobium sp. USDA 3311, assembly GCF_054062495.1. Lineage (NCBI taxonomy): Bacteria > Pseudomonadati > Pseudomonadota > Alphaproteobacteria > Hyphomicrobiales > Nitrobacteraceae > Bradyrhizobium > Bradyrhizobium sp. USDA 3311. The sequence continues at coordinate 8,815,473 of NZ_JBSSFI010000001.1, read as the reverse complement.
TTTCTTCTGCTCAGGGGTGCGCGAGGCGAACACGGTGATCTGGATCAGCACAGCGTCCTCGCTTCGCTCGACGCCGTAGGCATTGCCGCAGCGGAAGTTCGCGGGGTCATGCTCGCTGATTGTCATGAACTCGTCGCCCTCGGGCACGTTCAGCGCCTCGCGCATGGCGCGGTAGAGACCGTCGAGGATCGCCTGCCGGTAGGCGTCGGGCTTTCCGGCGCGCATCGAGATGTGAAGAAGAGGCATGAGCTGGTCCCTTTGCATGCGGGCCGACCGGCCAGGGCGCACGGTGCGCGCCGGCGGTCCGGCTCATTGACGAAACGGGCTATCAATCCCAATTGGTTTTTGACACCATGTCGAGAAAACACGTTCTTGACACCGTGTCAAATACTTTCAGGCCGAGGATCGACATTTGAGACCGCGCGAGTTCGACCACGACGACGTCCTGCGCATTGCGTTCGACCAGTTCTGGCGCAAGGGCGTGCGCGGCACCTCGCTGTCCGACATCGCGCGCGACGCCGGCGTCCAGCGCGGCAGCCTCTACAATGCCTTCGGCAGCAAGGAGGCGCTGTTCCTGCAGGCCTATGAGCGCTACGCGGGCGATTACCTCCTCGCCCTGCAAAAGGCGCTCGGTGCCGGCAGTTTGCGCAAACGCCTCACCGCGTTCTTCGACCTGACCATCGTGAAGTTCCGCTCGGGCTCGCCACCGCGCGGATGTCCGACCACGCGCGGCCTGATGGAGCTCGGTGCGGTCGAAGGCGAGGGGCTCGACGAGGACGCGCGCCAGGCCTTTGCGAACCTCATCTCGCGCATCACCGCTTTGGTTCAGGACACATTGTCGGCAGGCGCGAAACGCGGCGAGTTCAACGGCAATCCCGCGGTCGCAGCGCTCCACATCATCACGGTGACGCGCGGCCTCGCCGTGCTCGAACGGGCCTTCGGCGACGACGCGCAGCTGCGCAAGATCGCGTCCCACACGATCGATCTCGTGCTCGGCAAGGCCGGAGGTTAGGCGTCAGCAGCAGGCAAGCGCGTTGACCGCCCGCGTTGTCGCATCCTCTTTCCCGGAGCCGACGAACCCGCAGACGATTGTCTCGAGTTCACCAGGCTGCTTGCTGCGGGCGACCGACAGCAGTCGCATCAACTCCGCCTCGTCCTTCGAGAGGCGCCGGCACGACGGCGGCATGAAGCACAGCTCGCATGGCCGGCCGCTGCGCAGGATCCTGACGAGCGCAGCCGCTCGCGCGACCAGCAGCGGGCTGTCGGCAATGCCGGGCGCCTCGTCGGCGAAGCGATAGGCCGCCTCCCAGCAATCGGACGCGCCGGTCGCATAGGCAGCGCCAATGAAGCGGAACAGCGAAAGCGCGACGCGGCAGAATTGATCGTAGCCTTCGACGCCGGGACGGGTCGCAAGCGCGGCTTGAAGCGGGCAGAGCCGCGACTGGCCGGCTTCCGGGTCAGGCACGGAATTGCTCGCAGCCTCCATCATGAACGATCTCATCAATGCAACGTGGGACTGCCCACAAGCCAGCTCTTCATCACCATTGTCCGGTCCTGGTCAAAAGGCTCGACATGCCGGTCAGGCAGAATGAGGCCGGCCATGCGGAAGATGGTCGCAAGTCCCCGGACCGGCGCCAGCGCCCAATCCGCGCCCACCGGCGGCAGCCAGCACTCGAACTGCGCGCGCGCGACATCGTCGCGCTCCTTCTGCGCGGCGGCGATCGCCCGCAGGATTCCGTGCTCGCTCTCCGATATGCGCGGACAGGTGGGGCAATGCACTTCGATCGCCGTATGCGCCGTGCAGGCAAAGATCTCGATGATCGATTCCAGCGACGGCACGGCATCGCCGACGCGGAAATGGTCGTACACCTGCTGGATGTCGGCCGCGGTCGGAACGGCGCTTCCGCTGCGCGCCTTGGCGCGAAATCCCCAGATGAAGAGTCGCTCGGCTGCGGTCAGTGCGGGAAGGTCGATGGGCTTGGCGTATGTCGATTGATGCATTGAGCCTGTGGCCTTGGGCTGGGCGCACGCCGCGTCTGGCGCTGACGATCTGCGTTGATCGTTCCGTCAGAGCCTGTCGCAAGTCAACGCGTCGAGGGCCGATATCGAGGTCTTCTAGATTTGAAGCGTTCGGATCTCGAATGCGGCCGGCCCCGCAAACCTGCCGGGCCGCATACGGCATGCCGCCGAGCGCCCACTCGATTTTGCGGGGATTTGGGGAACCCGAATGCTTAAAGCTTTGCTAAGGGGAGCGGGATAAACTGGCATATCAGCCCTTCCAATTTTGCGAGCCCCGATGATTTTCTCCCGCATCAGTTTCAAGCTGGTCCTGATTGTCGGCATCAGCCTCCTCGGCATGATCGCGCTGGCACCGATCGCGCTTTCGACCCTGCGCACCCAGATGGTCGCCGATCGCCAGGCCAAGACGCAGCACATGGTGGACGTCGGCTACGGCATCCTGGCGCACTATCAGAAGCTCGAGAGCGACGGAAAACTCCCGCGCGAGCAGGCGCAGGCCGCCGCCATGGCGGAGATCAAGAGCCTGCGCTACGACAAGGTCGAGTATTTCTGGATCAACGACATGACCCCCAGGATGGTCATGCATCCGATCAAGCCCGAGCTCGACGGCAAGGACCTTTCGGGGATGAAGGACCCCGCCGGCAACGCGCTCTTCATGGGCTTCGTTGACGTCGTCAGCAAGCAGGGCGCCGGCTTCTACAGCTATCTCTGGCCGAAGCCCGGCTTCGACCAGCCGGTCGGGAAGATCTCCTATGTGAAGGGCTTTGCGCCCTGGGGCTGGATCATCGGCACCGGCATCTATCTCGACGACGTCGATGCCGTGTTCCGCCAGAACGCGACGACGTTCGCGCTGGTGTGTCTTGTCGTGCTCGTGCTGGTGCTCGGTGCCTCCTTCGTGATCGGCCGCAGCGTCACGAAGCCGCTGGCAGGAATTACGGCGCTGACCGAACGCCTCGCCGCCGGCGACAGTGCGTTCGACGTGCCCTACACCGATCGGCGCGATGAGGTCGGCGGGCTCGCCAACGCGCTCGCCGTGTTCAAGGACAATGCGTCGGCCGTGGGCCGGATGCATGCCGAGCAGCAGGAGGCGAAGCAGCGAGCCGACGACGAGAAGCGCAGGACGATGGCCGATCTCGCCGGCAAGTTCGAGGCGAGTGTCCAGGCCGTGGTCCGCGACGTGTTCGATGAGGCGCGCGCGATGCAGCAGGCCGCGCAAGGCATGTCGGAGACCGCGAACAAGGCGACCGATCGCGCCAGCTTCGTGGCAACGGCCTGCCAGCAGGCGTCGAGCAACGTGCAGACGGTGGCCTCCGCCGCCGGCCAGCTGTCGTCCTCGATCACCGAGATCAGCCAGCGCGTCGCGCAGGCCGCGACGGTGGCCGACAAGGCGGCCGCCGACGGCCAGCGCACCAACGATACGGTGCAGGGGCTTGCCGCCGCCGCGCACAAGATCGGCGAGGTCATCGACCTCATCAACCAGATCGCCTCGCAGACCAATCTGCTCGCGCTCAACGCCACCATCGAGGCGGCGCGTGCGGGCGAATCCGGCAGGGGGTTTGCGGTGGTCGCGAGTGAGGTAAAGTCGCTGGCGAGCCAGACCGCGAAGGCGACCGACGAGATCGGCGCGCAGATCACCGCGATCCAGGCCGAGACCAATCAGGTCGTCGGCAATATCGAGAGCATTCGCGCCACCATCATGGAGGTCAACGAGATCTCCTCGTCGATCGCAGCCGCCGTCGAGGAGCAGGGCGCGGCGACGCAGGCCATCGCGCACAGCGTGCAGGAGGCGGCGTCCGGCACCGATCAGGTCTCGCAAAACATCTCCGGCGTGACCGATGCGACCGCCGAGACCGGCCAGGCCGCCGGCCTCGTGCTGCAATCCAGCGGCCGGCTGACGCAGAAACTGCAATCGCTCGAGAACGAGGTCAGCGCCTTCGTTGCCGGCGTGCGGGCGGCCTAGTATAGCGGTAGGATGGCCCAGAATTCCGATCGGCGCGCGCGCATCCTCCTGATCAATCCGAACAGTCTCGAGGCGACCACCGCGATGATGGTGGCCATCGCGAAGTCGGCCGCCGTGGCCGGTTTCGACATCGTCGGCGCCACGGCAATGCGCGCGCCGCAGATGATCGTGTCGGCGGAGGCGCTGGAGGCGGCCGCCGCCGAGGTCGAGGAGATCGCGCGGACGCATCGAGTTTCCCCGGACGGCATCATCGTCGCAGCGTTCGGCGATCCCGGTCTCGCCGGAATCAGGGCTGCGACGAAGCTGCCTGCGGTCGGCATCGGCGAGTCGTCGATGCTGGAGGCGGCCGCAGGAGGCCGCCGCTTCGGTGTGGCGACCACGACACCGCTGCTCAAGTCGAAGATCGAGGCGTTGCCGGAGGCGCTGGGGCTGCGATCGCGCTACACCGGCACGCGCTTTGCCGAAGGCGATCCGCAAGAGCTGATGCGCGATCCGGTGCAGCTGCGCGCAGCCCTCGCCGGCGCGGTCGAGGCCTGCATCGCGAAGGACGGGGCGGAAGCTGTCATCATCGGCGGCGGGCCGCTGGGGGAAGCTGCGCGCGAGCTTCAGCCGATGTTCACTGTCCCTGTCATCGCGCCGATCCCATCGGCCGTGAGGCGGATCATTCGCCTCGTCGCGGCGTAACGTCCGCTTTTTCCGCGCCGCGGCATCGGCCGTGATGCGGAAAACTGTTTTCCTTGACATGAAGTCTGCCGTGCTCGACGTGTAACGATGTCGATTGACGGCACGTGCGTGCCTTATGAAAAGAAAAGCAACACGGGGAAGACGTCATGAGCGCGGCCCTCAACGAGAAGGACTACCTCGCCACCTTGCGCGGGTTGTGGGACAAGGCGTGGCCGAAGGGCATGCCGCGTTCGCCGAACTATCTGCGCGGCGAAGCTCCTTTGACGGAATATCTGCGCGCCTGGGCGAGGCGGAGCCCGGAGCGTCCGTCGGTGATCTTCTACGGGCACGTCACCACCTACGCCGATCTCGACCGGCAGAGCGACCGCTTCGCGGCACTGTTGCAGGCCAAGGGCGTGCGCAAGGGCGATCGCGTCGCCGTCTTCCTGCCGAACTGCCCGCAATTTCACATCGTGTTCTTCGGCATCCTGAAGCTCGGCGCGGTCCATGTCCCCGTCAGCCCGCTGTCGCGCGCGTTCGAGCTGTCCTACGAGCTCAACGATACCCAGGCCGACGTAATCGTGGCACTGGACCAGCTCATCCCCGTCGTCGAGCAGGTGAGGGGCGAGGTGCGGCTGCGCGAGATCATCGTCACCAGCTTTGCCGATGTCGTGCCGGCGGCGCCTGCGTTTCCCACGCCGGAATCGATCCGCGCGCCGCGCATCGCGGCCGCAGGCGCGACCGATCTGTTGCCGGCGCTTGCCGCGATGCCCGCGCCGTCGCCGCTGCCGCCGCCCGGCCTCGATGAGGTCGCGGCGCTCAACTACACCGGCGGCACCACCGGCATGCCCAAGGGCTGCGTTCACACCCATCGCGACATGGTCTATACCGCCGCCGCCAATTACGGCATCTCGGTCCTGTCCGACGAGAGCAGCGTGTTCCTGTCGTTCTTTCCGGAGTTCTGGATTGCCGGTGAGAACTTTGGCTTGATTTTTCCGCTGTTTTCCGGCGCGACGCTGGTTCTGCTGGCGCGCTGGGATGCCGTCGGCGCGATGGCCGCGATCGACAAGTACAAGGTCACGATCACCGCGATGCCGGTCGACGGAGCGGTGGAGCTGATGGACCATCCGCGCTGGAGCGAGTTCGACCTGTCGTCCTTGAAGCAGGTGCGCGTCGTCTCCTTCGTCAAGAAGCTCAACGCCGACTATCGCAGGCGCTGGAAGGATCTCACCGGCACGATCCTGATGGAGGCGGCCTGGGGCATGACCGAGACCCACACCTCCAACACCTTCACATCAGGCTTCCAGGACGACGATTTCGATCTGAACAACCAGCCGATCTTCGTCGGCCTGCCCGTCCCCGGCGCCGAGTTCAAGATCACCGATTTCGAGACCGGCGCGCTGCTGCCGCTCGGTGCGGAAGGCGAGATCCGGGTGCGCACCCCGTCGCTGCTCAAGAGCTACTGGAACAAGCCGGAGGCGACCGCGGAGTCGCTCGTCGATGGCTGGCTGCGCACCGGCGACATCGGCAGCATCGACAAGGACGGCTTCCTGCACTTCCTCGGCCGCCGCAAGGAGATGCTGAAGGTCAAGGGCATGAGCGTCTTCCCGCCGGAGATCGAGGCGCTGCTGGGTCAGCATCCGAAGGTGCTGGGCTCGGGCGTGGTCGGACGCGACGATCCCGACAAGGGGCAGGTGCCGGTGGCCTATATCCAGCTCAAGCCGGAGGCGGTCGGTACCATCTCGGCAGAGAGCCTGCGTGCCTGGTGCGCCGAGCGCATGGCCGTCTACAAGGTCCCGGAGATTCGCATCATCGAAGCTCTGCCCCTGACGGCGACGGGCAAGGTGAAGAAGCAGGACCTCGATCCAAATCTGCCCGCCGCAGTCTGAGTGAGAGACATCATGTCGTTCAAGAAACTCCTGATAGCCAATCGCGGCGAGATCGCCATCCGCATCGCGCGCGCGGCGGCCGATGCCGGCATCGCGACGGTAGCGATCCACCCTGCAGACGACGCGCTGTCGCTGCATGTGCGTGTCGCCGACGAGGCGCTCGAGATCCCTGGCCGCGGCGCGCGGGCCTATCTCGACATCGAGGCCGTGGTGACGGCGGCGAAGGGCGCCGGCTGCGATGCCGTGCATCCCGGCTACGGTTTTCTGAGCGAGAATGCCGCGTTCGCCAAGGCCTGTGGCGAGCAGGGGATCACCTTTGTCGGGCCAAAGGTGACAGCGCTCGAACTGTTTGGCGACAAGGTCGCGGCACGGCAACTGGCCAAACGCTGCGGCGTGCCGATCATCGCCGGCACCAGCGGGCCTTCGTCGCTCGAGGAGATCACGGCGTTCTTCACGTCGCTTGGCGGCAACGCGGCGATCGTGATCAAGGCGATGGCCGGCGGCGGTGGCCGCGGCATGCGCGTGGTCGAGAATGCGGCCGATCTGGCGGAAGCCTATGCGCGCTGCCAGTCCGAGGCCAAGGCGGCATTCGGCTTCGACGGCGTCTATGCCGAGCGGCTGATCCGCCAGGCGCGTCATATCGAGGTGCAGATCATCGGCGACCGTCATGGTGCGGTCTCTCATCTCTGGGAGCGCGAATGCACCATCCAGCGCCGGCACCAGAAGCTGGTCGAGGTGGCGCCGAGCCCGTCGCTGAGCGAGCCCTTGCGCGGCCGCATCATCGAGGCGGCGAGGCAACTCGCGACCGCCGCGGCTTACGACAATCTCGGTACCTTCGAGTTCCTGGTCGACGGCACGGCGGAGGATAGCTTTGCCTTCATCGAGGCCAATCCGCGGCTCCAGGTCGAGCACACCGTGACGGAAGCGGTGCTGGGCCTCGACCTCGTCCGCGCCCAGCTCGCGGTCGCAGCAGGCAGCACGCTGGCCTCGCTCGACCTTGCGCAGGGATCGATCCCGAAGCCGCGCGGCTACGCCATGCAGCTCCGCGTCAACATGGAGACGCTGGACGAGACTGGCGCGACGCATCCGACCGGCGGCGTGCTCGCCTTGTTCGAGCCGCCGTCGGGGCCCGGCGTCCGTGTCGATAGTTTTGGCTATGCGGGCTACAAGACCAGCGCGGCCTTCGATTCGCTGCTCGCAAAAGTCATCGTGCATACGCCGGGCGAGGCCTGGCATGACGTGGTCGCCAAGGCTTCGCGCGCCCTACGCGAATTCCGGATCGACGGCGTCGTCACCAACATCGCCTTCCTCCAGGCGGTGCTCGCGCATCCCGATTTCAGGACCAACCGGATCGCGACCGATTTCATCGATCGCAACATCGCGAAACTGGTCGAGGCGGCCGATGGCGCAGCCAAGCCGCTCTACTTCGCCCCGACCGAGCGAGGCGGCGGTCACGGCATGGAGACGCACATTACGCAGGCCGTGCCTGAAGGCGCGGTGATGGTCGCGGCACCCCTGCAGGGAACCATCGTCACCATCCAGGTGAAGGAAGGCGAAGTCGTGCGCCCCGGCCAGCAGCTTGCCGTGATCGAGTCCATGAAGATGGAGCATCTCGTCATGGCCGAGCAGGGCGGCAGGGTCACGAAGCTCGTCGCCGGAGACGGCGCCACTTTGATGCACGGCGAACCGATCCTGTATCTGGAGCCGCTCGACGTCGCGGCCGACGCGTCGGCGGCGGAAGCCGATGTCGACCTCGACCACATCCGTCCTGATCTCGCCGAGCTGATCGCGCGCCAGGCCAACACGCTCGATGCGAACCGGCCGGCCTCGGTCGAGCGCCGCCGCAACACCAACCAGCGCACCGCCCGCGAGAACGTCGCGCAGCTCGTCGACGACGGCTCCTTCATGGAGTACGGCAGCCTCGCGATCGCGGCCCAGCGCCGCCGGCGCAAGCTCGACGACCTCATCAAGAACACGCCGGCCGACGGCCTCGTCATGGGCGTTGCGACCGTCAATGGCGAGAAGTTCGGCCCGGAGGGCGCGCGCTGCATCGTCGTGGCCTATGACTACACCGTGCTCGCGGGCACGCAGGGCCACATGAACCACAAGAAGATCGACCGCATGCTGACGCTGGCGGAAGACTGGCGCGTGCCGCTGGTGTTCTACGGCGAGGGCGGCGGCGGCCGGCCCGGCGATACCGACCGGCTCGGCATGACCGGGCTCGACGGCCCGTCCTTCGTGCAGTTCGCAAGGCTCTCCGGCCTGGTGCCCGTCATCGGCGTCGTCTCCGGCTATTGCTTTGCCGGCAATGCCGCGATGCTCGGTTGCTGCGACGTCATCATCGCCACCAAGAACGCCTCGATCGGCATGGGCGGCCCCGCGATGATCGAGGGCGGCGGCCTCGGCGTCTACCATCCGGCCGAGGTCGGCCCGGTCTCGTTCCAGTCGCCGAACGGCGTCATCGACATCCTCGTCGAGGACGAGGAGGAGGCGACGCGCGTCGCGCAAAAATACCTGTCCTATTTCCAGGGCGCGGTGACCGACTGGCAGGCCGCCGACCAGCGTCTGCTCCGCCGCGCCATTCCGGAGAACCGCCTGCGCGTCTACGACATCCGCAGCGTGATCGATCTCGTCGCGGACAGGGACAGCGTGCTGGAGCTGCGCCGCGACTACGGCGTCGGCATGATCACCGCGCTGATCCGCATCGAGGGCAAGCCGTTCGGCCTGATCGCCAACAACCCGCGCCATCTCGGCGGCGCGATCGATGCCGATGCCGGCGACAAGGCCGCGCGCTTTCTCCAGCTCTGCGACGCGTTCGATCTGCCGATCGTCTCGCTCTGCGACACGCCCGGCTTCATGGTCGGCCCGGAAGCCGAGAAGACCGCGATCGTGCGGCACGTCTCGCGCATGTTCGTGACCGGCGCGAGCCTCACCGTGCCGCTGTTCGGCATCGTGCTGCGCAAGGGTTACGGCCTCGGCGCACAGTCGATGATCGGCGGCGGCTTCCACGCCTCGTTCTTCACCGCGGCGTGGCCCACGGGCGAGTTCGGCGGCATGGGCCTCGAGGGCTATGTCCGCCTCGGCTTCCGCAAGGAGATGGAGGCGATCGCCGACCCCGAAGAGCGCGAGACCTATTATCGCAACAAGGTCGCCGAGCTCTATGCCAACGGCAAGGCGGTCTCGATCGCGTCCGTGTTCGAGATCGACAACGTCATCGACCCCGCCGAGACGCGGCGCTGGATCATGGCGGGGCTTAGGTCGGTGCCGAAGCCGCCCGCGCGGACGGAGAAGAAGAGGCCCTGCATCGATACCTGGTGAGCGCAGTGCAGCAATCTTGATGATGCCGTCATTCCGGGGCGCGCGCAGCGCGAACTATGGTGTGCAATTGCACACCTGAGAATCTCGAGATTCCGGGTTCGATGCTCCGGGCCGCGCTTGCGCGGTCCCATCGCATCGCCCCGGAATGACGTCTAGAGACCGTGTGCCATCTCCCCCGTTCCCGGTTCCCGATTGACATCCCCGCCCGTGCTGCCAGACTTTGCACAATAATACAGGGTGGAGACGTCCGCGATGGCCAGCCTTTCGGCCTCGAACCATGTCGCCCGCGTCTTGTCCGTCGCCAATCATGTGGCCGACGTCGATGCCTCTTCGCGGATCGCCAATTCGTGGCGGCGCTGCCTGATCAGCCACAAGCTCGATCCCGCCCGTCAGGGCCCGCCGCAAACACTCACCGAGGCCGAGATCCGGCATGTCGCCGAGCCGATGGAGGAGACGATCCGGCTCGCGACGCCCGAGCTCGACGACCTCGCCCGCGTGCTGCGCGACGCCGGCTACTGTGTGAATCTGGCCGATGTGAACGCGACCATGCTGTTCAGCCGGCTGCCGGGCGAAGCAGATGCGAAGATGTTTCTGGACTGGAAGATCTACACCGGCTCGAATTTCGCCGAGACGTTTGAGGGCACCAACGGGCTCGGCACCGCGCTGGCCGAGCAGAAGCCGATCCTGGTGCATCGCGACGAGCATTTTCGCGCGCAGTGGCACATGTTCTCCTGCGCCGTGGCGCCGCTGTTCGACCAGGCCGGCCGGCTCGCCGGTGCCATCAACATTACCTCCTGCCGCGAGGATCTCGAACGCGCCGCGCATCAGCTCGCGCTCGCGGTGACGATGGAGGCGACGCGGCGGATGGAGGGTGCGATCTTCCGCGGCCATTTCCGCAACGCCTGGATCGCGACGGTGCCGGGTGACGGCGGCAGTGGCCTCATCGCCTATGACGACGACCGCCGTATCGTCGGCGCCTGCCGTTCCGCGCGTGCGCTGCTCGGCCTCACCGACGGCATGATCGCATCGGGCATCGATCTGTCGCGTTACGTCAAGTTCGATCATCACGCCGCGCGCAGTGCGGACGATGTTGTCGAGCTGCGCCGCGCCGACGGCAGTCCGTTGGGCGAGGGCCATGTCGCCCCGCCGCTGCGCGCCAAATCCTTCACGGGTCCACACGCTCCGCGCCGCGATGCGACGATCGACCGTTTTGATGACCTGCATCGGCTCGCCGGCCGCGATCCCGGCCTGATCCGAAGCGTGAAGCGGCTCCGAAGCATCGGTGATCGCAATCTGCCGGTGCTGCTGCATGGCGAGACCGGCGTCGGCAAGGACGTGTTCGCCCGCGCCATTCACGCGGCGAGCAACCGTGCCCGCAACCATTATGTCGCGCTGAACTGCGCGGCGATGCCGGAGAGCCTGATCGACGCCGAGCTGTTCGGTTACGAGGCCGGTGCCTTCACCGGCGCGCGGCGCGAGGGCTCAAAGGGCCTGATCGTGCAGGCCGACGGCGGCACGCTGTTCCTCGACGAGATCGGCGACATGCCAATCGCGCTGCAGACGCGTCTCTTGCGCGTGCTGGAAAACCGCGAGGTCTGGCCGCTCGGCGCGCTCAAGCCGGTGCCGGTCGACATCCGCCTGATCAGCGCCACCCATCGCGATCTCGGCCGCATGGCGGAGGAGGGCGCCTTCCGCGCCGATCTCTATTTTCGTCTCCGCGGCATGGAGGTGAAGCTGCCGAGCTTGCGCGAGCGCGCCGACCGCGACGACATCATTCGCCAGATCGCGCGCGAGGAAGCGCCGAATTGCCGCCTCTCGGACGAGGCCTCGGCGCTGCTGTCGGCCTATCCGTATCCCGGCAACATGCGCCAGCTCCGCCATGTGCTGCGGCTTGCCGGCTGCACGGCGGAGAACGGTGTCGTCACCGATGCCGATCTCGATCTGCCGCTGTTCGGCGGCCGTGCGGCGGAGCCGGACCTCGCGGCGGCCGAGCGCGCGACGATCGTCGAGGCGCTGCGCAAGCATGGCGGTCGTGTGACCGAGGCGGCGCGTGCGCTGAAGCTCAGCCGCGCGACGCTGTATCGCAAGATCAAGCACCTGAAGATCGAGACCGCGCAGTAGCGCTTTCGGTTGGAGATGAACGAGGAGCGAGCCGCGGGCTTTCGCCTCTCCCCGCGTGCGGGGAGAGGCCGACGCGCGAAGCGCGGCGGGTGAGGGGGACTCTCCGCGAGTCCAACTGTCACCATCCTCGGAGAGACTCCCCCTCTCCCCGCAAGCGGGGCGAGGGAGCGCACCGCCGCCGCCCTTACGAAAAATCCGTCCAGCTCAGATGCCTTGAATCGAGGTCGCCGACTGAAACGGTGCCGCGGATTTCGTGGGGTACGTGGAAGCTGCTGCGCAGATAGACCAGCGGCGCGGCCCCGTCGGAATGCGACACCCCGCGGACTTCGCCGACGAAGATCGAATGCGTCTTCGTTTCGAATTCCTGCGCCAGCTCGCAATCGAACGCGGCCACCGCGTCGGTCAGCACGGGTGCGCCGGTGGCCCCGCGTGTCCACTGCCCGAACGCAAAGCGGTCGTCACCGTTGACGCCCTTCTGGCCGCTGAAGGTGAGTGCCAGCAGCGCGTGGTCCTCGTGCAGGAAGTTGATTGCGAAGGCGCCTTCCTCGCGGATCCGCGTATGTGCGCTGGCGTTGCGGTTGACGCAGACGATCAGCGACGGCGGGTTGTCCGACAGTGAGCAGGCCGAGGTGACCGTGAGCCCGGTGCGCTTGCCGTGCTCGGCACCGACCGTGACCAGCGCGACGGCACCGGCGCATTGGCGCATCGCCTGCTTGAAATCCTTTGCGTCCACGCTCACGCGGAAATCTCCGAAACGGGTGCGGATGCGGCACGATCGCGCCGCATCCGCGTCGGGTCAAGCCGCCTTCTTCGCGGAGCCGAGATGCTTCAGGCGCGGCATCACCTCGCTGCTGAGCAGCGAGAGCGAGTGGTGCCAGGCCTCTGCCTTGTGCTTGTAGTCGAAGCCGAACACCAGCAGCACGCCGAAGCCGCCGACCTCGTCGTAGATCTTCTCGATCTTCTCGGCGACGGTCGCGGGCGAGCCGACGATCCAGTTCCGCTTGGCGCAATATTCGACGGTGACGTCGCTGTCGGGCACGTCGGGCGCGTGCTTCAAATAGTCCTTGAAGCCGAAATGGCCGAGCAGGGGCAAGAAGTACTCGTGCATCATCCGGCCCATCATGTCGCCGGTGGAGAGCTTCCAGGCCTCTTCGTCGGTGTCGGCAACGAAGACCTCGCGCACCAGCCGCCAGTCCTGCCGGTTCGGCTTGCGCCCGGTCTTGGCCGCGCCAATCTCGACCGAGTCCCAATGGCTGCCGACATAGGCCGGGTTGAGGTTGAGGCTCATCGGGATGAAGCCGCGTTCGCCGGCGAGCTTCAGCGTGTCCGAGTTCTTCGACAGACCGGCAACGCCGATTGGCGGATGCGGCGCCTGCAACGGCTTGATGTGAGGCTTGAGGAAGTCGAACATCGTGTCCGGCTTGGTCACCGTCCAGAATTTGCCCTTGTAGGTCCAGGGCGCGGGATCGGTCCACATCTTCAGGATGATCTCCAGCGCTTCGCGGGTCATGTCGCGGTTCTGCCCGCTCATGCCGTCGACGTTGAACATCGCCCAGTCGCTCGGCAGGCCGCTAGCCGCGACACCGAAATTGAGCCGGCCTTCGGACATGTGGTCGAGCATCGCGACGCGGTTGGCGAGCTCGGCCGGATGGTGATAGGGCAGCAGGAAGCCGCCCGGCCCGATGCGCAAGCGCTTGGTCTGCATCAAGGCCTGGGCGATCAGGAGATCCGGCGTGGGATTGGGTTCCCAGGGCGCGGTGTGGTGCTCGCCGACCCAGGCCTCTTGATAGCCGAGCTCGTCGAGCCAGCGCATGACTTGCAGGTCCCAGTCGTTTCCTTCCTTCAGGCCGCACTCCGGCGGGTGCGAAGGCATCGTGAAATAGCCGATCTCCATGGGTTTCCTCTCCACAATTGATGCGTCTTGGTGCGCGGTTCACGGATGTGAGTGGGGATGCATGAGCAAGCGGTGTGCCAGCGCGGCAGCGTCTCAGACCTGCGATAAAACGCTGGTTTGCGGCGGCAATAGCCGATATCCCGGGGCGAATTTGCCAGCCGTCGTCTCATTGTCGCGAGACGGCGTCTTGCCGGTGAGACGAGGACGAGAACCGAGATGAGCGAACCCGCCTATGTCGCGGTGGACTGGGGCACCAGCAGCTTCCGCCTGTGGCTGGTCGATCGGGCCGGCCAGGTCCTGGCCGAACGCCGCAGTGGCGAGGGCATGCTGGCCGCGGCCAAGACCGGATTTGCCGGTGTGCTGCAATCGCATCTTTCCGCCGTCGAAGCACCGGATCATCTGCCCGTTCTCGTCTGCGGTATGGCCGGCGCCAAAACCGGCTGGGTCGAGGCCGGCTATGTCGACACGCCGGCACCGCTCACCTCCATCCTGAAGCAGGCCGTGCGGGTGCCGGGTGAGGCGCGCGACATCCGCATCCTGCCCGGCATCGCGCAGCGCGACGCAGGCGCGCCGGACGTGATGCGCGGCGAGGAGACGCAGTTGCTCGGCGCGCTCGGCCTTAAGGCCGCCGGCGAAGCGCTGGTCTGCATGCCCGGCACGCATTCGAAATGGGTGCGGGTGAAGGACGGCACGGTCGAGCATTTCTCCACCTTCATGACCGGCGAGCTGTTCAGTGTGATCTCGCGCGAGACGATTCTGTCACTCGCGGTCGCAGGCGCCGATGACGCCGAGGATGTTGCAAGCTTCAAGGCGGCGGTGAAAGCCGCGTTCGAGGCGCCGGCGTTCGCCGCCAACCTGCTCTTCGGTGCGCGGTCGCGGCAGTTGCTGTTCGGCGGCACGCCGGCCGCCGCGCGCGAGACGCTGTCGGGCACGTTGATCGGCACCGAGCTGGCGGCGGGTCTCTCTGGCAATGTGCCCAAAGCCGGCATCACGTTGGTTGCGTCAGGGCGGCTGGCGACGCTGTATCAGCTGGCTTTCGATGCGGTGTCGGTGACGCCGCGGCCGATCGATGCGGATGAAGCCGTTCGCCACGGCCTGTCGATGGCGGCGGCGGCGATCTGGACGAGTTAAGAAGGATTTCCTGAGATGAGTGTTCCATTTCCGTCGATGAAGCGTCCGTTGGTCGCGATCCTGCGCGGCGTCAAGCCGGAGGAGGCCGAGTCCATCGTCAGTGTGCTGATCGAGGCCGGCATGACCGCGATCGAAATTCCGCTGAATTCGCCCGATCCGTTCCGCTCCATCACCACCGCCGTGAAGCTCGCGCCGGCCGGCGTGCTGATCGGCGCCGGCACCGTGCTAGCCACCGCAGATGTCGATCGTCTCAATGATGTCGGCGGCAAGCTGATGGTCTCGCCGAATGTGGATACGCAGGTGCTCGCGCGTGCGCATCAGTACGCCATGGTGACGTTGCCGGGCGTGTTCTCGCCGACCGAGGCGCTGCTTGCCGCGCGCTCTGGCGCATCGGGCCTGAAATTCTTTCCGGCGAGCGTGCTCGGCGCATCCGGTATCGCCGCGATTCGCGCGGTGCTGCCGGCCGGCGTGATGATCGCTGCCGTCGGCGGTGTCTCCGACCAGAATTTTGCGGAGTATATCAAGGGCGGCGTCACCGCATTCGGGCTTGGCTCCAGCCTCTACAAGCCCGGCATGTCGGCGGCCGATGTCGCAGCGCGCGCAAAGCAGACGATCGCGGCCTACGATCGGGCGATTGTGAAAGACTGAAGCTGCAATAAACCAGCCGTGATCCCGTCACGGCCGCGCTTTATCCTATCTTGCTGAATCAGCGAGATCAGGAGACCGACATGGCGATCAACAACGTGGCCGATCTGTTCGTGGCAACGCTCGAACAGGCCGGCGTCAAGCGGATCTACGGCATCGTCGGCGACAGCCTGAATGCCTTTACCGAGGCGCTGCGGCGTCGCGGCACCATCGAATGGATCCACGTCCGGCATGAGGAGGTTGCGGCGTTCGCAGCCGCCGGCGAAGCCGAGATGACCGGAAGCCTTGCGGTCTGCGCAGGTTCCTGCGGTCCGGGCAATCTGCATCTGATCAACGGCCTGTTCGACGCGCATCGCAGCCGCGTCCCCGTGCTGGCGATCGCGGCGCAGATTCCGTCGGCCGAAATCGGCGGCGGCTACTTTCAGGAAACCCATCCCCAAAACCTGTTCCGGGAATGCAGCCATTATTGCGAGCTGGTCTCGGATGCGAGCCAGCTGCCTTTCGTGATCGAGAACGCCATTCGCGCGGCCGTGGGCCTGCGCGGCGTCGCCGTCATCGCCATGCCCGGCGACGTCGCGTTCCGCGATCCGCCGAGGCGCGCGCTGTCGACGGCGCGGGGGCTCGCGCTGTCGGCGCCGAAAGTCGTGCCTGAGGCCGATGAGCTGAAGGCGCTCGCGGACCTCCTAAACGGCGCCGAGCGCATCACCCTGTTCTGCGGCCGTGGCTGCGCCGGCGCGCATGCGCCGTTGATGCAGCTTGCGGAGGCCTTGAAGAGCCCGATCGTGCATGCGCTCGGCGGCAAGGAGCACGTCGAATACGAAAATCCCTACGATGTCGGCATGACCGGGTTCATCGGCTTCTCCTCGGGCTATGCCGCCATGCACGCCTGCGACGCGCTGGTGATGTTCGGCACCGATTTCCCCTACAAGCAGTTCTTCCCGACCGGTTGCCAGATCGCGCAGATCGACATCCGCCCGGAAAATCTCGGCCGACGCTGCAAGATCGACCTCGGCCTCATCGGCGACGTCAAGCTGACCATCGAGGCGCTGCTGCCGCTGCTGAAGACCAAGACCCAGCGCAAGCATCTCGACGATGCCGTCGCGCATTACAAGAAGGCGCGCGAGGGGCTGGACTCGCTCGCCAGGGGCACCCCCGGCAGCAAGCCGATCCATCCGCAATATCTCGCCAAGGTCGTCAGCGACCATGCGTCCGAGGATGCCGTGTTCACCGCCGATGTCGGCACACCCACGGTGTGGGCGGCGCGCTATCTCGAGATGAACGGTCGCCGCCGGCTGATCGGCTCCTTCGTGCACGGCTCGATGGCCAATGCGATGCCGCAGGCGATCGGGGCGCAGGCCTCGCAGCCCGGCCGCCAGGTGATCTCGCTGTCGGGCGACGGGGGCTTCACGATGCTGATGGGCGATCTGATCACGCTGACGCAGATGAAGCTGCCGGTGAAGGTCGTCGTCTTCAACAACGGCGTGCTCGGCTTCGTTGCGCTGGAGATGAAGGCCGCCGGCTTCGTCGACACCAATGTCGACCTGCAAAACCCTGATTTCGCGGCGATGGCGCGCGCGATGGGCATTTTTGCCAAACGCGTCGAGGACCCCGGCGAGCTTCCGGGCGCGGTGAAGGAGATGCTGGCCTACAACGGGCCCGCGCTGCTCGACGTCGTCACCGCCAAGCAGGAGCTGTCGATGCCGCCGACCATCACGACCGAGCAGATCAAGGGTTTCAGCCTCTGGGTCTTGCGCGCGGTGATCAACGGCCGCGGCGACGAGGTGCTCGATCTTGCGAAGACGAATCTGCTGCCGCGTTAGCTGCGCTTCGCCGACGGCACATGCAACCGCTCGTGGCGGCGCTGGAAGCGCTGCCAGTGCAGTACGCTGCCGATCAGCAGGGCCGGCACGAAGCCGAGCACGATCAGGAAATGCGGCAGCTCCTTCGGCGAGATGAAGGCGATGGCGATGTCCGAGATCAGCCACAGCGCTGCGAACATCACCGCGAAATCCGTGCGCGGGCAGCGCAGATAGTAGAACACGGCGGTGATGACCACGGCAGGCCCGATCGCGATGGCGATCAGCACCGCGGTCAGCTCCTTCGGCGTCACCGCGTCGAGCACCATCGACGCCAGCAGCCACATGGCGGCGAACATGGCGATGATGTCGATCGGATGCCGCAACCCAATACCTCTCACGGGGAACGCGCTATCGTTGTGGTTCCAGGCCCCCGCCGTCAAGTAAAATAGGCCTATTCCTCGTCGTTTCCAGGCGTCGGCCGCAGCATGAAATGGCCGAAGGCGGTGGCGATCGGCTTGTCCGCATCGTCCTGCCAGGCGCGCGCCTCGAAGGCGACGATGCGCCGGCCCTGCTTGACGATCGAGACATTGGCAAAGCTGTCGAGCGCGCGGCCGGAGCGCAAGTAGTTGATGGTCAGCCCGATCGGCTTGGGCGGCGCGGCGGCGCCGAGCTCGCGCGCCACCCCGATGATCGCCGTGGTCTCGAGGAAGGCGCCGGTCATGCCGCCATGGATCGCGGGCAGGATCGGATTGCCGATGATCTTCGGCGAGAACGGCATCGTCAGCGTGCCGTCGTCGTTGACGCGGATGCCGAGGCAGCGCGCGAACGGGCTGCGGGCGAACGGGCCATCCGGATCCTCCGGCGCCTCCAGGGTCGGGATGCTGCGCGAATCCATCCTGGCGTCGGCGAGCATGTTGGTGCGGTTGGCGCCGATCATGAAGCAGGCCGTTGCGGTTGCGACCGGATCGTCCTCGGACTCCTGATACGCGGTGGAGCGCACGAAGGCGATCGAGCGCGTGGTGCGGTAGCAGACCGAATGCGCCTTGATGTCGAGGCCCGGCGTCGCCGGCTTCTGATAGTCGATACGCAGGTCGAGGGTTGCGATCGCGCGCGTGCCGTCGAGCGCGAGCTGCACGGCCATGCCGCAGCTCTCGTCCAGCATCGCGGTGACGACGCCGCCATGCAGCACCCCGGTCTCGGTGTCGCCGACGAAGACGGGACGGTAGGGCAGGCTGGACCAGGCCTCGGCGGGTGCGAAGCGGTCGAGCTGCAGCCCGCTGATATGGCCGTAGTCGGAGCGGCGGCCCTTGATGGCCTCGGCCAGTTCCTCGAACGGGAGCGTGGCAGGTAGGCCGGACGTCGATGAGCTGGACATGGCGATGTTCTAGACCAGTGCCGGGCGCCGCGCAAAACCCCGAATACGGGTCGCACGGCAGGCCTGCGGGCGGTTGGGCCTCGACAGGGCGGTCCGAAGCGCCGATGGTGAGCGCTTCGTTCGTTCGACTAGCCGCAAGGAGCGCTTATGGCCGACCCCGAAACACCCGGCACCAATCAGGGGCCCGTCACCATTTCGAGCTCGAGCTCCGAGCGGGCGCCGATCATCTATTTCGACGGCGCGTCCTGCTTCGGCCATCACAACGGCGCGATCCAGGTCGAGCTCGCCGCGAACCTCTTGATGCCGGTCGGAGCCGCGGTCAGGGTCGAAGTGGTCCAGACCGCGCACCTGCGTTGCAGCGTGGCCGCCGCGCTGGCCTTGCGCGAAGCGCTCGACAAGGCGCTCGCGATGTACAAGCAGGGGCAGCAGCAGCCGACGGAGGAGATCCCGGCGATGAAGAATTGAGGCGGCAGCGCGATCGCATGTCATTGCGACCGCAGCTCCTCAGCTCACATGCACCTTCGGCTTTCTGCCGCCGTTCCACTTGCCGTCGAGCGCGCGCTCGATCTGGGCGGCGAGTTGCAGCAGCAGGCCGTCATTGGCCTGCTTGGCGATCGCCTGGATGCCGAGCGGCAGGTCGTGGTCCTGGGTTGCCATCGGCATCGAGATCGCCGGCATGCCGCAGAGATTGGCGAGCGGGGTGAAGGCGAAAAAGCGCCAGAGGTTGCCGAACCAGTCGAGCACGTCAGGATTGTCGGAGATGGTGAGATATTCCCTGGTGCCGACTTTCGGCGTCGGCAGCGCCGTGATCGGCGTCAGGATCACGTCCCACTGCTCGAAGAACGCGCCGAAACCGCGTGACGTCGTGTTGAACACGCCTTGCATCTTCGCCCGCTCGGCGAAGCTGGTGTGCCGGCCGGCTTCCCAGATCCTGATGTTCATCGGCTCGATGAGATCTTCCGGCGGCTTGTCCAGCCCGCGCGCGGCCAGCATGTTCGAGATCACCACCGCAAAATTCGAGATGTAGCACATCGTCTGCGCCTCGAATGCCGCACGGAAGTCGAGCTCGGGCAGTGCGTAGTCGACATGGTGCCCGAGGCCTTCGAGGAAGCGGCCGGTCTTCTCCAGCTCGGCCGCGATCTCCGGCGTCGCGGTGTAATCGCCCCACGTGTGCGACAGCGCGATGCGGAGCTTGCCCGGATCGCGCTTGATCATCTCGGAATAGGGCTGCGCCGTGGTCCAGAACGGCATGAACTCGCCGGGCGCAGGCCCGCGCGCGTGATCGACGAAGGCGGCGGTGTCGCGCACCGAGCGCGACTGGCAGCCCTGGATCGAGACGAGCCCGGTGAGGTCGGACATGTGCGGGGCCAGCGAGAACACGCCGCGCGAGACCTTCAGCCCGATATTACCGTTGACGCCGGCGGGAATGCGGATCGAGCCGCCGCCGTCGGTCGCATGCGCGATCGGCACCACGCCGGCGGCAACCATCGCCGCGCTGCCCGCGGACGAGCCGCAGGTGGTGTAGTCGGTGTTCCAGGGATTGCGCGTGACGTAGACGGCCGGATTGTCGGCCGAGCTGCAGACGCCGAATTCCGGTGTCGTGGTGCGCCCGATCAGGTTCAGTCCGGCCTGGCGGAATTTGCCGGTCAGGAAGGTGTCGGCGCTCGCGCGATTGCCGCGCATCAGCAGCGAACCCATCTCCTGGAGCCGGCCCTTCATGGTCGGCCCGAGATCCTTCATCAGGAAGGGCAGGCCGGCGAACGGGCCGGCGAGGTTGGCGCCGTCCTTGGCCGGATCGGCGATCACGTCCTCGAACAGCTCGACCACGCCCGACAGCGCCGGATTGACCTTGGCGACGGCAGCGGCGGCCTGGCGGGCCAATTCCTTCGGCGTCAGCTCGCCCTTGCGGACGCGCGCCGCCAGCCCCACGCCATCGTGCTGCGCCCACTCGTTCCAGCTCATCGGCAAAGTCATGAAATTCAAATCCTCTAGATGCGGCGGTCCTTCCTTTCGCATGGACCCTGCGTGAATCAACTGAGCCGGCGCGAAGGGCAGGGTTGCATGGGGCGGAGAGGTCGCACGACCTTAGGAGGCCGGCCGTCTCAATCCGATAGTCGCGCGATCACCGCAACCGGCCCGCCGCCCGCCGGGCCCTGATGTTCGGCGCCGCCGGACACGTAGACTGCGCCGGTGCCGGCAAGGCCCGCGATCAGGCCGCCGACCGCGGCGCGGGCGTGGCGCGTCGAGCTGATGTCGGTGTCCTCCAGCATGGTGTGGCGAAAGCCGCGCACGCTGCCATCGGGCGAGGCCTCCGCCTTGGCGAAGATGTTGACGAGCTCGCGCCCGGCTTCCGCTTGCGGCGCGACGCCAAGCCCGACGCACTTCAGCGCCGACGTCACGGCGGCGGCGTCGATCGCATCGTTCATCACGGCGTGGCCGATCTCGAACTCGCTGGCCGATGCCGCCGAATTTCCGAGCACGATGACGACGTTGTGCATCAGCTCGATTCCGGCCGAAGTGGATGCGACCTTCGAGAACAGATCGTAGCGGCGCAGCACGTCCCCGTCGCTGATGTCCGAGCCGGTCTCGCCGAGCGCGACCGCAACGCCGAGCGCGGAGGCGCCGCGCGAATAGGCCATCGAACCGTAGGCGCTGGTCGTCGCCGTCTTGTTGCCGCGTGCGCTTGCGGCCGCGACGCGATCGCTGGTGAGCAGCGGGCACTTGATCTGCACGAAATGGACGTCGGCGGGGTCGGTGATCCCGGCGTCCGCCATCGCGGCCTTCACGGCCGCGGCCGTCTCCGCGATCTGCGCGGCGCGTCCGAGTTCCTCCGGCAGGAAGTCCCGCGTGTGCGCCATGCCGATGCTCAGGCGCTTGCCCGACAAGCCCGCCGGCCGCCGCTCGACCTCGCGCCGCGTGAACACCGTGATGTGCGGGCTGAGCACGCCCTCGGTGCCGCCGGACATCACGAAGGCGATGCGCTGCTCGACCCCCTCGGGGGACAAGCCGAGCTGTGGCGCCAGAGCCGTGCACAGCGCGGCGACGGCATATTCCCGGGTAAAGTCGTTGACACCGCCATTGCCCTCGGTCTTGCCGAGAACGGCGAGGATCGATTTGGGATCGATCGCGCCGGAGCCGATCATGGCCATGAGGCCGGAGACGTCGCCGGGGCCCTTGGTGACGATCTTGAAGACGCCGACCGATGTCGTCCGCATTGCAGTCCTCGTGTGGAGTTCGGTGGTCCGGCGGTGCAAACAGCCGTGGAACGGAGGCGCCTGTCAATCCTCGTCGTCGTCCTGGCTTTCGCCAGGACGACAAGAGGATAGAGTCTTCATACCAACCGCGCCCGCCGCATCCCCACGATTGTGGCGAGATCGCATCGGTTCAACAAAAAAATCGTCTGTCGACGGTTGCGCGCGGCACCTTGATGAATCAACCTGGGTTGGTCCATAAGCGGCGTCCCGCGACCGGATTTCGGTTTGCGTCGCGTGCTTGGAGAGAGGGATTCTCGCGTGGCAAATATCAACCAGAAAATTGCGCAGGAGCTTGGGGTTCGGGCCGAGCAGGTCGAGGCAGCGGTGACGCTGCTCGACGGCGGCGCCACGGTTCCCTTCATCGCCCGCTACCGCAAGGAAGCGACCGGTGCGCTCGACGACGCGCAATTGCGCACCCTGGAGGAGCGCCTGGGCTACCTGCGCGAGCTCGAAGACCGCCGCAAGGCCATCCTCGAATCGATCCGCGAGCAGGGCAAGCTCGATGCCGCCCTCGAAGCCACGATCATGGCCGCCGACAGCAAGGCGCGCTTGGAAGACATCTATCTGCCGTTCAAGCCGAAGCGCCGCACCAAGGCTGAGATCGCCAAGGAAGCCGGCCTCGAGCCGTTCGCTAATCAGCTGATGGCGGAGCCCGGCAACGATCCCAAGGTCGTGGCGGAAAGCTTCGTCAACGCCGAGAAGGGCGTGGCTGACGCCGCCGCCGCACTCGACGGCGCCCGCGCCATCCTGGTCGAGCGGTTTGACGAAGACGCCGATCTGATCGGCGCGCTGCGCGAGGAGATGTGGACCAATGCGCGCATGGCCTCCAAGGTGCGCGATGGCAAGAAGACCGAGGGCGAAAAGTTCGCCGACTACTTTGAATTCTCCGAGCCGCTGACCAGGCTGCCGTCGCACCGCATCCTGGCGATGTTCCGCGGCGAGAAGGAAGAAATCCTCGACCTGCAGATTCAGGCCGAAGCCGAGGCGCCGCCGCCGGGCGTGCCCAGCGCCTACGAATTGAAGATCATGAAGCGGTTCGGCATCGCTGACCTCAAGCGCGCCGGCGACCGCTGGCTGATCGACACGGTGCGCTGGGCCTGGCGCACCAAGATCCAGGTGCATCTCAACATCGACCTGCGCATGCGGCTGTGGAACGCGGCCGAGACCGAGGCCGTGCGCGTATTCGCGTCCAATTTGCGCGACCTGCTGCTGGCCGCGCCCGCCGGCACCCGCGTCACCATGGGGCTCGATCCCGGCTACCGCACCGGCGTCAAGGTCGCCGTCACCGACGCGACCGGCAAGGTCGTCGATACCGCCGTGATCTATCCGCACGAGCCGCAGCGGCAGTGGAACGAGTCGCTCGCAATCCTCGGCAAGCTTGCCCTGAAGCACCGTGTCGAGCTGATCGCGATCGGCAACGGCACGGCCTCGCGCGAGACCGACAAGCTCGCAGGCGATCTCGTCAAGGGCCTGGCCGAGCTGAAGATGAACAAGATCGTGGTGTCGGAAGCCGGCGCGTCGGTCTATTCGGCCTCGGCCTTCGCCTCGGAGGAACTGCCCGGTCTCGACGTCACCCTGCGCGGCGCGGTCTCGATCGCGCGGCGCCTCCAGGATCCGCTTGCCGAGCTCGTCAAGATCGAGCCGAAGGCGATCGGCGTCGGCCAGTATCAGCACGACCTCGGCCAGGCCAAGCTCGCCAAGTCGCTCGATGCCGTGGTCGAAGATTGCGTGAACGCCGTCGGCGTCGACGTCAACACCGCCTCGGCGCCGCTGCTCGCCCGCGTGTCGGGCGTGGGCTCGGGCCTTGCGCAGAGCATCGTGGCGCATCGTGACGCCAACGGCCCGTTCAAGTCGCGCAAGGCGCTCAAGGACGTGCCGCGGCTCGGACCGAAGGCGTTCGAGCAGTGCGCGGGCTTTTTGCGTATTCTCGGCGGTGAGGATCCGCTCGATGCCTCCGGTGTGCATCCGGAAGCCTATCCGGTGGTGCGCCGGATTCTCGCGGCCACCAAGAGCGACATCAAGGCGCTGATCGGCAGCAGCGAGATCGTGCGCACGCTGAAGCCGAAGGATTTCGTCGACGAGACCTTCGGTCTGCCGACCGTCACCGACATCCTGCGCGAGCTCGAAAAGCCCGGCCGCGACCCCCGTCCGGCGTTCAAGGCCGCCGTGTTCAAGGAGGGTGTCGAGGAGATCAAGCACCTCCAGAAGGGCATGATCCTCGAGGGTACCGTGACCAACGTCGCCGCCTTCGGCGCTTTCGTCGACATCGGCGTCCACCAGGACGGCCTCGTGCACATCTCGGCGATGTCGAAGACCTTCATCAAGGACCCGCGCGAGGTGGTGAAGCCCGGCGACATCGTCAAGGTGAAGGTGCTGGACTTCGAGGTCGCCCGCAAGCGCATCTCGCTGACGCTGCGGCTCGACGACGAGGTCGGCGCCAAGAAGGACGCCCCCGGCATGCAGCGCGACAATGGCTCGCGCAATGCGGCCCGCATGACCTCGTCGGCGCCGCGCAAGCAGGAATCCTCCGGCGGCGGCGCCCTCGCCGAAGCCCTGCGCCGCGCCGCCGAGAAGAGCGGCGGCAAGCGCGTGTGATCTCCAACCTCTCCCCGTAAGAACGGGGCGAGGGAGCGAGAGAGTTGGGCCTCCCTAACACCGGCGTCAGAATCTGGCGCATTTGTAAGTTGAAGGTGAGGGCGCATTCTCCTCATCTGATCCCCTGGAGCGGCGCGACCGTCGCCGCGACAAGGAGGATATTCAGATGCACAGCAGGCTTCTCACCGGCATCGTCGCGGCGGCCATGGCTGCGACGTTTGCGGTCGCTTCGCCCGTTCTCGCCCGAGGTGGAGGTGGGGGCGGCGGCCATGGTGGTGGTTTCGGCGGCGGAGGACACGGCGGCTTCGGCGGCGGAGGACATGGCGGCTTTGGCGGCGGTGGACATTTCGGCGGCGGCATGCACGCCGGTGGCTTCGGCGGGATGCATGTCGGCGGCATGGGCGGTGCTCGTTTCGGTGGCGCCCACTTCGCCGGCTCGCCGATGACCGCCCACGCTGCGATCGGGCCGCGCTTTGCCGGTGCGCCGCTCGCGACCCGCGCCGCCTTCGGGCCGCGTTTCGCCGGCACGGGCTGGCACGGCAGGCCCTTCATCGGCCGCCATGCTTTCTTCTTCCGCCATCATCGCTTCCACCGGTTCGCCTTCGTTGGCGCGCCCTTCTACTACGCCAATTACTACGACGACGGTTGCTGGCGCAGGAGCTGGACGCCCTATGGGTGGCAATGGGTCAATGTGTGCGGAGACTATTGGTAGTCGCATCGCCGTACCGCACCATTGTCGCGATCGCCATCGGGCGGTTCCGCTCAGCCCCGGAACGGGATAGTCTGGTGGCGATCGTCGCGCGGAGTTTTGCATGACCGGAGGTCACCGCCGCATCCTGGTCGTCGAGGACGATCC
The DNA here is from genome assembly GCF_054062495.1 of Bradyrhizobium sp. USDA 3311. Lineage (NCBI taxonomy): Bacteria > Pseudomonadati > Pseudomonadota > Alphaproteobacteria > Hyphomicrobiales > Nitrobacteraceae > Bradyrhizobium > Bradyrhizobium sp. USDA 3311. Next base: position 8,789,954 of record NZ_JBSSFI010000001.1, on the reverse strand, counting down.
GGAAACCGCAGGCCAGCTCGTCGAAGAGTTGACGACCTCTGGCTATGAGGTCGATCTCGCCGCCACGGGGCGCGAAGCCCTGAGCCACGGCGCCGCCCGCGACTATGCCGTGATCACCATCGACCGCATGCTGCCCGACATCGACGGCATCACCGTGATGCGCCAATTGCGCGACGACGGGATCGCGGCGCCCTTCCTGATCATCTCCGCGCTCGGCGAGGTCGACGACCGCGTGCGCGGCCTGCGCGCCGGCGGGGACGACTATCTCGTCAAGCCGTTCTCCTTCGTCGAGCTGCTTGCGCGGCTCGAGGCCCTCGGCCGACGCAGCGAGACCATCGCCAAGGAGACGCTGCTGCGCGTCGGCGACCTCGCCATCGACCTGATCGCGCGCAACGCCAGCCGCCGCGGCCGCAAGATTCCGCTGCTGCCGCGCGAGTTTCAACTGCTCGAATATCTCGTCCGCAACGAGGGCCGCGTCGTCTCGCGTGCGATGCTGCTCCAGCATGTCTGGGACCTGCATTTCGATCCCTCGACCAACATCATCGACGTCTATGTCGGGCGCGTCCGCCGCAAGGTCGACGATGCCCAGGCCTATCCGCTGATCCACACCATCCGCGGCATCGGATATTGTCTCCGTGCTCCTGGCTAAGACGCTCCGCTCCTCGACCTTCCGTCTGGCGTTGATCGCGATCGCGGCATTCGGGCTGATCGTCGCGGCGATCATGGCCTACGTCTATTTCGGTACGCTCGCCTATGTGGAGAGCCGGCTCGGCTCCGCCGGCGATCACGACGGCTTCACCGGCACGATCGAACTCGCCATGGTCGCGGTCGCGGTGCTGCTCCTGGTGCTCGCCGGGCTCGCAGCCGTGCTGGTCACCCGGCGCACGGTGGGACGGATCGAGGAGATCAACGCCACCAGCCGTGCCATCATGCTGTCCGGTCTCGACCGCCGCATTCCCCTGCGCGGCAGCCACGACGAGTGGGACCGCGTCGCCGAAAACCTCAACCAGATGCTCGACCGCATCGAGACGTTGATGGGCGAGGTCAAGCAGGTCAGCGACAACGTCGCCCACGACCTGCGCACGCCGCTGACGCGCATGCGCGGCCGGCTCGAGAAGGCCTATCACACCCCGCGCAACAGCGAGGCGGATGCGGCGCTGATCGGCGACACCATCGCCGATCTCGATGCCGTGCTCGGCATGTTCGCCTCCATCACCCGGATCTCGGAGATCGAGACCCGCGCCCGCAGGAGCGCCTTTCGCGCGCTTGATCTCGCCGAGATCGCCGGCGAGGTCGTCGAGCTCTACGACGCCGCCGCCGAGCAGGTTGCGACGCGTCTCAGCCTCGGCGGCGACCGCGAGGTCGCGATCACGGGCGACCGCGACCTGCTGTTCGACGCCGTCGCCAATCTCGTCGACAACGCGATCAAGCACGGCCGCAAAGGCGGGCAGGTGACGGTGACCTGCCGCAGCGCCGATGGCGGCGCCATGATTACGATCGCCGACGACGGTCCGGGCATTCCCGCTGAGGCGCGCGATCACGTCTTCAAGCGGTTCTACCGGCTCGAACAGAGCCGCTACACGCCGGGCAACGGCCTCGGCCTCAGCCTCGTCGCCGCGGTTGCGCGCCTTCATGGTGCCGAGATTGCGCTGCATGACAATGCGCCGGGCCTGACGGTCCAGCTCCGGTTTCCGCTGCCTGCGCAGCCCGGCACCCAACTTGCATGATTGCACGCGTACCGAGTGGAAGTCCTGCAATGTCCCGCCTGCCAGACCTCGTCATCACCAATGCCCGCACGCGCGGCCGCGAGATCGTCGACATTGCGATCACCGATGGCGTGATCACCGCGATCGGCAACCGGGTCGATCCCGGTGCACAGGCCTTTGTCGATGCCAAGGGCGGCCTGGTGACGCCGGCCTTTGTCAATCCGCACCTGCACCTCTGCAAGGTCTGGACCCTGCCGATGATGTCGGAGGCGGCGCTCGAGGCCTATCAGGGAGGCGGCATGAGCGAGGCGGCGAAGGCGGTCGATCTCGCCGCAGCGGTGAAGAGCAACTACGACGCGTCCTGGATCGTCCCGAACGCACGGCGCGCGGTGGCGCTCGCCGCGCTCCACGGCAACCTCCACATCCGCGCCTTCGCCGACGTCGACACCAAGGCCCGGCTGGAGGGCGTCAAGGCGCTGCTCGCGATCCGCGAGGAGTTTCGCGGCATCGTGGATATCCAGGTCGTGGCATTCCCGCAGGACGGCCTGTTTCGCGAGCCCGGCGCAGAGGGCCTGATGCGCAAGGCGATGGTGCTCGGGGCCGACGTCGTCGGCGGGATTCCCTGGATCGAAGCCGACGAAGAGGACATGCGCCGCCATGTCGCGTTCTGCTTCGACCTCGCGGCCGAGCACGGCGCCGAAACCTCGATGCTGCTGGACGACGTCGGCGACGCCAACATGCGCACGCTCGACATGATGGCGCGCGCGGTGATCGCGCGCGGCGTCGAGGGCCGGGCGCTCGCCCATCATTGCCGGGCGATGGCGCTCTATCCCGAGAACTATCTCCGCGAGCTGAAGGTGCTGCTCGGAAAGGCCCGTGTCAGCGTCGTCAGCAATCCGCACAACGGCCCGCTGCACGCGCGGGTGAAGGAATTGCTCGGTGCCGGCATCAATGTCTGCCTCGGCCAGGACGACATTTCGGACGCCTATTATCCGCTCGGGCGCAACAACATGCTGGAGGTGGCGTTCCTCGCCTCGCATCTGTTGTGGATGACGAAGAAAAGCGAGTTCGAGACGCTCTACGACATGATCACCACGCGCGCGGCGACGGCGATCAACCTCGAGCGCTATGGCCTCGGGCTCGGCTGCGCAGCCAATCTGGTCGTGCTCGAACAGGCCGACGTCACCGAGGCGCTGCGCTTCCACAGCCCGCCCAGCATCGTGATCAGCCATGGCCGCGTCGTCGATACCGACCGCATGCGCGAGCTGGCGCAGACCGCGATCGGCGATTGAACCGCGCCGCTCAGAGCTCGATCACGCCGCGGCGCGCGGCATGCGCCACCGCATCGGTGCGGCCGGTGGCATCCAGCTTGTCGAGCAGCGAGCCGACATGGAATTTCACGGTGTGCACGGAGATGCCGAGCTGACGCGCGATCATCTTGTTGGAGGCGCCCTCGGCCATCAGCGCCAGCACGTCGAGCTCGCGCTGCGTCAGTGCGATGTCCTCGGGCATGCTGCGCGGATCGCGGGCGACGATCGTCGCGGCGGCCTGCTCGCCGGGCGAGGCAAGGCGCAGCCCGGCGACATTGCCGAGCAGCGCCGCCAGGCGATCGGCGAGGGCGGGATCGTCGATCTCCAGGGACAGCACGATCTCCGGCAGCTTCTCCTCGCTCACGCCTCCGGCCTCTCGCCGACCGTGACCTTGAAGCTGATCGGCTCGCCGCCGCGGCGCACCGCGACATCGACCACAGCGCCGACGCTCGCAGGTCCCAGCGTTCGCGACAGCGCGCGCACGCCGGAGAGCTTCTGGTCGTTGACCGCCACGATCACATCGCCCTGGCGGATGCCGGCCGCCGCCGAAGGTCCGGCCTTGTCGACATTCATCACCATGGCGCCGATGCCGTCCTCGAGCCGCACCGGCTGGAGTCCGAGCCCGAGATATCCGCGCGCGATGCGGCCGCGCGCCTCGAGTTGCGGCGCGATGCGCTCGATCGTCGCCGTCGGGATCACCAGCACGCGCCTTGGTCCGAGCACGGCCATCCCAAAGGCTTCACCGGTCGCATCAAGCGCAAGGCCGCCTTCCTGGCCGGGACGCAGGCGAACGTCGAGCTCGATCCGTGCATCGATGTCGCCCCCGCGCAGGGAGCGCCAGCTCTTGCCGGACGCCGATACCATCCCGAGCGCGGCGCTCGGCGTATCACGGTTGGTGGCCACGACAACCGACAACGCGCCGAGGGGCGGGACCGTCGCGGCGAGCTTGACCGGCGCGACGCCGGCCTTAGTGCGCAGCAGCGCGATGTCGGTGGTGTGGTCGCGGCCGGCGATCGTGGCGGCCACCCGGCTGCCGTCGGGGAGGCCGATCTCGACCTCGCCCTCCTCGGCCAACGCCTCGTCGGCGGTGACGATCAGGCCGGGCTTCCAGACGAAGCCGGTTGCGCGGGAGCGATGCGAGTGCACGGAGACTACGGAGGGCGCGGTGCGCGCCACGACATCCGCGAGCGCGGACGACAGTGAGGACAGAGGAGTTGGGGCGGTCATGGCGGTCTCCTGTAAGTTGTCCCCAATCTGGGATGTCGCGCGCGGTAGCGAAACTGGCCGGGTGGCCAGGACAGTGGCGGCGCCGGCCGACGAACATGTGATTGGGAGCCGTTCACGGGAACGTGTAGCAATCGATCGACATTGCGCCGTACGGCCTTAGACGTTTCCAGCGAGCCCCGACCGATGACCATTGATCTCACCCGCCGCACCCTGCTCCAACTTGCCGGCGCCACCTCGCTCGCGATGGCGGCCGCGGCTGCCGCACGCGCCGAGGGGACTGCGCAAGGCGGCGGGCCGACCTATGCCAGCCGCACGCCGATACGGGTCGGCATGGTGACGCTCCGGGTCAAGAATCTCGACACGGTTGCCGACTACTACCGCGACGTGATCGGGCTGACCGTCATGGAGCGCTCCGCCAGCGCTGCGAAGCTCGGTACGGCCGGCATCACGCTGCTCGTGCTCGAGGCGCGTCCCGATGCGGCGATCGAGCCGCGCAATGCCGCAGGCCTCTACCACACCGCCTTCCTGATGCCGACCCGCAAGGATCTCGCGCGCTGGCTGGTGCACGCCGCCTCGCATCGCGTGCCGCTGTCGGGCTTTGCCGACCATCTCGTCAGCGAATCCGTCTATCTCGACGACCCCGAAGGTAACGGCATCGAGGTCTATGCCGACCGTGAGCCCTCGCAATGGCAGTGGAGCGAGGGCAGCGTGAAGATGGCGACCGACGAGCTCAACATCCCCGACCTGCTGTCGCTGACCAATACGCGCGTTCCCGACTATGCCAAGGCGCCGGACGGAATGCGCGTCGGCCACATGCATCTGCGCGTCGGCGATCTCGCGCAGGCCGAGAACTTCTACCACGGCACCGTCGGCCTCGACCCGACCCGCAAGCGCAACGGCGCGGCGTTCCTGTCGTCGGGCCGCTATCACCATCACCTCGGCATGAACGTCTGGCAGAGCCAGGGCGCGGGCCTGCGCGACGATTCCACGACCGGTCTCGCCTGGTTTTCGCTGGTGATGGCGAAGCAGGAGCTGCTCGCCGCTCAGGAAGAGCGCCTGCGCAAGAGCGGTGTGAAGGTCACGGCGCTTGCCGACGGTTTGGAGGCGGTCGATCCCTGGGGCACGCGGGTGCGCTTGCTCAAGGTTTGATCGCCGGGGCGGGCATTGGTAATACCCGTCGGGTGCCAGCTTCCGGAGCCCCCGACATGTCCGAATTCCACGGCGTCTTCCCCTACCTCGTCTCCCCCGTCGATGCCGACGGCACGGTGCGGACGAGCGTGCTCGCAAAGCTCTGCGACGACCTGATCGGTGCCGGCGTGCATGGTCTGACGCCGCTCGGCTCGACCGGCGAGTTCGCCTATCTCAATGCCGCCCAGCGCACGGCGGTCGTGCAGACCACGATCGAAGCCGCGAAGGGCCGCGTGCCCGTGGTGGCCGGCGTCGCCTCCACCTCGACCGCGGATGCGGTGACGCAGGCACGGACGTATCAGAAGCTTGGCGCCGACGGCATTTTGGCGATCCTGGAGGCGTATTTCCCGCTCGCCGATACCCAGGTCGAATCCTATTTCCGCGCCATCGCGGACGCCGTGGACATTCCCGTCGTCATCTACACCAATCCGCAATTCCAGCGCTCCGACCTCACCCTCGAAATCATCGCGCGCCTCGCCGAGCATCCGCGCATTGGCTACATCAAGGACGCCTCGACCAACACCGGCCGGCTGCTCTCGATCATGAACCGCTGCGGCGATCGCCTGCGCGTGTTCTCGGCCTCCGCCCACATTCCGGCCGCGGTGATGCTGATCGGCGGGCTCGGCTGGATGGCGGGACCTGCCTGCATCATCCCGCGCCAGAGCGTCGCGCTCTACGACCTCTGCCGGGCGGGCCGCTGGGACGAGGCCATGGCGCTCCAGCGCAGGCTGTGGCGGATCAACGAAGCCTTCGCCCGCTTCAACCTCGCCGCCTGCATCAAGGCCGGCCTTTCGATCCAGGGCTACGACGTCGGCGATCCCATCCCGCCGCAGGCCGTGCTGACGGCCGATGCGCGCAAGGTGGTGGAGACAGCGCTCCGGGAGCTGGCGTAGCCGTCATTCCGGGGCGATGCGCAGTGCGTAGGGTGGGCAAAGCGAAGCGTGCCCACCATCTTGATCGCGTTCGTTGAGCGACCGTGGGCACGGCGCAAGTGCGCCTTTGCCCACCCTACGGAATCGCAGATTTGCGGGACCGCATGCCGAAATCGTGGATATCCCGCCCAAAACCGCGGCTGGTATGCCCCCGGTCGATCCGCTAAAAGGCTGCCCGCAGTTTCGAAAAGACCTCGAGGACCCCACGGAATGAACATTCTTCCCGGCAATTTGCGTTTCGGAGCGGGCCAGCCCGTCAAGCGTTTGGAAGACCAGCGGCTGCTGACCGGGAAGGGGCAATTCATCGACGACAAGCCGCAGGACGGCGCGCTGTGGTTGCACGTGCTGCGCTCGCCGCATGCGCACGCGAAGATCGTCTCGATCGACACCAGCGCCGCGGCCGGGATGCCCGGCGTCACCGCGGTCTACACCGGTGCGGATCTCGTCAAGGACGATATCGGCAGCATCCCGACGCTGAGCATCTTCAAGCGCCCCGACGGCAAGCCGATGACGGTGCCGCCGCGCCGGCTGCTCGCCCATGAGGTCGTGCGTTACACCGGCGAGGCTGTGGCGGCGGTGGTGGCGGCCTCCCGCGCGGAGGCGCAAAGCGCAGCCGAAGCGATCGTGGTCGAATATGACGTGCAGCCCGCGGTGGTCGACCCGGTCGAGGCGGTGAAGCCCGGCGCGCCTGTGGTGTGGCCGGAGGCGCCCGACAACATCGTCGGCGCGATGGCTTACGGCGATGCCGCCAAGGTGGACGAGGCCTTCGCCAAGGCCGCGCATACGGTCGAACTCGACATCATCAGCCAGCGCCTCGTGCCCTCCGCGATGGAGCCGCGCTCGACCATCGCCGAGATCGACAAGAAGACCGGACGTCTCCTCCTGCACGTGCAATCGCAGACGCCGGCCTCGACCCGCGACGTGCTGGCGGAAGCCGTGCTCAAGCGCCCCAAGGACAGCGTCCGCGTGCTGGTCGGCGACATCGGGGGCGGCTTTGGCCAGAAGACCAACCTCTATCCCGAGGACGGCATCGTCGCCTACGCCGCGACCAAGCTGAACAGGAAGATCCGCTGGCGCGGCGACCGCACCGACGAGTTCGTCGGCGGCACCCACGGCCGCGACCTCACCTCGACCGCGTCCTTCGCGCTGGACGAGAAGGGCAAGGTGTTGGCCTATCGGGTCAAGTCGATCGGCTGCACCGGCGCCTATTCTTCGGGGGCCGCCAACATCATTCCGCTGGTGCTCGGGCCGTTCGTGCAGACCGGCGTCTACGATCTGCCGCTGGTGCATTTCGAGGTGAAGTCGGTGATGACCCACACCGCGCCGGTCGGTGCCTATCGCGGTGCGGGCCGGCCCGAGGCCGTCTTCATCGTCGAGCGCCTGTTCGACGCCGCCGCGCGAAAAATCGGCATGGATCCGCGCGCGATCCGCAAGGCCAACTACATCAAGCCGGCGCAGCTGCCCTACACCAATGCTGCGGGCCAGGTTTACGATTCCGGTGCCTTCGCCCACATGCTCGACCGTGCCGTGAAGCTCGCCGACTGGGACGGCTTTGCCGCGCGCAAGAAGGCGGCGAAGAAGAAGGGCCTGCTCTATGGCCGCGGGCTCACGTCGTACATCGAATGGACCGGCGGCCGCGCCCATACCGAGAAGGTCAGCCTGCACGCGACCTCGCAGGGCCGCGTCGTCCTGCATTCCGGCACCATGGCGATGGGGCAGGGGCTTCAGACAACCTACACCCAGATGATCGCCGACACGCTCGGCATTGCCATGGACAAGATCGATGTCGTCCAGGGCGACACCGATCTGGCGATGGGCTTTGGCAGCGTCGGCTCGCGCTCGCTGTTCGTCGGCGGAACGGCCGTGGCCGTCTCGTCGAATGACCTGATCCAGAAGGCGCGCGAGAAGGCGGCGAACGTGCTGGAGACCTCGGTCGAGGACATCGAATATCAGGGCGGCATGCTCACCGTGGTCGGCACCGACCGCCGCATCAGCCTGTTCGATCTTGCCGAGAAGGAGAGCGGCGCAAAACTCAGCGTCGATTCGGAAGGCGAGGTTGACGGTCCGAGCTGGCCGAACGGCACGCATATCTGCGAGGTCGAGATCGACCCCGAAACCGGCGTCTCCCGCGTCGTGCGCTACACCACCGTTGACGACGTCGGCGTTGCCGTGAACCCTATGCTGGTGACCGGCCAGATCCATGGCGGCGTCGCGCAAGGCATCGGCCAGGCGCTCTATGAGGGCGTCTCCTACGATGCCGACGGCCAGCTCCTGACCGCGAGCTATCAGGACTACTGCATCCCGCGCGCCGGCGACGTGCCGCCGATCGAGGTGACACTGGACGATTCCGCGCCCTGCCGCACCAACCCGCTCGGCGCCAAGGGCTGCGGCGAATCCGGCGCCATCGGCGGCCCGCCCTGCGTCACCAACGGCGTGATGGATGCGCTCGCCGAGCTCGGCATCACCCAGCTCAACACGCCCCTGACGCCGCAGAAGATCTGGCAGGCGATCAGGGATGCGAAGGTGGGGGCATAGCCCGCGCTGTTGCGGCAATCTTAGCTGTCGTCCCGGCGAAGGCCGGGACCCATAACCACCGAGCCTGGTTTGGCGAAGATCGGTGGTTACCAGCTTCGCACGCCAACTTCGTCACGGCGTATGGGTCCCGGCCTTCGCCGGGACGACACCGAATGCGTTGCGCGAGCTTTGCCTTCAAATCCCCAGCATCATCTTCGCGATGATGTCGCGCTGGATCTCGGACGTGCCGCCGAAGATCGTGTAGGCCCGGCCGTTGAGATATTCCGGCACCACCGTCAGCATGTCCTCGGGTATCGCCGGCTCGTGGTTGAGCTTGTAGAGCGGGCGCATCGGCTCGACGGCGAGGGCGTCGTGGCCGATCACGTCGGCGCCCAGCCGTGTCACGGCCTGGCGGATCTCGCTGTTGCGCAGCTTCAGGATCGACGACACCGCGCCGGGATTCTGTCCGGTCTGGAGCGCCGAGAGCACGCGCAGCTCGGTCATCTCCAGCGCGTCGATGTCGACCTCGACCTCCGAAATGCGCGTCGCGATGTCAGGACTGTCGATCGCGCGGCCGGTCAGGTCCGACTCGGCAAGGTCCGCGATCGCCTTCAGCCCTTCGCGCAGCTTGGCGGAGGCGATGCCCGAGCCGCGCTCGAATTCGAGCAGGTACTTGCCGTAGGTCCAGCCCTTGCCTTCCTCGCCGACCCGATTGGCCATGGGCACGCGCACGTCGTCAAAGAACACCTGGTTGACCTCGTGGTCGCCGCCGATGGTGAGGATCGGGCGCGTCGTGATGCCCGGCGTCTTCATGTCGATCAGGATGAAGCTGATGCCGTCCTGCTGCCGCGGCCCGTCGCTGGTGCGCACCAGCGCGAACATGCGGTTGGCGTGGTGGGCATGCGTGGTCCAGATCTTGGTGCCGTTGATGATGTAGTGGTCGCCGTCGCGCACCGCGCGCGTCTTCAGCGAAGACAGGTCGGAGCCGGAGCCCGGCTCGGAGTAGCCCTGGCACCAATAATCCTCGCCGGAGAGAATTCGCGGCAAATAGAAGTTCTTCTGCTCAGGGCTGCCGAAGCCGATGATGACGGGCCCGACCATCTTTACGCCCATGACATTCACATTGGGCACGCCGGCGCGTGCGGATTCGGTCTCGAAAATCCAGCGCTGCGCCGGCGTCCAGTCCGGCCCGCCAAATTCGACCGGCCAGCCCGGTGCGCCCCAGCCCTGCCTGTGCAGCGCGCGCTGCCAGGCCATGCCGATATCAGGATCGGAGAATACCGAGGGCGTCAGCGCGGTCGCGCGCTTCATCTCCTCGGTGAGATTTTTGGCGATGAAGCCGCGCACCTCGTCCTGGAAGGCGCGCTCCTCGGCATTGAACGACAGGTCCATGATGCGCTCCTTTCGGTTCAGGCCGATACGCCGGTGCGGCCAAGCCGGGCGTGGCGGGCATAGTGGTGCGCGCTGCCGCCGAACAGCGTGTCGAAGGCGACCAGCCGCTTGAAATAGGCGCCGACTTCGAGCTCCTCGGTGACGCCCATGCCGCCGTGAAGCTGGATCGATTGCTCGCCGACGAAGCGCGCACATTTGCCGATCTTCGCCTTTGCACCCGACGCGGCCCGCGCGCGCTCGATCGGCGTGCTCTCTGCCTTCAGCGCGGCGCGCAGCGCCATCGAGCGCGCCTCGTCCACCTGCATCGCCATGTCGGCGAGGCGGTGGCGGATCACCTGGTTGGCGGACAGCGGCCGGCCGAACTGCTTCCGGATCTTGGTGTATTCCAGCGTCGTCTCCAGCAGCATCTGCATGATGCCGACGGCTTCCGCGCCGAGCGCGGCCATGGCGCGGTCGACGGCCCATTCGATTGCGGGCAGCGCATCCTTGCCGTCGCCGAGCAGGGCATCCTCCGGAAGATGCACGTCGGGCAGCTCGATATTGCAGGCGCGCCCGCCGCCGAGGCGCGGATAGTCGGAGATCGAGAGGCCCGGCGCCGTTGCCGGCACCAGGAACAGGCCGATCCGCCCCGATGGCCCCCGATGATCGTGAATATGCGCGGAGACGATGATCTCGTCGGCGGCATGGCCGTCGAGCACGGCGATCTTGCTGCCGGCAAGACGCCAGCCCTGCGCGGTCTTGTTGGCTGCGGTCGCAACTTTGGCGAGATCGAACCGCGCTGCGCGTTCGGAATGCGCAAGCGCCAGCTTGAACGACCCGTCCGCGATCTTCGGCAGGCTCGCCTGCTTCTGCGCCGTGCTGCCGCATCTGTCGATCAGCGCGGCTCCGAGCACGACCGTCGCGACATAAGGCTCCGACACCAGCCCGCGGCCGAAGGCTTCCATCAAGATGCCGATGTCGACCGCACCACCGCCGAGCCCATCAAACTGCTCCGGGATCGGCAACGCCAACCAGCCGAGCTCGGCAAACTGCGTCCATACCGCCGGGCTGAAGCCGAGCGGATCGTTCGCCATCTTGCGGCGATGATCGGCATCGTAGCTCTCGGCCACGAAGCGTTCCGCGCTTTCGCGCAGCAGCCGTTGCTCGTCGCTCAGATTGAGGTCCATCGCGTCTACTCCGCGGCCGCCGGCGGCTTGCGCACGGAGGGATGCAGGCCCGATGGATCGACGATCATGCCGAACTCCTGAAGGTTATGGGCGTGACAGAGCTGATGCAGGGCAAAGGCCTGGTCGATTGCAGCCGGCTGGCCCATCACATCGACCGAACGATTGACCGCCTCCTTGGTCAGCTTCAGCGCGAAGGACGGCTTTGATGCGATCCGGCGCGCCAGCTCCAGCACGCGCGATGACAACTCCGCGCGTGGCACGACCTGATTGACCATGCCGAGCTGATGCGCCTCCTGCGCGCTCCAGCTGTCGGCCGTGAACAGGAATTCCTTGGCCTTGCGCGGCCCGAGCTCCCAAGGATGCACGAACCATTCGACGCCGCAGACGCCCATGGCGACCACGGGATCGCAGAACTGCGCATCGTCGCTGGCGACGATGAGGTCGCAGGCCCAGGCCAGCATCAAGCCGCCGGCGATGCACTTGCCGTGCACCTCGGCGATAACAGGCTTTGCCAGATTGCGCCAACGGCGCGTGATCTGGAGATATATTTCCTGCTCGCGCGCGAAGCGGCCGTGCGCGTTGGCTTCGGCGAAGCCGCCCCAATTTCCGATCGGCGGAAAATCGACGCCCGCTTCATTCTTGCCGCCCGGGCGCAAATCATGGCCCGAGGAGAAATGCGGCCCGTTGCCGGCAAGGATGATCACCTTGACCGCGTCGTCCTGCACCGCGGCATCGAAGGCAGCGTTGAGGTCGTAGGTCATTTGCAGGTTCTGCGCGTTGCGCGCATCGGGCCGGTTCATGACGACCCGGGCAATCGCCGGCTCCGGCCGCTCCACGAGGATGGTCTCGAACGAGGACATCGCGTTCCCCCTGGCGTTTCCGTTTGGTCTTATTGTTTCGTTGAGTTGACTATGTTGGCCGGTGATAGGCAAGGGGCTTGCGTCAATCGGCTGACGATGGGGCGCGCATATGCTTGTTGCAGTCATTCCGGGGCGCGAAGCGAACCCGGAATCTCGAGATTCTTCGATGCTCCGGGCCGCGCTTGCGCGGTCCCGTCGCATCGCCCGGGAATGACGAGAAGAAATCTCGACACTCGCCAGGGCCCTTCTGATAGTTTGCGCCGGATTCCACCGGGAGAAATTTTGATGCGCAAGATCCTGACCGTGCTGGCGGCGCTGGCCTCGCTCAGCCTCACCAATTGTGGCTACAACGCGATCCAGAGCGAGGACGAGCAGATCAAGGCCAACTGGTCCGAGGTCGTGAACCAGTATCAGCGCCGCGCCGATCTCGTGCCCAACCTCGTCAACTCGGTGAAGGGCTTTGCCCAGCAGGAGAAGGACGTGCTGCTCGGCGTGACCAATGCCCGCGCCAAGGTCGGCAGCATCCAGGCAACGCCGGAGGTGCTGAACGACCCCGCGGCCTTCCAGAAGTTCCAGGCCGCCCAGGGCGAACTCTCCAGCGCGCTGTCGCGCCTCCTGGTCGTCACCGAGAACTACCCGCAGCTCAAGTCGGATGCGCTGTTCAAGGACCTAATGTCCCAGCTCGAGGGCACCGAGAACCGCATCACGGTGGCGCGCAACCGCTACATCAAGGCGGTGCAGGAGTACAACGTCACCATCCGCTCGTTCCCGACCAACCTCACCGCGATGACGTTCGGCTACAAGGAGAAGCCGAACTTCTCGGTCGAGAACGAGAAGGAGATCTCGACCGCGCCGAAGGTCGATTTCAATCCTGCGCCCGCGCCATCGAAGTAAGTGCGTTCGCCTCTCATGCGCGCCACGCCCACCACTGTCATTCCCCGCGGAAGCGGGAAATCCAGTACGCCGCGGCCTTTCCGTATCTCGCTGCCGTCTCTGGAATACTGGATCGCCCGGTCAAGCCGGGCGATGACACTGAGTGTGTGGTTCGTATTCGCACTCCTCCTCACCTCAGCGTTTCCCGCCTTCGCCGACGTCGCGGTGCCGCAGCTGACCGGCCGCGTGGTCGACCAGACCGGCACGCTCTCCAGCGGCGACATTGCTGCGCTCACGCAAAAACTGCGCAACTTCGAGACGCGCAAAGGCAGCCAGGTCGCCGTCCTGATCGTGCCGTCCACGCAGCCGGAAACGATCGAGCAGTTCTCGATCCGGGTTGCGGAGGCCTGGAAGATCGGCCGCAAGAAGGTCGACGATGGCGCAATCCTCGTCGTTGCTAAGAACGACCGGCATTTGCGCATCGAGGTCGGTTACGGCCTCGAAGGCGCGCTTACCGACGTCACCTCGCGGCGGATCATCGACGAGATCATCACACCGAAATTCAGAACGGGCGATTTCAGCGGCGGCATCTCGGATGGCGTCGATCGCATGATCCGCGTCATCGACGGCGAGCCGCTGCCGGTTCCCTCGCCCAGCGTGAATTTCGGCAATCTGGACGATATCGGGCCGCTCTTCTTCGTGACGGTGTTCGCCTCGATCGGGGTCGGCGGGTTCTTCCGGGCCATGCTGGGGCGGCTGCTCGGATCATTGGCGACCGGGGGCATCATCGCAGCATTGACCTGGCTCATTCTCGGTTCTTTCGGGCTTGCCATGGTGCTCGGCGTCGCCGGCTTCATCATCGGATTCATCGCCGATGTGGTTTCCGCGATGGGACCAAGTACGGGGTCGTCGCGTCGGGGCTCGTGGTCGAGCGGATCCTCGGGAGGCGGCTGGAGCAGCGGCTCGTCGTCCAGCGACAGCGGCAGCTTCAGCGGCGGTGGTGGCAGTTTTGGCGGCGGCGGCGCCTCGGGGAGCTGGTAGCGGTCATGAGCATCAAGCGCATTGCCAGACATCTGGTGCAGCATCATTGGCGGGCAAAGCGGATTTTTCCGCCAAAGGTGCTCACCCGCATCGAGCAGGCGATCAAGCAGGGTGAGACCACCCATTCCGGCCAGGTCCGCTTCGTCGTCGAAGGCGCGCTCGACGGCGGCCCCCTGTTCCGCAACCAGCCGGCGCGCGAGCGCGCGCTCGACGTGTTCTCGCATTTGCGCATCTGGGACACCGCGCACAACAACGGCGTCCTCATCTATCTCCTGCTCGCCGATCGCGACGTCGAGATCATCGCCGACCGCGGCATCGACGCGAAGGTGGGGGCGGTGGGCTGGGAGACCATCTGCCGCGCCATGGAGGCGGAGTTCAGGTCCGGCCAGTTCGAGCACGGCGTGATCGAAGGCATCGCAGCCGTGTCGCGCGAGCTGGCAAAGCATTTTCCTCCGCAGGGCCCGCATCGCAACGAGCTGCCGGATGCACCTGTGACGATGTGAGCGCCTGTCAGTAATCCGCACGCCGTCATTGCGAGCGTAGCGTAGCAATCCAGAGTCTTTCCGCGGTGGCAGTCTGGATTGCTTCGCTACGCTCGCAATGACGAGGTCGAGATTGCGCGCCCAACTCTCTCACCGTCACCCCCGCGCAACCGCGAAGCGGTTGCCGCTGGAGGCGGCCGCCTCTTCAGCTGTCCTCGAAGGGCGGCGGCCCGACCGTTGCCCTGCCGTTCATCTTCCCCCGGTTACAAATTGTTTCACGCCCGCCACACCGGTTCCACTTTCCCGGCCAAATTCGGCCCCTGATGACTTCCTAAAATTTCGGTAAGCGGGTCCGAAGGTAAGGATTTCGCAAGCAATGAAAGTTACCAAAAGGTCAATCCAGCGTGGAGTATTTGAGCCGTGAGCGAACCAATGGCTGATCAGGCTGCCCAAGAGACCGGCGAACAGACGAGCGTCGAAGCCGCCGCGACCGCGCCGCAGGCCGTCGAGGCTGCCGGGATCGAGGCCCCTTCGATTGCCCCCGACCATGAGACGCCGCCCAAAGCCGATCCAGTCAAGGTCGAGCCGCCCAGGATCGAAGCCTCGAGGATCGAGGTGCCGAAGTTCAGCGCCACGCCGCAGGCTGAATCCAGGCCCGAGCCGAAGCCCGGCAAGCTCATCGTCATGCCCCCCTCGGACCGCGCCTGGGACCGCGAGGATTTCGCCCCGCATGTGAAGGCGGACGAGCCGCGCGAGGCCGGCGGCAAGCGCCGCCTGTCGGCGATGGCCGCGGTGGTGGCGATTGCCGCCAGCGTCGGCGCGATCAGCGGCGCGCTCGCGACCGCCGGCATGATGCACTTTGCAGCTCCGGTTCCGGCGCCGGCGCAGGTCGCCGACACCAGCGCGCTCGATGCCTCCGTCGCGCGGATCGATGCCGACCTCGTCGCGCTCAAGGCGAATGTCGAGCACACCTCCAAGACCGGTCTCAACCAGTTCAACCGGGCCAACGACCGTCTCGACAAGCTCGAGAAGGCGCAGGCCGAGCCGATGGCCAGGATCGCAAAACTGTCCGAGACCGTGGACAAGCTCCGTGCCACGCCGCCCGCAGCCCCCGCGCAGGCTGCCGCCACACCCGCCAGGGAGACCACCGGCTCGATCGCGCCGACCCAGGTTGCGACCGCTGCCGCCGCACCGGCTCCGGTGCCCGCCGCGCCCAAGACCGAGGTCGGCCGGCTCCCGACGATCGAGGGCTGGGTCCTGCGCGACGTCGCCAATGGCGGCGCGCTGATCGAGGGCAGGGGCGGCCTTTACGAGGTTTATGCCGGCGATCCCATTCCCGGCGTTGGCCGCGTCGATGCGATCCGCCGCCAGGACGGCCGCTGGGTGGTTGTCACCAGCAAGGGCCTGATCGTCGCGCGCTAAGCTGTCGGAATTCGACTTTCGAAGAGGCGCTTCACCACCATGTGAAGCGCCTTTTTGCTTGAATAGGGGTCCTTGCGCGGTGTTACTGAAGGCATGAGCCGCGTGTTGCGAATTCTCCTTGCTGTCGTCGTGCTTCTTGGAGGCGCCATGTCGCTATCGGCAGCGGAGAATGCACAGCTGGCGCGCGGCACGGCGATCACCGATCCCGATGTCCTGCGCAGGCTCGACCAGAACGATGCGCTCACGATCTCGCGCCTGCTATGGCCGGAGCGCAACGCGAACTTTCCGCTCACGAACGATTTGCTGTTCTCGTTGCTGCCGCAGCTTGCGCCAATTCCGCCGGCAATCGACGCGGAGTTCGATCGCTACATCGCGGGACACAAGGCGGCATGGCCGAGCGAGACCATCGGCGTCGGCGAAGGCTTTGACGTGCAGCTGTTCGATCGGGCCGCGCTGAAATCCCCCAACACGCGTTTCGTGCTGGCCGGCATCGTCAACCGCATGGACCGCGCCTATGTGGCGGAGGATTCCTGCGGCGAGATCCGCCTGATCTATCGGCTCACCCGTTTCGACGCCGGACCGGACGGGAGCAAGACGGCGACGCGCCTGCCGATGACGTTCAACCTGGTGCTGAAGGCGCGCGATGCCCGCCAGATCGCCTCGGACGGCAAGCCGGTCACCTGCGCCGAGGTCGCGCGGCGCTGGCTCGACAATGGCGACTGGCAGGGGCTGATCGGCGGCGGCTTCTATCCTTACGATGCCATGCTCGATCGCATCGAGACCAACATCCAGGTTTCGATCGCGCCGAAATCGGCGCTGCACGACTTCCGCTCGGACTATTTGCTCAAGGTGTTCAAGTACGACGCCGCGACGAAGATGTTCGAGGAATCGACGCTGGAGAACCAGATCGATCGCGACCGGATCTTTGCGGACAATGATCTCCGGCGCGACTTCAAGGAGTGGCTGCTCGCGCCCGACCATCTGCGCGAGTTCGATCGCGGCACGGTGCTGATCCCCGAGAAGTTTTTGGCCAAGGCCGCGGTGGTGCCGACACCGGCCGGCCTCGATGCCTCCGCGTTGCAGCCGGAGTTCGGCATGATGCAAGGCGAGGGCAAGGACAATCCCGTCTTCACGGACAGCGATGTGGTTAGCGCGTTGAAGCAGGCGACCGCGCGCGCTGACATGCAGAACATCCGCTCGGTCGCGGGCTTCCAGCGCCGTCTCAACGACGTCACTTGCGCCGGCTGTCACCAGACCCGCGGCATCGGCGGCTTCCATTTTCCGGGCGTGGATTGGCTGGCGGACAAGCCGTCCAATGCCACCATCGTGCCGGCCTCGCCGCATTTCCTTGGCGACCAGCTTCGCCGCCGCGACATCCTGACCGCCTTCGCGGCCGGACAGCGGCCTGATTTCTCACGCGGATTCGCCAGCCGGCCGCAGACCCGCGGCAGCCTGGAACTGGCCGGCACCGAATATCAGGACGGCTGGGGAGCGCATTGTTCCTTGCAAGATGCGGGATCGGGAACGCTTGACAAGAGTTTTACGTCATGGAGCTGTGCCAAAGGTCTGACCTGTCAGGCCGCCGCGGCCTCGCGCCGCATCGGCATGTGCTTCATCAAGACGCGCTAGCGCGTCCTAGCCCACCGCCCCGTTTGACCGCAGCTGCTTGATCGCTGCCTCGTCGTATCCCGCTCCGCGCAAGATCTCGTCACTGTGCTCGCCGACGCCGGGCGGCTTGCGCGGCTGCACCTTCTTGGCGCCGTCGACCCAGATCGGGCTGGAGATCGTAAGCATGGTGTCGTTCTCGAACGGCACCAGCACCTCGTTGTCGAGCATCTGCTTGTCGTTCGGGATGTCGTCGAGAATGCCGACGATGCCGAACACGAGGCCGTTTCCGTCGAGGATCTTGCGCCATTCGGCAAGGTCCTTGGTGGCGAAAGTCTCGTCGAAAATCTTGATCAGCTCGACCGAGCGGGCGTGGCGGTCGGGTTTGGTGGCAAAACGTGGATCGGTGATCAGGTCTTCGCGGCCAAGGCACTTGGCCAGCGTCGGAAACTGCTTCTCCTCGCTCAGCAGCGACAGGATCAGCCAGCGGCCGTCCTTGCATTGGTAGTGGTTGGCGACCGCATTCAGCGCGCGCTCGCGCGGGCGCCGCTCGCCGAACTTGGCGCCGCAGAGTTTTGCCTGCGCCAGCACGCTCGCCGCCCACACCCCGTTCGCCATCAGGTTGGAAGCGACATGCGAGCCCTTGCCGGTCTTCTCGCGCTGATAGAGCGCGGTGACGATCGCGCCGTACAACGCCATGGCGCAGGGGTGGTCGCCCATGCCGGCGACGGAGCGGGCCGGCGTCGTATCGGTATCGGCGCGGACGAGGTCCATCAGGCCGGAGCGCGCCCAATAGGCGTTGCTGTCGAAGCCGGGCTTGTTGGCTTCCTCGCCCTTCTCGCCATAGCCGGTGAACGAGGCGTAGATCAGCCGGTCGTTGAGATGGGCGAGGTGGTCATAGGTGATGCCGAGCTTGGTGCGCACCGGCGGCGGCATGTTGGTGATGAAGACGTCGGTCTCTTCGACCAGCTTGTAGAGCACCGCCTGCGCCTCCGGCTTGGAGAGATCGAGCGCGAGGCTCTTCTTGTTGCGGGCCTCCAGCAGCCAGGCGAAATTGTGCTCGCCGGTCGGGTAGCCCGGCAGGTTGGGCAGGTTGCGGTAGGGGTCGCCGGCGCCGGGCGGCTCGATCTTGATGACGTCGGCACCGAAATCCGACAGCACGGTCGCGGCCGCGGGCGCTGCGATGAAGCTCGCGCAGTCCAGAACCTTCAGCCCCGCAAAAATGCCCTTGTCCATCGCGGCGTTGCTCCCTCGCTCTTGTTGTTTCCCGCGCGCTGGAATTGGCGCGGGCCGGATCAAGGCTGCATTAGACCGATGTTTCGGCGGGATGCAACGCTCCTTCCGGGACTCACTCCTCCCCAGCCAGCAGGGCAGCATTGCCGCCGGCCGCAGCCGTGTTGATCGTCACGGTCTGCTCGGTGGCAAAGCGCGCGAGGTAGTGCGGGCCGCCGGCCTTCGGGCCGGTTCCGGACAGGCCGTTGCCGCCGAACGGCTGCACGCCGACCACGGCGCCGATCATGTTGCGGTTGACGTAGATGTTGCCGACCTGGACGCGGTCGATGATCGCCTCGATGCTGTCGTCGATGCGGGAGTGGACGCCGAGCGTGAGCCCGTAGCCGGTGCGCTCGATCGCCTGCAACACGCGTTCGAGGTTCTCGGGCCGATAGCGCACGACATGCAGGATCGGGCCGAACACTTCCTCGGTGAGCTGGCCGGCCTCCGTGAGCTCGAAGATGTGCGGCGCGACGAAGCAGCCCTCCGGCGCGGGACCGGCAAAGTGCAGCTGCGCCTCCGTCTTCATCCGCGCGATATGCGCATCGAGGCGCTGCTTGGCCTCGACGTCGATCACCGGCCCGACATGGGTTGCGACGTCGCTGGGGTCGCCGATCTTCAGTTCGCGTGCCGCGCCCGCGATCATCTCGATCATGCGGTCGGCGACGTCCTCCTGCACGAACAGCAGCCGCAGCGCCGAGCAGCGCTGGCCGGCGGAACGAAACGCCGAAGTCACGACGTCGTCGGCGACCTGCTCCGGCAGCGCGGTGGCATCTGCGATCATGGCGTTGATGCCGCCGGTCTCCGCGATCAGCGGCACGATTGGTCCGTCCTTGGCCGCGAGCGTCCGGTTGATGCTGCGGGCGACCTCGGTCGAGCCGGTGAAGACGACGCCGGCGATATCGGGATGCGCGGTCAGCGCGGCGCCGATGCGGCCGTCGCCGGTGACGAGATGCAGCGCGCTCTCGGGGATGCCGGCCTCGTGCAGCAGGGCTACGGCCTCGCGCGCGATGCGCGGCGTCTGCTCGGCGGGTTTTGCGACAACGCTGTTGCCGGCCATCAGCGCCGCCGTGACTTGGCCGAGGAAGATCGCCAGCGGGAAATTCCACGGCGAGATCGCCACGAAGACGCCGCGGCTACGCATGGCGAGCGCATTGCTCTCGCCGGTCGGGCCTGGCATCGCCGTCTCGCTGCCGAACAGCTTGCGGCCCTGCGCGGCATAGTAGCGGCAGAAGTCGGCGGCCTCGCGCAGCTCCGAGAGCGCATCGTCGAGCGTCTTGCCGCCCTCGCGCTGCAATAGCGCGATGAAATGGGCGCTACGGCTCTCCAACAGGTGCGCGGCCTGCTCCAGCGCCGCCGCGCGTGTGCCCGCGGGCGTCCGGCTCCAGCCGGCGAAACCCGCGCGCGCTGCGGCCACCGCTGCATTGGCCTGGTCCGGCGTTGCATCGGCGATCGGCTTGAGGTCGGCTGTTTCGGCCTTGACGTCGGCCAGCAATTGGTCGAGCGCGGTGCGCGCGCCGAATTCGACGCCGCGCGAATTGCGCCGTTCCGGCGCGAACAGATCGCAGGGGAGCGGAATCCTGGGATGGGCCGCCGCCTGCGGCCGGACGATCGCATCCGCCGGACGCTGCAACAGCGCCGGGACCGGGACGCGGTAATCGGCCGCCTGCGCCACGAAGGAGGAGTTGGCACCGTTCTCCAGCAGTCGCCGCACCAGATAGGCGAGCAGGTCGCGATGGCTGCCGACCGGGGCGTAGGTGCGGTAGGCGATGTCTGCGTGATCCTTGGCGAGCTGCTCGTAGAGCGCCTCGCCCATGCCGTGCAGGCGCTGGAATTCGAAGCCGCTGCTGCCCTCGGCCATCTCCAGCACGGTCGCGACCGTCAGCGCGTTGTGGGTGGCGAATTGCGGGAAGATGCGTGGCCGCAGGGCCAGCAGCTTCGAGGCGCAGGCGACGTAGTTCAGATCCGTCATCGCCTTGCGCGTGAACACGGGATAGCCGTCGAGCCCGCGCTCCTGCGCGCGCTTGATCTCGGTGTCCCAATAGGCGCCCTTGACCAGCCGCACCATCAGCTTGCGGTCATGCGCGCGGGCGAGCGCGTCGACATAGTCGATCACCGCGCTGGCGCGCTTCTGATAGGCCTGGATCGCGAGCCCAAAACCGTCCCAGCCCTTGAGCGAGGGATTGGCCAGCGTTGCCGCGATCACGTCGAGCGACAATTCCAGCCGGTCCGCTTCTTCGGCATCGACGGTGAAGTTGAGATCATGCGCCTTGGCGCGCTGCGCCAGATCGAGCAGCTGCGGCACCAGCTCGACCATCACGCGCGCGCGGCTGATCGCCTCGAAGCGCGGATGCAGCGCCGAGAGCTTGACGGAGATGCCGGGCCGGTCGGGCAGGGCATGGTTGCCGGCCGCCTTGCCGATCGTCTCGATCGCGCTGGCATAGGCGTCGAAATAACGCCTGGCGTCCGCCGCGGTGCGCGCGCCTTCGCCGAGCATGTCGAAGGAGTAGCGCGTCTTCTGGCCAGAGCGCGGCTTACCCCGCTCCAGCGCCTGCTCGATGGTCTCACCCAGCACGAAATGATTGCCCATCAGCCGCATCGCCTGGCGCGTGGCGGTGCGCACCGCCGGCGCGCCGAGCCGCTTCACCAGCCGGCCGATGGTGCCGTCGGGCGTCTCGCCAGGCTGGATCACACGCGCCGACAGGCCGAGCGCCCAGGCCGAGGCGTTGACCAGGAAGGCGGTGGACTTGGTCTCGTGATGGATGAAGTCGCCCTCGCCGAGCTTGTCCTCGATGAACTGGTCGGCGGTGCGCGCGTCCGGCACGCGCAACAGCGCCTCCGCCAGCACCATCAGTGCGAGGCCTTCCTTGGTCGAGAGCGCGAACTCCCGCAGCATGTCCTCGACCCCGCCGAGCCGGTCGTCGCGCTTGCGGATCGCCTCGATCAGCCGTGTCGCGGTGCGGTCGATCCGCGCCTCCTGCGGCGGGCTGAGATGCGACGCCGGCAACAGGCGCGCGGCGATCTCGGCATCATCGGGCGCGTAGGGGGCGGTGAAGGGGGGCGGGATGTTCGGCATGGCGTGTCCTGTGGCTCAAATCCAGGATAAGGCCCGCGTTACCGGAGTTCGATAGACAAGTTAGCCGATTTGCCTTAGAAAATGAAGATAGATGCCACTATAGCCAGATAAAATATGGAACTTGATCGATTAGACCGGAGAATCCTCTCGATTTTGCAGGAGGATGGGCGAATCGCCAATGTCGAGCTCGCCGAACGCATCGGCTTGTCGCCGACATCGATCGGCGAGCGGTTGAAGCGCTTGCAGCGCGAGGGTTTTGTCGAAGGCTACGGCGCGCGACTCAATCCGCACCGGCTCGGCCTCGGGCTTCTGGTGTTCGTCGAGGTGCTGCTCGACAAGACCACGCCGGACAATTTCGAGCGCTTTGCGCGCGCGGTGAAACTCGCGCCTGAAGTCCTGGAGTGTCACATGGTTGCCGGCGGCTTCGACTATCTTGTGAAGGCGAGGCTTGCGGACATGACGGCGTATCGGCGTTTCCTCGGCGAGACCCTGCTGTCGATGCCGGGCGTGCGCGAGACGCGGACCTACGCGGTGATGGAGGAGATCAAGCGCGACGCACCGTTGCCGGTGGGCTAGGGAAGTGCCGTCGCGATTGTCATTGCCGTGGCGTTGAATGAGCGGTCTTCGCGGGAAAAATAGCTATCCCTGTGCAGTCGCAACGCCCGTCGTCGAATGCACTGGCCGTCTTCTGAAATTTTCTTGGCCTCGCTCCCGGATTTGATCCGGGAGGCAGCTAAACGCTGGCGGGCTTATACTTTGAGGTTTTCTGCGGAGGTCTTGCCCCGGTTTGCGATCTCTTCGTATTCAACCGTCTGTCCCTCGTTGAGGGTCGACAGACCGGCTTTCTGCACTGCCGAGATATGCACGAACACATCCTTGCCACCCGACGCAGGCTGGATAAATCCATAACCCTTCGTCGGGTTGAACCACTTGACCGTACCTTTAGCCATCACGACTTCTCCGCGGGTCTTCCTCCGAGATCTCGAACCGCCAGTCCCCGCCAACCGGCCGGTTCGGTCTTAACAGGATACGCGGATTGTGGCAGGCTTGGTAGCTCAAACCACATCAGCCTTTTGCCGAATTCCGCTCAACTTCGCGGCGTTTTTGCCGGTTTTGCCCGTTTCGCGGTCAATTGGCCCGCACTCCGTCAATACGTCGCGGCTAGGTAATCGACGATCTTGCCGACATCCGCATCGTCGATCGGCGCGCCATAGACCTTGATCATCTTGGTCACCTCGGCCTGCCAGAAGCCCTTCTTGTCCTTCATTGGCGGCTGCGTGTTGATGTAGTCGGCCGAGTGGCAGGCGCTGCAATTGCCTTGCACGACCTCGAGATTGGGGCCGGGCTTGAAGGCGGCGACCTCGTCCAGCAGCTGGTAATTGACGGGCGCCGCAGTCGCGGCAGTGATGCCGGCGGCGAGAGCGAGCGAGATGGCGAGGAGAACGGTGCGCTGCATGATCATGCTCCCTCAGGCCACGCTGACGCGGACGGTTTCGACGACGTTGCGCAAATAACCCGCCGGGTTCCAGCGCGGCGTGTCCGGCTGGGTCTCGCCGCCATTGCCGGTGGCGCGAACCTTGAGCTCGTAGGAGCCTGCCGCGAGCTTCACCGGCAGCTTCCATTCGCGGAACGAGTATTTGCCGAGATCCTTGCCGAGCTTCACGCTCGTCCAGGTCTTGCCGCCGTCGGTGGAGACCGCGACGTCCTTGATGCCCTTGCCGCCGTCGAAGGCGATGCCGCGCAGTGTCGTAGCTCCCGCCTTCAGCTTGGCGCCGTCAGGCACGCTGGTGATGAAGGAGCGGATGGTGAAGCGGTTGATCGGGATCGTCGCCTTCGGCGTGGTGCCGGGCTCGATTGCATTATTCGGGGTATCAGGAATGCGATAGGCCGACTTCATCCAGAAGCCGTCATAGACATTGTCGATGACGGTGATCTCGTTGAGGTGCTTGACCCAGTAGGTGCCGTAATAGCCGGGCACGATCAGGCGCAGCGGGAAGCCGTTGAGGAACGGCAGGTCCTCGCCGTTCATGCCGTAGGCCAGCATCACCTCGCCGTCGCTGGCGTGATCGATGTCGAGCGCCTTGACGAAGTCAGGCGTCTTGTCGCTGGCCGGGCCGTCCATGCCGTTGAACGTGACCTGCTTGGCGCCGGCCTGCACGCCGGCCATATCGAGCACGGTCTTCAGCGGCACGCCGCGCCAGCGTGCATTCCCCATCGCGCCGTTGGCGAGCTGGCCGCCGGCGACACGCGGCTCGAAGAAGCCGCGGCTGTTGCCGGAGCACTGGTTGACGGCGACGATCTCGGTCGCCTTCATTTTGCGGATGTCCTTGAGCGACAGCTTGAGCGGCTTGTCGACCTTGCCCTTGATCTCGAGCGTGAACTTGTCGGGGTCGAGATTGTAGGGCAGGTCCGAGAGATGATAGCGCACGAAGAATGCGTTGTTCGGCGTGATCGGGCCGTCGTTGAACACCGCGAACGGGGTCTCGAGTTGCGGCGGCCGGCTGGTCAGGCCGATCATCGGCCGCTTCTGCGGATATTTCACCAGCGGCCGTTCGCCGTTGGCGAAGGGCAGGGTGACGGTGTCCAGCGACAGCGCTTTGGTTGAATTCAGTGTGGCCGCCATGGCGGCAAGCCCCGCTCCCTTGAGCAGGTCGCGTCGATCGAACATCTGGTCCCCTCCCGGAGCTTTTCGTTGGCTCGCGGTCATCACCGCGATCCTGCATTCATCTGTCGCAACGATGCCGATGAAGTCAATTCGTGCTTTCGCAGCAGGCCCATGCCGCTGCGTTGCAGCAAGCCGGTGTTGCGTTCGTAATGAGAGTCGAGCTGTCGCCGCGACGGTGGTGCGCTCCACCTCTCCCGCTTGCGGGAGAGGTCGCGCCGAAGGCGCGGGTGAGGGCTCTTTCCTCTAGGGGACTGTCCCGTTGCGGAGACACCCTCTCCCCAACCCTCTCCCGCAAGCGGGAGAGGGAGCGCACCGCGCTCGTTGTTGTCTTACGCCGCCACCCGCGCGCCGCGATCGACCAGCATCGACAGCTCCCTGGCGTCCGCAACCACGCGCACGGCCATCGGCTCGTCGCGGCCGCGGATCGCGACCTCCTGCTGCGGCAGCGCGTCGTCGGCGAGGCCCGCGGTGCGGCGGACCTCCTCCGAGACGATGGCCTCGCAGGCCAGCGTCTTGGTCATGTCCTGGAGGCGGGCGGCGACGTTGACGGCATCGCCCAGCGCCGTGAACACGATGTGATCGCGATAGCCGATGTCGCCGATGATGACCTCGCCGCCGTGAATACCGATGCCGAAGCGGATCGGCTGGCGCAGATCGTGGCTCAGGAGCTCGTTGAGCTCGTCGATATGCGTGGCGATGCTAGCGGCGGCCTTCAGCGCCTGCCGGCAGGCTTGTTGCGGATCGGCCGACAGCCCGAACAGCGCCAGCATGCCGTCGCCGACGAACTGGTTCGGCTGGCCGCCGCTCTCGACCACGGCCTGCGAGACCGCGCCGAGGAAGCGGTTGACGATGAAGACGGTGTCGAACGGCAGCCGCTTTTCGGCCAGCTGCGTCGAGCCGCGCATGTCCACGAACAGGCTGACGAGATAGCGCTCCTGGCCGATCCTGGCGGGCGTCGAGGCCTGCCCGCTCGCCGAGAGCGTATGGGCCGTGAAGAGCTGGAAGAAGGAGAGATCCGACGTCGGCCGCAACTGGCAGGCGAGGCGGATCGAAGGGTCGGTGGCACCGACACGGGTGAGCACGAAGGCCTCGCGCTGTGACGGCTCGGGCAGGGCGCCATGATCGCCGATGATGCGGATGCGGCAGGTCGAGCAGCGGGCGCGGCCGCCGCAGACGCTGGCATGCGGCACATTGTGGCGCAGGCTCGCTTCCAGCACGGAGAGGCCCTTGGGGACCCGCACGGTCTTGCCGTTGCCGTAGGACAGCGCGATCATGCCGCCGCGCCGCTCGCGCAAGGCGCGCACGCCGCGCGCGGCCAGCGCCAGTCCGAGCAGGCCGACATAGCCGATGGTGAGGCCGCCGGTGATGCGGTCGAGCGTGTCGGCTTCCGCGACCGTGCCGACCTGGCGGCGGGTGAGGTTGTGCGTGCGCCATTCCCCGTCGTCGGCTTCGATCGCGACGCTGCGGCCGCCCTGATAGACGCCGAGCAGCGCCAGCGTCGGGATCAGCACTGCGGCCGCGAGCAGATAGGGCGCGGCGCGCGTGAAGAATGGCTTGAGGCGGAGCCAGAAATAAATGCCGATGCAGCCGTGGATCCAGGCGATGATCAGCAGGATCGTCATGGTCCAGATGCGGTTCGACGCGACGAAGAACAGGTAGAGTTCCTGCGGATAGAGTTTTTGGTGTCCGTACAGCGTCTGGCCGAGCCGCACACCGATCACGTGCGCCATGACCAGGGCGGGGATGCTCAAGCCCAGCACGAGCTGGAGCGGCTCGATCGTTCGCCAGCGGAACTGCCGCCGCTGATACAGCGCATAGATGCCGAGCCCCATATGGGTGAGCGCGGCGGCGTAGAACACGATCGCGACCGGCAGGAACTGCCAGAATGCGGTGTGGTAGTAGACCCCGACCTCCATGGCATCGACCGAGACGTTGCCGAGCGCATGGTTGAGGAAATGGCTGATCACATAGGAGAACAGGATGACGCCGCAGACAAGCCGCACCTGCCGCACGCTGGTCGCGCGGACGAGTTCGGGCATGTGGACAGGAGCGGTGGCCATGATTCGGTTGTATCAGTTCATGAAGGAGAACAGCCAGCCTAGCGTTTAATTCCAGCGGTGGACAGTTTTCGGGATCACATGCGCGGCAAGGTTACGAAACCGTAGGGTGGGCAAAGGCGCGCTGCCGCGGTCAGCCTCCGCTGTCGTCCCGGACAAGCGCGCCCACAGGCGCGCGCCGATCCGGGACCCCCGCGCGAGCGCTTGCGCTCGTCGCGATACCACAGGGAGTAGTTGCGGGCAGGCTGGTAACTCCGAGTCTTCGCCAAACCCCTCCCTGTGGGTATGGGTCCCGGATCTGCACTCGCTTCGCTCGTTGGTCCGGGACGACAGCAGATGGCGGCAATATCCCCCACATTGACTCCCCCTCCCAAGTCGGGGAAAAGCGCGGCCGTGACGATCGCTCCCGACATCTCCGCGAAGCCAGACGGCGCCGAACGCCGTCTCATCCTTGCTGCCGTGCTCGTCATCGCCGCGATGACGCTGCTGCGCATCGTCTACGCCTCCGCGATCGAGCTGCGCACCGACGAGGCCTACTACTGGACCTGGTCGAAGGAGGCGGCGCTCAGCTTCCTCGATCATCCCCCGGGCATCGCCTGGCTCATCCGTTTCGGCACCGCGATCTTCGGTGACACTGCGCTCGGCGTTCGTTTCGGCGGCATCGTCGCGATGTTGGTGACGCAACTCCTGCTCGCCGACATCGTCCGCCGCCTCACCCATGATGCGCGTGCGGTCGTGTTGGCGGTGCTGATGCCGGAGGCTGCGCTCTACTACGGCCTCTTGATGGCCAAGGTCGCGCCTGACGTTGCCATGATCCCGTTCGCGGTCGCGATGATCTGGTCGCTGGTGCGGCTGGCGCAGAGCGATGACGGATGCTGGTGGCTGGCAGCGGGGCTGTTCGCCGGGCTGGCGATGCTGTCGAAATTCACCGTGATCATGTTCGCGCCGGCGGTGGCCGCTTTTCTTCTCGTGCCGGATTGGCGCTGGCGCTGGCTGCGCAGTCCCTACCCTTATCTGGCCGTGCTGGTTGCGATCGCCGTGTTCTCGCCGGTGCTGATCTGGAATGCGCAGCACGACTGGGCCTCGTTCCGGTTCCAGGGCGTGCGCGCCACCGCCAATTACGGCATCTCGCTCCGCACCGTCGGTGACTACATCGGCCTGCAATTCGGTCTCGTCGGCTTCGTCATGTTCCCGGTGGTACTGTCGGGCCTCGTGATCACGGCATGGCGCGGCTATCGCTCGCGCGAGCCGGTCGCGATCCTGCTGTCCACCGCGGTGCTGGTGCCGTTCCTCTATTTCCTCGCGAAATCGCTGACGCTCCGGGTCGGCGACACCTGGCCGATGTTCATGTGGCCGGTCGGCTTCGCCGCGGCCGCGGTGAACCTCGTCATGCTGCCGCGTGAAAAATGGTCGGCGCGGATGATCCGGTCGAGCCTGTTCTGGGCGAATACGGCGATCGTCTCGGGCATCGCCTTCGTCGTCATCGTGTTCCTCTACTACGTCGCCGCGCCCTGGAATTTCCTCGGCAAGATCGATCCGATCGGCGCCGAAGCCGGCTACGAGCAGGTTGCAGCGCGCGCGCAGGCTGCGCTGGACGAGACCGGCGCGACCTGGATCGCGACCACGGACTACCGCACCTATGCCATGATGCGCTGGCTGTTCAGGGGCCGCGTGCCTGTCATCGAGATCAACGAGCGCGGCCGCTTCCAGGATTTCCGCGATCCCGGCATCGATCGGATCAAGGGCCGCGCCGGCATCTATGTCGGGCGCGAGCCCGACAATCGTTTATCGCTGTGGGAGGACATTCCCGCGAAGCGCGAGCAGCTCGGTCGGGTCGAACGCCGCTGGCGCGGTGTTCTGACCGATACCTACGTGCTTGAAAAGCTCACCGGCTGGACCCCGGAGCTGTCCCCGCCGAAGGATTCGCCGCTGTTCCAGTGGCGCGTGCTGGCTTTCCTCTCCCTCTCCCCGCTCTTGTCCGCCGAAGCCTTGGCGAAGGCCGATGCGCGACGAGCTTCGCTCGCGCTGAGAGGGTTGGGGTGAGGGGGAGTCTCCGCGGGGGAGGTGACAGTTGGACTCGCGGAGAGTCCCCCTCCCCCGGATCGCATCTGGCGATGCGCTCCGGCCTCTCCCCGCAAGCGGGGAGAGGCGAAGAAGCTACTCCTCCTCGCCCTCCTTCTTCCGCAGCAGATCCGTCGCGAGATCCGACAGCTTCGGCGGCGGCAGCGCCGCGAAGGGCAGCGGGCGTGTCACCTCGATCGCGGCCAATCCGAGCCGCGCCGTCAGCAATCCGTTGAGCACGCCTTCGCCCAGCCGTTGCGACAGCTTCGCTGCAATCCCGTGGCCCAGCATCTGCTGCACCAGGCTGTCGCTCGCGGCCATGCCGCCGGTGATGGCGAGATGGGCGATGACGTGGCGGAGCAGGCGGATCATGCCGAGCGCGCCGGGCCGTCCGCCATACAGGTACGCAAGCTGGCGGATCAGACGCAGCGCGGCGACGAACACGAACATCACGTCGATCGCCGCGCGGGGCGAAACGGCCGTGACGATCGAGACCTTTTGCGCCGCTGACGACACCAGCCGTCGCGCCTCCGCATCGAGCGGCGACATCAATTCACGCTCGGCGAGGCGGATCATGTCGGCGCCGTCGATGATCTCGCCGGTGTGGCTCTCCAGCGTGGCGCGGGCGCGTGCGAGCTGCGGATTCTGGTGCGCGATCTTCAGGAGGTCCTGCACGATGACGCGGCTCTCCTTGCGGTCGTCGCTGGCAAGGACGGCGGCCGCGCGCTGATGCAGTTTCTCGATCGTCGCGAGGCGCGCCAGTCCATACGCCTCGCGCCCGATCACCACCGCGAGCGCAAGCGCGGTGACGAATGCGAAGGCGAGCCCGACGAAGCCGAGGCTTTCGCTGCGCGCAAACAAATCCTCGATCAGATGAACCACGCCGAGCCCGACGCCGAGCAGCGTCAGCCCGGCAAGGCCGGACCAGAACAGCGCGCCCCAGGGGAGGCCGCGTCGTGCGGGCAGCACGGCTTCAATCGGCACCGGCAATGTCGCCGGATCGTGCTCCGGCGTGATCTGGATGGTGCCGCGGCCGAGCCGCGCCGTCTCGTCGGCTTCGGTGACGACGACGCCGGGATCGTCGAGCCGGAACGTCGCCGGCCGCCGCGGCGGGGATCGCTCGTTCATGAGAGCTTGTCTCCGATCAGGAACTGCAAGGCACGGTCGAGGCGGATGTGTGGCAGCGCCGGCTCGCCGTCACTCTCTCGCGCGAGCTTTGGCGGGCGGAAGCGCAGAAAGCGGAAGTCGCTCTTCTCGGCGGCCTCGGTCGAGAGGCCGCGGAAGGCATCCGTGCCGTTGAACAGCGGCTCGGGATCCAGGGGCAGGTCGCCGGGAAAGGTCGCAACCTCCGTGTTGCCGTCGAAGAACTCGCCGCCGGCGCTTTCGCCCGCCGCCGGTGTTCCCAGGATCGACGGCAATTTGTCGCGGCCGTGGGCGACCTGCGCCTCGCGCGTGGCGCGCACCGCGGCGAGCGCCACCACGTCGATCTGCGCGCCGGTATTTTCCGCGCGCGCCACCGCCTGCGTCACGGCGCGGCGGAGCACGGCCTCGAGACGGTCGTGGCTGGAATGATGCAGGTGGTCCGCCTTGGTCGCCGCGAACAGGATGCGGTCGATGCGCGGCCGAAACAGGCTGGTGAGGAAGGTGCTGCGGCCGATGTTGAAGCAGTCGAGAATGCCGGCGAGCGCGGCTTCGAGATCGTGCAGCGCCTCGGGTCCGGAGTTGAACGCGGCGAGCGCATCGGCCAGCACGATCTGGCGATCGAGGCGCGCAAAGTGATCGCGGAAGAAAGGACGCACCACGACGTCCTTGTAGGCTTCGAAGCGGCGCACCATCATCGCCCACAGCGAGCCGTCCGGCGCCTGGCCGCCGACGGGCACGTCGAGCGGCGCGAAGGTCAGCGCCGGGGAGCCTGCGAGATTGCCGGGCATCAGGAAGCGGCCGGGCGGCAGCAGGCTCATGGCAAAGCGTTCTTCGCGGCACGCGCGCAAATAATCGGTGAAGAGCTTTGCGGCTGTCAGTGTCGCCTGCTCGTCCTCGCGCGCGTCAGGCTTGAGCGTGGCAAGATGCGCGTGCCAGCCGGCGGCAAGATGAGCGCGTGGCGCCTCGCGCGAGAGCGCAAGACTCTCCGCCGACCATTGCTCGTAGCTCTTTTGCAGCAGCGGCAGGTCGAGCAGCCACTCGCCGGGATAGTCGACGATATCGAGTGTCAGGGTGCGATCGGCGCCGTTGTGGCGCTGGTAGTCGACGACGAGGCGAAGCTCGCTGATGTCGACGGTCGAATTCGGCCAGTGCCGTTCCTCGACCAGCGCGCGCAGATGGGTCTCATAGGCAAAGCGCGGCACGGCATCGTCCGGCTGCGGCGCGAGATGCGCCCGCGCGATCCGGCCCGAGGCATAGGCTTCGAATACCGGAAACCGGCCGCCGCGCGTCAGCCCATGGATCAGCGCGGTGATGAACACCGTCTTGCCGGCCCGCGACAGGCCGGTGACCCCGAGCCGCACCGTCGGATTGAAGAAGTGCTCGCCATAGTCGATCAGCGCCCGGGCCGACAGGCGCGCCTCTTCGACCATATCCTGGAAACTGAATGCCATGTGAACGTTAGGGGATCTCGGCGGGCGGAAAAGTGAAGCTGTTCACAAAGGTGGCAATTGCATGAGGAAAATCAAGCTTCATACTTCCACCGCCTTTGTCGGTAAATCAGCCGTTTGAACGACGCGCCGATCCCGAAAGACCCATACAACAAGGGCATTGTCTTGCCTTGCGGATTGCCATGACCGTCTTCCAATTGAAACAGTTTGCATCCACCTCCGTCCATGCTGCAGCCGACGCGATCGGCTGGAACTACGACCGGGCCGAGCTGATCGCCGACGGGATCATCCATGCGGTTGGTGTGTTCTCCGGTACCGTCGCCGCGACCGTTCTGGTGGTGCTTGCGGTGCTTTATGCCGACGCCACCGACATCGTCGGGGTCTCGATCTATGTCGCCGGCCTGCTCTCGATGCTGGTGCTGTCGGCGACCTATAATCTCTGGCCGGTCTCGCCGGTCAAATGGCTGCTGCGGCGCTTCGACCATTCGGCGATCTATCTCCTGATCGCCGCGACCTACACGCCGTTCATCCTGGAGCTGAAAGCCAGCGTCTTCGCGCTGGCGCTGCTCGTCTGCGTCTGGTGCGTGGCGATCGTCGGTATCGTGCTGAAGCTGCGCTATCCCGGCCGGTTCGACCGCGTCGCGGTCGGCATCTACCTCGCGATGGGCTGGAGCGGCGTGATGCTCTACGACGCGGTGGTCAAGGCGCTGCCCGCGCTGGTGCTCGGCTTCATCCTTGCGGGCGGGCTGCTCTACAGCTTCGGCGTGATCTTCCATGCCTGGCGGCGGCTGCGCTTCCAGAATGCGATCTGGCACGGCTTTGTCTTGGCCGGTGCGGCGTGCCATTATACCGCGGTGCTCGACCTCGTGTTGAGCTGAGCAGGACCCGCGACGCGGAATAAGCCAAGCGGTATAAGAGCGGTATAAGACAAGCGAAGCGCTATAAGAAAAGAGGAGACGTCGCATGCAGGTGACCGGCAAGGTCGTGGTCGTCACGGGCGGCGCAAATGGCATCGGCAAGGCGCTGTGCGAGGCGTTTCACAAGGCGGGCGCAGCCAAGGTCGTCGTCGCGGACATGGACGCCGCCAACGCCAGGGCCGTCGCTGCCATGGTCGATGGCGCAGCCTTCAGATGCGACGTCGCGCAGGAAAAAGAGATCGCCCACGTCATCGAGGAGACCGAGCGGCAGTTCGGACCGATCGAATTGTTCTGCTCCAATGCCGGCATCGGCGGCGGCTTCGATCCGATGTCGGTCAATGCCGGCGGCGCCTCCGACGAGCCTTGGCAGCGGAGCTGGGCGATCCACGTCATGGCGCATGTCTACGCGGCCCGGCATCTGGTCCCGCGGATGAAGGCGCGGGGCGGCGGCTATTTCCTCAACACCATCTCGGCCGCGGGCCTGCTGTCGCAGGTCGGCAGCCCCGCCTATTCCACCACCAAGCACGCCGCGGTCGGCTTTGCCGAGAACCTCGCGATCTCGCACAAGGCCGACAACATCAAGGTCTCGATCCTCTGCCCGCAGGGCGTCGACACCAACATGCTGCGCTCGATCCCGAAGGGCCCGCAATCCGGCGACGGCGATCTCACGCCGGAGCAGGTCGCAAGTGACGTGCTCGCGGGCCTGGCGCAGGAGACCTTCCTGATCCTGCCGCACCCCCAGGTGCTCGGCTACATGCGCAAGAAGACCGAGAACTACGACCGCTGGATCGGCGGCATGGCGAAGATCCAGGCGAAGATGCGGGAAGAGTTCGGGAAATAGGGAAGGCTGGTGCCGCCATCTCGGTGTCGTCCTGGCGAAAGCCAGGACCCATACCGCGTGATCTATCTATTGTGGGAGGTCGTCGTACCGAACGACGAGCCTTCGCCAAACTACCCCCTGGGGTAATGGGTCCTGGCTTTCGCCAGGACGACGATGGCGAGGCTCGGGCTACGCTGCCGTCTCCGCCTCGTCCTCCACCCGGCTCTGCCGCAACGCCCGGGCATAGAGCATCATGCCCTCGCGCACCGTGCGCTGCTCGGCCTCCGTCAATGCCGCCAGTGCGCCGCGCACCTGCTGCCGTCCGAATTCATGCAGCGCCTCCAGCGTGCGCCGGCCCTTGGCCGTCAGCGACAGCAGCTTGCTGCGTGCGTCTAGCTCGTCAGGCGTCTCCTTCAGCTCCCCGCAATCGATCAGCTTGCGCACCAGGCGGCTGACGCTGGATTTTTCCAGCCGCAGGAAATCGCCGAGCTCGCCCGAGGTCATCGGCCCGCGGATGCCGATCTCCAGAATGGTATGCACGGCTGAGGGCGGATAGTCCGACGCCGCCACCGTCGCATCCATGAAGCCGAGCTCGCGCACCATCAGGCGCGAGGCGGCGCGGATGTCGTCGATCAGAGAAAGCCCGGCCATCTTGACTCCCGGCATATAGTTGTATCATACAACTATATGCGTGCAGCGGCGCCCGCAAGCCTTTTGGAGTGGCCCATGAGCGGAACTTTGCCGGCTGGTCAGCGGATGAGGGGCAAGGTCTGTCTGGTGACGGGCGGCGGCAGCGGCATCGGCCGCGCCACCGCGCTACGGATGGCGTCCGAAGGCGCGGAAGCGCTCATCATTGCGGGCCGGCGCGAAGCCGAGATCGAGGCGACCGCCGCGGCGTGCCGCGAGGTCGGCGCGGCCGCGATCGCGCTCAAGACCGACATCACGCGCGAGGACGACGTCGCGCGCCTCGTCGGAACCGCCGTCGAGCGTTGCGGCCGGCTCGATGTTGCCTTCAACAATGCCGGCTTCCAGGAGCGCCGCGCGCCGCTGGAAGAGCAGGGCACGGAGATCTACGACAGCGTGTTCGACACCAATGTCCGCGCGCTGTTCCTGTGCCTGCGCCATCAATTGCCGGCGATGCTGGCGCAAGGCCGCGGCAGCATCGTCGTCAATGCCTCCGTCAGCGGCGTGCGCAATCCCAATCCCGGCTTCTCGCTCTATTCGGCCTCGAAAGCCGCGGCGATCTCGCTGACGCGCTCAGCCGCCATGGAGAACGCCCCGCGCGGCATCCGCATCAACGCCATTGCCCCCGGCCGCGTCGTCACCGACATGATGCTGCGTGCCGGCGTCGGCGACGTCGCGACGGTAGCCGCAGGCCTGCCGTTGCGGCGGATGGGGAGCCCGGAGGAGGTGGCGGAAGCGGTGGTGTGGCTATCGTCCGACGCCGCGTCCTACGTGGTCGGGCACGTGCTGGCCGCGGACGGGGGATTTCTGGCGTCGTAGTTTCGGGCGGTGGTGCGGCAAATTCAGTGTCGTCCCGGCGAAGGCCGGGACCCATAACCCCAGGAAGGAGTTATGGTGCGACACTCCCACTACGAGTCCTCGCCAAACTCCTGCTTGTGGGTATGGGTCCCGGCCTTCGCCGGGACGACGATGTGGATATCGCGCGCGTCCCTAGTGCTTCTGCCCGTACAGCACCGGCACCGCCGAATCCACGATGACCTCGACGAGGCATGTGCCCTCGTGCGCCATCCCGCGCTTCAGCGCCTCGCCGAGCTCGGTGGCCTTGCTCACCCGCACCGCGTGGCAGCCCATGCCCCCCGCAAGCCGTACGAAATCGATCCCCGGCAGCTCCAGCCCGGGCACGTTCCGCACCTGCATCACCTGGCTGAACGAGCGCATCGCGCCGTAGCCGGAATTGTTGATGACGACGACGGTCAGCGGCAGCTTGCGCTGCGCGGCGGTCCACAGCGCCTGGATCGAATACATCGCCGAGCCGTCGCCGATCAGGCACACGGTGCGGCTCTTCGGCTTGCCGAGCGCCATGCCGACCGCGGCCGGCAGCGAGTAGCCGAGGCCGCCGCTCGACATGGTGTAAAAGCTATCCTGGCCGCGCATAGGCATGAATTTTTGCATCGCGGGCCGGTGCGAGGGCACTTCCTCGACCAGCGATGCACCGTCGGGCATCGCCTGCGACAGCGAATGCAGCAGGAATTCGACCGGCAGGGGATCGGCGGCCTGCGGCGCCGGCGGCAGCGTGCGGCCTTTGGGCGTCGCCCGTTTGCTCTCCGGCAGCAGGTCGAGCAGCAGGCTCAGCGCCGGCTTCATCGTGGCGACGATGCTGGTGCCGACCGGCGTCACGGCTGCGGCGTCCGGATCATCCGTGATCTGGAAGATCGTCGCGCCGCCGTCGAAGATTGCGGCATGCCCTTCGACATGGAAGGTGAACACGGGTGCGCCGACCACGACGACGAGATCGTGCTCGCGCAGCGCGTCGGAGAGTTGCGCCGGCGAGGCATGGAGGAAGCCCGCGAACTGCGGATGACGCTCGGGGAACGAGCATCGCGCCGAGAACGGGCTGACCCAGACGCTGGCCTTGGCCTTCTCGGCGACGCGCACCATCAGATCGACCGCGCCGGCGCGGTCGACGCCGGGGCCGACGACGAGGGCAGGGTGCTTGGCTGAGCCGAGCGCGGCGACCAGCGCTTTCATTGCTTCCGGCTCGGGTCCGATCTCGCGGCTGACCTTGCGCGCCTCGATCTGCGCCGTGGCATGCGTCCAGTCGTCGATCGGGATCGAGACGAAGGTCGGCCCGCAGGGCGGCTGCATCGCGGTGTAATAGGCGCGCGCGATTGCGGCCGGCACGTCCTCGGGCCGCGCCGGCTCGACGCTGTACTTGACGTAGGGCCGCGGAAACTCCGACGCGCGCTCGGCATAGAGGAACGCCTGCAGCGGCAGGATCGAGCGCGCCTGCTGGCCCGCGGTGATCACGAGCGGCGTCTGGTTGCGATGCGCGGTATAGATGTTGCCGAGCGCGTTGCCGACGCCAGCCGCCGAATGCAGATTGACGAAGCCGGCATTGCGCGTCGCCTGCGCGTAGCCGTCGGCCATGCCGACCGCGGAGGCTTCCTGGAGCGCCAGCACGTAGTCGATGTCGTCGGGCCAGTCACTGAGGAACGGCAGTTCGGTCGAGCCGGGATTGCCGAACACCCTGTCGATGCCGAAGGAGCGCAGCAGGTCGATCGTGGCCTGCTTGACGGTGACGGCCTTGCTGCCGGCCTTGCCGTTCTTTGCCATGGTTTCCGTCCCTGAATGCTTATTGTTTGGCTCGTCATTCCGGGGCGCGAAGCGAACCCGGAATGACGAGATTCTCAGGTGCGTAATTGCGCACCATAGTTCGGTCCTGCGGACCGCCCCGGAATGACGGTGTATCTATCACCACACCGCCGTGCCCTTCATCGTCGGCTGCCCCTCCGCGTTCGCGGTCCACAGCTCCATGCTCTCGCCGCCGTCATTGGCGTTGATGGAGAACTCGGTGCCCTCGAACAGCGGCTGAAGCCCGCGATAGGTAAACTTCTTCGGCGCCTTGCCGCCCCGCAATTTCGCCGCCAGCTCGATGATGAGCGCCGCCTGCAGCGGGCCGTGGAAGATCAGGCCCGGATAGCCTTCGACCTTGGTGACGTAGTCGCGGTCGTAATGGATGCGGTGGCCGTTGAAGGTCAGCGCGGAATAGCGGAACAGCAGCACGGGATCGGAGACGTGGGTCTCGCGATGCTGCGCCTTCGGCGGCGGAGGCGGGGCCTTGGCGCCAGCGGGCGCGCCGCTCGTCATCTCGCGATAGACGATGTCCTGCCGCTCGCGGATGGCAACGCCGCGCGGCGAGGTCACGGTGTGCTCGACCGCGACGAAGCACAGCGTGCCGGTCGAGCCGGTCTTCACCGTGACGTCGGCAATGCGCGAGGTCCGCGTCGATTCATCGCCGACGCAGAGCGGCTGCAAAAATTCGATCTCGCCGCCGGCCCACATCCGGCGCGGCAGCGGCACCGGCGGCAGGAAGCCGCCGCGGGTCGGGTGGCCGTCGGGGCCGAGCATCGACATCGGAAACACCGGCTGCGCCAGGCACCAGTGCACCGTGAACGGTGCGGCATCGCCCTTTTTGGGCTCGCCGACCTCCTGTAACAGCGTCGCGCGCAGGCCCATGACGAGCTGCGCGGTAACGATGTCGGTGGCCTCCGTGCTGCGGCCGATCCATTGCCGCAAGTGATCGATGTCGAGCTTCCCGGTCATGATGCCTCGCTCTTGTTATTTCTTGGATGGACGTTCGCCGATGCCAGGCACGGCACCATAGCTGCGCGTTTCGCCGACGATGATCGGCGCCGGTGCGGGATAGCTGACGCGGCCGTTCGGCGTGTCCACCTCGATGCGGCGCAGATGCGGGTGGTTGGTGAGGTCGGCCATGGTGTTGACCTCGGCAAAGGCGATGTCGGCATCCGACAGCCGCTTCAGCAGTTCGTCGCGCGTCATCTTGCCGAAGGCATCGGCCACCGTCTTGTCGGTGAAATCGCGGTTGCGCACGCGCTCCACCATGTTGGCGACGCGCGGATCGGCCGGCAGGTCGGGCTGGTCAAGCACCTTCACGCAGAGCGTCTTCCACTCGCGCTCGCTCTGGATCGAGATCAGGATGTCCTTGCCGTCCTTCGAGGTGAACACGCCATAGGGTGCGATCGAGGGATGACGCAGCCCCATGCGCTTCGGCGGATTGCCGGCCTCCGAGTTGAGCAGCGGCACGGTGCACCAGTCGGCCATGACGTCGAACATGGAGATGCGAATGTCTGCGCCCTTGCCGGTGCGCCCGCGCGCGATCAGCGCCTCCAGGATCGCCGCATGCGCGGTGGCGCCGGTCGCGACGTCGACAATGGACATGCCGACGCGCGAGGCGCCATCAGGGTTGCCGGTGATCGAGGCAAGCCCGCTCTCGGCCTGGATCAGGAGGTCATAGGCCTTGCGGTGCGCGTAGGGACCCTCGTCGCCATAGCCGGTGATCGTGCACGAGATCAGCTTCGGATAGTCCTTCAAGAGCCGCTCGCGCGAGAAGCCGAGCTTGTCCATCGAGCCAGGCTTGAGGTTCTGGATCAGCACGTCGGCGCTCGCGATCAGCTTCTCCAGTTCGGCGCAGCCTTCCTTGGTGGCGAGATCGACCACCGCCGACTGCTTGCCGCGGTTGAGCCAGACGAAATAGCTGCTCTGGCCCTTGGCTGCCGCGTCATAGCCGCGGGCGAAGTCGCCCTCCGGCCGCTCGATCTTGATCACCTCCGCGCCGGCATCCGCCAGGCGCGAGGAGCAGAACGGCGCCGCCACCGCCTGCTCGACCGCAATCACCCTGATCCCGTCAAGTGCTCCCATGATTGCTGCCTCAGTACGAGCGGGGCATGCCGAGCACATGCTCGGCGACAAAGGACAGCACCAGATTGGTCGAGATCGGCGCCACCTGGTAGAGCCGTGTCTCGCGGAATTTGCGCTCGACGTCGTATTCCTCGGCAAAGCCGAAGCCGCCATGGGTCTGGATGCAGGCATTGGCCGCTTCCCAGGACGCATCCGCCGCCAGCATCTTCGCCATGTTGGCTTCCGCGCCGCAGTCGAGCCCGGCCTCGTATTTGCGGGTGGCTTCCCTCACCATCAGCTCGGCCGCGCGCATCGAGGCGTAGGCTTTCGCGATCGGAAACTGGATGCCCTGGTTCTGGCCGATCGGCCGGCCGAAAACGCTGCGCTCCTTGGCATAGTTCGTGGCCTTGGCGATGAACCATTTGGCGTCGCCGACGCATTCGGCCGCGATCAGGATGCGCTCGGCATTCATGCCGGAGAGGATGTAGCGAAAGCCCTTGCCTTCATCGCCGATCAGATTCTCCGCCGGCACCTTCATGTCGGTAAAGAACACTTCGGTGGTGGCGTGGTTCATCATGGTGCGGATCGGGCGGATCTCGAGGCCGTTGTTCTTGGCCTCGCGCATGTCGACGATGAACACGGAAAGGCCGTCGGTGCGCTTCTTGACCTGCTCCTTCGGCGTGGTGCGCGCCAGCAGCACCATCAGGTCGGAATGCTCGGCGCGGCTGGTCCAGATCTTCTGGCCGTTGACGATGTAGCTGTCGTTGCCTTCCTTGCGCGCAAAGGTCTTCAGCGAGGAGGTGTCGGTGCCGCTGGTCGGCTCGGTGACGCCGAAGGCCTGCAGGCGCAATTCGCCGCTCGCGATCTTCGGCAGATATTTTGCCTTCTGCTCGGCATTGCCGTGCCGCAGCACCGTGCCCATCGTGTACATCTGGGCATGGCAGCCGCCGCCATTGCAGCCTGCGCGCTGGATCTCCTCGAGGATTGCGGCCGCCGCGGACAGCTTCAGGCCCGCGCCGCCATATTCCTCGGGGATCAGCACCGAGAGATACCCGGCCTCGGTCAGCGCGTCGACGAAGGCCTTAGGATAGGCCATCTCGCGATCGAGCTTGCGCCAGTATTCGCCGGGAAACTGCGCGCAGAGCTTTGCGACGGCATCGCGGATGTCGGCGTGATCTTCGCTGTGGTGTTCTTCACTCATGGCGTTTCCCAATTGTAGCGGCAGTTAAGATAACGCCGGCCGATCCTCTGGCGTTGTGAAAACAACGCCCGCCCCCTATGCTCATTTGCTATAGCGTATGGAGTAGCCTTCGAGGATTGGCAAGCATGGATTTCCGGCAGCTCAGGACCTTCAGTTGCGTGGCGGAGCTCGGCAGCCTCTCCAAGGCGTCCGACACGCTGCGCGTGGCGCAGCCGGCGCTCAGCCGCCAGATCAAGCTTCTGGAACACGAGCTGCGCGTCGAGCTGTTCACGCGCAACGGCCGCGGCATGGTGCTGACCGAGGCCGGGCGGCTTCTGCTCGCACGCACCTCCGGCATCGTGCGGCAGATCGACCAGATCCGCGACGACATCCAGTCGGCCAAGGGGCCGCCGTCCGGCCAGGTCGTGCTTGGCCTGGTTCCGACCGTGAGCTGCGTGCTGTCGGCGCGCTTCGCGCGGCGCTGCGTCGAGACATTTCCCGGCATTTCGCTGCGCATTGTCGAGAGCTACAGCGGCCACCTGGTCGAATGGCTGCACCGCGGCGAGATGGATCTCGCCATCCTCTATGGCCGCTCGGCCGATCTGCATCTCAACGTGCAGAGCCTCGGCCGCGACAACATCGTCGCGGTCGGCCCGCGCGGCTGCGGCCTCGCGCGCAAGAAGAGCGTCGAGATCGGCTGGCTGCTCCGGCAGCGGCTGGTGCTGCCCAGTCATTCCCACGGCCTCCGTGCGTTGATCGAGCACGCCGCCGCCCAGCGCAAGATCAAGCTCAACGTCCAGCTCGAGGCGGATTCGTTTCGCGTGCTGACGAGCCTCGTGGAGGAGGGGCTCGGTTTCGCGCTGCTGCCGCCCTCGTCGGTCCACGGCGAGGTCGCGGACGGGCGGCTGGAAACCGCTGTCGTGTCCAGGCCGATGACGCGCGAGCTCATTTTCGCTTCTCCGATCGACCGCCCGGCCTCGACGGCCTCGCTGGCCATCACCGCGCTCCTGCGCGAGGAGGTCGCCGCCTGCCGCAAGGAAG
The DNA here is from genome assembly GCF_054062495.1 of Bradyrhizobium sp. USDA 3311. Lineage (NCBI taxonomy): Bacteria > Pseudomonadati > Pseudomonadota > Alphaproteobacteria > Hyphomicrobiales > Nitrobacteraceae > Bradyrhizobium > Bradyrhizobium sp. USDA 3311. The sequence continues at coordinate 8,749,174 of NZ_JBSSFI010000001.1, read as the reverse complement.
GCCTGTGGGACATCAAGTTGAGTTAGATGCCGTGTCGTAGAACAGCCGCGCGCCATCTTGCCTTCGCATCTGGCGCGACCTGTCATGCCGGAATTTTATAGCTGGGCCAGGGGCCCGATCCTCATCCTGAGGAGCGCGTCTTCGCGCGTCTCGAAGGATGCAGGCCCGGCTCTCGGCCTCGCCCTTCGAGACGCGCGCGAAAGAGCGCGCTCCTCAGGGTGAGGGGATAAAGTCGAATGCGCCGCAAGGACGGCGTAATCGCTACCCCGGAATCCTCACCGGCAGCGACTCATACCCCTTGATGAAGCTCGAATAGATCCGCTTGGGCTCGCCGACCACCTCGATGCGGTCGAAGCGCTTCAGCATCTCCTCCCAGACGATCTTGAGCTGGAGTTCGGCGAGGCGCATGCCGACGCAGCGGTGGATGCCGAAGCCGAAGGAGAGGTGGGTGCGCGGCCGCGGGCGGTCGATGATGAACTCGTTCGGGCGGTCGATCGCCTCCTCGTCGCGGTTGCCGGAGACGTACCACATCACGACGCGGTCGCCTTTCGTGATCTGCTTGCCGCCGATCTCGGTATCCTGCAGCGCGGTGCGCCGCATATGGGCGAGCGGGGTCTGCCAGCGGATCACCTCCGGCACCATGGAGTCGATCAGCGCAGGGTTGGCGCGCAGCTTGTCGTATTGCTCGGGGTTCTCGTTCAGCGCCAGCACCGAGCCGGTCATGGTGTTGCGCGTGGTGTCGTTGCCGCCGACGATGAGCAGGATGATGTTGCCCATGAGGTTGTCGGGGTCCATGAAGCGCGTCGCGTCGTTATGGGCCATCAGGGACAACAGATCGTTGCGCGGGGCGGAGTTGACGCGCTCGTTCCACAGCTTGGACATGTAGGCGTAGCATTCGTCCATCTCGCGGCGGCGCTCTTCGGCCGAGGCGACGATGCCGCTCTTGGGCAGCGCGGTCGAGACGTCGGACCAGCGGGTCAGCTTGCGCCGTTCCTCCCAGGGGAAGTCGAACAGCGTCGCCAGCATCTGCGTCGTCAATTCGATCGAGACGCGCTCGACGAAGTTGAAGGTCTCGTTGCGCGGCAGGTTGTCGAGCACGGTCTGCGAGCGCTGGCGGATCAACTTTGCCAGCTCGTCCAGATGCGTCGGCGTGAACATCGGCGACACCGTCTTGCGCTGCGCCGAATGCCGGGGCTGGTCCATCGCGATGAAGCTCGGATAGTCGTAGCCTTCCGGCACGTCGCGGATCGAGATGCCGCCGAGCGTCGAGTCGGAGGAGAAGATGCCGTGGTTGGTGTCGACATGCATGATGTCGTTGTACTTCACCACCGACCAGTACGGCTCGATCGGCGCGTTGGTGCAGTAATGCACCGGCTCTTCCTTGCGCAGCCGCTCGAACCACGGCCACAGCGTGTCGTCCTGGAACAGCCTGGGGGCGCCTGGGTGGAACTGCGCGAGCGGGGTCGCGTAGGCCTCCTCGCGCGCCCGGCGCATGCGTTCGGCCTTGTCCACTTTCACCGGCGTCTGGATGTTCATGGTCGTGGCTCCAGTTGTCGCTCTTGTTTCGCCTCTCCCCGCGGGCGGGGAGAGGGAGTTGACTCATGCCGCAATCTTCACCGGCAAGGTTTCAAGTCCCTTTACGAAACTCGAATAGACCCGCTTGGGTTCGCCGACCACGTCGATATGATCGAAGCGCTTGAGGATCTCTTCCCAGATAATCTTGAGCTGGAGTTCGGCAAGCCGCAAGCCGACGCAGCGGTGGATGCCGAAGCCGAAGGACAGGTGCGTGCGCGGGCGGGCGCGGTCGATGATGAAATCGTAGGGCTTTTCGATCGCCTGCTCGTCGCGGTTGCCCGAGACGTACCACATCACGACCTTGTCACCCTTCTTGATCTGCTTGCCGCGGAATTCGAAGTCGGAGAGTGCGGTGCGGCGCATATGCGCCAGCGGCGTCTGCCAGCGGATCACTTCCGGCACGAAGCTGTCGAGCAGCGCGGGATTCTCGCGCAGCTTGCGATATTGCTCCGGATGCTGGCTCAGCGCGTAGATCGAGCCCGACATGGTGTTGCGGGTGGTGTCGTTGCCGCCGACGATCAAAAGGACGAGATTGCCGAGGAAGTTCTTCGCGTCCATGTCGCGCGTCGCCGCGCCATGCGCCATCATGGAAAGCAGGTCGCTCTTAGGAGGCTGTTCGATGCGCTCCTTCCACAGGCGCGCGAAATAGCCGGCGCATTCGGTCAGCTCGGCCTGCCGCTCGTCTTCGGTGGCGACGAGGCCGTCGGGGCCGGGAATGGTGGTGGCGATATCCGACCAGCGCGTCAGCTTGCGGCGGTCCTCCCAGGGGAAGTCGAACAGCACCGCCAGCATCTGCGTGGTGAGCTCGATCGAGACGCGGTCGACCCAGTCGAACACCTCGCCGCGCGGCAGATTGTCGAGGCACTCGGCCGAGCGGGCGCGGATGTTGAGCGCGAGATTGTCCAGATGCGTCGGCGTGAACATCGGCGCCACGGTCTTGCGCTGTGCCGCATGGCGCGGCGGGTCCATCGAGATGAAGCTCTCGCGGCGCAGGTCGGGATCGATGTCGCGGATGGTGATGCCGCCGAGCGCGGAGGCCGAGGAGAACACCGAATGGTTGGTCTCGATCTCCATGATGTCGTTGTAGCGCGTCACCGACCAGTACGGCCCGAACATCGAGTCCTTGCAGTAGTGCACGGGGTCTTCACGGCGCAGGCGATCGAAATAGGGCCAGAACGTATCGGTCCTGAACAATTCAGGATCGCCGGGATCGAATTGCTCCAGCGGCAGTGATGTCGCGCGCTCGCGCAATGCATCGAGCTTTGCCGTGCTTTCGATGGTCCCGTGCATGACCGCTCTCCCTGACGTGAACCGCGCGTTCTCGTTGAATTCTGCACTGCGGTATTTGATTTGCAATTACAGCCGGTTGTCTGCGTCGGGGCAAGGGCGAGTTTTGCCACATCCAACCTTTGCGTGAGTATCCGGCTTCCGTCACGCAGATGTGTCAACGTGATCTCCCGCACGCCGTTGGACCGGGAAACGTGCCAGAAATCGACTGGAATCGAGGCAAATCGAACCCACCCGTCTTGGGGATCGACCAATCCCTGATCTATAGTTTGACCGCAACAGGCCAACATCCCGAGGTTGCCGCCGTGAACGACATGCAATGGGCCCCCATCGGCTCCGAGCCCGTCCCGCCGCCACTGCCGCCCACGCGCGTCGACTTCGCCGGCGACCGCTCCGTGTTCCGCAAAATGGTCACCAAAGGTGCCATGCTGGAGCTGGTCACTTTCGGCTTCTACCGGTTCTGGCTCGTCACCGACATCCGCCGTCACTTGTGGTCGAACACGTCGATCGACGGCGACGCCGCCGAATATACCGGCCGGGGCAAGGAGCTGTTGATCGGCTTCCTGTTCGCGCTGGCGATCCTCGTGCCGATCTATCTCGCCTATTTCCTCATCGGTATCGAGTTCGAGCGCTGGCAGGGCTTTGCCTCGACGCCGCTCTTCATCAGCTTTTATGCCTTCGGCCAGTTCGCGATTTTTCGCGCGCGGCGCTATCGCCTGACCCGCACGGTCTGGCGCGGCGTACGGTTCTGGATGGACGGCTCGGGCTGGGCCTATTCGTTCCGGGCCATGCTGTGGGGCCTGCTGGTGTTCCTGACGCTCGGCCTGGCGCTGCCCTGGCGCGAGGCTTCGCTCGAACGCTACAAGATGCAGCACACCCATTACGGTGATCTCTCCGGCGATTTCGAAGGCGATGGCTGGACGTTCTTCAAGCGCGGCTGGTGGCTCTGGCTGCTCAGCCCGATCGCGCTGGTCATCTTCCCGCTCGCCCCGTTCTTCTATGCCGAGTTCAAGGCGCGCGAATGGCGCTGGTGGCTGGACGGCATCCGCATCGGCGGCGTCAGCCTGTCCTCGGAGCTGCCGCATAACGCATTCTACGGCCTGTACTGGAAGGTGATCGGCTGGTGGATGCTGCTCTCGATCATTTTCGCCGCCTATCTCGGCGGTGCCACCATGCTCGTCGTCAAGCTGAGCGGCCTTCCGGTCGAGCAGCTGTTCGGCCCGGACAATACCGCCAAGAGCATTCCGATGCTGGTGATGATGGTCATCGGTTATTTCGCCCTTGCGCTTGCGATCAACATCATCATGCGGGTCTATCTTCAGCGCGATCTCTGGGCCAAGGTGCTGGAAACCGTCGAGGTGCATAACATCGGAGCCGCGGCGGACGTGCGCGGCGGCGGCGAGCTCGCCAGCGCGCTCGGCGAAGGCTTTGCCGATGGGCTCGATGTCGCGGGATTCTGACCTGTGAGTGAGTTGTCCACCGAGGCTCCGGCGCAGTCCGCAAAGCCGACGATCTACTTCGACGGCGTGTCGAGCCGCAGGCGGCAGGTGACGCTGACGCTCGGTGATGCGCTCGAGATCGTTGAAGAGGGCGCGACGCCCGTTCGCTGGGCCTATGCCGACATTCGGCGTGCCGACAGTCCGGCCGGTGTCCTGCGTCTGGCCTCGACGTCCGCGCCGCCGCTGGCACGGCTGGAGATTCGCGATACTGCACTCGCGGCAGACGTGACCGTCCGCTGCATGCGTCTCGACGAGCACCAGACCACGCGCCGCGGTATCGCGAAAATCGTCGGCTGGTCGGTGGCCGCCGCCGTCTCGATCGTCTGTGTCGTGCTGTTCGGCGTGCCGCTCGCTGCCGATCGCCTCGCGCCGCTGGTGCCGAAGCCGATCGAGCGCCGCATTGGCGATGCGTCCGAGGTCCAGGTGAAGACCATCTTCGGCGGCCGCACGTGCGAAGACCCCGCGGGCAAGGCCGCGTTCACAAAACTGGTCAACCGCTTGCGCGATGCCGCCGGCCTCGACGACGATTCCATGACCGCGGGCGTGCTGCCGACCCCGGTGCCGAACGCGTTCGCGCTGCCCGGCGGCAAGGTGTTCTTGCTGCAGGGCCTGCTCGACAGGGCCGAAAGCCCCGACGAGCTTGCCGGCATCCTCGCCCACGAGCTCGGCCATCTCAAGCATCACGACAACATGCGCGGCCTGATCTACAACGGCGGCACCTCGTTCCTGATCGGCCTGCTGTTCGGCGACGTCACCGGCTCATCCGCCGTGATCTTCGCCTCGCGCAGCGTGGTCGAGGCCTCCTATTCGCGCGAGGCCGAGACCGGCGCCGACACCTTCGCCATCGACATCATGCACGCGCTCGGCCGCTCGCCGAAGCCCTCGGCCGAGCTGATGTTCCGCATCACCGGCAAGGAAGGCGGCAGCGGTTTCACGATCCTGTCGAGCCACCCGCTGACCGAGGACCGTCTCGCCCGCATGACCAAGGAAGATCGTCCCGTCAGCGGCCCGCCGCTGCTGACAGATGCGGAGTGGCGGGCGCTGAAGGGCATTTGCGGCAGCGGGAAGATCTAAATTAGGCTTCGCTCTTATCTCGTCCCGTAGGCGCGGTCGCCGGCATCGCCAAGGCCCGGCAAAATAAAGCCGTTCTCGTCGAGACCTTCGTCCACCGCGGCCGTCCAGATTGGCACGTCCGGATGCAATCCGCGCAGCCGCTCTAACCCTTCCGGCGCCGCGATCAGGCAGGCGAGGCGAATGTCCTTGGCGCCGCGCTCCTTGAGCCGGTCGATGGCGGCCACGGCCGTGTTGGCGGTGGCGACCACCGGTGTCACCACGATCGCAAGCCGCTCGCCGAGATCGGACGGCGATTTGAAGAAATATTCGACCGCGGCAAAGCTGTGCGGCTCGCGGTAGAGTCCGATATGCGCGACGCGGGCGGTCGGCACCAGGTCCATCATGCCGTCCACGAAGGTGGTGCCGGCGCGCAGCATCGGCACGAACACCAGCTTCTTGCCGGCGATCTTGGCCGAGTGCATCGTCGCCAGCGGCGTCTCGATGACGGTGTCGGCGAGCGGCAGGTCGCGCGTCACCTCGTAGCACAGGAGCATGCCGATCTCCTTGATCAGCTCGCGAAACGACTTGGTCGAGATGGATTTGTCCCGCACCAGCGTCAGCTTGTGCTGCACCAGCGGATGATCGACGACGGTGACGCCTTCCATGTAACGCTCCTAACGAAATGCGCGTTGATTGAAATGCAACGAGCCGGCGCTTCTTCCTTCTCCCCTTGTGGGAGAAGGTGGCGCGAAGCGCCGGATGAGGGGTCTGTTTCAGCAAACTCCGGCGAGAGATGTGCCCGCAGAGACATACCCCTCACCCGGCTTCGCTCTCGCGAAGCCACCCTCTCCCACAAGGGGAGAGGGTTTAAAAAACCGTGCCGTCGCTGATGACCTTGAGCGGCGGCGAACCGTCGGGACGGCGTGCGAAGGCGATGGCGCGGCCCGCGGCCCAGGTGCCGCCTTCCAGGATGCTGGCGAGCGGCAAGGTCTCAGGCGTGCGGCCGAGCTTGGTGCGAACCAGTTCGGCAAGACGATCCAGCAACGCGACGGTCAGCGCGCGCCACTCGACGACGAGCAGGGAATCCACCGCATGCGCGCGGTCGGCATCAGCGGCATCGCGCAGGCGCAGCACCGCGTGATCGACGAACAGGCCGCCATTGCGGTATTCCGCAAGTCCGGTCAGGCCGTCGATGTCGGTGACCGCGAAGCCGGAGCGCTGGAGCGGCTCGATCAGCGAATAGCTCAGCCATTGCGACAGCTTGTGCAGCGGCACGAGGCCGGCGGTCGCATCATCTGCCTTGATCGCCGGATGGCGCCAGCAATCGCCGAGCGGAATCCCGGCAAGCTCGAGCCGCGATGGCCAGATCGGCCCGAGCTGGTTCAGCACCGCGGACAGGATCGCCGGCGCGGCGATGGCGCCGCCCACAGCCTGCGCCGCGATGTGGTCGAACAATCCGCCGGGCCGCGGCGTATCGTGCAGGCCGAAAACCTCGGCGCGGTCCGCCACCTGCTTGCCCAGACGCCGCAGCAGATCCGTGCGTCCGTCGAGGCCGAGCAGCGGATTGGCGTCGCTGACCTGAAACGCAGAGGTGAGGGCGGCGAGGGGCAATTGCGCGAGTACGTTCGCATCGACCCTGAACGGCGCGCTGGCATCGCTGGAGAAGAGCCCGCTTGCGAACATGTCGAGGCTCGCGATCGCAAGCCCCTCGGACCGGCCGATGCTTTCGCCCGTCACCGCGTCACGATAGCGCCAGGCAGCGCCGGCGCCGGCATCGAGCAGCACGCTGACGATGGCAAGGTCGAACTCCGCGCGCGCCCGCGCCGCGCGATCCGGCCACGACGCGGCGTCGGCAAGGCGCGCCCAGCGATCGCCGCCGCCGAGCACAAAATGCCGCCAGCGGGCGTGGAAGGGGACGTCCAGCGTCGGATAGGCTTTTCGCGTGACCGCGAGCACCGCGTCCGCAACGCCGTCCATGCGGTCGAGATCGATCGTGAAGTGGCTGAGCCCGCCCTTGAGGCCAAGCTCGAGCATCTGCCCGGCGCGCGCGCGAACCGCTGCTGCGGTGAGCAGCGAGCGGGCCTGTTGTTCTCTGGTGTCCGCCATCAATCGATCAGTATTTTTCCAGCGAACGCCCGACCACGCCGTTCACGTCCTTCTCCGGCGCGATGTCGGTCGAGTAGTAGCCGGCAGCCTTCTTGGCCGCGATCTCGACATAGGCGTCGGCGGGAATCAGCTCCGGCGGGATCGGCACGCGCTCGACGATGTCGATGCCCTGCGAGGTCAGCGCGTCGTGCTTCATGTCGCTCATCGACAGGAAGCGGTCGATGCGCTTCAGCCCCAGCCAGTGGATGGTATCCGGCATCAATTGCTGGAAGCGCGCGTCCTGCACGCCGGCGACGCATTCGGTTCGCTCGAAATAGGCGGCGGCGGCATCGCCGTCCTCCTGGCGCTTGCGGGCGTTGTAGACCAGGAATTTCGTGACCTCGCCGAGCGCGCGGCCTTCCTTGCGGTTGTAGACGACGAGCCCGAGCCCGCCCTCCTGCGCGCCGCGCGCGGATTCCTCGATGCCGTGGATGAGATAGGGCCGGCAGGTGCAGATGTCGGAGCCGAACACGTCGGAGCCGTTGCACTCGTCATGGACGCGGCAGGTGATCTTGGTGCGATGGTCGGGCAGCTTGCTGACGTCGCCGAACATGTAGACCGTGGTGCCGCCGATCGGCGGCAGGAACACCTTCATGTCCGGCCGCGTCACCAGCTCGGGGAACATGCCGGCGGTCTGCTCGAACAGCGTGCGGCGCAGCTCGGTCTCGCCGGTGCCGAAGCGCGCGGCGAGGCCCGGCAGATACCAGACCGGATCGATCGCGATCTTCACCACCGACACGCTGCCATTGGCATGCACGACCTCGCCGTCGGCGCGCAGCCGTTTTGCGGCCAGCGCCTCGCGGATCTCGGGCAGGTCGAGCCGGGCGCGCGTCACCGCGATGCTCGGCCGGATGTCGGAGCCCTCGGCGATCTCCTTGCCAAAATTCTCGGCGACGAGATGCCCCCAGGGGTCGAGTGCGACGATCTTGGCCGGATCGTTCCATTGCGGAAACGGCCCGATGGTGGCCGCCGGAAAGGTGTTGGTGAGGTCGGGACGCCTGATGGGATCGAGCGCCCCGGCGGAGACGGCGAGCGCGCGGTACATCGCATAGGAGCCGCCATGGCTGCCGATCACGTTGCGATCCCCAGCGCGCGACACCGTGCCGATGATCGGCCCGCGGGTGCGCGCATCGGCTGCGCCCCAATGGATCGGAAAGGCGGCCTTCCTGCCCGGCTCCGGATGGGAGGTCAGGCGGATGTGATCGGTACGGTTCGCGCGGCTCATGTCCAGGCTCCCAAAAAGCCAACGGCCCGCCGCTCGGACGGGCCTGGCTCACTTTGCGTTACCAATGCGGAGCACCGGCGGCGCAAGCTCAATCCAACATATTGTAGCGGCCGACGGCGACAGACAAGTTAATGGTGCAGCGCCCGGCAAGCGTTCATCGCCAAATTCCATCGTCGGCGAACCAGCCCGGTCCGCGTGAATCCCGCGCCCTCGCTCCGGTCGAACCCTGCCGTTCGATCCGTGCGGTAGACCTAAAGATTTGAAATAGTTTTAGTTTTCCTGTTTTCAAGAGGTGTTGTGGCGATTGCGCCGCGACTGGACAGAACGTATATAATCAGACAAAGCGTATAGATCGTCTCTGCCATGGAGCCTGCCATGCCCGCCGCCAGCTACATCGACCCCCGCACCGGAAAGCTCTATCCGCTCGACCAGCCGCGCTGGTGCTCGGACGAGCGCACGCCGCTGCTGGTGACGCCGGGGGCCGGGATCTCGCGCGAGGAGATCGAGCCGCGCACGCGGTCGCTGTGGCGCTACGGGGCGGCGCTGCCGGTCGAGATCAAGAATCCGATCACGCTCGGCGAGGGCTGCACGCCACTGGTGCAGCAGCAGTGGGGCGACCTGCGCCCGCTGTTCAAGCTCGAATGGTTCAACCCGACCGGCAGCTTCAAGGACCGCGGCTCCTCCGTGATGCTGTCCTTCCTTCGGCAGATCGGTGTCGACGCCATTCTGGAGGACTCCTCCGGCAATGGCGGCTCGTCGATGGCGGGGCTGGGTGCCGCCGGCGGCATGCGCGTGAAGATCCTGGCGCCGGCCTCGACGTCGCCGGCCAAGATCGCGCAGGTGCGCGCTTACGGCGCGGCGGTGCAGCTCGTCGAAGGGCCACGCGAGGAATCGGAGGCCGAGGCGATCCGCCAGTCGAGCCAGACTTTTTACGCCAGCCACAACTGGCAGCCGTTCTTCCTCGAAGGCACCAAATCGCTCGCCTATGAAATCTGGGAAGACCTCGGCTTCCGCGCCCCCGACAACGTCATCGTCCCCGTCGGCGCCGGCAGCAGCCTGCTCGGTTGCGCCTTCGGCTTCCGCGAACTGCTGAAGGCCGGCCAGATCGCGAAGCTGCCGCGCCTGTTCGCGGCACAGCCGCAGAACTGCTCGCCGATCGATGCGAGCTTCAAGGCCGGCGTCGATACGCCGGTCGCGCGCGAGGTGAGCAAGACCATCGCCGAGGGCACCGCGATCAAGAATCCCCTGCGTCTGCGCGAGATCATCGCCGCCTTGCGCGATAGCGGCGGCGGCACCGTTGCGCTCGCCGAGGACGAGATCGTCGCCGCCCTGCGGCGACTTGCGCGGCAAGGCCTGTTCGCCGAGCCGACCAGTGCCAGCGCAGCCGCCGCGCTGGACAAGCTCTCCGCCGCTGGCGCCATCAAGGCGAACGAGGCCACGGTCGCGGTGCTCACCGGCACGGGGCTGAAGGCCGCCACAATCGTCGCCGATCTCGTGCAGTAGGGCCGGGCGATGAGCCGCAGCAAATCCGCGTCCGCCGCATCGGGCAGGGCCACGGCCGAACGAAAGCTGCTGTTCGACCAGTTGCAGCAGATCGCGCAGGGGCTGGGGGAGACCTTTGCGCCGTTCTGCGAGGTCGTGCTGCACGATCTCACCGATCCCACGAACGCGATCGTCGCCATTCACAACAACCTGTCGGGCCGCAAGGTCGGCCAGGACGCGACCGAGCTTGGCCTCGCCCGCATCGCCGATCCCAACTACGCGCAGGTGATCTCGAACTACGCCAACAGCTTCGCCGACGGACGGCAGGCCAAGAGCACCTCGATCGGCATCAAGGGCGCGGACGGTTCATACGTCGCCGCCCTCTGCCTCAACGTCGATCTGACGCTGTTCCAGGGTTTGCAGAGCGCGATCGGCCAGTTCGTCAGCGTCGATGCGCAAAACAATCCGCGCGAATCCCTCAACCCCGTCGGCGCCGACGCCATCCGCGCCCATATCGACCGGTTCGCCGCGCGCCGCGCCACCACGCCCCGCGCGCTCTCCACGGAAGACCGCCGCACCCTGCTGCGCGAATTGCGCGATGCCGGCGGCATGCAGGTGCGCCGCGCCTCCGACATCATCGCCGCCCATCTCGGCGTATCGCGCGCCACCGTGTATGCCGATGCGAGGTGAGGCGGTCCGCCAGCCGGAACGCAGTGCCGTTGCGACCATCAGCCCGCGTTGAACCTTCCGCGTCCGTCGCCCGCCTCATGGAGATCGACCTCGAGCGATGGGAGAGTTCCATGACCGCGCAGGATCCGTTTGCAAGTTTCAAGGCTGTCCAGAAGGAAGCCTGGTCGCTGTTCACGCCGATGGAGGTTTTCACGACACCGACCGCCGCCAAGCTCGTCGGTTTTGCCGGCGTTGCCGCCGGTCAAAGGCTGCTCGACGTCGGATGCGGCACCGGTGTTGTCGCGATCACGGCGGCGCGTCGCGGGGCAAAGGTGAGGGGTCTCGACCTGTCGCCGGTTCTGATCGAGCGCGCCCGCGAGCATGCGCAACTGGTGAACCTCGATGTCGACTTCGTCGACGGCGACGCGGAAAGCCTGCCCTATGGCGACAACGAGTTCGACGTGGTGCTCAGCCAGTTCGGCCACATGTTCGCGCCGCGCCCGGACGTTGCCATCGGCGAGATGCTGCGCGTGCTGAAGCCTGGCGGCACCATCGCGTTCTCCACCTGGCCGCCGCATCTGTATGTCGGACGGATGTTCGCGATGATCGGCCGCCATCTGCCGCCGCCCGAGGGCGTGGCATCACCGGTGTTGTGGGGCGATCCGAAGATCGTCGCCGAGCGTCTCGCAGGGAAAGCGAAGGATCTCTCTTTCGAGATGGACATGATGACGCCGTCGGCACTCAGCCCGCAGCATTTCCGCCGCACCATGGAATCGACGATCGGGCCCTTGATCAAGCTCGTCGCCCAGTACAAGGACGAGCCGGACAAGCTCAAGAGCTTCCGTGCCGAGTTCGAGGCGCTGATCTCGGAGTATTTCGACGCCGGCCACAACGTGATGCGCCAGCAGTTCCTGATGACGAAGGCAAGGAAGGTGTGAGGCGGCGAGAGGTAAGAATCCCTCACTCCTTCAGATCGTTCACCCGCCTCACCCAGGCGCGCACGTCGGTGAGCACGGCGGGCAGCACCGCCTTGACCTCCAGCACGGTCATGCCGGGCTTGATGCGGGGGTCGTAGAGCAGGTTGAGGATGTATTGGTCGTAGACGTCGAAATAGCCCATCGAGACGTTGTCGTTGAACATGGTCCAGGGCACGCTCGTGGTGTCGTTGATCGGACCGAGCGACTGCAGCAGCTCCTCATAGGCGCAGTCGAGGAAGGTGAAGTCGCCGTTGTCGACGGTGAGGATGACGTCGGAATGCTCGATCTCGAAATTGTCGTTCTTGCGGAAGCCGGACAGGCATTGCGGATCGAGTGAGGTGCGGATCTCGCGCGCCTTCTCCGCGCCGTAGAAGCTCGAGATGGTGCGGAACAGATCGCGGTCGCGCACGAGCTTCACCCGCACGTTCGCCGCCTCGCTGCTGCCGGCCATGGCGATGTCGAGATGCTGCACGCGCGTGCCGATGTCGGCGACGACCTTGGCGAGCTGGGTCTTGCGGTCGGCGCGGTCGCTCTCGGCGAACACGCGCACCGGCCCGTCGAACTTGCGGATGCGGTCGACGCGGCCGGCGAGGTGGTATTCGGCGCCGAAAGCGGTCTTGAGAAAACCCTCGACGATCTCGCTGTCGGTAAAGCTCTTCTTCTCGGCGCGCTGGCGCGAGGCGATCGCGGGCAATTCGCCCGCGGCGGCCATGGTAGCGGTGTCAGGCACACCGGTGAGCGCTGCGAGCGCCAGGAGGGCGATGCGGAGGGAAAGCGAGGGCGGATTCAATGCGCTCATCGTCACCCGACGCTGCCGTATTCGCGTCCCGCGCACAAGACCGCAAATTCACGCGCCCTGCGGGTTCCCGCCAATCATCTGTAGCAAAAGCGTGACAGACTTCGTGTGATCCAGCCGAAGCCGCGGCTTCCTCAACCTCTCCCGCTTGCGGGAGAGGTCGCCGCGTAGCGGCGGGTGAGGGCTCTCTCCTCCGGAGGATTGTCCCGTTGCGGTGAGACCCTCTCCCCAACCCTCTCCCGCAAGCGGGAGAGGGAGCACACCACGTGCGTGGAGGCCAATTGCGCTTCAGTTGTTCAGCACGACCACGGTGGTGCCGACCGAGACGCGGCTATAGAGGTCGCTGACGTCGTCGTTGGTCATGCGGAAGCAGCCCGAGGAGACCGCCTGGCCGATCGTCTCCGGCTCGTTGGAGCCGTGGATGCGGTACAGCGTCGAGCCGAGATACATCGCGCGCGCGCCGAGCGGGTTCTCGATGCCGCCCTTCATGTGGCGCGGCAGGTCGGGCCGGCGGGCCAGCATCTGCGACGGCGGCGTCCAGTCCGGCCACTCCTTCTTGGCGGTGATCCTGTGCACCCCGCCCCAGCGGAAGCCGTCGCGGCCGACGCCGATGCCGTAGCGCAGCGCCTGGCCGTTCTGGAGCACCAGATAGAGCCGCCGCTCGGAGGTGTTCACCACGATCGTGCCGGGGGCATAGTTGCCGGAGTAGTTGACGGTGGTGCGGGGGATCGGGCTCGAGCCGCCGCGGAAGAAGTTCGGGCCGCCGCCCATGATGTCGCGCGAGTCGAACTCTTCGGCAAAGGCGCCGCCGGCGGTGGCCGTCAGCAGTGCAATGGCGGCAATCGGCGCGGCAAAAAACCGGATCATTGTTTCCCCCAGCAAAAAAATCGATTCAACGAAGGCCACAGGCCATATTTGCCGGCATTTCGCAAGCCACGGCCCCGTGAGGCAAGTCCTTTCCGAACAAGCCAACCATTAACGAATGGCGTTACCAAATCGGCAACCGGGCCAGTTTGCCAAAAAGCGTTAGCCAAACCAGCGCGTCGCGGCGCGGGGCAGGGCCGCGATGCCCCCTATTGCTTTGACGGATGCCGCGAACAATGATTGGTCAGATGGATCACTCGAAATCGCCGGTTGTGGGAGCAAAAAGAATGAACGGTGCGGAAAGCCTGGTGCGGACGATGGTCAAGGGTGGGGTCGACGTCTGCTTCACCAACCCGGGCACCTCCGAGATGCATTTTGTCGCAGCGCTCGACCGCGTCCCGGGCATGCGCTGCGTGCTCGGCCTGTTCGAAGGCGTGGTGACGGGCGCTGCCGACGGCTATTTCCGCATGAAGGGCACCCCGGCCTCGACCCTGCTGCATCTCGGCCCGGGCCTTGCCAACGGCCTTGCCAATCTGCACAACGCCAAGAAGGCGAATTCCGGCATCGTCAACATCGTCGGCCAGCACGCGGTCTACCATATCGGCTACAACGCGCCGCTGACCTCCGACATCGAGGGGCTCGCCCGGCCGATGTCGTCCTGGGTCCGCACCTCGCCGGATTCCAAATCGGTTGCCGCTGACGGCGCCGCGGCGATTGCCGCCGCCAAAAGCGCGCCGCCGCAGATCGCGACCCTGATCCTGCCCGCCGACACGGCCTGGAACGAGGCCGACGGCATCGCCGAGGTCCCGGCCGAGCAGCAGCGCGCGAGCTATTCGCCGCAGGCGGTCGAGCAGGCCGCAAAAATCCTGCACGGCGACGGCGAGGGCACGCTGCTGCTGATGACCGGCAGCGCGCTGAGCGAGCAGGGCCTCGCGCTGGCCGAGCGCATCGCGGCCAAGACCGGCTGCACCGTGATGGGCCCGACCTTCCGTCCCAAGATGGCGCGCGGCCGCGGCCGCTTCTCGATTGATCGCATCCACTACGTGATCGAGAACGCGCTGCCGATGCTGGCGAAGTTCCGCCATATCGTGCTGGTCGAGTCCGACGATCCCGTGGCGTTCTTCGCCTATCCGAACAAGCCGAGCGTGCTGAGGCCCGAAGGCTGCGACGTCCATCGCATGACCTCCTGGGGCGAGAATTCGGTCGCGGCGCTGGAAGCGCTCGCCGGCGCGGTGAAGGCCAGTGCCAAGGACGTCAAGCCGCAGGCAGTGCAGGAGCTAGTCAAGCCGACCGGCGCGCTGACCCACGCGTCGATCGCGCAATCGATCGCCTATGCGATCCCCGAGAACGCGATCCTGGTCGATGAGTCGCTGACCACCGGCCGCGCCTTCTTCCCGCCGACAGCCGCCGCCGCGCCGCACGACTGGCTGCAGAACATGGGCGGCTCGATCGGCTTCTCCACACCGCTCTCGATCGGCGCCGCGATCGCCTGCCCGGACCGCAAGGTGATCACCATGGTCGGCGACGGCAGCGCGATGTACACGATCCAGTCGCTGTGGACCCAGGCGCGCGAGAACCTCAACATCGTCACCATCGTGTTCGCCAACCGCATCTACCAGATCCTGCGCGGCGAGTTCGACAATGTCGGCGCCGGCGAGCCCGGCCAGCGCGCCAACGACATGCTGCGGCTCGACCGTCCGACGCTGGATTTCGTGGCGCTGGCGAAGGGCATGGGCGTGCCCGGCCGCGCCGTCACCAATGCCGACGAGTTCAACAAGGCACTGGCCGAAGCCGTCGCCGAGCCCGGGCCGCGGCTGATCGAAGTTCAGATGTAGGGCGCATCATAGGGAGCGCCGAGGGCCGGGGGGCACGATGCAGACCGAGCTGAACAAGGTGATCGCGGCGCTCCGGGACTTCTACGCCCACGAAGGATTCCTGTTCGAAAAGGACATCGGCGAGCGCGCGATCACGCATCGCTTCGCCGTGCATCTGGAGAAGCAGTTCGCCGGCTGGTCAGTCGATTGCAACTACGACCGGCTCGGCGAGCGCACGCTGCATCTGCCGCACGGCACCATCGTCTCGACCGACGACCATCTGGACAAGTCGATCTATCCCGATGTCGTCGTGCATCAGCGCGAGATCCCGAACAATTTGCTTAGCGTCGAGATCCGCAAAGCGAGTAATCACACGTCGGTGACGCACGACCAGCACAAGCTGCGGGCGCTGACCGATCCGCATGTCTGGTTCGCCTGTTGGATCGGCGTGCTGCTGGTGCTGGACAAGCACCATGTGACGATGTCGGAGGTCTATGTCGGCGGCCTCGTCGATGAGCCGCTGTCGCGCTGGTTCGCGACGCGCCTCGCGGAGCTCGGCCTCGGGGCTTTGCGCTAGGGTCCGCTTGGCCAGCAGCGACGGCTTGTGACCCGAAGCCGTCGTTAACGAAACAGCGGAGCGTGTCCGCTTCGCGTCACAAGAGTCCGGCGTTAACCACCGTCAACGGGTTCCAGTCTGAGCGGGATCGCTTCGAAGTTTCTTAAATGTTGCCGGGTACCTCTCTTGGGCATGGTGACCTGGGGAAAGACATGAGCAAGCGGGCCAAACGTGGAAAGGCGAAGACGTTCGCACTACCGATGGCCGCGAGAGTTGCAGTTGGCGTCGTGGCCGTCGCCGCGTTGGGGTACGGTTTGCTGTCTCGCCCGGCGAGCGTGCAACCCATAGGGAAGCCGTCCGCACCCCAAGCCATGGCATCGTCATCCCCGGTTTACGTGGCAACTCCGGTTCATGCATCGGCGCCAGCTCCGGCTCCGATTCCGGCCCCGGCCCCGGCGCCTCTGGTCGAACCGCCAAAAGCCGCTGACGGTCCCGGCGCACTTGTCCGGCAGGTGGTTGACTACGCCAGCCACCAGACACCGGGCACTGTGATCATCGATACCCAAAACACATTCCTCTATTTCGTTCTGAACGACAGGCAGGCGATGCGCTACGGCATCGGTGTTGGCCGCGAAGGTTTCGCATGGTCCGGTGAGCAGACTGTGGCTCGCAAAGCAGAATGGCCGGATTGGCGCCCGCCTGCGGAGATGGTCTCGCGTCAGCCTTATCTGCCGCGTTTCATGGCAGGCGGTCCCGGCAACCCGCTCGGCGCCCGGGCGATGTATCTGGGCGAGACCGAATATAGAATTCACGGCACCAACAAGCCCGATACGATCGGGAAGCGGGTTTCGTCCGGCTGTATCCGGCTGACCAATGAGGACGTCGAGGACCTCTATGAGCGGGTGAAAGTCGGAGCGAAAGTGATCGTGCTTCCGGCAACCGCTGCCCGTCGGCCATCCCAGGGAGCGCCGCCTGACGCCGCTTCCCGATCGCCGGACCCGGCATCGCCGTCGAACCGGCCCTCGGCAGCCAACGCGCAGATGCTGTCATCCGGACCGAAGATCGCCGAGGCCCAGTAGCTCAGTCCTCCGTCCTCGGTCTGCAACTGAAGACAGGGAGGCAATTCAAGTCGCCGCTTTTTAGTCAGCTTCTGGACCGATAGCGGACGCTTTGCAGCACTCGGCCCCGACGGCCGCTTTTGACCCATAGGCGACATGCCGAAGTCCTGAGTGATCAGCATCACAGATCCAATACTTGCCTTTCGGCAGGCTCCGCATACGCTGCGCACGTGATGTTCGGGGCTGTGATGGGCGCATTTCGCTGGTTTTCATTGCTATTTGTCGTTTGGCTAACCTGCGGTTCGGCGCACGCCGAGCGTCGCGTCGCGCTCGTTATTGGCAATTCGGCCTACAAGAGCGTGCCGAGGCTTACGAACCCGGTTAATGATGCCACGCTGATCGGTGGCATGTTCAAGAAGGCCGGATTCGACCAGGTCGACATCAAGCTCGATCTCAATGCCGCCGAGATGCGCCGCGCGCTCCGCGACTTCGGCGGCAGGGCGCGTGAGACCGATGTGGCCGTCGTCTATTATGCCGGTCATGGCATCGAGCTCGACGGCACCAATTATCTGATCCCCACCGATGCCACGCTCGAGACGGACAGCGATGTCCTCGACGAGACGCTGCCGCTGGACCGCGCTCTGTTCGCGGTCGAGCCGGCCAAGCAGCTCCGCCTGGTCATCCTCGATGCCTGCCGCGATAACCCGTTCGCCAAAACCATGAAGCGGACGATTGCCGCGCGCGCCATCGGCCGCGGCCTTGCCAAGGTCGAGCCGACCAGCCCGAACACCATGATCGCCTTCGCGGCGAAAGCCGGCTCGACGGCCTCAGACGGGGACTCCAGAAACAGCCCATTTGCGGCAGCCCTGGTCGAGCGCCTCCCAACGCCGGGGCTCGACCTGCGTAAAGCTTTCGGCTTCGTCCGCGACGACGTCCTCAAGAACACCGGCTACAAGCAGGAGCCGTATGTCTATGGCTCGCTGGGTGGTGACGACGTTTCCCTCGTGCCTGCGGAGCCGGCGGCCACAGGACCGCAGGCGAGCCCTGATGATGCAATCCGCAGGGGCTACGAACTCGCACTTCAGGCGGGCGACCGTGACGCATGGGAGGCGTTTCTCAGGGCCTTCCCGAACGGCTTTTATGCCGACTTGGCAAAGGTGCAGCTCAAGAAAATTGCCGCCGAGGAAACACGCGCTGCGGCCGCCGACAAGGCTCGACAGGCCGAAGAGGAGAAAACCCGGCTCGCGGCCGACCGTGCCAAAAAGGTCGAGCAGGAAAAGGCAGCGGTAGCCGCCAAGGCCGCCGAGGATGCCCGTCTGGGCGCTGAGAGGGCTAAGCAGATCGAGGAGGCAAAAGCCGCCGCCGCTGAGCAGCGAAGAAAGGAGGCCGAGGCCGCCGTTGCCAAAGCGCTCGCCGAGAAGCAAGCGGCCGACAAGGCGGCGGCCGAGGCAACCGCCAAGCAGGCTGGCGAGAAACAAATCGCCGCCAACACCGAGCAAAAGGTCGCGGCCGTAGTGCCCTCTTCGACCCCGCCGGCGATGTCGCCCCAGGAAACGACGAAGCTGGTGCAGTCAGAACTCCGCCGCGTCGGTTGTCTGACAAGCTCGGCGGACGGCGACTGGAATGCGGCGTCACAACGCTCGCTGACGCTGTTCAACAAATACGCCGGCACCAAGTTCGACGCCAAGCTCGCGAGCTTCGATGCGCTGGATGCAATCAAGGCGAAGCCGGGTCGCGTCTGCCCGCTGGTCTGCGACCACGGTTTCAGGGCCGACGGCGATGCCTGCGTGAAGATCACCTGCCGCGCGGGCTATCGCGTCAATGACGACAATGAATGCGAGAAGCTGCAGGACAAGAAGCCGGTCGCGACGCGGGATGAGGCAATCAAACGTGATGAGCAGCGGAAGCGGACAGAAACAGCGCCAGCCAAGCCACAAGCGTCTGGTCAGATGATTTGCAATGGTGCGGGATGCAGGCCCGTGGGCAAAGGCTGTCGGATAGCGAGTGGATACAGCCCAGGCAACGGATCGGGTATCCTCATTCAACGCGAGGTGTGCGACTGACCATCGCGCCGGCCGCGTTCGTCGGCATGCAAACGCCTTGCTTAGGAGTGATCCCTGTGACAGATCGGCGGCTTGCCTTCCGCAAGGCTCTGGATACTCTGATCACATTATGATTTTGGGCTGCAATGGGCGTGATGGTGGGCGGTCACGGATTCGAACCGCCGACCCTCTCGGTGTAAACGAGCGCTGAGCAGACATCACTGTTCCGCTGCGCACCTCTCTCGGGGCCGACGAAGCGATGGAATAAGCGGAATGTCAGCTATTGGCCCTTAGCCGAAGGTCGATTGAGCGCGTGTCATGTCGGATGTCGGGGGCAAACCGGACGCCGATCTTACTTGGCGTCCACCGCTGCTTTTGACCCGTTGCGGACCTAGATCGATCTGAAAGCTCTTTCAGGCCGGTTGTGTGGTGCGAGCATTAACGGCTAACGGGGATGAGTGTCACCCTCATGCTTCGGCACTGCGCGAAACGTGGCGTTCGCCCGAGCGATTACACTGTCGTCGGCCTTGATTAGACTTTGCGCGAAGCAGATCGTTCTGCCGGTTTTGATCACCTCACTGTCCACGGTGAGCCATTGCCCGATCTGCGCGATGCCGGTGAAGTCGACCACAAGAGTGATCGTCGCCAGCGACGATGCCCAGCCAATCGCCTGCGCGCAGCTATAGCCCATCGCGTTGTCAGCTAGCGCGGAGATCAGCCCGCCATGAACGTTGCCACGTGCATTGGTGTGCGGCTTGGCCAGCCGTAATCCGATGATCACGGCTTTGTCCGTCTGCTTCGAATAGAGCGGTTCCCAAGGATCGGTGAAAGGGCTCTTACGGAAGTGCGGTTCGAAACCTTCGGGGATACCGGTGCTGTTCATGGTCATGCGCGAGCTCCTTTCTTGGCGAAAACCTGTGCCATTCGCTGACGATCCGCAAGAAACAATCGTACCCGTGGTTCGGCATCCAAGTGCCGCCCAAGAAAGGTGGTTTCCACTGCCGACGAGGTGATCAAACAAAGCGTAGCTCGCTGCGGTGCATAAGTCCGGAATTGATGCTGTGGACGGCTCCTCCACCGGCACGAGAGTGCCAAGGAGTGGGCGCCGTTTGAGGCTCCCACGATTCGGAGGAGCAGCCTATGCAGTCAATTTCGACGATCGGTCTGGACATCGCGAAGTCGGTCTTCCAAGTGCACGGCGTTGATACAGCCGGCCAGGTGGTGATACGCCGCCAGTTGAGGCGCCGGCACGTCCTGGCTTTTTTCCAGAAGCTGCCGCCATGCCTGGTGGGGATCGAGGCGTGCGCATCATCGCACCATTGGTCCCGCGAGCTGCAGGCGTTAGGGCATACGGTGCGATTGATGCCTCCGGCCTATGTGAAGCCCTACGGTGCGCCCCGACGGCGCGTATTACCAGTGGAGGAAGGATCCACCCAGAGAGTTGTCGATTGATCTGGTAGCTGACGAGCGGTTTGGACGAGCAATCGGACGGATCGAAGCCTCGTGACAAAGGTCGCTTTAGGCGGCCGAGCAATCCAGCGGGCCGTAACGTGAGTGAAGCCTGAGCACGCCTCGAAAGTTACGATGTGAATGCCGATCCGATCGTATGGCGGGGAAGGCCGTGCAGACAGGAAAGCAATCGACGCACGCACCTGTCTGGTTCACCGGGGTAATGGGCACGGCACGTTGGAAAGGTAGTACGGGTAATCGGGGGAGACCCGTCTTGGTCGAAGGTCGCGCCTTCAGCATTGAGTAGTCGATGGACCGGACGGGAGTCGGACAGGGTCAAAGGTACCGATGAAACCGGGTAATTCCGGCGGAGGAAAGGACCCTGACTTCAGGTGCGCTTTTGAAGATGGCGAGGGAAAGGGTAGATTGGCGATGAGCCTTGAAACGCCCGATAAGATCAGGAGCCTTCAGAGAAAGCTTTATTGCAAAGCGAAGGCGGAGCCTGCCTTCCGCTTCTATGTGCTGTACGACAAGATCTGCCGCGAGGACATTCTGAGCCATGCCTACAAGCTGGCCCGCGCCAACGCGGGTGCGCCGGGAGTGGACGGAATAACTTTCGAACAGATCGACGCGTCGGGACTCGAAGCATGGTTGGCTGGCCTGCGCGATGAACTCGTCACGAAGACCTATCGGCCCGATCCGGTGCGGCGGGTGATGATCCCGAAGCCCGGCGGCGGCGAACGTCCGCTCGGTATCCCAACAATCCGGGACCGGGTCGTCCAAGCTGCTGCAAAGATCGTGCTGGAACCGATCTTCGAGGCGGATTTTGAGGACGGAGCTTATGGATATCGCCCGCGCCGCAGCGCGGTCGATGCCGTCAAGGAAGTGCACCGGCTTATGTGCCGGGGCTACACAGATGTTGTTGACGCCGATTTGTCGAAATACTTCGACACGATACCGCACTCGGACCTCCTCAAATCGGTGGCCCGACGCATCGTCGACCGGAATGTGCTGCGGCTGATTAAGTTATGGCTGCGAGTACCGGTCGAGGAGCGGGATAGCAACGGGAAACGGCGCATGAGCGGCGGTAAGAGCAACAAGTGTGGCACGCCACAGGGCGGTGTCATCAGTCCGCTGCTCTCCGTCATCTACATGAACCGGTTCCTGAAGCATTGGCGTCTCAGCGGTCGGCGTGAAGCATTCCATGGCCAGATTATCTCCTATGCCGACGACTTCGTCATTCTCAGCCGCGGCCACGCGGAAGACGCATTGACGTGGACGAAAGCGGTGATGACCAAGCTTGGGCTGACACTCAACGAGACTAAAACCTCGGTGAAGAATGCCCGATTGGAAAGCTTTGACTTCCTTGGGTACACGCTCGGACCCCGCCACTTCCGCAATGGGGGGCGGTGGTATCTTGGCGCGGCTCCGTCGAAGAAAAGCGTGCTGCGGATCAAGAGGAAGGTCAGCGAACTGCTGACGCCGGGCAACAAGGGCGCTTGGCCCGAAGTACAAGCACGACTGAACCGCCTTCTGCGCGGCTGGTCCGCTTACTTCAGCTATGGCTCGCTTGCTACGGCTCATCAGGCCGTTGATCGACACGTCTTTGACCGCGTGCTCGCCTTTCTGCGCAGACGACATAAGACGCCAGGACGTGGCGTCAGACGGTTCTCTGATCAGATCTATGGGAACCCTGGCGTACTTGTGCTGAACCGCGTGCGCAAAGTGTCGCCGACGTGCGCCTTGTGACGAAACCTGTCGGAAAGCCGGATGCGGGAAAACCGCACGTCCGGTTTGATGAGCGGGGAGAGGAAACGGAACGCGCAACAAGCGCATCACCGCGCCTCTCCTCGACTCTACTCAAGCGGCAGAAGAACGACAGCACCGACGCGGAGGCGATTTGCGAGGCAGTCACGAGACCCAACATGCGGTTCGTGCCGACCAAGACGGTCGAGCAACAGAGCTGTTTGATGCTTCACCGGGCGCGCCATCTCTTCATCCGCCAGCAGACTGCCGTGATCAACTCAATCCGCGCCTATCTTGCCGAGTTCGGGATCATCGCCCCTGTCGGACGCAGGGGTGTCGAGCAACTGCTGGAAGTCGTCGCCGATTCAGCCGACCACCGGCTCCCCGAGGTGGCCCGTGCGTGTCTTGCTGCTCTCGGCAGTCAGTTGCGGGCACTGAAGGCTCAAATCCTGGAGTTCGACCGACGCATCATCGCCTGGCATCGATCAAGCGCGACGAGCAAACGGCTGGACGCGATCCCCGGCGTCGGGCCGGCGTTGGCAACAGCCTTGGTCGCCAGCATTGCGGATCCCAAGGCTTTCCGATCGGGACGGGACTTCTCGGCCTGGGTGGGGCTCGTGCCGAAGCAGAACTCGAGCGGGGGCAAGGACAAGCTTGGCAGTATCAGCAAGCAAGGCGATCGCTATTTGCGCAGCCTGTTCACGGCTGGCGCGCTCGCCGTGATCCGCTATGCCAAGATCCATGGCACCGATCATCGGCCCTGGCTCACTCGATTGTTGGCCCGGCGCCCCACCAAGGTTGCCGCTATCGCACTGGCCAACAAACTCGCCCGGATGGCTTGGGCGATGATGGCCAGGAACGAACGTTACAAGGAACCCGCCGCTCTCGCGGCGTGAATGAGATCACACGGGAAAACCCGGCGTGACGTAACGGTTGGGAAGGCGAACAGCACGTAATGCAGTGCCGGTCGATCCGGCGATCAGGACAACCCACATGGGCCACAGCATCATCGAATGCGAGGTATTGACCGGGACCTGATCCGCGGAGGGCATTATGGCCAGCGGTCATGAGTACCGCACAAACAGGCCGAACACATGGCTGCTCCGACCACGCTGCAAAGTGAAGATTCTTCTTGCCAACCCGGAGCCGTCCACACATGGCCCAAGGCCGAACTGGTGGCGTGTCGGTCTCGATGTCGCCTTCTGAGAGCAAACCGGACGTGACGAGTTTATGAGGACACGCCCGAGAGCTGACTGATCTTCAGGTCACTCGATGCGCGTTAGGAATCCGGTCGCTTCTCCCCGTCGCGTGCGATGACAAAAGGCCGCTCGCGTGATGCGGGCGGCCCTCGCGTCATCGTCCGCGTAGGCTCAGTGCAGCGGATCGCCCTGGCCGAGTGCGTAGGCAACGATGTCCTTCAGCGCGAAGCCGGAGCCGGAGACCGGCGTCCATTGCGGGTCCTGCGACAGCACCGAGGAATTGTCGCCGAACATCATGCCCAGGAACACCTCGGCGACGATGCGACCGCCCACGGGGCCGAGCTGCGGCGTCTTGACGGTGCCGGGGCCGCCCGTGACGGGGATCGGGACGTCGGCCGGGGACTGCCGCGCCTCGGCGAGGATGTAGGTCCAGAGCGGGCAATTGCCGGCGAACACGCCGTTCGCGATGGTTGCGATCCCGGTTTGTGGATCGCCTGCGCCGGGCTCGTCCACGGCCTTGCCGATGATGATCTGATCGTCCGTCAGCGGCGTCAAATTCATCGCCCTGGCGACCGCCTGGCCCGAGGGCAGGCCGAGCCGCCAGCTGCGTTCGAGATTGCGCAGCGCCAGCGACGACGGATTGGACGCGACTTCCGGCGGCAATTTGCGCAGCGGATCCACCAGCGAGGCATCGATGCGATAGGCGAACTGAAGTCGCTTCTTGTTGTCGGGATTGGTGTCGTCGTCCTCGACGCCGTAAGGGCGCGTGTCCAGATCGATGAAGCGGCCCCAGTCCATGGCGCGGCCCGGGCCCATGGCGCGGAAGCCGGTCAGCGCGTTCGTGTCGGGATTGTGGGGGTCGGGGAAGATCTGCAATAGCATATTGCCCGCATCGTTCAGCCGATAGCCGGGGCGGATCATGGAGTGGCCGAGACGGTAGGCCGCAACCGAGAACTCGACCGGCATGAACGGATAGGTCTTCCAGTGATAGTGGGCGAGCTTGCTGCGGTCGTATTGGCCCGCGGTCTTCAGCTCATCCAGCACGTCGGCCTTGACGATGCGCGGCAGGAAGTCGTTCAGCACGACGTACTGATAGTGGAAGCGGACGCGCTGCTGCACCTCTTCGAACGACAGGCTGTCATTGTCGTCGACCATGCGGTTGTGAAAGCGCAGCATCAGGGCCTGGAACTGCGAGACGATGCTGTTCTCGTCGTTGCGGGGATCGCCGATCAGGGCGCGGCCCTTGAAGCGCGGCAGGTCGCTGGCATCGGGCACGCCCGCGCCGGTCAGCTTCTCGCCGAGGCGGAACTTGATGCCGTCGTACATGTAGGGCTGGTCGTTCGGACCGCGGCCGTAGAGATTGTCCAGATCGAGCGCCGGCGTGCGGAAGTCGACGAGCCCGTCGGGATCCTGCTGCTTGGTCAGCGAACTGACGGGATCGAACGTGATGTCGTGGTCGATGAACTGGCCGAAATAGGTGTAGAGCGCGGGAATGCCGCTCTCCTCCGCGTCCGGTCCGTCCTTCGGCCCATCGAAATCGGCGACCATCTTGTCGGCCAGCGCCGAAAGGTTCGCGACATTGTCGGCGTCGTTGTGGCCGAATTTCGCCGGGGCGAGCTTGCGGAACATGCGGCCGAAGCGGCCTTGCGAAAGCGACGAACGCGTTGCGTTCAGGCCGCGCGGAGTAATGCTGTGGCGGCTGCTCATAAATGACCTCCCTGGAAAATCACGATGGAAACAAATCGAGCTGAAGTTGTTCGCGCTGGAATATGCAGGCTAGGCTAGACCACGCCCGCCGAAAGCGAGATAGATCACAATTGTCAGGCATCGACGATTTTTGGGGGGAGGGAGCGTTGCGGACAAGCTGCGGCAGGGCTTTGCAAATTTTTCCCAAAACGATGACGGATAACATTCTCGTCATCGACGGGCGCAAGCTGCTTGGCGCAACGTCGGTTCGCCGGGCCATCGGCGCAGTGGACCGTCTTCTCGTAAAATTGTGGCGGCGCGCGCGCGTCATGCGCGCACGCCGCAAATTCGTCAGTAATAGCGCTGCTGCGAGAACGCGTAGCGCGGGTTGACGCCGCAATAGGCCGACGTGCCGGAGGCGGTGGCTTGGCACTGCTGATAGGTCGCGAACTGGCAGTTGCCGGGATAGCCCCAGATGCGGCCTTGCAGGCAATATCTGTCGTTGGCGGCGTGGGCCTGGGCCGCCGGGAATGTCGCTGCAATCAAGGCCACGAACGATGCGAGAGTGAGGATGGTGCGACGCATTTCAGTCTCCCTTTGGGAACGGTTGGATGTGGAACACCAGCTCGAACCGCGTGTTCCGGGACTTGCCCGACACTTTGTCGTGCTTGTCTTGGTGTCCGCAGTGGGCGCTGCGTTCGACGTGCGTCTATGATGAGGCAAGCCGCGGCGAGTAATGTGATCTCGGCCACAGTTCGCGGCCGGGTTCCGGCCTACCGTCGGCGGACGTGCCCACGTTGCTCCCGGAGGCCTACGCTTTGCCTCATTCGGGTCAGTTATTTTGGAGGTTCTGATGCAAAGGTCATATTTGCTGGCTGCGACAGCAGCGCTGGCGCTTCTCATGCAAACGCCGCTCGCGCTGGCGCAGAGCGCTCCAGCCGCCGGCGGGACCCCGGCGCCTGCGGCGACGACCGCCGCCCCGGCCGCGACGACGACAACGCCGAGCGCGACCACCGACACGCCAGGCCAGCCGTCCGTTTCCAAGAAGAGCGCATCGAAGAAGCCGGCGAAGAAGAGGATGACGCGGCAGCAGGAGATCGATCATTCGGTCGACACCGGCACGGTGCCCGCGCGCTATCGCAGCTCGGTGCCCAGGCAGTACCAGCAATATATTCCGTTCGAGAAGCAGTGACGGATCGCACGGCAGCGCGGCGCAATTGGACGCGCGCGCCGCCGGTGCAACACGGAGGCGCCCTGGCCAGCGGGAGGCGGACCATACATACGTTGTGGCGATCTGCCGGAGCAGTGCTAGAGTAGGCCAAAGCCGGGGGACGTAATGAGTGACGACGTGAAGGATGCTGGCCTTGTGGCCATGATCAGCAGCATCCTGGGAGGCAACAAGCGCGCAGACGTCGTCGCACCGCCGCCGCTCACCGAGGGTCCACCGACAGCGCCGACGAATGGATTTGAGCCGGTCGAGGCGTCCATCCCCGAAGCGGCACCGGCCAAGCCCGACAATGCGTCCAATGCCGAGCCTGCGGGCGCCAAGCCGGCCGAACCGCCCGCAAAAATCGCCACGACACCGGATGGCAAGCGATTGCTGCCCGCGGAAGCGATTGCCGATCTCGTGCTCGGCGAGCTGCGCAAGCTGGACGACTTTCCCGCGTCCGGCGTCTCGGTCACGGTCTACGGATACCGGCATTGGAACGCGATGATCACCTTCGCGCCGTTCTCGACCACGTTCCAGAACGCGACGCGGTTCCGCCAGGCCATGCCGGACCTCGTCTTCAAGCTGCGCCGTTTCGTCCAGCTTGAGATATAGTCCGGGCAATCGCCCGTGAGGTGCGGACGCGCGATCCCCGGGGATTGCGGCGCGAACGCACCGCCGTTAGCCAAAACAGTACGACAGGATTTACGAATTGAGCGTCGCCTTTACCAAGGAAGAAAGCGCCGAAACCGCGTCCGAGACGCTGTTGCCGGATCGGCCGATCTCGCCTCATCCGAACTTCGTGACCGAAGCGGGCTTGCAGGCCTTGCAGACGCAGCTTCAAGAGGCGCGTGAGGCCTATGAGGCCGCGCAAGCCATCGACGACGTCAACGAGAAGCGCCGGCAGTCCGCGGTCCCCCTGCGCGACGCGCGCTATCTGACGGAACGGCTGCGCACCGCGCAGGTCATTCCCACCCCGGCCTCGACCGACACCGTCGCCTTCGGCAGCACGGTGACCTTCAGCCGCCCTGACGGCCGCGTGCAGACCTATCGCATCGTCGGCGAGGACGAAGCCGACCCGAAGGCCGGCTCGATCTCGTTCGTCTCGCCGGTCGCGAGGTCGCTGATCGGGAAGGCGGTGGGAGACGTCGTGGGAGCGGGCGCGCAGGAGATCGAGATTCTGTCGATCGGATCGTGCTGATATCGATGGTCTGTGCTGTGCCCGCGCAACAAAGCCCGATGGTTGGATGAGACGGTTTCTGTCGGGAGCGTTGCCGTTCTACGCGCTGGCTGGACTAGCCATGTGCATGTACCTCGTCCTGTACAAGACCGATCTCTTCGACTTGAACGCCATTGTCCAGGATGCGACCGGGTCACCGTGGTTTCCGGTCTTCATGTTCGTCTGCGTGCTGCTGGAGTCGGTCTTCCCGTATTTTGGCTATTTTCCCGGGACCGCCCTCATCCTGATGTCCGTGGCGCTCAATCCGAAGCCTGCGGATGTCTCCGTCTTTATCGTGGCGTGGCTGGCCATCATCGTGGGTGCCGTCCTGAGTTACGGACAGGCTCGTTTTTTCAGACCGCTGTTGCAGCGGGTTGCCTCAAAAGCGGCACTGGGCCGGTGTGAGTCCCTGCTCGACGCCTACGGTCCCTACGCGCGCGTTGCCTTGTTCGTTCACCCCAACGCGTGCGCGATGTATTTCACGGCACTCGGACTGCTCGGCCGTAACTTGACGCGAGAGATCGTCCATCTTTGCGTGGGTGCAGCGGCCTCCGTGGGCGTTCTGTTCGTCGTCGTGACCAGACTTGTATCGTCGGTAGGCGCCACCGATGATGGCGAATTGCAGCTGCTGCTGGCGGCAGCGCTGGTCGCCATCGGGACCCTCGTAGGCCTCTACGCAGCCTTGCGGCCGGCTCGGGCCGCTTGAAGCTTGCGTGCGCGTGAACCGGCGCGGTCTCGTCCCTTGCTCCGTCATTGCGAGCGCAGCGAAGCAATCCAGAGTCTTTCCGCGGAGGGATATTGGAATTGCTTCGCTGCGCTCGCAATGACGGGCTCAGGAACTCTCTCCTCGAATGCTGCCATCATGCCCCTGTCTTGCCCGACGGAGCAAGTCGATTCGGAAAAGGCGTAACCCATTGATCCGACTGATGTCGGCTACTGTGCATGGGGTTGTTTTCGACATTTTTGATTTGGGCGGGTGACGATAGCCGCCAGGCGTCGGGGATCGTCAGCAACCGGCAGGGTTCAGGAGGATGGATGGTGGGCGCACAAGGGATCGAACCTTGGACCTCTCCCGTGTGAAGGGAACGCTCTCCCGCTGAGCTATGCGCCCGGGACCATCATGCCGACGGCCGGACTTTCGGCCGGCCGGCGTATCAGAGCCCGCGATTTAGAAGTGCGGGCCGAAGGTGTCAAGTTTCGAGGCGTCCTCCGGCCCGAAAACCTTCCGTGGATCCCGCAATCCAGCGGTGAAGCCGGGTTTCGGCCCGCTTACGCACCCTGCTGGCGGGCGCGGGAGGCGTGGGCCTGGAGCGCGCGGATACGCTCGGCCAGCGTTCCGCCGCCCTCGGGCAGGGTGCCTGCGGCCGCGCCGTTGCTGGCGGCGTCGTTGGCCGGGCGCGGCGCCGGCTTCGGCGGCTGGCCGGCCTCGGCCGCAAGCAGCGCCTCGATCGGCGAGTTCGGGCCTTCGAGCTGCATCGCCAGCTTTGCGACCTCGGCGGCGATGTCGTTGATGCGCTCGCGCAGCAGCGCGTTCTCCATGCGCTCGGTCGCCCAGGAGCTTTCCGCCTGCTGCTGGATCGCGTTGATGTCGCGCTGGAGCTTGGCGCGCTCGTCGCGCGCGGTGCGGAGCTGCTCCTCCAGCGCGGCCTTTTCCGTGCGCAGCTGCTCCATGGCGGCCGACGATTTGCCGTCGCTCAAGGCGGCGATCTCGACGCGCAGCTCCTTGATGGTGCGCTCGGAGCCCTCGCTGGCCTGGCGGAGCTGGTTGTTCTCGTAGTCGCGCTCGGCGAGCAGCTTGCCTTGCGTGGCGAGGCGTCCCTCGAGGTCGGCGACGCGGCCCGAGAGCATCTCGGCCTCCTTCACCTGCACGATGAGCTGGCGATCGAGCTCGTTGACGCGCTGGCTCAGATTCTCGACGCGGCCGCGTGCATCGCCGAGCTCGCGCGAGGCGGTCTCGGATTCGGTCCGCTCCTGCGTCAGCCGCGCCTGCGTTGCGGCAAACTCCTTCTCGGCATCGCCGACGCGGTTCTTCAATTCCTCGATCTGCGCGCGCACCGCGACCAGCTCGACCTGGCGGCTCTCCGCCATCATCGAGCGGTTGGACAGTTCGGAGTTGATCTTTGCCAGCTCGTTCTGCTTGTCGGTCAGCGCATTCTCGGCGCCGCGCAATGCTTCGGTCTTGGCGCTGAATTCCTCTTCGGTGGCGCGGAGCTGCTCCTTCACCGCCTTCTCGCGCGCCTCCAGCGCGAAGATCGTGGCGTTCTTCTCGCCGAGCTCGATCTTCATGCGGTTGATGGCGTCGCTCTTCTTGCCGAGCTCGGCGAGCTGGCTCGTGGTCTTGTTCTTGAGCTGGTCGACGCTCATCTCGAGCCGTCGCGCCGACATGGCGAATTCGGCGCGGAGCTGGTCCTTGTCGGCCTGGATCTCGGCCATCGACAGCGGGGTGGCGGCCTCGAGCCGGCGCGTGGTCAGGCGCACCGCGCGGTTATGCACCAGCGGCACGATGGCAAGCCCGCACAGCATCGCGAGCAGGAAACCGATCGCCAGGTACATGATCGGTTCGACCATGGGCCAGAACTCCCAAAGCTAAGGAAAAATTTACCAACGACAATGCATGGCGGGCCGGCAAAAAGCCAGCCCCGCCCTGTTGTTAACGTGAATCCGGAATTGGACCGGTGGAGGGAGTCCTAGAACGGGTTCCAGGTCGCGCGCGGCGTGTACTTCAGGTAGCCGATATTGGCTCCCAGCCGCAGGCCGAGTCCGGAGCGGATCGGCACCAGCACGATGTTGTTGGCGGTGAGCGCCGTCATGCCGAAGCCGCCGATGATATAGGCCGAGCCGTCGAGGCCGGCGAAGCGCTGGTAGATCGCGTTGGTGGCGGGCAGGTTGTAGACCAGCGTCATGGTGCGCGCGCCGTCGCCGCCCCAGTCGAAGCCGAGCGAGGGGCCCTGCCAGTAGACGCGCAGGTCGCCGGCGTTCTTGGTGTAGAGCGTGCCTTCGCCATAGCGCAGGCCGGCGACGAAGGCGCCGGAGCCTTCCTCACCCAGGATATAGCCGTTCGGCAGGCCCCACTGGCTGACCGCCTTCTCGATGATCGAGGCGAGCCCGCGCGAGACGTTGCCGAAGAAGCGGTGGCCGGCGGTCACGAGCTCGTCCGGCCCATAGGTGGTGGGCGTCGGGGTCCGCTGCGGCGGCGGCAGGTTGGGCGGCGGCGCCTGCTGGGCGGAGGCCGGCACGATCCAGCCGACCATCGCGGCGAGCGCGAGCGCAGCAAGGCGTGATGCGAAAGTCATAAAAGAACCCCTGGTATCGAATCCGATCGCTTCCTTAACCTGACGCCAACAGGCACGGCTCTAGGTTGCGCCGGATGTCCCCTCGACTCGGATGTTATCCGCAGCAACTATGACGGCACAACGGCAGGAAGATAGCCCTTTGCGCCCCGGAATTGCCTTGATCGGCCGCCTCGTCTGCCTGCTGGCGGGCATTTTGATGGCCTGCGCATGGTTGCCCGCCCAGGCTGCCACCACCGAACGGATCGTCGTCAACCGCTTCAGCGGCCTCGCCATCGAGGGCTTCGATCCCGTCGCCTATTTCGTCGATGGCAGCGCCGTGCAGGGGACGGCTGAGTTCGAAGCGAACCTCTGGGGTGCGGTCTGGCGCTTCCGGAACGAGGGCAACCGGGCCTCCTTCCTGGCCCATCCCGAGATCTATGGGCCGCAGTTCGGCGGCTATGACCCTGCCGACATCGCCCGCGGCGTCACCATCGCCGGCAACCCCCGCTTCTTCGCGATCGTGGCGCAGCGACTTTACCTGTTCAGCCGGGAGGCCAATCGCGACGCCTTCGCCGCCAATCCGGAGCGCTTCCTCTACGAAGTCGGCAAGCGCTGGCCGGCGCTTCAGGAGCAGCTCAGTCAGTAGCGGTCTACCGCCTGCGGGTCGCCCCAGGCGATGAACTCCGGGATGATGAAGCCGGTGTCCTGCCGCTGGCCGAACAGGATCTCGCCGCCCTTGCCGTCGGTGACCTTGCCGCCGGCCGCGGTCACGACCGCGCAGCCGGCCCCGACATCCCACTCCGAAGTGGGCCCGAAGCGGGGATAGATGTCGGCGCTGCCTTCCGCGATCCGGCCGAATTTCACGGCCGAGCCGACCGTCCTTCTGACGGCATTGGGCCTGTTGTCGATGAACGCTTCGCTTTTGGGATCACCGTGCGAGCGGCTCACCGCCGCGACCCAGGGCTCGCCCGGCGCCGGCAGCTTGCGGGTATGGATCGGCTCGGCGGCACCGATGGTAGCGCCGTCAAATCTGACGCGCTCGGCGCCGCGGCCGACGATGCCGCGCCAGAGCAGCCCGAGTGCGGGTGCGCTGACGATGCCGAGCAGCGGCACCCCCTGAGTGATGAGGGCGAGGTTGACGGTGAACTCGTCGCGGCCGGCGACGAACTCCTTGGTGCCGTCGAGCGGATCGATCAGGAAGAAGCTGTCGCGGAACGGCGGAGCGGCGAGCTGGGTCCGTTCCTCCGACAGCGTCGGGATGTCGCCTGCGAGCTGCGCCAGGCCGTCCGCAATGACGCGGTCGGCGGCAAGGTCGGCCTCGGTCACCGGCGAGCCGTCCTGCTTGCCGTCGACCCGCATCGCCGCGCGGTTGACCGCGAGGATCGCTTCGCCCGCCTTCACCACCAGCGCGGTGAGCGGCTCCATCAGGCCGGATGCGGCCGCGCCGTCGATGATCCGCTTCACCTGCATGCCTCATTCATCGGCAATTCCGTTCCTGCTCGACTGATTCGCCCTGGCTTTATGGCCGCCCCGAACCGATCGCAAGCTAGCTGCCGCAGGCTTGCGAATGTTAGAACCCGCAGCATCCGTCAAGCATGCGTGATTCGCGGCGTCCAGCGCCGTGCAATTCCAGGAACCCTCCAGGACCCCATTATATGTCTGACGCCTCGTCGCCCGCGACCGCTACTGCTCCCGATATGCTCGAACTCGCCGCGTTGCTGTGCTCGCGGGTCTGCCACGATCTCATCAGCCCCGTCGGCGCCATCGTCAACGGGCTCGAAGTGCTCGACGACGATCCCAAGCCCGAGGACCGCGAGTTCGCGCTCGACCTGATTCGCAAGAGCGCCAAGACGGCCTCCGCCCGCCTCCAGTTCTGCCGTCTCGCCTTCGGCGCCGCCGGCTCCTCCGGCGCCCAGATCGACCTCGGCGATGCCCAGACCATGGCGCGCGGCCACATCGAGGACGGCAAGTGCACGATCACGTGGAATCTGCCGCGGCTGCTGCTGCCGAAGAATCGCGTCAAGCTGCTGCTCAACATGCTGGTCGTGGCCCAGCACACGATCCCGCGCGGCGGCACGCTGACGATCGATCCGGTCGGCGAGGGCGAGACGATGAGCTTTCGCATCACCGCGACCGGGCACAACGCGCGCCTGCCGCAGAACATCGCCGAGCTCCTGAGCGGCGAGCGCGGGCCCGCTGCGGATGCGCACGCGATCCAGCCTTATTATACGCGGCTGCTCGCGCAGGCCTGCGGGCTCACCGTGACGCTCGCACCGGAAGGCGCAGCCATCATCGTTACCGCTTCGTAAACGCGCGCATCGCTCTCAAGACGTTAATCGAATCTTTACGAGGCGCTTCGGCTTGTCCGGAGCGCCTTATCTCTTTGTTGGTTCCGTTCTTTTCCACATACTCAACCATTATTAAACGCTTTGCGGTGAAGCTGGCCTCATTCCGAAATGGCGCATCACGCCTCGTGCGCGCCCTCCCTGTATGAAGGCCTGTTTTCATGGATGATCTGTTGCGGGAGTTCTTGACGGAGACCAGCGAGAGCCTGGACACCGTCGACAATCAGCTGGTGAAGTTCGAGCAGGAGCCGAACAACGCCAAGATCCTGGATAACATCTTCCGCCTGGTCCACAC
Source organism: Bradyrhizobium sp. USDA 3311 (assembly GCF_054062495.1). Taxonomy (NCBI): domain Bacteria; kingdom Pseudomonadati; phylum Pseudomonadota; class Alphaproteobacteria; order Hyphomicrobiales; family Nitrobacteraceae; genus Bradyrhizobium; species Bradyrhizobium sp. USDA 3311. The sequence continues at coordinate 8,715,714 of NZ_JBSSFI010000001.1, read as the reverse complement.
CATCAAGGGGACGTGCGGCTTCCTCGGCCTGCCGCGACTGGAAGCGCTGGCGCATGCCGGCGAGACGCTGATGGGCAAGTTCCGCGACGGCATGCCGGTGACGGGGCAGGCGGTGACGGTGATCCTGTCCTCGATCGACCGCATCAAGGAGATCCTCGCCGGCCTCGAGGCGACCGAAGCCGAGCCGGAGGGCACCGACCGCGATCTCATCGACAAGCTGGAAGCGATGGTCGAGCAGGGCATGGCGGCAATGTCAGCGTCGGCTTCGCCGATCGCGTCAGGCTCGGCGCAGCCGATGCCGGCGGCTGGCAGCGCTACTGCTGTTGCTGACGCCCCGCCGCTGGTGCCGGAAGCTCCGGCCGCCGCTGCGCCGGCCAAGGACATGACCACGGGTTCGCTGATCGACCAGACCCTGGAGCGCCCGCTGCGCCCGGGCGAGGTGTCGCTGGACGAGCTCGAGCGCGCCTTCCGCGAAACCGCGATCGAAGCCCCAATCCCCGCGCCAATCGTCAAGGCCGCGCCCGCGCCCGCGCCGGTTGCTGAAGCTCCGGCCCCTGTTGCCAAAGAGGCTGCCAAGGAAGCTGCCAAGCCTGCCGCCAAGGAGAAGGCCGCGCCGAAGAAGTCGATGGCCGACGAGGGCGCCTCCGAGGGCGACCGCATCGCCAACCAGTCGATCCGCGTCAACGTGGATACGCTGGAGCATCTGATGACCATGGTCTCCGAGCTGGTCTTGACCCGCAACCAGCTGCTGGAGATCTCCCGCCGCAATGAGGACACCGAGTTCAAGGTGCCGTTGCAGCGTCTCTCCAACGTCACCGCCGAGCTGCAGGAAGGCGTCATGAAGACGCGCATGCAGCCGATCGGCAATGCCTGGCAGAAGCTGCCCCGCATCGTCCGCGACCTGTCGAGCGAACTCGGCAAGCAGATCGAGCTGGAGATGCACGGCGCCGACACCGAGCTCGACCGTCAGGTGCTCGACCTGATCAAGGACCCGCTCACCCACATGGTGCGCAACTCCGCCGACCATGGCCTGGAGACCCCCGCCGAGCGCCTCGCGGCCGGCAAGGGCGAGCAGGGCACCATCCGCCTCTCCGCCTATCACGAGGGCGGCCACATCATCATCTGCATCGCCGACAACGGCCGCGGCCTCAACACCGAGAGGATCAAGGCCAAGGCCATTTCCTCGGGTCTCGTCACCGAGGCCGAGCTCGAGAAGATGAGCGAAGCCCAGATCCACAAGTTCATCTTCGCGCCGGGCTTCTCGACCGCGGCCGCCATCACCTCGGTGTCGGGCCGCGGCGTCGGCATGGACGTGGTGCGCACCAATATCGACCAGATCGGCGGCACCATCGACATCAAGTCGGTGGCCGGCGAGGGCTCGAGCGTCACCATCAAGATCCCGCTGACCTTGGCCATCGTCTCCGCGCTGATCGTGGAAGCCGCCGGCGACCGCTTTGCGATCCCGCAGCTCTCCGTCGTCGAGCTGGTCCGGGCCCGCGCCAACAGCGAGCACCGCATCGAGCGCATCAAGGACACCGCCGTCCTGCGCCTGCGCAACAAGCTCTTGCCGCTGATCCATTTGAAGAAGCTGCTCAAGATCGACGACGGCGCGGCCAGCGATCCCGAGAACGGTTTTATCGTGGTGACGCAGGTCGGCAGCCAGACCTTTGGCATCGTCGTCGACGGCGTCTTCCATACGGAAGAGATCGTGGTGAAGCCGATGTCGACAAAACTGCGTCACATCGACATGTTCTCCGGCAACACCATCCTGGGCGATGGCGCCGTCATCATGATCATCGACCCCAACGGCATTGCCAAGGCGCTCGGCGCCGCCGGCTCCTCGGCCCATGACATGGGCGACGAGAACGGGGCCCATCACATCGGAAGTGGCGAGCAGACCACCTCGCTGCTGGTGTTCCGCGCCGGCTCGTCGCAGCCCAAGGCGGTCCCGCTCGGGCTCGTTACGCGCCTGGAAGAGCTCCCCGCCGACAAGATCGAGTTCAGCAACGGCCGCTACATGGTGCAGTACCGCGAGCAGCTGATGCCGCTCGTCGCCATGGAGAGCGTCACTGTTGCCAGCCAGGGCGCCCAGCCGATCCTGGTGTTCGCCGACGACGGCCGCTCCATGGGCCTCGTCGTCGACGAGATCATCGACATCGTCGAGGAACGCCTCAACATCGAGGTCGGCGGCTCCAGCCAGGGCATCCTGGGCTCGGCCGTGATCAAGGGGCAGGCCACCGAGGTGATTGACGTCGGCCACTTCCTGCCGATGGCGTTCGCCGACTGGTTCACCCGCAAGGAGATGAAGCCGTCGATGCATTCGCAGTCGGTGCTGCTGGTCGACGACTCGGCGTTCTTCCGCAACATGCTGGCCCCCGTCCTGAAGGCGGCCGGTTACCGCGTCCGCACCGCGCCGACCGCGCAGGAGGGCCTGGCCGCGCTGCGCGCCCAGAGCTTCGACGTGGTCCTGACCGACATCGAGATGCCCGACATGAACGGGTTCGAGTTCGCCGAGGTGATCCGCTCCGACAACAATCTCGGCGCGATGCCGATCATCGGCCTGTCCGCGCTGGTGTCGCCGGCGGCGATCGAGCGCGGCCGTCAGGCCGGCTTCCACGACTATGTCGCCAAGTTCGACCGTCCCGGTCTGATCGCGGCGCTGAAGGAGCAGACCGCGGGCGCCGCCGGCGCCTCCGAGCTGAGCCGGGCAGCGGCGTAAGAGCATGATCCGGAAAAGTGTGAAGCGGTTTTCCGACGAGATCATGCTCAAAACGAAAAAGCGGGATCAGGAGATACGCTGATGGCCAACAAGACCCAGTCCACCGAAGGCGCCATGGTCGAATACGTCACCGCGATGATCGGCGGCCAGCTGTTCGGCCTGCCGATCTCCCGCGTCCAGGACGTGTTCATGCCCGAGCGCGTCACCCGCGTTCCGCTGTCCTCCCGCGAGATCGCCGGCGTCCTCAACCTGCGCGGCCGCATCGTCACCGTGGTCGACATGCGCGCCCGCCTCGGCCTGCCGAGGCCCGAGGACGGCAAGGTGCCGATGGCGGTCGGTGTCGACCTGCGCGGCGAATCCTATGGCCTGCTGATCGACCAGATCGGCGAGGTGCTGCGCCTGCCCGAGGACGGCAAGGAAGAGAACCCCGTCAACCTCGACCCCCGCATGGCCAAGCTCGCCGGCGGTGTCCACCGCCTCGACGGCCAGCTCATGGTCGTCCTCGACGTCGATCGCGTCCTCGAGCTCGCGCCCGAGATGATGGCGGCCTGATACGGCGGCACTGCCGCCGACGGACTTGCAATTGGAAGTGTCCCCGCGAAGGGGACAGGAAGCAGAGGTTCACATGCGCACTTGTCTCGTCGTTGATGATTCCAGCGTCATCCGCAAGGTCGCGCGCCGCATCCTGGAGGGCCTCGACTTCCAGATCCTCGAAGCCGAGGACGGTGAGAAGGCGCTGGAGGCCTGCAAGCGCGGCTTGCCCGACGCGGTGCTGCTGGACTGGAACATGCCTGTCATGGACGGCTACGAGTTCCTCGGCCATCTCCGGCGCATGCCCGGCGGCGACCAGCCCAAGGTGGTCTTCTGCACCACCGAGAACGACGTTGCGCACATCGCGCGTGCGCTTCATGCCGGCGCCAACGAGTACATCATGAAGCCCTTCGACAAGGACATCGTGACGGCGAAGTTCCAGGAAGTCGGCCTGATCTGAGCGACCGTCCGGAGGCTGAACGGCTCCTTCGGCGTTTGTTTTCAACTGAACCGTTTCAGTCTGAGTTGGTGAGTAATGAGTGTTGCGTTCGCAGGTAATTCGACCACGGGTTCGTCGCGTGAAGCGGGACCGCTGCGGGTGATGATCGTCGATGACTCCGTCGTCATCCGCGGTCTGATCTCGCGCTGGGTCGGTGCCGAGCACGACATGGAGGTCGCAGCCTCGCTGCGTACTGGGCTCGAGGCGGTCAACCAGCTCGAACGCATCAACCCTGATGTTGCCGTGCTCGACATCGAAATGCCCGAGCTCGACGGCATCTCCGCGCTGCCGCAATTGCTGGCGAAGAAGCGCGATCTCGTCATCATCATGGCCTCGACGCTGACGCGCCGCAACGCGGAGATCAGCTTCAAGGCGCTGTCGCTCGGCGCGGCCGACTACATTCCGAAGCCGGAATCGACGCGCGAAGCGTCGGCCGCGGACATCTTCCATCACGACCTGATCCAGAAGATCCGTCACCTCGGTGCACGGCTGCGCCGGAAGCCCGCGGTTGCGAGCCCGCCGCTGGCGCCTGTGAGCCCGGCTCCGGCTGCACGTGCACCGGTTGTCGCGCGGCCCGCCGCGCCTGCACCGGCCGCCAATGCCCTGTCGTCGGGGGCGCTGTCCACGCGCCCGTTCTCGACCCAGGCCCCCAAGGTGCTGCTGATCGGCTCCTCGACCGGCGGTCCGCAGGCACTGATGGCTCTCGTCACCGAGCTCGGCCCGGTGATCGACCGCTTCCCGGTGCTGATCACCCAGCACATGCCGCCGACCTTCACCACCATTCTTGCCGAGCATCTGGCGCGTTCGAGCCGCCGGCCGGCAGCCGAGGCGGTCGACGGCGAGCCGGTGAAGCCGGGACGGATCTATCTCGCGCCCGGCGGCAAGCATATGCGCGTGGTGCGCAGCGGTGCGGACGTGGCGATCGCGCTCGACGACGGCCCCGCCGTCAATTTCTGCAAGCCCGCGGTCGATCCGCTCTTCACCTCCGCCATCGACATCTGGCACGGCGCCATCCTCTCCGTGATCCTGACGGGCATGGGCTCGGACGGCATGCGCGGCGGCAAGGACATCGTTGCCGCCGGCGGCAGCGTCATCGCACAGGATGAAGCCTCCAGCGTCGTCTGGGGCATGCCGGGCGCGGCGGCAAATGCCGGCATCTGCGCGGCGATCCTGCCGCTCAACCAGATCGGCGCCAAGGTCAACCGCCTGTTCGCGGGAGACCGCTCGTGACGCCGGTTGACTACGAGTATCTGCGCAAGTTCCTGAAGGAGCGCTCCGGCCTCGATCTCTCCGCCGACAAGCAGTATCTGGTCGAGAGCCGGCTGCTGCCGCTCGCCCGCAAGGCGAGCCTGCCCGGCATCCCCGATCTCGTGCTGAAGATCAGGAACGGCGATGGCCGGCTTGCGACCGACGTGGTCGAAGCGATGACCACCAACGAGACCTTCTTCTACCGCGACAAGATTCCGTTCGATCATCTGCGCGAGACCATCCTGCCGGGCCTGATCCAGGCGCGCGCCGCGCGCAAGTCGCTGCGTATCTGGTCGGCGGCGTCGTCGACAGGGCAGGAGCCCTATTCGATCGCGATGTGCGTGAAGGAGATGGGCGCGGCCCTGGCCGGCTGGCGCGTCGAGATCGTCGCGACCGACCTGTCGCAGGAGGTGCTGGAGAAATCCAAGGCCGGCGTCTACAGCCAGTTCGAGGTGCAGCGCGGCCTGCCGATCCAGCACCTGATGAAGTACTTCACGCAAGTCGGCGAGCTCTGGCAGCTCAATGCCGACATTCGCGCGATGGTGCAGTTCCGCCAGCTCAATCTGTTGCAGGACTTTTCCCATCTCGGCACGTTCGACGTGATCTTCTGCCGCAACGTGTTGATCTATTTCGACCAGGATACCAAGGCGGTGATCTTCGAGCGCATGGCGAAGGGGCTGGAAGCCGACGGCACGCTGCTGCTTGGCGCCGCCGAATCCGTCGTCGGCATCACCGATGCGTTCCGTCCCATCACTGAGCGCCGCGGTCTCTATCAGCTCAACCCGGCGCGCTCCGGCCGCCCCATGGGCGGACTGATGCCGCAGCCGCTGAAGATCGCCGCGGCGCGGTGATTGCCGAATGACAGGCGCTCTGAGAGAGCGCCGTCGTTGCGAACGATCGACAACATCTGACGAGATATCTTCCGTCATTGTGCGCGACGCTTCACGAGCGCTTGAGCCCTGCGAGTTACTCCGCTACCGCGCAATAGACCTCGCGCCGCGATGCAGCACGGTCGTGACCCTGACCAGCACCTGAAAGACCTGCTATGCTGCCGGGGGTCCCGCGGACGCGGGACCCCATTCCATCATGAACGGATTTGAGGAGGACACACCATGCGAATAGCTTGTGCCTCGTACTTTCTGTTGGTTGCGCTTTCGTTGCCCACGACTGCTCGCGCTGGTGAGCAAGTGCTCGAATTCAAGCTCGTCACCAGGCCGGTGGACGTCAAGGTCACCGAGGTCGCGAATGTTGAAGGTCAGACGGTCATGTCCGGCAAGATGTTTGGCGTTGCCTTTTTCAAGGATGGCCGCATCGCCGTGAAGGACTTCGTCAACTCCAGTGATTTGCTCAAGGGCTCGGGGCCCATGTTCGGCTACAGCACCTACACCTTCGACGATGGCTCCTCGATCACGGCGCGCTACGCCGGTGCGATCAAGGACGGTAAGGCAAAGGGCGAATATACGATCCTGTCGGGCACCGGAACGTACGCAAACGCGACAGGCACTGGCGGCTTCGAAAGTGTGCAAAGTGGGTTCAAGGGCGCCTTCCTGTACGACGGACGATTCATCGTCAAGACGCCCTGAGCCGACACCAGGACCTTCGCGCTCGCGTGCCCTTGCCGACGGCGTCGCGAGCGCATTTCACAAGATCGCATGCGGAAGAAAACGCGAGCCGTTGCCGGTGATCGGACTCTCGTCTTCGCGGATCGACAGGCCGCAGGGTTCGTGGTTCACCAGCCAGCTTCCGATCACCGGATAGAAGCCCGAGAAGTTCGGCAGTGGCGAGAGCGCCTGCCGCACGAAGCCTTCTGCACCATAAGGACCTGCGTGCTCGTCGAGCGGCGTTCCGCCGGACACCAGCGTGACATTGGCGCCTTCGCGCGACAGCAGCGGCTTGCGCACATAGGAGCTGCCGAGCTCTGCTGCGCGCACATCGTCCTCGAAGAAGGCCGGCAGCAGGTTGGGATGGTTCGGAAACATCTCCCAGAGCAGCGGCAGGATGCCCTTGTTGGAGAGCACCGCCTTCCACGGCGGCTCGATCCAGCGCGTCGGCGCGCTCTCGAGCTTTGCGCCGAAGGCGTCGTGAAACATCCATTCCCAGGGATAGAGCTTGAAGGCGAGTGCGATGTCGCGATCGTCGAGATCGACGAAGCCGCCAGCCTCGTCACGCCAGCCGATCGCTTCAATGTCGAGCAGCGTGGTCGAAAGCCCCGCCTGGCGCGCGGTGTCTTCGAGATAGGCCAGCGTGCCGGCGTCCTCCTCATTGCCGGTGGTGCCGGTGAGATGGACATGGCGGCCTGCACCAATCTCTTTCCAGGCTTCGATCAGCCGCTCGTGGATGGAGTTGAACTGGTCGGCGCGCACCGGGATGATACGGCGTTCGATCGCTTGTTCGAGCCAGGTCCATTGGAAGACGGCGGCCTCGAAGATCGAGGTCGGCGTATCCGCGTTGTATTCGAGCAGCTTTGCCGGCCCCTTGCCGTCGAACTTCAGGTCGAGCCGGCCGTAGAGGCTGCGGTCGTCCCGCTCCCAGCTCTCGGCGATCAGGCTCCAGAATGCCTCCGGAATCTTCAAGCGCTGCAGATGGCGCTCGTCGCCGATGATGCGACCGGCAAGTTCGAGGCACATCGCGTCGATCTCGCCGGTTGGCGTCTCGATGCCGCGCTCGATCTCGTCGAGCGTGAAGGCGTAATAGGCGCGTTCGTCCCAATAGCGTTCGCCGTCGATGGTGTGGAAGACGAAGCCGCATTGCGCTGCGGTTTCTCGCCAGTCGTCGCGCTCGGGACAGATGATGCGTCGCATGGATCAGCCACCGCCCGAGAAGCCATGGCCAAACGAGCCGAAGCCGCCGCGGCTCACGCTGCTGTGGCCCGAGTCGGATGACGTGCTCGACGAAGAATGGCTGGAGGAATCGCTGCTGAAGAAGCTCGAGCGCGACGATGAGCCCGAGCCGCCGCTGCCGCCTGAAGAGCTGCTTCTGCTGCTGCACGCGGTGCTCGTCTGCACCGCTGGATCCGTCCCGGGAGGAGAGGGCTCGCAAGTCTGCCGCGGCATCAGCGTGTAGGCGGTGGTGCCGACCGCGATCGTGCCCATCACCAGGAGCGCGACATGGCCGGAGCGCTTCACCGGCGCCCACGGTGTCGGGGGCACCGGCCGGCGTTTCCCGAACTCCCTGCTGGAGCGTTTGTCGGCCATGTCAGTAGATCATGCAGGCGGCGTTCAACAGGCCCGCGGCGAGCGAGGACAGCCCGAGCCAGATCGCGGGGGCAAGCTCGCCGGCGGCGATCCGCGTCGACAGGTTCGGCACCGGGACCTTCACGAGAAAGAACACGATGATCTGGACGATCAGCGCGATGGCCGCCCAGATCAGGCAGTCCAGCACATTGGCCGAATGCGCGATCGCGCTGATCAGCGGGGCCACGAAGCCGAGCAGGCTGAGGCCCAGCGAGATCGCCGCCGCCGGCTCGTTGTCGCGGATGAGCTGGAACTCGTTGTACGGGGTGATGCGGGTGTAGACGAACAGATACGCCACGATCGCGATCAGCCCGGTGCAGAAATAGACCAGGAAGGCGGGCAGGCCGGCGAGTGATTGCAGGATCATCGTTCCCCCATCGTGCAGCGACCATTCGTCGGCGGGGGGAGGATAGCGGTTCAACGGCGGGACGGCGACGAAGCCGCGTTAGCGTCCCCAAAAAACAAAACCCCGCCATTTGCGGCGGGGTCCAGGCTGGGAGGAGCAAGCCCTGCGGCTCGCGACGTAAACCCAGGATCAGGCGGGAATGCGCTCTTCGTGCTCGTGCGGCTCGCGCAGCACGTAGCCGCGGCCCCCACACGGTCTCGATGAAGTTGCGGCCTTCGGAGGCGTTGGCGAGCTTCTTGCGGAGCTTGCAGATGAAGACGTCGATGATCTTCAGCTCGGGCTCGTCCATGCCGCCATAGAGGTGGTTGAGGAACATTTCCTTGGTGAGGGTCGTGCCCTTGCGGAGCGAGAGGAGCTCCAGCATCTGGTATTCCTTGCCGGTCAGATGCACGCGCTGGCCGCCGACTTCGACCGTCTTGGTGTCGAGGTTGACGACGAGGTCGCCGGTCTGGATGACCGACTGGGCATGTCCCTTGGAGCGGCGCACGATCGCGTGGATGCGGGCCACCAGCTCGTCCTTGTGGAAGGGCTTGGTCATGTAGTCGTCGGCGCCGACGCCGAGACCCTTGACCTTGTCCTCGATGCCGGCGAGGCCGGAGAGGATCAGAATCGGGGTCTTGATCTTGGAGACCCGGAGTTGCTTGAGCACGTCATAGCCGGACATGTCAGGCAGGTTGAGGTCGAGAAGGATAATGTCGTAATCGTATAATTTACCGAGATCGACGCCTTCTTCCCCCAAATCGGTCGTGTAGACGTTGAAGCTCTCAGACTTCAGCATCAGCTCGATCGACTGCGCGACGGCGCTGTCATCTTCAATCAGCAAAACGCGCATGCCAGTTCCCCATAGTCGCCGCTCCTGGGCGTCAGGTCGGCCGCATTCGCGGCACTCAACAAAACGCCTTTGAACAACTGATTCGGATCCTGACAACAGATGGTTAACAAATCCTGATTCTGGAACGCAAGTCCCCCCGGTGCAATTTTTGTCGAATCGCCCTAAGGTCTTGCGCAGGAAGCAGCTTTCGTTATCCGGCTCCGTTCAAGTTCCACTTTAAGAGACGGGCCTAACCGACTCCCGCGACTCAGCCTTCTTCTGAAGGGGAGTCACGCTCAGTCACAAAGACAGTGACGCAATGATTAACGATGCGGGTAAACACGAAGTTAAGCGCCGTTCAGAAATATGGCGAAACTTAAGAGTTTCCCCGTGAAGGCCCGGGGATCACGACGACGACCACCTTATGAAGGCCCCTCCTATGAAGGCGCGCCGCTTATGAAGGCCCACCGATGAAGGCTCTGGCCGAACAGATCGGCGACATCGACGGCGTCAATATCTATGGCCGTGTGGTCGGTGTGCGCGGCCTGATGGTCGAGGTGGCCGGCCCGATCCATGCGATGTCGGTCGGCGCGCGGCTGGTGATCGAAACCGGCGCCAACCGTTCCATCCCCTGCGAGGTGATCGGCTTCTCCGGCAACAATGCTGTCGTGATGCCGTTCGCCGGTCTCGACGGCGTGCGCCGCGGCTGCAAGGCGGTCATCGCCAATGCCGCCAATCAGGTGCGGCCCTCGGCGGCCTGGCTCGGCCGTGTCGTCAATGCGCTGGGCGAGCCCATCGACGGCAAGGGGCCGTTGCCGCAGGGGTCCTCGCCGATGCCGTTCCGCAATACGCCGCCGCCGGCGCATTCACGCAAGCGCGTAGGTAGCCCGCTCGATCTCGGCGTGCGCGCGATGAACACGTTCCTCACTTGCTGCCGCGGCCAGCGCATGGGCATCTTCGCGGGCTCCGGCGTCGGCAAATCGGTGCTGCTCTCGATGCTGGCACGCAACGTGGACGCCGCCGTCAGCGTCATCGGGCTGATCGGCGAGCGCGGCCGCGAGGTTCAGGAGTTCTTGCAGGATGATCTCGGCGAGGAGGGCCTGGCGCGCTCCGTCGTCGTGGTGGCGACCTCCGACGAGCCGGCGCTGATGCGCCGCCAGGCCGCCTATCTGACGCTCGCGGTCGCCGAATATTTTCGCGACGAGGACAAGGACGTCCTCTGCCTGATGGACTCGGTGACGCGCTTTGCCATGGCCCAGCGCGAGATCGGCCTGTCCGCTGGCGAGCCGCCGACCGCCAAGGGCTATACGCCGACCGTGTTCACCGAGTTGCCGAAGCTGTTGGAGCGTGCCGGACCGGGCCTGGGGGAGGGCGCGATCACCGCGATCTTCACGGTGCTGGTCGACGGCGACGACCACAACGAGCCGATCGCCGACGCCGTCCGCGGCATCCTCGACGGCCACATCGTGATGCAGCGCTCGATCGCCGAGCGCGGCCGCTACCCCGCCATCAACATCCTCAAATCCGTCTCCCGCACCATGCCGAAATCGGCCGATCCGGAGTTCTGGCCGACCATCCAGAAGGCGCGCCAAGTGATGGCGACCTATGCCGACATGGAGGAATTGATCCGGCTTGGCGCCTACCGGGCCGGCTCCAGCCCCGAGGTCGACGAGGCGATCCGGCTGCACGAACCCCTGGAAGCCTTCCTGCGCCAGCGCAAGGACGAAAATGCCTCATTGGCGGACGGTTACCGCCAGTTGGCGCAAATCCTCGGTAATTTGGAAACGGAACGCTAACTTTGTCAGGTCATCATCCGATCCTACAGAGTAGCAGAGCCGGTCTTGGCCCCGATTGGGCCTGTGGGGAGACCGGTGTTGTCCCACGTGCAGCCAGGGGACTTCTGGGGAGTACGAGTCGATGAAGTCACGTGATACCCTCATTCGCCTGAAGAAGTTTCAGGTCGACGAGAAGCGCCGCCGGGTCACCCAGATCGAGACCATGATCGCCGACTTCCAGCGGATGTCGGTCGATCTCGAACGCGAGATCCAGACCGAGCAGGAGCGTGCCGGGATCAACGATCCCTCGCACTTCGCCTATCCGACCTATGCCAAGGCCGCGATCCAGCGCCGCGAGAACCTGACCCGCTCGGCCGACGAGCTCAAGGGCCAGCTCGACGAAGCCAAGGCCGCACTGGCCGAGGCCTTCGAGGAGCTGAAGAAGGTCGAGCTCCTCGACGAGCGCGACCAGGCCCGCGAACGCGCCGAGGAAAACGCCCGCGAGCAGGCCGACCTCGACAGCATCGGCCTGATGCGGGCTCGCATCGGCGCTGTCGCCTGAGGCGCTAGCAGCAAGAACCGCCGAAAATTCGCGAAACCCGGACCCGCAAGGTCTGGGTTTTCGTATGCGCTGTCCACAGCGTGGCGCCACGCCCCTTGGTGGTCGGCTTGGCCGCGCGCTATGGTGGTGCAGTGCCGGGGGCCTGCGCGGAACGCGCCTGAGCCTACGCGTTGGGGGGCTGAATGCTGACGCCAGCAGAGCTGGTCGGGCTGATTGAGGTGGTGGCGAAGGGCGATCAGGCCGCGTTCGAGCGCCTTTACGTCGCCACGCGCGCGAAACTCTATGGCGTCGTGCTCCGTATCTTGCGTCGGCAGGATCTCGCAGAGGAGGTCATTCAGGAGACCTACGTCAAGATCTGGAACAGCGCCGGCCAGTTCAATCCGGCTCTGTCCTCGCCGATCACGTGGATGGCGTCGATCGCGCGCAACCGTGCGATCGATATCGTGCGCAAGAAGTCGGAAGTCTCCATCGAGGAAGAGCCTCAGGCGATGGAGGTTGCAGCCGACAGTCCCGATCCGCTGGCGCGCCGGGAGATGACCGAGGAGCTGAAGCGGCTCCTTGAATGTATCGGCCGGCTCGAGCCGGACCGTCAGAGGCTCGTGCTTCTCGCCTATTACAACGGCTGGAGCCGCGAGCAATTGGCGGAGAAATTCGCCGCGCCCGTCAACACGGTGAAGACGTGGCTGCGGCGCAGCATGTTGGATATCCGCGAGTGCCTCGGACTATGAGGGTTTATGCTGTGAGGGTGGTTCTGGACTGCAAGTGATGGCCTACACGGAGGACCATATCGCGCTCGCCGCGGAGTATGCGCTCGGTACGCTCGACGCCGATGAGCGCGCGCAGGTCGAGACCATGATGGCGGTGGACAAGGCGTTCGCCGATATCGTGCAGGCCTGGGCCTACCGGCTCGGCGTCCTCAACCAGATGGTCGGCACGATCGAGCCGCGTCCGATCGTGTGGGAGAACATCAGGTCCGAGCTCGCGCGGACGGCCTTCGCGCAAGAGTCCCCCGCGCTGTCCGAGGCCTCGCCACCACCTGTACCGGCGTCGTCCTCGTTCGGAGCCGTCACGCCGGAAACGTCATCGGACCGCACGGAGCAACCGGAGCCGCAGCCTCCCCAAGCAGCGCAGCCCGAAGCCGCGCAATCCGAAACCGCGCGACCGCCGTCCGATGCGCTTTCCGACGTCGCGCCGATCTTCATGCCGCAGGTCCATGCGCCCGATCCGGACGTCGCGCGCGCGCCGCCGGCGCCCGTCGTGGACAACACCAATGTGATCCGGCTCGAGGGCCGCGTGAAGCGCTGGCGCACGATCGCATCCGCCGTCGGCGCGCTCGCGGCAGCGCTGCTGGTGACGCTGTCGCTTCAGATCTTCCAGCCCGACGCGCTGCCGGGGGCCTTGCGTCCTGCGCCGCGCATCCAGACGGTCGAGGTGAAGACACCGGCGCCGCTCGCGGCGTCTGCGCAATATGTCGCGCTGTTGCAGGGCCAGGCCGGCGGCCCGGCCTTCATCCTCACCATCGACGGCGCGACACGGAATTTCACCGTGCGCAAGGTCGGCGCGACGCCGGAGCCCGGCAAGAGCTTCGAGCTCTGGCTGATCTCCGACAAGCTGCCGCGCCCGCGCTCGCTCGGCGTGATCGGCGGCGGCGAATTCACCGCGCGTCCGCTGCTCTCCTCCTACGATGCCGATGTCGTCAACGGCGCGACCTACGCCGTCACCGTCGAGCAGGCCGGCGGCTCGCCCAACGGCCAGCCGACCTCGGCGCCGGTATTTACCGGCAGGCTGATCGAGACCGTGCCGCCGTCTCAGCCGCAGGCGCCGGCGAAGAAGTAGGTTTTCCATCGTCGTCCTGGCGGAAGCCTGGACCCACTACCCCAAGAGCTTGTTGCAAGAGTGAGCTGTGGCCGCACGGGCGAGCAACCGCACAATCCTGTGGTAATGGGTCCTGGATCGGTGCTCGCTCCGCTCGCTGGTCCAGGACGACGCTTAGAGGCATTGGGCGCGTCACCATCGTCGCGGCAGCGCTTGATCGACGCATGTCGCCCCGGTCCACCCCGCTGTCGCATTCCGACAAGCCCGGCCAAATCCAGCCCCGCTTTGAACCTCTCCGCAATTCGCGGCGTCAAATCCCCGGAATTCAGGCGGCGCATGCCGATCATGGTGCCGGAGAGGGGCGAGAAATCAAATGGATGCAGCGAAAACGCCGGGCATCTTTGTTCACCAATATGCGGGCCTGCCGATTGGTCCGGCCTTCGAACAATGGCGCGATCGGGCCTTCGGGGCCTGCGGCCTCGACATCGGGCCGAGCCATGGCGACAGCATCGATTGCCGGCTCCAGATCAGCGTGGTCGACAATATCGCGCTGGCCATTCCCGAAGGCGCCTCCGCGCAATATACGCGCACCCAGAGCCACCTTGCCGACGGCAGCGACGATCTCGTCCTGATCGCGGCCCATGCGGGCCTCGTCCGCGTCGGGCAGAACGGCCACACCGTGGAGCTTGCGCCCGCGCAGATGGTGCTCGTCGACATGGGCATCACCGGCACCGTCGGCCATACCGACGAGGATCGCTTCACCACCATCCGCATGCCGCGCCGCGCGCTGCTCGACATCAATCCGCGCGCCGAGGAGAAGCTGTCGCAAGTGCTTGCCGACGGTGCGGTCGCCGAAACCATCTTCCGCTACCACGCGCTCGCCGCCAATCACGGCCCGCATCTAGACGCCGTCGGCCAGCGCCTGACCGCGCAGCACATGGTCGATCTCGTCGGCCTCCTGCTCGGGACCGATGCCGAGCACGCAAGCCTTATGCGCGGCCATGGGCAGGCGGCGGCCCGTCTCGATCTCATGCGCGCCGACGTGATGGCCGCGCTTGGCCGCAACGATCTCTGCCTGGCGGAAGTTGCGACGCGCTCGGGCCTGAGCCCGCGCCAGGCGCAGCGCCTGTTCGAGCAGGCCGGCACGACCTTCACCGAATTCGTGCTGGAGCAGCGCCTGTTGCTGGCGCGCAAGCTGCTCGGCGATCCCCGCGCGAGAACGCGCAAGATCAGCGACATCGCGCACTCCTCGGGCTTCTCCGACCTGTCCTATTTCAACCGCGCCTTCCGCAAGCGCTTTGGCGCGACGCCGTCGGAACTGCGCGAGGCGTGAGCCGAGATCTTGTGCAGCGGCGCGCGCCGCAGCAGTTGGTCGGCAGGGGCTGTTGAGCTATATCTGCCTGCGCGGGGCAGACCGCTCGATTCTTCGGGATAACGCAGTAGGCGGACATGACGCGTATTGTCGTGCTCGGCGCCGGGTTTGCAGGCCTGTGGGCGGCCATCGGAGCTGCGCGCAAGCGCGACGAGATCGGCGCTGCCGGCCGCGACATCGAGATCCGTGTCGTCGACCGCAATCCCTATCACAACATCCGGGTGCGCAATTACGAGGTGGACCTCAGCGAGGTCGCGCTTCCGCTTGGGCAATTGCTCGATCCGATCGGCGTCACTCACGGCCTCGGCGAGGTCGAAGCCATCGATCCGGCACGGCGCGAGATATCGCTGGTCACGAGCGACGGCGAGGAGACCTTGGGCTACGACCGGCTTGTGCTCGCGCTCGGCAGCGAGGTGACGCGTCCCGACATTCCGGGCCTTGCCGACCACGCCTTCGACGTCGACACCTACATTGCGGCCCTGCGCCTCGAGGATCATCTCGTCTCGCTCGGGCGCAGCGTGCCGTCGCCGGGGCGTTCGACGGTCGTGGTGGTCGGCGCCGGCTTTACCGGCATCGAGGTCGCGACCGAGATGCCGGACCGGCTGGCGCGTGCCGGGATCACCGGCAGCCGCCCCATCATCCTGGTCGATCCCAATCCGACGGTCGGCGTCACCATCGGCGCGCACGCACGTCCCGTCATCGAGACGGCGTTGTCGGCGCTCGACATCGAGACACGCCTTGGCGCGCGTGTCGCATCGGTCGAGGCCGCCGGTGTTCACTTGAGCTCGGGCGAGTTCATCCCGGCCCAGACGGTGATCTGGTGCGCCGGGCTACGCGCGAGCCGGCTGGCCGCGAGCTTTCCAGGCGCGCGCGATCGCCTCGGGCGCCTTCTGGTCGATCCGTTCATGCGGGTTGCCGATCTGCCTGGCGTGTTCGCGGCCGGCGACGTCGCCTCCAGCGTGGTCGACGGACTGCATCCCACCGTGATGTCCTGCCAGTTCGCCCGCCCCATGGGCCGCTTCGCCGGCCACAATGTCGTGGCCGATCTCCTGGGCCTGCCGATGCTGCCGCTGCGGATCGACTGGTACGTCACCGTGCTCGATCTTGGCAGTTGGGGCGCGCTCTATACGGAGGGGTGGGATCGCGAGGTCCGCACCACCGGCGCGGCCGCGAAGGCGACGAAGCAGACCATCAACCGCAAGCGCATCTATCCGCCGCTCAACGGGAGCAAGGACGAGCTGTTCGCTGCCGCAGCTCCAACCGTGCAGACGCCGCCGCCGACCTATGGGGCGCGGTAGTGTCCCACATATCCGGTGTCATCGTCCGCGAAGGCGGACGATCCAGTATTCCAGAGACTGCAGGGGGATACGGAGAAGCCGCGGCGTACTGGATTCCCCGCCTTCGCGGGGAATGACAGCGGTGGTCTTGGCGGCATCCCGCGTGACATCCGCAGTGAAAAACATCACCCCAGACGTGAGAAAGCGCCCGTGGGGGGCGGGCGCTTTCTGTAGTCGACTTGGGGTTGGGGTCGTCTACATATCCACGTGGCGACTTTGGGGGGCTGGTAAAGAGCCGCGTGAATTCAAAAAACTCGTCAGATCTCCTTAGCGAACGAGGGATGCGTTCGAACTGGTGATAACAACCGGCTTGCCGGCCTTGATGACGCGGGCCGTCTGGGTCAGACCTTCGTCCGAACCCGTGCGTGCCGTGATGCCGAAGCCTGCCACCGCGATCCCTGCGACGAGGGCTACGACCACGATCTTCAGGTGGGTCGAGCGATCTGCGCTGTAAATCGAGTGGTTCATGGAAGGCTCCTGCCGCCATCTACCCGAAGTAGTCGCTACCCTGTTCGGGCAGGTTCATGCTTCCGGTGCCCAACAACCTAGTATTGGGGGGATTCGTTCCCAAGGGGCGATCACAAGAGCGTGACAGGACGTGAAAGATCGCGATCAAAAACGATCCTTCATCGTGTAATTTCGTAATTATTTCAATGTCGTAATGTGCTTGTCAGGCGCCTTTTCCGCATCTGGTCGACAAGGCGCCAGGAACTCAAAAACCATTTGCCTGTGGCCGAAAAACACACGGCTTCTTAAGGCAAATCAGATGCTTCCGACCGTTTTCAACCTCGCCCTGGGGTGGATTTCAGCCTGCGACAGCACGGTCGTCTGAGCGCGGAACCGCTCGACGAGAGAGCGGACGAAGGGACGAATTGCCGCAGAGGTGACCAGCACCGGCGCCTCGCCTTCGCGCGCGGCGCGCTCGAAGGCCTCGCGTACGGCGGTCATGAACTCCGACAGTTTCGAGGGCTGCATCGCGAGGCTGCGCTCTTCGCCCTGGCCGATGATGGATTCGGCGAAGGCCTGCTCCCAGCGCGCCGACAGCGCGATCAGCGGCAGATAGCCGTTGTAGGAGGTGTTCTGCGCGCAGATCTGCCGCGCCAGGCGGGCACGGACGTGCTCGACCATGGTGGTGGGATTGCGCGAGAAGGCGAGCGAGTCGGCGATCCCCTCGAGGATGGTGGAGAGATCGCGGATCGAGATGCGCTCGGCGAGCAGCAGTTGCAGCACGCGCTGGATTCCGGAGACCGTGACCTGTCCGGGGACGATGTCCTTGACCAGCTCGCTCTGCTCCTTCGGCAGCTCCTTGAGCAGCTTCTGCACCTCGCCATAGGAGAGCAGGTCCGACATGTTGGCCTTGAGCAGCTCGGTGAGGTGGGTCGAGAGCACGGTCGCGGCGTCGACCACGGTGTAGCCCTTGAGCGAAGCCTCTTCCTTGAGGCTGGCATCGACCCAGGTCGCGGGCAGGCCGAAGGTCGGCTCGGTGGTGTGGATGCCGGGCACCTGAACCTGGCTGCCGCCGGGGTCCATGACCATGAACTGGTTCGGCCAGATCTTGCCGGTGCCGGCGTCGACCTCCTTGATCTTGATGATGTAGGTGTTGGCTTCGAGCTGGACGTTGTCGAGGATACGCACCGCCGGCATCACAAAGCCCATCTCGATCGCGAGCGAGCGGCGCAGCGCCTTGATCTGCTCGGTGAGGCGGTCGGTGCCGTCGGGGCCGTTGACCAGCGGCAGCAGCGCATAGCCGAGCTCGATCTTGAGGTCGTCGATCTTGAGCGCCGCCGAGATCGGCTCTTCGGTCGCAGCGGTGCCCGGCGCACCGGGCATGCCGGCCGCGGGCGCGGCCTTGGCAATTTCGTCAGCCTTGGCGGTTGCGCGGTTGCGGTTGCGCGCGGTCCAGGCCAGCGCACCGGCGCCGGCGCCGAGCACGAGGAAGGGAATGGTCGGAATGCCCGGCAGCGCCGCCAGCACCAGCATGACGGCCGAGGACATCGCGAGCGCCTGCGGATAGCCGGAGAACTGCTTCATCAGGGCCTTGTCGGCGGCGCCGGAGACGCCGGCCTTGGAGACCAGCAGGCCGGCCGCGGTCGAGACGATCAGCGCCGGCACCTGGGTGACGAGGCCGTCACCGACGGTCAGCAGCGTGTAGCTGCGCCCGGCGTCGGCGAAGGACAGGCCCTGCTGCGCCACGCCGATGATCATGCCGCCGACGACGTTGATGAAGACGATCAGAAGGCCGGCGATGGCGTCGCCGCGGACGAATTTCGAGGCACCGTCCATGGCGCCGAAGAAGCCGCTCTCGTCCTCCAGCGCCTTGCGGCGCTCCTTGGCGACCTTCTCGTCGATCAGGCCGGCGGAGAGATCGGCGTCGATCGCCATCTGCTTGCCGGGCATGGCGTCGAGGTGGAAGCGCGCGGCGACTTCGGCGATGCGGCCCGAACCCTTGGTGATGACGACGAAGTTGACGATGATCAGGATGGCGAAGACGATGATGCCGATGACGAAATTGCCGCCCATCACGAAGCTGCCGAAGGCTTCGATGACGTGACCGGCGGCATCCGTGCCCTCGTGCCCGTGCGACAGGATCAGGCGGGTCGAGGCCATGTTGAGCGACAGCCGCAGCATGGTCGAGATCAGCAGGATGGTCGGGAAGGCGGAGAATTCCAGCGGCGCCTGGATGAACAGCGACGTCATCAGGATCAGGATCGAGAGCGTGATCGAGATCGCCAGGAACAGGTCCAGCACGATCGCGGGCAGCGGCAGGATCAGGACCACCAGGATGGTGAGGATGCCGAGCGCCAGCGCGATGTCGCCGCGCTTGAGGATGTTGACGATCTCGGTGAGGGTGGGGACGCCGGCGTTTGTGCTCCCTACGCCCTGTCCCGCGGTGACGTCGACCATGGTAGCTGCCTCCCCGCGCGACTGCCGGCCGCGCGCCCCAAACGTCTGCGCGGCGGCCGAAGGGCCGCCGTTCCGAAAGTGAGGCACCGCACTGGCGTCCACGGGGGACCTCCCGTTTTACGCGGCTGACGACACTCGACTTCACCCGGCAATTCTTGCCGGGTGTATGGTTAGCAAAGGGTTAACGAGAGGTGCGGCGGGAGGTCAGACCGGGGTGTTTCGGCCTTCCGGGTCGTCATTCCGGGGCGGTGCGAAGCACCGAACCCGGAATCTCGAGATTCCGGGTCTGGTCCTGCGGACCATCCCGGAATGACGGGGTAGGTGGCAAAGCTACTTCGCCTTCTCCATCTTCGTCACCGTGTAGCCCGAAGCCGCCTCCTCGGCTTCGAAGGTGACCTTGTCGCCGACCTTCACCTGCTTGAGCAAAGCGGGGTCCTTGACGCGGTAGACCATGGTCATGGGTTCATCCATGCCGAGGCTCTTGGCTGGCCCGTGCTTGAGCGTGATCTTGCCGGCGCTCTCGTCGATCTTCTTGACCTCGCCGCTGATCGAGGCGCCTGGCGCCGCGGCGGCACCGAAGGTCAGGCCGAGCGTCAGCGCGAGCGCGGCGGCGATGCGGGTGATCGATTTCATGGCTCTCTCCATTGCTTCACTTGACGGTGACGTGGCCGACCATGCCGTAGTCGCGATGGTCCGGGATCAGGCAGGAAAATTCGAACGTGCCGGCCTTGCTGAACTTCCAGAGGATCTCGGCGGTCTTGCTCGGGGCGAGCCGGACCCCGTTCGGGTCGTCGTGCTCCATGTGCGGATGTTTCTTCATCACCTCGGCGTGCTCGAGGTTCTCCTTGGTGGTGGCGAGCAGGAATTCGTGGTCTTCCTTGCCGCTATTGCGCAGCACGAAGCGGATCTGTTCGCCGCGTTCGACCGTGATGTTCGACGGCTCGTAGGACATCTCGCTCATCGCGATCTCGACGGTACGTGCCGGCTTCTTGGGATCGCCGGGCTCGCCGGCCGAAAAGGTCTCATGACCGTGCTGGTCATGAGCAATGGCCGGCGCGATCGAAAGCGCAGCCAGCGCGAGGGCGAGTTTGATCGTCTTCATCTTGTTCTCCAGTTGGTGGTTCATCGAAACGCTCACATCTTCATGTTCTTCATCGGCGGCGTGCCGCCTGGCTGCCGCGCCGGTTCCGCGGCCGGCGGCGTCACTTCGTAGGCGACGGTGCCTTGCGGGAATTTGTACGGGCCGGGATCGCGGTAATCGTCGCGCGCGAGGTCCTCGCGGATCTTCATCACCGTGAACATGCCGCCCATCTCGATCGGGCCGAACTGGCCGGTGCCGGTCATCATCGGCAGCGTGTTGTCGGGCGCGGGCATCTCCATGTTGCCCATCGCCATGCCGGTCGAGCCCATCGCCATGCTGTCGGGTGCGAGCTTGCCGACGGCCTTGGCGAGATCCTTGCGCGACACGCCAATGAGGGTGCGCACCTCGTGTCCCATTGCGTTCATGGTGTGATGCGACTTGTGGCAGTGGAACGCCCAGTCGCCGGGATTGTCGGCGAGCACGTCGAACACCCGCACAGCGCCGACGGGGACGTCGGTGGTCGTCTCGGGAATCTGCGCGCTCTCCGGAATCCAGCCGCCGTCGGTGCAGGTCACCGCGAAGCTGTGGCCGTGCAGATGGATCGGATGGTTGGTCATGCTGAGATTGCCGATGCGCACGCGCACCTTGTCGCCGAGCCGCACCGGCAGCGGATCGATCCCCGGAAACACCCGCGAATTCCAGGTCCACATGTTGAAGTCGGTCATCTCGTTGACCCGCGGCAGGTAGCTGCCGGGATCGACGCGATAGGTGCTCATCACGAAGACATAGTCGCGGTCGACGGGCCGGAAATTCGGGTCGCGCGGATGCACGACGACCATGCCCATCATGCCCATGGCCATCTGCACCATCTCGTCGGAATGCGGGTGGTACATGAAGGTCCCGCTCTTCTTCATCTCGAACTCGTAGACGAAGGTCTTGCCCGGATCGATGTGCGGCTGATTCAGCCCGCCGACGCCGTCCATGCCGCTCGGCACGATCATGCCGTGCCAGTGAACGGTGGTGTATTCGGGCAATTTGTTGGTGACGAAGATGCGGACCTTGTCGCCCTCGACGGCCTCGATGGTCGGGCCCGGCGACTGGCCGTTATAGCCCCACAGGTTCACCTTCATGCCTTCGGCGAACTCGCGCACCACGGGTTCGGCGACGAGGTGGAATTCCTTCCAGTCACCGTTCATGCGGAACGGCAGCGACCAGCCGTTCAGCGTGACCACGGGGCGATAGTCCGGGCCGCTGATCGGATGCAGCGGCGGCTGCATCACCACTTTGTCCATGTGAGGTGCTTCCGGAATCGACGCAGCCTGGACGCGGCCGCTGATGGCCGACGCGCTGGCAAGCGCGGCAGTGCCCAAGAATCCTCGGCGGGAATACATGCTGGCCTCCATCTCAGTGGTCGCCGTCGGCAGACGCTGCCGCGGCGATGGTGGTTGACGTGTCGCCGCCGGAAGCGAGCGAACCGCCGCCATTGACGGCGGTCTGCAAGTCGGACTGGGCGAGGAAGAATCTTTGCCTGGCATCGATGGCGCCGCGCAGCGACGCCAGGCGCTGTCGCGCCTCGGTGAGCAACGCAAAAATGTCGACCTGCATGCTGGAGAAGCGCAGCTGCATCTCCTCGGTGATGATTTTGCGCAGGGGGATGATCTCGCGCTGGTAATGACTGGCGATATCGTAGGTGGACCGGTAGGTCCGGTAGGCATCGCGCGCCTCCGAGCGAACGTTCACGGCACGCTCGGTCAGGCGATTGAAGGCGAGATTGTAAGTCTCCGCCGCTTGTCGCACGCGCACCTCACCGCCGTCGAAGATCGGGATCTGGAACTGCACGTCGAAGCCGCGTTCGCGGAACGGCGCCCCTTCCGGATCCTGGGTGCGGCGGGAGATGCCGGCGAGATCGAGCAGCGTCACGAAGCGCGTCGCCTCGGTGAGATTGAGCGATTTGGCCAGCGCCGTCAGCTCGAGCCGCGCGATCTGCAAGTCGATGCGATGGGCGACCGCGTCGGCCTCGATCGAAGGCAGCGCTTGTGGCCGGCGCGGCAATGGCGGCAACTGGTTGGGCAGACGGAAATCGAGGCCGTCGTCCCATAGTCCCATCAGGCGCGCGAGCCGTTCGCGCGTGCTCGTCGCGGCCTGCCGCGCGGTCGCGAGGTCGGCGGTGGTCTCGGCGTAGAATACCTGTTCGCGGGCCTGGTCGAGCTTGTTGATCGAGCCGGTTTCGCCGAG
This sequence comes from Bradyrhizobium sp. USDA 3311, assembly GCF_054062495.1. Lineage (NCBI taxonomy): Bacteria > Pseudomonadati > Pseudomonadota > Alphaproteobacteria > Hyphomicrobiales > Nitrobacteraceae > Bradyrhizobium > Bradyrhizobium sp. USDA 3311. The sequence goes on along the minus strand of NZ_JBSSFI010000001.1, from coordinate 8,693,186 downwards.
CTTGACGGCGAGTTGGGCCGTCGATTCCGCCGTCGCCTTCGCGTCCGTCAGCAGCACCACCAGCTCGTTGCAGGTGACTGCGCGGACATAGGCGCGGCGCACGTCGGCCGCGAGCCGCAACGTCGCCAGTGCCGCGCGCAATTGGGCCTGGCGAAAGCGGTCGCGGGCGATGTCGGAGCGGAACGGCAGGGTCGCCAGCGCGAGGATGTCACCGACCACCTGGCGCTCGATCTCGTTGGCGCCATTGCCCGATATCCGCGAGATCGAGAACACGGGATTGGGCGGCAGGCTCTGCTCCACCAGCTCGGTTTCGGCCAGCGCCAGCTCGTTGTAAGCGGCTTGCAGCCCCTTGTTGTTGAGCAGCGCGATCTGCACGGCGGTCTCGGCGGTCAGCGTGCGCGCCAGCAACCGGTGGACGGTCGCGTTGACGGCCTCGGCGCCTTCTGCCGATCGGACGAAGGCGACGTCCTTGTTGATGGTCTGGCTGGCGAGGTCCGAGACCGTCGTCATGCCGCCGTCCGGCGAGAACGCCATGCAGCCGGAGAGTCCGAACGCGGTGAGCATGAGCAGGCCGCGCGCAAGATGGTGTGCCATGGCGCGCGCCTACCTGTCCTGCTTGGGCTGCGGCGCGACGGCGTCGTTGCGGTCGCGCCACGGCGCCGGCGTCGCAGGCCGCAGGCTGGTATAGGGCGCGACGGTCGACCGATAACTGGCGCGTGCGACCTTTGCCGAGGGATCGGCAGGATCGGCGTCGGCCACTTGCGTGGTGGCCGGCATGCAGCCGGCCAGCGCGAACGCAATCACGGCCAGCAGCGGCCAGCAAATTAGAAAGAGTCGTCCACGCACCGCGGATGCGGCGCCGGACTTCGCCCCGGAAAGGGTAAGCATGATTCATCCCTGAACTGTCGTGAGACCACAGGCTCGCGCGCGCAGACGCGCGCTGGCCCTGACGTCATCGTGTCAGATCAGGCGATGGGGGGACGGTAGAGCAGGGGCGGCGCCTCGCTACGCAGGCTGACCACGATCTCGGGCGCGCAGGCGGAGATGGGCTGAAGCGGCTTGGCGACGACGGGCAGATCGGCCGGCAGCGCACTCACGCACATCATCGCGCAGCACGGGCCGACTGTTCCCTTGCCGTCATGATGATGCGGAGCAGGCGCGTCCTGCGCCGCGGTCTGGGGATGCGCATGCGGTCCGGCGTGGTCATGCGAGGCGCCGTCATGCATGTGGCCGGCTGGCGTCTGATGATGCACCGGCACGACGTCGGCGAGGAGTGCGTCGTCGAGGCACGGCGCCGGACCATTGCCCCAGGCAAGGCTTGCGGCCGGCGCGAGCACGCAGAACAGATAGGCGAGGGCGATGATCCGCCCCACCCTGATCCGCATCGATCGTGTCAATCGCAACAGCATTCCGCCGATAGGCTCCTCGCGCGGCAGTCTTGCACACGCAGATTGCAAACTAATGGCAAAGCGCGGTTTCGCCAAGCATCTTCTTACCGCAGTGCACCGCGCATGCCCAATATCACGCCACGAAGCTTGACCGTGTTCCGATCCGCGGGCCATGGTTCGGCCCGTGCACGCCCCAAATCATCCCGGACAAACATCAGACTCATTCAGCCCTGATTCCCGTCAGGCCTGGGTGCGGCTTGTCATTGCGCTTCTGATCGGATCGATCGGAGGCGTCGGCATGTGGGCGATCGTGGTCATGATTCCCGCGGTCCAGGCCGAATTCGCCGCCACGCGCGGCGCGGTGTCGCTGGCCTTCACCCTCATGATGTTCGGCTTCGGGCTTGGCGGCGTGATCGCCGGCAAGATCACCGACCGATTCGGCATCGTGCCGGCGATGGCGATCAGCATCGCCTTCCTCGGCGTCGCCAATGTGCTCGCGGGCCTGTCTGGTCAACTCTGGCAGTTCGTGGCGGCGTATTTCCTGATCGGGCTCGGCACCTCGGCGACCTTCGCGCCGCTGATGGCGGAGGCTTCGCACTGGTTCGAGCGCTATCGCGGGCTGGCCGTGACCATCGTCGCGAGCGGCAATTACGTCGCCGGCACAATGTGGCCGCCGCTGGTGAATTGGGGCCTGCAGACGATCGGCTGGCGCATGACCCATATCGGCATCGGCCTCGTCTGCGTGGGCTTGATGACGATCCTGGTGCTTGTCCTACGCGCGCAGATGGGCGGCAACAAGGTTCGCGATCATGCCAATGCACCGCCGCCGCGGGTCGATCTCAAGCTCTCGACCAATACGCTGACGGTGCTGCTCTCGATCGCCAGCATCTCCTGCTGCGTCGCCATGGCGATGCCGCAGGTGCATATCGTCGCCTATTGCGGCGATCTCGGTTATGGCGTGGCGCGCGGCGCCGAGATGCTGTCTTTGATGATGGCCTGCGGCATCGTCAGCCGGATCGGCTCGGGCTTCCTTGCCGACAAGATCGGCGGCGTCCGCACGCTGCTGGTCGGGTCGCTGGCGCAGGGCTTTGCGCTGGTGTTCTACCTGTTCTTCGACAGCCTCGCCTCGCTCTACCTGATCTCCGCGATGTTCGGACTGTTCCAGGGCGGCATCGTGCCGAGCTACGCCATCATCGTGCGCGAGGCGATGCCGGCTGGCGAGGCGGCGACCCGTGTCGGCATCGTGATCTTCGCCTCGGTGTTCGGCATGTCGTTTGGCGGCTGGGTGTCGGGCGTCATCTTCGATGCCACCGGCTCGTATGCCGCGGCGTTCGCAAACGGCGTGGCCTGGAACGCGCTGAATATAGCCATCGTCCTGACCTTGCTGATCCGCTCGCGGATGAATTCGGTCAAGGCAAGACCGGGTTTCGCGACCTAAACCGCCTGTCCCGTCTTCAGCAGCGAGCAGCCGGTGATCTTGTAACTGCCATCGGCCTGCTGCTCGAGCGTGTAGACCGCCTCCCAGGCCTCGCCATTGGCGTCGACGATGTGGACGCGCTGGGCGATCCAGTTGCCTTCGGTCTTGCTGTCGCCGAACTCGAAACTCTTGTGGCGGTAGACCGGCGCGTAGCCGTTTTGCACCATGGACATGAAGATGTCGGGCGCCGGAAAGATCTCCTTGATTGCCGGTGCGGCATAGGAATAGGCGGCCGTGGCATCGTCGCGGACGAACGCCTGCTCCTGGGCGCGGATGATGCCCTGTGCCGCGGCGACGTCGTCGGCCAGTGCGCAGAACGGGCTGAGAGCAACAGCGAGAAGGAGAAGCAAGGCTGCGACGCGCACAACAGGCTCCGCGTTGATATCCCGGCGGCCTTGATCCTAGCACGATTTTGCAGAACGCGGGACGCGCTATCGCTTCCGCTTGGGCGCCGGCGTCGCGGGCTTGGCGGCGGAGCGCGCCTTGGCCTTCGCGACGGGCTGCACGCGCAGCCCGTCGACGAACACGTCGAGCATGCGCAGCACCGAGGATTGCCAGCCGGGCTGGTCGTGCATGTAGCACATGCCGATCAGAGCCCTGAGCAGGTCTTCCGGGCTGACATCGGCACGCATCTCGCCGGCCGCGACGGCGCGGTCGAGCAGCGAGCCGATCGCCTTGGTCAGCCGGTCCATCGAGAAGGCCGCAAGTTCCGACGAGCTCTGGAACGTCAGCGCCAGCGCTGCCGACATGCCTTTTTTCGTGGCCACGAATTCGACCCCGGAACGTAGCCAGCGGCGCAGTGCGTCGACCGAGTCCTTCGCATTCTTCAACTGCTCGGCAAGCTCGCTGAGCTGCTCGACTTCGCGCCGGTATACCGCCTCGAACAGATCCTCGCGCGTCGGGAAATGCCGGTAGAGCGTGCCGATGCCGACGCCGGCGCGTTTCGCCACGGCCTCCAGGCTCGCCTCCGGACCGCCCGCGTTGAACACGGCCTTGGCCGCTTCGAGCACGCGCTCGCGATTGCGCACGGCATCGGCGCGGGGCTTTCGGGTCTGGTCGGTGTGATCGTCCATGCCGGCAATGTAGATCACGAATTGGTTAGATTGAACCCTTGCCTAGCTGCATCGCGTTGTCTGCGCATGGGCTTTTGACGAATTCCAAATATTTTTCGGCGGCCCTTGTTAAGCGGAGGGTGCCTCCGTATCTTCGTTGCGGTGCTGGCCGGTTTCCGCCTGGCCAGCACATGTCGACGGCGGCCACGGCGGTGGCGCGCCGCGCGATCACTCATGTCCATATCTGATCGGAGCCTTGTATGAACCACTCGATCAGCCTCACCGTGAACGGTGCGCGGCGCGACTTCGTCCTCGACGATCCGCGCGTCACGCTGCTCGATCTCCTGCGTGAGCGCCTCCATCTGACCGGAACCAAGAAGGGATGCGACCGCGGCCAGTGCGGCGCCTGCACCATTCTCGTCGACGGCAAGCGCATCAATTCCTGCCTCGCGCTCGCCGTCAGCCATGACGGCGCCGACATCCTCACTATCGAGGGCGTCGCGCGCGGCGACCAGCTTCACCCCGTGCAGGCCGCCTTCATTGCCCATGACGGATTTCAGTGCGGCTTTTGCACGCCCGGCCAGATCATGAGCGCGATCGGCATGATGCGCGAGGCCCAGGCCGGCGACGATCCCGAACGCATCCGCGAATGCATGAGCGGCAATCTCTGCCGCTGCGGCGCCTATGCCGGCATCGTCGACGCCGTGCGCGAGGCGCAAGAACGCATGGACGAATCCAATCAGAGGCGCTCCGCATGAAACCGTTCGATTATGTCAGGCCGGCCACGGTTACCGAAGCCGTTGCCGCCGCCGGCCAGCCGGGCGCTGTCTATCTCGCCGCCGGCACCAATTTGCTCGATCTGATGAAGGGCGGCGTCAGCCGTCCGGATCGCCTGGTCGATGTCACGCATCTCGAAGGGCTCGACGCAATCGAGCATCTCGCCGACGGGTCGCTGCGTATCGGCGCGCTGGTGAGCAACGCCGATCTCGCGCACGATGCCGGCTTCGCGAAGTCCTATCCGGCCGTCGCCGAAGCGCTGCTCTCCGGCGCATCGGCGCAATTGCGCAACGCTGCGACCGTCGGCGGCAATCTGCTGCAACGGACGCGCTGCGCATATTTCTATGACACCGCCAGCCGCTGCAACAAGCGCGAGGCGGGCAGTGGCTGCGACGCCCGCGACGGCGAGAACCGTACCCATGCCGTGCTCGGCTGGAGCGAGAGCTGCATCGCCACGCATCCCTCGGACTTCTGCGTGCCCCTGGTTGCACTTGACGCCATCGTCGAGATCGAGGGCAAGAGCGGCCGTCGCGAGATCGCACTGGACGAACTGCATCGCCTGCCCGGCGATACGCCTCAGCGCGAGGCCGCGCTCGAACCCGGCGACCTGATTGTCGCGGTGCGCCTGCCGGCTGCGGCGCGCGGCTTTGCGGCGCATGCGCGCTACCTCAAGGTTCGTGAGCGCACATCTTACGCCTTTGCCGTCGTCTCGGCCGCCGCTGCGTTGCAGATCGAAAACGGCCAGATCAGGGAGGCGCGGCTCGCGCTCGGCGGCGTTGCCGCAAAGCCCTGGCGTGCCCGCGCAGCGGAAGACGTGCTCAAGGGTGTCGCGCCCACGGCCGACGCCTTCCAGGAAGCCGCCTGGCGCGCGCTCACCGACGCGAAGCCGTCCGGCGACAATGCCTTCAAGATCGAGCTCGCCCGCCGCATCGTCGTGCGCGCGTTGACTCTCGCCGCCGCCGGTACGCCGGCGCGCCTGCCGGCGCTGCCGGCCTCTCCCTTTGCCTCGACCTCCGGAGCCATCCATGCCTGAGCTCAATCTCACCAGCGCTCCCGCCCATCTGCGCCACGGCTCGAGCATCGGCCAGCCTCTGACCCGGCGCGACGGCCTCCTCAAGGTCAAGGGTCAGGCGACTTATGCGGCCGACAATCATCCGCCCGGGATGCTGTTTGCGGTGATGGCGGTCTCGAGCATTGCGCGCGGCCGCGTGGTCTCGCTCGATGTCTCTGCTGCCAAGCGCCATCCCGGCGTCGTCGACGTCATGACACCAGACCACAAGCCGCCACTCGCGATCGACCCCGAGATCAAGACCAACCCGTTCGTGTTCCGGATGGAGGTGCTGCAGAGCGACGAGGTCCGCTACGCCAACCAGCCGATCGCCGTCGTGATCGCCGAGACGCTGGAAGCGGCAACGGAAGGCGCGGTGCTGCTGGCGCCGCGCTATGAGGCGCTGCCTGCGCTCGTCGGCCTCGATGCCGGCGAGAGCTACGTGCCGCCGGTCGTCGGCGTCGGCAATCCCACGGAAAGCCACCGCGGCGATGTCGAGGCGGGCCTTGCCTCGGCCGAGAAGCAGATCGATGCGGTCTACGAGACGCCGCCGCAATATCACAATGCCATGGAGCCGCATGCGATCGTGGCCAGCTGGGACGGGGACAATCTGTCGGTCGACATGCCGACCCAGGGCCTGATGCTCTCGCTCGGGCGCATCGCCGAGCTGTTCGGCATTGCGCCTGACAAGATCCACATCCGCAGTCCGTTCCTCGGTGGCGGTTTCGGCTCCAAGGGGCTGATGTCCGGCCCGCCGACCCTCGGCATCATGGCGGCCAAGCTCGTCGGCCGGCCGGTGAAGCTCGTGCTGCGCCGTGAGCAGATGTACGGCCCGGTCGGCCATCGCGCACCGACCCGCCAGCGGCTGCGCATCGGCGCCGACGGCGAGGGGCGCCTGACTGCGCTCGATCACCATGCGAGAACCGTGTCGAGCACGTTCGACGATTTCTACGAGCCCGCCGCCGATGCCTCGCACACGCTCTATGCGGCGCCTGCGATCCGCACCTCGCACGATGCCGTGCGCGTCAACACCGGTACGCCGCTGTTCATGCGCGCGCCGGGCGAGGCGACCGGTTCGATTGCGCTCGAGAGTGCGATCGACGAGATGGCCTGGGCCTGCGGCATCGATCCGCTCGCCTTCCGTCTGAAGAACTACGCCGAGGTCGAGCCGATCACGGGAAAGCCGTTCTCATCCAAGGCGCTGCGTGCCTGCTACGAGCAGGGCGCCGCGCGCTTCGGCTGGGCCAAGCGCTCGCTCCAGCCGCGGCAGATGCGCGACGATGCCGGTCTTCTGGTCGGCTGGGGCATGGGCACCGCGACCTTCCCGGCGCTGATGTTCCAGGCGGAAGCGCGTGCCGCGATCCGCCGCGACGGCACCGGTGCGATGGAGATCGGCGCGCATGACATGGGGCAGGGCGCCTGGACGGCACTCGCCCAGATCGCAGCCGACGGTCTCGGCCTCGATATCGATCGCGTCACGTTCAAGGCCGGAACGTCCGACCTACCCGACGCCGGCATCGCCGGCGGCTCGGCGCACACGGCGACCGCGGGCGCTGCGATCCACAGCGCCGGCGCGGCCGTAATTGCTAAGCTCGCCGCTCTCGCCACCGGCGACGAGCGCTCGCCGCTGTTCGGCGCCGGTAATGCCGGCGTGGTCGCGCGCGACGGAAAGCTGTTCCGGCGTGACGACGAGAGTCGCGGCGAGAGCTATGCCGAGATCCTCGCGCGTGCCGGCGTCGCGGAGGTCGAGGCGCGTGGCACCGGCGCGCCAAATCCTGCGGCGATGGAGGAGTATGCCATGCACGCCCATGGCGCGGTGTTCGCGGAGGTGAAGGTCGATCCCGAGCTCGGCCAGGTCCGCGTCACGCGCATGGTCGGCGCCTTCGCCGCGGGGCGCATCGTCAATCCGCATCTGGTGAAGAGCCAGCTGTTCGGCGGCATGATCTGGGGCATGTCCTTCGCGCTGCACGAGGAGGCCATCACCGACCGCCGCAGCGGCCGGATCATGAATGCCAATCTCGGCGAGTACCACATCCCCGTGAATGCCGACGTGCCGCCGCTCGACGTGATCACGGTCGAGGAGCACGACCCGCATGTGAATGCGCTCGGGATCAAGGGCGTCGGCGAGATCGGCATCACCGGCAGCGCGGGCGCGGTCGCCAACGCCGTCTGGCACGCGACCGGGGTGCGCGTGCGCCGCTTCCCGATCCGGATCGAGGAATTGCTGACGCAGTCTTGAGCGCTGCGGCGATGTCAACGAGAGCCGGGCGGAGATCGCCGCGCGGCTCTCGCCCCGCGTCGAAGCGTCAGTTCATCTTCCGCCGGAGGGCCTTGATCGCCTCTCTCTGCGTCTCGATGTATGCGGCGATGGCCTCGCGCAGCTCGCGCGAGCGGAGCTTGTCGGCATCGCGCCGAACTTCGTCGAGCGCGGCTTCTGCATTGGCGAGCGTGATCTTCATCGGCGAGCCCTGTTACGAAGCGGCCCCGGAGTGCCTAGGAGTCCGGGGCCATAACCTCAGCACCTCTGCGCCAGGCTGCTCGGCTACGGTTCGTAATATATAGAGGTTCGGCTCGCGGAAATTGAGATGGCTCAAGCTCCGTAAGATTTCGGGGGATTTTGATCCGCGTCAAAACGTCGGCGGCGTGCAGGCCGAGATCACTTCGCACGGCTTGCCGCCGACGCAGCGGAAGCGATGCGGGCGGCGGCTCTCGAAATAATAGGCATCGCCGGGATTGAGGATGCGTCGCTCGTCCTCGACGGTGACTTCGAGCTTCCCCGATATCACGATGCCGCCTTCCTCGCCGTCATGAACGAGATGCACGCGCCCGGTGTCGCTGCCGGGCTCGTAGCGCTCCTTCAAAATCTGCAGGCTGCGGCCGAACAGATTGTCGCCGACTTGCCGATACGAGATCGGCTTCTTGCCGACCTCGGTCAGCTCTTCGGCGCGATAGAAGATCTTGCGCCGGCTCTCCGGCTCCAGTGCGAAGAACTCGGCGAGCCCCATCGGGATGCCGTCGAGGATGCGCTTGAGCGCGCCGACCGACGGGTTCATCTGGTTGGATTCGATCAGCGAAATCGTCGAATTGGTGACGCCGGCGCGCTTGGCAAGCTCGCGCTGCGACAGCTTCTGGCGCGCCCGGATGAATCGCAGCCGTCCACCGATGTCGACGCTCATGCCCCTGGTCCCTGTTGCAGGTGTTGCGGATCGCGCAAATATGGACCCGCGGCCCCAGTGAAATCAATGGCTTGCAGGTCACCAGAAAAGGACTTGTTGCGCTTTGGAAGCCGTGCCTCTGCTATCCCGTCAGCAAAGGAGCGCGGCCGTGACCCTTCATCAGATTCCGAACACTATCAAGACCGACTCGTTCTGGATGCCGTTCACGGCCAACCGGCAGTTCAAGAAGGCGCCGCGCCTGTTCTCCTCGGCCGAGGGCATGCACTACACCACCGTCGACGGCCGCAAGGTGATCGACGGCTCCGCCGGCCTCTGGTGCGTCAATGCCGGCCACGGCCGCAAGCAGATCGCCGCCGCGGTCGAGCGGCAGCTGATGACGCTGGACTTCGCGCCCACGTTCCAGATGGGCCATCCCCTGGCGTTCGACTTCGCCGAGCGGCTCGCCGAGATCGCGCCGAAGGGCCTCGACCGGATCTTCTTCACCAACTCCGGCTCCGAGTCGGTGGACACCGCGCTCAAGATCGCGCTCGCCTATCATCGCGCCACCGGCCAGTCGAGCCGCACCCGCCTGATCGGACGTGAGCGCGGCTATCACGGCGTCGGCTTCGGCGGCACGTCGGTCGGCGGCATGGTCGCCAACCGCCGCGCCTTCGCGACCCTGCTGCCGGGCGTCGACCACATTCGCCACACCCACGATCTCAGCCGCAACGCCTTCGCCAAGGACCAGCCGGAGCATGGTGCCGAGCTCGCCGACGATCTCGAGCGCCTGGTTGGCCTGCACGGCGCCGAGACGATCGCCGCCGTCATCGTCGAGCCGGTGCCGGGTTCGACCGCGGTGCTGCCGCCGCCGAAGGGCTATCTCCAGCGCCTGCGCGAGATCTGCGACAAGCACGGCATCCTCCTGATCTTCGACGAGGTCATCACCGGCTTCGGTCGCCTCGGCACGCCGTTCGCCGCCAATTTCTTCGGCGTCACGCCGGACCTGATGACGACGGCCAAGGGCATCACCAACGGCACCATTCCCTGCGGCGCGGTGTTCGCGAGCCGCAAGGTGCACGACGGGATGATGGTCGGCCCCGAGAACCAGATGGAGCTGTTCCACGGCTACACCTATTCGGCGCATCCGACGGCCTGCGCCGCCGGCATCGCGACGCTCGACATCTACAAGGACGAAGGCCTGCTCACGCGCGGTGCGTCGATCGCCGAATACTGGCGCGATGCGCTGCATTCGCTGAAGGGCCTGCCGAACGTCGTCGACATCCGCAATTGCGGCCTGATGGGCGCGGTCGAGCTGGCGCCGCGCGCCGGCGTGGTCGGTGCGCGCGGTTACGACGTGATGGTCGACTGCTTCAACACCGGCCTCTATTTGCGCATGAGCGGCGATAGCTTCGCGATGTCGCCTCCGCTCATCGTCGAGAAGAGCCATATCGACCAGATGGTCTCGATCCTCGGCGACGCCATCAAGAAGGTGGCCTGATAATTGCTCTCGCCGTTGCGAAAGTTCTTCTTGCAGCGGCGAGCGTGATGCCGCGGGAGTTTGACGAAGCGTGAAAGTTCTGATCCTCGGCAGCGGTGTCATCGGTGTCACCTCTGCCTACTACCTTGCGCGTGCTGGCCATGACGTGACGGTCGTCGACCGTCAACCTGAGCCGGCACTGGAGACCTCTTTCGCCAATGCCGGCGAGGTGTCGCCCGGCTATTCCTCGCCCTGGGCGGGCCCCGGCGTGCCGGTGAAGGCGGTCAAGTGGCTCTTGATGAAGCACGGCCCGCTGGTGATCCGGCCGAAGCTCGATCCGGTGATGTGGGTCTGGCTGCTCAAGATGCTGCGCAACTGCACCAGCGCGCGCTACGCGGTCAACAAGAGCCGGATGATCCCGATCGCGGAATACAGCCGCGACTGCCTGCGCGACCTGCGCCGCGACATCGGCATTCAATATGACGAGCGCTCGCAGGGCACGCTCCAGCTGTTCCGCCACCAGGCGCAGCTCGACGGCACCGGCGAAGACATCGCCGTGCTCAAGCAATATGGCGTGCCCTTCGAGGTGCTGGGCCGCGAAGGCTGCATCGCGGTCGAGCCGGCGCTCGCCGGCGTGAAGGAGAAGTTCGCCGGCGGACTTCGCCTGCCGGAGGACGAGACCGGCGACTGCCACATGTTCACGCAGGCGCTGGCCAAGCATGCCCAGGCGCTCGGCGTGCGCTTCATGTTCAACACCGGCATCGACCGCATCGTCACCGACGGCGCACGCGTCAGCGGCGTCGTGACCAGCGCCGGCGTGTTGCAGGCCGACGTCTACGTCCTGGCGCTCGGAAGCTGGTCGTCGCGGCTGGTTGCGCCGCTCGGTATTTCGCTGCCGGTCTATCCGGTGAAGGGCTATTCGATCACGGTGCCGATCAAGGATGCCTCCGGCGCGCCGGAATCGACCGTGATGGACGAGAGCTACAAGGTCGCGATCACGCGCCTCGGCAATCGCATCCGCGTCGGCGGCACTGCCGAAATCTCGGGCTTCTCGAGCAAGCTCTATGACGCCCGCCGCGCCACGCTGGATCACTCCTTGACTGATCTGTTCCCGCGCGGCGGCGATCTGTCCAAGGCGACGTTCTGGAGCGGCCTGCGTCCGATGACGCCGGACGGCCCGCCCGTGATCGGCCCGACGCAATACGCCAATCTCCACCTCAACACCGGACACGGCACGCTCGGCTGGACCATGTCCTGCGGTTCGGGACGGGTGCTCGCGGACATGCTGTCAGGCAAGAAGCCGGAGGTCGACGTCGGCGCGCTGACGGTGGATCGGTATACGCACCGGTTCGGGTGATTGACGCTGTCATTCCGGGTCGATGCGAAGCATCGAATCCGGAATCTCGAGATTCCGGGTTCGCCTCTTCGAGGCGCCCCGGAATGACGGCAATTGACTACCCCGCCCCCGTCACGCAATTCACCCACAGCACCACGGCCTTGGCATCCTGCGCCGGATTGGAAAACCGGTGCGGCCGGCGGCTGGCGAAGCGAAAGCTGTCGCCCGTCTTCAGCGACCACGTCTCGCTGTCCACCGTCAGCATCATCTCGCCTTCAAGCACGAGGCCGGCTTCCTCGCCGTCGTGGGTGTAGAGCTCGTCGCCCGCGGAGCCGCCGGGATCGATGTGCACCAGGAACAGGTTGAGCCGGTTGTCGCTGCCCGCGGCGCTCAGCAATTGCTTCGAAATTCCGCTGCGCCAGAGTTTCAGTTCCGGCCGCTGAAGCCCGCGCGTCACCACCTGGTCGGAGGCACCGTCGGCACTTGGGTTCGAACCGAACAAAGCCGCCATGCCGACGCCGAGCACGTCGGAGAGCGTTGCCAGCGCGCGCAGCGACGGCGACGACAGGCCGCGCTCGATCTGGCTGAGGAAGCCGATCGACAGGCCGGTGCGCGCGGCGACCGTTTCCAGCGAGAATTGCCTGACGCGCCTGATATCGCGGATGCGACGGCCGACCGCGACGTCCATCGCGGGCTCGGCCGGCTTGGTCATCGCCTTGGCCGGCGCCGTCTTGGCCTTCAGCTTCCTGGCCGGCTTTGCGGCGGCCGGTTTGCGCATTCTTTTGCCACCGCTCACGTCAAACCGCTTCCTTCATGTGCATGAAAACCGCTTGCATCACCTGCGAAAGTGTGACCAAATTTTCATATTGGTGAAAATAGGCCGAAACGGCTTGGCCCGCAATGTCTGCGATCAAGACATCTGCGAGCGCCGCCAGCGGCCGGACCCAAAGGGGGATGCGATGGCGTTGAAGCGTTTTGTCCAGGCCGCAGTCGCGGCGCTCGCGATTGCCGCAGTCGTGCCGGCCTCCGCGCAGCAGGTGCTGAAGGTCGGCTCGACGCCGACGGGCATTCCCTTCACCTTCCTCGACACCAAGACCAATACCATCCAGGGCATCATGGTCGATCTCATCACCGAGATCGGCAAGGACGCCGGCCTCAACGTGCAGATCGAGCCGATGTCGTTCTCGGCGCTGATCCCGTCACTGACCTCGAGCAAGATCGACATCATCGCGGCCGCGATGTTCATCACCGCGCCGCGCAAGGAGGTCGTCGACTTCTCCGACCCGATCTACACTTATGGCGAAGGTCTGGTGGTGCCGAAGAACGACACCAAGGCCTACGCCACACAGGACGACCTGAAGGGCGAGACGGTCGGCGCCCAGGTCGGCACCGCCTTCGTCGACGCGTTGAAGAAGTCCGGCCTGTTTGCCGACGTCAAGGCCTACGACACCATTCCCGACATCCTGCGCGACGTGAACACCGGCCGCCTCAAGGCCGGCTACGCCGACTATCCGATCCTCGCCTACAACCTGAAGCAGGGCGGCTTCCCCGAGGTGCGGCTCGTCGACAGCTACAAGCCGGTCACGGTCGGCTCGGTCGGCATCGGCGTGCGCAAGGGCGACAGCGCGCTGCTCGGCAAGATCAACGCCTCGCTGGCCAAGCTCAAGGCCAACGGCACCATCGACAAGATCCTCGAAAAATGGGGCCAGAAGGCCCAGGGCTGATGGTTAGAGGCTGATCGAAGGCTGCCCGATGAAAGGCTTTTGGCACGACGCTGCCGAGTTCTTCCCGATCCTGATGAGCGGCGTCGCGCTGACGATCGTCGTCACCATCGGCTCGCTGCTGCTCTCGACGGTGCTCGGCCTGATCTGGGCGATGATGCGGGTCTCCGGCATCAAGGTCCTGTCGATGCTCAGCGCCAGCCTGATCAACGTGATCCGCGGCATCCCGATCATCGTGCTCCTGTTCTACCTCTACTTCGTGATGCCCGATCTCGGTGTCACGCTGTCGGCCTTGCAGGCCGCCATCCTCGGGCTCGGCATCGCCTATTCGGCCTACCAGGCGGAAAACTTCCGCGCCGGCATCGAGGCGATCGACAAGGGCCAGATCGAGGCGGCGCAGTCGATCGGCATGGGCTGGTGGCTCACCATGCGCCGCGTGGTGCTGCCGCAGGCGGTGCGCATCGTGCTGCCTCCCTACGGCAACGTCATGATCATGATGCTGAAGGATTCGTCGCAGGCCTCGACCATCACGGTCGCCGAGCTTGCGCTGCAGGGCAAGCTGATCGCGTCCTCGACCTTCAAGAACACCAGCGTGTTCACGCTGGTGGCGCTGATGTACCTCACCATGAGCATTCCGCTGATCCTGCTGGTTCGCCACTTCGAAAAGCGGGCGGGCAAGAAATGATCGAGCTCACCGACGTTCACAAGAGTTTCGGCAAGGTCGAGGTGCTCAAGGGCATCACGGCGAAGGTCGAGAAGGGCGAGGTGGTCTGCATCGTCGGCCCGTCCGGCTCCGGCAAGTCGACCATCCTGCGCTGTATCAATGGGCTGGAAAGCTACGATCGCGGCGAGATCAATGTCGAAGGATTGAAGGTCGACCGCGATGCGCCGTCGATCGTGAACGTCCGCACCCAGGTCTCGATGGTGTTCCAGCGCTTCAACCTGTTTCCGCATCGCACGGTGCTGGAGAACGTGGTCGAGGGCCCGCTCTACGTGAAGAAGGAGGCGCGTGCGCAAGTGCTCGAGCGCGGCCGCGCGCTGCTCGCCCAGGTGGGCCTCGCCGAAAAGGCCGACGCGCACCCGCCGCAGCTTTCCGGCGGCCAGCAGCAGCGCGTCGCGATCGCGCGCGCGCTCGCGATGCAGCCCAAGGCGATCCTGTTCGACGAGCCGACCTCGGCGCTCGATCCCGAACTCGTCGGCGACGTTCTCGGCGTGATGCGCAAGCTCGCCGACGACGGCATGACCATGGTCGTCGTCACCCACGAGATGGGCTTCGCCCGCGACGTCGCCGATCGCGTGCTGTTCATCGACGGCGGCGTCATCGTCGAGCAGGGGCCGGCCAAATCGGTGCTCAACCAACCCCAGCACCCGCGCACGCAGGATTTCCTGCGCCGGGTGCTGCATCCGCTCTGATCGGTCTTCGCCATGACTGCGCGCCTGCCTCTGCCGCCCTCACTTTATGCCGACACCGCTGTGGCGCCGGTCGCCACGCCGCCGCTCGACGTCGACAAGACCGTCTCCGTCGCGATTATCGGCGGCGGCTACACCGGCCTGTCCACCGCGCTGCATCTGGCGGAGCAGGGCGTCGAGGCCCTGGTGCTGGAGGCGCAGGAACCGGGCTGGGGCGCGTCCGGCAACAATGGCGGCCACACCAATCCCGGCCTGAAGCACGATCCCGACCAGATCGAGGCCGATTTCGGCACTGAACTTGGCCGCCGCATGATCGAGTTCTCGTACGGCACGCCGAATTTCACGCACGAGCTGATCCGTCGCTACCAGATCCCGTGCGAGGCGCGGCAAAACGGAACGCTGCGTGCGGCCTATAACGAGGCCAGTGCCGCTGCGATCGAGAAGACGGCGCAGCAATGCATCCGCCGCGGCATGCCGGTGACATATCTGAACCGCGAGCAGCTGCGCGAGATGACCGGCACCGACCGTTATATCGGCGCCATGCTGGACGCGCGTGGCGGCGACCTGCATCCCCTCAGCTATGCCCGCGGTCTCGCGCGCGCCGCGATCTCGGCGGGCGCGAAGGTGCATGGCGAGACGCCGGCGCTGTCGCTGCGCCGCGACGGCGCGCATTGGCGCATCGAGACGCCGCGCGCGGTGGTTCGTGCAGAAAAGGTGCTGCTCGCCACCAATGGCTTCACCGATGATCTCTGGCCGGCGCTTCGCCGCACCATCGTGCCGGTGTTTTCCTCGATCGTCGCCTCCGCGCCGCTCTCCGAGGAGGTCGCCCGCTCGATCATGCCGACGCGTCCCGTGCTCTACGAGAGCGGCCACATCACGGTCTACTACCGCATCGATCAGCACAACCGCCTCTTGATGGGCGGCCGCGGCCCGATGCGCTGGATCAGCTCGCCGTCGGATGTCTCCTATCTCATCCGCTACGCCGAGCGGCTATGGCCGCAGCTGAAGGGCGTCGCCTGGACCCATGGCTGGAATAGCCGGCTCGCGATCACCAAGGACCACTATCCGCATGTGCACGAGCCCGCCGAAAGTATCCTGATCTCGCTCGGCTGTAACGGCCGCGGCGTCGCGCTCTCGACCGCGATGGGCGCGCAGCTCGCCCGCCGCCTGATCGGCGGCGCCAAGGCCGAGATCGACATGCCCGTCACCGGCATCAAGCCGATCCCGATGCATGCGTTCTGGCCGGTGGGGGTGACGACCGCGGTCATCACAGGGCGCGTGCGGGACCGGCTCGGCATATGAAGAAGGCGCCGCCTTGTCAGGGGCGGCGCCTTGCAGGAATTGCAGATCGCGTCAGCAGCGGCCCTGCTTCCACAGTCCGGGCGGGCACCCGTGACCGCGCCAGCCGACCTTGCGTCCATGCGACCATCCGGGCGGCGTGCCATGGTAATGATGGCCCATCGCGTGGCCGTAACCGTGGCCGTAACCGTGGCCGTGACCACCCTTTGCAAACGCAGGGTTGGTCAGTGTGAAACCCGCCGCAATGATCAGCGACGCGGCGAGCGCAAGTTTCTTCATCATGTTCTCCAGTGGGGCGAGCGCACTTGTCCGATCAATGAACGGACTGTGCGCAGCTAAGTTCCCTGCAAATGTGGAGGAGTCGTGACGCTCGCGGAGATGCGCGATCGCGCATCGGCTCAACGCGTGCTGGCACATCCGCGCTTGCGACGTGCCCGCGGTTCACCGCTGGCACGCTCTCTCGTAAACGGACTCAGGCCTCCGCCACCGCATCGGCCCACGGCTGGAAGATCTCGACCGCGCCGGAATTGACCTCGCCCTCGCGCATCACCACGCTCGGGCAGGCGAATTTCTGCGGCAGCGCCTGCACCCGGCTCTCTTCATAGTCGAAGCGTGCGGCCAGCGCCTTGCGTGTGTCTGCCGGCAGTCTGACATCGCCGATCACGACCGCGCCCTCGCTGGCGTCGATGCGCGGCTGGTGGATCGCCGCGTCGAGGTCCATGCCGAAATCCATTGCGAACGATGCGAGTTGCATCACCGCGGGCAGGATGCGGCGGCCGCCGGAGGCGCCGATGGCGAGACGCTTGCCGTCCCTGGTCTCGGCGATGACGGGCGTGTAGTTGGTGAGGCAGCGCTTGCCCGGAGCGAGCGAGTTGGTGGTGCCGGGCGTCGGATCGAACCACATGATGCCGTTGTTCATGGCGATGCCGGTGTGCGGCGTCACGTATTTCGAGCCGAAGGACGAAAGCAGTGTCTGCGTCACCGCGGCGACATTGCCGTGGCGGTCGACGACGGAGAAATGCGTGGTGCAGGCTGGTGCCAGATATTCGGCGCCGAGCGAGCGCTTGCCGTCGGCATCGCCCATGTCCTTGAGCCGTTCGCGATAGGCAGCTTGCAGGGCGAGCGCATATTCGGCGTAGGTGGCGGCATCGGGTGCACCTGCCGGTTTCAGATTTTGCTGCAACAGGCGCAGCGCGTGCGCCAGCGTCGGTCCGGCGGTGAGCTCCGGCGTCGCAAACACCTTGCCGCCGCGATAGGGGATCGCCAGCGGCTCGCGCAGATGGGCGCGGAATGCGGCGAGGTCCTCGACCGACAGCGAGCCGCCGTCGGCCTTGATGTCGGATGCGATGCTTTTGGCGAGATCGCCCTGGTAGAAATCACGCGGTCCGGCTTCGGCGAGGTGCGATAGCGTTGCCTTCAACTTGTCCTGCGGCAGCCGCGTCTCGGACTTGATGCCCCATGGCGCGGTCGGCGGCAGGCCGTCCTTCAGGAACGCCGCCGCGCTCGCGGGATAGCGCCGGAGGTCAGCCGCCGAGCTTGCGATCGTCAGTGTGGTCCACCAATCGGCCAGCAGGCCTTCGCCGGCGAGCGCGGCGGCCGGCGCGACCAGGTCCTTCCACGGCAGTCTGGCGTGGCGGCGATGCGCTTCCTCCATGCCGGCGACGACACCGGGCACGGCGATCGCGCCGGGGCCGTGAATGTTGCGATCGTCCTTCACCCGCGGCCAGGGAAAGAGATCGGACGCTGCGCCTTCGCCGCTGAGCGGATAGTCCGCGACGCGCAGGCTCTGCGGGGCGCACATGCCGTAGTCGATTACCTCGGTGCGATTTTCCCTGGCGCGGTAGAGCACCATCGCGCCGCCACCGCCGATGCCGCTGTTCCAGGGCTCCAGCACGTTCAGCGCCATGGTGGTCGCGACGATCGCGTCGACGCAATCGCCGCCCGCGGCCAGCACTTGCGCGCCCACTTCGGCGGCCCGGCGCGATTGCGCGGCGACGATACCGCCCTTGGTCTTGACGGCAGGCTTGCGGACGGTTTGGGCGAGGCTGAACTGATGAGGCATGATGCGGTCTTGTGTCTGTCTTCGCTGGTCTTGGCTTGGTGGTGCCGACTTGAAAAGCTCCGCATTTGGCGAAGCGCGCGGACAATGGCACATTGCGGCCAACGAGAACATCCAAAGGGAGAAGCGGCATGGCTGGTGTGAAACAGGCGCGGGATGGCGCGGTCGGGATCCTGACGCTGGACGAGCCGGCGAGCCTGAACGCGATGACGCCGGACCTGCTCGGCGCGCTGGCTGTCGCCATCGGCGACATGACGCAGGACGAGGGCGTTCGCGCGCTGATCCTCACCGGCGCCGGGCGCGGCTTCTGCTCGGGACAGAATTTGAAGGCCTCCGAGGCGCTCGGCGAGGACATCGCCGCCGGCGTGATGCGCTTCTACTGGCCGGCCTTCAAGGCGCTCCGCGAATGCCGCGTGCCCGTCGTCGTCGCCGTCAACGGGGTGGCGGCCGGCGGCGGCTTCAGCCTCGCGATGGCCGGCGACATCATCGTCGCGGCGCGGTCGGCGAGCTTCATCCAGGTGTTCAGCCGCATTGCGCTGGTGCCCGATCTCGGCTCGACCTGGCTGCTGCCGCGCCTGGTCGGCCGGCAGCGGGCGCTCGAGCTGATGCTGCTCAACGAGCCGCTGACGGCGGAACGCGCCCAGGAGATCGGCCTGGTGCGGCAGGTCGTCGACGACGAGAAGCTGATGGGAGAGG
Organism: Bradyrhizobium sp. USDA 3311; assembly: GCF_054062495.1. Taxonomy (NCBI): domain Bacteria; kingdom Pseudomonadati; phylum Pseudomonadota; class Alphaproteobacteria; order Hyphomicrobiales; family Nitrobacteraceae; genus Bradyrhizobium; species Bradyrhizobium sp. USDA 3311. Next base: position 8,674,291 of record NZ_JBSSFI010000001.1, on the reverse strand, counting down.
CGCTGGTGCTGGCGCGCCGCCTGGCGGAGGGCCCGACGCGCGCTTTGGTCGCAACCCGCGCGCTGGTCGAGGAGAGCGAGCACGCGACCTATGAGGCCCAGTTCCGCCGCGAGATCGAGCTTCAGGCCACGATCCGGAAAAGCGCCGACGCCATCGAGGGCCGCAATGCCTTCGTCGAGAAGCGTAAGGCGAAGTTCACCGGGCGGTGACGAGCCGAAGACGTCAATGCCCGGGAGCTGCCCGGGCATAGCGAGTTTGGAGAACCGGTTTGCCGCAAGCGGCGAGACGACAGCTTCAGAGCGCGCGGTTCAGACGGCTGGCCTGATACTTGGCGTGCCATTTCGGGCCGGGGCCGCGCATGTAGTGCAGCTCGGGGCGGTAGGGGTCGCCGGCGACCCTGACCAGCGTCAGCCATTTGGTGGCAACGAAGTTCAAGGGCTGGCGGAGCAGGCTCAAGGACGCGATCAGCATGGCATCACCTCAATGCGGCTTGCCGAGCATGGCGGTGAAGGGGAGGTCGAAAATCTCCTCGCCGTCGTCGCCGCTGACATGGATCACCCAGTCGCGCCAGTCTTCCGCACCGGGCGTCAGGATCATCGAACGCATGATCTGGGCGGCACGGTCACGTGCCTCGGTCAGATTGGCTACCGCCGTGCCGTACCGATCGATCAGCGTGCCTTCGGTATTCGAGCAGTGGAAATACATCTGAACCATACACGCCTCCTGTAGAAAGCGATTGGGACGGCAAACCGATACCATCGGAAACGGTCGAAAAATATTCGGGTCGAGCCCGGTAAGGGAATCTACGGAGGTTGGTCGGCACCAAGGTCGTTACAGGTTTAATCACAGGCGGGTGATCGGCAACTGGACGGCGCGCAGGCGGCATGGAACAACCCTGGACGATACGTCCGGGAGGCCGCTGTGAACGACTTCACATTCCGCTGTGAACGCCCGAGCCTGCGCTTGTTTGCGGCGGCCGTCGTCGCAGTGCTGCTCGGCCTGGCCCCGGCCTCGTCCGAGTCGCTCAGGAAGAGCGGCTATGCGATTGGCACGGAAAGCTGCGGCAGCGGCGATCTCGCCTTTCCCAGACTCCAGATCGACATGAAGGCCGGATTTTGCGCCGGCCTCGTCGCCAGCGAGGAGGATCGCCTCAAGTTTCCGCGTTCGATCGTCCAGGTGCCCGGCCGCGACCTGTTCGTGGTCGCCGACATGGGGGGCTGGGGCCACACCGATGGGCGGCTGCTGCTGCTCGATCCGCATGCGCCGCCGGGGCAGCGATTCAAGGAACTGCTGACCGGCCTCGAATATCCGTTCGGCCTCGTGATCGGCCCGGACAAGAAGCTCTACGCCTCGACCGCGGAGGCGATCTTCCGGTTCGATCCGCTCGCGGACAATCCGCGCGGTACGGTCGAGACCGTCATCCGTCGCATGCCGGGCCGCCGGATCACGCTGCCCGACGGCACCAGGCTCGACGAGAGTGCGCATCCGCTCAAGCAGTTCGTCTTTGACAGGAACGGCCGGCTGTTCGTCAATGTCGGCTCGCACAGCGACGACTGCATCACGCCTGCGCCGATCACAAAGCCCTGTGCGGCGGCCGAGGGTGCCTCCGCGATGGCCGCGATCTGGCTGTTTACGCCGCCGTCAGGCGGCGTCTTCCCGGCATTGAGGCCGAACGACCCTGACCCGCCGCACACCGTCTACGCGCGTGGCCTGCGCAACTCGATGGCGCTGGCGCTGCATCCGAATTTCCCCGATGCCGGCTATGCCTTCCTGCAAGGCGAGAACGGCCGCGACCTGCCAGACATCTTCAAGCCCAACGAGGAGATCAACGCGATCGAGCAGGGCAGGCACTATGGCTGGCCCTATTGCTACGACCTGTCGACGCCGAGCCCCGAGTTCAGGAGCGTGCTGCAATCCGGGACCTACAAGTCGCTCTGCACGGCCAATGCGCTCTACAAGCCGCCGTTCTCGCTGCTGCCGCCGCACGGCGCGCCGCTTGCGATGCTCTACTATCACGGCGCGAAATTCCCGGAGCTCGAGGGCAGGCTGCTGGTCGGCCTGCATGGCTATCGCCCGACCGGCAGCCGTGTGCTCGCCTACGATGTCGACGACCACGGTTTTCCCAGGCCGAGCCCGGCGCCGGTGCGCTACCATGTCAGCTGCGCGGCTGATCCGACCCACAGCTTCCAGACCGACGCCGGCGAGGTCGCTGCCGCGCCGTTCGAGGAGCTGATCGCAGGCTGGCACCGCGTCAACGGCGCGCGGCCGCAAGGTGCGCCGGTCGGCATGACGGTCGCCGACGACGGCGCGATCTGGCTGGTCGAGGACAAGAACCAGACCGTGATCCGCATCGATCGTGCCGCGGGCGATGCGCCTCCGCCGCTGCCCTGCGACACGCGCAGCCAGGCGATGATCGATCAGCTCGCGGCCTTCGTCGCCAGGGACGCGCAGAACAGCGTTCGCCTCACCACGCTGCGCAAGGGCCTCGTCGAGAAGCATTGCCTCGGCTGCCATTCGGATTTCGGCCTGAAGGCAGGACAATCGGAAGCGGAGAAGGATGCGACGGTGCTCCGCTTCATGCTGTCGCAGGACGGCTGGATCTATCCGGGCGACCCCGACGCCGGCAGGCTGCGCACGCGCCTTCGCGGTCTCGGCGCGGAGAAGCTGATGCCGCCGGGCGGCGAAAGCCTGCCGAAGACCGAGCCCGGTTACGCACGCCTGCTCGATACCGCTGACCTGCTCGTTGCCAGAATGGTTCCGGGAACGCGGATGCGGATCAAGGCCGGTCCGCCGCAACGCAAGTTCTTTGGCAAAACCAACAAGGAATGCGGCGAAATACCGGCTGCCAAGGTCGTTGTCGTGACACAAAGGAGCGCTGTAGACAAACCCGGCTTCAGCCGATTCTTCCGGCCGGCCGATCCCTATCTGAATGGCGAGTGCACCGACGACGATGGCTATTACATCCGGCAGGAATTTCTGGTGCCTGTGCAGTAGCATCTTGCTCATCGCGACGCCGCCGGCCGCTGCCGAAACCAAGCTGTTCGACAGCGTGCAGGTGACGCCCGCCAGCGAATACACTTTCGGCATCGAAGGACCCGCCGCCGATCTCGACGGCAATTTGTTCGTCGTCAATCTCGGCAAGGCCGGCACCATCGGCAAGCTGCCTGCGGGCGCTGCGGCTTCGGAGCTGTTCACGACGCTCCCCGATGGCAGCGTCGGCAACGCGATCCGTTTCGATCGGAGCGGCGCGATGTTCATTGCCGATTACAAGAAGCACAACATCTTCACCATTGCGAAGGGAAGCACCGAACCTGCCGTCTGGTTTCACTCCGACGAGATGAACCAGCCCAACGACATCACGGTCGCGCGCGACGGCACGGTCTATGCGAGCGATCCGAACTGGAAGGGCCGCGAGGGCCACATCTGGCGCATCGCGAAAGCCGCCGACGGAACGGTGCAGGGGCAGGTGATGACGGCGCCCCGCGCGATGGGCACCACCAACGGCATCGATCTCAGCCCCGATGGCAAGACGCTTTATGTTGGGGAGTCCAGCTCAGGCCAGATCTGGTCCTATACGATCAGCGGCAACGAGCTCACCGGCGCAAAGCTGGTGAAGTCGTTTCAGCCCGACACCGTCGACGGGCTGCGCACCGACGTTGCCGGTCGCCTCTACGTCGCGCGCATCCTCAAGGGCACGATCGCGCTGATGAAACCCAATGGCGCGGTCGAGCGCGAGATCGCGCTGAAGGGCAAGGAGCCGACCAACCTCGCCTTCGGCGGCAGCGACGGCAAGACCGTCTTCGTCACGCAGCGTCAGGGCGGCTTTGTCGAAGCCTTCCGTACCGATCAGCCGGGCCGCGAGCACTGCCTCCAGCGCGGGCGCTGCTGAGCATCAGGCGCGATCTGCTTGCGACGCAGAGCGGTGCGACAGAGGCGGCATTCTTCTTGCTTGCATCTGGCCGCCGCAGCGATCAAGAATCTGTGGCACCGTCAAAGCGACCACGGAGTGTTTGAGTGAAAGCCGTCCATACCGAACTGCACCGCAGCCATGATCCGCAATTCTTCCTGGTTCGCGGTGTCGTCAAGCGCACCACCGAGCAGCCCGAGCGCGCCGACCGCCTGCTCAAGGGGTTGAAGGACGGCAAGCATCAACTGGTCGAGCCGACGACATTCGGGCAGGGACCCCGCGCGCGCATCCACAGTCCGGAATATCTGTCGTTCCTGAGCGAGGCCTGGGACGCCTGGACCGCGCTCGGCGATTCCGGCCCCGAGATGATCGGCAACATCCATCCCGTGCGGCATGCCGCGACCTATCCGACCCACATCGTCGGCAAGCTCGGCTGGCACACGGCCGACACCGCAGCGCCGATCGGCCCGGGCACCTGGGCCGCGGCCTGCGCTGCGACGGATGTTGCGGTCACCGCCGCGCAGATGGTGATGGATGGCGAGGACGCGACCTACGCGCTCTGCCGTCCGCCCGGCCATCACGCCTATCGCGACATGGCCGGCGGCTTCTGCTTTCTCAACAACAGCGCGATTGCGGCCGCGCATCTGCGGCTCAAGCACGAGCGCGTCGTGATCCTCGACGTCGACGTCCACCACGGCAACGGCACGCAAGGCATCTTTTATGCGCGGCCGGACGTGTACACGGTGTCGATCCATGCCGATCCCGTCGCGTATTATCCTTATGTCTGGGGCTATGCGCACGAGCGTGGCGAAGGCCCGGGCCTCGGCACCAATCTCAACATCCCGCTGGCGATCGGCACCGGCGACGACGGCTACATCCAGGCGATGGATGTCGCGCGCAAGGCGATCGAGTCCTTTGCTCCCGGCGCCCTCGTTATCGCGCTCGGCCTCGATGCCTCCGAGCACGATCCACTGAAGGGCCTTGCCGTTACCACGCCGGGCTTCCGCCGTATCGGCCAGGCCATCGCCAGGATGGGCCTGCCGACCGTGTTCGTGCAGGAGGGCGGCTATCTCTCGGATATCCTGGGTGCGAACCTGACCTCGGTGCTGGCAGGATTCGAAGAGGCGCGGTGATATCTTCGCCTCTCCCCGCGTGCGGGGAGAGGCCGGAATTTGCGACAGCAAATTCCGGGTGAGGGGGACTCTCCGCGAGTCCGACTGTCACCGTCCTCGCGGAGAGCCCCCCTCACCCCCGCAAGCGGGGAGAGAGGGAAAACTCAGAACATCCCGCTCGCCGCAAGCGCCTTGCAGACGTGCTGCATCTCGGCCTCGTCCGCGACCATGTCGAGCATGATCGTGGTCAGGCCCTTCGCCGCGAAATCCTTCAGCTTCGCGCCGATCTCGGCATAGCTGCCGACGAGATAGGGGCAGTCGGCCTGGAAGGTCAGGAACGGCAGCAGCCAATAGCCATTGTCCGCGAACTCTCCGCTTTGCCCCTCGTAAAGCCGCCGCTTCCACACGGAGTCGCTGTTCTCCACGGTGAGCGCGAGCAGCTCGCGATCATCGGGATTGTCGCGAAAGCGCGCCCTGGCCGCCTGCCGCGCCTCGTCGCGGCTCTCGCGCGCGAAAATGCCGAAATTCATCCCGGGGGCATCGAGCCCGCGATCGAGGTCCGGCGGCAGCATCTGCATCTTGATGCAGCCGGTCTCCTTCGCCACGCGCTGTGCCGCCTCGGACTGGCCCGCGATCAGAAATTCAGGCATCAGCTCCGCGGGCAGGCGGGGGCGCAGTTGCAGGTTGCTCGTACGGTAGTACCGGCCCGCGACATTCACCGGCCGCGGGCTTGAGAGCAACTGGCGCATCAGCGCGACGAATTCGCCAAGACGGACGTAGCGGTTCGCATGGGACTGGTCGTCGCCGAGGCCCTGCAAGTCGCTGACCGCGGTGCCCGTGATCATGTTGAGATAGACCTTGCGGCCGTAGAACTGCGCGAAGGAGGAGACGAATTTGGCTGCCGTGAACGGGTGCATGTAGATGGGGTTGACGGCGATCAGCGGCGAAGATCGCGTCGTCCCTGCCATGATGTGCTGGGCCATTGCCCAGGGCTCGACGAACACGTCGTTGCCTTCGAACAGCAGAATGCCTTCGAAGCCGTTGCTGTCGGCGAACTGCGCCACCCGCATCAGCTCGCCGACATATGTCCTGGGGTCGCGGTTGCGCGAGATCGCGGGGAAGACGCGCAGCCGCGAGGTCGTCATTCAGCCGCTTCCTGGAGCGGCCAGGCGTTGCGGCTGATGGGAAGGCCGCCGTCCGCACGGGAGCCGTCGGCAATCGCGAGGCGATGCGAGGGGGAGGGCGAGCACAGCGAGAAGCGCCATCCCGACGGATCGTCGGCGATGTCGGGTTTGAAGCTGATCTCGATGGCCTCGCGCGACACCTGCATCGCGAAGGCGTCGAGCGGCAAATTGAGGCCAAAGCCCCTGGCCTTCAGATAGGCCTCCTTGAGCGTCCAATAGTCGAAGAAGCGCTCGATCGCCGCCGGCTCCGGCAGGCTGCGCAGCGTTTCGACCTCCTCCGGCGCAAAGAAACGATTCGCGGTGGAGAGCGGGGCGACACGCCGCGACACGGTTTCGACGTCGACGCCGACGGCCTCATGCCCGGACACGACGCAGGCGACGCAGCCATCGGCATGCGACAGGCTGAAATGCAGCGCGATCGAGGTCGCGGGCGCAGCGACAAACGGTCGCCCGTAGCGGCCGGCCCCAAAAGACCAGTCGGAGGGAGCGACGTTGGGCGCGACCCGCGACAGTGCCAGGCGCAGCATGGCATGCGCGAAAATATATTGCCGCCGATGCCGCTCGAACACGAAGCGGTCGGCGCGGACTCGTTCGTCGACCGAGAGCAGGCGCCGGCACGCATCGGCCGCGCCCGGCGCGTCAATAGTCTCGATCAGTCCGACAAACAGTTCAATTCTGTCGTCTGCCATCAATCAGGCCCCATGGCGTCAGGCGGAGGCCAAATCCCCCGGTCCTGACGGAAGAATCAATTGAGCAAGAACCAACTGAGCGGAGCGTTGTTATCGGTCCACCCGGGCGAATTCTTGTCGATTTGCAGGCCGGTTTACGAGCTCAAGCTTGTGCGAGACCCCAACTCGCAGGCGAGCGGCCCGTTTTCCGAAAGATTCGTGCGGCGTCCCGGCCGACGAGTCTTACTTTTTCTTCTTGGCCTTCTTCGAGCCGCCCAGCATGGAAAGGCTGGCGTTGACGTCCTTCAGCGCGGACTGGAGCTTCTTCTTCTCGTCGGTCAGCAGCTTTTGCAGGGCCTTGCGGTCCTTGTCGCTCAACGAGGTGCCCTTGGTAAATTTGATGAAACCCATAACACTCCCCCGGATCAAAATAATCGTCCAAATCGAAACGCGAGAATAATCTTGCGCGCTGGCGCCAAATAATCAAGATGCAACTTGGTCATTCACAGCTTTGACGAGTGAATCTGTATTCGCCCGTGCTGTACAGGCGGTCAAGCAGCCCTGCGATCGAGCAATCGGTCGAGCGGCGTGTTGGGTTGGGCGGCGGCGGCCCCCAGCAGCGCGACGAAATCCTCCATCCACTCGCCGACCATACGGGCCTCGAGCAGTTCGCCCTTGTAATTGCATGAACCGGTGATTCCGGTCGGGCGCTCCTTGAGCATCAGCGACAGCCAGGTCTGGTCGATCGGCAGCACCGGCTGCCCCTCGCGCGCGATGTTTCCGATCGATTGCACCGCAATCTCCGGCAGATCGAGCGGCTGGCGCAGGGGATTTTGCAGCGTGAAATACACCTGGAGCAGCGCGGCCGGGTCGATCCCCTGCTGCTCCAGATGGTCGGCCAGCATGTTGAACGGCAACTCCTGCCGCGCATGCGCATCGAGCACGCTCTGGCGCACCTGCACCAAGGCTTGTGCGAACGACAGATCCGGCGTGATTTTCGTGCGGACGATCACGGTATTCTCGAACGGGCCGACGATTCGGTCGGTGTCCGGCTGGGCGCGATTGGCCATCGCGGTGGCGACCGAGATGTCGGTACGGCCGGTCCGTGCCAGCAGCAGGGCCTTCAGGCCGGTGAGCAGGCACATGAACAGCGTGGCGTTATGCTGACCGGCGAACGCCGTGAGCCGCGCGATCAGGTCGGGTTCGAGCCTGAGCGGATGGTGACCGGTGGATGCGCCCGGGCTCGCGTTGCCGTCGAAGATTGGAGCCGCACCGCGCAGATTCTCCGTCCAGTCGGCGGCCTGGCGGCGTGCGGCGTCGGTGCCGCACCACCAGCGCTGCCAGCGTGCGACGTCCGAAAAGGCCGGCGGCAGCTTCGGCAGCGGCGCTGAGGGACGTCCGGCCAGCGCCGCATAGCGGCTCGACAATTCCTCGAACAGCACGCCGATCGACCAGCCGTCGGCAACGGCATGATGCAGCGTCAGCAGCAGCACGTGATCGTCGGCATGGAGCCGCAACAGCCGTGCCCGCAACAGCGGCGGCCGCGCGGCGTCGAACGGGGTGTAGGTCTCCTGCTCGATCAGGAGATCGATCTTCCTGAGTTCGAGGGCCTGGCGCCGCTTGTTGTTGTGCGGCCGCCCGTCGCCAATGACCTCGACGGTGAGGACCGGCCCGAGTTCGCTGGGTGTGGCGATGCGGCTGATCGGCTCCCCGCCGCTCCAGCCGAACGCGGTCCGCAGCGATTCGTGGCGACGCACGATGTCGCCGAACGCCTGGGCGAGGGTGGCCGGATCGAGCGGGCCCTGGAGGCGGAAGGCGAAGGGCAGGTTGAACAGCGGCAGCCCCGGCAGGCTCTGCTCGATGCGAATCATCTGGTCCTGCGCGATCGAGAGCGTTGGAGGGCCGTTTTCAGCCAGCCTTGTTTCAGTGAGTCTTGGCAGGCTTGCAGCAGGCTTGTGCGGCTTCGCCGCCACGGCCTCGTCGACCCGCCGGGCAAGTTCCTCGATCGTCGGCGCCTCGAAGATGGTCTTGATCGGCAGCGAGACGCCGAGCGCGCGGGCGACGCGCGCCATCGCCTGGCCCGCCAGCAGCGAATGGCCGCCGAGATCGAAGAAATTGTCGGTGACACTGAGGTTCTCGACCTTCAGCAGATCGATCCAGATATCCGAGAGCACCTTTTCGGTGAAACGCCGCGCCGGCACGGCCGCATCCGGCTCGGATGCCTCTTGCTGTGCGGGTGCCAGCAGCATGGACCGGTCGATCTTACCATGGGCGTTGAGCGGCACCTGATCCATGAATAGGAATGCGGACGGGATGGCATGGCCGGGCAGTCGGCTCTTCAGGAAGTCGCGCAACTCGCTGGCGCTGACCCGGCTGCCGGGCCTTGCGACGATATGGGCGATCAGCCTGACGTCGCCGCTGGCCTCGCGGCGCGGCTCGACGATGCCGGCGCGCACACTCGGATGGTCAGCCAGCGCATTCTCGATCTCCTTGAGCTCGATGCGGTAGCCGCGGACCTTGACCTGATGGTCGGCGCGGCCGAGGCACTCGATCGTCCCGTCGGCGCGGCGGCGGGCGAGGTCGCCGGTCCGGTACAGCCGGCTAGCAGCCTGGCGCAAGAACGGATCGGGCAGGAAACGTTGCTTGTTCTGCGCGGGATCGTTGATATAGCCGCGGCCGACGCCCGCGCCGCCGATGCAGAGCTCGCCGGTCACGCCGACCGGCTGCGGCTCAAGGTTTGCGTCGAGCACGTAGAGCTGGGTGTTCGGCAGCGGCGCGCCGACCGGAACGTTGCTCGTCGCGGTCGCGGGCGGCTTGGTCAGGCGATGCAGGGAGACGTCGTCGGAACATTCCGATGCGCCATAGGCATTGATCAGCGGCACTTTCGGGCAGCGGGCGAACCAGGCGCGGCAGAGGTCGACCGGCAGCGGCTCGCCGGTCGAGATCAGGAGGCGGAGCCTCGCGAAGGCGCGCAGGATCGGCGCTTCGTCCATGCGATCGACGATCACGCGCAGCAGCGACGGGACGATCTCGAGCACGGTGATGCCTTCGCGCTCGATCTCCCGCGCGAGCAGGTTCGGGTCCTGCACGATCGCGTTGCCGCAGACATGCACGCGCGCGCCGACCATCGGCGCGGCGAGGAACTGCCAGACCGAGATGACGAAGCTTTGCGGCGCGGTTTGCGCGATCACGTCCCTGGCCGACAGCTTCAGCTCGGAAATCAGCGACGCCAGATGGTTCGACAGCCCGCGCTGTTCGATCATGACGCCTTTCGGCGCGCCGGAGGAGCCCGATGTATAGATGAGATAGGCGAGGTTGGATGCCGCGCGCCGCGCGGCGCGGGCCGGCTTGGTCGCCCCCGGCGCGATCGCGTCGTCGAGCTCGGCCACCTGGATGCGCTCGACCAGCAGCTCGAGCAGAGCCTCGACCATGGCCGATTGGGCACGCCCGATCAGCAGCACGCGGGCGCAGCTCGATCCAAGGATGGTCGCAAGCCGCGCCGGCGGCTGGTCGGGATCGAGGTTCAGGAAGGCCGCGCCCACGCGTTGCACCGCGATCATTGCGGCGAGCAGATCGGGTCCGCGCTCCGCGAGCAAGGCGACCACGCTCTCGGCACCGACGCCTTCGCGGGCCAGCCAGCGCGCGGCCGCCTGGCTGCGCCGGGCCAGCTCGCGATAGCTCAGCGATGTGTGTCCGTCCGACACCGCAACAGCGTTCGGCGTTGTCCTGGCCTGACGGTCGAAGCGTTCGCTCAAATTGCCGCGCGTGGTGAAATTGGCCGGCACGCCGTGGCCCTTCGCCAGCAGTTGCCGGCGTTCGGCTTCGGTCAGCAGCGGCAGGCGCGAGATGCGCTGTTCCGGATTGGCGATGACGGCCTTGAGCAGGGTCTTGAATTGAGCAGCCATGTCTTCGATCGTGGCCGCATCGAACAGATCGGTGGCGTACTCGAAGAACCCGGTGAATCGGCCGTCGGCCTCGACCAGCTCGAGCGTGATGTCGAAGCGCGCCACTTTTGGATCGACCTCCAGCCGCCGCGTCGACAGACCTGGAAAGCGTGCCGCCTCGATCGAGGCGTTCTGGAGGATGAACATGATCCGGAACAGCGGATTGCCGTCGCTCCGGCGTGCGATCTGGAGCGCACGTAGCACCTCCTCGATCGGGAGGTCCTGGTTGCGGTAGGCATCCAGCGTGACCTGGCGCACCCGCCGCAACATCTCTCCGAAGCTGGGATCGCCGCCGAAATCGTTGCGCAGGATCAGGGTGTTGGCGAACAGCCCGATCAGACGCTCGCTCTCGATCTGGTTGCGGTTGGCGATCAGCGATCCGGTCGCGACATCCTCATGCGAGGTGTGACGGAATAGCAGGCACTGAAACACCGCGAGCAGGATCATGAAGGGCGTGACGCCCTGGTCCTGGCTCAGCGCGCGGACGTCGCCCGAGAGGGCCCTGGAGAATTCGAAATAGTGACGGGCGCCGTGACCGCTCCAGATCTCAGGCCGTGGCCGGTCGGTCCGCAGCGGCAGCGTAGTGACGCCGTCGAGCTGCGTCCGCCAGTAATCGAGCTGTTCTTTTGCCGCCGGCGTTCGCGCCCAGCTCTGCTGCCACAGTGCGAAGTCGCGATACTGGAAAGTGGGCGAGGGCAGCGCTGCCACGCCCTTCTTGCGTGCCGCGGCATAATGGGCGGCGAGCTCCTCCCAGAACAGCCGCTGCGACCAGCCATCGGTGACGAGGTGATGCAAATTGACCACCAGCGCGTGGCTGGATTTGTCGAACGACAGCAGCGTGACCTTCAGTGGCGGCTCGTGCGCCAGGTCGAACGGATATTGCGCGAGCTTGAGCGTCTCGCGCCGGACGACCGCGACCTGGTTGTCCGCAGGGCAGGGCTTGAGCTTGATCCGCTCGAATTTTGGCGGCGATTGCAGCACAAGCTGCGCCGGCTCGCCCTGCCGTTCGACGAAGACCGAACGCAGCGCCTCATGGCGGGCGCAGATCGCGGTGAGGCTCGCAGAAAGCGCGGCGACGTCGACCAGGCCTTTGAGGAGCGCGACTTCGACGACATTATAGTTGTAGCGGGTCGGATCGAGCCGCGAGAGCAGGTACATCCGCTGCTGCTGGTACGACAGCGGCGCGTCCGCTGTCGCAGCTCCGGCCCGGCGCCAGGCCGGCAGCGCCGCTTCGCGATGGGTTGCGGCGGTCTCCAGCCGGGTCGCAAGCGCGGCGACCGTAGCGCAGTCGAAGATGTCCTCGAACGAGAAGTCGACGTTGAAGCGTTCGCGCAGGCGCGAGCGCATCTGCGTCACCGCGAGCGAGTCCGCGCCGAGCGCGAAGACGTCCTGATCGATGCCGACCTGCGGCAGCTCCAGCAGACCGGCCCAGATCTCCGCGAGCTGCGTCTCCAGCGTGGTGCGCGGCAGGCGCGCCGCATCGGCGTCCTCCGCCGTCGCGATCAGATCAGCCAGTGCGTTGCGCTTGACCTTGCCGCTGGCGCCCTTCGGCAGCGCCGCCACGCTGCGGATCAGGCTCGGCACCTTGTAGGCCGCGAGACGCTTTCGCGCGAACTTGCGCAACTGGTCCGAGGTCGCCTCGGAATTCGCTCGCAACACCACGACGGCGGCGACGTTCTCGCCGAGCTTTGGGTGCGGAACGGCAAAGACGCCGGCCTCCAGCACTGCCGGATGGCTGAGCAGGACCTCTTCCACCTCGAGCGGCGAGATCTTCTGCCCGCCGCGATTGATGACGTCCTTGATGCGGCCGACGATGAAGAGATAGCCGTCGGCATCGAGATAGCCGAGATCGCCGGTCCGGAACCAGCCGTCGCGGAAGGCGGCCTGCGTCGCCGCCTCGTCATTATAATAGCCGCGGCTCATGTTCGCGCCGCGCAGCACGATCTCGCCGTGCCCGCCGCTCGCAAGCGCGCGGCCCGTCTCGTCCATGATCGCGATCTCGGGCCCCGCGGCGCGGCCGACCGATCCGACCTTGCGCAGCTCGAACGGGTTGGCCGCGATCTGCGAGGCCGCCTCCGTCATGCCGTAGGTCTCGAGCACGGGAACGCCGAACGTTGCCTCCAGTCCGCCGAGGATCGCGGGCGCGAGCGAGGCCGAGGCCGAGCGGATCACGCGCAGCGACGAGGCCCGGGCGCGGTCCGGATTCGCTTCCGCCGCCGTCAGCAGCGCGCGATGAATGGTCGGCACCGCCGTGTACCAGGTCGGTTGCAGCTCCCGCATCCAGCCGAAGAAGGACGATGCGTCGAAACCCTCGGTGCAGATCACGCTGGAGCCCGCGGCCAGCGCCGTCAGCAGACCCGAGATCAAACCATGGGCGTGAAACAGCGGCAGGACGTTGAGCAGGCGATCGTGGGACGTGAGCGACAGCACGCGGCCGGCATTGGTGGCGGAAAGGCACACATTGCGATGCGTGAGTGGCACCATTTTCGGCCGCGCCGCCGTGCCCGAGGTCAGGAGGATGAACGCATCGTCGTCGCCGCGCGAGGCGCCGCTCGTGCTCGCCGGACCGACCGCCGGGCCCACGAACGCGCAGCCTCCGAGATCGTCTTGCGGCCCCGGCACGAAATCGATCACCGCGATATCGAGCGCCCTGGCGACGTCGCGACTGGCCGAGTTCATGTCGGCCCGGGTGACGAGCGCCGTCAGCTTCAATTCGCTGAAATAGCGTTGCAGCTCGTCCGCGGTCAGATCGGGATTGACGGGGATGCAGGCGCAGCTTGATGCGACCGCGATCAGTGCCAGCGCGCTGTCCGCGCCGCGCGGCAGCGCAACGGCAATCCGGTCAGCCGGCGCGATGCCGAGCCCGCGCAGCGTGCGGACCAGATCCTGCGTCCGCTCGCCGAGCGCGCCGTAGGTGAGGGCCGGCCGGCCAGGGGCGAGGAGGGCGGGCGCCGCCGGCGTCCTGCGGGCGTAGAAGTCGAGAAGGCCGCCGATATGGGAAAAGATCTTCGTTTCGCCGCTCGCGCCGACCGATCCCGCTCCGGATGCAATGTCCGACAATGCCATTCCTTTTTGATCTGATTGAGCTATTCTTCCTATGAGTTAGGGAACGCGTCCAGTCTGAGGTGAAGTTCGGGCCCCAAAATCTGTGGTTGAGGGGCCTAAAGCCCTTCGACGGAGTGATGGTCGGGCAGAATCACCATGCTGGAGAATGAGCCGAGCACGGGAGCGGAAGGCGGGCTGAAGCGCTGGCTCGAAGGCATCGGCCTTGCGCACTACTCCGATCTCTTCGCGCAGCACCGCCTCGATCTCGATGTCATGGCGGATCTCACCGAATCCGACCTGGTCGAGCTCGGATTGCCGCTTGGCGATCGCAAGCGGCTCCAGCGAGCGATGGCGGCGCTGTTCCAGGCTGAAACCGCGGAGGCGCCGGCCGCCGCGGCGCCCCCGCAGGCCCGGGCGGAGGTCGGGGCCGAACGACGTCAACTCACCACCATGTTCTGCGACATGGTGGATTCCACCTCGCTCTCGGTGCAGTTCGATCCGGAAGACGTGCGTGACTTGATCGCGAGCTTCCGCGAGACCTGCGTCCGCGTGGTCAAGCACTACGAGGGCTTTGCCGCCCGGTTTGTCGGCGACGGAATTTTAGTCTATTTCGGCTATCCGACTGCACATGAGGACGACGCCGAGCGCGCGGTGCGTGCGGGGCTCGAGATCGTGCGGGTGCTGTCGACCGCACGCGCGATCGAGCCGCGTGGCGCGCTCAGCCACTCGCCCGCCGTCCGTATCGGGATCGCGACCGGTCTCGTCGTGGTCGGCGACCTCGTGGGGCAGGGCACCGAAGAGCGCGACTCCGCGGTCGGAGAAACCGTGAATCTCGCCGCGCGCCTGCAAGCGCTGGCGCCGCCCAATGGCGTGGTGATTTCGGCCTCGACGCAGTCGCTGCTGAAGGGGAAGTTCGACTACCGCAATCTCGGCGTCCACGCGCTGAAGGGCATCTCGGAGAAGACGCAGGCCTGGCATGTGGTGCGTGCCTCGCGCGTGGAGACCCGGTTTGCCGCCGCGATGGGCACGCGGCTGACGCCGCTCGTCAACCGCGAGGAGGAGATCGCGCTGCTGATGGGGCGCTGGCAGCAGGTCAAGGATGGCGACGGCCAGGTCGTGGTCAAGTTCGGCGAGCCCGGCATCGGCAAGTCGCGCATCATTCAGGAGATATTCGAGCGGATCGCAGGCGACCGCCACGGACAGGTCTCGTTCCAGTGCTCGCCCTACTACACGTCCACCGCGTTCTATCCGTTCGCCGAGCAGCTCAAGTTCTCCCTCGGCCTCGACCGGGAGGATGCGTCCGCGCACTCGCTGGCGAGCCTGGAGACCGCTATCGCCGCCGCCCATGGCGACATCGAGCAGGTCACGCCGCTGTTTGCCGCGCTGTTGTCCATACCGACCGGAGACCGCTATCCGCCGCTCGAGCTGTCGCCGCAGCAGCAGAAGGACGCGACGGTCGTGGCGCTGGTCAATCATTTCCTCGGCCTCGCACGCGAGATGCCGCTCGTGATGGCCTTCGAGGACCTGCACTGGATCGATCCGACCTCCCGCGAGGTCATCGATCTCTTCGTCGACAAGGTGCAGAACGAGCCGATCCTCGTCATCATCACGGCGCGCTCCGAGTTCCAGCCCAGCTGGAATGCGCATTCGCACATCACCACCCTGGTGCTGAACCGCCTGAGCCGGCAGTTGCGCACGACGATGGTCGAGCGCGTCGCCGGGAGAGAGCTTCCCAAGGAGGTCGTCGAGGAGATCATCGTCAAGACCGACGGCGTGCCGTTGTTCCTGGAGGAGCTGACCAAGACCGTTCTCGAATCCAACCTGCTGACCGAGCGGCATGGGCGCTACGTGCTGTCGGGCCCGTGGCGGCAACTCGCGATCCCGGCAACCCTGACCGACTCGCTGATGGCGCGTCTCGACCGGATGGGGCCGTTCAAACGGATCGCGCAGATCGGTGCCACCATCGGCCGCGAATTCTCCTATGAGACGCTGCACGCAGTCGCCAATACGCCTTCGGAGCAGATCGAGGCGGCGCTCAATCACCTGGAGGAGGCGGGGCTGATCATGCGCCGCGGCCATCCGCCGGATGCGCTCTACTCCTTCAAGCATGTGATGATCCAGAACGCCGCGCATGCGAGCCTGTTGCACAGCGAGCGGCGCAAGCTGCATGCCCGCATCGTCCAGGTGCTCGCCGAGATGTATCCGGAGAAGACCGAGCGCGAGCCGGAGCTGCTCGCCCATCATCTGACCGAATCCGGCCAGAGCGAGGGTGCCGCGAGCTTCTGGCTCAAGGCCGGCAAGCAGGCGGCCAAGAGCGGCGCCAATCTCGAGGCGATCGGCCATCTGCACCGAGGCCTCAGCGTCGTGCAGGCCAATGCGCGCATGCAGGGCGCCGACGAGATGGAGCTCGAACTGCGCATCGCGCTCGGCAACGCGCTGATCGCCGCCAAAGGCTATGCGGTGCAGGAGGTCGAGGAGAACTACGTCCGTGCGCTCGAGCTCGGCCGGCAGCTCGACGATGAGGAGAATACCTTTGCTGCCACGCGCGGGCTCTGGGTGTGCCACTTCATCCGGGCGGATCTGACGCGCGCACACGATCTCAGCGTCGAACTTTTGAAGTTCGCCAAGCGCGAGCGGCTGAGCGAGCGGACGCAGCCGGCGCAGCAGACCGGCTATCTGATCGAGGCGCATCGCGCGATCGCGATGACCATGCTCTATCGCGGGCGCTTTGCCGCCTCGCAGCATCATTTGCACCGCTGCATCAATCTCTACAGCCCCGATCTGCATTCCGACCTGATGGTGCGCCACGGCACCGATCCCGGCGTGGTCTCGCTGTCCTATCTCGGCTATCTCCTGTGGTTCCTCGGCCGGCCCGACGCGGCGCGCCAGCACAGCGAACAGGCGATCGCGAACGCCGAAAAGATCCGCCATCCCTTCACGCTCGCTTTCGCGCTGGTGTTCGGCGCCTATCTCTGCCAGCATTTGCGCGACGTCGAAGGCACGCGCAATCACGCCAACCGTGCCATGATCATCGCCACCGAGCACAATTTCCTGCACTGGAAGCAGCAGGCCGCGATCCTGCGCGGCTGGGCGCTGACCCAGCTCGGCGAGGCCGACGAGGGCCTCAGCCAGATGCGCTTCGGCCTCGACGAATATGAGGCGATGGATTCCTGGCTCGCCGGCTGCTGGTTCCGATGCCTGCTCGCGGAAGCCTACGCCAAGGTCGGCCTGCGCGACGCCGCCCTTCGCGCGCTGGACGGAGCGCTGGCGACCGCAAGGCGGACCGGCGATCACTCCTACCTTGCCGAGGTCTATCGGCTGCAAGGCGAGATCACCCTGTCGGACGGCAATCCGGCGTCGGTGCAGGAAGCGGAAGATCTGTTCGTGCTGTCGCTGGAGACCGCGCGCAAGCAGGGCGCGCTGTCCTGGGAGCTCCGAACCGCCGTCAGTCTCGCGCGCCTGTCGCATGATGCCGGCAAGGGCGAGCAAGCGACGCTCCTGCTGACGCCGATCGTCGGCAAGTTCAGCGAGGGCTTCCTCACGCCGGACCTGAAGCAGGCGATGCAGCTCGTCAACGACCTTCGCGCGGATGCGCCCGTTCGGGAACGGATCGATCCCTGACATGAGCGATCTCGCCGCCGCGCGTGCGCGCTACGTGGAAAGAATCGCAAAGCGCGAGCGGATTTCCTCCAAGCGCCTGCTCGAAGCGCTCGCCGCCGTGCCGCGCGAGGATTTTCTGGCGAGAGGGCCCTGGCGCATCAAGAGCGAGGCGGCGCGGAGCTATCGGCTGACGCCCGACGCCGATCCCGTTCATCTCTACGACAATGTGCTGGTCGCGATCGACGCGCGCCGCAAGCTCGACACCGGCCTGCCGAGCCTGTGGGCGCATTTCATCGATTTGCTCGACGTCGGGGACAAGGACCGCGTGGTCCAGATCGGCTGCGGGCTTGGCTATTTCTCGGCGGTGCTGTCGAAGATCGTCGGTCCGAAGGGCAGCGTGCGTGCGATCGAATGCGACGAGCGGCTTGCAGCCCGTGCCGCGAACTTTCTTCGCGCCTATCGCAATGTCGAGGTCGTCCAGGGCGACGGGTGTGAGGACATCGGCGCGCCCGCCGACGTCATCATCGTGCATGCCGGCTTCTCGCATCCGCATCCGCTCTGGCTCCAGTCGCTCCGCCCGCGCGGCCGCCTTCTGGTGCCGCTGACCCAGCGGGACCGCGAAGGTGCCGTCATCAGGATCACGCGCAGGGGCAAGGGGTTCGAGGCCGAGCCGGTCCAGCAGATCAGGATCTTTCCCGGCCGGGGTCGCGGCACGACCGCGCTCGACGACCGCGTCGCCGACTGGTGGCAGCGCGCCTCCGCGCTGGCGCCGCTGCGGTTTCGCGGCATCGAGCAGGGACTGCCGTCGGATGGCTGATGCTTCGTTTCATTTTACCTTGATTGCGAATGTGAGTATCCAGCGCCCCCCGGTGCGGTTATGACTATGGCTTGATGGCCATTCGAGCACGCTCCATGCATTCCGTTGCACTGCTGACTGCCAGCTATGCCAAGGATATCGAACGCTTTTCGCTGCTCAGCGAGAGCATCGACACCTGGCTGACGGGATATACGCGGCATTATGTTCTCGTTAACGATGAGGACGTGCCGCTGTTCGAGCGGTTCGCTTCCGACAAGCGCGTCATCGTTCCGGCCTCGCGGTACTTGCCGAAATGGCTCTGGGCGCTGCCGCCGGCGCTCCAGTTCATCAGCAAACGACGCGTCTGGCTGTCGCTGCTGTCGTCACCCGTGCACGGCTGGCACATCCAGCAGATGCTGAAGATCGCCGGCGTCCTCAATGCGCCCGAGCAGCGCGTCTGCATCCTGGATTCAGACAATCTGTTCTTCCGCGAATTCGATGTCGGCCAATATGCCGGCGGTGAGAAGACGCCGCTGTTTGTCACGCGCAAAGGGATCGACGCCGACCACCCGTTACACGTGCTGTGGCTCCGCACCGTCGATCAGCTTCTCGGTATCAAGGAGCGCTCGTTTCCGGCGGACGACTATGTCGGCAACGCGCTGGTCTGGGACAAGGATACTGCGCGCGCGATGACCGACGCCATCAAGTCGGCGACTGGCCTCGGCTGGGCTCTCGCACTGTGCCGGAAGAAGAAGTTTTCCGAGTACCTGCTCTACGGCCACTTCGTCGCCAATTCGCCGGAGCATCTGGCAGCACATCGGGTGACGGAAGACAGCATCGCGGTCTCGCATTGGGATGACACGCGTCTCGACCGCCCGGCCATCGAGGCGATGATGCGCGCCGCCTCGCCCGAGCAGGTCGCGCTCTGCATCCAGTCCTATTCGTCGACCTCGATCGACGATATCCGCGATGTGTTTCGTCTCAGCTCGCGCGACCGTCGCGGACCGAGCCTGTCTCCCGATCATATGGGAGACGAAGCCGAGTTCGAGACGCCGAAGACGCGCTAGAACAAGCTGCCCTCAAACGTCCCTCGTGAACCTGCTGATGACGTCCATGAACGGCTTCGGCCTGAATTCGCCGTCGAGCGGCAGGGGACGGTTCGGCTGCTTGTCCGCGCGGGCGAAGGTGCCGTTGATCCAGCTGTAGCGATCCGAGAGGCCCCAGGTCAGGATCGAGCGCACCGGGCCGCTGGTCGAGATCGCGGTCAGGAGATCATCGACACGCTTGGCGACGATGGCGTCGCGCTCGGCCGGGTTGCCCGTCAGCTTCTGATCGTCCACGTCGAGCTCGGTGACGAGAACTTCCAGCCCCCACGAGCGCAGCTCGGTGACGAATTCGGCGAGCCCATGGGTGTCGATCTCGAGCTCGGCATGCAGATGCGACTGCAATCCCACGGCGTGCAGCGGGACACCTTGGTCGAGCAGCTCCATGATCAGGTTGCGGTAGGCAGCGCGCTTGGCGATGAAGGAGTCCTTGGCCGACTCGATGTCGTATTCGTTGATCGCGAGCTTGACGAAGGGATCGGCCGCGGCCGCCGTGCGGAAGGCGAGCGGGATCCAGTTGTTGCCGAGATGCTGCGTCCAGAACGTGTCGCGCCGGTCTTTCGGACTGCGGGGATTGTCCGGGATCGGCTCGTTGACGACGTCCCACGACGTCAGCTTCTCCTTGTAGTAGGAGACGACGGTGCCGATGTGGTCGAGATACGCACGCTCGACGCCTTTGGCGTCCTTGATCTGCTTGGTCCAGTCTGGAATGTCGTGATACCAGGCCAGCGCATGCCCGCGCATCGTCAGATCGTTCGCCCGCGCGAAATCCAGGATCGCGTCAGCGCGCTCGAAGGCAAACGTGTGCGCGTCCGGGCGCAGCATCGGCCATTTCAGCTCGAGCACCGGCACGACCTGCGTGCAATAGGTGCTGATGGCTTCGCCAAGCCGCGGATCGGCCTGCAGGTCCCAGAGCGTTGCCGCTGCACCAAATCCCGGACGGCGCTGGGCAAGTTTCGACGCCGGCAAGGCTGACGCGGATCCGCCCGCCGCAAGCGTTGCGGCAGTGCCGAGAAGGAATTCGCGTCTGTCGAGCCTGGCCACGGCATTCCCTCGGGAACCAATGCGCCATCGTACCAAGCGGCGCCGTGCAATGCCGGGGTTTCGTCGTGTTGGGTTAACCTTTGCCGGGTGTCCGGTGCGTCAACCCATGGGCCGCTGCATCGCTGTTCCGGCGCGTTCACGCGCTGGAAAGCGTCTTAAGGCGCCTGAATGATGGTCTCTTATCAGTGATCTGTGGCTCCGGTTCGAGGAAAGGGCAAATTTAACGCTAACGCGCGAAATCCGCCGTGCTGCTCCATTCGCGGCCCGATTTGCAGACTTATGTGACACTCTTCGGGGATGCTGCGGCGCAGTCCGATCGCCACCCCAAGGTCCAACTGATCAACGGCCGCAAAACTCGCATGACCGCTTCCGGTCCCGTGCCCGCATGCTGAACCGCCATTTCTCCATCTACCTGGTCGCCTATATCCTGCCTGCGGCGGTGGGCTTCTTCGCGGTCACCGCCTACACGCGGCTGCTGACGCCCGCAGAGTACGGCGTCTATGTCGTCGGCATCAGCCTTGCCGGCATTCTGGGTGCGATCTTCTTCGCCTGGATCAAGCTGTCGGTGTCCCGCTATCAGGCGATGTCGGCGGAGGTGGATTTTCGCGCCACGGCGATGGTCGCCTTTGGGCTCACGGCCGCGGTGCTCTGTGCCACGACCCCGCTGGTCTTCCTGTTCCGCAGCGACGTCAGCGTCGAGCTGCTGC
Source organism: Bradyrhizobium sp. USDA 3311 (assembly GCF_054062495.1). Taxonomy (NCBI): domain Bacteria; kingdom Pseudomonadati; phylum Pseudomonadota; class Alphaproteobacteria; order Hyphomicrobiales; family Nitrobacteraceae; genus Bradyrhizobium; species Bradyrhizobium sp. USDA 3311. The sequence goes on along the minus strand of NZ_JBSSFI010000001.1, from coordinate 8,653,181 downwards.
TCGCCAGCATGTTCGTCGCGATCATGGCCAATGCGGTCGATGTCGGCCAGGAGTTCGAGCGCGCCAAATTGCGCCCTTACCGGTTCGCGGCGATCTCGATCGTGCGCAGCGTATCGAGCGTGGGCTTCGGCCTGCTCGGGATCTGGCTCGGCTGGGGCGGCATGGGCCTGCTCGCGGCGTTCGGGCTGGGCTCGCTGACCGGCATCATCCTCAATCTCGTGGGCGACCGCACCAGGATCGCGCCTTTCCAGCGCAGCCAGTTCATGCAGCTGGCGCGCTACGGCCTGCCGCTGACGCTGGCCGGTCTCTCGGTCGCGCTGTACTCGACCTGCGACCGCCTGATCGTCGCTTATCTCCTCGGCAAGGACGCCGCCGGCATCTTTGGCGTCGCCGCCGATCTGCCGCGCCAGTTCATGGTGATGATCGCCTCCAGCGTCGCCGCGGCGACCGTGCCGCTCGTGTTCCGATCGCTGTCGGAGAAGAACAATGAGACCACGCGCGAGCGGTTGACCGAAAGTCTCGAACTGCTGCTCGTCGTCGTCGCGCCCGTCGCGATCTGGCTGGCGCTGGCGGCGGACCAGGTCGCAGGCACGCTGGTCGGCGTCGACTTCCGCGCCGGCGTGTCGGCGCTGCTGCCGACCCTGGTGCTGGCCCGCTTCTTCGGCATCGCCAATCAGTTCTACGTCCAGATCAGCTTTCAGCTCGCCGAGCGGCCGTTCATGCTGGCGGCGCAGTCCTTCCTCACGCTGGTGGTGAGCGTCGCGCTGATGTTCGCGCTGGTCGCAGGTTACGGCCTCAACGGCGCGGCGCTGGCGACGCTTGCGACCGAGGCGATCGGCTTCGTCGTCGCACTCGTCCTGATGCACCGTGCCCATCCCGTGCCGTTCGACGTCAATCGTCTCGCCGGCGTTGCCGCCTCCGCCGCAGCCATGGCGGCTGCGATCCTCGTCGCGCGATCGCAGGTCGACGGCACCGGCCTCGTCGCGCTGGTCATCGTGAGCCTTGCGGGCGGTTTCGCTTACGCCGCCGCGGCATGGCTTCTCAATGTCGCGAACGTGCGAACGCTGTCGCTGCGTGTTCTGCGAACCTTCAACCGGAAGGCGCTGGGCGTCTAGCCGCGGTGTCTGCCGAGGCAACCGGGCCGGGCTCCAGGCGGCGGGAACTTTGCTCGAGCGAGCAATATTGACCAGTAACTTCGGCCCCGGCGGCTCATGCTGGCTGTATCACCGCCCCTTATCGGCATCTATCGGTGACTGAGAGTGCTGTAACGCTCCCGCCTGATCTCGAGGGTGCATCGCATGCATTTGCAACATTCCCACTCATTCGGTTCGTCACTTGCATCAGACCGGCGGCCGCGCTGTCCCAGGTGCGGCGAACCCATGAGCTTGGTGAGGATCCCCGGCTCATCCGCCTTTGACATCGGAACGTTCGCGTGCGCCTGCCTTCACATTCGTGCTGCCGCAGTCGAAACCGATCCGATGAGATCGGCCGCGGCCCTCTGGCTCGCCAGTCACGATTTGAGGCCACCGACCTGAGCGGGTGCCCCCGAATGGAGGACCTGGAAGACTTCATCCACCTCGAAAACCTCAAAATCCTCAGACGGCAGATCGATCTGGCCAAAGACGACGTCCGGCGGCAATGGCTCATGATACGTCTGGCCGAGGAGGAGGCGAAAGGCCGGGTTGCGACCCGATAGGCGGTCGCCGGCGTACCGCCAAAGGGCCGTCGATGGGAGATGTGTGGTGAGCGGATACATATTCAACAACAGGGGAATCCGCGCCGGGGTTCTGAACGGCACATCGATCTTCGACCTCACCGGCAAGAAAGTCTACGATCTCCGGGGGAACAATATCTATCGTCTCTCGGGCGAGTTGGTCGGCCATACGCTCGACGCGTCGGGTGCTGACAAGCGTCTGGACCGCGACAGCGAAGCGCTGCTCTCCGTCCTGCGAGCACCGGAGCCTGACGAGCCCGAGAACCGTCCCGCTCCGCAAAGGCAGCCATCTGACAGCTTTGCGGAAGCAATACGTCTGCGCCGGCAGGTCTCGGACACCCCGTCCGATCGTCCCAAGAAAGGATGATCCTGCATTCCGAGAGCTTCACGAACACTTCGCACAGGCCCGCAACGACACCCGATGCGGGCCCGGTCACGCCGAAAATCTATTGCAGCGGCGACCGCATCCCGGTCGCAGCATCGTAGACCAGGATTTGCAGCATTGGGAATCTGCCGAGCAACTCGGCGCCGGCTTCTCGGGCAGCAGTTTCGCTGTCGTAACGGGTCTTGAAGTGGCCATCGACCACAAGCGTGAAGCCATCGGCCGGTGCGACGTCAGCCCTTTGAATGATTCTCGGCGCGATCTCGTCGACGTGCGCGGTCGGCTTTTTCATGGGGTACCTTCATATCGTTGCAGGAGGCGGCTCGAGGCGTTCTTGCCCCCAACTGTCTCAGTCGTCCCTCACGATCTCAGGCTTGTCATACAAGACCGCGTTCAGGAGGGAACTGTGAACCTCGATCTTGCCGTTGTAGGTGATAAAGCCGAGCTTGCGAAATTTGTTCATGAAAAAGCTGACGCGTGAGCGGGTCGTCCCGATCATCTCTGCGAGCGTCTCCTGACTGACCTGCGCCGTGATGGGCTGCGTAGCGCCATCCTTGCCAAAATTCGCCAGGAGCAGGAGAAGACGCGCAAGCCGCTTCTCGCTCGAATTGAACAACTGGTCGATCAGGTCTTCTTCGATGCGGCTGTTTCGACTGAGCAGATACTCCATGAACAACTCGGAGAACTTTGGCTCGCCCTTGAGTATCGCAAGCATAGCCGATTTCGCGATCGACGTGACCAGGCATTGCTCCATCGCCACCGTTGTCGAAATCCGCAAGGGATGGCCGTTCAGGCAACCTTCGCCGAAGAATTGTCCGGGCTCCATGATTCCGACCACGGCTTCCTTGCCCTGCTCGGAGACGACGAGAACCTTGATCCTGCCCTTCTGGATGTAGAAAACCGTGTCCGCGGCGTCGCCCTGCGAGAACACGACCTGGTTCTTGTCGAATTTCAGTATGGCTTTGCCCTCGCCGACCTTGGCGAGAAAGAGTTTTGGATCGAACGAGCTTTTCGCCGCTTTTAGCATAACGTCGTCAAGAACCTGATGGAGGGGGCTTCAGTTTAGCAGGGCCGGGGCCGGGCGCGTTAGGCAAATCTTGCGTCCGCCTTCGGGCCCCCCGGTGATCCCGGCCAGGCAATTGTGGCGGCGGCCTCGGCCGGCTCGCCATACGGCTCGCCTGCGCTCTCAATGCCGTACGACCGTCTGATGCCGGTCCTTCATGAGTGCGGCATCCAGCTCCGTTTGGCTGACCGAGTAGAACTGGATCAGTAATTGGGGGGCAGACCTCGCGGGCGTCTGAAGCAGCGTCGCCACGCGCCGATAGGCGATCCTCGACAACCCTTCGATCTGCTCGTCGTCAGTGACGACGACATATTCACCGGCGGGCTGAGTGCCCTCCAGGCCCTGAAGGACGAAGGGATTGGCGAACGAAACGGTGGTCCGTGTTGTTCTGATAGTCAAGGTGAGATCTCCTGGACGAACTGCAGAGGCGTCAGCCGCGCCACTTGTCGACCCCTCTTCGTGCCGGTCGAGGGACGGCCATCAGAGAGCCTATCGGTTGGCTCGCTCTGCTGCAGAGCAAAATTGCTCAGCTTTGAAGGAATGGTCCGCAACTGATCCTGAGCCGCGCGCCGATCATACGATCGGCATCTGAGCAGTTTTGCACATCATCCGCCCTTGCCCGGGTCTAGTCTGACGGGTGACGGAACACTGCTTGGTCGTCCGTTGGTGAGGTGAAAATGAACATATCTGGTGAAAGCCTTCTCGTCATATTGGCTGTGGGCATCGCGGCCGGTTGGCTTGCGGGCCAGATCGTCATGGGTACGGGCTTGGGCCTGGTCGGCGATCTCGTCGTGGGAATAGCGGGCGCCTTCATCGCGAGCTGGTTATTTCCGCAGCTGGGAATCCATCTCGGTTCGGGGATCGTCTCGCAGATCATCGACGCCGCGGTCGGCGCGGTCTTGCTGCTCATGATCATCGGGCTCGTCCGCGGACGAAGCCGATGGGGCGGAAGCTGGGGCGGCGTTTGGCGCAAACGCTGGTAGGCGGGCATCGTGAGAGTCTGCCTGGAACGAACGTCGCCGGGACTACTTGGTGATGGCGACCGGATATGATGCCCACTCATCATACCCGATGAATGGCGGCCCCGGTTCGCACCCCCGTGCTGGGGCCGCTTCCTTGAGCGTTCCCCTTCAGCTGCTATTTGGCTGATCTCATCGGGTCGTCCATGGATATCTTGTGGACGTTCCCGCATTTGGCACATTCGAAGATTCGAAGATTGGGACCGTCGCAGCTTGCCCCGACGTGGATCAGCATCATGCGGCTCTGGCAGGCCGGGCAGAGTGGCCGGGGTATCGGAATCAGCGTCGGTTCTGGACGAGCATAGACCTCGGACATATGAAGCTCCTGCCCATATGGCGGGGTACGCTGTACCCGAAGCCGCCGCCGATGACAGCCGATTCGCCGGCTGCGTCATGGCCAGCATGCCGCGCTCGCGTGTCAGCTTCAGTTCAATATTGCTCACATTGCCGGAAAATCGCCGGCCGGTCGGTGAACATCTCCGACCTGCGTCCCTTCCCATCTCAGTCGCGGTGTGTCATGGGGGGCAGGCCAATTCGGCGGGACGCCGGCTCCCGGCGTGAGCAATATTGCTCAGCAGGACATCCAGGCTCGGATCAATATGAGTGCGTGCGGGGCAGGACCTCAGAACTGCTGCCGGAGGCGTCCGTGGGCGATAACGATACTTCTTCGGCGGACATCGGGAACAGACCAGAAATGACTGAGAGAACGCCGGAGATCCGCGCGACGGCGCGGATGCTCGCCCGCTACCGCGAGCCCGACAGTGCGCGCGGTGTCCTCGAGCTGGCGATCACGGCGGTGCCGCTCGTCATCATCTGGGTTCTGATCTGGGCCGCTCTTGATCACGGCTATTGGTTTGCCCTGCTGCTCGAGGTGCCCGCGGCGGGTTTGCTGGTCCGTCTCTTCATGATCCAGCACGATTGCGGACATGGCTCGTTCTTCCGCGGCCGCGTTGCGAACGATTGGGTCGGCCGCGCCATCGGCGTGATGACACTGACGCCATACGATTACTGGCGACATAACCATGCACGCCACCATGCGAACTCCGGCAATCTCGATCACAGAGGCTCGGGCGACATCGATACGTTGACCGTGCGCGAGTTTCGCGATCAGCCCCTATGGGGTCGGATGCTGTACCGTTTGTATCGCCATCCCCTCGTGATGTTTGGCGTCGGTCCCTCGTATTTGTTCATCTTGAAGCATCGCTTGCCGGTCGGGCTGATGCGTGTTGGCTGGAAGCCCTGGCTGAGCACAATGGGCACGAACGTCGCGATCGCGGTTCTCGTCGGCGCGATGATCCGGCTGGTCGGCTATGGGCCGTTCCTGCTGGTTCACCTGCCGATCATCGTTCTGGCGGCGTCGATCGGTGTCTGGCTGTTCTACGTCCAGCACCAATTCGAGCACACCCACTGGTCCCACGACGAGAACTGGAATTTTCACGACGCTGCGCTGTACGGCAGCTCGCACTACCAATTGCCGGGTGTCTTGCGATGGTTCACGGCGAATATCGGCGTCCACCACATCCATCATTTGTGCAGTCGAATTCCCTGCTATCGCCTGCCGGACGTGTTGCGGGACCATCCGCAACTCGCCGGCGTCGGACGGATTACGCTGCTCCAGAGCTTGCGGACCGTGCGGCTGACCTTGTGGGATGAGGAGCGCTTGCGGCTTGTCTCCTTTGGAGAGGCAGCCTTGACCTCAATCGCCTCGCCGACGCCGGCGGCCGCCTCGCGGCGAGGCCGCTGAGGGTCGTGAAGGTGCGCGCCCCGCAGTGGTGTTTACTGCCGAGGTTCGGCCGGAAGGTGCCGGGCGTTTAGCCACCATTCTCAACCAAAGCCTGCCGGTTCAAAGAATATAGGCCGGTTTGCGCCGCACCGTTGTGATCCGGGTCGTGATCGCCGCGGCGCTCCACCGCAACGGGGGGAAAACCGGCGGATCCGCCCCCTCCAAGGCGGACATTCTGCCGCAGCGATCGCCGCCAGCCTCGGACCAGCCTTGGCCGGGAGCCACCCTTCCGCCCGCGCGAGCCGTCGTATATGAGAGATTTGTCGTTGGAACGTGCCAAATATCGCCACAGACGGAACGTATGGCGGCTGCGATTTCTTAATCCAAAGATCGCAATCTGAGACCTAATCGACATGAGCGCGGACTGGCATTTCGACCGGGGCATGGCATGAAAAACCGACTGACGACGGCGCAATCCACCCTGGCGATGCGGCGTTGGGCCCCTCCCGGCAGGATCGCGCTTGCGGCGTTGGCCGTGCTTGCCGTGGTGAACCCGGCGGCCGCGGCCAAGCAGGCGCGCCAGCCGGCCGAGGCGGTGGCGCCGCGCGAGGCCGGCGAGCCGATCATGGCGATCGTGTCGATCAAGAGCCAGCAGGTCACCTTCTACGACGCCGACGGCTGGATCCTGCGTGCGCCGGTGTCCACCGGCACCACCGGGCGCGAGACGCCGGCCGGCGTCTTCGCCGTCGTCGAGAAGGACAAGGACCACCACTCGACCATGTATGACGATGCCTGGATGCCCAACATGCAGCGCATCACCTGGAACGGTATCGCGCTGCATGGCGGGCCGCTGCCGGGCTATGCCGCCTCGCATGGCTGCGTGCGGATGCCCTTCGGCTTTGCGGAGGGGCTGTTCGACAGGACCAACATCGGCATGCGCGTGATCATCTCGCCGAACGACGCGGCCCCGGTCGATTTCAACCATCCCTCGCTGTTCGTGCCGAAGCGCGAAGCCATTGCGGCGGTGCCGAGCCGGGCCGACAAGCTCTCCGCCGAAGCCGAGGAGGCGACCCGGGCCGCCGACGAGGCCAAGAAGGCCGCGGCGATCGCCGCGAAGGAGGCCGCCTCGCTTCCCGCCTCGCTGCGCAAGCTGGAACAGCAGAAAGCCCGCGCCGATGCCGAGCTTGCTTTTGCCGACAAGTCGCTCGCGGCGGCAAAGACCGATCAGGCCCGCGCCAAGGCCGAGGAGCTGAAGCAGAAGGCCGCCACCAAGGCTGCCGATGCGACAACGCAGCTCGACACCGCCAAGGCCGCTGCGCAACCGAAGCGCGACGCCGTCGCCGCCACGAAGGAGGCCGCGAAGGCGGCTGCGACCAAGAAGGCCGAGATCGTGAAGGCTGCGACCGACGCAAAGCTCGCGCTCGAGCCGGTCTCGGTCTACGTCAGCCGCGCCACGCAGAAGCTCTATGTGCGGCGGAACACGCACAAGCCGGCGCCGGATGGCGGCGGCGAGGTGTTCGACACCAGCATCGAGGTCCCGGTCACGATCCGCAATCCCGACCAGCCGCTCGGCACGCATATCTTCACGGCGATGGCGAAGAACGATACCGGCCTGCGCTGGAGCGTGGTCACGATCGAAAACGGCGACGATGCCAAGGACGCGCTCGATCGCATCACCATTCCGCAGGACGTTTGGGATCGCATCGCGCCGACCGCATTGCCGCGTTCGTCGATCATCATCTCGGACGAGCCACTGAGCAGCGAGACCAACTACCGCACCGAATTCGTCGCAGTGCTGAGCAACCATCCCCAGGGCGGCTTCATCACGCGCAAGCCGACCGCGCCTCCGATGGACATTGCGAGCGACGACAGCTGGGACAATGGCGGCAACGGCTTCGGCTTCTTCTTCCAGCGCGATCCGAACCCGCAACCGGTCAATCCGCGCCGGCAGCGCGGCGGCCAGTACCCGTACTATCAGCCGGCGCAGCCGATGCCGCGGAGCTTCTGGTAGGACGCGCAGCCGTCGGGGAGCGAGCTCTCCTTCGACTAAGGTCGCGCCGTGATCACCAGGGCCTGAATCCTGGCTTCGACGGGGCCGGGCCCATGGCGCATTCGGATCGCCTCGGCAACGGCGTCCGTCGCGGCCTCAAGCTTGCTCGCATCCCTTGCCTCGATCTCGTTTCGCAGCGGCGTCCCCTGGCAGTATGCGAACGCCACATATTCGGGTGTCGGCGCGCGGCTCACGGCAGGAAGCGTTTCGATTGAGATGTGGCGGAAGCCCGCTTGCTCCAGATCGGCGTTGATGACGGCCTTGTCGTGATAGCCGTGCGGCGTCCGCGCCATGAAACGCGGCGGATCGTCGGGAAAGATCTTTCCGAGCACGGCCGTCGCCTCGTCGGCGAACACGTTCTCCTCGATGCGGTCCCAGACGTTGAACACGAACGTGCCTTCCGGCCGTAAGACCCGCTTCGCCTCGGCGTAACCCTTGATGCGATCCGGAAAGAACATGGCGCCGAACTGGCAGCAGACCACGTCGAACGCTGCGTCGTCGAACGGCAGCGCGATGGCATCCGCCGGGCGCCAGGTAATGCGATCGTCATCGGCCTGGCGCTGCGCCGCGACCGCGAGCATCGGCTCGTTGAGATCGGTCGCGACGTAACGGATGCCGGGAGGCAGCGCTGCCGTCACGGCCCGCGTCACGGCGCCGGTGCCTGCGGCGGTTTCCAGCAGCGTTGATGGGGAGAGCGCGGCGACACGCCTGGCGATGTCGGCGGCGTAGTGGGCGAAGATCAGCGGGACGAGATACTCGTCGTAGATTTTCGGGATCGAGCCGGCGAAGACCTTGTCGGTAGAGGACATGTTTGCCTCGCTGAAGGTTCGGACACGGGATCAAGCTACCATGGAACGCCATCTACCGGGCGAGCAGCGATGTGAACCCCGCCGGTTCCTGCATCGCCTTGCGCGCTTCGAGAAGGTCCGCGTCGTTGGTGGCATTCGCGAGCTTGGGTGCGCGTTGATAGGCCGAATTGCCCATCACCAGCGCTATGCGCTGGTCGGCCAATGCTGCGGTCGGCTGGAAGGCGAGCGCCAGGCGCTGAGAAGAAATAGAAAAAAGAACTTCATCACGGCCCCCGAGCCGGGATTGCAATGTCGGCGAGAATATCCGACCGGGGCCGCAATACAATTTCTATTTGATTTCGTCCGGCGCTTGCTGTCGCCGCAAACCGGCGAAGGTTCTAGGACTTACCGCCGCCGACCTCCCGGATCGGCCGCGATCCGTCCCAGTTCATCGCCGCCTGCCGGACCTTCTCGAAGAACGGCCCCTTGGTGCCGCTGGTGTCGGAGATCTCGATCACTGTTCCCGGATGCGCCTGGGTGTCGAAATAGGCAAAGCGTCCCTTGTCGCCGCCGATCTGGCCCTCGTGGCCGATCCTGTAGCCGAGCGCGAGCGCCTTGTCGTAGAGCGCCTGATAGTCGTGGCTCCAGTACGACATGTGCTGGAGTCCTTCGTGGCCGGCGTCGAGGAATTCCTTGTACAGCGAGGGCGCGTCGTTGCGCTGCTGGATCAGCTCGATCTGGAGATCGCCGGAATTGGCGAGCGCAATGCTCATCTCTATGCGAGAGTCCTGGCCGCGATGGCGGAACCAGTCGGTCCGGACGCGGTCCATGTAGTACCAGGGGCCGACGCCCATCACCTCGATCCAGTGCCTCATCGCGGCGTGGATGTCCCGCACCACATATCCGTTCTGGCGCACCGCGCCGAAGATGCGGCTCATGCCCGCGCTCCTCTTGCCTTGTTCACTTGACCTGGGTTCACTTGACCTCGATGCCGGCGTCCTTGGCAACCTGCTTCCAGGCCGCGATGTCGCGCGCGTTGATGTCGCGCTGCTCCTCGCCGGGGACGAATTGCGGCGTGATTCCGAGCGCCAGCAGCTTCTCCTTCACCTCGGCATCGCCGAGCGCGTCCTTCAGGGCCGCCGAGAGCTTCTTGGCGACCGGCTCGGCAAGGCCCGCCGGCGCATACATCGCCCAGGACAGGCTGCGGTCGAACGCCACGCCCTGTTCCTTGTAGCTCGCGACGTCGGGCAGGCTCGGCGAGCGCTCGCCGCAGGCGGCCAGCGCCTTGATCGAGCCGTCCTTCACCAGCGGCGTCGCGGTCGCCATGTCGAGTGTCGCAAGCGAGATGTGGCCGCCGAGCAGGTCGCCGGCGAGTTTCGCGATGCCGTTGAAGGGCACGTGATCCATCTTGATGCCGCTCTGCTGCATCAAGATCTCCGCGCAGAATTGCCCGGTCGAGCCGACGCCCCAGCTGCCATACTGGATCGGCTCGCCCTTCCTGGCGAGCGCAATCAGGTCCTTGATGTCATTGGCGGCAAAGTCCTTGGTCGCCACCAGCATGATCGAGGAGGTGCCGACGCGGCCGATCGTCGTGAAATCCTTGATCGGATCGTAAGCCAGCTTTGGATAGATCGCGGGCGCCAGCACATGCGTGGTCATGCCGCCGACGGTGATGGTGTAGCCGTCGTTCGGCGACGCCGCGACCATTTGCGTGCCGAGCGTACCGGCCGCACCCGTGTGGTTCTCGATATAGATGCTCTGCCCGAGCGTCTTGCCCATCCTGTCCGCGAGCAACCGGCCGACCACATCGCCGCCGCCGCCAGCCGCGTAAGGAAGCAGCATCCTGATCTTGTGGGTGGGGTAGGCGGCGGGATCCTCGGCCCGGACGGGCAACGCCGCCGACAGCAATGCGAGAAACGAAAGCGTGACGGTGCGCAGCATCATGATGGCTTCCCCTAATCCTCGAAACGAAATCTGTAAGTGTCGCCATGCCGGATCACGCGTCCGGCGGTCGGCGCGGGAAAATGGCCGGTGAGCAGATAGCTCGGCGTATCTGCGAGCTCTTCCAGCAGCGCCATCCGCGTCGCGACCGCCGCGGCCGGATCGACATCGGCGGCATTGGACAGCCACGGTGCGGCGCACTGGATCGGGTGATGGATGACGTCGCCCGACATGACGGCGTGATCGTGGCCGCCGTTGAGGTGGATCTGCATGTTGCCGGCGGTGTGGCCCGGCGCCGGCGCGAAGCGCAAGGCCGCGTCGCGGTCATCGAGCAGGCGATGGTCTGTCTCGACGAATTCGGCGAGGCCGGCCGCGACCACCGGCAGCACGGAGTCTTCGAACGAGCCGTGGTTCACCGGGTGCTTCGGTGCGGCATAGTGCGCCGCCTCGAAATGCCGGTACTCCTCGCGTCCCATCAAATAGCGCGCGTTGGGGAAGGTCGGCACCCAGCGGCCGTCGAGGAGCCGCGTGTTCCAGCCGACGTGATCGACATGCAGATGCGTGCACATCACGAAGTCGACCTCTTCAGGCGCAACGCCAAGCGCCCGCATGTTTTCGAGATAAGGCTGGTTGAGGTCGTTCCAGACCGGGACGCGCGGCCGTTTCTTGTGATTGCCGCAGCAGGTATCGACGATGGCGGTCCAGCGCGGCGCGCGCACGAGATAGGAGTGGTGGCTGAGGATGAAGCGGCCGGTCCCCGGCTCGATATAGCGGTGATCGAGCCAGCTCCGGTTCTCCGCGATCACGGCTTCGGTGACGTTGGCGAACAGCCAGCTCTTGTCGAAGGCAAGCGAAGCGATCTCGCTGATGAGATCGACCCGCATGCCGCCGACCTTGACCTGCCGCATCGCTCAGTTCTTCAGGAGTTCGCTGAACGGCACCCAGCGCGTGCCGTCGAAGCGGATCAGTTGGAGGCTCGTCATCGGCGTATAGCGCTCCGGCGAGTTGTTCACCGTGGTGCCGTTAATCAGCATCGGCAGCTTGACGTCCTTGAGCGTCGTCGCCTGCTTCATCACATTGGCGCGGGTGAGGTCGTTGCCGGATGCCTTCAGCACGGTGACCAGCGTCTGCGCGATGGTATAGCCATAGACGTTGAGCCAGTCGCTCTTGTTGGCTTCAGGCAGGTACTTGTCCATAAAGGCGAGCCACTCCTTGTAGCCGGCATCGTCCTTCAGCGCGGGGTCGGTCGCGTCCTTCAGGTACTGGCTGGAGATGATTCCGGTGGAATTGTCCCTGCCGGCGGGCTCCAGCACGCCGCTGATCGAGGCCGAGACGTTGGAGATGATGGTCACGGGCTTCCACCCGATCTCGCCGATCTTGCGGATCGCCTGCGCCGCAAACTTCGGCGTCGCCGCAACCAGCACCACATCGGCGCCAGCAGTCTTCAGTTGCAGGATCTGCGTGTCCACGGTCGGCGCCGTGGTCTCGTAAGCGGCGCGCGCCACGATCGCTTCGCCACCGCCGAGCCCTTCCTCCAGCGCCTTCAGATAGTCCTTGCCGAGATCGTCGTTCTGGTAGAGCACGCCGATCTTCGCATTGGCATGGCTTGCCTTGATGTACTTGGCATAGGCGATCGCCTCGTCGCGATAGGTCGGCTGCCAGCCCACGGTCCACGGAAAGTTCTTCGGATCGTCCCACTTCGCGGCGCCCGAGCCCAGGAAGAGCTGCGGCACCTTGCGATCGTTGAGGTATTTGTGCACGGCGCTGTTGGTCGGCGTGCCGACGCCGCCGAAGATCAAGAGCACTTCCTCGCTCTCGACCAGCCGCCGCGTCTGCTCCACCGTCTTCGGCGGGCTGTAGGCGTCATCGGCGATGATCATCTGGATGCGCCGCCCGTTGACGCCGCCATCGTCGTTCACCTTGCGGAAATAGGCCTCGGCGGATTTCGCGATCTGCGCGAAAGCCGAGACCGGGCCGCTCAGCGGCGCGGTGGTGCCGATCTTGATGGTCTTGTCGTCGGCGCCGGGATCGTATTTTGCGCTTTGCGCCTGGGCGATGCTTGCCGCGAGCATGGGCAACAGGATGCAGGCCGCGGCCAGGCGAAGGCGGGCAAAGCGCGCCATGAGGTCGTCTCCCCAGATTTGCTCTCCGCCTCTCAAGGGAGCGGAGTTGAAACGCGAGAACAGGGCCCGCAACCGGATTTGCGGGCCGCGACCGTAGCCGCCAGACTGGCAAACGAACGATCGTTCGTACGGTTGACTAGCGAACGATCGTTCGTTAGTCAAGTCGCATGGCTGTCCACACCTCCAGCGCGGCGGCAGCGGCTGCGCCCACCACCCGCGAGCGCATCCTCTCCGAAGCGCTCAACCTGTTCGCGCAGAGCGGCTATGGCGGCGCCTCGATGCGCGAGCTCGCGCGCCGTGTCGGCATTCGCGAGAGCAGCCTCTACAATCATTTCGCCGGCAAGGCCGCGATCCTGGAAGCGATCGTTGCCGAGCACGGCCCTGCCAGCTCGGCGAGCCGGCTGGAGGAGCCGCGCTACAAGCAGCTTGCGCGCCAGCCCGCCGCGTTCTGCCGGCAGTTTGCCTTGGACCTCGTCGAGCAATGGTCCGATCCGCGCGAGCATCAGTTCCAGAAGGTGATCACCGCCGAGCGAAACCGCGTGCCCGGCATCCGTGCCAAGTTCGCCGACCATTTTTACGCGCGCGAGCAGAGCCTGATGACGGATTACTTCCGCGGCTTTGCGCTCGCGGGCCTCGTCTCGACGCCGGACCCGCGCGAGACCGCGCGGCTGTTCGCGGCGGGCCTCATCTATATCCGCCTCGAACATTACGTGATGGGCGCGACGCCGTCGTCGCGGCCGAAGGTGATCGAGGCGATCGACCGCTACCTCGCCTTCTTCCTGTCGCTGATCGCGGCAGGCAATGACGACAACAAGAAACGAAAGCCCAAGGGAGAAACGCGTGGCAAGGCTGCCCCTGATTGATCCGGAGACGACGAGCGGCGACATCCGCGCGTCGTTCGACCGCATGCCGGTCAAGCTGAACATCTTTCGCATGATGGCTCATGCCGAGGCCAACATGATCCCGGCGATGCGGCTCGGCAATTCGATCCTGCACAAGCAGAAGCTCAGCGCCGTCAACCGCGAGCTCTTGATCCTCCAGGCCGCCCAGCTCGAAGGCGGCGCCTATGAGTGGCGCCAGCATGTTCCGATCGCGCTCGGTGTCGGCTGTACGCAAGCGCAGATCGATGCGGTCGAGCGCAGTGACTACGATGCAGCCGGCTTAAGCGAGGCTGAGCGCGCGCTGCTCAAATTCGGCCGCGAGGTCGTCGAGAACGTCCGCGTTCCCGAGGCGACCTTTGCCGCCATGCGCCGCCACTTCAGCGACCAGGAGGTCGTGGAATCCATCGTCGCGCTCGGTTTCTACATGATGATGGCGCGCGTCACCGAGGCAACGGAAACCGATCTCGATCCCGCGGCGGGCATGAAGGTCTATGACGGCGGTAAGAAGCAGGGCGGCTGACATGACGGAAACCGAGACCAAGCCGGAGCGTTACGTCCGTCCGCCGAGCGCGGAATCGCTGGGCGAAGCGCCGGGCAGGGGGCGCCTGAGCGGCCGCCGCATCCTGATCGTCGGCGGCGGCCAGCGCGTGTTCGATGCCTTAACCGATCCGATCGGAAACGGCCGCGCCATGAGCATCCTTTGCGCGCGCGAGGGTGCGAAGGTCGCGGTCGCCGATCTCAACCGCACCTCGGCCGAACAGACGGTGAGGCGCATCACCGCCGAAGGTGGTGAGGCATTTGCCATTGCCGCCGACGTCACGTCCGAGCCCGACGTCGTCCGCATGATCGACGAAGCGCACCGCGCGATGGGTGGGCTCGACGGCATGGTGCTCAACATCGGCACCTTCGGCAAGGTCGGTCTCGATGCCGTCAGCCCCGAGGAGTGGAACCGGATCTACGACGTCAATGTCCGCGGCCCCATGCTGTGCTGCCGCGCCGCCATGCCGAGATTCGACGATGGCGGCGCCATCGTCTTCATTTCCTCGATCGCCGCGCTGAAAGCCGGTTCGCAGATGGCGGTGTACGATTCCTCCAAGGCCGCGCTCGGCGGCCTCATGCGCAACATCGCCCATCTCGGCGCGCGCCGCGGCATCCGCGCCAACCTCATCTATCCTGGCCTCGTCGACACTCCCAACGGCCGCGAAGCCGGCGCCGGCCGCCCCTCGCGCGGCAAGGGCCATGTCCCCTTCGGCCGCCAGGCGACCGCGTGGGAGATCGCCTATGCGGTGCTGTTCTTCCTGTCGGACGAAAGCGTCTATGTCACCGCGCAGACGCTCGCGGTGGATAGCGGCCTGAGCGGGATGTGATCGGAGCGGTCACTGCGTGGCGAGGCTACGACCGCGACGAGTGCCTGGAAGCACGATGCCCCTTCAGCGTCGCCCTGGCGAAAGCCAGGACCCATAACCACCGTCGGATGTGGCTACGGGAACTCGCAGTTGCCCCTTCGCACCACAACCTCTCCCTGGGCTAATGGGTCCTGGCTTTCGCCAGGACGACGGCGCGTCCCCAGATTCAGATTGCACGCGCTAGCCATTCCCTCTAATTACTTTGTACAACTGACCAAATAAGATGGTCGCACGCCGAATGGCGCGATCGAGGATGGAAGCGCAGCATGTCGCAGGACGGATTTGGACTGGCGGGTGTCATGGGCATGCCGGTTGCGCATTCGCGCTCGCCCGTCATTCATAATTATTGGCTGAAGGCGCACGGTATCCGCGGCAGCTATGTCCCGCTGGCGGTGAAGCCGGAGCGGCTGGAGGATGCGCTTGACGGGCTGATTGCGCTCGGGTTCCGCGGCTGCAATGTCACCATGCCGCACAAGCAGACGGCGATGCCGATGCTCGACTGCGTCAACCAGACCGCGAAGCGCATCGGCGCCGTCAACACCATCGTCGTCGAGGCGGACGGCACGCTCTCCGGCTTCAATAATGACGGCAACGGTTTTGTGCAGAGCCTGCGCGACGCCAAGGCTGACTGGCGCGGCGATGCCGGGCCGATCCTGCTGCTCGGGGCAGGCGGCGCCTCGCGCGCCGTGGTGGTGGCGCTGCTCGAAAATGGCGCGCGCGAGATCCGCATCGCCAACCGCACCGCGCAGAAGGCGCAGGCGCTCGCCAGGGATTTCGGCTCCGCAATCAGCACCGTCGCGTGGGATGACCGCGGCGCTGCGCTCGGCGATGTCGCCCTGCTCGTCAACTGCACCGATCGCGGCATGGTCGGCAAGGCCGCGCTGGAGATCGACCTGTCGCGCTTGAGGCCCGAAACGCTCACCGCCGATCTCATCTACACGCCGCTGGAAACGCCGTTCCTGGCCGAAGCCCGCGCGCGCGGCTGCATCACCGTGAACGGGCTCGGCCTCTTGCTCAATCAGGCCCGGCTCGCTTTCAAGGCTTGGTTCGGCGTCATGCCCGACGTGACGCCGGAGTTGGTCAAGGCCATCGAAGCGACGTTCTGAACCGCCGGGGAGCTTTGCGCCATGACGCTGCCGGTGTCCCCCAGGATCGACTGCCACATCCACGCCATCGATCCCGCCCGCTTTCCCTATTCCGCCGATACGCCGTACCGGCCGAGCGGGCAGGAGATCGCGCCCGCGGTCCAGCTTCTGCGCGCGCTCGACGCCTTCGATGTCCGCCACGCGCTCGTCGTCGCCACCAACACCGGCTATGGCAGCGACAGCCGCATCCTGCTCGATACGTTGCAGCAGGGCGGCGGCCGCTTTCGCGGTGTCGCCGTCGTCGAGAACGACGTCGACATCAGCGAACTCGAACGGCTGAAGGCGGCCGGCGTGATCGGCGTCGCCTTCAACGTGCCGTTCCACGGTGCCGCTTACTACCAAGAGACCGCACCACTGCTGGAGAAGCTGACCAGCCTCGGCCTGTTTCTCCAGATCCAGGTCGAGCAGGACCAGTTGCTCGACCTGTTACCGCTGATCGACAAATCAAATGTGCGTCTGGTGTTCGATCATTGCGGCCGGCCCTCCGTTGGGCAGGGATTGCAGGGCAAGGCCTTCCAGGCGCTGCTCGAGATCGGCCGCGAGCGAGACGCGCATGTCAAGCTGTCAGGCTATTACAAATTCTCGCAGCAGCCGCATCCGTATCAAGACGCCTGGTCGTTCATCACGGCGCTGGTCGAGGCCTTCACGCTCGACCGTTGCGTCTGGGGCTCGGACTATCCGTTCCTGCGCGCCCCAGAGCGGCTCGATTACGGTCCGCTGCTCGCGGTGCTGACACAACTGTTTCCCGACCCCGGCGATCAGCATCGCCTGTTGTGGCGAACGCCGGCACGGCTGCTCGGCTTCGACGGCGGGACGGATCAAGCGAGATAACAACAGAGCAAAATGGGAGGGAGGACGTCATGAGGCACTTTGCAGGGCCGGTTAGCATCGCGGTTGCGGCATCGCTGTGGGCGAGCGCGGCCTGCGCGCAGAGCACGGTCTACATCCCCGACGTCATCGAGCTGTCCGGCCCCGGCGCCGTCTCCGGCACCAACTGGCGCGACGGCGTCGCGCTCGCGGTCGACGAGATCAACAATGCCGGCGGCATTCTGGGCCGGAAAATCCAGACCGAGCATCTCGACACCCAGAGCAATCCCGGCATCTCGCGCGCGCAGGTGCAGAAGGTTTTGGACAAGGACCCTTACGTCGTGCTCGGGCCGATCTATTCAGGCTCGGTCAAGGTCAACATGGCGCTGACGCAGGCAGCCGAGATTCCGCAGATCGTCGGCGCCGAGGCCGCCGACATCACCACGCAAGGTAACCCCTGGATATTACCGCACGGCCTTCGGTCAGCAATTCTCGATGCCGAAGATCGCCAACTATCTGCACGACAAGCTCAAGGTGAAGACGGTCGCGCTGGTCTGGGTCAACAATGATTTCGGCAAGGGCGGCCACGACAACTTTCTGAAGGAGATGAAGGCGCGCAATATCGAGATCGCGGCCGATATCTCCACCGAGCAGGGCCAGGTCGATTTCGGCTCCGACGTCATCAAGCTGAAGAGCGCCAAGGCCGACGCGATTTTCGTCTATACCAATGAAGAGGAGTGCGCCCGCTTCCTGATCGAGGCGAAGCGGCAGGGCTTGTCGACGCCATTGTTCGGCGAGACCACGCTGCTGAGCCAGAAGGTGGTCGAGCTCGCCGGCCCCGCCGCCAACGGCGTGCGCGGCCATGTCGGCCTTTCCGCCGACGCTCCGATTCCCGCCATCGAGGACTTCACGAAGAAATTCAGCGAGCGCTACAAGTACCGGCCCGACCACAACGGCATCAAGGGCTACACCGCGGTCTATCTGGTCAAATACGTCACCGAAAAGATCGGCAAGTTCGACAGCAAGGCTTTTGGCGCCGCGATGAAAGGCCTGACCCTGAGGCCCGACAAGGCGCCGGGCATGCTGATGGAAGCGAGCTGGGACCAGAACGGCGACATCGACCGCGCCAGCTTCCTCGCCGAGATCATCGACGGCAAGCAGAAGATCATCGAGACATTGCCGAAGCTGAAGGCGGGCAAGGGCGAGTGAGGAACGCCTCGCCCGCGCGATCGCTCCGCCCTCAGAGTTCGTCGAGCGCAGCCCAGTGCGGGACGTGCGCGGCGAGCTTGTCGAGCAGGCGCTCGAATTCATTGCGCTCGGCCCGCGTGAGGCACGCGAGCATGGCACGCTCCCGCTCGCGCAGGGCCGGGATGTATTGTGCGTAGAGCGCCCGCCCGGCCGCCGTCATGAACAATTGCTGGCGGCGGCTGTCCGTCTTGTCGGCGGCACGCCGTATCAGCTTCTTCTTCTCGAGCGCGATGATTCCGCGGCTGATGTTGGCCTTGAGATGGCCGGAGAATTCGCAGATCTCGCTCGCGGTCACGCCCTCTCGGAAATCCAGGAAGATCAGGGTGACGATCTCCGGCCGCGTCAGGCCGAATTCCATCTCGATCCGCCGGAATGACGGCTCGCGATAGAAGTTCAGCACGTAGCCCATCCTGTAGGCGATCTGGAGTTCGGTGCCGCCTATCACCGCCGCGAGCGGTTTTCGCTCGGGTGAATGGCTCCCGGTGGTGCCGTTCGTCGATTTTCGAGATGGTCTCATATGAGACTTTCTGGTTGCTTTTCGATCCGGCTTGATCTTAACATCGCTGCGAGGCCCGCAAGAACGGCCGTCGACGATAGTTGTGGAGGATCGCAGGAGCATGCCGCTGGCCGGGCAGAGGGTGATGGACCTGTCGTGCGACGGCGAGGTCCGGTGCTTCCATGCGGGAACGCCGGAGCATCCAGTCTATGTCGACCAGGTGCGATCGTCCCACGTGGCCTTGCGCAAAATGCCTGTTGTCATGGTCCATGGCGCCGGTCACACCGGGACCTGCTATCTCGCCACGCCGGATCGGAGACCGGGTTGGGCGCCGCGCTTTGCTGCGGCTGGCCGGGACGTGTTCGTGCCGGACTGGCCCGGTCACGGCCGTTCGCCGTCAGGTCCGGACTTTTCGCGGCTTGGAACGCGGGATGTGGCGACGTCGCTGCTGGCGCTGATCGAAGAAATCGGGCCGGCCGTGCTGCTGGTGCATTCGGCGAGCGGTCCGATGGCCTGGTGGATGGCCGAGCGGCGTCCCGATCTGGTCCGCGCCGTGGTCGGCATCGCCCCCGGTCCACCGGCCAATCTGTTGCGCGATCTGCCCGACGATCCGGCAGCGATCCGCGCGCTGCGCGATGACGCCAGCGCCGGTCATCCCGTTTACTCGAGCGAGGATGCGCCGGTATGGCTGACGGCGGACTTTGCCGCCGCCTATTGGGCCAACGGGCCGCGCTTTCCGCATCACGCGTTCGAAAACTACTGCCGCTCGTTTGCGCCGGAGAGCGCGCGAATCCTGAACGAGCGCTTCAACATCGGCGGACGGGGGCTCAGGATTGCTGATCCCGAGCGTCTGCGGGAAAGGCCGATCATGATCGTGACCGGGGACCGCGACCCGCGCCATCCGCGCGAGGTGGATGCGGCGACGGCGAGCTATCTCGGCGCCGAGTTCGTCTGGCTTCCGGATCGCGGCATCGAGGGGAACGGCCACATGATGATGATCGAGGACAACAGCGATGATCTCGCCGCCATGATCCTGGCCTGGCTCGATACGGTCGGATGCTGAGATCCCGCGCCTTGCAGGCACATTGGAGGATACCAAGGATGAGACGGATTGCATGTGTCCTTCTGCTGCTGGCGCAGCCCGTCGCGGCACGGGCGCAGGTCAGTGGTGACGTCGTCAAGATCGGCGTCCTCACCGACATGGCCGGCGTGACCGCCGACATCACCGGCAAAGGTTCGGTCGTCGCCGCCGAGATGGCGGTGAGCGAGATCGGTGGCGCGGTTCTCGGCAAGCCGATCCAGATCGTCTCGGCCGATCACCAGCACAAGGCCGATGTCGGCACGGCGATCGCCCGGCGCTGGTTCGATGTGGAGGATGTCGATGCGATCGTCGATGTGCCCAATTCCGGCGTTGCGCTCGCGGTCCAGAGCCTCGCACGCGAGAAGAAGCGGATCGTTCTCTATTCGGGGCCGGGGACGACGGCGTTGACCAACGAGCAGTGCTCGCCCTACGGCTTCCACTGGACCTACGATACCTATGCGGTCTCGCACGGGACCGCGTCCGCGGTCGTCAAGGCGGGAGGCGGCACCTGGTTCATCCTGGCGTCGGACTATGCCTTCGGCCATCAGCTCCAGCAGGACGCGACCAGCGTGATTGCGGCCTTGGGCGGCAAGGTGCTGGGCAGCGCGCGCCATCCGCTCAATACGCCGGACTTCTCCTCGTTCCTGCTGAGCGCGCAATCCTCCGGCGCCAAGGTCATCGGCCTCGCCAACGCCGGCAATGACACCGTCAACGCGATGCGGCAGGCCGGTGAGTTCGGGCTGGTGCAGGGTGGCCAAAGCCTCGCCGCGCTGATCCTCTTCCTCCAGGACGTGCACGCGCTCGGCCTTAGGGATGCGCAGGGCACCTACCTGACGACGGCCTCCTACTGGGACATGAACGAGGCGACGCGTGCATGGTCGAAGGCGTTCTTTGCGAAGACCGGCATGATGCCGTCGATGCTGCATGCCGGCGTCTACGGCGCGGTGCGTCACTATCTCAAGGCCGTCGCCAGCGCCGGCACCGACGATGCCGGCCGGGTTGCGGCCGCCATGAGGACGATACCGGTCGAGGACGTCTTCTCGGAGGACGCAAGCATCCGTGAGGACGGCCGCGTCACGCGCACCATGTACCTCGTTCGCGTCAAGAAGCCGTCCGATTCGAAATATCCCTGGGACTACTTCGACATCGTGCGCAAGATCCCGCCTGAAGAGACCGTCTGGCCGCTCGCGGAGAGCAAATGTCCGCTGGTAAAGGCCTCCAGCCGCTAGATCGGAAACGGCCGTCGAACGGGTTGGCAAAGCGGGTTCGCCACGCGCATGATGCGTGCGTGATATCTCGCCCTCTTGCGATCCCGGACGACCCAGGAACATGAAAACCACGCTGCTGAACTCCGAAGACTACACCCGCTCGCCCTGGAAGAACGGCGGCGGCATCTTCACCGATATTGCGGATGCGCATCGTGCAGGCAGCCCGACGAAGGATTGGGACAGCCTGCTCTGGCGCTTTGCGTCCACGCCGATCGTGGCGCCCGGTCCGTTCTCCTACATGCCCGGCATCGACCGCTTGCAGATGGTCGTGGGTGGGCGCGGGCTGGTGCTGAAAGCACCGGGGCGGGAATTCGACGAGCGCGAGCCGTTCACGACCGTGCGCTTCACCGGCGAGCTCGAGATCGTGACCGAGCTCGAGGCGGGTCCGGTCGAGGTCGTGAACCTGATGGCCCGGCGCGGTGCGGCGGAGATCGAGCTCCTGGCGCTCCGGGAGCCCGGCGATCGGCCATTGTCCGCCGGCACGCATCTGGTTTACGCGGTTTCCGGCCATTGCAGCATTCGTCTCAATAGCGAGGAGTTTGCGGTTCCCCACGGCAGCACGCTGAAGGTCGAACTGACCGAGCCGTCCAGGCTGGCGCTCGTCTCGGGGCTGGCGGTGCTGGGATCGATCCGGCTCGCCGGTTAGATCACAACTGTTGCTGATGCGCACGATCCGTGCAACTGGCTAGGTTGACGCGGCCCCGCCAGCGCACGATATCTGCCTTGATGCAAGCCGCCGCGAAGGGCAGGATATGAGCGCACCAGACAAGAATCCCCCCGCGACGCTGTCCGATGGTGTCGTCGACTGGCTGACCAACGGCACGCGCGACGAGCGCTTCATCGACAATATCTTTGCGCAGATGTGCATCCGCCTCCAGCAGGCCGGCATTCCGCTGAAGCGGTCCACGCTTCATGTCCTGATCCATCATCCGCAATGGCTGGGGGCCCGCTTCATGTGGTCCGACGGCATGCGCGAGGCCGAGATTGCGCGGGTCGATTATGACGTGCGCGAGCGGTCCGAATTCATCGGCAGTCCCGCCAACGAAATGTTCGACGGGGCGACCGAGGTGCGCGAGAACCTCGAACGCGATCCGGCGCTCGGCCGCAAGCACGCCCTCTATGACGAGATGCGGACGAAGGGCCTGACCGACTATGTGGCCTGGCCGCTCTACCACACCCTCGGCAAGCGTCATCTCATCACCTTCGCGACCGACCGGCTCGGCGGCTTCGAGGAGGCGCATATCGCTGCGCTGAAGAAGCTGTTGCCGGTGCTGGCGCTGGTCAGCGAGATCCGCGTCAAGAACCGCCTGGCGCGGACCCTGCTGGAGACCTATGTCGGCGCCCACGCCGGCGAGCTGATTCTCGCCGGCGCCACCCGGCGCGGCACCGGCACGACGGTTCGCGCCGCGATCATGATCTGCGACCTCAGGGATTTCACGAAAATCTCCGACAACTGGCCGCGCGACGACGTCATCGACCTCCTCAACGACTATTTCGACGCGATGTCCGAGCCGATCGCGCGGCACGGCGGCGAGATCCTGAAATTCATCGGCGACGGCCTCCTTGCCATCTTCCCGCTCAGCCAGCCCAACGCCTGCGCAAACCTGCTGCATGCCGTGACCGAGGCTCGAGCGGCCATGGCCGCGCTCAACGAGCGGAATAACGGCAGCGGCCGCGCGCCGCTGAACTACGGCATCGGCGTCCATGTCGGCGACGTCATGTACGGCAATATCGGCTCGACCACCCGGCTCGACTTCACCGTGATCGGCCCCGCCGTCAACATGGCCTCGCGTCTCGAAGCGCTCACCAAGCAGGTGGGACGACCGGTGCTGCTGTCGCGCGACTTCGCCGAGCTGGTGGAGCGAAAGTCCGAGCTGGAGCGGGTGGGCGAGTACGAGGTGCGCGGCTTCAGCGATCCGATCGAGCTGTTCGCGTTTCACGGCTGAAAGCGCCGGGCGAAAGGCCTAGTAGAATCCGGCGAAGAACCGGATTGCGAGATATGCCCCTGCGACGACAGCCGCGGTGGCGCCGATTGCAAAGACGACCCTCAGGCTTTCGTCCATCGATCATTGTCTCCTTGAGACGACCCCGACTCCGCAAGGGGGGCTGAGAGCCGGAGCCGCCAAAGTGCCGGTGTCTTGTGGGACCCGGCCTGCGCCAACGTCCGAGCGATGCGCCGGTTCCTGTCAGCCTCATTCCAGGATCAGGCGATTGCGCGAACGCACGGTTGCTGCGGTGCGCCCTCCCTGCGCGCGTCGCAAGTCGTGCGGATGGGCAATATCGGACGCATTGTCAAAAGAAATCTCCGCGCAGAACTCCTAGGTTGGCTTTACTGGCGGCCCTGCCAATGGTGCCGCATGAACGCGTCGACGACAGTCAATGCTGCCGGCGCGATGCAACAGAAAAGGTGATCGACGCATCGGATGCGATCCCAAGAGGAGACGCCAATGCCAAGCTGTTCCGAAGATATTCGCAGTCGAACCGGGCGCTGTGCCGTGTGCGACGGCAGGTTCGGTCTGGTCCGCTACTACTCTTGGCGAAAGCCCCTTTGCTCGAAAAGGTGCCTCGAACGTTTCACGGTGCGCCGGCAGGGTGACTGCGACTGGGTGGGCCGATTTCCGTTGGCTTTCGACACGCTTTCAGAGAACCGCGCGAGGCCCCTATGACCATGCTGATGTCGCGACGAGGAAAGGAATATCTCGAGACGGCGCAGAGCCTGTTGCGCGCGGCCCGGACCATGACGGACGCCGTGGTCGCGGCTCGGCTCGAGATGCTCGCCACTGACTATCAGCGGCGCGCCGAGAAGGCATCAACGGTCGATGCGGCGAAATCATCGGCGCGTTCGACCGGCACTGGATACGAAGGGTACCCGTGAGGGCGGGTTGCGCCGCCGGTTTGGTCGCTTAACCAGGCCGGCTTGCCAGTTTCCTCTCTTGCCACCTGTGGAGCCGATATGGGCGAAGTTGTTCGACTGGTCACAAGGGCCGAGCGCGAACGAGCGCGTTTGATCCGGGAAGCGCGCGCCATCTGTGACGCCGTCTTTCCACCGACCGATCCCGACGGCATGCAGCCTGTCAGGCCGCGGGTCGACCACCCGGGCGGCGATGCAAGACCCGAGCAGGTCGAAGGAGTTCTCGTGACATGATCAAGATCATTGCCGTGCTCTGCAGCCTCTCGTCTCCGACAGACTGCCGTGAGCAGATCGTCACGACCTCGGACTTCGCGGACGTGACGATGCAGTCCTGTCTGATGGGCGCGCCGCAGCTTGCCGAATGGATGGCGCAGCATCCAGCCGAACGTCTCGCGGCGTGGCGCTGCACGATCGGCAGGCAGGAGGCTCGCAGAGGAGCGTAGGGTGCGAGTTGTCGAGGCTCGCTGATTGCGTCCGTCACATCAGGAGAATGGGAGCCGCCACCAGGCGCCGGCCGCCGCGCGCCGGACGGCTTCACGCCGGATCGTATTGCAAACGCGAGGGTGTACCACTACGCTTTGAACTCGGTAGCCCAAACGTTCCTACGATTGGCCGCGCGTTCATGCCAAAATTTCTTCGCATCGGAGTCCATTGGTCGAACGTATCGGGGTACACGTCGAAGGCGTGGTGCGTCAGGCGCGTTGGCCCGGTGATTTTCCTGAAATGGGGTGCCGTTGAGGTCCATGGCACCGGTGCCGGGCGAAAGGTCTGCTGGACGCGTCTGCCGCAGGAGAAGACAATTCGCTGCGGCACCGTGCAGCGCGCCCAGGACTATGCCAAAGCCGCGATCGCGCGGCGGCGGAACCACCGCTACGAGCCGTTGACCGGGCCCATTGCGAACCGGCGCCGGTCGGCCGACGGTAGCGCCGAGCCCAAGCAGGCGCTCGCCACCATCCTGATCGTCGATATCGTCGGCTCCACCGCAAAGGCCGCGAAGCTCGGCGATGCGCGCTGGACCAAGATCATGGGCCACTATTACGCGGCCGTCCGCAAGGAGCTGAAGACCTCGCGCGGCAAGGAAGTCGTGACGACGGGCGACGGGGTGCTCGCGACGTTCAAGGCGCCGGCGGCGGGCGTCAGTTGCGCGACCGCGATCCGCGAAGCCGTGCGTACGCTGGGCCTCGATGTCAGGGTGGGGCTGCATGCCGGCGAGTACACGGTGAGCGGCGGCGAAATGGTCGGGCTCGCCTTCCACATCGGCACCCGCGTCGCCGCCAAAGCGCGCGCCGGCGAGGTTCTGGTGTCGAGCGCGGTCAAGGACCTGATGAAGACGCAGTCAACGTTCAGCTTCAGGGATCACGGTGTGCATCAGCTCAAGGGCGTGCCGGAGCGGTGGCGGCTGTATCGGGTGGAGGGGTAGGTACCTCCGGCTCGCAAACCCTGACCTCGCCTTGAAAATCAAGCGACTTCCGTTGCTCACTCGGTCGCCTCCATGTGGTTTCGGTCCACCACCCGCAGCGTCCTCCGCACCATGCCGTCGACAATTGCCGCCGACTCGCTTGGACGCAGATAGATCGCCGTGGACTTGAGCAGCCATGGCAACACCGCCTGCTCAAGCCGCTCCTCATAGGCGAGGCGCATCATGTCGAATGCCTGCAGGCCGGGCCCTGCCAGAATGACATGGTGTGGGCGCAGCACGGATATCGTTGCCGCCACCGCCTCGGCAAGCGCGCGACCTGCCTGCTGGAAGAGGTTCTCGAGGCGCGGATCGCCGCCCAGCGCCCGCTCGCGCAGCAGAGCCATCTGCGCCTCGGACGGCTGCTGCGAGTCCGCCGGCGGCAGGTCGAGAAAGGTGCGGGCGTCGCGGTAGAGCGCATAATCGGCTAGATAGGCCTCGATACAGCCGCGCTGGCCGCATCGGCATTGCGGACCGTCCGGCGCCAACTTGACATGGCCGATCTCGCTGCCGGCGCCCCAGTGCGCTTCACCATCGGCGACAACACCCATGCCGATGCCGTGACCGACCATGATCGTGGCCGAGAGGCCCTCCGCCAGCGCCGGTTCGGCGGCCGTGAGGGCGAGCGCAACTGCGACGGCGTCGTTCGCCATCACGACCTCGACCCCGAACGCCTGACGTATCGGCGTCGCCAGATCGACGTCGGTGATCGACAGCGCCGGGCTCCACAGCGTCCGGCCGGTATCGGCGTTCACGATACCCTGCAGCGCAAGCCCGATTCCCAACAGCTGATGGCGCGGCGTCGCCGTCGCATCAAGCATCGCATTGATCTGCGCGATGACCAGATCGCGCAGTGCGCCTGCATCGAGAGCGCGCGTCGGGAGAGCTAGTCGCGACTGCGCCAGGCCAGAGCCTCCGAAATCGGCGATCAGCGTCTCAATCAGGTTCATGCGTACGGAGACCGCGATGATGCGCCCGAACTCCGGGTTCAAGGTCAGCAGCACGACCGGCCGGCCACGGCGGCGGCCATTCAGCCCGTCCGCATCCTCGTCGTCGGTATCGTCGGACCATGACGTTGCCGCTGTCTCGGTCTCGCACAACAACTCTTCCGCCATCAGTCTCGACGTCAGACCGGAAACGGCGGGGAAGCTCAGTCCCGTGCTCCGGGCGAGCGCCACACGGGGCAATGGCCCCTGGCGTCGCAAGAGTTCGACGAGGCGGCCGCGGTTCGACCCGCGGGCCAGGCTGGAAACGCGTCGCGGTGGCTCAATCTGGTCAACCATGCTGTCCATTTAATTCTGTTAGTGAATTTAATAGGTGCGTGTTTCGGTAGTGTTGTTGAAAAAGCACAGCCGAAGGGAGTCGTTATGCGTCATATTTACTATTATAATACCCCATGTACTATCTAAACTCGAAGAGTGAGCAAGTGCATCCTGATTTTTCTGTTTTGCTCTGCGGCATTTCTTCGCTGTGTGAATAAAATAAGGCGCAAAAAGCGCCGTGAAGTCGCCTGATGCGGGGCGACCAAAGGGAGGTGCACATGAACGGATCAAGGACGAAATTGATAGTGCCGCTGCTCGCGGCCGCCGCGCTCGCGATGACCGCGGGGATGGCGCAGGCGCAGCAGAAAAAGACCGTCGCGCTGGTTACCAATGTCGCGGCCGATTTCTGGACCATCGCCGGGCGCGGGCTCGAAAAGGCGCAGAAGGAGCACCCGGACTACAATATCGAATTGATCGTCACCAACGAAGGCACGGCGGCGGGCCAGCGGCGCGAGCTGGACGACCTCCTGGTGCGCGGCGTCGCCGGCATCTCCATCTCGGTGGACGACGCGCCGCACGCAACCGAACAGCTCAACAAGGTTGCGGCCAAGACCGTCTTGATCACGACGGACAGCGACGCGCCGCAGAGCAATCGCCTCGCCTATATCGGCACCGACAACGTCGCGGCCGGGCGGCAGGCCGGCGAGGAGATCAAGAAGGCGTTGCCGAACGGCGGCAAGATCGCGCTGTTCGTCGGCACGATGGACGCGGACAACGCCCGCGAGCGGGTGCAAGGCATCAAGGAAGCGATCGCCGGCACCAAGGTCGAGCTGGTCGACGTGTTCACCGACCAGGTGGACTTCGCCAAGGCCAAGGCGAACATGGAGAACGTGCTCGTCAAATATCCCGACATCGCACTGCTGTCCGGCCTTTGGAGCTACGAGACACCGCTGATCTATGACGCGGTCAAGGCGGCGGGCAAGGCCGGCAAGGTGAAGATCGTCGGCTTCGACGAGGACCAGCGCACGCTGCGGGGCGTTTCGGACGGCACGATCGAGTCGACGGTGGTGCAGCAGCCGTACGAGTTCGGCTATCTCTCCGCCACCAACATCATCAAGACGCTGAACGGGGACAAGTCCTGGATCCCGGCGGGCGGCAAGCTGATCGTACCGACCAAGGTGATCAGCAAGTCCAACGTCGCGGAGTTCACCGCAGATCTGAAGGCCCTGCTGAAGAAGTAAGTAGCACCGCCTTTCGACGCCCGGCTGGCACTGCCGCCGGGCGTCGTGCGGGAGGAGATGAATGGCGGAAATCCTGTTCGAACTCGCCGGGATCAGCAAGTCCTATCCCGGGGTCATGGCCCTCGACGATGTCAGCCTGCGCGTGTACCGCGGCGAGGTGCTGGGCCTGATCGGCGAGAACGGCGCCGGCAAATCGACGCTGATGCGCGTGCTGGGTGGTGTGGTCGCGCCAACCCAGGGCGTGATCCGCATCGGCGGCATCGACCGCGCCCGCATGACGGTGAGCGAGGCGACGCAGGCCGGCATCGCCTTTGTGCATCAGGAATTGAACCTGTTCGAGAATCTCGACGTCGCCGCGAACGTCTTCATCGGACGCGAGAAGCTTGTCGGCGGCCCTTTGAAGCTGGTGGACAATGCCGAGATGCGCGCCCGCGTGACGCCGCTGCTGGAGCGGCTGGGTGCCGATTTCGCTCCCGACACACTGGTCGACAATTTGTCGATCGCCGAGCGCCAGATGGTGGAGATCGCCAAGGCGCTTTCGATCGATGCCCGCGTGATCATCATGGACGAGCCGACCTCCAGCCTGACGATTTCGGAGACCGAGCGGTTGCTCGAGGTGATTGCCGATCTGAAGGCGCACGGCATCGCGGTCATCTATATCTCGCATCGGCTCGGCGAGATCATGACCTGCGCCGACCGCGTCGTGGTGCTGCGCGACGGGCGCACGGTGGGGGAGCTGGCGCGAGACGAGTTGAGCCATGCCGCAATGATCCGGCTGATGATCGGCCGCGACCTGAAAGCGCTGCATACGCCGCCGAAACGGCCGCCGCAGCCGGGTGGCTGCGACATCCTCGGCCTCGTGACGTCGGCCTTTCCCGACCGGCAGATCGATCTCTCCGTGCGGCATGGCGAGATCCTCGGACTGGCGGGGCTGGTGGGTGCCGGTCGCACCTCGCTTGCCCGCGCGGCCTTCGGCATCGATCCTCTGCTGGGTGGCGAGATCAGGATCGACAACGCGCCGGTCGATGTCGCATCGCCGCGGGACGCGATCAGGCAAGGCATCTATCTGATGCCGGAGGACCGCAAGAAATCCGGGCTCGTGCTGGAGCTGCCGATCCGGGAGAACGTGACGCTGGCAAGCCTGCTGAATTATGCCCGGATGTGGCTGGTCAGCGGCGCGGCCGAGCGCAAGGTGGCGAAGGAGCAGGTCAGACGCCTCTCCATCAAGGCGCCGAGCATCGATATCGAGGCCATCACGCTCTCCGGCGGCAACCAGCAGAAAGTCGTGCTTGGCAAGTGGCTCTCCATGCAGCCGCGCGTGATGTTCTTCGACGAGCCGACCCGCGGCGTCGATGTCGGTGCCAAGAGCGAGATCTACGCGCTGATGCGCGAGCTCGCCGACCACGGCGTCGCGATCGTGATGATCTCCTCGGACATGGAGGAGGTCATCGGCGTTTCCGACCGGATCGCGGTGATGCATGAGGGGAGTGTCAGCGGCGTGCTGGAGCGCCCGCAGTTCAGCGAATACAACGTGTTGCAGCTCGCAATGGGCCAGGCGCCGGAAACCGTGGAAGCGGCGGCGCCATGATCAAGAAGGAACTCGGCCTGGGCCTGCTGCTCGTGGTGATTTCCGCCATCACGGGCCTGATCAATCCGGCCTTCCTGTCGCTGGTGAACCTGCTGAACATGGCCAATCTGATTGGCCTGTTCGGTGTGTTTGCGTTGGGCGAGGGGCTCGTGATCATCACCGGCGGCATCGACCTTTCGCTCGGCTCGATGTTCGCGCTGCTCGGCGTCATCTTCATCGATCTTCTGACGACTCATCAGGTTCATTGGCCGCTGGCGCTGCTGGCCGTGTTGCTGGGCGGGCTCGTGCTGGGCGCCATTCAGGGTCTTCTCGTCACCCGGCTGAAGATGCAGCCCTTCATCGTGACGCTGTGCGGGTTGCTGATCTATCGCGGCGCCGCGCGCTACTATACGAGCGACTCGACGCGCGGCTTCGGCTACGGCGACGAGGCCGGGACACTGAGCAACATTGCCTCCGGCAACTTGGCGGGCATCCCGAACACCTTCATCCTTTTGATCGTCCTTGCGCTCGTCCTCGGCGTGCTGCTGCATCGCTCGGTCTACGGGCGCTGGCTTTATGCCGTCGGCAAGAACGAGGAAGCGGCGCGCTTCTCGGGCATCAACACGAATCTCGTGATCGCAACCGCCTATATCATCAGCGGTGGACTGGCCGGCGTTTCAACAGTCCTGTTCGTGTTCTACACGAACTCGGTGTCTCCGAGCTCCTTCGGCAATTTCTATGAGCTCTACGCGATCGCAGCTGCCGTCCTGGGCGGGTGCAGCCTGCGCGGCGGCGAGGGCTCCATTCTCGGTATCGTGCTGGGGACTGCGCTGCTGCAGGTGCTGCAGAACCTCGTGAATATCCTGGGCATCCCCAATTCCTTGAACTTTGCGGTGATGGGGACGGTGATTCTGATCGGCGTGCTGGCGGATCAGCAATTGCAGGCGCGCCGGCGGCGCAGGCAGGCCCTCGCGGGCCTTGCTCGCACGGCGCCGAGATCGACACCGGTGCAAGGACAAGGCGCGTCACCGCGCGCCGCGGATGCCCTGCCGGTGAGAACGAGTGATCAAGCATGACGGATCCACGCTCCAGTTGACACAAGGCCGCTTCGTCGGCGGCCGCTGGGGGAGGGAGCGCGTTCCAGGCTCGAGGGCTTTGGGCCGGAACGTGAGGCAAGACAAGCAAAGCCTGAGACGGCGGGAGGACGAGTAAGATGTTGCGCAGGTTTGTAAACACCGCACGAGTGTGCAGTGTGGGGATTGCTTTCTCTTCGCTGCTGGGCGGCGCGGTGCATGCGGCCGATTTTTCGACGAAAGCTGCTCCTGTTCCTTATGCTGCCGACGATTTCTGGACGAGACCGTATCTATTCGGCGATCTCGGCAGGACGAAGCTGAAGGAGCAGGGCATCGAGCTGGGCCTGACGCTGGGTAACGAATCTGTCGGCAACGTCACGGGTGGAAGCAGGAACACCGCAGCCAACGCTGGTCAGCTGTGGTTCGGCGCGAAGCTCGATATGGGGAAGCTTGCCGGCATCCCGGGCGGCACGGTCGGTCTGACGCTGGTCGACCGCTTCGGCAAGAATCTGAACACCGAAGCGGACATTCCCGCCTTGCAGCTGACCAACGAGGTGTTTGGCCGCGGCAATATTCTGCGCCTGACACAACTCTACTACTCGCAGAAGCTTTTCGATGACCGCCTCGAACTCAAGGGCGGCCGTCTTCCGGTCGGCTCCGACTTCTTCTTCGGCCTGTGCGAGTTCATCAACCTGACCTTCTGCGGCGGCCAGCCCGGCAACATCCAGGGTGGCTACATCTACAACTGGCCGGTGAGCCAATGGGCCGGTGTCGTCCATTACAAGCTGGCGCCGGAATTCACGATTTCGGTCGGCGTCTACGATGCCAATCCGAATTATCTGACGACGTCAGACCCTGCCATCTACTTCCTGCCGGGCATCCCCGCCTCAAGCCGCGCCAGCGGCGTGATGGTGCCGGTGGAGTTGGTCTGGGCGCCGTCGGGGCCGCTGAACGGGACCTGGAGATTGGGCGGCTGGTATGACAGCGCATCGACCATTGATGGTGGCCTTCCCGGGGTCATCTCAACCATCCCCGGCATTGGAGGCGTCCCGGATCAAAATCTCGGGGATCAACGCGGGCGCTACGGCGTCTACGAGTCCATCCTTCAACGCTTGACCGTCGACGGTCCGGGCGCGCAGGGCTGGTACACTTTCCTCAACACGACCGTTGCCGATCACCGGACGTCGTATCAGGACTACCAGATCGCCCTGGGCTTCCGGCATACCGGAACGTTTAGCTGGCGTCCCCAGGACGAAGTCGGCTTCGCGGTGGGCACGACCCACGTGAACTCGGCTGCCCTCAGCCCCAACGCCGGCGGCAACGAAGTTCCGATCGAAGTCTGGTACGGATGGCAGGCGACCGGCTGGCTGAACCTCAAGTTCGACGCGCAGTATGTGATCAATCCCGGCGGGCGTGGGTATAACGCCGTGGGCGTGAAGACGGACAATGCCGTGGTTCTTGGTATGCGCACCGAGGTCCACTTCTGATTCACGGCAACCTGCCCGGATCAGGACATCGAGCGAGCCGGCAGTGAGAGGTGCATGCCCCTATCGGGGCATGCACGAAAGTCACCGTTCCAGATCGAGGATCCTCATCACCCGGTTCAGCTCAGCCCGCGCGTTTCGGTACCGGTGTGTTGAGCAGCTGCTGCTCCCACAGGAACGCGATGCCGCTCCCGCCGGCATGCTGCAGGATCACCTCCGTCAGCTTGACGGCTTGATCGGCCCTGGCCCAGTCGCGCTGCCATTCGGCCGCCACTGCCAGCCAAGTCATCATGTTGGCGCCAGCCGTAATCATGCGCTGGATGGCGACCTCGTGGGCCTCGACCGAAACGGCGCCGGACGCATCTGTGACCACAGTGACGTCCCAGCCTTCGCCGAGGGCCTGGATCGTCGGCATCGCGACGCATATCTCGGTCCACAGACCGGCGATGATCAGCTGCTTGCGGCCCGTGGCCTTGACCGCGTCCACCACCTTCTTATCCTGCCAGGTGTTGATGAACGTCCGGTCGATCACCTCCTGTCCGGGGAACACTTCGGTGATCTGGGGGAAGAGCAGGCCACCCCGCTCGGCAATCACGCTCGTCAGGATCGTGGGGACACCGAAGGCCTTTGCCGCCTTCGCGAGAGCTGCCGTGTTGTTGATCACCATCTGCGGTTCGTGGCTGTTCACGTTCGCAAGCTGGTAGGGCTGGTGGTCGATCAGGACGAGCACTGAGTCTTCGGGACGAAGAAGCGAAGCAAGGCCGTTACGAAGTTTCATCATGACATCCTTTGTTGCCGTTCAATGCGGCATCGGTTTTAGGGAGATGCTCGCCAAAGGCGGGCCACCTGCAGGGCTTATTGCCGTTCCCGCGTTCGATGCGGTAGTACCGTTTTGAGGCAAGCTGTGTCGCGAAATGAGGAACGCCAAAGTGGACATCGAGGAGCTGCGGACATTCGTAGAAGTTGCTGATGCTGGCGGAGTTTCGCCTGCTGCGCTCCGGCTCGGCGTCTCCAAGTCAATCGTCAGCCGACGGCTCTTGCGGCTTGAATCGGAACTTGGTGTCCAGCTTCTTGCACGAACCACCCGCGGCGCCGCTCTAACGGAAGCTGGGGCGACGTTCCGAGACTATGCTGCCAGAGTCTGCACCGAGATCGACGTAGCCAAAGAGACGATCCTGCCTGCCGGCGAGCTTCGTGGACGCTTGCGAGTTGCTGTGCCGCTGTCCTTCGGCTCGAACTACTTCGCCCCCATGATGGCGGAAATGGCGCGACGACACCCTCAGCTCCAAATCCACACCTGCTACAGTGACCAATTCGTCGATCTCATCGCAGGAGGTTATGACTGCGCGATTCGGATTGGCTATCTTCAAGACTCCAATTTGATCGCCAAGCGCGTCGGACCGATCTACGGCAAGTTCGTTGCGAGTCCTGGCTACGTCAAAGAGCACGGGTCGCCTGAGACACCCGAGGAACTCGTCGCCCATCAAGCGCTCATGCAGGGCACCGAAACTTGGCAGCTCGTGGACGGCGACAAGATCATCACGGTTCGTCCACAGGGTCGCTTCAAGGCCGACAACGGCACTGCTCTGGCGGCCGCCGCAACAGCAGGGCTCGGGATTGCCTACCTCCCCGATTTCCTTACCAATGAATTGCTGGCATCGGGTGCGCTTGTTTCCGTCATGACCCGTCATCCACCACCTCCGGCGGGTGCCTATGTCATCCGCCCGCCGGGCCAGCATCCCGCGCGGAAGATCCGGGTCCTCACGGAATTGCTGATCGAGCATTGCAATCCGGTCTCGGGATAACGATCAGCTTCGCCTTCACGGCAAAACGACCCGCGGACCTTACGCAGAGCTGCCCAGCTCGGAACGCGATCTCTCGATATCCCGCCAAAGCCCTGCAGGCCATCGTAGCCCTTCTACCCGCGGCGAGAATGCCGTAGGAAATGGCAGCGACGAGGATTGGACATGGCAAAGCAGACCGAGAAGAAGCCGCCTGCACTCAAAGGCGTATCGGCAGCCGAACGGGCGTTAGCGGTATTGACGGCATTTCGCCGGGGCGACGGCGCCTTGAGCCTGGCTGAGTTGGCCGAGCGGACCGGTCTGGTGAAGAGTACGATCCTGCGGCTAGCTCTATCGCTGCAACGTTACCGGCTGCTCGCGCGCCTGCCGGACGGCTCTTATCGGCTCGATGCGGAGACCTTGCGTCTGGGGACAGCCTATCAGCAGGCGTTTCGTCTGTCCGATCATGTCATGCCTGTGCTTGAGCAGCTCGCGGCGAAAACCGGCGAGACGACGTCCTTCTATGTTCGAAACGGCGAGGAGAGGCTGTGTCTTTTCAGGGTGGAGACCACCAATCGGATCCGGATGACCGTGCAGCCGGGCGACACCCGTCCCATGGACAAGTCCGCCATTGCCCAAACGCTCCGCCGCTACGAGTCCGGGCCACCTGGGGCGGATGACGAATTGCCGCTGTTCACCTCCGGGATCACGGATCCTCATGCGGCCGCTCTCGCCATGCCCGTATTCGGCATCGGCGACTCCCTGGTCGGGGCGCTGGCCATCTCCGGGCCGGTCAGTCGGCTGACGGCGGCGCGCGCAGAGCAAATCAAGGGCGCGCTGGTCGAGGCTGCAAACAGGCTCACTGTGGCATGCGGGGGAACCCCGCCATCTGGAGCCGGAAAGAGCACCCGCAAACGGGCGGCCAGCGTGTCTGCGTAAAACGCAACGTCGTTTCATTTTTTATTGCCTGGTCCGTCGACGCGACTTATAAGGCTCGCCATAACAAAGTATGGGGAGGACGAACGTCGTGGCTTCAGCTTCGCTCACGCGGAGGACGGTCTTGGCCGGACTCACTGCATCCGCGCTTCCCCGGTTTGCGACAGCGCAGGAGGTGCGCTGGTCGAGCGGCTCGGAGAAGCCGCACTTCGTTCCGCCGCCGGGCGCGACCGATTGCCATT
The DNA here is from genome assembly GCF_054062495.1 of Bradyrhizobium sp. USDA 3311. Lineage (NCBI taxonomy): Bacteria > Pseudomonadati > Pseudomonadota > Alphaproteobacteria > Hyphomicrobiales > Nitrobacteraceae > Bradyrhizobium > Bradyrhizobium sp. USDA 3311. Next base: position 8,618,093 of record NZ_JBSSFI010000001.1, on the reverse strand, counting down.
TCCATACCTATGACAAGAGCTATCCGGTCATGAAGGGCGCGACGCTGCTGCCCGATGACGCCTTGCCCGAAGACTATCGCGCCCTGCAGCGCCGGATCGGCACGACGCGGGGCGTCATCATCCAGCCCTCGACTTACGGTACGGACAACCGGCTGCAGATTGCGTCACGACAGGCGCTTGGGCCGGAGAACTTTCGCGTGGTCGCCGTTGTGTCCGAGGACATATCGGATACCGATCTGCGACGGCTCGACGAGCAGGGTGTCCGCGGTGTCCGCTTCAATCTCGGTTTTCCGGGAGCGTTGACGGTGGACTCTCTCAAGTCGCTCGCCCCGAGACTGGCCAATCTCGGTTGGCACTGCCAGATCAACATGCGTCCCAAGCAGATTGAGGACAATGCGGACCTTCTGGCGTCTTTGCCCGGGGGCCTCGTCCTTGACCATTTGGCCCAGATACCGCAGCCGGCTGGCCTGGAGAACGCGCCTTACAAGATCATCCGCGGCTTGCTCGACCGCGGCAAGACCTGGGTGAAGCTGTCAGGTCCCTATGTGTCGAGCAAGCAGGGGGCGCCGGACTACGCTGACGCCGGAGCCGTCGCGGCGGCCTATGTCAAGGCGGCGCCCGAGCGAATGGTCTGGGGCAGCGACTGGCCGCACCCTTCCGAGAAGGAGCGCAAGCCTGACGATGCGCATCTGCTCGATCTTTTCGCCGTATGGGCGGGAGGCGAGGCCGTGTTCAAGCGCATCCTCGTCGACAACCCTGCCGAACTCTACGGTTTTCCCAAGGTCGCGCCATGACGTTCTTCACCCCACCGCGCCGGATCGAAACCAGCATCTTCACACGGCTTCCGGACCAGTTCCGCAAGCCACGCCGCACCGCCTGGGCGGACGCCAATCAGGGCGGACGTGAGATCGACTCCTTCCTTGAAGGGCCATCCTTCGATCGGCAGGGCCGACTGTATGTCACCGATATTCCGTATGGACGCATCTTCCGTGTCAGTCCGGAAGGCGCGTGGGAGCTCGTGACCGAGTATGACGGGTGGCCGAACGGGCTGAAGATTCACCGCGACGGCCGCATGTTCATCACCGACTACAAGCGCGGGATCATGCTGCTGGACCCGGCCAGCGGCAGCGTAACGCCATTTCTGGAGACGGCGGCAAGCGAGAGCTTCAAGGGCGTGAACGATCTCATCTTCGCGCCGTCGGGTAATCTTTACTTCACCGATCAGGGCCAGACCGGGATGCACGATCCCACGGGCCGGGTCTGGAAGCTCGCGCCCGATGGCCGGCTCACCTGCCTGATCAACACGATCCCGAGTCCGAACGGCATCGTCGTCGACCACGAGGAGAGCTTCCTGCTGGTGGCCGTGACACGGGCCAACCAGGTCTGGCGCGTGCCACTGCCGGCCAGCGGCCTGACGACGAAGGTCGGCATATTCTCGCACCTGCACGGCGGTCCCGGCGGCCCCGACGGCCTGGCGCTGGACCGCGGCGGCAACCTGCTGGTCTGCCACACCGGCTTCGGCTCCGTGTGGCGGCTGTCTCCCCTGGCCGAGCCGCTTGACCGCATCGTTTCCTGCGCGGGCGTGGGCATGACCAATCTTGCGTTCGGTGGACCGGAACGAAAGAGCCTTTTCATTACCGAGAGCCGCACGGGAACACTGCTCCGCGCCGAACTCGAAACGCCGGGCATGCCGCTGTTCTCGCACGCCGACTAGGTCAGCGCCCGGCTCGCGATCAGTTCGGTATGCATCGGAGCAGGTGCCCGCATATCGGAAACGCGCGGCAGCCTGTCTCTCTCCAGGCCTCCCGGACACCGTAACCGGCGGCCAGCACTCCACTTTTCCAGGGGAGCGCCTCCGATCGGCGACGCAAGCGCTTCGCTGTAACTTCTATAAAATGAAACGGCGTTTCATTATAAATTGCAACGTCGTTCTATTTTTGCTATGGCGCGTCATGGCCGGGAAACATCGGCCGGTCTCGGAGGGAACAATGGCAAGTGTCTCTGCCGCGTCGGTCGGCGCCGGCTTCACACCCGAGCAGGAGAAAATCCTCTCGAAGTTGCTGTGGCGGATCGTGCCGTTCCTGCTGCTCTGCTACATCGTCGCTTATCTCGATCGGGTGAACGTCGGCATCGCCAGCCTGACGATGAACCGCGATCTCGGCATCTCGCCGTATGAATTCGGCTGGAGCGCGGGGCTGTTCTTCTTCGGCTATTTCCTCGCAGAAGTGCCGAGCAACCTTGCCTTGCAGGCGATCGGCGCCCGTAAGTGGATCGCGCGCATCCTGATCACCTGGGGCCTGATCTCGGCCGCAACGGCATTCGTGGTCGGTCCCGTCAGCTTCGGCGTCATGCGCTTCCTGCTCGGCCTCGGCGAAGCCGGCTTCACGCCGGGCGTATTCCTCTATTTTACATACTGGTTTCCGGCGCGCGTCCGGGGCACGGCGACTGCGGCGTTCCTGCTCGGCATTCCGATCGCGAACATCGTGGGCGCCCCGATCTCGAGTTCGCTGCTGACGCTCGACGGCTTGGCCGGCTTGCATGGTTGGCAGTGGCTTCTGATCCTGGAAGGCCTGCCGGCGACGCTCCTTGGCTTCGTGTGCTTCTTCACGCTCACCGACAAGCCCGAGCAGGCCAAGTGGCTGAGCCCCGAGGAGCGGAGCTGGCTCGCGGAGGTGCTGGCGGCGGAGCGTCAGGCCATCGCCGCCAAGCACTCATCGCGGCTCAAGGACGCCTTCGTCAATTGGCGGGTCCTTGTCTGCGCCGCCGTCAACTTCTGCGCCATCATCGGCTCCGTCGGGCTTGGCCTGTGGATGCCGCAAATCATCAAGGGCCTCGGCTTCAGTGTCGTTGCCGTCGGCTTTATCGCGGCAATTCCCTACATCTGCGGCGCCGTCACGATGATGCTGTGGGCTCGCCTGTCGGACAGGGGCGGGGAACGAAGCTGGTTCGTGGCATCCGCGCTGCTCGTGGGCGCAGCGTCACTGATTGTCTGCGGCTATGCAACATCGTCCGCGCTGATCTCGATCGTCGCGCTCTGCGGCGCCGTGATCGGGATCATGTGTTACCAGTCCACTTTCTGGCCGATCCCGTCGAGCTTCCTCACCGGCAGCGCTGCCGCCGGCGGCCTCGCGATGATCGTCTCGATCGGCAATCTCGGCGGCTTCGTCGGTCCCTATCTCATCGGCATGATCCGGCAGTCGACCGACAGCTTCTCATGGGCCCTGATCTCGGTGGCCGCATTTCTCACCTTGGCCGCCATCCTGATCCGCGTGGTTGGTGCCAGTCTCCAGCGACCGGGCGGGGCGACTGACCGCCACACCAGCCCGATCGCAAGCCTCTCGAAAGGAATCTGAAGATGAGCGAAAAACAGCAGTTCCGCCTCGGTCTGGTCGGCTATGGCGAGATCGGCAGCACGTTGGGAAAAGGGCTGCGCGAGGCGGGACTGAAGCAGATCTTCTGCTACGACAAATACGCCTTCGACGGTCCATACGCCGACTTGATCCAGAGCCGCGCCAAGGCGGCAGGCGTCACGCTGGTCAAGTCCAACAAGGAATTGGCCGATACCGCGGAGCTGATCTTCAGCGTCACGCCGGGCTCGGCGTCGCTCGAGAGCGCGGATGCGTTTGCACCCGTGCTCGATGGCCGCCACACCTTCCTCGACTTCGCCTCCGCCACTCCGAAGGTGAAGTACGGCGTGGCCGAGCGGCTTGCCAGGACGGGCGCCACGCTCGGTGACGGCTCCATCATGGGGACGCCCAAGCACGGCTATTCGATGCACATGATGTCGAGTGGTCCCGCCGGGCAGCGCGTCGTCGATCTGCTCGTGCCCTGGGGCATGAGCATCGCATTCGCGGGCGAGAAGCTCGGCACGGCTTCGGGCATCAAGATCCTTCGCTCCGTCCTGATCAAGGGCATCGAGGCGCTGATCGACGAGACGCTGTTGGCGGCCCGGTCCTACGGTCTGGACGAAACCGTATTGGCCTCGGCGTCGAAGACGCTCACGCGTCCGTTCATGGACACCGTCGAGAGCCTGACGCCCTCCGGCGTCATCCATGCCAAGCGGCGCACCGAAGAGGTCGAGATGGCCGCCGAGGCGGTCGCGGATGCCGGAATCGAGCCGCTGATGGCGCGCGCCACGGCGGCGCGGCTCCGCTGGAAGGACAGCCTGGGTCTGAAGGAGCATTTCAAGGGCGTCGTTCCCGAAAACTACAAGATCGCCATCGACGCGATCGTGGCCAAGACGCAGGCCGGGGCGAAGGCGGCCGAATAAGGCCAAGCCCGCCGGGAAGACAACAGGGAGAGAAACGTGACGGCCGCCCGAACGGAAATCGACCAGATCGAAAAGGTGACGATGCGCAGGGTCATCCTGCGCCTCGTGCCGTTCCTGATGATCTGCTACTTCTTCGCGTTGCTCGACCGCGTCAACGTCGGCTTCGCAGCGCTACAGATGAACAAGGATCTGGGGCTGACGCCGGCGATGTTCGGCTTCGCCGCCAGCCTGTTCTTCGTCTCCTATTTCCTCGTCGAGGTGCCCAGCAACCTGGCTTTGCAAAAGGTCGGCGCCCGGCGCTGGATCGCCCGCATCATGATCACCTGGGGATTGGTGACCGCGTGCATGGCGTTCGTCGTCGGGCCGTACTCGCTCTATGCGATGCGCTTCATTCTCGGCGCGGCCGAAGCCGGCTTCTTTCCCGGCGCCATCCTCTACCTGACCTATTGGCTGCCGTCGCAGTATCGGGCGCGCATCCTGGCGACGTTCACGGTTTCGATTCCGCTCGCCACGTTCCTGGGCTCGCCGCTTTCGGTCGGCCTGCTTGAACTCGACGGCGCGCTCGGTCTGCGCGGCTGGCAGTGGCTGTTCATTCTGGAAGGGCTGCCGACGGTTCTGCTGGGTCTTGCGTGCCTGTTCGTCCTGACCGACAAGCCCGCGCAGGCGTCCTGGCTGACCGTGGAACAGCGGGAATGGCTGACCCGGCGCATGGAGGCGGAGGCCGCCGCGCGCAAGCCGGTCGGGCATCTCACGCTCTGGCAGCTCGCCACCAACAAGCATTTTCTTGTCATGGCGCTGGTCTGCTCCGGCGCCTCCGCCACGGGCAGCGTGCTGTCGGTCTGGCAACCGCAGTTGCTGAAGTCGTTCGGCCTCTCCAACCTGCAGACCGGCTTTGTCAATGCGATCCCGTACGGCATCGCGACCGTGCTCATGGTGTTGTGGGGCCGCCATTCGGACAGGACGGGCGAGCGCCGCTGGCACACGGCGATCCCGCTCTTGTTCGCAGCAGGTGGTTTTGCGGCACTGGGCATGACCGGGACTGCGGTTGCGCCGACCATCGTCATGGTGACGTTCTGCCTGGTCGGCGCATATGCCTTCAAGGGACCGTTCTGGGCACTTTCGGCAAGCTGGCTTTCGGCGAGCACACTCGCGGCGGGGCTCGCCGGGATCAACGCGATTTCCAACCTGATCGGCGGCGGCCTGATGGTGAACGTCGTCGGAGTCGTCAAGGAGCGGACAGGCAGCTTCGTGCTCGGGATGTTGCCGCTTGCGCTGCTGTGTGCCGTGGCCGCAGCCTGCGTCCTCGTGCTTGGACGCAACGTCGCGCGCGCGGCGGAAATGGCGGCGGTGAAGCCATGAGCGCACGCATCAGAGGACCGCAGCGCGCCATCACGCGACGCGGCGTTGTCATGGGCATGCTGGCTTGCAGCACAGGCGCCTTGGCTGTGGGCGCGATGGCTGCCGGGGTGGAGCAGGCGGTGCCCAACAGCACCGGGTCGGCGGCTCCACGCCTGGATGCGCCGGCGGGCGCGTGTGACTGTCATCATCACATCTATGACGGGCGTTTTCCCGTCTCGCCGCATTGGCGCCAGGGCTTTCCGCCGGGCGCAACGGTCGCCGACTATCGGCTGCTGCAGCGGCGGCTCGGCACCACGAGCAGCGTGGTGGTCCAGCCGTCGACATATGGGATCGACAACCGGTGTCTTGTGGACGCGCTGGGCCAGCTGGGTGCCTCGTCGCGAGGGGTTGCCGTCGTTGACACGGATGTCAAGGATGCGGAGCTGCGGGCGCTTGCCGATGCCGGCGTTCGTGCCATCCGCGTCAATTTCGTTTCTCCGCAGACCTGGGGCACGACGACGCCGCAGATGCTGACCACGCTCGCAGCGCGGGTGAATCCGCTCGGCTGGCACGTGCAGATCCTGATGACGGGCGATCAGATCGCCACCCATGAGAGCGTGATCCGGTCGCTTCCCACCAGGGTGGTCATCGACCACCTCGGCCGTATCCCTCAGCCGGAGGGCGTCAAGCATCCGGCATTCGCCGCGATACGCCGCATGCTGGATGGCGGCCGCACCTGGGTGAAGGTGACCGAGCCCTATGAGGACAGCAAGCTCGGGCCGCCCTATGCCGACTCCGGCGAGGTTGCGCGTGCCTACGTGCACGCAGCGCCGGAGCGCATCCTGTGGGGCACGGACTGGCCGCATCCCACCCAGCGCGGGACCAAGCCGGATGACGCCCAGCTGCTCGATCTCCTCGCGGACTGGGCGCCGGACGAACATACGCGCCGGCGCATCCAGGTCGAAAATCCTGCCGAGCTGTTCGGCTTTTAGCCACTAGGCGACAGGCATCTCAATCGATGCCTTCGCATTTCAACTCGCGCAATTGCCGGTCCACCCAGGAGGCATCGTGCGCGCCGGCCTCGATGTTGGCGATCTGCTTCTGCTCGGCCTCGAACTTCGCCGTTGCGGCCTTGAACACCGCGCCGGTTTGATCGAACGGCACGCAGAGCAGGCCGTCGTCGTCGCCAATGATGAGGTCACCCGGCTCGATCACCATCCCGTCGATCGCGATCGGCACATTGATCTCACCAGGCCCGTTCTTGTAGGGGCCGCGGTGCGTGACTCCAGCCGCGAAAACCGGGAGCTTTTGGCCGCGAATATGACCGGCGTCGCGGATCGCGCCGTTGATGACCACGCCGGCCACCCCTCGCCTGGCCATTTGCATCAGCATCATCTCGCCGATGATTGCGTTGGTCAGATCGCCGCCGGCATCGACCACGATGATGTCGCCGGGCTCGGCGAGCGCGATCGCCTTGTGCACCATCAGATTGTCACCGGGAGGTGCCTTCACCGTCAGTGCGGGGCCTGCGAGCCCGCCACCCTGATGCATGGGACGAAGCCGGGCGCCGGCTGCCGTCAGACGGGACATGCTGTCGCTCACATTCGCGACGGGCAGGCGGGCAAAGCCTGCGACGACGTCTTCGCCGACCTTTCGTTTCCGCGGCAAAACTCGAAATCCGGCAGACATCGGTGTTCCTCCACTCGAAGGCGACTATATTTTAGAACGACGTTTCATTATCAGAAAGACGGGCGTTGACGCAAGGCGATCCACCTCGCGTCAGAGTTCCCCCTATGCTCGCGGTCGAACATGGCGCGGGACGCCTCTGCGGCGCCGCGGCAGGTTGCCGACACAGCGGCAGCGAAACGAAAGTCCGATAATCCGTTGACGTACTGGTGGGCAGCTAGCGGCTCTTACCTTGGTATTGGAGAGGTCATCAGCTCAACATCACCGCACGCCAGTGCCCTTGCAGCGCTGGCACTTCACCACCTTGTCGCCCTTCTTGAGCAAACCTTTGCCTTCACAGTTTTTGCATTTCTGCTTCTTCTTGATGTTCGGGCCTTTTTCACTGGTCATGAAATTCTCCTGCCGCGAGAGAGCGGTCTTGTCCGGTAGCTCAGCGGAACAGCCGGGCGTCGCCGGGTCAACCCCGAACGGTCATCTATGCCGGCTTCGGCACCACCAGCACCGGAATGCTTCCGTCCACCAGGACCTCGGATGTCTGGCTGCCCAAAAACAGCTTCCTGAGGCCGCGTCGTCCATGAGAGGCCATGACGATCAGATCGCAGCCCCTGGACTTCGCCGTTTCAATGATCGCAGTCGCCGGGTGCGCATTCGGAACGTGCAAAAATTCTGCAGGCGCACCGATCTGCTCCGACATGGCGCGGGCGTCATCAAGCACTTTGCCCGCACGGGCCTTGCAGGCCGCGTTAAAGCTGTCAATCTCGTCCCGCGTCGGAATCCATCCCGAGTCGTGTCCGCCCCCATAGTCAACCGGCATCGCTTCCGTCACGGTGATGATTGTCAACCTGGCGTTCAAGGCCTTCGCCAAGGCAATACCATGCTCAACGCCTCTTCTCGCGACGTCCGATCCATCCGTGCTCAAGAGAATGTTGGCGTACATTCATTGGCTCCCTTGCTCGTCGAACAAAGTGATGCCTGGGGAGTATGGGCCGATAAGCGCCGCGGGTCTATTGCCGCGGTGACAACTAATACGGGTCGTGCGTTAGATTCATGAGCCTTCGAACCCGCGAAGCGGCGGGAGCCCACGGTTTGCCTCTCGTTCTCCGCGCGGCTGCGCCACGCGTAGCCCGCAGGGTTCAGATACACGCCTTCGCCCTTTGGGCTTCGGCGCGGCAGCCTCACTCGCTTCGCCTTGGATGTGTGGCGCTGGCTCGCGCGGTGGGCCCGGCAGGACTCGAACCTGCAACCAGACCGTTATGAGCGGCGGGATATGGTGCAGCTTCGTTGATCTTGCTGTGCCGTTGTTCGGGTTGGATCGCGTTCGTTGCATTTTGGCGCGGTCGTTTCTGGTGCGAAACTGGTGCGGTGCGCGTGGTGGTTGGTGGGAACGGCGATTGCGTCGATCTCCGTAAGCGAGCAGCAAGAGCTGCGTCGCGGTACGGAGCGCTGTCGACCTCGCCTTGCGGACAAGGGAAAGCGACCCCGCATCAACCATCTGCAACGCCGGCTCACGGCCGTTCTTGTGGCAGAGGTGGTTAGCTACCTGTCGGCGCAGCCCCAGATCACGCGTCCCGCCTCAATTCAATGTCGGCGCCACTGCTCGCCATTTTTTGTGATGCGACAGGTAGGCTTGGGTGCTAAATTGTTCTTCAGGCGTCTATTTGGAAGTCTCGGCAAGCGGTACTCACAGTCCGGCTCGAGGCGGTGCGATGCCCAAGATCCTGCTGGTCGAAGACAACGAGATGAACCGCGATATGCTCTCGCGACGCCTCGTGCGCGGTGGGTACGAGGTCATCATTGCCGAGGACGGAGCGCGCGGCGTCGCGATCGCGACGAGCGACAGGCCAGATCTCATTTTGATGGACATGAGCCTACCGGTGATCGACGGTTGGGAGGCGACGCGCCAGATCAAGGCGACGCCCGAACTGCGCAAGATCCCTATCATCGCGCTCACGGCGCACGCCATGGCGACCGACCGGGACAAGGCCCTCAAGGCCGGCTGTGACGACTACGACACAAAACCGATCGAGCTGCAGAGGCTGTTGGGCAAGATCGAGACGCTGCTCGCAGCTACGGGACAATGGAGGAGCTAGAAATTCCGGACAGATGACGAGCTAGCTACACGGCTTCAGGAGGTTGTCGTCGCCATATTGCGGCCGGCGTAAGACGCACAAAATGGCCGCTCGCCGCGCTCCAGATGGGATGGACTCTGGCCAGGCGGTGGGTGCAGTCCTGCGAATTTCATCGCCGGCACCGGCGATCAGCTACCCTGCTCAGGCGGACGACCTGACCGGGGCAGAGGCCCGATCGGGGCGGAGAGTTTGTCTTTGTGATGGAGACGACTCATGAAAACAGCGCAGTACGAGTGGTCCAAAAGTGACGGGTGGCGGCCGAATTTGCCAACTGGCGAAGTCGGACGTCTCGGACGTCAGAGTGTCGTGTTCGTTTTCGGTGCTAGGTCGTTGGTGCAGGCAGGCAGCCTCGTGGGCGAGTTGCGCGACCACTTCAAAGGGGCCGCCATGCTTGGTTGCTCAACTTCCGGCGAGATTCTCGGCGACGTGGTCGTCGACGACTCTGTGAGTGCCACCCTTGTCGACTTCGAACATACGCGACTGCGGTTCGCCTCCGCTACGATTGGTGACGCAAAGGCAAGCTACAACGTCGGCAAGGAGCTCGCGCAGCAGTTGAACGACGCCTCGTTGCGCCACGTGTTCGTGCTTTCGGACGGCTTGCACGTCAACGGCTCCGACCTGGCGCGCGGTCTCGCGAGCGGCGTCTCGGAAGGCGTGTCGATCACTGGCGGCCTTTCCGGAGATGGAACCAACTTCGCCGAGACTTGGGTCATTGCCGACGGTGGCGCTGGCCCTCAGCGCGTGGCGGCGGTCGGTCTGTATGGCGACGATTTGCGCATTGGCTACGGATCGATGGGCGGCTGGCAGGCATTTGGGCCCCTGCGCACCATCACACGGGCCGAAGGCAACATCCTCTATGAGCTGGATGAGCGTTCGGCGCTCGATCTCTATAAATCGTACCTGGGCCCCCACGCCGACCAGTTGCCAAGCTCTGCCTTGCTTTTTCCCATCCTGGTTACCGAGGCAAAGGGCGGCCAGGGTGTCGTCCGAACCGTCCTGTCTGTGGACGAGCAGAAAAAGTCAATGACGTTCGCGGGCGACATCCCACAGGGCGGAACGGCGCAGTTGATGAAGACCAATGTCGACGATCTGGTCGACGGCGCGACCGCTGCCGCCAACGCCAGTCTCAGCGGGCTCGGCGGCAGGCGACCGGACCTTGCAATTCTGGTGAGCTGCGTCGGTCGTAAGCTCGTGATGAAGCAGCGCACCGAGGAAGAAATCGAAGCAATTCGAAATGTCTTCGGGGCGGATGCGAAGATTTCCGGGTTCTACTCGTACGGCGAGCTTTGCCCCTTCATGCATGGCGGCGACTGCCGCCTTCACAATCAAACCATGACAATTACAACTTTCGCCGAGGACTGAACGGTCACAGGGCACAGATGCACAGGCTGCTACGACGCCAGCTCAGAAAGCACCTCGGTATGGAGGGCGAAGTACCGGCTGCGCTGCAGTCTTTCGTGGCGGCCGTCGATTCCGCATACACCGATTTCGATAGCGATCGGGCGATGGTCGAGCGCTCGCAAGAGCTGAGCTCGAAGGAGTTGTCGGAGGCACGCGACAAGGCAACAGAGGCGCAGCGCCGGTTGGTCGACGCGATCGAGAGCATCTCCGAGGGTTTCTCGCTCTACGATGCCGACGACAAGCTGGTTATATACAACCGGCGGTACCGGGACATGCACGGCACCGCCAGCATCAATGTCGTGAATCAGGGCGTATCGTTCGAGACAATCCTCCGCAACGCGACCGCGAGCGGCGAGATCCGCGACGCGGAGGGGCGCGTCGAAGCCTGGATCGAGCAACGCCTCGCTCAGCATCGCGATCCCAAGGGCACGCATGTGCAACGCCGCTCCGACGGGCGCTGGATCCAGATCAACGAGCGCAAAACCGACGACGGCGGCACCGTGGCGACCTACACCGACATCACCGACGTGAAGAAGGCGGAGCAGGCGATCCAAGAGAGCGAACAGCGGCTGCGCGTCATCGCCGAGGCCGCGCCTATGGCGGTGGCGATCGTAACCTTTGATGACGGGATCATCCGGTATGCCAATCGGCGCTTCAGCGAGATGTTCGAGCTCGAAGGTTCGTCTGCCCTGGGCCTGCAAGCGAAAACCCTCTACGCAGACCCGCAACATCGCGAGCGCTTCATCGGCGCGCTCACCGAGCACGGCCATGTGGAGGGCATGGAGATGCTGCTCAAGCGGGTTGGAGGCGAGGAGTTCTGGGCGCTCATAGCTTCTCAGCGCGTCGAGTTCGAAGGGCGCCCGGCGATGATCAACGGCCTCGCCGACATCAGCGACCGCAAGCGCATGGAAGGCGAGCTGCACAAGGCGATCTGGGCGAGCGAGCAGGCGACACGCGCGAAGTCGGACTTCGTAGCCAACATGAGTCATGAACTGCGCACACCCTTGAACGCGATCATCGGTTACAGCGAGATCCTGTTCGAGGACGCCCAGAGCGCCGGCCGCGAATCGGAGATGGCGGACCTGCGCAAGATTCAGGATGCCGGCAAGCATCTGCTCGGCCTGATCGACAACATCCTCGATCTTTCCAAGATCGAGGCTGGCAAGATGACGCTCTATCTCGAGACCTTCGAGCTCCGCCCCATGATCGATAGCGTCGCGGCGACCGTCACCCCGCTGGCCAACAAGACCGGCAACGCTCTGGTGGCGAACTGTGCTGACGAGATCGGCACGATCCACAGCGATCTGACCAAGGTGCGGCAGACCCTGTTCAACCTTCTCAGCAATGCCTGCAAGTTCACGCGGAACGGGACGATAACGCTGACCGCGCTGCGTGACACGAATGCGGCTGGCGAATGGATCGAGTTCCAGGTGCGCGATACCGGCATCGGCATGACGCCAGATCAGCAGGCCAAGGTGTTCGAGGCCTTTACTCAGGCGGACGACTCGACGACCCGCGTCTATGGTGGTACGGGGCTGGGCCTCGCCATCACCAAGAGCTTCTGCCGGCTGATGGGTGGCGACGTGACGCTGACGAGCGAAGCCGGCAAGGGGACGGCGTTTGTAGTTCGTCTGCCGGCGGTAACACGCGCTGCATCGGACACTACAGTCTCGGCGGCAGACAAGCGTTCCGAGGGTCCGCAGGCTGCCGAGCCCGAGCATGCGCCGATCGTTCTCGTGGTCGACGATGATCCCAATGCGCGTGAGCTGCTTCGCCGACACCTGCAGCGCGGCGGCTACGCCGTTCGCCTGGCTGCAAATGGCGAGGAGGCGATGCAACTCGCCCGCACGCTGCACCCCGATGTCGTCACGCTCGACGCTCTGATGCCGCAGATGGATGGCTGGGCCGTGCTCAGCGCCATGAAAGAAGATGCGGTACTCGCGGAAATTCCTGTGATCATGGTCACGATCGTCGACAACCAGGGCATTGGCTTCTCGCTCGGTGCCGCCGATTACCTGGTCAAGCCGATTGATCGCGACAGACTGGTCAGCGCGGTGGAAAAGTGCTGCCCAAGGGGCGCGCCGCGACACGTGCTGATAGTCGAGGATGACGCGTCGGCCAGCGAGCTGATGGGGCGCGCCTTGCGGCAGATCGATTGCATGGTGACGCAAGCAGAGAATGGTCGGATTGGTCTTGAGCGTTTGAATGAGGCTTCACCCGATGCAATTCTGCTCGATCTGATGATGCCGGAGATGGACGGGTTCGAGTTCATCGCACGGGTGCGAGCCGAGTCCCGCTGGCGGAGCATCCCGGTCATCGTCGTCACCGCAAAGACGCTGACCGTTGAGGATCGCTCGCGCCTTAACGGCCAGGTACAGCATTTGGTGCACAAGGGCGAATACAGCGGCAAGGCCGTGCTCGCGGCGCTTGACGAGCTGGTACCCCTGCACGCCCGGCGCGCACGCGCGGATCGGCCATGAGTATCATTGACACCGACAGCGCGCGCGCTTGGCGCATTCAGCTTGCCCATCTTCGCCAGGAACTGCAGTCCCCGGTCAACGCCTTGCTCGGCTACGCAGAGATCCTGCACGAAGAGGCGTCACGGAACGGGCGCTTGGACATCCTCCCCGATATGAACCGTATCCTCGGCGCAGCCCGGGATCTCGCCGGCAAGGTCGACCGGCTGATGGACGGCGATCGCGCCAAGAGCCCGCCCGGCTCAGCGGCCACCACGCAAGAACAGGATCTTCGTCACGAGCTGCGCACGCCGCTCAACGCGATCAAGGGCTATGGTGAGATGCTGCGCGAGGATGCAGCCAGTTTCTCAAGCGACTCCCTGAGGGCGGATTTCGATCGCCTGCTGGCTGCGGCCACCGACCTGTTGCTGCGCCTCGATCGCATCGTGCGATTCTCGGTTGATGTCGAGGAGACGAGCTTGGCTCCCGATCAGACTGGCGCGGTCATGGTTAGCGACCTGATGCGCAGCCTCGGGCCGGTCCGGCAGTATGCTGCCACCGAAACCGGTTCTATTCTCGTCGTGGACGATATCGAGGCCAATCGCGACCTCCTGTCGCGCCGACTGACCCGCGACGGCCATCGCGTCTCTTCGGTGGCCGGCGGCCAGCAGGCGCTGCAGGCGCTCGCCAACGATGAGTTCGATCTCGTCCTGCTCGATTTGATGATGCCCGATATCAACGGGCTTGATGTGCTGGTGCGCATGAAGGCGGATGAGCGGCTGCGCCGCATTCCGGTGATCATGATCACGGCCTTGGCGGAGACAGAGAGCGCCGTCCGCTGCATCGAGGCCGGGGCCGAGGACTATCTGCCGAAGCCGTTTGATCCGATCCTGCTGCGCGCGCGGATCAATGCTTGCTTGCACAAGAAGCGCTGGCGCGACCGCGAGCAGAAGTATCTTCGCCGCATCGAGGAGGAGACCGCCAAGTTTGAGCGGCTGCTGCTGACAATCCTGCCAAGACAGGTGATTGGCCGTCTGAACCACGGCGAAGCCATGATTGCCGACCGCTTCGAGGGTGTGAGCGTTCTGTTCGCCGATCTGGTGGGCTTCACCGAGCATTCGTCACGGGTCACGCCTGCAGCGATGGTCGAGTACTTGAACCGGTTGTTCTCGGAATTCGACGCGCTTGCCCGTGAGCTCGGTGTCGAGAAGATCAAGACCATCGGCGACGCCTACATGGCCGTCGCCGGTTTGCCCGATCCGAACCCCGATGCGATCGCAGCGATCGCGAAAATGGCACTTGGCATGATCGATCGGCTGGGACGCGTCAACAGCCATTTCGGCTGGCCGTTGCAAATCCGGATCGGCATACATTCGGGCCCCGTGGTTGCCGGCATCATCGGCGCACACCGCTTCATCTACGACGTGTGGGGCGATACCGTAAATGTCGCCAGCCGGCTCGAGGCCTACTCTCTGCCCAATCGAATCCATGTGTCCCGGGATATCGCCCGCCACCTCGTCGGTCGCTTCGCGCTGGAGCCACGCGGCAGCATTGACGTGAAGGGCAAGGGCAAATTGGAGACTTTTTTCTTGAGCCGGATTTAGGCTCGGCGTGGCTGCGCCACGCGTAGTCCGACGAAGGGCGAAGCGTGGTGGGCCCGGCAGGACTCGAACCTGCAACCAGACCGTTATGAGCGGCCGGCTCTAACCATTGAGCTACAGGCCCCGCCGCGAGACGGCCGCGGGACTACGCGGCCGGCAACGGTGCGCGGTTCGTTTACAAGGCTGGAGGCGAGGGTGCAATGCCGGCCCCGGTCGATGGAAACGCCGGCGCAGCAATGCCTGCGAGTTCTAAAATACCGAAATTGGCGATGATGCCCTTATAATCCTGTTTTGCCCGACGGGTCAAACCAGCCCCGCCTAGGCTCGTTTTCCTGGATTTTGTAACCCCTTGTGATCGCTTGATCTTTCTACTGTGCATGGGGTTGTTTTCGATGTTTCGATGGGAGGGCCTTCCTGGGGCCCCTCCAATGTCTTGCCGGCGAGCTGCAAGCTCGCCGCAGATCGTTGTCTAATCCACCGAAACCCCGGCGAACTCCACCACCTTGCGCCACTTCTCGGTCTCGTCCGCGACCAGCTTGCCGAACTCGGCTGGTGTCATCGGCTTGGGGATGCCGCCGGTCTCGGCGAGGCGGGCGACCAGCTTGGGGTCCTTCAGCGCTTCGCCGACGGCCTTGTTGAGGATCTCGACCACGTCGGGCGGCGTGCCCTTCGGCGCGGAGATGCCGTAGAAGCCGACCGATTCGAATCCCGGCACGGTCTCGGCGATCGCGGGCACGTCGGGCACGATCGGCCAACGCTGCGGCGAGGTCACGCCGAGCGCGCGGACATTGCCGCCCTTCGCCTGCTCCAGCGCGGACGGCAGATTGTCGAAGATCAGCTGCACCTTGTTGGAGATGATGTCGGGGAAGGCGATGGCCGAGCCGCGATAGGGCACGTGCACCATGTCGCACTTGGTCATCACCTTGAACAGCTCGGCCGACATGTGCACCGAGGTGCCGTTGCCGGACGAGGCAAAGGAGATCTTGCCGGGATTGGCCTTGCAGTAGTCGATGAACTCCTGAACCGTCTTCACCGGCATCGCGTTGGAGACCACCAGCATGTTGGTGAGCTGCATGATGCTCGCGACCGGCACGGTGTCGCGCAGGAAGTCGTAAGGCAGCTTCTTGTAGAGCGAGGTCGAGATCGCGTTGTTCGGCGCGACGAACAGCAGCGTGTAGCCGTCGGGGGCTGCGTTGATCGCGGCGGCGGCGGCGATGTTGCCGCCGGAGCCGGCGCGGTTCTCGACGATGAATTGCTGGCCGAGACGGTCCGACAACCACTGCGCCATGATCCGCGCCACGATGTCGACGGGGCCGCCGGCGGCAAAGCCGATCATCCAGTGCACGGGGCGGTCGGGATATGCGGCGGAGACGGGAGGTGCGGCGCTGAAAAGACTTGAGAGGAAAACCAGCCCGAAAACACTGTTACGCAAAATTCGCAACATGACGCCTCCCATTGCATTATTGTCGTTGGGCTGCATGCTTTCACAAAATCGGGCCGCTGCCTACATCGCCGCAAGTCGGTGTTGACGCAGGTCCGCCGGGAACGACCATGAGATTCGCGATCATCCTTCTCGCAGCAGTGCTGCTCTTAAGCCCCGCTGCTGCTCAAACCGGAGGCACGGCCATTCCGACCACGACACTCAGCCTCGGCACCGCAACGCCCGGCGGCGGCTTCCCGCTCTACGGCAACGCCTTCGCGGAGGTGATGAACGCGGCCGATCCGCAAATCACCATCGCCCCGCGCAACACCAAGGGCAGCAACGAGAACATTCCGCTGTTGGAGAAGGGCGAGCTCGATCTCGCGCTGGTCGCGGGCGAGCCGGCCTATGAAGCCTTCGCCGGCATCGGCCGCGCGCCAGTTCGGCTGAAGATCCTCACCGCGATCTATTCCAACCCCGGCATGTTCGTGGTGCGGGCGGACAGTCCGTACAAGACCATTCGCGATCTCGCTGGCCAGCCCGTTGCGTTCGGTGCCAAGGGCTCGGGCCTGCCGATCCTCGCGCGCTACGTGCTCGATGGCCTCGGGCTGAGGCAGGACGAGGATTTCAAGGCCGTCTATCTCGACCGCGCCGGCGACGGCCCCGCGATGGTCGAGGACGGACGCGTCGCAGCGCTGTGGGGCGCCGGCATCGGCTGGCCCGGCTTTGCCGCGGTCGCATCGAGCGCGTCAGGCGCGCGCTTCATCGCCCCGAGCGCGGAAGAGATCGCGCGCATTCGCGCCAAACATTCGTTCCTGAAGCCGATGATCGTGCCCGCCGGCAGCTACCCGAAGCAGGCCGAGCCGATCGCCTCGCTCGGTTCGTGGAGTTTTGTCCTCACGCGCGAGGATCTGCCCGACGATGTCGCCTACCGGCTGGCGAAGACGCTGCATGGCGTGGAGGCGACGTTCTGCAAGAAGCTCGCACAGGCCTGCGAGACGACCGCGGCGAACACCGTCGCGGCCGCGCCGAAGCCGGAGCTGATCCATCCGGGCGTGATGAAGTACTTCCGCGAGATCGGCGTGGTGAAATGACGATCGCTTTAAGCGATCGTCACTTCTTCACCATCGCACACGCCGGGTCCGGCGGCCCGAACGCCTTGTCGCCCGAGATGGTCGTGAGGATCTTGTAATAGTCCCACGGATATTTGCTCTCCTCCGGCGTCTTCACCTGCACCAACCAGAGATCGTGCACCATCAGATTGTCCTCGCGCAGCTTGCCGTTGCGGGCGAAGAAATCCTCGATCGGCTTTTCCCGCATCTTCGCGGCCACCTTCAGCGGATCGTCGGTGCCGGTCTCCTTGATGGCGTTGAGATAGTGCATCACGCTCGAATAGACGCCGGCCTGCCACATCGACGGCATCTTGTTCATCTTGGCGAAATAGCGCTTCGACCATTCGCGCGTCTTGTCGTCCATGTCCCAGTAGAACGAGGTGGTCAGCAACAGGCCTTGCGCCGCCTGCAGGCCGAGGCCGTGGATGTCGGTGATCAGCGCCAGCAGCGCCGCCATCTGCTGGCCGCCCTTGAACACGCCGAACTCCGAGCCGGTCTTGATCTCGTTCATGTTGTTCGGGGGGCCTGCCGCAATGCCGATGATCTTGGCCTTGGAGGCCTGCGCCTGCAGCACGAACGATGAGAGGTCGGGCGTTGCCAGCGGCGGCTTCACCGAGCCCAGCACCTTGCCGCCATTGGCGGTGACGACGCTGGAGGCATCGCGCTCCAGCGAATGGCCGAAGGCGTAGTCGTCGGTGATGAAGAACCAGCTGTCGCCGCCGCGCTTGACCACGGCATCCGCGGTGCCGACCGCGAGCGCGCGGGTGTCGAACACCCACTGGATCGCGTAAGGAGAGCAGAACTTGCCGTGGAAATCGGCGGTGCCGGTGGAGTGGGTGATGAACAGCCGCTTCTTCTCGTTGGCGATGTTCTGCACCGCGAGCCCGACCGCCGAGACCGGCACGTCGACGATCAGATCGACCTGGTCGACGTCGTACCAGCGCCGCGCGATGGCGCCGCCGATATCGGCCTTGAGCTGGTGGTCGCCGATCACGATGCTGATCGGCTTGCCGAGCACGGTGCCGCCGAAATCGTCGATCGCCATCTGCGCCGCCGTCACCGAGCCCTGGCCGGTCGGCGCGGAAGCGGGACCGTTCATGTCGGTGAGCACGCCGATCTTGACGACGTTGTCGGAAACCTGCGCCATTGCGGCGCCCGGCAGCAGGGCTGCCGCCAAGAACGTCGCTGCAAAGCCGGCTGCGACCGGCACTCCAAATCTTGCTGGATTCACGCTTGTCCTCCCCTGATCCGGCTCGTTGGCCGGTGTTGCCCGGGTATGCCCGGCTGAATTGGTTTCTTTTGCAACTATTTGGGGGCGGGCGTCAATGTCAGGCCGCGAAGCGGATCTGCCCCGCCGGCGAGGGGTCGTAGCCGGTCAGCTCCTCGGCGCGCTGGCGCAGCCTTCTTTCGCTCAGGAACCGGATCAGGGCCTGCATGGTGGGGCGGAAATAGCTGCGCTGCCGCATCGCCAGATCGAGATTTTCCCAGACCAGCGGCACGAAATCGAGGCCGGCCGAGCGCGCCGCCGCGCGTGTCGCCACCCCGCAATCGGCCTGGCCGGCGCGGACCATTTCGGCAAGATCGGGCCCGGTCAGGGCCGGCGTCTCCACCCGGCGCAAATCGCGGGTGGTGGCGTCGGCGCGCTTCAGGAGCACGTCGAGCAGCATCTGCGCGCCTGTGCCCTGTTGTCGCATCGCCATCCTGGCGCCGAGCGCGAGCACGTCGGCGAGACCGCGCAATCGCTTCGGATTGCCCGGCGGCAGCAGGAGACCCTGCTCGCGGCGCGCGAATGCGACCAGCAGCGCGTCATGCAGGTCCGGAGCGTCTCGCAGCGCCGTCACATTGGCGTCGGAGGCAAGATTGCCCGAGGCATCCAGGCTGTGGAAGTGCACTGCGACAGCCGTCACCTCGTCGCGCTGCAGGCGCTCGAGCCCGCGCGCGCTTCCCTCGCTCATCGATCCCAGGCCGGAGCCGGATTCGCGCAGGCTCCAGTCCAGGAGCTCGTCCTGGCTCCCGCCCACGACGGGTGGCGGCTCCGTGGCCAGCATGCCCGCAGGGCGCGCCAGTCCGGACAGCACCCAGAGATCGAGTTCGTGCCGCGGGAAGAGCCACTTCCCGGTCACCTTGCTACAGGGGATCGCGCCGGTGGTGACGAGTTCGTAGAGCTTGCGTTCGCCAAGTCGGAGATAGTCAGCGGCTTCACTGGTCGTCAGGAATTCCATCCTGCATTCCTATGCAAATTCTTGCTTCTTTTTGGACTTTCGTCGCAGGTGGAATTCTGCAGTTCATTTTCGGTCCGCGGGAACCATGCCCGATCATCTCGTTGCTTTGCAACACATCCGCAGGCGCCTCTTCCGCTTTGGTGAACGATCCTGAAGCGCTCACATGGTGCGGGCCTTGCTGTCGCGCGCGCGATGGCAATCGGCTGCCGCTCAGTGCATTGCCGGAATTTCCCGAATGGTAGCGCGCGAGGGGCAAATGCGTCACGAGCGCGGCGCAATCGATCCTCATGATCGTGGCCGTATCCAATGGGAACCAGCTCATGGCCTTTCGCCGCCTGTCCGTTGCACTCGCGCTTCTCTGCGGTTTGACCGCGGACATCGCAGCGTCGTTCGCGGAGGACCGCGCCATCGTCCTGGCCTCCACCACAGCGACACAGGATTCGGGCCTGCTCGATCATCTGCTGCCGATTTTCCGTGACAAGACCGGCATCGACGTGAGGGTGATCGCGCAGCGCGCCGACGAGGTGCTCAACGAGGCGCGCAAGGGCGATGCGGACGTCGTGCTGACGCATGCGCGGCCACAGGAGGAAAAGTTCGTCGCCGACGGTTTTGCCGTGAAGCGCTTTGACGTGATGTACAACGACTACGTGCTGATCGGGCCGAAGAGCGATCCTGCCGGCGTGAAGGGCAAGGACATCGCGACCGCACTCAAGGCGATCGAGGCCAAGGGCGCGCCGTTCGTGACGCGCGGCGATCGCTCCGGCACCCACGCCGCGGAGCTCGCGCTCTGGATCGTCGCCGGCATCGACATCGCCGCTGCCAAAGGCGCCTGGTACCGCGAGGCGAAGGAGGGCATGGGCGCCGCGCTAGAAGCTGCGCGTGCCGCAAATGCCTATGTGCTGTCGGACCGCGGCAGCTGGATCGCCTTCAGGGAGCGCGGCGATCTCGACATCATCGTCGAAGGCGACAAGCGGCTGCTCAACCAATACGGCGTGATGCTGGTCAACCCCGAGAAGTTTCCGAGCGTGAAGAAGGAGCTGGGGCAGACCTTCATCGACTGGCTGATCTCGCCGGACGGGCAGGCGGCGATCGCCGGCTACAGGGTCGACGGGCAGCAGCTGTTCTTTCCGAATGCGGACAAGTCGGCCGGCTGACATCTGCATCTCCGGCGGTTGCCAAACGCAGCGTTGCATGGTCCATCATGGCGCATGACCCAGCGCCTGCCGCCATCGCTGACGCCGCTCGACACCGCGCTTGCCGCATTGCTGCGAGACGTTGAACCGATCGCACCTGTTGCGTTGCCGCTGACTGAAGCGATCGGCTGTATCGCGGCGGACGCTCCGCTGCTTGCGGCCTATCCGCCGCATGACATTGCCGGCATGGACGGGTGGGCGTTGCGCGCCAATGATCTCGTCGGTGCGTCCGCCTATTCGCCGTCGCCGCTGGCGACGGCGCCGGCCTGGGTCGATGCCGGCGACGCGATGCCGGCGGGATGCGACTGTGTGCTCGATGCCGACGCCGTCGAGATGTCTGGACCGCTCGCGCAGGTGCTGGCGGAGGGCGTGCCGGGGCAGGGTGTCCGCCGCGCCGGAAGCGACATCGCCGTTCGCACGCTTGCCGGCACAGAAGGATATCCGGTCGGTCCGGCCGCGCTGATGCTCGCCGGCGTCGCGGCGGTGGACAGGCTGAGCGTGCGGCGGCCGCGGCTGCGCATCGTCAATGTGCCTGATACGACGACGACGGCGCATATGATTGCCGGGATCGCGCGCGCCGCGGGACTGGATGTGCAGGCGTTCGAGGCCGCCGCGCGCGATGACGCATCGATTGCGGATGCGCTCGATGCTTCCTCCTGCGACCTGCTGCTGATAGTCGGCGGCAGCGGCGTCGGCCGCCGCGATGCAGCTGTCACGGCGCTGGCCCGGCGCGGTGACGTGATCGCCCATGGCATTGCGCTTCAGCCCGGCCGCACCGCCGCGGTCGGGCGGCTCGAAAAAGTTCCCGTCGTTGCCTTGCCCGGCTCGCCGGATCATGCGCTCGCAGCCTGGCTCGCGCTCGTGCTTCCGCTCGTCGATCGTTTGTCGGCACGGCAGCTGCGCCGGCACGTGACACAGCCGCTCGCGCGCAAGATCGCATCCAGTGTCGGAATTACCGAAATCGCACTGCTGGCCGAGGAACATCATGCCTGGATGCCGCTTGCGGTGGGGGAGTGGCCGTTCCAGGCCATTGCCCGTGCGGATGCATGGCTGATCATTCCAGCCAGCCACGAGGGATTTGCAGCGGGCGCATCCGTCGATGCCTATCTGATGCGGGAGTGATATGGGTTCCGGCATGACGATGATCCCGCAATCGCAAGACCGCAGCGCGCTCGAACAGGAGCAGTTCCTCAAGATCCTCTCGCGCGAGGAGGCGATGGCGCGTTTCGAGGCGGCGCTGTTTCCCCGCGCGATTCCGAGCGAAACGCGCAAGCTTGCCGATGCACTCGGCACGGCGCTCGCCGAAGACGTCACCGCACCGATCGACGTCCCGCCGTTCGACCGTTCCAATGTCGACGGCTTTGCCGTCCGCTCCGCGGACCTCGCCGCGGCCGGCGAAGGTGCGCCTGTCCGCCTTGCGTTGAACGGCGAGACTATCCACTGCGGCACCGCACCGAGGATGCAAGTTGCCACGGGCACCGCAACGCCGATCGCCACCGGCGGCCCGCTGCCGCGCGGCGCCGACGCCGTCGTCATGGTCGAGCACACCCAGCCGGCCGGCCCGGATGCGGTCGATGTCCGCCGTGCCGCGTCTCCCGGGCAGTTCGTCTCTTATGCGGGCTCCGACATCGCACGCGGCGAAGCGCTGCTGCGCGCCGGCACGCTCGTCGGCTCACGCGAGATCGGCATGCTGGCGGCCTGCGGCATTGCCGAGGTGGCCGTCGCGCGCAAGCCGCGGGTCGCCGTGATCTCGACCGGCGACGAACTGGTTCAGCCCGGCGAGGTGCTCGCGCCCGCGGAGATCTACGACACCAACGGCGCGATCGTCGCGGCCGCGATCGACGAGAATGGCGGCGAGGCAATCTTCCTCGGCGCCATTCCCGACGACGAAGCGAAGCTCGAAGCGGCGATGCGCCGCGCGCTGGCGGACGCCGACATGCTGGTGCTCTCCGGCGGCACGTCGAAAGGCGCGGGCGACCTGTCCCACCGCATCATCAGCCGGCTCGGCCAGCCCGGCATCGTCGCGCATGGCGTGGCGCTCAAGCCCGGCAAGCCGCTGTGCCTCGCGGTCTGCGACGGCAAGCCGGTGGTGATCCTGCCGGGCTTTCCGACCTCGGCGATGTTCACCTTCCACGACATGATCGTGCCGGTGCTGCGCAGGATGGCCGGCCTGCCGCCGCGCTCCGATGCCAAGGTCAGCGCGACCGTGCCGGTGCGCATTGCCTCCGAGCTCGGCCGCACCGAATTCGTCATGGTCTCGCTGGTCGAGGGCAGGGGCGGCCTGATCGCCTATCCCTCCGGCAAGGGCTCCGGTGCGATCACCTCCTTCGCGCAGGCCGACGGCTTCCTGCGCATCGATGCGCTCGCCGATCAGATGCCCGCGGGGACCGAGGCCGAGGTGACGCTGTTCACGCCGCATGTGCGCGTGCCTGATCTCGTCATCGTCGGCAGCCATTGCACCGGCCTCGACCTCGTCACCGCACAGCTCGCGCATGCGGGCCTCACAGTGCGCTCGATCGCGGTCGGCAGCCTCGGCGGGCTTGCGGCGGCGAAACGGGGCGAGTGCGATCTCGCGCCGATCCATCTGTTCGACGACAGAAGCGAGACCTACAACACGCCTTACCTTGTCGAAGGGCTCGAGCTCGTGCCGGGCTGGCGGCGGATGCAGGGCATCGTGTTCCGCAAGGGCGACAAGCGCTTCGAGGGCCTCAGCGCAAAGGACGCCGTTGCCGCCGCGCTCACGGATCCCCCCTGCATCATGGTCAACCGCAACCAGGGCGCCGGCACGCGTATCCTGATCGACCGGCTGCTCGGCGGTGCGCGCCCCGAAGGCTATTGGAACCAGCCGCGCTCGCACAACGCCGTTGCCGCCGCCGTCGCGCAGCAACGCGCCGACTGGGGCATGACCATTGCGCCGGTCGCCCATGCGGTCGGCCTCGGTTTCATTCCGCTCGCGGAAGAGCATTATGACTTTGCGTTGGTGACGGCGCGCAAGCAGCGTCCGGCGGTACAGGCCTTTCTCGACGCACTCGGCTCGGGCGAGGCACGTACGGCACTGGAGCGAGCGGGCTTCCGGCCGGCGTAGACGATAGACGACGACGCGGCGTTCAAGCCGTGCGACAGGTTGGGGGACGCGATGGCAAGGCCGCTTTCGGTTGCGATCGTCGGTGCCGGCATGGGCGGGCTTGCGACCGCCGCGGCGCTCCGGCGCGTCGGCATCAATGTGATGGTCTACGAGCAGGCCTCCCAATTCGCCCGCATTGGCGCCGGCATCCAGATCGGCTGCAATGCCATGAAGGTGTTGCGCGCGCTGGGGCCGGAGGCGCGGATGCGCGAGGCTAAGCCGCGTCATCCAGCGCCGCGAGCCGCTCGGCCTCGGCGATGTCCTCGACCGTATTGGCGTTGAAGAACGGATCGAGCGGCTCGGCTGGCCACGTCACCGTCGCGAGCGGATAGCGTGCGGTCCAGCGGTCGATCTTGCGCAGGTCCTCGACGACGAGGGCGTGGCGCAATTCGTCGCGCAAGGTAACGCGCCACAGCCCGATCACCGGATGCGTCTGGTCGCCCGATGCGGCGACCGCGAGCTGCGCGCTCTCCCGCTCACGGGCTTCATGC
The DNA here is from genome assembly GCF_054062495.1 of Bradyrhizobium sp. USDA 3311. Lineage (NCBI taxonomy): Bacteria > Pseudomonadati > Pseudomonadota > Alphaproteobacteria > Hyphomicrobiales > Nitrobacteraceae > Bradyrhizobium > Bradyrhizobium sp. USDA 3311. The sequence goes on along the minus strand of NZ_JBSSFI010000001.1, from coordinate 8,593,650 downwards.
AGGCGCGCGACGAGATCGCGCGGCAGGAACGGGCAGTCGCCGGCGGCACTGAGCACCCATTCGATCTCCGGCCGGTTCGCCGCGGTCCAGTCGAGCGCGGCGAGGATGCCGGCGAGCGGGCCGGGAAAGCCGGGCACGTCGTCGGCGATCACCTGCAAACCGAACGCGGCGAAGCGGGCGGGATCGCCGTTCGCATTGAGGATCAGCCCGCTGCACTGGGGCGAAAGGCGTGCGATCACGCGCTCCAGGATGGTGCGTCCGCCGATGGTGCGCATCGGCTTGTCGCCGCCGCCCATGCGTCGCGCGAGACCGCCGGCGAGCAGCACGCCTTGCGTCGGAATTCTAGTCGTCACCACCTTCACCCTTGCGCTTGTGCTTGGCCGACTCCTCCTCGACATAAGCAAGGTTCTGGTCGTAGACGATGCGTTCCTCGCCAGCGAGCGCGATGAAGCGCTTGCCGCGGGTGCGGCCGATCAGCGTCAGGCCCACCTGTCTTGCGAGATCGACGCCCCAGGCGGTGAAGCCGGAGCGCGACACCAGGATCGGAATGCCCATGCGTACCGTCTTGATCACCATCTCCGAGGTGAGACGTCCCGTGGTGTAGAGGATCTTGTCGCCGGCATCGACGCCGTGGCGGTACATCCAGCCCGCGATCTTGTCCACGGCGTTGTGGCGGCCGACGTCCTCGGTGTAGCAGAGCGGCTCGCCCTCCTTGCACAGTACGCAGCCATGGATCGCACCGGCCTCCAGATACAGCGAGGGCATGGTGTTGATGGTCTGCGTCATCTGGTAGAGCCATGAGGTGCGCAGCTCCGCCTTTGGCAGCGCGACGCTCTCGACCGCTTCCAGCAGATCGCCGAAGGCGGTGCCCTGCGCGCAGCCCGAGGTTTGCGTGCGCTTCTTCAGCTTGGCCTCGAAATTGGTGTGATGCGAGGTGCGCACGACCACGACCTGGAGGTCGTCGTCGTATTCGACCTCGGTCACCGCGTCATTATATTTCAGCATGTTCTGGTTGAGCAGATAGCCCAGCGCCAGATATTCCGGATAGTCGCCGATCGTCATCATGGTGACGATCTCCTGGGAATTCAGGTAGAGCGTCAGCGGCCGCTCCATCGGCACCTTGATCTCGACCCTGGCGCCGGTCTGGTCGGTCCCGGTCACGCTCTGGGTCAGGCGCGGGTCATCCGGATTGGGGACGATCAGGGGCACCGGCGCTTTGTCGATCTTCATCATGGCCACGACGTTAGCATGACATTCGGGTCAAGCCGATATAAGCATGCTGGCGGAAAGCGAAAATGCTGCCTCGCCGTCATTGCGCGCGGCGAAGCAATCCAGAACTATACCGCGGTGGCAGTCTGGATTGCTTCGCTACGCTCGCAATGACGGGGAGAGGCCGGCGGTTCCACCGGCAGGCGCGTCGTTGGCGGAGACGGATCGGTTATGAAAGTCATCGGCCTTGCAGGCTGGAGCGGTGCGGGCAAGACCACGCTGTTGACGCGGCTGATCCCGTATTTCAGCGCGCAAGGCCTGCGCGTCTCCGTCATCAAGCATGCGCATCACCAGTTCGACGTCGACGTGCCCGGCAAGGATTCCTGGCGCCATCGCGAGGCGGGCGCGGCAGAGGTGCTGGTTGCCTCGTCAAATCGCTGGGCTCTGATGCACGAGTTGCGCGGCGCGGCGGAGCCGCGGCTGCCGGAACTCCTGAGCAAGCTTTCCGCGGTCGATCTCGTCGTGGTCGAGGGTTTCAAGCGCGAGCCGCACCGCAAGATCGAGGTCCATCGTGCCGGCAACGGCAAACCGTTGCTGTTTCCCGACGATCCCGGAATTGCCGGGATCGCGACCGACGCTGCGATTGACACCCGGCTGCCGACCGTCCATCTCGACGATATCCCGGCCGCGGCGTCGCTGCTGTTGCGTGTGGCGATGCCGGTCGAGGAAGCGGTCGCGAAAAGCGCTGCTATGCGCTGACGAGGCACCATGGCGCAACTGTCTGACGATTGCTTTGCCTTTGGCGGACCGATGATGTCGGTCGACGAGGCCGTTGGCCTGATCACGACGCGCGTCAACGCGATTGCCGATCTCGAAACCGTGGCGCTGGTCGATGCGGACGGGCGCGTGCTGGCCCGAGACATCGCCGCGCCCCTGCCGCTGCCACCCTTCACCAACTCCGCCGTCGACGGCTATGCCGTGCGCGACGCCGATCTCCCGGACAGCGCGGAACGGGCGCTGCCGCTCGATGGCCGCATCCAGGCCGGCGGCCTTGCTCACGCGCCGATCAGGCCCGGCCACACCGCGCGCATCTTCACGGGTGCGCCGATGCCGCCGGATGCCGGGACCGTCTTCATGCAGGAGGATGTCCGCACCGATGACGCCGCCAGGATCGTGCTGCCGCCGGGGCTGAAGCCGGGCGCAAACGTCCGGCCCGCGGGCGAGGACATCCCTCAAGGGCACGTCGCGCTGCGCGCCGGCCAGCGCTTGCTGCCGCAGCACGTCGCGCTCGCCGCGGCGTTCGGCCTGACGCGGGTCGACGTCGTCAGGCGCATCCGCGTTGCGGTGTTCTCGACCGGTGACGAGCTGGCGTCGCCGGGCGAGCCGCGCGCCGCCTCGCAGCTGTTCGACTCCAACCGCTTCATGCTGATGGCGATGCTGCGCCGGCTCGGCTGCGAGGTCAGCGATCTCGGCATCCTGCGTGACGAGCGGACTTCCCTCGCGAATGGCTTGAAGCAGGTTGCAGGCAGCCACGACCTGATCCTCACCACCGGCGGCGTCTCGACCGGCGAGGAGGACCACGTCAAGGCGGCGGTCGAGAGCATCGGCTCGCTGGTGCTGTGGCGGATGGCGATCAAGCCCGGCCGGCCCGTGGCAATGGGCATCATCGGCGGCACGCCGCTGATCGGCCTGCCCGGCAATCCCGTCGCGAGCTTCGTCACCTTCGTCCATGTGGTGCGGCCGACGGTGCTGGCGCTGATGGGTGGTTTGCCGGAGCCGCTGTTGCCGATCCCGGTGCGCGCGGCGTTCACCTACAAGAAGAAGATCGGCCGCCGCGAATATGTTCGTGTCTCGTTGCGGCGGGGAGAGGATGGCGCGCTGGAGGCAATCAAGTTCCCGCGCGAAGGCGCCGGGCTGTTGTCGTCGCTGGTCGAGACCGACGGCCTCGTCGAGCTCGGCGAGGACATCACGCGTGTCGAGCCAGGGCAGGGCGTGGGGTTCCTGTCCTATGCCGATCTGCTCTGACCGGTTGCGTTGACGCCATTGATCGGTCCCGCCATGTTGCGCCCATGACCAGAACCACGCTCGATCTCACCGGACTGAAATGCCCGCTGCCCGCCCTGAAGACACGCAAGGCGCTCAAACCGTTGCAGCCGGGCGATCAGCTCGAGGTGTACTGCACCGATCCGCTGTCGGTGATCGACATTCCGAATCTGATTCGCGAGACCGGCGACACGGTGGAGATCACCGAGCGCAACGACGCGCGCATCGTGTTCTTGATAGAAAAGGCAAATGGTCCGATAGGCAACACCAATGGTGCGCTGCGTTCCTGACGCGTTACCGCGTTGATACCGACCTTTTGTCTATCGACATCGATCATGGCTTCTGCCCAAATTGACTTTCTCCGTGCGGGCGCGGAGGTTGAGTGTTGTCTGCGATACGCGGATCAACGGGCCAAACACGAAGCCTGCACGTGGTATCGGGCATAGAGCCCCGCTCGAGGGGTTAACTTTTCGGAGGTGCGTGACCGATCCTGGCGCGCGCCGGATGATGATGCGGGGCAGCGGGGACAGCTGGCTGCACCGTGAATGGCTGAGGATCAGGATCTTAGCGGCAGGCTGCTCAGAAGGGCGGCTTAGGGGAGGACTGTATGTCTACTATTGAGAGCGCTGGAACGATATCGGGCGCTGGCTCTGGCTTTCTTGATCGTGAGCGGACGATTGCGACCGCCGGCTTCAATCGCTGGCTGGTGCCGCCTGCGGCGCTGTGCATCCATTTGTGCATCGGCATGGCCTACGGCTTCTCGGTGTTCTGGCTGCCACTGTCGCGCGCGATCGGGTTGAACGCGCCGAAGGCGTGCCCCGACATCTCGCTGTTCCAGGAGTTGTTCTCCACCACCTGCGACTGGAAAGTCGCGAGCCTGGGCTGGATGTACACGCTGTTCTTCGTGCTGCTCGGCGTTTCGGCCGCGATCTGGGGCGGCTGGCTCGAGCGGGTCGGTCCGCGCAAGGCCGGCTTCGTTGCCGCGTTGTGCTGGTGCGGCGGCCTGTTTCTCGGCGCGATCGGCATCTACACCCACCAACTCTGGTTGATGTGGCTGGGCTCGGGCGTGATCGGCGGCATCGGTCTCGGCCTTGGCTATATCTCACCGGTGTCGACGCTGGTGAAGTGGTTCCCCGACCGCCGCGGCATGGCGACCGGCATGGCCATCATGGGCTTCGGCGGCGGCGCCATGATCGGCGCGCCGCTGGCGAACCTCTTGATGAACTACTTCAAGACCCCGACTTCGGTCGGCGTCTGGGAGACCTTCGTCGCGATGGGCGTCATCTACTTCGTGTTCATGATGATCGGCGCGTTCCGTTATCGCTTGCCGCCGCCCGGCTGGCAGCCCGAAGGCTGGACCCCGCCGTCCAAGGCCAACGCGATGATCTCGAAGAACAACGTTCATCTCAATGACGCACACAAGACGCCGCAGTTCTGGCTGATCTGGTGGGTGCTCTGCCTGAACGTGTCGGCGGGTATCGGCGTGATCGGCATGGCCTCGCCCATGCTGCAGGAGATCTTCGCCGGCAAGCTGATCGGCCTGCCGGACGTCGGCTTCAACGCGCTCGATGCCGGGCAGAAGGCGCAGATCGCCGCGATCGCCGCGGGCTTCGCCGGATTGCTGTCGCTGTTCAACATCGGCGGCCGCTTCTTCTGGGCATCGCTGTCGGACAAGATCGGACGCAAGAACACCTACTACACCTTCTTCATCCTCGGCATCGTGCTCTATGCACTGGCGCCGACCTTTGCGGCGATGGGCTCGAAGCTGCTCTTCGTGCTCGGCTTCGGCATCATCCTGTCGATGTATGGCGGGGGCTTTGCGACCGTGCCGGCCTATCTCGCCGACATGTTCGGCACGCAGTTCGTGGGCGCCATCCACGGCCGGCTGCTGACGGCATGGTCCACCGCGGGCATCATCGGCCCCGTCGTGGTCAACTACATCCGCGAGTTCCAGCTCGCGGCGGGCGTGCCGCGCGATCAGCTCTACAACACCACCATGTACATCCTGTGCGCGATGCTGATCGCGGGCCTGATCTGCAACTACCTGATCAAGCCGGTCGATCCGAAGTGGCACATGAAGGAGGCCGATGTCGCCAAGTTGCAGGCGGCGAGCGCCAGCGCCGCCGCAGCCGGGCCGCACGGCTCCTACGGCATCGGGTTTGGCGGGCTTGACGCCAAGGCGGCGCTGTTCTGGGCCTTCGTCGGCATTCCCCTGCTCTGGGGTGTGTGGAAGACGCTGGAGAGCGCGGTCAAGATATTCTGATCGCCATCAAGACAGCCGCGGGATGCTCATCATCGGTGTCCCGCGGCGTTCGCCTTTCAGACATCATCAAGACTGGTACTTAGGGGATTTAAATGCTTCGCACCCGAATTTGCCTTGCGGCCGTGTTGCTGGTCGCCGGCCTTCATGCAGCGTCCGCGCAAACCGCGGCGGCGCCTGCCACCACGGCACCGGCCGCGACGACGGAGGCCAAGCCGGGCAAGATCAAGCCCACCATGCAGAAGCTGAAGGACATGAAGGCGAAGTGGTCCGCCAACAAGCCGAAGCTCAAGGCCTGCCGCGCCGACGTGAAGTCCAAGGGCCTCGCCGGCGACGATCGCTGGTTCTACATCGAGGAGTGCATGAACAAGACCTGAGGTCGGGTTCCACCAACAGTTCGAGGCAAGGGGCGTGGGGCTTGTTGGCCCCGTGCCCCTTAAATGCTTATCGGAATGGATGAATTCTCTTGGCATCTGGTATGCCAACGGCTAGACTTGGACGTGTTTTAAAGAAGGTTTACGAGACTCATCGATGAGCCATGACGTGCACGAGGTCCGCTCGTTCGAACATCCGGGCGAGGGGCGGAAGCGAGCCAAGGCCACGCCCAAGGGGCGGCAGGTCGATCCCACCGCCGCACACGAGATCGAGCAGCTGCTCGGCGATCGCCCGCGGCGGCGCGACCTCCTGATCGAATATCTCCACCTGATCCAGGACAAATATCACCAGATCTCGGCGGCGCATCTTGCGGCCCTCGCCGACGAGATGAAGCTCGCCTTCGCCGAGGTGTTCGAGACCGCGACCTTCTACGCGCATTTCGACATCGTGAAGGAAGGTGAGCCTGATATCGCGCCGCTGACGATCCGCGTCTGCGATTCGTTGACCTGTGAGATGCTCGGCGGTGGGCAGCTGTTGCAGGATCTCCAGCGCAGCGCCGGTCCCGGCATTCGCGTCGTACGCGCCCCCTGTGTCGGATTGTGCGACGCGGCCCCGGTCGCGGAAGTCGGCCATCATTTCGTGCATCAGGCTACGGCCGCCGAGGTGCTGGCCACGGCAGCGCGCGGCGACGTTCACGCGCACATTCCTGCTTATGTCGACTACGACGCCTATGTGAAGGACGGCGGATACAAGCTGCTGGAGCGGCTGCGCTCCGGGGCGGTCAGCAAGGACGATATCCTCAGGCTTCTCGAGGATTCCAGCCTGCGTGGTCTCGGCGGCGCGGGCTTCCCGACGGGACGCAAATGGCGCGCGGTGCTTGGCGAGCCCGGCCCGCGGCTGATGGCGGTCAACGGCGACGAGGGCGAGCCGGGCACCTTCAAGGACCGCGTCTACCTCAACAACGACCCGCACCGCTTCCTCGAGGGCACCCTGATCGGTGCGCATATCGTTGAGGCGTCCGACGTCTACATCTACATCCGCGACGAATATCCGGCCGCACGCGAGATCCTGGAGCGCGAGATCGCAAAGCTGTCGCCGGGCGGCCCGACGCTGCATATGCGCCGCGGCGCCGGCGCCTATATCTGCGGCGAGGAATCTTCGCTGCTCGAGAGCATCGAGGGCAAGCGCGGCCTGCCCCGGCACAAGCCGCCTTATCCGTTCCAGGTCGGCCTGTTCGGCCTGCCGACGCTGATCAACAACGTCGAGACGCTGTGGTGGGTGCGCGACATCGTCGAGAAGGGCGCCGACTGGTGGAAGGGCCACGGCCGCCACGAACGTCATGGCCTGCGTAGCTTCTCGGTCTCCGGCCGCGTGAAGAATCCCGGCATGAAGCTCGCGCCATCAGGCATCACCGTGCGCGAGCTGATCGACGAATATTGCGGCGGCATGGCCGACGGCCACACCTTCTACGCCTACCTGCCGGGCGGCGCGTCCGGCGGCATCCTGCCGGCGTCGATGGACGACATCCCGCTCGATTTCGGCACGCTGGAGAAATACGGCTGCTTCATCGGCTCGGCCGCGATCGTGATCCTGTCGCAGAAGGACAGCGTGCGAGCAGCGGCCCTGAACCTGATGAAATTCTTCGAGGACGAGAGCTGCGGCCAGTGCACGCCGTGCCGCGTTGGAACCCAGAAGGCGGCGCTGCTGATGCAGAAGCCGGTCTGGAACCGCGCGTTGCTGGAAGAATTGAGCCAGGCGATGCGCGATGCCTCGATCTGCGGGCTCGGACAGGCGGCATCGAATCCGCTTACCACCGTGATCAAATATTTCCCTGACGAGTTCAAGGAAGCGGCCGAATGACGAAGATTACGTTCGAGCTCGACGGTAAGCAGGTCGAGGCCAGTCCCGGCGAGACCATCTGGCAAGTCGCAAAACGCCAGGGCCGCGAGATCCCGCATCTCTGCTACTCGCCGGCGCCCGACTATCGTCCCGACGGCAATTGCCGCGCCTGCATGGTCGAGATCGAGGGCGAGCGCGTGCTGGCTGCCTCGTGCAAGCGCACGCCGTCGGTCGGCATGAAGGTGAAGACCGAGTCCGCGCGTGCGGTTTCCGCGCAGAAGATGGTGATGGAGCTGCTCGTCGCCGACCAGCCGGCGCGCGAAACCTCGCACGATCCGGACTCGAAGTTCTGGCACTGGGCCGAGACCACCGGCGTCACCGAGAGCCGCTTTCCCGCCGCCGAGCGCTGGGCGACCGACGCGAGCCATCCGGCGATGCGCGTCAATCTCGATGCCTGCATCCAGTGCGGCCTGTGCGTGCGCGCCTGCCGCGAGGTCCAGGTCAACGACGTCATCGGCATGGCCTACCGCAGCCATGGCTCGAAGATCGTGTTCGACTTCGACGATCCCATGGGCGAGTCCACCTGCGTTGCCTGCGGCGAATGCGTGCAGGCCTGCCCAACCGGCGCGTTGATGCCGGCCGTGATGCTCGACGAGAACCAGACCCGCGTGACTTATGCGGACAAGAAGGTGGATTCGCTCTGCCCGTTCTGCGGCGTCGGCTGTCAGGTCACCTACGAGGTCAAGGACGAGAAGGTGATCTATGCCGAGGGCCGTGATGGCCCCGCCAATCACAACCGTCTCTGTGTGAAGGGCCGCTTCGGCTTCGACTACATCCACCATCCGCACCGCCTGACCAAGCCGCTGGTGCGGCTGCCTAATGCGAAGAAGGATGCCAACGACCAGGTCGATCCGGCCAATCCCTTCACCCATTTCCGCGAAGCGAGCTGGGAAGAGGCGCTCGACATCGCCGCCAAGGGGCTCGTCAAGATCCGCGACACGAACGGCGCGAAGGCGCTCGCCGGCTTCGGCTCGGCCAAGGGCTCGAACGAAGAGGCCTATCTGTTCCAGAAGCTGGTGCGCACCGGTTTCGGCTCCAACAATGTCGACCACTGCACCCGGCTGTGCCACGCCTCGTCGGTGGCGGCGCTGTTCGAAGGTCTCAGCTCGGGCGCCGTGTCGGCGCCGTTCTCCGCGGCGATGGACGCCGAGGTCATCATCGTGATCGGCGCCAACCCGACCGTGAACCATCCGGTCGCCGCGACCTTCATCAAGAACGCGGTCAAGCAGAACGGCGCCAAGCTGTTCGTGATGGACCCGCGCCGGCAGACGCTGTCGCGCCATGCGACCAAGCATCTGCAGTTCAAGCCCGGCTCCGACGTCGCCATGCTGAACGCGATGATCAACACGATCATCACTGAAGGCCTGACCGACGACCAGTACATCGCCGGCTACACCGAGGGTTTTGAGGACCTCAAGGAGAAGATCAAGGAATTCACGCCGGAGAAGATGGAGGCGATCTGCGGCGTCCCGGCGCAAACGCTGCGCGAGGTTGCACGCACCTATGCGCGGGCAAAATCGTCGATCATCTTCTGGGGCATGGGCATCAGCCAGCACGTCCACGGCACCGACAATGCGCGCTGCCTGATCGCGCTCGCGCTGATCACCGGCCAGGTCGGCCGCCCCGGCACCGGCCTGCATCCGCTGCGCGGCCAGAACAACGTGCAGGGCGCCTCCGATGCCGGCCTGATCCCGATGTTCCTGCCGGATTACCAGCCGGTCGGCCGCGACGACTTGCGCGGGGCCTTCGAGAAGCTGTGGCAGCAGGATCTCGATCCCGTGCGCGGCCTCACGGTGGTCGAGATCATGAACGCGATCCATGCCGGCGAGATCAAGGGCATGTATATCGAGGGCGAAAACCCCGCGATGTCGGACCCCGATCTCCAGCACGCACGCCACGCGCTCGCCATGCTCGACCATCTCGTGGTGCAGGATCTCTTCGTCACCGAGACCGCGTTCCACGCCGACGTCATCCTGCCGGCCTCGGCCTTCGCCGAGAAGGAGGGCTCCTTCACCAACACCGACCGCCGCGTGCAGCTCGCGCGACAGGTGATCAAGCCGCCGGGCGATGCGCGGCAGGATCTCTGGATCATCCAGGAGATCGGCAAGCGCATGGGCCTGCCGTGGAATTATGCCGGCGCCGGCGATGTCTACACCGAGATGGCAGAGCTCATGCCGTCGCTCAAGAACATCAGCTGGGAACGGCTGGTGCGCGAAGGTGCCGTCACCTATCCGGCGGACGATCCGAACAAGCCGGGCAACGAAATCATCTTCACCACGGGCTTCCCGACCGCGAGCGGCCGCGGCAAGATCGTGCCGGCGAAGGTCATCCCGCCGGATGAATTGCCCGACGCCGAATATCCGATGGTGCTCTCGACCGGCCGTGTGCTGGAGCATTGGCACACCGGCTCGATGACCCGCCGCGCCCAGGTGCTCGACCAGATCGAGCCGGAGGCGGTCGCCTTCATGAGCCCGAAGGACATGCACAAGAAGCAGCTCGCGCCTGGCGATTTCATTCGCCTGGAGACCCGCCGCGGCGCCGTCGAGGTCAAGGTCCGCTCCGACCGCGACGTTCCGGAGAACATGGTGTTCATGCCATTCTGCTACGCGGAGGCGGCGGCGAACCTCCTGACCAACCCGGCGCTCGATCCGTTCGGCAAGATCCCGGAATTCAAGTTCTGCGCGGCCAGAGCCGAACGCGTGGAGATGCGCGACGCTGCGGAGTAAGGGCGGCGCTCGTTGGGCGGCGCGATATCCGCCAAACACTCCGATGTCGTCCTGGCGAAAGCCAGGACCCATACCGCGGAATCTATCGAGCGCGGACGGTGGCAATACCCAACGACAAGTCTTCGCCAAACCGCTCCCTGGGGTAATGGGTCCTGGCTTTCGCCAGGACGACCCGGGGAGAGTTTGCGCCGTACTCGTCGCTTCGCTCCCAGCAATGACGGTGGTAAATGTGACCCATGTCCAAAGTCACTCCCGCCACACGCGCGCTCGCGGCCGCCGATGTAGCCTTCACCGTCCACGCTTACGACTATGATCCCGATGCGGAGAGCATCGGGCTCCAGGCGGCGTCGGCCCTCGGTGAGAATCCGGCGCGCGTGTTGAAGACGCTGATGGCGCTCGTCGACGGCAAGCCGGTCTGCGTGATCGTTCCGTCCGACCAGGAGGTCTCGATGAAGAAGCTCGCCGCCGCCGTGAGCGGAAAGTCGGCGCAGATGATGAAGCCGCTGGAGGCGGAGCGCGTCACTGGCTTCAAGGTCGGCGGCATCAGCCCGTTCGGGCAGCGCAAGCCCGTGCGCACGGTGATCGAGCAGAGCGCGCTCGCGCATGACTACGTCTATCTCAATGGCGGCCAGCGCGGCTTGCAGGTGCGGCTCAAGCCCGCCGACGTCCGGGATGTCTCGAAGGCGGTCGCCGCGGATGTGCTGGCGTGAGCGCAGCGCTCTACTGCTTCTGCAACAATTTGAGCCGGCAGCGCAGCGCCTCGCGGATGTGTGCGCGCGCCAGCTGTTCGGCCCTGTCGCCGTCGCGTGCGGCGATGGCGTCGATGATGGCCTGGTGCTCGCCGTGGCTGGTCGTGGGGCGTCCCGTCACCGTGAAGGTGGTCGGGCCGAGCAGGGCGATCCAGTCCTGCAGTTCGCGGGAGGCGTTGTCGAGATAGCGGTTGCGCGCGGCGCGGCAGATCGCCTCGTGGAAGGCGCGGTTGAGCCGCGCCATCTCGATCGCGTCGGTCGCGGACGCCTCGACGAAGGTCTGCTCGATGTCCCGGAGCGCGTCGATTTCGGTCGCCGAGGCGTGCTCGGCGGCGAGGCGCGCGGCGGCGCCTTCCATGATCTCGCGCATGGCGTAGAGCTCGAGCACCTCGGAGATATCGAGGTTGCGGACGATCAGGCCGCGGCCGCCGGCGGGCTCGACGAAGCCGCGCGCCGCGAGGCGGCCCAGCGCTTCGCGAACCGGCGTGCGACTGACCTTCAGCCGCTGCGCCACTTCCTCCTCGCGCAGGCGATCGCCCGCGCGGTAGCTGCCGGCCTGGAGCGCCTCGCAGAGTGAGCGGAACACCGCTTCGCCCAGCGCGACGCCCGCGCCGCGCGCGATCGATCCTGCCTTTGCCGGGCGTCTCGACATGCATCCTCGAAGCAAAAAGCGCATCCTGCCCATGCAGAGATGCGGCTTGCGCAGCTTCTGTATATCTTTGTATACAAAAGTACGCAATGGCAGACCGGTTGACCGAGGCCGCCGGCGGGCAGAATGTCTCCAACTTCGTCGCATCGGGCAGACGGCATGAGCAGCAAATACGACGTGCTGGTGATCGGAGGCGGCAACGCGGCGCTGTGTGCGGCGATCGCGGCGCGTCGTGGCGGCGCCTCGGTGCTCGTGCTTGAAGGCGCGCCAAAATTCTATCGCGGCGGCAACACCCGCCACACCCGCAACATGCGCTGCGCCCATGACGCTGCCACCGAAATCCTCACCGGCCCCTACACCGAGGAGGAATTCTGGAAGGATCTGCTGCTGGTCACCGGCGGGCAGACTGACGAGGAACTTGCGCGCCACATGATCCGGGAGTCCAAGGACATCCTGAACTGGATCGTGGAGCAGGGCGTGCGCTGGCAGCCCTCGCTCGGCGGCACGCTGAGCCTCGGCCGCACCAACTCCTTCTTTCTCGGCGGCGGCCGCGCGATGCTGAATGCGCTCTACCTCACCGCCGAGCGGCTCGGCGTCGATGTCGAATACGATGCCGAGGTCACGGACCTGGTGATCGAGGACGGCATGTTCCTGGCCGCCCGCCTCAAGCGGCCGATCAAGGGCGAGACCGAGATCCGCGCGACGTCGCTGGTCGCCGCGGCCGGCGGGTTCGAGGCCAACATCGAATGGCTGAAGCAGTATTGGGGCGAGGCGGCTGACAACTTCCTGATCCGCGGCACGCCCTATAACCGCGGCTCGATCCTGAAAATGCTGCTCGACAAGGGCGTGCAGGAGGTCGGCGATCCCACCCAGTGCCACGCGGTGGCGATCGACGCCCGCGCGCCGAAATTCGACGGCGGCATCATCACGCGTCATGACTCGGTCGTGTTCGGCATCGTCGTCAACAAGCACGCCCAGCGCTTCTATGACGAGGGCGAGGACATCTGGCCGAAGCGCTATGCGATCTGGGGCCGGCTGGTCGCGGCGCAGCCCGATCAGATTGCCTATATCATCTTCGATTCCACCGTCGTTACCTCGTTCATGCCGACGCTGTTCCCGCCGATCGCCGGGCAGACGGTCGCGGAGCTTGCCAGCAAGCTCGAGCTCGATCCGGCCGCGCTGGAAAAGACCATCACCGAGTTCAACGCCGCGGTGAGGCCCGGCACGTTCGACCACACCATCCTGGACGACTGCCGCACGGAGGGCATCACGCCGCAGAAGACGCATTGGGCGCGGCGGATCGAGACGCCGCCCTATCTCGCCTATCCGGTGCGGCCCGGCATCACCTTCACCTATCTCGGCACGCGCGTGACCAAGGAAGCGCGGATGCTGATGGCTGACGGCAAGCCATCAGGCAACATGTTCGCGGCCGGCGAGATCATGGCCGGCAACGTGCTCGGCAAGGGTTATGCGGCGGGCATTGGCATGACCATCGGCAGCGTGTTCGGGCGGATCGCAGGGCGGGAAGCGGCACGCCATGCGAAGAACTAGGGACCAAGAAGAAAGGTGATGGGAGAAACCATGTCGCGTATTGTCATTGCCTCGATCACGGCGCTGCTGATCGTCGGCCACGCCCGCGCCGCCGAGCCGATCACCCTGCGCGACATGGGGTCGTTCCATGTCGGCGGGCGTCTTGTCGAAATCTCCGGCAAGCCGGTGAAGGAGGTCGTGTTCGCGCCTGGCGGCGTGCCGGCCAACGTCGATCCCAATGGCACGTATCAGGTCGAGCAGATGTACGTGCAGTATTTCCTGCCGGCCAACGAGAAGGGGGCTTATCCGCTGCTGATGTGGCACGGCGGCGGACTGACCGGCGTCACCTACGAAACCACGCCTGACGGACGCGAAGGCTGGCTGAATTATTTTCTGCGCAAGGGATGGGCGGTCTACAATTCCGACGCGGTGGAGCGCGGGCGCGCAGGCTGGGCGCAATATCCTGATATCTTCAAGAGCGAGCCTGTCTTCCTCACCACGGCCAATCCGTTCGAGCGTTTCCGCATCGGTGATGGGCCAAACTCCTACGATCCCGATCCCGCCAAGCGAAAGGTGCTGCCGGGCAACCAGTTTCCGGTCGAGGGCTACCAGAATTTCGTCAAGCAGAACGTACCGCGCTGGACCACAACTGATGATGCGACCATCGCCGCCTATATCGCCGAGCTCGATCGCGTCGGCCCCTCGGTGATCCTGTTCCACAGCCAGGCCGGCAGCTTCGGCTTCAAGGTCGCGCAAGCCCGGCCTGACAAGGTCAAGGCGCTGATTGCGATCGAGCCGGCCGGCATCGGTGATCCCGCGAGGGCGGATGTGCTGAAGAACATTCCGACCCTCATCATCTACGGCGACTATATCGAGCGCGATTCGCGCTGGCCCAAGATCCGCGCCAACGGCATCGCCTTTGCGGACGCCATCAAGGCGGCCGGGGGCAACGTCGACATCGTCGACCTCCCACAGGCTGGCATCAAGGGCAATTCGCATATGGTGATGATGGACAAGAACAACCTCGAGGTCGCGGCCCTGATCCAGAAATGGCTCGAGGGCAAAGGCCTGACGAAGTAGAGCCATGCACGGAACCCAAATTCTGGACGAAGCCGACCGCCTGATGACGGTCTGCAATTCCTGCCGCTACTGCGAGGGTCTTTGCGCGGTATTTCCCGCCATGGAGATGCGCCGCGCCTTCTCCGACGGCGATCTCAATTATCTCGCCAACCTCTGCCATTCCTGTGGCGCCTGCTACGTCGATTGCCAGTTCTCGCCGCCGCACGAATTCGACGTCAACGTCCCGAAGACGCTCGCGGTCGCGCGCGCGGAGTCTTATGCGGCCTACGCCTGGCCGCGGGCGTTGTCCGGCGCCTTCGCGCGCAATGGTCTCGTGATCAGCATCGTCGCTGCGCTCAGCATGGCCGCCTTTATCTTCGGCTTTGCTGCGCTGAACGATCGCAGCGTGCTGTTCGGTGTCCATACCGGGCCTGGGGCGTTCTACAAACTGATGCCGCACAACGCGATGGCTGCGTTGTTCAGCGCTGCATTCCTCTATGCCATCCTTGCACTTGTCATGAGCGTGCGTGCCTTCTGGCGCGATATCGGCACGCCGATCGGCGGCAGAGCGGACGGCGGCTCGATTTTCCAGGCGATCCGCGATGCCGGCGAGCTGCGCTATCTCCATGGTGGCGGCGTTGGCTGCTACAACGAGGACGACAAGCCGACCGACCGGCGCAAGCTCTATCATCACCTGACGTTCTACGGCTTCCTGCTGTGCTTTGCCGCGACGTCCGTCGCCACGCTGTATCACTATCTCCTCGGACGCGAGGCGCCGTATCCGTGGTGGGATCTGCCCGTCGTGCTCGGCGCGCTCGGCGGCATCGGCCTCATCGTCGGGCCGATCGGCCTGTACGTCGCGAAATTGCGCAGGGCGCCGGAACTGCTGGACGAGAACAGCTACGGCATGGATGTCGGCTTCATCGCCATGCTGTTCCTGACCGGTCTCACCGGCATGCTGCTTCTGCTCCTGCGCGAGACCGCGGCCATGGGGCCGTTGTTGGCGCTGCATCTCGGCGCCGTGTTTGCGCTGTTCATCACCATGCCCTACGGCAAGTTCGTGCACGGCATCTATCGCTTCGCGGCGCTGGTTCGCTATGCACAGGAACGGCGGACGGCGCCGTGACCCGTTACCTCGGCCGAAAATGGCCGTTGCGCAGAAAAGCGATCGTCTGCGCGATCGCGGCGGCGTGACGCGGCAGCCCGGTGTGGGACGCCTTCACGACGACATGGTCGGTCATGCCGGCAAGCATCGTGCTCTGCACCGACACCCGTCCGTCATTGGGCTTCGGCAGAACGAAGAGACCGGCGACAGGATCGATGAAGCGGTTTCCGGCGATCACACCGACCGGATAGCCGATGGCGGGGAAGGCATTCGGCGCGGTCGCGGGCGTGGTGGTGAGCTCGAGGCCGGCTGGCCCGTAGAATGCGCGGTAGGGCAGAAATCCCTGCAGGAGATCAGCGACCTCGCTGCCGCTGTTCGGCGTGCCCAGCATCACGACGCGGGCAAGCCGGGCCGGGCGGTGTCGTGCGATGTAGGCGCGCGCGACGAGGCCGCCCATCGAATGCGCGACGAAATGCAGCGGCGCGTCACGTTCGGCGAAACGGGCGATCGCCGGATGAATGTCGTCTGCGATCGCCGCGATCGGCTTGCTGCGGCTGGAATAGTCGACGTTGAGCGTCGTGAACCCGCTGGCCCGGAGCGCCCGCTCCAGCTTCGTCAGGGACGCCGAGGTCCGCGCGATGCCGTGAAGCAGAACCACTCCGGGGCATCGCGCGTCGCCTGGCTCAGGCGCCTCCTGCATCTCGTTTACGCCACCTCGCGCTCCGGCGAGGACGCCTGCTCGCGGGCCATCGTCGTTGCCGTGACATAGTCGGTCTTGCCGGTGCCGAGCAGCGGCACCTTGTCGACCAACATGATCGCGGCGGGCACGGTCAGCTCGGACGCGCCGATCGCCTTGGCCTGGCCCTGCATCGCGCTGCGCTCGGCGGTCTTCTCCGTCGTCAGCAGCACGATGCGCTCGCCCTTGCGCTGGTCGGGGATCGACACGGCGACCGAGCCGGCCTGCGGCCACAGCGTCGCCGCGATGCTTTCGACCGCGGACAGCGAGACCATCTCGCCTGCGATCTTGGCAAAGCGCTTGGCGCGGCCCTTGATGGTGATGAAGCCGGCCGGGTCGATTGCGACGATGTCGCCGGTGTCGTGCCAGCCTTCCGCGAGCACTTCGAGCACGCCGGGATTTTCGGCCCTGAGGTAACCGAGCATCACGTTCGGTCCGCGCACGGAGAGGCGGCCGCCGTCCTCGATGCCGGGGACCGGATCGAGGCGGCTTTCCATCAGCGGCGACAGGCGGCCGACGGTGCCGGGGCGGTTGGCCATCGGCGTGTTCATCGCCAGTACCGGCGCCGTCTCGGTGACGCCATAGCCCTCGAGGATGCGGATGCCGTAGCGCTCCATGAACACCTGCCGGGTGCGGTCCTTGACCGCCTCGGCGCCGGCGATCACGAGACGCAGGGTGCGGAAGTCGTAAGCATGCGCCGAGCGCGCGTAGCCGGTGAGGAACGTGTCGGTGCCGAACAGGATGGTGGCGCCGGTCTGGTAGATCAGCTCGGGCACGATCCTATAGTGCAGCGGGGACGGGTACATGTAGATCGGAATGCCCGCGAGCAGCGGCATCATCATCCCGCCTGTCAGCCCGAAGGAGTGGAACACCGGCAGCACGTTGAACACCTTGTCATTGGCGTTGGCATCGACCCGCGCCAGCGCCTGCGCCGCGTTGGCGAGGATGTTGCGGTGGGACAGCACCACGCCTTTGGGCGTGCCTTCCGAGCCCGACGTGAACAGAACGACGGCAGGATCGTTGGCCTGGCGGGTGACCCGCGGCGCTGTACCTGCGAGCAGGCCCTTGATCTTGTCGGCCACACCGATCGAGGCGCGGACGTCCTCGAGATAGACCACGCGCGCCTCCGCGGAGATTGCGGCCATCAGCTTGTCGAGCTTGCCCTTCTCGATGAAGGCTTTCGAAGTCAGTACGGTCTTGACCTGCGCGGCCTTCATGGCGGCGAGGACGTTGACCGGACCGGCCGAGAAGTTGAGCATCGCCGGCACGCGGCCGATGTTCTGCAGGGCCATGAAGACGACGGCGACGCCCGCGGAGTTCGGCAGCAGCACGCCGACATTCTCGCCGACGGCGGTGCCGTCTTCCAGCTTCCGGCTCAGGACCTGCGCGCCCAGGATCAGCTTGCGATAGGTCAGCTTGGTGCCGAGCGCGTCCTCGACGATGACCTTGCCGGTGTCGCGGTCGCGATAGGCGTGTCCGAGCGCTTCGAACAGCGAGTGATCGAGCATGGCGTTCTTGACCAGAGCGTCGATCATCACGTCCTGGAGTGCGGCGCCGGCGGCATTGCGGCGCGCCTTGCCCTTCAGCGCCGGGTCGACCGGCAGCTTGACCGGCGGCAGGATCGTGACCGTCACCCGCGGAAACCACGAGCGCTTGATCTGGCTGCTGTTGAGATAGCTGAGATGCGAGCGCTGCGCGCCTTCGATGCGAACCGGCACGACCACGGCGTCGGCCTTGTCGGCGATCATCGCGGTGCCATCATAAACCTTCATCAGCGAGCCGGAGACGGTGATGCGTCCTTCCGGGAAGATGACCACCGGCTCGCCGGCGGCAACCAGCTTGATCAGGTCGCGCGCGGCCAGCGGCTTGGTGGGGTCCATGGTGTAATGCTTCACCACCCGCAGGAACGGCTTGGCCCACCAGGCCTTGGCGATGCCGGTATCGACCGCGAAACTCGCGTCGATCGGCAGCACGGCGTGCAGCAGCGGGCCGTCGATCAGGCTGACATGGTTCGGCGCGATCAGCATGCGCGTGCCGGATGGCGGCAGGTTCTCGAGGCCGCGGATCTCGGTGCGGAACAGTGCGCGGAACAGCAACCCGCCGAAATCGCGCACGCCTTCCTTGCCCCATTTCGTCAGCACGAACCACACCGCGCCGAAGCTGGCGACGCCAAGGCCGAAGAAGATCCAGCCGACATGGAGGCCTGCGGCCTGCAGCAGCGCGACGAACAGCGAGCCGACCACCATGAAGGCGGCCTGTAGCACATTGCCGGCCGCGATGATGCGGGCGCGCTCGGAGGGGACCGACCAGGCCTGGACTGCGGCGAAGGAGGGGACGACGAACAGGCCGCCGCCGAATGCGAAGGCGACGAAGTCGATCAGCATGCGCAGGCCCGCGAACGAGGTTGCGAAGTCGAGCGCGGTGATGTCGTGACCCTTGGTGGTCACGCCGATGGCCCAGGCGAGATCGAGGCCGGCAAACCCCATGATGATGGCGCCGATCGGCACCAGGGCGAGGTTCGGGCGAACGTGGCTCAGTTGCGCCGCGAACAGCGAGCCGATGGCGATGCCGATCGCGAAGATCGCAAGACACAGCGTCACCACGCCTTCGGTGCCGCCGACGACCTCCTTGACCAGCGCCGGCAGCAGCGACAGCACGATGGCGCCGACCAGCCAGAACCAGGAGACGATCACGGTCCCGTCCCACAGACGGTGGTCGGCGTGCAGCGTCTTCAGTAAGCCGAGCGTTGAGGTCCAGGGATTGGCATCGACGGGCAGATCGGGCGCGGAGGGCGTGGTCTGCGGAATGCGGGAAGCGAAAGCCCAGGACAGCAGAGCCAGCACCACCACGGCGGATGCGACCCAGCCCATATGGGCGGAGCCGGCCACGAACTGGCCGCCGGCGACGGTGCCGAGCAGGATGGCCATGAAGGTCGCGCCTTCGACCAGCGCATTGCCGGTCGCGAGCTCGCCGAGCTCGAGCTGGTCCGGCAGCATGGAATATTTCACGGGGCCGAACAGGGCGGCGATGATGCCGAACAGCGCGAGCGCTGCGAACAGCAGCGGCACCGAGTGCAGGAAGAAGCCGGCGGCGGCAAAGCCCGCGGCGAAGATCTCGGTGAATTTGAGTCGCCTTGCGACGACGGATTTGACGTATTTGTCGGCGAGCTGTCCGCCGAGCCCGGACAGGATGAAATAGGGGAAGATGAAGACGGCGCCTGCCACCGTCACCAGCGCGTCGCCGTGGCCGGTCGCGGCACTGTAAAGCAGGATGATGACGAGTGCGTTCTTGAGCACGTTGTCATTGAGCGCCGAGAAGAACTGCGCCCAGAACAGCGGCGCGAAGCGGCGTGACGACATCAATTCCCTGATCATGACTAGTCCTGTTTTGGAAAGGCAGCCTGAGGTTGCTTCGTGGGCGGTGAAAGCGTCACGACCGGAAGGGAATGGGACGAACGATTGCAGAGTGACGATGGTCGTCGGCCTGCTCTGTCCCCTCGATCCCTCCGATCCTGTTGGTCTCCAAATGGTCTCGTTAGGTTCGCAAATTTCCGGTTGCGGCCGCGTCGGCTTTGGACGGAAGGGCCGCGCTGACCCGGATATGCGACGGGCCGTGAGCAAAAACTGAACCGCACCGGTAAGGCCCGCGACATCGGCCGCGAATGTCGGAAAATGGTAAGTCCTTCATTGCGGCCTTTTCTTGCATTCGAACCGCTTCGCGGCGGGTGCCTCAGGTGAGGTGAGCGAGGTGGCGAAAGGGGGAGAAGCGACCAAGCAGGCTGAACCTGCGGCCTTCGCGACGGGTGCGGCCACGGTTGGCGCGCCACATCCGGAAGGTCGCGCGACGCTCAGCGAGCACGCCGGCAATGTCGCAGGCATTGGCGATGCGATCGATCGGCGCCATCGCGCGCTTGAGGATGGCCCGGCCGAGCCCGGTCACGAGGGCTGCGGCGTCGTCGACGAAGGTGGTGGCAATATCAACAGCGAGGGTTTGCATTTTGCAGGTCTCCGGGTTAATTTGAACAATGTTCACATGAGTAGCTTGAAAATGAACAATGTTCAAGAAGAATCGCTGCGCGACCAGAAAAAAATTCGGCGACGGCTCCTGATCCTGGAGATCGCCCGCACCATAATTTCTTCTAAGGGTTTGAGATCATTGAAGGTTCGTGACGTCGCCGAAGCCGCCGGCTGCTCGGTCGGCAGCGTCTATAACGAGTTCGGCGACTTCGACGGGGTGATCCTGACCGTCAATCGGGAGACCGTTCAGGCGCTCACATCGCGGCTTTCGGGGGTTCCGGCCGAGGATCCGGTCGGCCAGCTCTACGGGCTTGCCGAGGCCTATCTCGAATTCTTTGCGGAGCACGCCAATTTGCTGCGTTCGCTGTTCGAGCATCGGATGGAGGACGATCGCCCCTATCCGGACGACATCCTTCAGATGGTGATGGACGCCTTCGCGCTGATGCACCCGCCGCTGGTGCGGCTGCTGCCGGATGCGGATGACGTGAAGATCGCGCTGTTGTCGCGCACCCTGTTCTCCGCGGTGCACGGCATCATCTCGCTCGGTCTCGAGGAGCGCATGGTGGCCGTGCCGCCCCAGTTGCTGCGCCAGCAGGTGGAGCAGTTCCTCGACGCGCACCTTGCGGGCCTCGGGATTCTGCCTTTGCGCCGATAGGGCGGGCGGCCTCAAGCGCGGGCCGCTTCGCGTGGCCGTGCTGCAACGAGGACGACGTCGGCCCGCACACCGTCGACCTGAACCCGATTGCGTCCCTTTTCCTTGGCGCGATAGCAGGCGGCATCCGCGCGCCGCATCGCGTCCTCGAGCGTGGTGTCGCGGTCGGTGATGCAGGTGATGCCGATGCTGGCGGTCACTGCAAAGCAGCGATCGTCCCAGGCGAAGCTGAACAGCTCGAGCGCTCGTCGCAGCCGTTCGGCGATGTCCGTTGCGTCGAACGGCGAGCACCGCGGCAGGATCAGGCCGAATTCGTCGCCGCCGAGCCGGGCCACCAGATCATGCGGGCGCCGGTCCTGTTGCAGGAGGCGCGAGACCTGGCAGAGCAGGCGGTCGCCCGCAAGATGGCCGCAGCTGTCGTTGACGTTCTTGAACTGGTCGAGGTCGAGCAGGATCAGGCCCAGCGAGCCTGCCGCGATATTGTCGAGCTCGCCTTGCAGGCGCGTCTCGAAGGCGCGGCGGTTGGCAAGGCCCGTCAGCCAGTCGTGCGACGCCTGCCAGGCCAGGCGCTCCTTCTCGGCATGCAGGGCATCCTCGAACGCCTTTCGTTGCAGCACCAATCGCCGCGTGTGCCAGATCAGCAGCAGGATCAGCGTCACGGCGGTGAGGATGTTGATGCTGGTCAGCGTCAATTTGATCGCGCGGGAGCCTTCGCCGAGGACGGTGGAGAAGCGGTTGGCATGCACCGTGAACTGGGTGTTGAGCTCAGAGAGCCGCGACGACAGGAATCGCAGGCGGCCGCTGTCCTGAACAGGGCCCTTCTCCAGCTCGGACCGGATGACCTCGCCGAACACGCTCAGCTCCAGCAGCATCGGATCGGTGGCCGCCCACTCGCGGATCGCTTCCTGGAGGAAGCTGACGCGGTTGAAATAGCGAAACAGCCAGATCAATCCCGGAACGTCATCGGGATGGTTGCCGCCTTGCAGGAAGCCGATGCGGGCGGCTTCGACGTCGACGGGATCTCGCTCGAGCGCCCAGCGTGCGAACTCGTCGCCGATCGGAACGGCGAGCGAGGCCTGGTATTGCGCGAACTGGCTCGGTTCGCCCGAATGCAAATAGCTATTGAGGAAATAAACGGCGTTCTTCTGCGAGCGCGACCACAGCGCTTCGCCCGCGACATAGGCGCGGACCGATGACATCACCTCGAGGCTGAATCCCGCAATCGCCGCCTGAAGCACGACGACCATCACGAAAGGCGAGACGAGCTTGATGACATGAAGGAAGCTGTGTCCCTTCGTCGACGCCGATGTCCTGCGAAACACCCTTAGTTCCCCAAATCGATCAACGACCCCAGCGGAGCGTTGCGCCTGCAACGTCAAGTAGAAGGGATGGTTGCTTAACTCGACCTGAAAGACGCGGGGGACTGCGCCGTAGGGTGAAGGCGTCGTGACGTGGATGCGCGCAGATCGCTTCAAATACTGAGGAAGCGGAACTGGCGCGGTATTGGCGAACCAATGCCGCGCATTCGTGGCGTGCGGTTTACCCGATCGAGAGAATTGCTAGACCAGCACCGGCTTGCGCACGCGGCCGACGTCGCCGAACACGCGCAGGTAACGCTCGATCTCCGAGGGGAGGCCGGTTGCCTTCTCCGGATTGTCGGAGAGCTTGACCGCCGGATGGCCGTCGACCGACGACACCTTGCAGACCAGCGAGATCGGATCGAGATTGAACGAGCCGTCCGGGGCGCAGCCGACGAAGTCGTTGGTGAGGTTGGTGCCCCAGCCGAAAGAGAGCCGCACGCGGCCGGTGAAGTGGTGATAGGTCTCCTCGATCGAGCCGACGTCCATCGCGTCGGAAAAGACGAGCAGCTTGTCCCTGGGGTTGCGGCCCTTCTTCTCCCACCAGGCGATGATCTCCTCGCCGGCCTGGATTGGCGGCGCGCTGTCGGGGCGGAAGCCGGTCCAGTCGGCGACCCATTCCGGCGCATCGCGCAGGAACGCTTTCGTACCGAAGGCGTCGGGCAGTGCGATCAGGAGGTTGCCGCCGTAGGTCTGACGCCACTGGTCGAGAATGCGATAGGGCGCCCAGCGCAACTCCTCGTCGTCCTTGGCGAGCCCGGCCGCGACCATCGGCAGCTCGTGCGCGTTGGTGCCGATGGCCTCGAGGTCGTTGTCCATCGCGAGCAGCACGTTGGAGGTGCCGATGAAGGAGGAGCCGAGGCCTTCCTTCACCGCCTCGACGCACCAGCGCTGCCAGAGAAAGCCGTGACGCCGGCGGGTGCCGAAGTCGGAGAGCCTCAGGTTCTCGAGCTTGCGCAGCCGCTCGACCTTGGTCCACAGCTTGGCCTTGGCGCGGGCGTAGAGCACGTCGAGCTCGAAGCGGCCGCGGCCCTTGATCGCCGCGCGCGAGCGCAGCTCGTTGAGAATCGCGAGCGCCGGAATCTCCCACATCGTGGTGTGGGTCCACGGCCCGTGGAAGTGCAATTCGTACTGCCCCTCGACCTTGCGCAGCTCGTATTCGGGCAGGCGGAATTCGGCCAGCCAGCGGATGAAATCCGCCGAGAACATATGGGTCTTGCCGTAGAAGGTGTTACCGGCGAGCCAGATCAGCTCCTTCTTGGTGAAGCGGATGGTGCGGGCGTGGTCGAGCTGGGCGCGCAGCTCGCCCTCGTCGATGATCTCGGCGAGCCGCACATGGCGCGAGCGGTTGATGACCGAGAAGGTCACCTGCTGATTCGGGTAGTCATCCCGAATCATCTGCAACATCAATAGCTTATAGAAGTCGGTATCGAGCAGGCTGCGGATGATGGGATCCAGCCGCCAGCTGTGATTGTAGGTCCGGCTCGCAATATCGGTCACTGTCATGGCCGAATTCTAGCGTGGCGGTCCGCGCGCAACCAGTGGGTTTGGCGAAGGGCGGCCTGAATTTGGGAAAGGCCTGTTGGAAGGCTGCCTCCCGTCACCGCCGGCCCGTACCGGAAGATGGCTTCGGCCTGATCCGGCAACGACGCCGAACATCCTGATATCGAGGGCGGTGCGAAGACGCGCCTATCCGCGGCCGCTGCGCGCGCAGCTGATTGCCTCCGCGAGCACGTCGCGGTCGCCGATGTGATTGGCGAGCAGCAGGATCAGCCGAGCGTTCATGCGCAGCGCTTGCTCTTCGTTCAAATCCCGCTGGCTGCCGATCAGTTCGGCATAGAATCCGTCTGGATCGGCGATATTCGGTGAGCGGTTGAGCATCATGCCGCAATCTCCTTCTGCCGTACGGCGTCTTGAGCAGTAGCGCGCAACAGCGCCGCGGAGATCTTTCCTTCGTCGAAGCCAGCCCAGCGCGCGGCGACATATTGGTCGGGCCGGAAGAGGTATGTGGTGCCAGTCGACGTGCCGTAGCGACTCGCCAGAACACCCCTGGGATCATCAATGTCACGCCCGACACGGATGACCCGTGCCGCGATTGGCCCGACCTCGATCCGCTCGTTGTCCACCGCTTGGTCGAATGTCACGACGACGAAGCCCGCGCCAAGGCAGTTGAGAAACCAGTCGGGCTTGCCGCCAGCCGTCACCGGAGCGTCCGCAGCGTTGGTGCCGGGCCGCATCTCGCCGTCGAGCAGGCTGTCGTCCAAGGTATTGAGGGGCGAGGTAACGTAAGGTGTCGGTGTCGACAGCCGGCCGCTGTTGACCAGTGGGCGCGCAAAGCCGTGATGCTGCGCGAGTTCGAGCACGGCGTCGCGGAAATGGCGGCTTACCTTGGTTTTTGGTGTGATGAAGTCGGTCGCTCGCGTCGAGTTCAGGATGTTGTCATCGGCGGCGTATGCGCGTTCGTCGTGATAGCTGTCGAGGAGCGCCTCCGGCGCCTCTCCACGCAATACCATAGCGAGCTTCCAGGCGAGATTGTCGATGTCCTGCACGCCGGTGTTGGCGCCGCGGGCACCGAACGGTGAGACCTGGTGTGCAGCATCGCCGGCAAACAGCACCCTGCCGTGGCGGAACTCGTCGATCCGCCGACAGGCGAACTGATAGATCGAGACCCATTCGAGCTCGAACTCCGTATCCTCGCCCAGCATCGCCTTGATGCGCGGGATGACCCGCTCCGGCCGCTTCTCCTCGTCGGGATCTGCGTCCCAGCCGAGCTGGAAGTCGATGCGCCATATGTCGTCGGCCTGCCGGTGCAGGAGCACGGACTGCGCGGGATGGAACGGCGGATCGAACCAGAACCAACGCTCGGTCGGGAAATCCGCCTTCATGGCAACGTCGGCGATCAGGAAGCGGTCCTCAAAGTACTGCCCCTTGAATTCGGCGCCTACCATCTTGCGCGTATCGGAATTGGCGCCGTCGCAGGCGATCACCCACTGCGCCTCCATTGTGAAGATGCCATCGGGCGTCTCCACCGCGAGCTCGGCATGATCGGCCGCCTGCTTGAGGCTGATCAGCCGGTGCTTCCAGCGTAGATCGATGAGTGGGCTGGCGCGGCACCTGGCGACCAGGATCTCCTCCAAATGATATTGCTGGAGGTTGATCATGGCGGGCCACTCGTGGTCGCTCTCGGGCAGGAGGTCGAACTGGTAGGAAAGCTCGTCGCGAAAGAATACCTTGCCGACGTTCCAGCTCACGCCGCGTTCGACCATGGGATCGGCGCAGTCGAGCCGGTTCCAGATCTCCAGCGGGCGCTTGGCATAGCAGACGGCGCGTGAGCCGATGCTGACGGTATCGTTGTCGTCGAGCAAAACAACCGGCTGGCCGCGCGCCGCGCAATCGAGGGCCGCGGTGAGCCCAACGGGACCTGCGCCGATGACGACGATCGGGTGCCGTTTGACGATGCCCTCGGCCTGTTCTTTCGAGCGCAAATAGCCGAACTTCGGATAGATGTAGTTCGTCATGTCCGGTTCCTCGCGAGTCGTGCCGAATTCAATGCGCGTCCTGAAACTCTTTCTCGTGCATCCAGGCATTATGACGTGGCGGACGCTTGGTGCGTGACCATTCCTCGACCATCTCGTGCGCGACCGATTTCATGCGGTCGATCTGGTCCGGCGTGGCGGTCCAGGCCGCGATCTCGAGGCGGTGGCCGCTCGGATCGCGAAAGTAGATGGACTTGAAGATGGTGTGGTCGGTGACGCCGACGACGTCGAGGCCGGCAGCTTCCGCGCGCGCCCGGGCTTCCTCGAGCTCGGCGAGGTCCTTGACCTGAAAGGCGATGTGCTGGGTCCATTCCGGCGTGTTGGGATCGCGGCCCATGGGCGGCGAGTTCGGCAGCTCGAAGAAGGCGAGGATGTTGCCGTTCCCTGCATCGAGGAAAATGTGCATGTACGGATCGGGTGCCTTGGTGGAAGGCACGCGATCCTCGGCGATCGCGCCGAGAAGATCCATGTTCAAGACCTTCTTGTAGAACTCGACGGTTGCCTTGGCGTCGACGCAGCGATAGGCGACGTGATGGATCTTCTCGATTTTCATGGCGGCGTCACTCCCTTTGATGGTTGCGGAATTAGTATCAAATGTTACAATCTCCTGGGTTGATCTGGATCAATCTGCCCGGAAAACTTTTGGAGGAATGCAAGCCAGGGACTGAGCGGCATGGCGGGACGTTTGCGCGAAGCACGAAATAGGGCAGCGGGTCCGGCGCAGGATGCCGGCGCCGAGCTCGATCTGCAGCAGTATTTTCCGTATCGGCTGGCGCGTCTGGCCGAACAGGTGTCGCTGGCCGTGGCCGAAGTCTATTCGGAACGCTTTGCGCTGACGCGTCAGGAATGGCGTGTGCTTGCCATTCTTGGCGCGCGGACCCAGATTGCGACCAAGGAAATCGGGCCGCTCACCACGCTCGACAAGATGCAGGTCAGCCGCGCCGTCCAGGGACTGGAGACGCGCGGCATCGTCAGCCGAAAACATGCTTCTGATGACCGTCGCGAGCTGATCGTTTCGCTGACGTCAGCCGGCCGCGCGCTTTTCCGCAAGATCGTGCCGTTCGCGCTGGAACGGGAGACGAGGCTGCTTGCCGTGCTGACTTCGGAGGAGGTCGAGGTTCTCGACCGCGCGATGCGTAAGCTGTCGGCGGAATTGACCTGAAGTTCGGGCGTTCCCGATTCTGCCGTTCATGCTCCTGCGGCGGTCTCTGCTACCGTCTCGAGCTGGTTCCTGATCCAGCGATGGGCCGGGTCTTTCTGGTAGCGCTGGTGCCAGACCATGAACATCGGCAGCTCGGCCAGGGTCCGAGTGCCCGAGGCCAGCGGAATTCGGGCATGTGCGAAGCCCTGCATGACACCGGACGCGAGCAGGCTCGGCATGCTCGCGAGCATCTGCGTGCCGCGCAGGAACGACGGCACGCCTGAAAAGCTCGGCACGGAGATGGCGATGTCGCGGTGGAAGCCGTTGGCCGCCAGCCGGCGGTCGAAGTCGAGCCGCTCATTGTCGGTGTAGACCACGGTGATGTGGCGCGCTGCGAGATAGGCGCTGCGACCGGCGGGCGCGGTACGTGCCTTCGGGTCAAAGTAACAGACGTAGTGGTCGCTCAGCACGCGCTTCTGCACGATGTCGACGCCGGACGGCGGCAACGGCGTGATCATGAGATCGCACCGGTTCTCGCGCAGCATCGCGGGTGAGGGGGACTGCGAGGGGATTACCCGCAGGTGCAGGCTCTTCACCTGTTCGCTGACATGGCCGAAGAAGCGCGGCAGCAACAGGTCGCGCTGGAAATCGTTGGCGGCGATCGTCAGCGAGAGCTGGGCCTGCGCCGGCTCGAAGCTGACGCCGCCGGCAAAGCTGCGCATCTCGTCGATCAGCGCACGCGCCTTCGCCGCGAGGGCCTGGGCGTGCGCGGTGGCGACGATGCCGCGGCCGGACTTGGCGAACAGCGGATCTCCAGCGATCCGCCGCAGCTTGTTCAAGCTGTGGCTGACGGCGGATTGCGTCAGGCCGAGCCGCGTTGCCGCCGCCGTCACCGAGCCTTCTTCCAGCACGGCGAGGAACAATTCGAGGGCATGGCCGTCGAGGGCCAAATGATCGATTTTCTTCATGGAATTCATTATAATCGATCTATTTATCTTGAGAATAGGTGGCGGCATTATCGTTCAATAAGCCGCGCACCCGGACCCCGGGATGCCCTAGGGAGAGACAACGCCGATGAATGCCCAGGCGACAGCCTTGCAGGATCCCCGCCTCAACCGCCCCGAGCCGCTCACGCCGCCGCTCGGCGACGGCGGCTTCTTCCAGCGCGACCGTTCCATCCATCCGCCCGCGTATGCCCCGGGCTACAAATCCTCGGTGCTGCGCTCGCCGCGCCAGGCGCTGCTGTCACTGGAGAATTCGGTCTCGGAAATCACGGGACCGGTGTTCGGCCACAACGATCTCGGCCCGCTCGACAACGACCTGATCCGCAACTACGCCAAGGACGGCGATCCCGTCGGCGAGCGCATCATCGTCCACGGTCGCGTGCTGGACGAGACCGGCCGCGGCGTTCCGAACACGCTGGTCGAATTCTGGCAGGCCAATGCCGGCGGCCGCTACCGGCACAAGAAGGACACGTATCTGGCGCCGATCGATCCGAATTTCGGCGGCTGCGGCCGCGCGCTGACTGACGACACCGGCTATTATTATTTCCGCACCGTGAAGCCGGGTCCTTATCCCTGGCGCAACTTCGTCAACAGCTGGCGTCCCGCCCACATCCACTTCTCGGTGTTCGGCTCGGGCTTTGCGCAGCGGCTGATCACGCAGATGTATTTCGAGGGCGATCCCCTGATCCCGGTCTGCCCGATCCTGACGACGATTCCGGACAAGGATGCGCTCGATCGCCTGGTCGCGCCGCTCGACCTCAACGCCTCGACACCGTTCGACTCGCTCGCGTACCGCTTCGACATCGTCCTGCGCGGTCAGCGTTCCACCTATTTCGAAAATCGCACCGCGGGGAACTGAGCAAATGCCGCAGCCGCTCAACTATCTCAAGGAAACCGCCTCGCAGACCGCCGGCCCCTACGTCCACATCGGCCTGATCCCGGCCATGGCCGGCTTCGATATCTTCGAGAAGAACTTTTCCAACGTGCTGGTGACGCCGAACACCCGGGGCGAACGCATCACGCTGGAAGGCAAGGTGCTTGACGGCACCGGTACGCCGCTGCGCGACGTGCTGCTGGAAATCTGGCAGGCCAATGCGGCCGGCCGCTACAACCATCCGGCCGACCGTTCGGCCGGCGAGCTGGAGCAGGAGTTTCGCGGCTGGGGCCGCGCCGGCTCCGACTTCGACAGCGGGCTCGTGACCTTCGAGACCATCAAGCCCGGCGCCATCGCCGACAAGGCGGGGCGCAAATGCGCGCCACACGTCAATGTCTGGATCGTCGCGCGCGGCATCAATATCGGTCTCAACACGCGGCTCTATTTCTCGGATGAAGAGGCTGCCAACGCCGGAGACCCCGTGCTCAACCTGATCGAACAGCCGGCGCGGCGCAAGACGTTGATCGCAACGCGAAGCGAGCGCGCCGGCAAGGTCGTGTATTCCTTCACGATCAATTTGCAGGGGCCCGAGGAGACCGTGTTCTTCGACGTCTGAGAGTCGTGCGGCCTCCCGCAGGATCACTCCACCTGGTCGCCGCGATCGATCGCTACGCGCGCGAGGAATTGCGGTAACTGGCGCATCTCGCGCGATCCCGGCCGATTGGCCGGATCGCGCCCCACTTTTGGTTTCAGTTCTGCCAAATCAATGAATACGTCCGCCTGTCGGCGCAGGTCGTCGGCGACCATGGCTGGCTGAGTGGAGAGTGTGGAGACGACCGTCACGCGGACACCGCGGCGCTGCAGCGCTTCCACCAGCGAACGAAAATTCCCATCGCCCGAGAACAACACGATCTGATCGACGTGCTCGGCGAGCTCCATCGCATTTACGGCGAGGTCGACATCCATGCTGCCCTTCACCTTGCGGCGGCCGGTGATGGCGTCGACGAATTCCTTCGTGAACTTGGTGACGACGGTGTATCCGTTATAGTCGAGCCAATCGATCAAGGGGCGGATCGACGAATACTCCTGATCCTCGATGAGGGTCGTGTAGTAGAAGGCCCGCAACAGCGCACCTCGGCTTTGGAATTCGCCGAGCAGACGCCTGTAGTCGATGTCGAAGCCGAGCGCCTTGGAGGTGGCATGGAGATTGGAGCCATCGATAAAGAGTGCGATCTTCTCAATCGAAGACATTATGCGTAAATCTCCAGTTGCACGCGAAAGGCGGCCGATCCCACCGCCAGGGCGCGGTGTGTCGGCCGGAAGAACAATGAAGGCACCGATGGCTTGCCGAAAAAGCAGCGCAGACGACCGGACAGGGGCGGCCGTCTTGCGCCCAGGTTAGGGAGGATCCAATGCCACTAGCGCCAGGGCGCCGAATGCAGCCAGGCTAAGGCGCGCGCGTTCCCTACTCAATTGTACTGAGGTAAAGGGCCTCTATCCAAAGGATAGGGCCCGATATACGAAGGTAAGTGGCAGCGCGGGCAACAAAGGCCATTGCGGTTCCCAGCGTGGCCTTCGACCATGGGCGCGGCTGTTCGATCGGCTGATGTGTCAGCCTTCATCACCATGCAGCCGGGTGCGAAAGGCGCGCGGCGATAGCCCCGTGGCGGCGGCATAAACGCGGCTGAAATAGGCGGGGTCCTCGAAGCCGAGCGCGTAAGCGATCGTCGAGACCGGCAGGTTGGTGTAGACGAGGTTGCGCCGTGCCTCGCGGATCAGGCGGTTGAGGATCAGGTGCGAGGCGGTGTCGCCGGTCGCCGCCCGCGTCACCCGGTTGAGATGGGTCGGCGTGATCGACAGCGCGCCTGCGTAGTCCGCGACGCTCCAGCGTTCCAGATGATGCTGCTCGAGCAGCGCCTCGAAGCGGCGGAACAGGCCGGATTCGGCAGTGCCATTGCCACCGGTCTCGCTCGTGAGCGCGCGGGCCACCAGCCCGATCATGGCTGCCGACAAAGCGCGCAGCACATGTGCGCGGCCGAAATCGCGGGCGGCGTGTTCGGCGAAGATCTGCTTCATGGTGGCGCGGATCTGCGGGGTGCCGCGCACCACGCCTGATTGTGACAGGGCCCCGCGCAGGCCTTCGGCGGCGAGCAGCGCCTCGTCCAGAATCTCCGCCGCGATGGTCAGCACCCAGCCTTGGGTCTCAGGCACGAAGCGGAAGCCGTGGACGTGTCCGACGGGTACGTTGACGATCTGCATCGGCTTCAACGGCACCACGCGTCCGTCGAGCGTCGCCTCGCCGCCGCCGCGCTCGATCAGCAGGACCTGGTGCAGCCGGGCATGGCGGTGCACGGCCAGGGTCCAGTCGTGAAGTACGGAGCGGGACGCGATCGTCTCACAATGCACGACGTCGGGCAGGTCGCCGGACTCGCCGAACAGATTGTAGACGCGGATCGCGGGGGCAGGGGCGGCGCTTTTCATGTTCGAATAGTACAAGACAAAGACGAAACCCTCCATCGGTTTGCGCGGCTGAATCTGCAAAAAAGTGCCGACGGGAGGACGCGAAAATGAAAGTTCAGGTCTGTATCATCGGTGGCGGGCCGTCCGGGCTGCTCTTGTCCCAGCTCCTGCATCTGAAGGGCATCGACACGGTCGTGCTGGAGAAATACAGCCGCGACCATGTGCTGGCCCGGATCCGCGCCGGCGTGCTCGAGCACGGTTTTGCGAAACTGATGCGCGAGGCGCAATGCGGCGAGCGGATGGACCGCGAAGGCGAGATCCACCGGGGGTTCGAGATCGCCCATGACGGGGTGCTCTCCCACATCGATCTGCACAAGCACTCCGGCGGCAATTCGGTGCTGGTCTACGGCCAGACCGAGCTGACGCGCGACCTCTACGAGGCGCGCGACCGCCTTGGCGGCAAGGTCGTGCACAATGCCGAGGACGTGACGCCGCATGATCTCGCGTCGGACCGCCCCTACGTGACGTACCGCTCGAACGACGAGATCGTTCGCGTCGATTGCGACTACATCGTCGGCGCCGACGGCTTCCACGGCGTCAGCCGCAGGTCGATCCCAAAGGACGTGCTGCGCGAATACGAGAAGGTCTATCCGTTTGGCTGGCTCGGGGTGCTGTCGCGCACCAAGCCGGTCTCGCCCGAGCTGATCTATGTGAAGCACGAGCGCGGCTTTGCGCTGTGTTCCCTGCGTTCACAGGTGCTGAGCCGCTACTACATCCAGGTGCCGCTCACCGACAAGGTCGAGGACTGGTCGGACGACGCGTTCTGGGCCGAGCTGAAGCGCCGCCTGCCGGAAGAGGTCGCCGGCCGCTTGATCACGGGGCCCGCGATCGAAAAGAGCATCGCGCCATTGCGCAGCTTCGTCGCCGAACCGATGAGCTATGGCCGCCTGTTCCTCGCCGGCGATGCCGCCCACATCGTGCCGCCCACCGGCGCGCGCGGGCTGAACAGCGCCGCCTCCGACATCTACTATCTCTACCATGCCATGCTCGCACATTATCAGAGCGGCGATGATTCCGGCCTCGAAGGCTATTCCGCCAAGGCGCTGGCGCGGATCTGGAAGGCGCAGCGCTTCTCCTGGTGGATGACGATGCTGCTGCATCGCTTCCCCGATCGTCTCGACTATGAGGATCGTCTTCAGCAGACGGAGCTGGAATATCTGTTCTCGTCCGAAACGGCGCAGCGCCTGCTCGCGGAGAACTATGTGGGCCTGCCGTTTTGAGCGAGATGATCGCGCAACACGCGATGCTGCCCTCCCTTCTCCCCTTGTGGGAGAAGGTGGCGCGAAGCGCCGGATGAGGGGTATGTCTCCGCGAATTCAAGTGAGAGTTGGATGCGCCGAGAGAAACCCCTCACCCGTCTCGCCGCCTTGCGGCGAGCCACCCTCTCCCGCAAGGGGAGAGGGGAAGCTAGCGCTCTCGGCTGACGCGGCTACTTCCCTTCAAGCGTGTTGACTGGTGTCCATTCCAGCGACGGTGGATTTGCGACAAGCGCTCTGGCGCGCTTTGCAAACATGGACGATGGCGGATCGACCTTGGCTAGCCGGTCGAACACATCAACCGCCTTCGCGAACTCCCGTGCGCGCCAGCAGGCCAGTCCTTCCGCATACAACGCCGTCACCTTCTTCTGCTCGGCACTCTCCCCGTCTCTCTCCGCCAGCGGCTCGAACACCTTGATCGCCTCGCCGCGGCCCAGCACCCTGATTGCGTCGAGCTCGCGCCAGGCGAAGGCGTCACCTGTCTGCGCCACTGTCGCCTCCGAGGCCATGATCGCGGTGCCGTAATATTTGTTCGCACCCTCGAGCCGCGAGGCGACGTTCACGGTGTCGCTCATCACGGTGTAGTTGAAGCGGCGGCGGGAGCCGATATTGCCGACCACGGCTTCGCCGCTGTTGAGCCCGATGCGGTGCGACAGGCCGTGGCCCGCGAAGGCGGCGTTGTTGGCGTTGAGGTCCGCCAGCTTTTCGTGGCACTTCAGCGCCGCGCGGACGGCATTGCGCGCGTGGGCGGGATCGTCGGCCGGCGCGCCGAACATGGCGACGATGGAATCGCCGATATATTTGTCGACATAGCCGCCATGGCCTTCGATGATGTCGGTCATGGCGGAGAGATATTCGTTCATCAGCGTGACCAGCTCGCCCGGCGTCATCGTCTCTGCGATCGAGGAGAACCCGCTGAGGTCGGAGAAGAACATGGTGACGTTGCGCATCTCACCGCCGAGCGCCGGCATCTTGCCGGAGGCTACCATCGTCTCGATCACCTCGGGCGCGAGATAAAAGGCGAAGCTCCTGCGCAGAAAACGCTCGTCGCGATCGGCCAGCATGAAACGGTAGCCGATCATCATCGCGAGCGCGGCCAGGCTCGCGAGCGCGGGCTCCGTCAAGGGCAGCGCCAGGGCATGCTCGAACGCGGCGACGGCCACACCGGCGTAAACGGCGGTGAGGGCGAGCCAGGCGATCACAGCGCCGCCAGGCGCGAGCATGCAGGCCGCGCAGGCGATGATCGCCGCGAACGCAATTGTGAGGATGGTCCGCGCCGGAAAGCCGAGCTCGGTCACGGCGTCGCGCTCGATCAGGTTTCGCACGACGGTGGCATGCACGAACACGCCGGCGATGTCGCTGCGGGCCTTCTGCGCGGTGCCCGCCGGGGCGGGCAGGGCGCAGCGCGGCGCGGGCGAGCCGTCATATCCGCCGGAAAGCCGCATCGAGGTGAGCTTACGGTCCTCGAAATTGAGGACGGTGCCGAGCAGGACGACCTTGCCCTCGAAGGCACGGCGGAAGAAATCGTGGTCGCCCTTCTCGACGCAGGCACGCAGGTCGGCGAAGGAATAGGCAGGGATGTCGCGGCCCATGGCACGGTAGTTGAGCGTCAACGTGTTGGGGACCGCGCTCGGGATCGTGTAGCCGGACAGCTGCATCGCGCCGGATGGTCCGGTCCCGGGCGTCGTGCCGAGCGCGCGCGCGGCGAGTTCGATCGCCATCGCAGGGACCGGCTTGCCGTCGATGGCAAAGCTCAGCGGCATCCGCCGGATCACGTCGTCGGGGTCGGTATGGACGTTGAGGGCGCGGATATTGTTTTTCACCGCCAGTTGCTGCGCGCGGTAGGGCCTGTCCGGATGGTCGTTGCTCAGGATCTCGCCGAGCACCAGCTTGCCGCTGTCGGAGAGTTGCCGGAGTGCGATGAGGTAGTCCCGGTCAAAACCCTTCATGCGGCTGCCGAGTGGCGCGTCGCCGAAGGGAATCTCCGACTGCTCGATCGAGCTGGGAAAGATGACGTCGAAGCCGATCACCTTGGCGCCGCCCTCAGTGATGCTTCCGAGCACGCGGCCAATTTCGCGCGTCCAGGTCAGCGTCGGCGATCCCTTGAAGGGCGGAGTGTCGTAGGTCTCCCCGTCGATGGCCACGACGACGACCGGCGATGTCGCGGGATCGCGGCGGTCGCCGACCAGCTTGCCGCGCATCGCGGTGAGGATGTCGAGCGACAGGCCCTGCAGCGTCTGAAGCGGCGGAGACGTGAAGACCGCGCCCGCGAAGAGCGCAATCAGGATCGCTGCAACGATGTCCCGCCTTCCGATCCGCCGCATCGCCCCGTCGCAAGCCGCCTATTCGAGCCGCAGCAGGCGGCCGACGATCGGCGTCGGCGATGAGGTGGCGCTGGCGTCGACCTGGAAGGCATAGCGCTTGGCGCCGAGGATGGCGAGATAGCTGCCGCCGGGGGTCAGTGATTTCCCGGCTTTGGCAAAATCATAGAACTTGCCGCCGATCATGACCTCATTCTTCAGCGGCACGGTGATCGTGGGTTCCTTGCCGTCGGTGCGCTCGATCACCAGCGTGCTGCCGCTCTTGGCCTGCACCAGCGGTGCGACGCCGTAGATCGTCGGCAGCTTGGCCGGCGCGCCCTTGGCGTCCGAGCGCATGGTGCGGAAGGTGGTCGCGGCGCTCTGGTTGGCCTCTCGCTCGGACAGCTTCGCCGCGTTGGTGTCGCAGGGCACCTTGTCCCGCTTGACCTCGCCGAGCTGTACGGTGCTCTGCTCGGCGCCGACCAGCACGACGCCTTCGCTGATCGTCTCGCGCAGGCAGGATTTGAGATAGCTGAGCGTGACGCTCGCCTTCGGGCCGAGCTTGATGATCTTGCCCGGCGCCACATAGTCCATGAACGCGATGCCGTCGACCTTGCCCTGGACGTCCTCGACGATCGCGGCCGGGGTCTCCGCCAGGGCGGGGGTCGCCACACAGAGCGCGCCGACAACGGCGCCGATCAGGCTTCTCATGGGGATTCTCATTCAATTCTACCGATGCTCTACCGGTCCCGTCCTGGTTCGATGTTTAGCAGCGGAGCGCCCAGGCAAGTGTGACCGGAATCACTCTTAGACATTGGTGCACTCTATCAGGAACAGGTTCAAACCGGCGACCGGAGAAAACAGAGCCGCGGCAAGCTGTTGCCGGGATATGCGATCTCAGGCGGCCGGAACGGCCTGCGGCGAACGGTCTTCGGCCGGCCGGCCCTCGACGGCTCTCTCCATGACTGGGGCGAGCGTCGCCTCCGTCTTCTGAAATGGCGTCGCCTGCTGCCCGGCAGCGATCTCCATGACTTCGTTCCAGCGCGACAGAAAAGCCTCGACGCAGGCCGGGTCGAACTGCCGTCCCTGGTTCTCGACCAGGTAATTGCGCGCCGCCTCGAGCGGCATCGGCTCTTTATATGGCCGCCGCGTCGTCAGCGCGTCGAACACGTCGGCGACCGCGACCACGCGTGCGGCCACCGGGATCTCGTCCGTCTTGAGGCCGTTCGGATAGCCTGCGCCGTCCCAGCGCTCGTGGTGGCCTGCGGCAATTTGCGCACCGAGCTGGATCAGCTCGCAACTGGAGTCCGCCAGGATCCGTTCGCCGATCGTGGCGTGGGTGCGGATCACCGCCATCTCCTCGTCGGTCAGCCGGCCGGGCTTGAGCAGGATATTGTCGGGAATGGCGACCTTGCCGACGTCGTGCAGCGGTGCGGCGAGATAGATGTCGCGGCAGAGCCGGGCCGGCAGGCCGAGCTGCTCGGCGATGATGCGGCTGTAGCGGGCGACCCGCAGGGTGTGCTCGCCGGTGTCGTTGTCGCGGTATTCGACCGCGAGCGCGAGCCGCAGGATGATCTCTTCCTCGCGCTCGCCGAGCTTGCGTATCGCGGCCGCGACTTCACTGGCCAGATGCGCGGCGCGATCGTTGAGCTTGCGTACGGCTGCACCAAGCTGAATCAAATTCCGTAGACGCACCGTCATCTCGACGCTCTGCGGCTGCTTGGGCAGGAAATCGGTTGCACCGGCCTGCAGCGCTTCCATCTTGACGTCATCGGTCTGCCGCGACGTGATCATCGCGATAGGGATGTCGACGCAGCCGGGAAGGGTGCGGAGCGTGCGGATGAAGCTGATGCCGTCCATGTGCGGCATCTCGTAGTCGACCAGCACGAGGTCGAAGACGCGCTCCCGTGCGCAGGCCAGTGCCTGCACGGGATCGAGGAAGGTGGTGGCTTCGACCAGACCTTCGGCCTCGATGTGACGTTTCAGGAAGTTGAGGACGGAACGGCTGTCGTCAACCAGAAGCGCTTGGGTCAGCATCGGCGGCCGGGGCTCTCTTCGCTGGCAAGGGCACGAACCGACTGCATAACCCGTGCGAATTTAACGCGAAGCAAGTGCGCCGTGCGTGCGCACGCGCTGCGATATGCGCGCCTCGCATGCGATTTCAGCAGGCTATGCACCGTTGCATGCAATTGCGCGAAGTCCTCGGGAATGTGACCCGTAGTTGTACGGACCTCTCCGTTAGGGGTTTGCTCACTTGATTCGCGTCAAACGTGTATCGGAATTTTGCAAGGGCGGGGGCAGCGATGGCGCTCAATCCGACGGAGCCGAAGTGGTCGTTGCGGTTACCCGCCGATTGCAGCATCGCGGCCATTCGCAGCGTCTATGACCTCATTCGCGAGGCGTTCGGCCGCGAGCAGCGGCTCGAGATCGATTGTTCGCGCGTCGACAAGGCCGACGTGACCTCGATCCAGCTTCTGCTGTCGACCGCCAAGACGGGCGAGGCCCAGGGCCGCCCGGTGGTGCTCACCGCATTCTCCCAATCTCTGCGCAACACCCTTCGCCGCGCCGGCTTCGCCAGCGAGGCGATGATCGAACAGCACTTCCCGCAAAAGAAAGATGGCACCTGATGGCCACGATTCTGACCGTCGACGATTCCCCCAGCATTCGGCAAATGATCAAGGTCGTGCTCGAGCCGGCCGGTCATAACGTGATCGAGGCCGGTGACGGTGCGCAAGGGCTCGCCAAGGCCCAGGCCGGCAAGCTCGACCTCGTGATCACCGACCTCAATATGCCGGTCATGAACGGGCTGGAGCTGATCCGGGCGCTGCGCAAGCTGCCGAGCGCGGTCGGCATGCCGATCGTGTTCCTGACCACCGAATCCAACGACACGGTGAAGCAGGAGGCCAAGAGCGCCGGCGCCACGGGCTGGATCACCAAGCCCTTCAAGCCGGAGCAGTTGCTCGCCGTCGTCGGCAAGCTGGTGCGCGCATGAGTGCAATGGACCCGACCGAGGTCTTTCGTCAGGAAGCCAGTGAGCTCTTCGAAGTTCTTGAAGGAGCCCTGCTCGATCTCGGCCTGCGTCCCGATGACCGCGAACTCGTCGATTCCGCCTTCCGCGCCCTGCATACGATCAAGGGCTCGGGCGCCATGTTCGGCTTCGACAAGGTCGCCTCCTTCACCCACGAATTCGAGACCGCGTTCGATCGCGTCCGCAAGGGCGAGATCAAGCCGACGCAGGAACTGATCTCGGTCGCGCTCGCCGCCAAGGACTATATCCGCGCCCTGATCGAGGATCCCCAGTCGACCGATGACGTCATCGGCGAAGGCATCCTCGACGACCTCAAGCGCTTTGTCTCGTCCGACCAGCCTGTTGTGCCGGTCGCCGGGATCGCGGAGGCGGCGGCGCCGGTCGAGAGCAAGCAGGCCGGCT
This sequence comes from Bradyrhizobium sp. USDA 3311, assembly GCF_054062495.1. Lineage (NCBI taxonomy): Bacteria > Pseudomonadati > Pseudomonadota > Alphaproteobacteria > Hyphomicrobiales > Nitrobacteraceae > Bradyrhizobium > Bradyrhizobium sp. USDA 3311. The sequence continues at coordinate 8,555,223 of NZ_JBSSFI010000001.1, read as the reverse complement.
GGCACCTGTATCTGGAATTCGAATCCCACATCCTGCGCAACGGCTCGAACCCGCTCGACCTCCTGGAAGACCTCTGCAAGCTCGGCCCCTGCTTCGTCGTGCCTGTTACCGACGGCATCCCGTTCCTCGACGAAATGGAGCCGGAGGATTGCTATCTGAAGTGGGACGTCAAGCTGCACGCGGCCTGCGACAAGGACGCGATCGACGACGTCTTCATGTTCGTCCAGGACGAGATGAAGCTGACCCTCTCGCCCTTGGAGCATGTCGAAGCGCCCGCGCCGATGCCGCTATTCCAGCTCATCGACGAGGAGCCGGCGCCTGAGGCCGAGATGCCTGCGCCGGTGGTCGAGGCTGCTGCCGCGCCGATCGCCGCGCAGCCCGCCGCAAAGGCGGAGCCCAAATCTGAACCGAAGCCGGAGCCGAAGGCCGAGGCCAAGCGCGACGATCGCGGCATCGCCACCGTTCGCGTCCAGGCCGAGCGCCTCGACGAACTGATGGACCGGGTCGGCGAGCTCGTCATCGCCCAGGCGCGGCTGACCCAGCTCGCATCGTCCGGCTCCGACCTCTCGATCAAGATGATCGCCGAGGAGATCGAGCGCCTCGCGTCTTCCTTGCGCGACACCACGATGGGCGCGCGCATGGTGCCGATCGGCTCGCTGTTCGGCCGCTTCCGCCGCCTGATCCACGATCTGTCGCGCGATCTGTCGAAGCCGGTCGAATTCGTCACCACGGGCGAGGACACCGAACTCGACAAGACCATGATCGAGTGCCTGGCCGATCCGCTGGTGCACCTGATCCGCAACGCCATCGACCACGGCATCGAAGACACCGCAACGCGCGCCGCCAACGGCAAGACTGAGCAGGGCCGGATCGAGCTCGCCGCCGTTCATTCCGGCGCGCAGGTGCTCGTCACCGTGAAGGACAATGGCGGCGGCCTCAACACCGCGCGCATCCGTGCCAAGGCGGAAGAGCAGGGCCTGATCGCAGCCGGCGCCGTGCTGACCGATCACGAGATCCACCAGTTCCTGTTCCACCCGGGCTTCTCGACCGCACAGACCATCTCGGCGCTGTCGGGACGCGGCGTCGGCATGGACGTGGTCAAGCGCACCATCGAGAACATGCGCGGCACCATCGACCTGTCGACCAAGCCGGGCCAGGGCACCACCGTGACGCTGCGCCTGCCCTTGACGCTCGCGATCATCGAAGGCCTGCTGATCCGCGTCGGCGAAGGCCGCTACATCATTCCGCTGTCGGCGGTGGAGGAATGCGTCGAGCTGACGGCCGAGGACGAGCGCTCGCGCGGCCGCAATTTCCTCAACGTCCGCGGCAACCTCGTTCCGTTCCTGCGCCTGCGCGAGATCATGTCGTCGTCGGGGGCGCCCGACCGGCATCAGAAGACGATCATCATCTCGACCGGTGAAAGCCGCGTCGGTCTCGTCGCCGATCAGATCATCGGCAACCACCAGACCGTGATCAAGTCGCTCTCCAAGCTGCATTCGGATGTCACGATCTTCTCGGGCGCGACCATCCTGGGTGACGGCACGGCGGCGCTGATCCTCGACGTCGCGCAGCTCGTCGCGCTGGCGCAGTCGAAGGTCGAGAAGCAGCACATCAGCGAGGCGGCGTGATGAACGAGACTTTGGCCGGCGAGCATCAGGCCGACGCGATGCAGGTCGTGATGATCGGCCTCGGCGAGGAGAAGTTCGCGCTCGACGCGGGCCTCGTGCGCGAGATCATCGATCCCGTGCCGGTGACCAAGGTCGCCGGCGCACGGGCTTTCGTTCCCAGCGTGATCAACGTACGCGGCAACGTCATTCCGCTCGCGGACCTGCGCATCCGCTTCGGTATGCCGCAGCTCGACAACTCGGCCGACACGCGCATCGTCGTCATCGAGCTGGAGCTCGACGGCGAGCCCGTCCTGGTCGGCGTCACCGCCGACAAGGTCTATGAGGTCACGGAGATCTCGCAGACCGACGTGCAGCAGACGCCGCGCGTCGGCATGCACTGGAAGCCGGAGTTCATTCGCTTCATCGCCAAATGGCGTGAAGAGTTCGTCATCGTTCCCAACATGGAACGCATTCTGAATTGAAATGAGTCCCAGGGGTGGGACTTGAGGTTTAGGGGCTGGAAATGAGATTTACGGTCAAAGCGAAGCTGGCCAGCGCATTCGGCCTGGTCATTGTCCTGTCCATGGTCGCCGGCGGTGTCGCGTACATGAAGCTCGGCGACATGATGGCCACTGCTGACAGCATGGTCCTGCGCGCGACCCGGATGGAGAAGGCGACGCAAATCGAAAAGGATATCCTGCTTCAGCTGCGGGCGGAGAAGAATTCAATTCTCGGAGCGGAAGCCCAGGCCGAACAGTTTGCCGCCGATGCCGCCAAGATTCGTGACCAGGCGCTGAAGACCAAGGACGAGGTCTACGCGTTGGCGAGCGAAGCCGGCAGGAAGCTGCTCGACAGCTTCGCTGTGACATACGCCAAGATGAATGCGTATCAGGAAGAGACGTTCAGACTGGCCAAGACCGACAAGGCAAAGGCGACCGAACGCTCCATGGGCGACGGTCGCAAGGTCGTCGCGGACGCGATGGAAGCCATGAGCGCCTATGTCGGCAACACGAAAAAGCAGATGGCGGAGCAGGCGGTCCAATCCAAGGAGGAAGGCCACCAGGCGCAGTTCGTGCTGATGACGCTGCTCGGCATTTCGCTGGCGATTGCGATCGGGGCTGCGCTCTGGATTTCCATCTCGATCAGCCGTTCGCTGGGCCGCGCCGTTGGCCTTGCCGGCGCGGTTGCGGAGGGCGATCTCAGCCAGACCATCCCGTCCGCCAGCAACGATGAGATTGGCGACCTCGTCAGGTCCCTGAACGTGATGGTCGAGAAGCTCCGGCAGATCGTCGCGGAGGCGTTGACCGCCGCGCAGAACGTCTCGGCCGGCAGCCAGGAGCTCTCCGCCAGCGCCGAGCAGCTCTCGCAGGGCGCGACCGAGCAGGCCTCGTCCGCCGAGGAAGCTTCCTCCTCGATGGAGGAGATGGCCTCGAACGTGAAGCAGAACGCCGACAACGCCAACCAGACCGAGAAGATTGCCGCGCAGTCCGCCAAGGATGCGGAATCCAGCGGCGCGGCCGTCGGTCGTGCGGTTAACGCGATGCAGACGATCGCCGAGAAGATCACCATCGTGCAGGAAATCGCACGGCAGACCGATCTGCTGGCGCTCAACGCCGCGGTCGAGGCCGCGCGGGCCGGCGAACACGGCAAGGGCTTTGCGGTGGTCGCTTCCGAGGTCCGCAAGCTCGCCGAGCGCAGTCAGGCGGCCGCGGCCGAAATCGGCACGCTGTCCACGGAGACGGTGAAGGTCGCCCGGGAGGCCGGCGACATGCTGTCCAAGCTCGTGCCCGACATCAAGAAGACGGCTGAGCTGGTCCAGGAGATCACCGCCGCTTGCCGCGAACAGGACGTCGGTTCGGCCCAGATCAACCAGGCGATCCAGCAGCTCGACAAGGTCGGCCAGCAGAACGCCAGCGCCTCCGAGCAGGTCTCCTCGACCTCGGAGGAGCTCGCTTCGCAGGCCGAGCAGCTCCAGTCCACAATCTCGTTCTTCCGCATCGACCATGCCGGCCGCGGCGAGAGCGCGGCGCCGGCGCCGATCGATCGTGCCGTTACCCAGCTCCGCGCCAAGGCGGCGCACATGGCTGCGGCGGATCGCGGCGTGAAGAAGCTCGCGCCTGTCCGCAAACCCGCACGTGCGATGAAGGTCGCCGGCGGTGGCGGCTTCGCGTTCGACATGCACGACGGCGAAGACGACCGCGACGCCGAATTCCAACGCTGATCAGGCGGTCCGGCCTCGTGCCGGATCGTGCTCATTCGCAAACCCCGGGACCCCTGGACTGCAGCATGGCCGCAACCTCGCAATATCTGACGCTCGGACTCGCCGGCGAGACGTTCGGCATCAGCATCCGCAACGTCCGCGAAATTCTCGACATGCGTCCGATCTCGCGGCTGCCGCATGCGCCGAACTTCCTGCTCGGCATGATCGACGTGCGCGGCAGCGGCTATCCGATCGTGGACCTCCGGACCAAGCTCGGCCTGCCGAGCGTGGCGACGACCGAGGCGACCCGCATCATCATCCTCGACGTGCCGATGAAGGACCGTCTGGTCGGTGTCGGCTTCGTCGCTGATTGCGTGTTCGAGGTCACCGACATCGACGAGCAGGCGATCGAGCCCATCCCCGAGGTCGGTGGCAAATGGCAATCCGACTACGCCGCCGGCATCGGCCGCAAGGGCGAGAAATTCGTCGTGATCTTCGATCTCGCCAAGCTGATGGCGCATGACGAGATCCCGGAAGGGCGCGACGCGCCCCGCGCCGCCTGAGTTTGCAAGAGTAAGCATGGTCAAGCGTATGCCCCCCAATTCGAACCAACGAGATTGACATGAGATTTACCGTCAAAGCCAAGCTTGCCAGCGCCTTCGGCGTCGTCATCCTGCTCTCCATGATCGCCGGCGCGGTCGGCTATGTGAAGCTGTCGGACATGGTCGGCACCACCGAGACTCTGGTTAGCCGCGCGGGCCGCATGGAAAAGGCCGCGGAACTCAAGGAAGGCATCCTGTTTCTGGTGCGCGCCGAAAAGAACTCGATCCTCGCAGCGACCGATGCTGAATACGATCAGTTCGTAGCCGACCTCGCCAAGAATCGCGAAGCGCTCATCAAGTCCAAGGACGAGATCCACGCCGCCGCCAGCGAAGGCGGCAAGAAACTGATGGAGAACTTCTCCACGGCGTTTGCCAAGCTGAGCGCCTATCAGGATGAGACGGTCAGGCTCGCGAAGTCCGACAAGCCGAAGGCCCTGGACCGGTCCATGCATGACGGCCGCAAGGTCGTCGCGGACGCGCTGGAAGCAGCCGACGGCTACATCAAGAACGTCAAGAAGAACATGGCGGAGCAGGCCGAGCAGTCCAAGCAGGACGGCGCCCGCGCCGAAATGCTGCTGATGAGCCTGGTCATTGCCTCGCTCCTGATCGCCGCTGTTGCCGCCACCTGGATCGCCCTCAACATCAGCCGCGCGCTGGCACAGGCCGTCGGCCTCGCCGACGCGGTGGCGATCGGCGATCTCAGCCGTAAGATCGAGTCGTCCAGCAATGACGAGATCGGCGATCTCATCAAATCGCTGAATGCGATGACCGTGAACCTGAACGCCACTGCGGCCGTCGCCAACGAGATTGCGCAGGGCAATCTCATGGTTGAGGCCAAGCCGCAGTCGGACAAGGACACGCTGGGCCTTGCCCTCGAGCGCATGGTGGAAAAGCTCCGCCAGATCGTGTCGGAAGCTCTGACGGCAGCGCAGAACGTCTCTGCCGGCAGTCAGGAGCTTTCCGCGAGCGCCGAGCAGCTTTCGCAGGGCGCGACCGAGCAGGCCTCGTCCGCCGAGGAAGCTTCGTCCTCGATGGAGGAGATGGCCTCGAACGTGAAGCAGAACGCCGACAACGCCAACCAGACCGAGAAGATCGCCGCGCAGTCGGCCAAGGACGCGGAGGCCAGCGGCGCGGCCGTCGGACGCGCCGTCAACGCGATGCAGACCATCGCCGAGAAGATTACCATCGTGCAGGAGATCGCGCGCCAGACCGACCTGCTCGCGCTGAACGCGGCGGTCGAGGCCGCGCGCGCCGGCGAGCACGGCAAGGGCTTTGCAGTCGTCGCTTCCGAAGTGCGCAAGCTTGCCGAGCGCAGCCAGGCTGCGGCGGCCGAGATCGGCACGCTCTCGACTGAAACAGTCAAGGTCGCGCAGGAAGCCGGCAATATGCTTGCCAAGCTCGTTCCTGATATCAAGAAGACCGCCGAGCTGGTCGAGGAGATCACCGCGGCCTGCCGCGAGCAGGACGTCGGTTCGGCCCAGATCAACCAGGCGATCCAGCAGCTCGACAAGGTCGGCCAGCAGAACGCCAGCGCTTCCGAGCAGGTGTCCTCGACCTCGGAGGAGCTCGCCTCGCAGGCCGAGCAGCTCCAGTCCACTATCGCTTATTTCCGCATCGAGCAGGGTGGAAAGGGCCGCGCGGCCGCACCGATCGACCGGGCGGTCAATCAGTTGCGCGCCAAGGCGGCCACCATGGCGGCCGTCGAGCGCCCGGCCAGGAAGCCGCCGGCCAAGCCCGCGCGTGCCATGAAGGTTGCGGGCGGCGGTGGCTTCGCCTTCGACATGAACGACGGCGAGGACGATCGGGACGCCGATTTCCAGCGCTAAGGCTCTCTGAGGGATCGGCCCCCACCGGGGGCCGATCCGTCTTCAGTGATTGCGGTAACGTGTAGGATTCAAGATGGCCCGGGTGGCCCGACATTCAGTGCAGGCGGCCATCTCGGACCGGGGCCGGCGACCATGATGCCCGCCGTGCAGGACATGGCCGTGCATCTGTCGGACCGCCACTTCCGGACCATTGCCGAATTGATCGAGGGCCAGGTCGGCATCAAGCTGCCCCAAGGCAAGCGGCTGATGCTGGAGGGGCGGCTGCACAAGCGCGTGCGCGCGCTGAACTTCTCCGACCTCAACGAATATGTCGACAACCTGTTCGGGGCGGAGCATTTCGACACCGAGCTCACCCATTTGATCGATGTGGTGACGACCAACAAGACCGACTTCTTCCGCGAGCCCCAGCACTTCACTTTCATGCGGGACGTCGCAATCCCGGCCCTGCTCAAATTGCATGGACGGAAGAACGCGAACCTGAAGATCTGGAGCTCGGCGAGCTCCACCGGCATGGAAGCCTACACGACCGCGATGGTGCTGGACGACATGACGCGGAACGGCTCGCGGTTTCAGTACCGCATCCTCGGGACCGACATCTCGACCGCGGTGCTGCGCCTTGCCAAGACCGCGATCTACACCCGCGACGTTCTCGCGCCGGTGCCGGAGCCCTTCGTGAAGCGGTACTTCCTGTCGTCGCGGGACAAGTCGCGCGGCGAGGTGCGGGTGGTGCCGGAATTGCGGCGCATGACGCATTTCATGCGGATGAACCTCATGGATGCGTCCTATCCCGTCGACCGCGACGTCGACATCATCTTTTGCCGCAACGTCCTGATCTATTTCGAGCGCGAGACGCAGCGCAAGGTGATCGAGCAATTGTGCAGCCATTTGCGGCCCGGCGGCTATCTGCTGGTCGGACATTCGGAATCGATGATTCACAGTGCAGTGCCGGGTTTGAAGCAAGTTCAGCCAACCATTTTCAAGGTCTAGCCGGAGCGCAACCAGAATGCCGAGGGAGAAAGTTCGCGTGCTGATCGTGGACGATTCGGCGTCGGTGCGCCAAATCCTTCAGACGATCCTCAATGACGATCCGGACATCGAGGTGATGGGGACCGCGTCCGACCCGTTCGCAGCCGCGCGCCGCCTCCAGAACGAGATCCCCGACGTCATGATCCTCGACATCGAGATGCCGCGCATGGACGGCATGACGTTCCTGCGCAAGATCATGGCGCAACGTCCGATCCCGGTGATCATCTGCTCCTCGCTGACCGAAGAAGGCTCGAACGTGATGTTCGAGGCGTTCGAGGCGGGCGCGGTCGACATCGTGCCGAAGCCGAAGATCGACACGCGGCAGGCGCTGCTCGAATGCTCCACGCGGCTGCGCGAGGCCGTCAAGTCGGCGGCGCGCGCCCGCGTGCGCCCGCGTGCGGAGCGCCGGGTGGTCGAGAAGAAGCTGACGGCCGACGCCATCATCCCGCCGCCGGTGCAGGGCAAGGTCCGGCCGACGACGGAGCGCATCGTGTGCATCGGCGCATCGACGGGCGGCACCGAGGCGCTCAACGACGTCCTCGAGATGCTGCCGCCGCACTGCCCTCCGCTTCTCATCGTCCAGCACATGCCGGCGGGGTTCACCGCGGCGTTTGCCAGACGTCTCGACAGCGTCTGCCAGATCCGGGTCAAGGAGGCCGAGGACGGCGAGCCGGTGCTGCCGGGCAGCGCCTATATTGCCCCGGGCGCCCGTCACATGCTGCTTCAGCGTATCGGGCTGCGCTACCAGATTGCGATCAAGGACGGTCCGCCGGTGTCGCGGCATCGCCCCTCAGTCGACGTGCTGTTCCGCTCGGCGGCCCAGCACGCCGGCGCCAACGCGCTCGGCGTCATCATGACCGGCATGGGCGACGATGGCGCGCGCGGAATGCTGGAGATGCGCAAGCTCGGCGCCTCGACGCGAGCACAGGATGAAGACAGCTGCGTGGTGTTCGGCATGCCCAAGGAAGCCATCGCCCATGGCGGGGTCGAGAAGGTCGTGCCGCTGCACCATATTCCGCGCGAGATCATGCTCTGGTATCAGGCCGGGCACGTCGCGGTGGCAGGTTGATTGCAATGTCCGCCATTCCGGCCACCACGCTCACTGAAGCGACCGCGGCGATCGAGGATGTCTCGTCGCGCATCGAGGATGTCTTTGCGCGCGTCGGTCGGGAGCTCGGTCGCGGCCACATCATCTTCAAGGAGCTGAACCAGGGCCTCGCCACGCTCTCCGAGGAGCTCTCCGGCGCCGAGATCGAGGGCGCCGCGACCGCGCTGCAGGAGATCGCCGCGCGGCTCAGCGAGCTGGCGCAGACGCTGCCGGCCGAGAGCGCACTGCTTGCGACGATCGGCAAGAGCACGGAGGAGGCGTCCTCGCTGCTCAAACCGCTGTTCAAGCACATCGGAATGATCACCATCATCGCGCGCAGCGCGCGGATCGAGGCGGCTTCGCTCGATGGCGACCGTGAAGGCTTTCTCGCCTTTACGCAGGAAGCCTACGATCTCGGCAAGGCCGTGCAGCGCTCGATCGAGGGCTGCGCACGGGACCAGCAACGTCTGTCGGAAGCCGTTGCCACCGCCTCCGGCCGGCAGAAGGAGTTCGAGAGCCGTTACGGGAACCAGCTGGTCTCGGAGAGCGCCGAGCTCGGCGAGGCCTATGGCGGATTGCGCGACCAGCGCAGCAAGAGCAGCCATGTCGCCGATCTCGCCAGCGCCAGCACCAGGAAGATCGCCGAGGCGGTCGGCAGCGCGATCATTTCCTTGCAGGCCGGCGACAGTACGCGCCAGCGTCTCGAGCATGTCTGTCACGGTCTCGGTCTTGCGTCAGGACCTTCACCAAGCCTCGTTCCCGAACCCGTCACGAGCGATGACGGCGCGCGCGCCATCTGCCTGTTGCAGGCCGCCCAGCTGAGGGACGCCCAGCGCGAGTTCGGTGGCGACATCGGCCAGATCGTTCGCGCGCTGGCGGCTATCTTGAATGATGCGGCCAGCGTCGTCGGCCACGGCCGCACCCTGTTCGGCGGTGAGGATGGCGGCTCGTCGTCGTTCCTGACGCGCATCAAGCAGATATTGGCGCATGCCTCGACCCTCATCGCCACCTGCGAGGGCGCCGGCCGTGCGGTCGATGACGCGCTGGCCATTGTCGAGGATACGCTGGCGAAATTTCGCCAGGCGATCGCCGGGCTCGCCGATGCGACCGTCGACATCACCCTGATCGGGATGAATGCCGGTCTCAAGGCAAGCCATCTCGGCAGCCGCGGCAGCGCCTTCGTCGTGATCGCCAACGAGCTCAAGGCGACTGCGGACCAGGTTTCGGCGGGGGCGGGGCGCCTCCGGCCCGTGCTCGACGGCATCGAGCGCTCGGCCAAGGCACTGAAGGAGCTTCGCGTGCAGGGCGATCCCACGCAGCTTGCCAACCTCGAGCCGCAGATCCTCCAGGCGCTGCGCGAGGTCGAGGCCGGCAACGAACGGCTCGACAAGCTGATGAGCCGGCTCGTCGACGAGGGAGCGGAATTCGAGAGCCTGATGAATTCGGCGCAAGGCCTGATGAGCAAGCTCGGCGAAAGCTCCGCGACTTTGCCTGCGGTGGCCGCGCGCCTCGAGACTGCGAGTGCGGTCGCCCGGCGGCCGCAACCGGGTGCGCAGGACGAGGCCATGCTCGACGATCTCTTCGCGCGCTACACGATGGAGCGCGAGCGGGACGTCCACCGGGAGTTCCTGCAAACGCTCGGGCTTGCGTCGGTCGCCGCCACGCGGCGCATCGAGGCGGTCGAGACCGCCGACGACGGCATAGAATTGTTTTGACGTCGGTGCCGTCGCGTCGCGCGCCGGCGGCAATTCGATGGATCGGGTTTTCGGGGCGTTAACCCTGCCGAAAGCGCTGGCGGTTTGGTCATTGTCGCGCCCCAGAGTTGGTTGCAAATACCCGTCAATTTTCACGCCGAGAAATTCGTATGTTGAGAGACGGCAAATACGCTGCCTGGTTCAGGACGCCGCGCGGCCAGGGCACCGGCGTCGTGGATCTGATCGAGGGCCGGATCTCGGGTAGCGACAGCTTCTTCACCTATGGTGGCTCTTATCGTGTCAATGAGAAGCACTTCTCGGCCGTCTTGACCGTGAACCGGCACACCGATGGTCCGCCGAGCGTGTTCGGGCCGGACGAGGTCGAGGTCGATCTTGCGGGTGTGTGCAATGGCCTGGTCGCGACCTGCTCGGGCACGGCCAAGGAAGCACCCGACGTCAAATTCGAGGCGACGCTGATCTACAGCCAGGAAGATGCGCCTGCCGCCGACGCTCGATGCGCGGTCGTGAAGCTCAATGCCGACAAATTGCCCAAGAATCTCGACAGCCGCTCCCGGCCGCGCCATCCATTTGCGTCGCCCAAGGATACAGCAAAGGATACAGCAAAGGATCCCGCGTCTTAGCTTTGCATTGACGCTGTTGTCGCGAAAACCCTTCGTCACCGCATTGCGGCAACCGTGCCTTTAGAGGTGAAATCTAGGTTGAGGTCCATAACAAAAGACGGACAGGGACATGCCTCAAATCTGGATGACATATGACGAACTCGCGACGCTCAACGGCTGTAGTGCTGCCGAAGCCCGGCTTCAGGCGCAGCATCTGTCGCTCGATCGCCGCAAGAGTCGCGACGGTAACACCCGCGTCAAGCTGAACCTCGCCTTGATGGCCCGGTTCTTCGAGACCATTCGCGAAGCCGAATTCGGTCTCGATGATGCGATCGCGGCGTTGCGTGAAACCCATCGGCAGATGTCGGGAGTTCTCGCGACCCAGCAGGAAAGCCTCAGGCGCGGAGTGGCGTAGGTCCGCCGCGCCCTCGGCCGCGCTAAGACGGCGGCCTTGGCAGGAAAGCCAGGATGGTTTGGGCCAGAAGGACGCCGACGGTGCCGCCGGCGGCCTTTTGCAGCACATCGATGAGCCGCGGATCACGATCCGGCGTCACCGCCTGCAAAACCTCGAGACCGACTGCAACGGCCACTACGAACGCGCAAGCCAGTTTGACGCGCCCCGGCAGCAGAAACGACAGCAGGAAGCCCAACAGGCCGTAGGCGCTGAAGCGCTCGATGACGACGACCGAGTAGGCCTCCGCATGGCCCATGAGCGCCGGCCTGCCCGCGAGCTTGGCCAGCGTGGCATAGATGATGAGCGCGAGGCAGATTCCGGCGGCTGCGATGAGATGATTGCGGCGCATGGCGCCAACATAACCGGTCGGCCCGCTGGTCGCTTTCGAAAGCCAGGAACATCGTTAAGGTTTATAGACCTTCGCGGGCATGAACCGAGGTTCACGAGCGAACGGCAGAGACGGCCCATTTCGGCGGTTGCGCATCTGACGACGTCAAGCGTGGCGATGCAGTCGCGATTTCATGCTGAATTGGCTGGGGGCGTCATCAACTCGCCGGCTCCCCGGTCTTGTGACCCACAATCTCACGGCCACGAACAGGATGTTGATGCCAAGCCAGATCGACATCACGATCAGGAAAGAGCTTGCCATGGCGCCGCCTCCCGCATTCCTTTCGGGAACAATGCGGGGCGCGGTCGAGAGTTCCGGCTTTGCGGAGGGGCAGCCGATCGTCCCTGCCCAAATTCTCGTCATTGACGAGCCGGGCCAGCCGGGTCAGGCACGAAGCCGCGCGCCCGACCGCATGACGAAGTCGTCGGCAGGAGGGCGACGTTCAGCGCCGATTGTAGGACCAGCCCTTGTCGACATCGGTCGGGTAGTGGGCTGCGAAGTACGGATTCTTGAGGCAGTTTCGCGCAGGATCATAGATCCAGTCCGCGCACTCGCGGTAATTCAGAAATCTGCAATCGAAGCCAAAGGCACACCATGGCGCGCCATTCGGAAATCCGAACCGCACGGGGACTTGCGCCGACGCCATCGAGGGCAGAGCCAGGAGCAAAGCTACAGCCAGTGCGCGGGACAACATGATCCATTCCTCCAACAAACGATCGGGCGGACATCGAAGCCCGTCGATGATCAATCTTCATCGCCGGGCAGCTTAACATCCAGGCGCGGAGAGATCGAGTGCGCTGAAGGCGTTCGGGCTGCGTCGATTGGCGGCTTTCCGCTCACCGGTCGATCGGGCAGGCGCGCACGTCCGTGAACTGTCGCGCACGGCCGGCGCGACGGACGCTAGTTCTTCTTGCTGCCCTTGGATTTCAGCGACAGGCCGAGACGCAAGGCCATGCGCTTGATCGCATCGGGCGAGCGACCGAGAAGCTTTGCCGCCTCTTCCAGCGAAGTCGAAGACTTGGCCAACTCCATCAGCCGGCGGTCTTCCTTGAACGACCAGGGCCTGCGCGCCATAACCGAATTCATCCTCTCGTCGACACAACGACAAAGCCGCCAAGCGGACCCATGTTCGCTCGACGGCTTTGCTTGGGTGGGGCCGGGCTTGGGGCAGCCCGGTGTGAAGATGGATATGCGATCCCTCGGCATTCGCAACAAACAACGCGGATTAAGCTAACCGCTCAACCTTACCGCGATGAAATCGGCGCGCGGCGCTCCGTAGTACCACGGTGTTTTTGTGAACCGCGGTCGATCCGCGCGCTCCGACAGCCGCGATCGAGGATGTTCTGTCATCATGTCCGGCTGTCGCAGAGCCTGCGGACGGCCTTCGCCAAGCCCGCTTTCGAAGCCTCGCGGGGACGCCGGCCGGGCTCGCGTCCGGCCTTGCCGGAATCCACGGCGTCGCGGAGATCGTGGCCGGACCGATCCGCCACGAAGCCGGCCTCGTCGCGTACCCGTTGTGCGGAGCCGGGTCGCCGCATCCTCGACTGACGGGCGCCATACCCGGAGACATCATCTTGCAGCGATCACTTGATCTTGCCGCGATCACCTGCGCGCGATTGCAGAATCGTCGTCGCGGCGGCTGCGTCGCGCGGAATCAATTTGAATTGAATCACCGCGCGGTGTCGATCGCAACCGCTCCGAACGAGAAGCGATCCAATCGCGACGACGCGCAAGGTGCAAGCAAATCCCGACAAGCAGCATTGCACTTCGCTCAGACGACTCGTCACGAGATCGTCGAATTCGTTCGGCTATGTTCGCGCGAACGGCGAAGAACAAATCAAACAAACAATCAGAAGACCGAGATGCTTCAGAGAGCGCGAGCGGCACTTCCCCTCACGAAGATCAGAGAGTGGGCATTCGAAGGCGCATTTTTCAGCGTTGCGCTGATTGCGATGGCGGGCTGGGTGTACTTCATCACGCTGTTGCTGGTGCGGTTGTTCCTCTGGTTCTTCGGCTGAGCGCGCGGCGGACCACTTCGCAAGCACGGTGCTGCCCAAAAAATCTCGGGCGTGGCAAGAAAATCAGCGGCGCTCATCATGATCTCGACACAACTCGAAGATGACACTGGCGCATCGTGTTGGCGATGGCGCGGACGTGTATTCCGATGATTTACAACCGGCGTGGCACGGTTGTAGGCAGGGGCGTGGATGCAGGGGAGTGGATCATGACGGGAACGCGGGTAGACGCCATCACCAGTTCGACGAACACGGCGCCGCGGCGCTATTTCGTCGATGCGGGTGGCCGGCGTGTCCTGATTGGCCTGACGCCCGAGGAGACGTTCGAGTTCGAGCGGCTCGACAGTGGCCAGGCGCCGGGCCGGGTGCAGGTCGCGTCCGGCGGCCGTGACGTGTGGCCGGATGCCGGTGAGCGGCGCCGGCTCGAGCTCTACGAGAAGCACGAGGGCGCCTGGAGGGCCTGGATGGCGCAAAGCCGCACCGAACGGCGCGAAGGCTTCAATCTTTATTAACCATCCCGGACCCATTTTCTGGTCTGGCGCCTCGAACCGGAAAGTGCACGCATGTTTCAGCTCTTCTTGCGGGCCCGCACCCATAACTTCCTGAAGGACCGTTTCGGGGGAGAGCAGACGTTCCGTGCGCGCTCGCCCGAGCGCGACGCCGAAACCGATCGTACGCGGGTCGAAGCCATCATGATCGCGATCGAGGACGCGCTCCATGCGGCGGAGCGGGAGCAATCGGGCCTCAATCGCCGGGTGGAAGACGTGCTGGCGCGTGCGGCCGTGACCTTCGGCAACGGCGATGACGAATATCTTGAGCGCGAGGCGCTCGACAATCACCACCAGGATCTGTTCGACAAGGAGATCCTGAACGGCCAGCGCCGGCTCAAGGAGCTCGGTGCCTCGATCGCGCATTTCAAGTTCCTGAAGGCGGCGATGCTGAGCCGCTTTCCGGAATATCGGCCTCCGGCAAGCTCCACCAATTAGAGTGTGGCGCGCGAGCGCGGGCGGCTAGATCGCGAGCATGCTGTTGCCCTGGATGGACAGCAGCGTCAGATTTCCGGTGGCGTACGCTCCGGTATCGATGTTGGCGCGGTTCTCCAGCAGCTCGGCCTGCCGCACCGGCGTGTGGCCGTGCACGACGTACTTGCCGAAACGCCTCTTGCTCTGGAGGAATTCGTCCCTGATCCACAACAGGTCGGATTCGCGCTGTTCGGAGAGCGGAATGCCCGGGCGCACTCCGGCATGGACGAAGAAGAAGTCGCCGCATGTGAATGTCGGCCGCAGCTGGCGCAGGAACGCGATGTGCTCCGGCGGCATCGCGGATGTGAGTTCGCGCACGAGATCGGACTGTTCGTCCTTGCTGAGGCCCGGCGCGGCCGACACGCCATACGACATCAGGGTCTGGAGTCCGCCGAACTGAAACCAGTCGGTGGCGCGCGAGGGGTCCTCCAGCACCGAGGTGAAATAGGCCTCGTGATTGCCCTTGAGGAAGACCGTGTTGCGGCGGCGGCTGCGCCTGATCAGGAGGTCGAGGGTGTGGCGCGAGTCCGGTCCGCGATCGATGTAGTCGCCGAGGAAGACCTCGATCGCGCGATAGGGCCGGCTGTTCGCCATGTCCGCATCGATGACGGCAAACATCTGTTCGAGCAGGTGCGCGCAGCCGTGGATGTCGCTGAGCGCATAGATGCGCACGCCGTTCGGTAGCTTCGGCCGGGGCGAATTTCGGGGCGCTGTCGTGGGCATGGGGCCCAACTCTTTCAGAGAGCTTCGCCCGGGATGTCAATATGCTATCGACGGAATCGGGGTGCCAAGAGCCGCTTTTTTCCCGCCTTCTGATGCTGAAGGCTCATCCGGAGCTCTGTAAATCGCCGATCGTCGCTGCTTCCAGGCGGACTAGCCGAAGCTCCGGCTGTCGAACGATGGCGCGGCCTTGCCGCGATAGGCTGACGCTCGCACGCGGACCAGAGCCGCGCCGCAGAAATAGCCAAACTGGAGCACCGCCGCAAAGACGAGAATCGTAACAACGGTGTGACCCGAATCATGTCCCTGCCAGACCGCGCCCGCGCCGAGGATCGCTGCACCGAGAATGATGGCAGGCGGCAGGATGAAGACTCGGAATCGGCCTCCCAGCAACGATCCGATCAGCAGGCTGAAGACGACGACGGTACTCACGACACAACTCCTCGAATTGGTCACGAGTGTTAATGGCCGCGGGCTAATAACGACTTAAGCGGCATGGTTGAACAGTCGTTCAAATGCGCGCGACGCGCTGCGCGAAAATGACGCGATTTGACAGAAATCGCGGCGCATTGCCCGCATAATTGTCACGTGTGTGACAGCAGTTTGAGCATTCTCTCGATGCGATACTGCGTTGCAGAAAAATCGATTTGATTTTTTCGGTGCACTGCCGCAATGTCGCTTTGTTTAGTTAAGATATACTTCGGCGCACGTCGAAAAATTTCGATCGATTTGCTCGCAATCGTGATTGCGGGTGCGTGACGAGGCAGCGAGGTTCGGATGGCTGTAGCAACTTACGGTTCGGAAAACTATTATTCGGCTATATCGAACCGACGCGGTGCCCTCCAGAGACCCCTCCAGGTGGCTTTGATCGCCGGCGACTTCCTCGCCGTGCTGCTCAGCTATTTCGTCGCGAGCGGTTTGTATCGCGTGCTTGTCGTCGAGCAGGATTCGTCCGTCGGAGCCGGTCTCGTCGTCGGCGCGGTGTTCGTGACCATCGCCTATTTCCAGGGCGTCTACGATCATCACCGCCTGTTGAGCACGGTCTGGCAGCTGCGCAAGGCCCTGGCGGTCTGGCTGATCTCGTTGACCATCCTCGCGGTCGAGGCGTTCCTGCTCAAATCGTCCGCGGATCTGTCGCGCGGAACTACGCTGCTGTTCGCTGCGACCGGCGGCGTTGCCTTGGGCGGGCTCCGCGTGTTGTGGCGCCTGGCCCTGACCTCGAGCTATGCCAAGGGCCGTCTGGTCGATCGCAAGGTCGTGCTGCTCAGCCTCAAGCCGCTCGATTTCACCTCGACCCGCTTCAAGGATCTGCGCAAGCATGGCTTCAACGTCGTGCGGCATTTCGTGCTCGAGCCGTCCGAAGAGGGCGCAGGCTGGGATAGCGAGATTCGCGACATCATTCGTCAGGGCCGGACGGCGGACGTGGAAGAATATCTCCTGGTCATCGACTGGGACGAGATGCCGCTTCTCCAGAAGCTGAGCCAGCATCTGCGCGTCGTTCCCCAGCCGATTCGTCTCCTGCCGGATTTTCCGATCGCGGATCTGGTGTCGCGTCCGTTCCAGCCGGTCAGCGGCACGGTCGCGATTGAGATCCAGCGTGCGCCGCTCAGCGTGTTCGAGCAGGCGCAGAAGCGCTGCCTCGATATCGGCCTTGCCTCGTTCGCCCTGCTGCTGCTGGCGCCGCTGCTGGTGACGGCCGCGATCATGATCAAGCTCGATTCCAGGGGCAACGTGATCTTCAAGCAGTCCCGGCGCGGCTTCAACGGCAAGCAGTTCGAGATCTGGAAGTTCCGTTCCATGACGGTGGCGGAGAACGGTCATGTCGTCACGCAGGCGACGAAGAGCGACGCGCGTGTCACCCGTGTCGGCCGCGTGCTGCGTCGGACCAGCATCGACGAGCTGCCGCAGCTCTGGAACGTTCTTCGCGGCGAGATGTCGCTGGTCGGGCCGCGCCCGCACGCGCTTGCGCATGACAATTACTACGACCAGCTCATCAGCAATTACGTGTACCGGCATCACATGAAGCCGGGCCTGACCGGATGGGCCCAAGTCAACGGCTTCCGTGGCGAGACGCCGACCATCGATCTGATGGAAAAGCGGGTCGAGTATGACGTCTGGTACGTCAGCAACTGGAGCATCTGGCTCGACATCAGGATCATCCTGAAGACCGCGCTGGCGCTGATTCATCAGGAAGCCTACTGAGCCGGACTGAATCTGGCGCGCATTCGTCGCGCTGGATGCCGATCACGTCCGTGCGAGGCGGAGACGGCCTGCATCTTGCAGCACGCGATCTATCGCCCCCCATCGGCCATTGGAGCCACCGAAACGCGGAGCCTTGCAGATTGAGCCATCGCCTTGTCAGGTCAGCCCTCATGCTGTTGCTGCTCGCCGTCGCGGTTGTCGCGTCCTGCTCCGATGCGCTCGCATTGGAATGGGGCGTCGGCGGACCGCCGCAGAAGCGCAGGGATCTCGAGCCGATCTTTCAGCTGATGAAGGCGCGAGGGCTGACGCAATACAGGACTGGCCTCAATCTCACGCAGGATGCCGAGCCGGTCGAAGCGCCGATGTTCCGGAAAACCGTCGCGCTGGCCAAAAGATATTCGATCACGCTTCATCCTCTCATCAACTTCCCCTTCCGCTATGGCGACCGCACAGACAGAGGGCGCTATCCGAAGGGAGACGGGGAAGCCCTCTACAGGCAGGGTTACGATCGGACCTACGCGTTCGTCCGGCAGTTCAGCACAGATGTCCTCGACTGGGAGCTGGAGAACGAGATCAACCTGCTCGCTCTCGATTCCGACGGGAAAAAGCTGTTCGGGCGCGGGATGACGGCGGCTGACTTCGAAATGCCGGTGATGGAGGATTGGGCCCAGGTGTTGCATGGCGCCTCCGATGCCATCGACCAGATCAATCGCGAGACCGGAAGCCATCTGCGCAAGGTGTTGAACACGACCTCGACGATGCTGGGCTTCCTGGACTTCATGGAGTCCAGGGGCGTGAAATACGACGTGATCTCCTACCACTATTACGAGGTGGCGGGGCAGAATCCGCATCGGCACTGGAATGGACGAAATTTGCCCTTCGACCTGTTCAAGAAGCTCGCGTCCTATCGCCGCCCGGTGACGTTCAACGAGGTCAATTGCGGCGAGATCTACAAGCCGGCCTATGGAAACCAGCCTGGCGATGCTCTGACGGAGCAATGCCTGCGGACGTTGCGGGACACCTTCCAATATCTGAAGAACCAGAAAGACGTCGAGATCGAAAGCGTCATGGTCTACGAGCTTTTCGACGAGCCGCAGAAGAAGCCTCCGGAGAACAGGTTTGGGCTGATGTACGAGATCGACAGGCCCAAGGTCGCGCTCTTTCTGCTCTCGGAGTTTGCGGGCGGCCGTCTGTCGGCTGAAGAATTGACAGAGTTGAGAACCAGGGGACTGTAGCTCTCGGTCTCCGTGCAAAGAGAAGAACCAGCAATGTCCCTACTTGGATCCGACCGCCCCAACGCCGAAAAGTCGGGCAGTATTCTAGGCTTCAACGGACTGCGCGGTCTTTCGGTCGTTCTGGTCTATCTCAATCACAAGTGCGGACTGCAGTTCTACTCAGGCAGCGTCGGCGTCTGGATCTTCTTCATCCTGAGCGGGTTCCTCATCATCGGCGAGCTCAACCGGCAGCGCAGCAAGGCCGAGACGGCCGCGTCCCGGCCTGCAGCTGAAATCGTCACCTTCTGGGTGAAGCGCGCGACGCGCATCTTTCCCGCATATTATGCGCTTCTCGCCATCCTGTTCCTGACCCGGGCGTATTTTCAGCACGCGGGGCCCGACCTCGGCTTCCGCTATCACGTCGTGTACCTGTCCAACTACTGGATCGGCAGCGTCATCGGCGGGACCGCAGGTCCCTTCGGCGTGCTCTGGACGCTCTCGGTCGAGCAGCAGTTTTACGTGGTCGCGCCCTTCCTGTTCATCCTGCTTCCTCTGGAGCGCCATTTCGTCACCTGCATGTGCGTCGTCGCCCTCGGGCTGGTCGGCCATTTCCTGATGTATTCGTCGGGCTTCAATCACACCGCCATCCACACCTTGTCGCCCTGGAATTTCAGCCTGATCGCGTTCGGTGGCGCGATCACGATCCTGCATCTGCACAGGCAAGGATGGGCTCCGAACGGAAACGGCACGTTCGCGTTTCTCCTCATTTTGGCGTTCGCGTTGTGCTCGAACGGCGTGATTTACGACGCGCCTTCGTATCTTTTCCCGGTGATCGACACTGCGATCGGGCTTTGCCTAGTCGCCCTGGTGTGGTGGGTTCGCGCCAACCAGGAAAGTGTCGTTGTTCACGCACTGGAGTGGAAGCCGCTCGAGCATCTCGGGAAGATCAGCTACGGCTTCTATCTCGTGCATAACTTCATCCCGAACCCGCTCGGCAAGGCGCTCACGCTCTATGGCGGGATGTCGGTGCCCAACAGCGTGAAGATCAGCGCGGGCGCAGCCATCGGCTTCGTGATCTCCTACGCGGTCGCGCATGTGTCCTGGAAGTACTTCGAGTCGCCGATCCTGCGCAGCCGCCGCGGGCTGACCAAATTCTTCCTGCAATACCTGCCCGACAGCCCTTCCCAAGGCGTTCCGCGAACCGAACTCAAATAGGCGAGGTGTTTGCGTGGCGCCGAATGTCGCGGACATCGGCGCACACGCCGCGAGCCCCTGCCAACCTCAACGGCTCGTTCGAACGCCGTCGCCGTCGGTTGGATAGCAGCGATGGCGGACCCGCAGGCCTTTCTCCGCGACGAAATGCGAGAACAGGTCCCGATCGGCTTCCGGCGCCGCGCAAGTGCGTTCGAGCAGCGCGACGCGCGCCTCCATGCCCGCCGCCTGATAGAGCGTGGCGGCGCTGGGGAACAGGCGGGCCTGGAAGATGTCGGCGAAGTCCTGTGTGGCGTAGTCCTTGAGCTCCGGCGAGACCGCGTTGAAGACGCGAAGAGCCAACGGTGCGCGGATGAGCTGGAGCCAGGCCTCGTGCGGCGCGAAGCGATAGGAAAGATCCAGCAACTCCGCTGTGCGCGGCCCGAAGCCGACCTGGCGGATTTCGGCCCAGTAGCGGCCGAACCAGCCCAGTCCTTCCGTCGGTGCGCACGTCAGCAACGCGAGGCTCGTGGACGCGACGGCGTCTGCGTCGATGTCGATCTGCTTCAGATCGCCTGCGCGGGTCGAGTCGTCGGCGATTGCGAGCTGGAGCAGCAGGAGTTCGCGCAGCGTCTTGGCGCTGCATAGCCGGCGGGCGGACGGCAGATTGTCCCCCACGATCCGCCTCAAGCTATCGGTTTCATAGCGTTCGCCGCGCGCCACGCGGCCGGCGATCTGCGGGACCGCGGGATTGGTCACATCCGGGACAACCGATGCGACCCAGAGCAGCGCGACAGCGGCGAGAGCGATGGTCGAGCCGCGCAGAAGCCAGCGAAACGCGGATCCCGCCGGCTGCTGTGCCGGCGGCTCGGCGCTAGGCGCCCTCGACATAATAGCTGTTGTAGTGCGAGCCCTTGTACGCCTCGATCCGCTTCAGCATCTTCGGATTGGCGCGATTGAGCACGGCGCCCAGGAGCTTCTTCTGGATGCCCTCGGAGCTGGCCATCGATTCCTGGAGCGCATTGCGGCTCGTGCGACCCCACTCGATCACGTAAACCATCGCATCGACGAGGTGGCTGACGGCCTTGGCGTCGGCCACCGGCATCACCGGCGCCAGATCGATGACGATGTACTCATACTCCTCGCGAACCACCGCGAGCAGGTCGGCCATCGACTTCGAGGCAATGACGTCCGCCGAGTTCACCATGCGCGAGGCGACGACGGAGGGCAGGAAGTCGAGCCCGCTCTCCTTGCTGCGCTGGATGTGGTAGCCGAACGAGTGCGGATCCTTGAGGGCTTCGACCAGACCGGTCTTGGAATGTGGAGCCAGCGCCCGCGTCAGCGAGCGAGTGTGAAGGTCGCCGTCGATCAGCAGTGTGCGGTGGCCGGTCAACGCGGTCAGATGACCGAAATTGGCGGCGACCGTGGTTTTTCCTTCCTTCGGCAGGGACGACAGGATGCCGATCACCTTGACCTCGCGCGAGAGGCGCGCGACGTCGATCGACACCTTGATGTTCCGCAGCGTCTCCGCAAACCGCGAGAACGGATGCTCGACGACGTAGCTCGATATGTTTGCTTCCGGATGATCCGCCGAGGCTCTCGCCGGGCGAATGTCGGGAAGGACGCCGAGGCATTTCACCCCGAGCTGGTCCTCGACGTCGTTCGGAGACCGCAGTACGTCGCTCATCAGCTCCTTCGTGAAGGCGGCGCCGAAGCCGAAACAGAGGCCGCCGAGCAGGCCGCCGGCCAGCGCCAGCAGCGTCTTGGGCGAGCTCTTCTTGTCAGGCTTGACCGCCGTGCTGATGATGCGCGCTTCGCTGATCGGGAAGCTCTGGTTCTGCGTCGCGTTCTGAAGCTTCTCGAGGAAGTTGTTGTAGAGGTTGCGATAGGTGTCCGCCGCGCTCTCGAGATCGCGCAGCTTGACCTGCGCCTGGCTGGTGCTGCCGGCCTGGGACACGAGATTCTTGAGGTTGTCCTCGAGTGCCGTCTCGCGGCTCTTGGCGATCTCGTATTCGCTGCGATACGCGTCCGCGATACGGCGCACTTCGTCCGCGATGGCCTTGCGCAGCTCGTCCATGCGGTTGGACAGGTTGACGGCCGCCTGGTGGGTCTTGCCGTAGCGGGTCGACCAATCGGCATATTGGGCCGCAAGGTCGAGATACTGGGCGCGCAGGCGGGTGATCACGGTGTTGTTGAGGGCGTCCGTCACCGTCGGCTGGACCAGGTCCTTGTCCAGCAACGCCTCGATCCGGTCGAGACGGGCCTTGGCCTCCGCGGTTGCCGCATGCGCGGCGATGAGCTGAGAGTTGACGTCGGCGAGCTGCTGCTCGCTCATCAGGCCCCGGCTGGTGCCGACGATGTTGTTCTGCGCCTTGAACGTTTGCACGGCGCGATCGCTCGCTGTCGCTTGCTCACGCAGCTCGGCGCTGCGTTGCTGGAGCCATTCGCCGGCGCGCTTGGTCGACTGATATTTCGCTTCCAGCGCGCCCACGATGTAGGCGTCCGCGATGGCGTTCGCGATCTGCGCCGCCTTGTTCGGATCGATCGAGCGGAAGTTCATCGAAAGGACATAGGTCGTCAGCACGCGCTCGACCTTGAGATTCTTCTGGAGCAGCTCGACCGCGCCACGCTCGACGCGCTCCTTGCTCGGAGGGCCATCCGATCCGAACATCGCGATGACCTTGCCGATGACCAGCGGAATCAATCCTGGGTCTGAACCGTTGAACTCCGAATCCTCGGTGAGCTTCAGGCGCCGGACGATCGACAGGAGCAGGTCGTCGGACTGGAGAATCTCGACCTGGCTGTCGACGAAGCCCGGGTCGATCAGCGCGTTGGCGGTTCCGCTGTCCTTGTCCAGCACCTGGGTCTGACGCGTATCCATCAGAATGCGCGCATTTGCCGTGTACATCGGCGTCGCAACGATCAGGTAGACGAGAACGAGCGCGAGCGTACCGGCCACGATGGCGACGATCAGCGGCCATTGGCGACGTACGATGTCCAGAGCGCGCTCGGCGCTAAGCGTCGTGCCACCGACCTCGATGGCATATCTCGGACGTTGCGGAAACTGGTCTCGTGGCTGAAACATCTCTGGGAATCTTGAGGTTGTCACTCAGGGAGGGGAACGGGCTTGAACGGGTCGGCGAGTTCGGTCTTCCATTCACCCGACATCAGGCCGGCGCCCTGGCTCGAGCCTGCCGGCTGGTTATTGGCTGTAGATGGGGCAGGGCTCCCCGAAGCGGGCGCAACCGCCGTATCCTGATCCGCGAAATATCCCTTAAGCACGGAGCCGTCGTGCAGCTTGGCGACGAATTCGCTGATCCTGCGCGCGACGTCGGGTTTGGTCGCGACGCAGCGCTCCTCGGCACGGTGAAGCCCGGCGCCGATTGCGATGCGATCGGCCTGGCTCGCCTCGCGCAACATGTCCCGGACCGGCTCGAGCGCCGCGATGTCGGTCACCAGCAGCCCGGTTAGCCGTCCCGAGAGCTTGTCCCTGTCGTTCTTCGACTGCCGCAACAGAACCGAGGGATCCGAGACGAAGGCACTGATCGCGGCCGATGGGGCGCGTTCGCCGCGATCGACGCATTGCGCATGCGCCGGCGTTGCAAACGCTGCGAACAGCGCAACGGCGACGGCAATCGGCGAAGCCCGGAGAGGACCACGCAACAAGCTATCGAGTTTGAGGAGGATCGCGCTCATATCTCGTTGCGAACTATGGATGGCGTATCGATTTAGACCGTAGGTCCTTGATGGCCCAAAACTATGTCAAATTCTTGTGCGGCGCAAAATATAACCCAGCGCGGACCGAATTGCCATCCTCCGCACCGCGATTCAACATCAACGAAGCTGCTGCTGCGATCAGACGCAGATTCAGCAAATGATTGCATCAAGGTCGCATGCCTTAAGCACGATTCTTAGGCAAACGCCATGGTCAAGACAAAGGCGAGGGAATGGTCCAGGGACCATCACCTCGCGCCTGTCGATTGGGGGCGGGTAGAGTGGAACGCGCGATCTATTGGACGGTTCGCAGCATCGCGAGACGCGTGGCGCGCAGGCGCTCGCCATGCTCGCCGATCGCGACCCAGAATTGCGGGTTGCCGCCGGACTGCATCGAGATCCATTCATAGTCCGCCGCGTTCCAGGGGCGCACCGAAGCGGAAAGATTGTCGAGAACGAAGTCTCCGTCGGCGAGACGCGCGACCAGCACAAGGTGGCCCCTGCCGCCCGTCAGGACAACTGCAAGTCGCAGCGCCGATCTGGGCCAGCCCATCTCGATCAGCTGATGGCGCTTGGTGACCGCGTAGTCGTTGCAATCGCCGGCGGACGGCGCAAGCGTCCAGCGCGCCACCATCGGATTGGTGGATTTCTGCATCGGAGTGATGGACGCGTTGACCGAACTGTTGACCTCGCGCAGCATGCTCATTGCCCGCTCGCCCGAAGGCAGGGTCCGTTCGGCGGTGTCGGCGGCGCATTCGGTGTCGTAGTTCATGCAGAACTTGACGAATTGCAGCGGCGCGAGCGCATTGTCGTACTCGCTGATGAATGCGCGCTTTGCCTGGTTTTGTGAACCGTCGTTCAGCGTGTCGGCCTTGGCTGCCGCACCGGCCGTCGCGACCCCGATCGCAACCAGCGATTTGATAATCCAGCTCATGACATCCCCATTTCGCGTTTTCTTTTTGACGCTACGGGTATCTCACAAACGATTTGAGCTTTGGTTCCGCGGAAATTTACAATTGTAGCGAAATCGGCCGGTCTCGAGACCGGCCGGGCAGGGGTGGTTAATCCGCTGTCAACGCGGCGGTTCCAGTCGTCAACGCGACGGGCTTACGGAGGTCAGAACCGCGGTCGACGTCGCTGCAAACAGCGTTTGCGTCTGCGACTGGGCGCTGCCGCCGCTCTGATTCAGCACCACGGGCACGGTCGAGGTTGCCGCGCCACCGCGCGCCTCCGCGGCGGTCGAGCCCGGTCCGCCTCCGGCAGTGGTTTCGCCCGTCGGATCGGCGCCCGCCGTCACTTCGGTGGCGATATCGCCGGTGATGCTGGTGAACGACTGGATCAGATCGGGATTGTCTGTCTTGAGAACCGCCTGCTGGATCAGCTGGGCAACCTGAGGCTGCGTCAGCACGCAAGTGGAAGCCGCAGTGCCGAGTCCGGCGCCGATGGCGCGGCTCTGATCCGCGCTGCTGGCCTTCGCTAATGAGGCAATGCCCTCGACGGTCTCGGGACGTGCGGTCAGAAGGTCGCGGACAGCCGATGCGAGACCGCCCTGGCCGTCCTTGAACTGATCGAGCAGGCCTCCGGGATTGGCCAGAAAGTCGGTGGCTCGCTCCGCGGAAACGATTCCGGTGTTGGCGATACAGCCTGCACTCACGCCGGTCGCAGCAAATGCAGCCGGCGACCCACCAAATAATGTTAGTGCTCCGACAACCACAGCGAAGCGCTTACCAGAATTCCAACTCATTGCCCTGCCCATTTCCATTCTTTTTACTTTAACTCGATTTGCGCAGATTTGCCACGTTCTTTTCGCAATTGTGACGGCAGCGATTGCGCGAGGCCACATCCGACGATAGCCGCGAAAAACACGCCATATCCTGGGATTTGCAGTGAAAAATCGATGCAGCTATGTGATACGCCCAATACGGCGACGCTCGCGCCGATGACGGGTATGTAGCGATCGCGCTTCCTGCGCAAGCTTCCGGTAAGCAAATGGTAAAAGTACCAGAGGCTGACGAGCGCGATCACGGCAAAGGCGGGAATGCCCAATTCGACGGCAATTTCCACCGGCGTGCTGTGGGCGCGATCCCAGATGCCGAGACTGCCGAGCACTGTGGGTCTGTAGGCGGGAAAAACAGCCTCGAAATTGCCGAGCCCGATTCCGAGCAGCCGATGATCGGCGATGATCCCTAATGAGGCCTGGTAGGCTGCAATCCTCTGGGGATCGATCAGCCCATGTTCGACGATTCGCCCTGCGACGAGGCCGCCGACGAGTTGCAGGAGCACGAGCCCTGCAGCCGCCGAGCCGCCAAGGACCAGCCATTTCCGCGATCTGCCGAGTTCGAGCGGCACGAGATAGAGGATGATGGCCAGCACGAATGTGCCGACCGACAGCAGAAGGCCCGCGCGCGATCCGGTCATGGCAAGCGCAATCGTGCAGATCGCGAAGCCCGCGCCAAGCGCCACCGGCGTGGAGAGCATCTGCTCCAGCTGCGCTCGCCAATCCGGTTGCTCCGGCGGCCCGCTCTCCTGGCGGTGCATAGTGCGCAGGAGCGGCACCAGAAACAGCAGGGCGCAGGTGCCCCAGAACGTCGCCGCCGTGTTTCGGTTGACAAACGTTCCCGTGACGAAGCCGAGATAGGCTTCCTTCTGCCGGAATAGGACCACGTCAGGCGCGATCAGCTCCGCCAGGATTCCGTAGAGTGCATACAGGCACCCGGCCCATGCCAGTATTCGTAGTAGTGAACGGGCAGCTCTCGCATCGCTTGCAAGAATCACCGCGCGCGTGAAGGCGAGTGACAGCAGCAGGACCGACCCGAACGCCAACCACGGTCCGCGTGCGGTCATAGAAAGGCGGTCAGGCAGGGCAAGACCGAACGACCGTCGCGGCAGTTCCCAGATGGTTGCGGATTGTGCAGGAGGGCCGCTCCACATTTGCAACGTGACGATGACGCCCACTGTCGCGACGGTCACTGCCGCCGGAATCAGCAGCATGGCGTTGCGACGGCTCACCGCTGAGAGATCGGCGGTCAGCAGGCTGCAAACGAGCAGAAAATTCCAGAAGCAAATCCACGCGAGGTCGAGGGATCCGAGCGGAAGTGGCGCCAGCACAAACACGGCTGCGGCGAAAAATCGCGATATCGCGCCCAAAGGCCCCTCTGTCGTTCTGCTCAGCGCCGACGGAGCTATCAGAACCTCGCATGAGATCAAGTTAATGCAAGCTGGCGTGTTGACCGTCATTCGCACGATTGCACGGAATGCGGCGGAGGTTCGCGCGCGCAGCCCTGATCTGTTCCAAACGCAATGCCCGTTGCCTCACGAAAGCTGAATTGAAGTTTATGAGCACGTTGCCGAAGCCGGAGCACAGATGTGTCCGGCTTCTTGCTGCCGCATCTTGTGTGCAGTGTCCGGCGCCGGAGATCGGCGGTTCGGCTCTTTTCAGTTGAATAAACCACCCGGTGGAGGCATTATATTGCACCGCAGCATTTCGCTTTGGTCGAATCGTAGAGCGTCTTTCAAGTGCTAGCTCATCAAACAAAGGCGCACTACGTTCCACTGGACAGCGTCCGCGGCCTCGCCGCCCTCTGCGTCGTCGTCCATCACTTCGTCGGATCGGATCCGCTCGCCGCTGCGCTGCCTCACCGCGCCTGGATCGACGTCGCGTTCTTTCACAATTCCTGGCTCTTCGTCGATTTGTTCTTCGTGCTGAGCGGCATCGTGATCTCGATGAGCTACGTTCAGTCGGAATTCAGCGAGTTCGACTTCCGAACGTTTACCCTGCGTCGGATCGCACGCATCTATCCGCTGCACATCGTCATGCTGTTCGCGTTTCTGGCGTTCCGCCTGATGCGGCTATCGCTGACCGAAATGGGCCTGCTGCACTTCTCCACCAACGAATCGGCGGATCTCCAGGTTAACAACGTGTACTCGTTCGTCGCGAACGTGTTTTTGCTCCATGCCATGGGCGTGCTCGACTATCTGAGCTGGAACGGCCCGAGCTGGAGCATCAGCGCCGAATTCTACACCTACATTGTATTCGCCGGCGTCGTCGTCATGGCGCAGCGGCTCGGCTACATCAGGCTCGTCTATGTCCTCAGTGCCGTGCTGGCCGTCCTGGGCGCGGCGCTCATCATCTTCGTGCTCAAGAATGAAACGCTTGATTTCCAGACCAACGGCTTCACCCGATGCTTTCTGGGTTTCTTCATCGGCGTGCTCACGCTTCGCTTCGTCACCGGGAGAGGCCGCGCGGTGAGCCCTCTCGTTCAGTCGGTTTGCCAAATTGGACTGGCCGCCGTTGCCGTCGTGCTGGTCTGTGTCGTCGGCTTCGATGAA
This sequence comes from Bradyrhizobium sp. USDA 3311, assembly GCF_054062495.1. Lineage (NCBI taxonomy): Bacteria > Pseudomonadati > Pseudomonadota > Alphaproteobacteria > Hyphomicrobiales > Nitrobacteraceae > Bradyrhizobium > Bradyrhizobium sp. USDA 3311. Next base: position 8,527,312 of record NZ_JBSSFI010000001.1, on the reverse strand, counting down.
CGGCTCAGCTTCGTCGCGCCGATCGTTTTCGCCGCTCTGCTGGGCTCGCTGATGGCGTTTCCCGAGCGGCTCCTGCCGAAGCTGTTGTCTGTTCGACCCCTGGTGTGGTTGGGCAAGCGCTCCTATTCGATCTACATGGTGCACGCCCTCGTCCTCGTTCTCATCCAGTACTTCGCGCGGGGCGTGGGGCCGGCGCGTCTGCAGGTGGTGGACAACCTTCTTCCCGGACTGGCGGCGTCGCTGCTGCTGGCCTTCTTCGTCGTGGCCGTGCTTGCGCTTTCCAACTTCACCTATCTCCGGGTCGAGATGCCCGGTTCGCGGTTCGTGCTTCGGCTGTTCAGCCGCCGTGCCGTTCCCTCTGTTGCCGCGGCGGAGTGAGGCGCGATGTCCAGCAGCTCTTCGGCTCTCCCGAGTTCGGACTGGCGCATCGTCGATCCGGTGCGGATGCCTCTGCATCATCAGCAGGAAGGCAGTGCATTCTTCAATCTCGAGGCGATCGCACTCCTGCTTTATTTCTACCGCGACGCGCTCGCGGGCGCGCTGCGCTATTATCTGGCGGTCCTCAAGATCAGTCCGTTGTGGTTCCTGCCCGACATTTTTGCCCTGGTCTGCATTTTCGCCTTCGTGCAGCGCTACATCCTGATGGGACGGAACCTCGTCGCCATCCTCACGCTGTTCTACATCTGCTTTGCGCTCTACCTCGGATATGTGTTCCTGGGTTATTTCAGCGGCATGATGTCGTCGTTCAAGATGATCGCGCCGGTGTTCGTCGGCTTCTGCTTCTGCGGGCGTAATTTCGGCGATTACGATCGACTACAGCGCTGGCTTCACCCGATCTTCTACCTGACGATCGTCGGGATCATATTGTCGTCTCGCTTCCAGATGCCGTGGGTGGGCTATGCCTACGAGACTTTCGGCACGACGCGGCAGGCGACGCGGCTGTGGTGGTCGGCTTCCGAGACACGCCTGGCGGGACTGGCTGCCGACAGCACGATGGCCGCGTTCTTCGTGTTCATTTCCTTTGTGATCATCTCGGTGCGCCGAAGTCTGCCGTGGTGCCTGTTCTGGACGCCCATCGGTCTCTACGCCATCAAATTGACCACAAACAAGACGTCGCTCGGCGTGATGGTGATCTACGTTCTTTGCCTGATCATCGTTCGTCTCGTTCCCGAGCGCGAGAAGTTTCCCATGCTGCGGCGGATGGCGCTTCTTTCGTTCCTGTCGATCCTGGTGCCGGCGGTGCTGATCGCCTTGTTCTCCGGCAACGGCCTCGTCAGCATGTCGCGCGGCCTGTTCAGCCTGCAGGACCGCGTCAACAACAGCTGGCAGCTGCCGTTCGTCTACATGGCCGATCTCATGCCGGTCGGCTTCTTCGTCGGCTGCGGCCTCGGTTGCTTCAACTATCCGCAGCTGCTGTTCTCGAACAAGCTCAGCTATTACGTCCCGGTGGATAATTTCTACCTCGGCACCTACCTGATGTTCGGGCCGATCTTCGTGGTGTTCATGATCCTGGTCATCCTCGCGGTCGCAAGGACCAGGGACATCTACAAGCTGTCTTTCGCGGTCGCCATGAACCTCTTCACCATCACTGTCTTGGCCTATGGCCCGGCAAGCGGTCTGATCATGCTGGGCGTGGCCTTCAGCGAGGTCTTTGCGCGGGAGAAGGGTGACAGGACCGCCTCGAGTGCGGCACCGCTCGCGCCTGACGTCGAGGATCTGGTTTCGCGGCCGGCATGATCGCCATGGTGCTTCATGCAATGAGCTGCGGCGCGCAGCGCGGGCTCCGGTCCGTCGCCTTCTTTCATCTTGAGATCGGATCGTGGTGGTGAGCGGAGACAGCAGGAATTTCGTAGAGGCGATACAGGGGCTGCGCGGTGTCGCGGCGCTCAGCGTGCTGATCGTGCACCTCCAGGACATGCCGCTTCTGGCGGGCTTCCTGCCCCCCATCTGGCCGTGGCTTGAAGCGACGGTCAACATGGGCGGGCACGGCGTCGAGCTGTTCTTCATGATCAGCGGCTTCCTGATTCCGGCGAGCCTCATGCGCCACCGCAGCGTCGGGAAGTTCTTTCTCGATCGCGCCCTGCGTATCCTTCCCGTGTTCGTGATCCTGCACCTGATCCTGTTCACGGCAGGGCCCCTGGTTGGCTACAAGTTCTTCAAGGGGATCGATCTGCCGACATATCTCAAGCTGTTCCTTGTCAATCTGGCGTTCCTGCCGGACGCACTGGGATTGCCTATCGGCCAGCAGAACGCCTGGACCCTGAGCTACGAATGGGCGTTCTACATCCTGTTCGCGCTGGTCTTCGTGACGGTGGTGCGGCGGAAGAACTGGCTTCTGGCGGCGCCTTTTATCCTGCTCGGTCTCGCGGGCATCGCCTTTCGGCCGATCGCCGCGTTCTTCCTTGTCGGATTGCTGTTCAGTCTCGTCAGCCTGCGGATCCGCGTCGTCGGCTGGCCCGGGTTGCTGGCCGGCATCCTTTGCGGGGCCGCGATGTACGTTTCGATCGAATATGTGCATCCGCTGGTCGGCTTGCTCCCGGGGGCGCTGCTGTTTGGAATGGTCCTTGCTCCAGACTCCGGTGTTGCCGTTGCTCTGAGCGGCAAATTCCTCCAGTTCCTTGGAAAGATCAGCTATAGCCTCTATTTGGTCCATCCTTTTGCGCTATTCCCGTTGCAGGTGATCGGAGTGAAGCTGGCCGCGCACGGAGTCAATCTCTGGCTCCTCTGGGCCGGATTTGCAGGTCTTGGCTTAATTGCCGCGCTGATAGCGGGTGCGGTCAGTTACGAGCTGATCGAAGTGCGACTGCGCCGTTTGCTGGATCCGGCGCTGCGAGGACTGTTTTTCGGAGTGCGTCGTGAAGCCCGTTATGTCGCCTGAGCGCATGCGCTCGCCATCGTTTCAGCCGGATCACATGCGGGTAACGTCATGATCATCAAGAATCTGCTCTCGATGTCGAGCGTGAACGTCGTGAAGTCGGCGGTTCAGTTCCTCATCACGCTGCTGATCACCTATTTCGTGACGCCGACGGAATTCGGGCTCGTGGCGTTTTCGCTGCCGTTCATCGCCTTCATCTCCATGCTGACCGACCTCGGGCTGTCGAGCGCGATGATCCAGAGGACGTCGCTCACGAAGGAGGAGGCCGGTGCGGCGACGACGCTGATGGTCGCGATCGGGATCGGCTGTGCATTGGTGCTGGCCGCCGCATCGAAGCCGCTCGGAGCCGCCGTCGACATGCAGGGACTGCCGGCCGTGCTGGCCGCGCTCTCCGGTTCGGTCGTCTTGTCCATTTCCGCGATGGGACCGCGTGCGGTTCTGGAGCGCTCGCTGCAATATCAAACGATCGCCCTGATCGAAGCCGGGGCCGCGATGGCGTCCGCGACGGTGGGCGTGGTCGGCGCCCTGCTCGGGTGGGGGATCTGGGCGTTGATCGCGTACTATGTCCTGATGCAGGCGGTGCGCGCCGTCGCGTTCTATGTGAACACCAGACGCCACATTCATCTGAACTTCAAATGGCGCGGCGTCGCCCTGATGCTGTCGTTCGGCGGCTGGGTGCTGGCCTCGAACGTCCTCAACTTCACTGCCAGAAACGTCGGCAATCTCCTGATCGGCGCCAAGTTGGGCGCGGCGGCGGTCGGCCTGTTCGGTCTCGCCTTCCAGTTCATGACGCTTCCGCTGATGATTCTCTCCTGGCCGGGCGGAGGGGTTCTCATGGCCACCTTGAGCCGGATGAGCGGCGAGCGGGAACAGGACCGGCGCAAGGCGGCAATTTGCGCGGTGCTCGGCATGACGGCGATGATCACGTTCCCGGCGATGATCTATCTGACCTTCGGGCTGAAATATCCCGTTGCGACATTCCTTTCGCCGCATTGGCAGGAGGTGCTGCCGCTGATCGCCATTCTCGCGCCCGCGGGTGCCGCGCAGTCGATTGCGGCCTATGCCGGCCCGATCCTGCTGGCCCACAACCAGGCGCGGCTCCAGTTTTGGGTGAGCAGCGCCAATAGCGCCAGCATGATTCTTGCTTTTGTCGTCGCACTGCCGTTCGGACTCACGGCCGTCGCCGTGGTGTACCTCGTCGTATCGATCCTGGTTTGCGCTTTCATGCTGATGATCGGAGCCCGCAACTGCGGGGTTCCCTATGCGTCGTTGTTCGGTTCCCTGATGCCCGCCACTGTGGGGACGTCCCTGGGGACGTTGTGCGCGCTCGTGGCGACGAAGGGCGAGGTCGCAAGTCTGTCGCATTGGCTGATCGCGACGGCCGTTTATGCGGTCGTCGTGCTTTGCAGCTACGTGATATTCAGGCGTCGTATCTGGAACAGCATGCAGTCGCTGCTCGGCGGATCGGTTCCGCCGATGCAGGCAAATCTTCCCTCGGCAGGTTAGTAGAGATCGGTTGATGTCTTCAGGAGAAGGAATGGACGACAAGTCCCAGCCGGGAATTCCGTGGCGCGAGGACCTGATGGCAAACACCGGCAGGTCCGGCGTTGGAGCCGCTATCGTCGCCTTGCTGACGAGCCCGGGCTTTGCCGTGATCACGACGTGGCGGATCGCCAAGATGCTGCGCTTCCGGACGCGCTGGGGTCATCAGATCACCTGGCTGCTCGTGAGGGCGCTGATGCGGCGAGGCTGCTACATCTCGGTTCTCGCAGAAATCGGACCGGGACTGATCCTGCCGCATCCGACCGGAGTCGTGATCGGTGAGGGGGCGCGGATCGGCCGTTCCGTGATGCTGTATCACAACGTCACGCTTGGCCGGCGCGCCTGGGATGAGCCGGGTTGTCCGACCATCGGGGACGATGCCGTTATCTATACCGGTGCCGTAATCGTCGGCCCCATTTCGATTGGCGCAGGAGCAAACGTCGCCGCCAACGCGGTTGTGACGCGTGACGTTCCGCCGCGTTCCGTCGCTGCGGGAGCACCTGCGCGGATCGTGCGCTCGGAAGCACCCGATCGGATGCGCGCTTAAAGCAGCAAGGCGGGGCGCAGGGCCGTGTCGGGTTATCGGGGCATTGCGCTCAAAAGAGGCTCTTGTTCAACACCTGCTTTTCGGGCGGTTCAGTGTTGTTCGGAACCGTCACCCGTTCCGCGCTGCTCGTTTGTTCGCGGACCGGCGAACCGTCCTACGCATGGGCCTGAGCAGGTTCCGTTGGTTCGAGCGATGTCGCGGCCGCCCATGATGCGACAAGCGGCAAATTGCATAGATTCCGGCCATCATCGTGACGCCCTTCTAGTCGGCCTTGGCGGCAAAGCGGTCACAATTCTGATTGCTGGCTATGTATAGTTGTGTCGGGAAACGTCCAATCATGTAACCGAGGGCCAGCCGATGTCGTCGATCATTACCGATTTTTCGCAAGTCTATCCCTATCTCGACGGCTCGAAGTTCAAAGACACCATCGTCGTGCAGTATCGGGGCGACGGCGACGTCAGATACAGATGCGACGTCCTGGTGGATATCTGTCGGGGCAAGCGGGTCTTGCATGTCGGGTGCTGTGACCATCTGCCGCTCATCAAGCGCAAGATCGACAACCGGGATTGGCTGCACGGCCTGATTACGGAATGTTCCGAATACACCGTCGGCGTCGATATCGATGCGGACGCGGTGCGGGAAGCGTCACGAGTTTCCGGCCTCGACAACATGGTCGCGGGAGACGTGACGTCGGGTCAAAAGATCGAAGCAATATCCGGCCGGAAGTTCGACATCGCCGTGTTCGGCGAAGTCGTCGAGCACATTCCCAACCCGGTCTCGTTCCTGTCGCGCTTCAGGGAGAACTACGGCGACGTCGTCGACCAGATCGTGATCACCGTTCCGAACGCCTTCAGGGGCGGCAACATCAAGGGTATCCTGAAGAACGTCGAGACGATCAACAGCGATCACCGGTTCTTCTTCACGCCCTATACGATCGCCAAGGTCGCAATCGATGCCGGGTATGCGCCGGTCGAGGTGAAGATGGCGACCTTCATGCGCGCCGGAATGCTGAAGTCGATGCTGCTGCGGCAGCTTCCGCTGCTCGCCGAGGACATCATCTTTATCGGTGCGGCCACGCGGCCGCACTGACGTCGTTTCATCCGCTCATCCGTGTTCCGCCATCGGGCCGGCAGGCGTACCTGCCGGCCCGATGCGTCGTCAGACGAACAGGAAGTTGCCGTGATCGAGCGTCGCCGAATTCACATTCTTCAGCAGGATGGAATCGGCCGAGGTGAGCTGGATCAGCGTGTCGGAGCCCGATTGCGAAATCTGGAGGTGGCTGTAGTCGGCCACCAGTGATTTCAGGATTTCGATCGTGTCGTGGTTGGACGCGGTTCCGGCGTGGAAGCTCTTGATCTGGTCGTTGCCGCCGTCGAACATGACGGTAGTCGTGCCCGGTGCGGAGGAGAAGACGTCGTTGCCGGTGCCGCCGGCCAGCGTCAGTCCCGCAGTCACGGCCGTGACGGTGTGGGTGCCATCGGTGTTGAGGACGTCGATCGAGAGCAGCGAGCCGCTGGTATTGTAGCTGTCGTGTTCGACGGCGCCCGGCAGGCCGGAGACCTTGAACTTGAAGACATCCGTCGTTCCGTCGGCGTTGTTGAGGGTCTCGGTCGTCTTGACCCCGGTAGAGTCGTAGACATCGGTGACCTTGCTGCCGTCCGACTTGATGACTTGCGTGTAGTCGAGCGTGCCGTCTGCGTGCGAACGGATGAGCGACGTCATCTTGCCCGCAGCGTCGATGTGCTGCTGCTCCGTGACGTAGCTCTTGCCGGTGATGTTGTAGATCGTGTTGTCGTGCGAGCCGTCGGTGTTGTTGGCATAAACCGCGGTCTTGACGCCCGACGTGTACACCGTCGTCGAGTTCGAGCCGTCTTTGTTCAGCACGTAGTCGCTGGTCAGGCTGCCGCTGCTGTCGAACAGCTTCGTCTCCTTGGAGCCGTCGGCGTTGACGACGTAGATCGAAGCGTTCAACCCGTTCGCGTAGTTCGTGGTCGTGACGTCGCCGCCCGCTGTCTTGTGGATCTCCTGGCTCAGGGCTCCCGACGAATCATAATTGTCCGTCGTGGTCGAGCCATCGGTTGAGTTGAGGATCTCGCTGGTCTTGTGGCCGGTGCTGTCATAGAGGTCGGTGACCTTGCTGCCGTCGCTGTTGATCACCTGCTTGTAGGCAAGCGTGTCATCGGCATGGAGGCGGGTCAGGGTCGTGAGCGTGCCGGCCGCGGTGAGGTGCTGGATCTCGGTCGTGTAGCTCTGGCCCGTGATGTTGTAGAAGGAGTTGTCATGGCTGCCGTCAACATTGGTGACATAGAGCTTGGTCTTGACGCCGGCCGAATAGACCGTGTTCGAGGACGAGCCATCCTTGTTCTGGACCAGGTCGCTGGCGATCTTTCCGCTGGAATCATACAGCTTGGTGTCCTTTGACCCGTCGGCGTTGACGACGTAGACCGACGCCAGCAGCGAGCCATTGTAGTTGGTCGTGGTGGTGTTGCCGGAACTCGTCGTGACGATCTCCTGTTTCAGTGCTCCGGACGCCGCGTCATAGATGTCGGTCGTCGTGGCCGACGACGTGACGGTGACGACGGAGATCTTGTGACCCGTGGAGTCGTACTGGGTCGTGACCTTGCTGCCGTCGCTGTTCAGCACCTGGCTATAGGCCATCGTGCCGTCGGCGTGGGTGCGGCTGACCAGCAGCAGCTTTCCGCTCGGGTCGATGTGGTCGTGCTCGGTCGTGTAGGACTGGCCGGTGATGTTGTAATAGTAGTTGTCGCGGCTGCCGTCGGCGTTGGTGACGTAGGCCTTGGTCTTGACACCGGCCGTGTAGACCGTGTTCGAGGACGATCCGTCCGTGTTCTGAACCAGGTCCCCCGAGATGATGCCGTTGGAGTCGTAGAGCTTCGATTCCTTCGAGCCGTCGGCGTTCACCACGTAGACCGACACCAGCAGCGAGCCGTTATAGTTGGTCGTTGTCACGTTGCCGGAGGTCGTCTGCACGACCGTCTGCTTGAGGACGCCGGCGGTGGTGTAGAAATCGGTCGTGGTGGCCGTCGACGTCGTGGTGACGACCGAGGTCTTGTGACCCGTGGAGTCGTACTGGGTCGTAACCTTGCTGCCGTCGCTGTTGAACACCTGGCTGTAGGCCATGGTGCCGTCGGCATGGGTCCGGCTGACCGACAGCAGCTTGCCGCTTGCGTCGAGATGATCGTGCTCGCTGGTGTAGGACTGGCCGGTGATGTTGTAATAATAGTTGTCGAGGCTGCCGTCGGCGTTGGTGACGTAGGTCTTGGTCTTGACACCGGCTGTGTACAGTGTGTTCGAGGACGAGCCATCAGCATTCTGGATCAGGTCGCTCGCGATGATGCCTTGGGCGTCGTACAATTTCGACTCTTTTGACCCGTCGGCGTTGACGACGTAGACCGACACCAGCAACGTGCCGTTGTAGTTCGTCGTGGTGACGTTGCCGGAGGTCGTCTGCACGACCGTCTGCTTGAGGACGCCGGCCGTGGTGTAGAAATCGGTCGTGGTCGCCGACGCCGTGACGGTGATCACCGAGGTCTTGTGGCCCGTGGAGTCGTACTGGGTCGTGACCTTGCTGCCGTCGCTGTTGTAGACTTGGCTGTAGGCCATGGAGCCGTCGGCATGCGTGCGGACGACGGACAGCAGTCTTCCGCTCGCGTCGAGCTGGTCGTGCTCGGTCGTGTAGGACTGGCCGGTGATGTTGTAATAGTAGTTGTCGTGAGTGCGGTCGGCATTGGTGACATAGACCTTGGTCTTGACGCCGGCCGTGTAGAGCGTGTTCGAGGACGATCCGTCCTTGTTCTGGACGAGGTCCGCGATCAGATTGCCGCTTGCATCGTAGGTCTTGGTGTCCTTGTCGCCGATCGGCGAGACCGTGACGTCACGCACCATCTTGCCGTCGGTATAGGCGATGTTCTCCGACGAGCCGTCGGTATTGAGCGTGACCTTGCTGGTGATGACGCCGTTCGTGAAGTTGGACGTGCTGGTCGATACAAGCCTTGCCGAGGAGTCGTAGACCCTGGTCACGCTCCAGGTATCAGTCGAGTTGGTGACGGAGAACTGGTAGCCGCCCTGGATCGCCGCCAGCGCGTTGGTATAGTGCGAGATCATGTACTCCATGGTCGCGATCGAGGCGACCGGAAGCACGTGCGTGTCGGTGAGCGTGATGGTCTGAAGCGAGGTCGAGGCGTTCAGCTCGGACATCTGCGACACGATGTCCTCGGCGGTTCCGCTGACGTCGGTCACGGCGGGCGGTGTCGTGCCGCCTCCTGTCGGAGCGTCGATCTCGATGATCAGGGGATGATCCGTGATCGGAACCACGATCTGGCTGACGTCGGTGTAGGTGGCGATCGGCGAACTGCCCTTCAGCGGGTCGTAAACGTTGATCAGATGGTGGACGCTGCCGAGGTTCACCGTGACCGAACTGGTTGGGTTCGAGATCTCGGTGTCGGTGGCGTCGTTCCAGATCTTGGGTTCCGCCCAGACCACCAACTCGTAGGCGCCGTTGCTCTTGCCGAGAACCATGCTGTTCCCGGACGCCGGCAGACCGTCGAGCGTGTAGTTCAGCGAAGCCGTCGGCGTGTGGCCGCCGGTGCCGTCGTCAGCCAGGATTGTCGTCAGATTGTGGATCGCGGTCGCCGCCAGCTTCGGGGTTCCGTCGCCGTTGAACAGGCCCCAGTGCGATTCCGGATCGGTGGGGTCGTTGCTCGCCGAAGCGTCGAGCAGCTGATAGAGATAGGTGGTGCTGACGCCGTCCTTGTAGGCGTCGACCAGCGTGTTCAGGATCGACTTGGCCTGCACGTTTTCGCTGGCGCCAACATAAGGTGTATCGCTCTTGGTCGTATAGCCGGTTTCCGTGATGACGACGGGATCGCCGGGTGTGATCGACGTCGCGTTGCCGAGCAGAGCCTGGAGGGCTGCCGCGGGGGTCAGGCTGGTGCTGACATAGGCGTGGGAGTTGGCGTAGTCGGTCGCTCCCGACATATCTCCAAGTTTGGCGTAGTCGGTCGTGTCGTTGTAGCCCAGTGACAGATTGTAGACGGGGATGTCCTTGAGCGCGGCGTCGGCCTTGATTGCGTTATAGTAGGCCGCCTGGAACTGTGCCGCGGCGGAAACGCTGGAGCTGCCGTTGTAGCTGAAGCCCTGGATGTTCGCCTCGTTGAGGCCTTCCAGCGCGATGACGCTGCCGGGATGACTGGCCGCAAACTCCTTGACGGACTCGAGATAGGCTTGGAGCGCTGCGGTTCCGCCTTCTGGAACACCCGACGGAACCACGAGATCGAATTTGTATCCGTCCTTCGCGAGTCCTTCGACGATCGGTTGCGCCTCGGGGCTCGTGGCGAGTCCGCCGCGCAGTTTGGTCACCCCGAGATATTTGAGGTCGTCCTCTACGAGGGCGAGGTTGTCGTAGGCGCCCCACGAATAACCGACATGGACATTGACGCCGATGGAACTGATGAAGGTGCTCGCCGACAGGATCGTTTGATCTGGTGATGCGGTGGTCATCGGTATTTCAGAGCCTTTTCTGGAACGCGAGAGTTCGTTGCCGCCTGTGTCCGTCGTATCGGCCAATCTCTGTTTTTCGAGTTGGTGAGATCGGTAAAAATGGAAGCACCCCGGAGATTCTCTCGCCGAGACTTTCCTGCGCGACGCTCACAGCGCACGAATCTGCTTAGACTGAGCTTCATCTGTGAAGACCACGCTAATGTGCTTGCAGCATGACGTCGCGATGGCGATGCAACGACGATGTTCGAGCGATGTTGTGCCGATGCCTAATCGCAACGCATTTGCTTCTCGTGCGGGCAGATTTGTTTCCAAAGTCTTGCGTCAAGCGCTGTTAGGAGTCGTAGAAACACGGATCAAGCGTCGAATGTGACACTTGGTCTTGCGCCGAAGTCGAGCAGTGCCACGGCACTTTCGCACGCAATTTCTTTTCTTCTCTCCTGGTGTTGTGGTGGTCGCGTCGATGTCGATGAAATTTTCGTCTGCCTTCCGAACGGGCAGGGGTGATCTTCACTGGCATTGAAGCGGGAGGTCGAACGAACGACACGATCGGACGGACGGGCGTCGCGGAGGCGGGGCGAATATCGAGGATGTGCAACCTGGCGTTGCTTTCGCGATCCGCGTGGCACGCTCACCCCGACCGAGGCGGCGGGGGCGCGTGAAGGCAACGTCGAGCGATGCGGCCATGCCGGGCGGAGTGTCGCAGATCCGCAACGTCAATATGTTAGGCGCGCAAAGCTATGGCGGGCAAACCGCTGGCACGGCACGAATTTTGCCGCTAAGCACTGGTTAAAGTCTCGTTGATCGAACGGAGTAGAAGGCCATTCCTATGCAGGATCCCATGTCGGGCGCCCCGAATGTCATGTTTCTGGTTGAGGTCGTGAATTGCAATGACGGGATTGCATCCTATTGCGAGACCTTGGCCACGGGGCTGCACGCCCGCGGCGTGCAGATCCACCTGGTCTCCGGCATCGTGCGGTCGGACGAGAAGTCCGAATACAAGCGCCAGAAGCTGGCGGCGGCGGTCAAGCAGTGGCACGTCGTTCCCGGACTTCGCAAGCTGCCCTCGCTGTCGATCTTCATGCAGCTCTGGAAGCTGATCCGGGAGAACGACATCACCGTGATCAACGTCCATGGGCTCGGCATGCTGATGTGGGGCAGGCTGCTCTCCCTGCTCACCGGCGCGCGCTGCGTCGCGACCTATCACCCCTCGGTGCTCGGGAACATCGAGAAGGTGCAGAATGCGCCGCAATCGACTTTCAGCCCGGTCCAGATCCTGTTCTTCAATCTTTTCTTTCCGCACACCCTCATCCTGATGTCGGAGGAATCGCTCCGGCATCTCAGGCGCTACGTCTTGTTCGGCAAGAACCGGATCGCCAAGGTGTATGGCGGCGTCGATACGGTACATTTTCGGCCGCCGTCGGATGCCGAGCGCCGCGATGCGCGCGCGAAATTCGGGGTTGCCGAGGGTGAGTTCATGTGCCTGCTGGCGGCCCGTCTCGCCTGGGTGAAGGGCCATGATTTGCTCATCAAGGCGGCGCGCAGGATCCGCGACGGCGCCAGTCCTTCGCCCATCGACATCAAATGCTACTTCGTCGGCAGCGGCGGCGCCGAGCGCGAGAAGGAAATCAAGTCGTTTGCCTTCGCCGACGAGAAGGACAAGGACACGTTCAAGTTCCTCGGGTTCATGGGCGACGTCCGCGAAATCCTCTGGGCCGCCGATGTGTTCGCGCTGCCGAGCCGGTTCGAAGGATTCCCGCTCGGCGTCGCCGAGGCCATGGCGACGGGGCTGGTCCCGGTGCGGACCCCGGCAGGGGGCGCTTCGGATCAGATCATCGACGGCCAGACCGGCTTCATCGTGCCGTTCGAAGACGTCGACGCGCTCGTGGGGGCGCTCGAGAAGCTGGCCGATCCCGCGTTGCGCGCCGCGCTGTCGCGCAATGCTCTTGCGCGCGCCCAGCAATATTTCGGTGTCGGGCCGATGGTTGACCAGACCCTCAGGATCTACGGTTTGGCGGGCGATGCCAGCGGGAATCCGCTGGCCCATCCGATGCAGGCCTAGTTCGAACTGCGTGCCGAGGCCAGCAGATCGCCTCGCCACGTCACCAGGACGACGGCGAGCCCGGCGAAGGCGATCTTTCCCGCGAGCCAGAGCAGAGAGGCCGACGGAGCTGCCGCGAGCATGGCGATCGCGGCGGCCGCGACGGTTGCCTCCACGATCAGCAGCGCCCGTGGCGCAGCGCGGAACCGGATCAACGGGCCGCTGGCGAAGAGGATGATGAGTGCGGTGGCCAATGCCGCACTCGCGATTTGTCCGGCGACCGATATGTGCAGCAAGGCGCCGATCGAAGCGGCCGCCGATACCAGCACCAGCTGGCACGCCGCGACGACCACCAGCCTGGTGGCCGATTTGGTCAGATGCGGCACCACTGCGAGCGTGGCCTGAAGGTGAATGTGGAGGAAGTAGAAGACCGCCGCGACCGGCGCAGCGTTGAGAAAATCGACCAGCAGATCGGCCGGGACGAACAGATGCGCCGCATCGGGCAGAAGGCCGATCAGCCCCCCCAGCATCACGATCGTCGCGCAGAGGATGAAGTCGAGCATGCGGGCGGTTGCTCTGCGCGCCTCTCCGTCGATGTCGCGCTCGAACTGCACGACGACATTGGGGTAGCTGACGGTGTGAATGGCGGTCACCAGAACGGAGAACGGCCGCTGCAGGAGGTCGATCGCCATCGAAAAACCGGCGGCACCCGTCGACGTCCGTCCGAGCGTGGCGATCACGATCAGGCGCAAGGTGACGGGGACGGAGAGATGGATGACGGAGGCGGCCGCGGCCATGATGCCGTATCGGCAGAAATTGCGCCAATCCGTCAGCAGGGCGTGTCGCGACGCCCGCTGTAGCGAGGTGCGATGCACGATCAGGCTCACCAGAAGCGCCGCGCCGTAGCCCGCGGCGATGCCGCACAGCGTCGCCGCCGCGGTGCCGTAGAGCAGCGCCGCCGTGACGGCGCCGGCCAGGAGCACGCTGGCGCGCAGGATCAGGAGGACGGATGCGGTCGCCAGCCGATCGGACACGCGCACGATCATGAAGTACAGGTCGGTGGCGCCCTGTAGCACGGCCATCGCCAGCGCGAGGGCGACGACGCTTGTCTCGAGCGTGCCCACCAGCCCCGCCACGCTGCCGACGAGCAGCAGAACCAGCGCGCTGAGCAGTCCCGCGCTGAACAGCGAGAATCGCAGACGCGCCGCCTCTTCTCCGGAAGCGGCGGCGAGGAAGCGAACGCCGGCCAGTTGCAGCCATTCGAACACGAAGACGCAGAACAACTGGCTCGCCGCCAGTGCCAGCGAAAACGAGGTGTACTGGGCTGGCGAGAGGATATGGCTGACGGCGAAGATCAGAATGATCGCGGACGCACTCTGGTAGATGTAGCTGCCGAATGCGAGCAGGCTGATCATTTCTGGCTACGCGTGAAGGAAAACATGGCGGGATGATTGAAGGCCGTCGGTGGCATCTGCGTCCGCCCCCATTACGTGCGAGGCATGCCGCGGCCGCGCATGAGCTGGTCGTAGACGTTGCGATAGCCGGTGACCACGTCGTCAAAGGCCCATTTGTTGATGCCGGATTTCAATCGTCCGCTCATCTCCACGATCTGCTGGGGAGCCTCGACGATCGCCGAAATGCTCTTGGCGATCGAGTCCGGATCGGGAGACGTCAGCCAGCCGGTCAGGCCCGGCTTGATCGCCTCCTGGATGCCGCCGAACGGCGTGCCGAGCAGGGGCTTGCAGGCGGCCTGGGCATCGGCGACGACGAGCGGGCTTGGATCTTCCCAGACCGAGGGGACGACCACGACGTTCACCTGTTCGTAAAACTCCTTCGGCTGCACGAAGCCGAGAAACTCGATCCGCGCATTGGGGGCGAGCCCCTTGATCTGCTTGCGCTGGCTCTCGGAGGCATGACCCGCGATGACGAGCCGGATCCGCTCAGGCGGGATCGTCGCGATGGCGCGAACCAGATTGTAGATGCCTTTTTCTTCGGTCAGTCGCCCGATGAATCCGAATGTGACGGTGCCGTCGAGCATCGCCGTCTCTTCGCTGCCGACGTCGGCCGTCGAGGCGTTTCGAATGACGATCTTCAGCGGTGTCTGCGTGAAGAGACCGAGCCCGGTATGGATGTCGAGAATGCGCTGGCTGACGCCGACGACGGCGTCCAGATGTCGCGTCGCCCCGCGGCGGCGAAAGGTCAGGATCTGGCAGCTCATGCAGCTCGCCTTGCAGGCGTGTCCGTCCGAGAAGCGCGAGCAGCGGGGGCAGGTGAGATAGTAGTCGTGAAGCGTGTGCAGGACCGGAATGCCCAGTTCCGCCGCGGTTCGCCACACCGCCGTCGTCAGGCCGGAGAGATTGTTGGAATGCAGGATGTCCGGTTTGAATGCCTTGATCCTGGCGGCGACGAGCTCCGACATCTGCTGCCAGTCCTCGATCGCGTGCCAGATGCCGCGCACGGGCGCGCTGTGCTGCTTGGCGAAGGGAAAGTAGATGTTGTGCACGGCCGCCGAGTGCACGTCGATGCCGTTGCAGGTCTCCATCTGCTGGTTCGGTGTGGAGGCAGCACGTATCACTTCCACGCTGTCGTTCTGGCCGACCAACGTCTCGGCGAGGCGACGGACGAAAGTTTCCGCGCCACCGACCACCTTCGGAGCCAACGGCGTCGGATAGAGGGATGACGTGATAAGGATCTTCATCGAAAAGGTCTGTCCAGCTATCCTGCCAAATGGCTTCGTGAAATCTCCGTTTCGGCCTATTGCCGGCTCGTTCGACTGTTATTCAAATAGACGTCCAAATATTGACCTGTCACTGAATCGGCAGAGAACCTCTCGGCAAACCCGGGCTGCGGAGGCCGGGCGAGCTTCCAGCGTGATCTCTCGTTGACGGCCTTCAGCATCAGTTCTCCCAGTCGCTTATGATCGTTGGGCTCGTAGGACCCAACCATGTTGGAAAACCCCGCGATCTCGGGAATCCCTCCTGCTGTGGAGCAAATAGTTGCCCGGCCGGCGTTGATGCTTTCGATCAACGTCCGGGGGAGCGGCTCCGGCCAGACCGAACTCACCAGGCATACGTCGATGCTGGCATAGAATTCGGCCGCCTTTGCAAAGCCAAGCCATTCGACGTTCCTCCCGCTGCGGCTTTTGAGCCCCCGGACGTAATCCTCAAGCCCCTTTCCGGCAATTTTCAGTTGCCATCCCTGGTCGGGGAGCTGCTCGGCGGCTTTTAGTACCACTTCGATACCTTTTTCCGCCTCGAGCCGGCCGATGAACCCGAATATCAGGTCATCCGAGCTCGAGGGAGGTGAGGGTACTACGGAGCTTGGATCGGCGATGTTGAAGATGACCCTGCCATCGGTGCCCGGGAAGTATTTCAGCCTGGTATGCTGGTCGAGCACGAACTGGCTGTTCGAGACCACCGCATCGACCATGCGCGAGGCCAGCAGATAGGGAGACGTCATGGCCGCGCAGAGGGTGCAGCGCTGCGCACATGTCGCGTCTCCGCGAAACAACGTCGAGCGTTTGCAGAGCAGGGAATAGTCGCGCAAGGTGTGCACGATCCGGATGTTGCGCCGCCTGGCTTCCGCCCACAACGAGACCGAAAATCCGGTGAGGTTGTTGGTGTGGACGACCTCGGGCTTTTCGAGATCGAGAATTTCGGCGAAACGCGCCGCGGACTTGCGATTCCACGTGTCCTGGAGATGCCACTTCAGGCGCTGGACCGAGGAGGGCTTCCTGTCGTTGCCGAACGGCCAGTAGTCGTTGTCCAGCGGCACCCGGTAGATGCGCACGCCCCTGAGCTCGTTGACGGTGCGATCCTGCTTGTTCTGAAGGCAGACCACGGCAACCTGGTGGCCGCGCTGAACCAGCGCCTCCGCGAGCAGCGACACAGACACTTCGGCGCCGCCAATGATTTCGGGCGGATAGAGCGTGTTAACGATCAGTATCTTCAAGGATAGCCCCGGATTGCGCAGTTCGCCGCAGCGTCAGTTCGATGGCCGAATCTCGAAATCCGGCACGGCCGTGCCCTTGACACTGACAAGCAGGGGCGTCGTCGATAACGCCGTCCAGGCGCCGGCGGCAGGGCCCGGTGCTTGCTGACATACATAGCTGATCTCGGCATTCGGTTCCGCATTTTTTAATCGAACTTCGAAGCGCTTCGACGGATTCTCCGACCAGAGCGCCACTTTCGTCTCGGATCCGCTGTCACTGCGGATCTGCACGACGCCCGGCATCGGCGTGGTTCGCGCCGCCTTCAGGCTCGTGCGGATGAAGGCCCAGCTTTCGCGAATGGAACACACCGCGGGCTTCGGCGAATTGTCGAAATGATAGATGCCGAAATTGTCCTCGAGTTCGCCGGGCTTCGTCCCGCTGTCCTTGAGCTCGTAGAGCCATATCCCCTTGAGCCAGGGACCCGCGGTCGATGACCAGAGGATGATCTGCGCCATGTTGTCGGCGGAGAGCTGCTCGTTCACGCCGCATTTCGCGGTCGGGGTCGGCCAGCCCGTTTCGGTCAGGTAGATCGGATAGTTCGGATTGCCGGTCGCCTGTGCGACGCGTTGATGAAAATTTTCCAACCGCTCGATCGCCTCAGCCGCGGTGCGCCCGGCCGGCGGCAGGCAATGGTTGTAGATGTGGATGGACATGCCGTCGGCGATGCGAGGCAGGTCGGTCTTCAGCAGGGCGTCGGTCCATTTCCAGCCCGGATCGTCGCCGAGTGCGCCCACCACGAAGGGCGCAGACGGCGCCGCCTGCTTGACCGCCGGCTGCACCAAACGGGCAAGCGTCACGTAATTCTCGACCGTGAATTGCGGCTCTGCGCGCGCTCGGAGATTGTACTCGTTCCACAATTCGAAGATGGGCTGCCGCGCAGCGACCGCTTGCGCGGCCGCCGCAGCATAGGTGACGAATCTCTGGCGCGCTTCGTCGGTCGTCGGCGGATCGGAGTTCGGGACGAGGTGATGGCCGGCTCCGAGGATGAGCAGAGGAATTCCGACACCGGACCTGATCTGGGTCTCGAGGCGGCCGTTCAGGGCGTTGAAGCCGAGCCGCTTGCCCGGCAACTCGAAATCCGACCAGGGGAAGTCGTCCCGGAACGCGGTGACCCCGAGCTCCTTCATTTGCTTGATGGCCGTCGCAGGTACGTAACCGCGAGCGCTGGTGACGCCGCCCAGGCCCTGGTGCGTACCGACGCCCAGCAGGAAACGTTGGTCGAGCGGTTGCGCGGTCTGCGCGTTCGCAGGATACGAGAGGCCGGTTGCGGCGCAGAGACCGCACATCAGCATCCGGAAACGACGCAAGGCTCGTTTCCTCTTTGGCTCCGTCACGCTCGTATCCACTCCTGCTCGCGTCAACTCGACAAGGCTAATCCTCTTCTGTGGCCCGAATTGGGTGAGGCGACCTTGTCCGCGCGCCCCCACGGAGCGCGCCGAGTTGGGCTATTTGGAGTTCACGATCACCGTGCTGATGTTGTCCGCATTCGTGGTCGCCGCGTTCAGCGGGTTCATCAGCTTGACGAATTCGGTCGACGGCGATTCCGCCACCGAAATCACGTCATGATCGCGCATCCTGAACGTATCCGCCTGGAACCAGCCGTCGGGCTTGCTCATGTCGAACTTGTAGACGGCGGGGATCGTCTTGGTCGGGAACTGGGATACTTCGACCCCGATACGCTCCAGGAGCGGCTTCGGCTCGAAACGGTAGACGTAGATGGACTTGGAATCCGCACGGTTGCCGTCGAGGCCGCCCGCCTTCGCGATGGCTTCAGCCAGCGACATGTTGTCGTTCTCGAACGAGAAGCGGCGATTGTTGGTGCCGCCGATCGATCCCGGCGATGGCGTCGAACCGAACACCATGTAGACGCGCGGAATGCGGGTCAGGAAGACGACGTCGCCCGGCGCGAGCAGGACGTCCTCGCCGGGGTGGTGCACCACGGTCGACATCGACTCATTGTAGGTGCGGCCCTCGCGCTTGATCGTGATCGTGCTCTCGTAGGAAGGGTATTTCGGGCCGCCGGCGCGCGCGATCGCGCCCATCAGGCGAATGCCGCCGGGGTCGACCGGAAAGCGGAGCGGCGAGTTGACCTCGCCGAGCACGCTGATCTGGTTGCCGCGCTGCTCGGCGACGCTCACGACCGCCTGCGGATCGATGGCGCGGTCCTTGAGGCGTTCGCGGATGATGTTCGACACGGCGCGCGGCGTCAGCCCGGCGACCTTGATCGATCCGGCGTAGGGAATGTTGATGTTGCCGGACTGGTCGACCTGCTGGCGCGGAATGTCGACGAAGTTACCCGGGCGCACGCCCGCTTCGCGCGGAATGAACAGGCCGCCCGCCTGCGCTTCGTACACGGTTACGGTGACGATGTCGCCGATGCCGATCGTGACGTCGCGATAATTGCCGCCGGGAAGACGCGAGAACACCATCCCAGAGGAATCGGTGAAGGCGTTGGTCGCCTGAACGATCGCCGGATTGACCGGCATCAGGGCATAGGCGAGCGGTGCGGTCGGCTCGGTGACCAGCGCAGCGTTGGTCTGCGTGGCAACGGCATCCGGAGAGTCCAGAGGGATGAAGCCCGCGCAACCCGCCAGCGAGATGCCGACAGCAGCCAGCGCCAGGATTCGACTAATCCCGAAATCAAAAGAAAAACGTTCGGTCTTAGCCACCACCATTCCCTCGTACTCATTTAAAATCGGAATCACCGTACCAACCATCGTGCGGGTGAGTCACTGCTGCCTCTTCGACTTTATGGTAAAGCACTTATGGCTGTGACCTTATTGCAACTTGTGAACCGAGATACACGTCAGAATCGCTGTGCAAAATTTGTGCGCGACGTACTCTTTTATAAGCAGTTCGCAAACTAGACATACACGTGTCCGATCGATGTCACGATTGAGGCCGCGGCTGAACTAGTAAGCTGCGGCGCGGAGATGGAATTGCATCGTCGCGAGATGAGATCGCCTAAACTTCAAGTCTTGGATCCGATTTTGAGTGACCCTGCGTTGTGTTTTCGTCGTCCTGCGGCGGACATGGAGCCTGAGCGGACGCCCTCGCCGGGTCGTCGCACCGATATTTCTGCGGCGGAATTCCACCTCCGTTAACGCTTAGATTCGGAAGCTGGCCGCGCGCTGGCGTCCGTAAGGTCTTCCTAATCCTGATCCGCCTAGTTGTCGGTCAAACCAAAAGGGAAGGCGAAGACAATGTTGCACACCGGATCACTGCTGTTCGCAGCCGGCTTTCTCACCTGCGCGATGATGGTCGCCTCCGCAATTGCGTGGTCGTTCTCCGACAACCGTGTGAGTGACGGCGAGTTCGCGCAGGGCGATGCCCGCCGGATGGCTTGATCGCACGGCCGCTACGACCGCAGATTGTTCGGGAAGTCGGACTGCAGCTTCGCCTGCTGCCCGGATTCGCTTGTCCGCACGTGCAGGACGTCGGCATAGACCTGGCTCAGGGTGCGGTGCGTCTGCTCGATGTCGTAGAGGCGGCTGAAGCGCTCATATCCGGCCCGGCCGACCGCAGGCAGGTCCAGCCGGCTTGCGCGCTGAAAACCTTCAACCAGCTTTTCCGCCGAGACCTCGTCGCACAGCACACCCGTCGCATTGTCTTCGACGATTTCCGGCAGGGCGCCGATGCGGAAGGCGATGATCGGCTTGGCCGCCCGCATGGCCTCGATCGCCACCAGGCCAAACGCCTCCCAGCGTGACGGAATTGCGACCATGTCGGCCTGGTCGAGCTCGGCCTCGATCTGGTTGCGGTTCATCCAGCCCAGGAAGGAAACGTTTGCCGGCAGGTCGCTTTGGTGGAATTTGCTGACGACCGACGCGCCGATCAGGCGCACATCCAGCGTGTTTCCGAGCGCGCGGGCCGCCTCGATGAGGAGATCATACCCCTTCTGGCGGTCGAGGCGTCCGATGAAGAGGACCTTGATCTTCTCCGATCGCCACGGCGCTGCGCGCGTGTCGAGCACGGGCCGCTGCTTGGAAATCCCGTTGTGCACAAGAACGAGGCGGTTCGCCGCGATCCCGACCTGCATCGCATCGGTCCGCTCGCTTTCCGAGATGCACACGATGCGGTGGGTGAATTTCGACAGCACGAGCTCGGTGAACTTCGTGACTTCGCGGCTGAGGCGGCCGGTCTCGCGGCCGAAGGCCCATCCGTGCGGGCAATAGACGATGCGTGAACGCCGATAGGTCAGCCAGAGCACCGGGCGCACCACGAGCCCGGCGAAGGACGAGTGAAGATGGATGACGTCGGGCCGAAACTCCCGGACCGCACGCATGGTCGCAGACAGCATGCGAAACAGGCCGACCGCGTTGCGGCCGTCGCGCGGAAACGTGGTGATGGCATCATCCTCGATGTTCACCAGATCGCTGCGATGATCGGACGGGACGACATAGTTGACGTTGCCGCGCCCGAAGCTCGCGCATTGATGCGGATGCAGCTCGTTGAGGTAGGTCGCGATGCCGCCTCTGACCGTTTCGGCGACATGCAGGACTTTCAGGCCGCTGGACAACGGTCATTCCTTTCTTGGCTTGCAGGCGCCGGATATTGCAGGCGCGCGTCTAACGTCTCGAAGCAGCAATATTTGGGCCGCGTCATTGTGTCTGACGGCTGGATGCGGCGTGGGGAGCGGGTTTGGCGAGGAATTCGAGCATCGCTGCGGCGGACTTGGCCCAGGAATATGTCGCCAGTCGCCTCTGCTGCTTCTCCTGTTCCGCCGGCGAGATCCGGCCGAGTGCAATTCTTTCGTGCATTCGTGCCGAAAGCTCGCCCGCGTTGAGGGGGTCGAAATAAACGGCCGCGTCGTCGCAAGTTTCGCGCACGGCTGCGGCCGAACTCGCGATCACCGGGCAGGCGAAGTACATCGCCTCCAGGGGAGGTATGCCGAAGCCCTCGTAGAGGCTGGGAAAAACGAACGCGGCAGCTCGAGCGAACAGCGCCGCGATCTCCTCGTCCTTGAGGCGCCCGGCGACGACGACGCCGGTTCTCGATTCCATGGCGTTGCCGCCAAAGACCTTGCTGTTGTCGCCTCCGACCACGACCAGCGGAAAATCCGCGCGGCCAAGCCGCTCGGCGGCGCGAATGGCGGTGTCGACATTCTTGTTCTTCGTCATCGAGCCGACGAAGAGGAAGAACCCGTAGGGCGCAAGATGCAGCTTTTCGATGATCGAGAAATCGGGCACGACGGTGGCGAAGTGCTCTGCGCTGTTGGGGATGACGGGGATCGACGCAGGATCAAGCGACAGCGCCTCGGCAAGTTCGTTGCGCGAAAACGTGGAAACTGTTGCGATCGTTGCTGTGCGTGCCAGCAAATGGCCGAGCGTCCGATGCAGGGCGAGGTAGCGCCAGCTGAAGAAGTCCGGACGTTTGAAAACCTGCGCATCGTGAATCACGACCAGGTGGTCGCGATGAAGCACGGGGCCGGAATTGGCGAGGCTGATGAGGCGCGTGCCGGCGGCCGCGCGTGCCAGATCGATCTGGTCCCACGCGTGCCCCTGCAACGATCCGACCTGCCTGACGTTGATACGGCGAAGACCGGGGAGCGGCTGCGCGTTCGGCGGCGACAGCACTTGCCACTCTGCGTCCAGGAGTTGTCGCGGAGCCTCTCCGCTCGCCAGCAAACGGTCCATCGCCTTGACGATTTCGGCGGCATAGCGCTGCACGCCGGTTAGCGACTGTGACAGGAACCTGCCATTGATGGAGAGTTTCAAAGCCGATCTTTTTCTTCGTGAGTGTCTTGTTTTTCGTGGGTGTCTTACGGTGGGTATCCTGCGCGAACGTTGCCTCAAGACTGAGCATTCGCGCCGAATATACGATCTATGCGGTGTAACACATGTGGAGCTATCGTCCGAGCATCCTCGCAGGCGGATAGCATGCGAGGATGCATGGCGCCATCATGTTTCCTACACATTTCGATGCGCTTACATGAGCGCCTGATTTGACGATTGTCGTGATCGTCCGAACCTTGCCTCTCATGTCCTGGTCTGGCATTGCATTCGCGGAATCAACGAGGTGACAAATTTGCGGCCAGTGATCGTTACCGGTGCTGCCGGCTTTATCGGAATGCACGTTTGTGAACGGCTGTTGGCGCGTGGCGAGCAGGTCGTTGGCATCGATGCGCTCACTCCGTATTATGATCCCGCGCTGAAACGTGCACGCCTTGCAACGCTCGAGCACCGTCCCGGGTTCAGCTTCCACGAGATCGATCTTGCGGACTTCGCCGCGGTGACGCGCGTTTTCGACGAGGTCTCGCCCGATCGGGTCGTGCATCTGGCGGCGCAGCCAGGCGTGCGTGCGTCGATCGACGATCCCATCACCAGCATCCGCGCCAATTGCGACGGCTTCGTCACCGTGCTCGAAGCCGGCCGGCGCCATGGTGTGGCGCATCTCGTCTACGCCTCGTCGAGCTCCGTCTACGGCGCCAACCGCACCTTGCCGTATTCGACCGAGCATTCGGTGAACCATCCGGTCAGCCTTTACGCCGCGAGCAAGAAGGCCAACGAATTGATGGCGCACACCTACGCCCATGTTCACAAGCTGCCGGTGACCGGTCTGCGCTTCTTCACCGTCTACGGTCCGTGGGGCCGGCCCGACATGGCCGCCTGGCTGTTCACGCGCGCGATCTTCGCCAATGAGCCGATCAAGATTTTCAATAATGGCGACATGTGGCGCGACTTCACCTATGTCGACGACATCGTCGAGGGCGTCATCCGCACCCTCGACCGGCGCGCGACGCCGAATCCCGCGTGGAACGCGGAAGCGCCGGAAAACTCGACGAGCTATGCGCCGTATCGCGTCTACAACATCGGCAACAACAGGTCGGTCAATCTGATCGAGTTCGTCGAGACACTGGAGAAGATCATCGGCAAGCCCGCGATCCGCAAGCTGCTGCCGATGCAGGCCGGCGACGTCCTGGAGACGCGCGCCGACATTTCCGCGCTCCAGCGCGACGTCGGATTCGCGCCTTCGACGCCGCTTGCGGAGGGTCTCGGCCGCTTCGTCGAGTGGTATCGAAAGTACCACGGCGTGTAACCCCGCGATCGCGCCCACACCGTGTTCCGCATGCGGACCGATGGTTAAGTGCAGCGCACCGGTCGCATATGTCGACTGCATTGCGTGCATGCGGCGCGTTTTGGGAAATGTCCGCCGTTGCCCCCGCGCAAGGCGGTGAAGGTTTGTTCGACAGGTGATGCAGGCTGCCCTAATGTTGGGCGTGCGGTCGGATAGAGAATTGGTCTAGGGTGTTCAGTGGAGCATCCGTCTTCAACGGAAAGAGTCTTTCATGCGAATCGCGATGATCGGAGCGGGCTATGTGGGACTGGTGTCCGGGGCCTGCTTTGCGGATTTCGGTCACGACGTCACCTGCGTCGACAAGGACGAGAAGAAGATCGCGGCGCTCCATCGCGGCGAGATCCCGATCTACGAGCCCGGGCTCGACGAGCTGGTCGCGACCAACGTCAAGGCCAAGCGGCTCGACTTCACCACCGACCTGTCGAAGCCGGTCGCGGACGCCGATGCCGTCTTCATCGCGGTCGGCACGCCGTCGCGCCGCGGTGACGGGCACGCCGATCTGTCCTACGTCTACGCCGCCGCGAAAGAGATCGCGCAGTCGCTGTCGGGCTTCACCGTCGTCGTGACCAAGTCGACCGTGCCGGTCGGCACCGGCGACGAGGTCGAGCGCATCATCCGCGAAACCAATCCCAACGCCGACGTCGTCGTCGCCTCCAACCCCGAATTCCTGCGCGAGGGCGCGGCGATCCGCGACTTCAAGTTCCCGGACCGCGTCGTGGTCGGCACCTCCGACGAGCGTGGCCGCAAGGTGATGGGCGACATCTATCGCCCGCTGTCGCTGAACCAGGCGCCGCTGATGTTCACGGCGCGCCGCACCGCCGAGATGATCAAATACGCTGCCAACGCGTTCCTCGCGACCAAGATCACCTTCATCAACGAGATCGCGGACCTTTCCGAAAAGGTCGGGGCCAACGTGCAGGAGGTCGCGCGCGGCATTGGCCTCGACAACCGCATCGGCACCAAGTTCCTGCATGCAGGTCCCGGCTTCGGCGGCTCGTGCTTCCCGAAGGACACCAAGGCGCTGATCAAGATCGCGCAGGACTACGACGTGTCCTTGCGCATCGTCGAATCCGTGCTGGCCGTCAACGAGAACCGCAAGCGCGCGATGGCGCGCAAGGTCAGCCAGGCGCTCGGCGGCTCGCTGCGCGGCAAGACCATCGCCGTGCTCGGCCTCACCTTCAAGCCCGACACCGACGACATGCGCGATGCGCCGTCGATCCCGCTGGTGACCGGCCTGATCGACATGGGCGCCAAGGTGAAGGCCTTCGATCCCGTCGGCATGGAGCAGGCCAAGGGTGAGCTGCCCAGCATCACCTATTGCGAGGACGCCTATTCCTGTGCGCAAGGCGCCGATGCGCTGGTTGTCGTCACCGAATGGGTGCAGTTCCGCGGCCTCGATCTCGACCGGCTGAAGAGTGTCATGGCGCAGCCCGTCGTCGTCGACCTCCGCAACATCTACAGCCCCGAAGACATGCACGCCGCCGGCTTCACCTACGAGAGCGTCGGCCGTCCGTCGTCTCAGGCCTAGTACACGAGCCGCGGGGCACTGAGCTTCGCGACCTTTCGCCCGCCTCGTCCCGAGGCGGGCGAAATCGTCTTCGATGCGATATGATCGGTCACACGAAGCGGTCGCGCCCGGCCCGTCGGCCTCGCTGCCGCTATGGAGATTGTCATGACCGACGACACGCACTCGATCCGCAGCGGCGGGCTGACCGCGACCATCAAGGCGCACGGCGCCGAAATGTGCTCGCTGAAGAGCGATGCCGGCCTCGAATTCGTCTGGCAGGCCGCACCGGCCTGGCCGCGCCACGCGCCGCTGTTGTTTCCCATCGTCGGGCGTCTCGCCAACGACGAGCTGCGGCACCGGGGCAAGACATACCGGATGACCCAGCACGGCTTTGCGCGCGACAGCCGCTTCACGTGGGCGGAGCGCGGCGAGAGCCGCTGTGTGCTCGTGCTCGAAGACAGCGAGACGACGCGCGCGCTTTACCCGTTCGCGTTCCGCCTGACGGCCACCTATGCGATCGACGACGCCGGTCTCGATCTCTCGCTCACGATCGCCAACACCGGCAAGGAAACATTGCCGGCTTCGCTCGGTGGCCATCCCGCATTCAACTGGCCGCTTGAGCCCGGCGTGTCCAAGGAAGACTATGCGCTGACCTTCGCGAACGCCGAGTCGTCGCCCGTCCGCCGTCTCGACGGCGGCTTGCTGCGCGCGGCAACGGAGCCAAGTCCCGTCAGCGGCACCGTGCTCCCCTTGTCCGAATCCCTGTTCGTCGATGACGCCATCATCTTCGATCGCATCGACAGCAATTCGGTGCTTTATGCGGCCGGGCCGAGTGCATCCAGCGGGCCCTGGCTAAAGATGTCCTGGCGCGGCTTTCGCGAGCTTGGCGTCTGGTCGAAACCATCGGGCGCGCCGTTCCTCTGCATCGAGCCATGGCGCGGCTATGCCAGCCCGGCCGGCTTCGACGGCGCGTTCAGTGACAAGCCCGGCCTGATGCATATCGCAGCCGGCGCCGAAGAGCGCTTGTCGTTCCGGATCGAGGTCGCATCGTCCTGAGATCGGTGGCCTTCAGACCTCGATCCGCGTGAGGTCCTCGCCGAGCACGACGGGACCCGAATAGTCCTGCCGGACATCCGCGAGCAGCGCGTTCAGCATGGAATCGTCGGTGCGCGGCCGGTGATGGGTCAGCGCGAGCTTCTTCACGCCGGCCTTGGCCGCGACCTTGCCGACCGTGTCGCCGCAGGCGATCGTGAATTTCGCAAGCCGGCGGAGGTGCTCGTTGTTGATCTCCGGCGTCGCGAGAAAGCAGCACTGCACCAGCAGGTCGGCTCCCTCAGCCAGTCGTTCCAGACCGGGGCAGGGGACCGTGTCGCCGGATATCGCGATGACCTTGCCCTCCGCCTCGAAGCGGTAGCCGAGACACATCCAGCGCGCGAGGAAGGCCGGCGGCATGTCGAGGCCATCGCCATGCGAGACGAGCTCGGCGCTGATCTTCCAGCGCCCGGTGTCGAGAACCGGGCCCGGAATGATGTCGGTTGCGATGACCGGCTTCCAGCCGCCGAAGGTCGGCTCGCCCCGATCCCGCCAGGTGATGTCCTTGTCGTAGACCTGTGTGACCAGCGTGTTGACCAGCCGTTCGGTATCCGGCGGCCCATAGATGCGCAGCGCGTCCTTGCGCCCGTGCATCCATGAATTCAGCATCACATCGTAGAGGTCGCCGATATGGTCGAAATGGTGATGGGTGAGAAAGACCGTGTTGATGGCGCCAAGCGGCACGCCGGCCTTGCTGAGCTGCACCATGACGCCGCGGCCCGCATCGAACAGGATGTTCTCTTCGCCGAGCCTGATCAGCGTGGTCGTCGCCATGCGGCGCGGGTCCGGGCGCGGGCCGCCGGTGCCGAGCAGTATGACTTCCATGGCGCCTACTCCAGCGTCCAGATCCCCCGGGGACTCACATTAGATTTGAAGTCCGCGGCGGGGCAAGCCGCATCGGGCGTCGGAGGCGCTGCCGTTTCTCCGAAGTGACGGGCTTCTTTGCATAAGCCGGTGGTTGAATCCGGGTCCCGATGTGCGCGGTCGGCCGTCTTGGGCCGGCTCCCGGCGCTCGCGCGAGCCGTGCCTGCGCGATGATGCGCGGGATGAGAATTGTGGGCCAATTCATACTTTATACGTCGAGACTGTGACCAATATTGTTTAGGCAACACAACACGCCTAGTATTCCAGCAGGCAATTTCGGGGGCTCGAACCAGTTGTGAATGTTCGTTCACAGGACAGCGCGTTGCGCGACGACTTGAACTTTCAGGCTGGGCCGCAAGCACACAGGACATCCACCATCGTGGCTGATCCCGCACGTCAGGACGTGCGTCCCGCAGGCCGCGAGCGGCTGATCGTCGTCGAAGACGATCCGGTGACGCGGACGATGCTGGTCGGCTACTTCGGCGAGAACAATTTCGACGTGGTCGGCGCCGGCTCCTGCGCGGAGTGCCGCCAGGCGCTGCGCGGGCGCGCCGACCTCATCTTCCTCGACGTGCAGTTGCCCGACGGCGACGGCTTCGAGCTCGCCAAGGAAATCCAGGCGACCAGCAACGCGGGCATCATCTTCGTGACCCGCCGCGACACCGACGTCGATCGCATCCTCGGCCTCGAGATCGCGGGCGACCACTACGTCACCAAGCCGATCAATCTGCGCGACCTGCTCGCGCGCGCCCGCAGCGTGCTGCGGCGGCGCTCGATCGACCGCAAGGCGGCGCGCAACCACAATTCGATCGCCTTCGGCGACTGGATCATCGATCTGACGCGGCGCGAGCTGCTCGGCAACGACGGCAAGCCGGTGTCGCTGACGCGGGCCGAGTTCGACCTGCTGGCGGCGCTTGTCGGCGCCGACGGCAGGCCGCTCAGCCGCGACTATCTGATCGAGGTCGTCAGCAACCGCCAGGCCGAGGTCGACATCCGCACGGTCGATGCGCTGGTGGCGCGGCTGCGCCGCAAGCTCGTCGGCAGCGGCACGCCCGTGATCGCGACCGTCACCGGCGTCGGCTACAAGCTCGCGCTCAGCGAACGGCTCTAGCCTCATCCGTCGAAAGACCTGATCGCCCTCGCGCCTACCGCGCGCGGGCGCTCTGGTCCGTTATTGTCCTTTGCGCGGCCCCGACCAGCCGGTCATCGACCGCGTAGAGCGCGCAGGTGGGCGACCATTTCATGCAGGCGCTCAGCGAATCGCGCTGGGCATCGTCGGCCGTCGCGCGCCCCGAACGCCAGCCGTAACCGCCGTTGGGCGACACCGCAAAAGCCTTGTGCGGCACGGTGCTGGCGAGATAGCGCGCGAACTCGGCGCGCGCGGCCTCGTTGAGCTGGCTCGGCGGCGGCAGCGGATCGGGCGGACTGAGGACGTCGTGGCCGAGCCCGCGCTCGCGCAGGAAGGCGTCCATATACGGCGTCCATTGCGGACGGCCGACCACGGAATAGAGATAATGGCCATCGTCGCCGTAAGGCGCCGCCGCGACGAATTTCACGTTGCCGCCGCCGCCGCGAAACCCGTCATAGAGCCGGTGGGCGAGATCGGGCCCGAAGAACAGGTCGTTGGTCGCGTAAACCCACAGCATCGGCACGCGGGACGTCTTGCCGAAGGTGGCGAAGGCCTGCACCAGCCCACCCTCGTTGCAGACGTCGTCGTCCTCGCGCGAGCCGCGGCCGCCGGCAAAGCTGATCGCGGCGACGAGACCGGCCGGTGCCTGCGCCGTCAGCGCGACGGTGGCGAGCCCGCCGGCGGAATGGCCGGCCGCGATCATGCCCGATGTCGTGACGTCGGCCCGACGCGCCATCGCATCGATCGCCGCGCGCAAATCCGCGACCGCAACCGCCGCCGCGGGCAGGTAGGCCGCGTTGGCGCAGCCGCCGACGCTGTCGACGCGTCCACCGGGCGAGGTGCCGTAGCCGCGCCGCATCACGATCAGCGCAGCAAAGCCGCGCCGGGCGTATTCCAGCGCGATGCCGTAATATTTGTGCGCGGACATGGTCGCGCGGTCGTCGAAATTGCGCGGCGAGCCGTGGCTGAGCAGCGCGAGCGGATAGCGCTTCGTCCCCGCCGGGCGCACCAGGAAAGCTTCCAGCCCCTGCGGCCCGGCCTCCGTCATCGGGATGCGGAGGTCCTCGGTGTAGAACTCGGCGGCGTTCGCGCGAGCCGCAGCCCCCGCGATGGCGAGCAAGATAAGCACGGGCAGATGCCAGCGCGCGAGGTCCATGCGTGGATGATTCTCCGTGGCCGCGCGGATCATAACAGAACCGCATGACCCGGCGAACGGGCGTTGCCCGGATCTAGCGTCCGCCCCGATCGTTCATCTCAACGTCTGAAGATAGGCGATGACATTGGCCCGGTCTGCGGGGTTCGGCAGCCCCTTGAAGAACATCTTGACGCCGTGGACGTCGCCGCGGGGGTCGGCGAGATAGGCGTCCAGCGTTGTTGGCGTCCAGGCCTGCTTGTTGGCCTTCATTGCATCAGAATAGGCGAAGTCCGGGACGATTGCGGGCTTGCGGTCGATGACATTCCAGAGACTTGGGCCGACCTTGTTCACCCCGATCACCGCCGCGTGGCAGTTCTCACAGGTTCGCTGGAAGACGGCCTTGCCCCTCGCCGGATCGCCCTCCGCGGCGGAGGCGGACGACGTGGCCAAAGACGATGTGGCCAAGGCCAGCATGAGCACGAAGATCAGACGACCGGTCATCTTAGTCTACTCCCCCACGGAATCAGCCAAGGAATCAGCCAAGGGATCAGGCGGCTAATCCCGCAAATCCCCCGCCTTCGTTCATCAATCGGAAAGCAGCGTGCCCTACGCGGCGCGGCGGCGTCTTTGTCCTGCATCAACCGATATCCGGGACCAAAGTACGAGGGCGCGCCATGCGTAATCGCCATGGATCATCCTGTGCGGATTGGCGTTGTCGGTTGATCGTTGACCGGAGCGCGGCATCGGGCCGGTTTGGCGACGGGCTGGCCGATGGTATGGTGTTCTAGTGCGTCGTTCGAAGGGTACAGGGGAGTTGCAGTGGCAGAAGTTGATCCCGCGGCGGGTAAGCCGGTTGCGCCGAGCGCGCTCGCCAATATTCCGCGGCTGGTGACGGCCTATTTCGCCGGCAAGCCGGACGTGGCTGATCCGGCGCAACGGGTGGCGTTCGGCACCTCCGGCCATCGTGGCACCTCGTTCAGGAACACCTTCAACGAGGGCCATATCCTCGCGACCACGCAGGCAATTTGTGACTACAGAAAGGAGAAGGGGCTGACCGGCCCGCTCTTCATCGGCATCGACACCCACGCGCTGGCCGAGCCGGCGCTGGTCAGCGCCGTCGAGGTGTTCGCGGCGAACGGCGTCGACGTCATGATCGACAAGGACGGCGGCTACACGCCGACGCCTGTCATCTCGCACGCGATCCTCACCTACAACAAGGGCCGCACGTCGGGCCTCGCGGACGGCGTCGTCGTCACGCCCTCGCACAATCCGCCGGAAGACGGCGGCTACAAATACAATCCGCCGCATGGCGGCCCGGCCGACACCGATGCGACCTCCGTCGTCGAGAAGCGCGCCAATGCCTATCTCGCCGACGGGCTCAGGGGCGTCGCGCGCATGGACTATGCCAGGGCGAAAAAGTCCGCGACCGTCCACGCCTACGACTTCATCACGCCCTACGTCGCCGATCTCGGCAACGTCGTCGATCTCGATCTCGTCAAATCTGCCGGCATCAATATCGGCATCGACCCGCTCGGCGGCGCCGCCGTGCATTACTGGCATCCGATCATCGAGCGCTACGGCCTCAAGGCCACGGTGGTGAACGAGGCGATCGATCCGACCTTCCGCTTCATGACCGTCGACTGGGACGGCAAGATCCGCATGGACTGCTCCTCGCCTTACGCGATGGCGAGCCTGATCGCGATGCGCGACCGCTTCGACGTTGCCTTCGCCAACGACACCGATGCCGACCGCCACGGCATCGTGACGCGCACCGGCGGCCTGATGAATCCGAACCATTATCTGGCGACCGCGATCTCGCATCTGTTCGCGCATCGCCCGAACTGGAGCAAGGACGCCGCGATCGGCAAGACCGTGGTGTCGAGCTCGATCATCGACCGCGTCGCCAAGAAGCTCGGCCGCAAGCTGGTCGAGACGCCGGTCGGCTTCAAATGGTTCGTCGACGGCCTCCTCACGGGCGGCTTCGGCTTCGGCGGCGAGGAGAGTGCAGGGGCCTCGTTCCTGCGCCGCGACGGCACGGTGTGGACGACCGACAAGGACGGCATCATCCTCGGCCTGCTCGCCGCCGAGATCATGGCGAAGACCGGCCGCGATCCGAGTCAGCTGTTTGGCGACCTCACGGCCGAGTTCGGCGTGCCGCATTACGCGCGCATCGACGTCGCGGCGACCACACCGCAGAAGAACATCTTGAAGTCCGTCACGCCCGAGCAGCTCGGCCTGAAGGATCTCGCCGGCGATCCCGTCCGCGCCACGCTGAGCAAGGCGCCCGGCAACGGCCAGCCGTTCGGCGGCATCAAGGTCGAGACCGATTTCGGCTGGTTCGCAGCGAGGCCGTCGGGGACCGAGGACGTCTACAAGATCTACGCGGAGAGTTTTCGCAGCCCCGAGCACCTGAAGCGGATTCAGGAAGAGGCCCGGGCCGGGCTGGCGAAGGTGTTCGGGGCGTAGTTGCCCTTAAGAGCAGAGCAAAATCACACGCGCTCACGATAGATCGTCATGCCCGGGCTTGTCCCGGGCATCCACGTTCTTCGCACCGCGTGGCAACGCGTGGATGGCCGGGACAAGCCCGGCCATGATGCTATTGAGGCGCTAGTGACTAAGCTCTCAGGCCATATGCGGTAGTGATGTATACTGGGTAGCCTATAATGGTAATTTAGTAGGGCTATTTCGGCCTTGAATGGCTCTTTTTCCTCCTTTATTGTATACATAACGTATTCATAAGCCGTGGGAGTGAGATCGATGACAAAACCCTTCCCGATGAACGCCTGGTACGCCGCCGCCTGGGACGCCGAGGTGAAGCCGGCGCTCTTGCCGCGGACGATCTGCGGCAAGCACGTGGTGATGTACCGCAAGGCCGACGGCTCGGTGGCCGCGCTGGAGGATGCCTGCTGGCATCGCCTGGTGCCGCTGTCCAAGGGCCGGCTCGAGGGCGACACCGTCGTCTGCGGCTATCACGGCCTGAAGTACAATGCGCAGGGGCGCTGCACCTTCATGCCCTCGCAGGAGACCATCAATCCCTCGGCCTGCGTGCGCGCCTATCCCGTGGTCGAGCGGCATCGCTACATCTGGCTCTGGATGGGCGACCCCGCGCTGGCCGATCCCGCGCTCGTGCCCGACATGCACTGGAATCACGATCCGGCCTGGGCCGGCGACGGCAAGACCATCCGCGTCAATTGCGACTACCGTCTCGTGCTCGACAATCTCATGGACCTCACCCACGAGACCTTCGTGCACGGCTCCTCGATCGGCAACGACGCGGTCGCCGAAGCCCCCTTCGACGTCACCCATGGCGAGAAGACGGTGACGGTGACGCGCTGGATGCGGAACATCGAGCCGCCGCCGTTCTGGGCCAAGCAGCTCGGCAAGCCCGGCCACGTCGACCGCTGGCAGATCATCCGCTTCGAGGCGCCCTGCACCATCGCCATCGACGTCGGCGTGGCGCCGACAGGCACCGGCGCGCCGGAAGGCGACCGCTCGCAGGGCGTCAACGGCTTCGTGCTCAACACCATCACGCCGGAGACGGAGAAGACCTGTCACTATTTCTGGGCCTTCGTCCGCAACTATCAGATCGGCGAGCAGCGCATCACCACCGAAATCCGCGAGGGCGTCTCCGGCATCTTCCACGAGGACGAGCTGATCCTCGAAGCGCAGCAGCGCGCGATGGACGAGAACCCGGATCGCGTCTTCTACAACCTCAACATCGACGCCGGCGCGATGTGGACGCGCAAGCTGATCGACAAGATGGTGGCGAAGGAAAACGCGCCGCAGCACCTTCAGGCCGCGGAGTAGCGATATGGCCGAGCGCGAGGTCGACCGCTCCGTCTCGCAGACCGTGAAGGCGCAGCTCGCACTGCGCGACCAGATCCTGTCGGGGTCCTTGCGTCCCGGCGAGCGCATCTCCGAGCTTCAGGCGGTGGAGACGACGGGTGCCTCGCGCACGCCGGTGCGCATGGCGCTGGTGCGGCTGGAGGAGGAGGGCCTGCTCGAGGCGATCCCCTCCGGCGGCTTCATGGTGAAGGCGTTCTCCGAGCGCGACATCTCCGATTCCATCGAGCTGCGCGGCACCTTAGAAGGACTCGCCGCGCGCTTTGCCGCCGAGCGCGGCGTCTCCGCGCGCGAGCTCGAGCCGTTGAAGGAATGTCTCGCCGCGATCGACGAATTGCTGCGCCAGGTGCCGATCTCGGTCGACGCCTTCTCGTCCTATGTCACGCTGAACGCGCGCTTCCACGCGCTGCTGACGGAATTGTCGCGCAGCCCGCCCTTGATCCGGCAGATCGACCGCGCCTCCGCGCTGCCATTCGCCTCGCCAAGCGGTTTTGTGATGGCGCAATCCGCATTGCCCGAAGCCCAACAGATCCTGATCATCGGGCAGGAGCACCACCGCGTCGTCATCGACGCCATCGAAAACCGCGAGGGCGCGCGCGCCGAAGCGATCATGCGCGAGCACGCGCGGCTCGCCGTGCGAAACCTGCGGCTCGCGCTGCGCAACCGGACCCATCTCGACCTCTTGCCGGCGCTCGCGCTGATCAAGACCGCAACCGACCAGGGCTAGTCACCATGCGCTTCATCGAAACCTGGACCCCGGCGACGCTCGTCTCGACGCGTGACCTTGCGCCCGGCATCCGCGAATTCCTGATCCTGCCCGACCAGTTCGACGGCGCCGCCTATCCGGTCGGCAGCCACATCAATGTCAGCGTGACCATCGACGGCCTGCCGGAGACGCGGTCCTATTCGCTGGTCGGCGAGGCCTCCTCGCGTGGCTTGCGGATCGCGGTGCGCCGCGCCGAGGATTCCCGCGGCGGCTCGCGCTATATGTGGCAATTGGCACCGGGCGCGCGGCTCGACATCACGCAGCCCGCCTCGCTGCTCGCGGTCGACTGGGCGCGCGACAATTATTGCTTGATCGCCGGCGGCATCGGCATCACCCCGATTCTCGGCGCGGCGCAGGCGCTGGCGCGGCGAGGGGCAAACGTCA
Organism: Bradyrhizobium sp. USDA 3311; assembly: GCF_054062495.1. Taxonomy (NCBI): domain Bacteria; kingdom Pseudomonadati; phylum Pseudomonadota; class Alphaproteobacteria; order Hyphomicrobiales; family Nitrobacteraceae; genus Bradyrhizobium; species Bradyrhizobium sp. USDA 3311. The sequence goes on along the minus strand of NZ_JBSSFI010000001.1, from coordinate 8,493,002 downwards.
CGCTGCACTATGCCGTGCGCTCGCGTAGCGAGGCCGCCTATCTCGACGATCTTGCCGGGATGCTCGGCGACCGCCTGGTGGTCCATGCGAGCGACGAAGGCCGCCGGCTCGATCTCGACGCGCTGTTCGCGTCATTGCCGCAAGGTGCGCTGGCGCTGTTCTGCGGCCCGATGCGGATGCTGGATGCCGCGCGCCACGCCTGGATCGGCGCCGGCCATCCGCTTCCCGATCTCCGCTACGAAACCTTCGGCTCCAGCGGCACGCTGCCGACCGAGACGTTTCGCGTGCGCTTGAAGGACACGGACATCGAGCTCGAAATTCCCCGCGAGCGCTCGATGCTGGACGTGCTCAATGCCAGCGGGCATGACGTGATGTACGACTGCAAGCGCGGCGAATGCGGGCTGTGTGCCATCGACGTGGTCGAGGTCGATGGCGAGATCGACCATCGCGACGTCTTCTTCAGCGACCATCAGAAACAGAGCAACCAGAAGATCTGCGCCTGCGTCTCCCGTGCCCGCGGCACCATCACCGTGGACACGTTGCTGCGCGCGGACGCGATCTGACCGGGCTGGAAGGCGTACCCGGAAAACGCGATCGGCCTGAAGGCTTGCGCATCCGCTCTGCGTGACGAAGCGGGCTTCGTTTGCCGCGCCAACGAGCCGGCAAGAGCGCTTCGTACGGTCCACCAATCATGATAGGATTGCTCTCGGCAGTCAAAGTGTTCAGCCGGTCTTGGACAACAAGGGTGGAGGTTCTGCCATGAAATCCAATTCGGTCTCGCGGGCAGTCGATGAGTTCGCCACAGGGAGTGCCGACTCGCTGATTTTGATCGGCCGCGTTCTGCTCGCGTGGGTATTCGTCGGAAGCGCCTACGGAGCAATATCCGACTTCAGCGGCTCCGTGGGTTATTTCAGGTCCCTGCACCTTCCAGCACCTGAGCTGTTCACCATGACGAACATCGCACTGGAAGTATTGATATCCGTTGGTTTGATATTGGGCGTCGGCACGCGCTACTGCGCAATTCTGACGTTTGTGTTCGTCGTGGCGGCAACGGCTATCGCGCACCGCTACTGGGAGTATCCCGCGGGCGCGCAGCAGATTGGTCAATACAACCATTTCCTGAAGAACATCTCGATCATGGGAGGCGCGATGTTGATCTTCGTCACCGGGGCAGGCCGGTTCAGTTTCGATCGGGCATCGTAGCCGACATCACTTCAAGTTGGGCTTGAAAGCTTCCGCGATCACGCGGCGGACGCTCTTTGAGAGCGGTTTCAGGGCCTTGCTCAGGAAGGCGAACAGAAGCATCAGCCATGTCGCAAGCGCGGCGCACCACAGCACGACGTCAAATATCTCAGGCATGATGATGCCCCTCAAAAATGACTACTCTGAAATGGGGGCAAGTGTTGCTTAGTGGAGCCGACACAGCAAGTCATCTTTAGAGGTAGCGCGCCGAAACACTCGGAAACCACTCTCAGAACAGCGGGTAGCCTTAGGTCATGGAAGCAGACCAATCCCATGATACCGGCGACTTTCCGACTGTATGCTCTACGCCGCGTAGGTCGCCACCAACTTTTTCGTGTCGAGCAGCGCGAGCACGCCATCGGCCGACACCGGCCGGCTGATCAGATAGCCTTGGACTTCGTCGCAACTGATCTGGCGCAGATATTCGAGCTGGTCGGCAGTCTCGACGCCCTCGGCGACCACGGCGATGCGCAGGTCGCGTGCGAGCGAAATCACCGACTTCACGATCGCGGCACAGTCGGGCTGCACCAGCATGTCGCTGATGAAGGACTGGTCGATCTTGATGCGGCTGAACGGCAGCTTGCGCAAGTAAGTCAGTGACGAGAACCCGGTGCCGAAATCATCCAGCGCCACGGTGACGCCGAGTTGCAGCAGCGCGTTCAGGATCGACGCGGCCGAGCCGTATTTCGACAGCAGCATCGATTCCGTGATCTCGACCTCGAGCCGGCTGGGCGAGACCTTCGCGTCGGCCAGCGCCTGCACGATGGTCTGGAGGATGCCGGTGTTGTGAAACTGCGCCGCGGAGAAATTCACCGCGACCCTGATCTCTTCGGGCCAGTCCGCCAGCGTGGCGCAGGCACGCCGGATCACCCATTCGCCGATCTCGTGGATCAGCCCTGTCTCCTCGGCGATGGGGATGAACTCACTCGGCGGCACCAGTCCGCGCGAGGGATGCTGCCAGCGCAACAGCGCCTCGAAGCCCGTGATCCGGTTCTCGGCGAGGTCGAGGAACGGCTGGAACGCCAGGAACAGCTCGTCCCTGGCGATCGCGCCCTCGAGGTCCGATTGCAGCGCCTTGCGGTCGCGCGACACCCTGTCGTCGCTGTCCTCGAAGAAACAGACCGTGCCGGGTCCCGCCTTCTTGGCGCGGTAGAGCGCGGCGTCGGCATTCTTCATGACGTCGAGCGCCGTGTTGCCGTCCCGTGGCGCCAGCACGATGCCGACGCTGGTTGCGCCCACGATCTGGCGGCCTTCGATCGGGAACGGCTCGGCGAACGACGCGACGAAGCGCTCGGCGATCTCGAGCGCATCTTCGGGCCGTGCCAGATTGGCCATCACCAGCGCGAACTCGTCGCCGCCGATGCGCGCGACGTGCTCGGCTGCGCGGGTGCAGCGTTGTAGGCGGCTTGCGACCTGGACCAGGAATTCGTCGCCGGCGGGATGGCCGAACTTGTCGTTGACCTCCTTGAAGCGATCGAGGTCGAGCAGCAGCACCGCGAACTCTTCGCCCGACAGGGCCAGCCGCTTCAAGGCGGCATCGAGCGTCTCGTTGAAGGCGAAGCGGTTGGGCAGATGCGTCAACGGATCCTGCCGCACCGTGCGCTCGGCCTCGACCTGCCGTATCACGCGCCGCGCAAACGAGAACGAATTGACGAACACGGCGCGGAGCAGCACGGTCCCGTAGACCGCCACCAGGATGGCGATCAGCAAATAGGCCACATCGTTGCTGCGTCCAAGGCAGATGGCGATCCCGAGGAAGAGGGGCGCCGTGAATGCGATCGCCGCGATCGGAATCGTGGCGAAGGCAAATGCACCGCCGGCAAGCATCCCGGAGCACAGGCAGGTGATGACGAGTTTTCCGCCGGTGTCGGCGTCGGCGAAGAAGGCGACCGGTACGATGCCCCAGACAGCCCCGAGCACGAAGGCATTGCGCACCAGCCGGTGCACGGCGCGCCGCGAGACGAATTGCGGCTTGGTGATGCGGCGCGAGGCATGGGATTGCACACCGAACGCGATTGCGGCGCCGGCCACGGTGACCGCCCAGATCAGGGCGAACGCCCTGTCCGGCGACTGCCACAGCGCGATCGCCAGCACGGCGGCGTTGCAGGCATTGGCGAGCATGATGCCGACCGAATAGCCGAGCACCAGCGACATCTGTTCTGCGCGGATGTGACCGGCCAGCGCCTCGTCGGTTGCGGGACCGCCGAACGCTGACAGATCGCCGGCGAACAGCCGCGCGAAATAGGTGGTCAGTTGAGTCCGCATTCCAGAGCCTAGCAGGATGGGCCGTTCGTCCGGCTCGATCGGGAGAATTCGCTGCAAACCTTTGACGAACTATGAATTATCCCCGCTTGGCACGGTCGCCGCGACCACTTCTGCGTGTTCCAATCGACAGTATCGATAACAAATCGATACAAATGCGGCACCCCGCGTTACGGTTGTAACGCGAGGAACATTTCGCCACCAATTCTGCTGTCATGCCCCGCGAAGGCGGGGCATCCAGTACGCAGCGGCCTATCGGATCAATCACCGGCGCTGGTGGAATACTGGATCGCCCGCCTTCGCGGGCGATGACACCGGTGTCCGGGAGACGCGATCACCGCCCCAGCTGCTTCGGGTCGTAATAGAACCGTTCTTCGATCAACTCGTCACCCCGCCAGGTCTGCCACGCGATCTCATCCAACGTTCGGACGACCCCTTCAGCACTGGTGAAGCTGAACCGCCAGCGTGTCGCGACAGTGTCGCCCTCGATCAGGCTCGGCCCGATGCGCGCGGCCTTGACCTCCTTGGTCGCTGCCAGCACACCGCGCTCTTTCGCTGCCAGTGCTTCCCGGCCGACAGTCGGCGCGGCGTTGTTTTCATAGGTGGCGGCGCCGGGCGCATAGAATTGTTCGATCGCGCCGACGAAGTCCCCGTCCTCCAGCCGCTTTGCAAAAGCTTCGACGATCTCACGGCTCGGCATGGCGCACCTTTCGATTAAAACCGACTGTTGGTCGGTAAATACCGACCGGTAGTCGAAAAGTCAACTGGCTGCGTGAAGCGAATTCGATTACACGAGATTGATGAGATGAAGCCCAGCCAGTGCCTCAACGAAGATGCGTTCCCCCCTTGTGGGGGAGGGCTAGGAGAGGGGTAGCTCAGCAAAGAGTGCCAGTTGTTGATGATGCACCGAACGGATGCGCGATCGATGGAATCCCCGCGTGGCACCCCCCTAACTGACCCTCCCCCACAAGGGGGGAGGGAACGGAAAGAGCGTCGCTCGTGGCCGAACTCGCTTCGATCTCAACTCACCGCGCTATAGACGAGACGACATGGCGAAACAGGCGGAGCGGCGGGCGGCGACATCGGAGGCGATCCTGGCGGCGGCGCGCCGCCTGTTCGGGACGCAGGGCTTTGCCGCCACCACGATGGACGAGATTGCACAAGCGGCCTCCGTCGCCAAGGGCGCGGTCTACCATCACTTCAAGACCAAGGAGGCAGTGTTCGAGGCCGTATTCGACCTGGTCTCGCGCGACCTCGTCGCGGAGATCGACAGCACCGCGCGGGCCGAGAAGGACGTGCTCGCCGCGATGGTCGCCGGCACCCAGCATTACTTTGCAGCGACCGCCAAGGGCCCGACCGGTCAGATCATCCTGCGCGACGGCCCGGCCGTGCTGGGCTGGGAGCGTTGGCGAGAGATCGACGCGCAGCATTTTGGCGGCAAGCTGCCGCGCGCGATCGCGGCCGCGATGGAGGCCGGCCTGATCGCGCGGCAGCCGGTCGAGCCGCTGGCGCGGCTGCTGCTCGGTGCGGTCACGGAGGCTGCGGTCGCCTGCGCCGGACGCGCGGATATCGCAAGGGCGGGCGCGGAATATGCCCGTGCGTTCAAGTCGCTGGTCGAGGCGCTGCGTCTGCGCGCATGATCGTGGTAAGTGACGAAACTGGAAACGCCCACACCAACAAGAACACTGGCAAGACATGACCGCAAACTCCTCTCTCGCACCAATCGATCCCGAATTCGACTACATCATCGTCGGCGCCGGCTCCGCCGGCTGCGTGCTCGCCAACCGCCTGTCTGCGGACGGCAAGCACAGCGTGCTGCTGCTCGAGGCCGGCCCGAAAGATTCCAACATCTGGATCCACGTGCCGCTCGGCTACGGCAAACTGTTCAAGGAGAAGAGCGTCAACTGGATGTACCAGACCGAGCCGGAGCCCGAGCTGAAGGGGCGCCAGGTGTTCCAGCCGCGCGGTAAGACGCTGGGCGGCTCGAGCTCGATCAACGGCCTGCTCTATGTTCGCGGCCAGCACGAGGACTATGACCGCTGGCGCCAGCGCGGCAACACCGGCTGGGGCTATGACGACGTGCTGCCCTATTTCAAGAAGGCCGAGAGCCAGTCGCGCGGCGCCGACCAGTATCACGGCAGCGACGGCCCGCTGCCGGTCTCCAACATGACCGTGACCGATCCGCTGTCGAAGGCCTTCATCGACGCCGCGGTCGAGACCGGTCTGCCCTACAATCCCGATTTCAACGGCGCCACGCAGGAAGGCGTCGGCCTGTTCCAGACCACGACGCGCAACGGCCGCCGCGCCTCGACGTCGGTCGCCTATCTCGGCCCGGCGAAGACGCGCGGCAACCTCAGGATCGAGACCGAGGCGCTCGGCCAGCGCGTGCTGTTCGAGGGCCGCCGCGCCGTCGGCGTCGAGTATCGGCAGGGCGCAACTGTGCGCCGTGCCCGCGCGCGCAAGGAGATCGTGCTATCGAGCGGCGCCTACAATTCGCCGCAGCTGCTGCAACTCTCCGGCGTCGGCCCCGGCGATCTGCTGCGCAAGCACGGCATTGACGTGGTGCTGGATGCGCAAGGCGTCGGCCACGATCTCCAGGACCACATGCAGGTCCGCATCGTGATGCGCTGCTCGCAGAAGATCACGCTCAACGACACCGTCAATCATCCGCTCCGCCGCACGCTCGCCGGCGCGCGCTATGCGCTGTTCCGGAAGGGCTGGCTGACGATCGCGGCCGGTACGGCGGGCGCGTTCTTCAAGACCAGCCCGCGGCTCGCCTCGCCCGACATCCAGGTCCACTTCCTGCCGTTCTCGACCGACAAGATGGGCGAGAAGCTGCACGATTTCTCCGGCTTCACCGCCTCGGTCTGCCAGCTCCGCCCCGAAAGCCGCGGGACCTTGCGGATCCGGAGCGCCGACCCGACCGTGCCGCCGGAAATCCGCATCAACTACATGTCTACCGAGACCGATCGCACCACCAACGTCGAGGCCCTGAAGATCCTGCGCAAGATATTGAATGCGCCGGCGCTGAAGCCGTTCGTGGTCAGCGAATACGATCCCGGGGCGAAGGTATCCACGGATGGAGAGCTGCTCGATTATTGCCGCGAGCGTGGCAGCACCATCTACCATCCGACCTCGACCTGTCGTATGGGCAACGACGCGCTCGCGGTGGTGGACCAGCGGCTGAAGGTGAGGGGGCTCGAAGGCCTTCGCGTCGTCGACGGCTCGGTCATGCCGGACCTCGTGTCGGGGAACACCAACGCGCCGATCATCATGATCGCCGAAAAGGCCTCTGACATGATATTGGAGGATGCGCGGTAAAACCCGCGCGAGAAGGAGCAGACAGTTTGGCTACGCGACTGAAGATCGGCACACGCAAGAGCGCGATGGCGCTGGCACAGACGGAAGAGATCGCGCGCCGCCTGACCGCCGCCGTGCCCGGTCTCGACGTCGAGATCGTCAAGTTCGACACCACGGGCGATCTCGACCAGACCAGCAAACTGTTGCCGCATGGCGGCAAGGGCGGCGCCTTCGTGGCGCAGATCCGCGCCGCCGTTCTGTCGGGTGAGCTCCAGGCGGCGATGCATTCGCTGAAGGACATGCCGGGCAACGAGGACACGCCCGGCCTCGTCATCGGCGCCACGCTGTCACGCGATCCGCCAAGCGATGCGCTGGTGCTGCGCGACGGCGTGACGCTGGAGGCGCTGCGCCAGTCGCGCGGCAAGGGTTTCAAGATTGGCACCAATGCCGTCCGCCGGGCCGCCTATGCGCGGCGGTTGTTCCCCGATGTAGAAGTGATCCACTTCCGTGGGGCTGCTGACACGCGCGTGCGAAAGCTCGACAATGGCGAGAAGCAGCGCCTGCCGGATGGCGGCGCGGTGGGGCCGGCGGATGCGCTAATCATGGCGCGCTCGGGCCTTGATCGCGTTGGTCTGGCGAGCCGCATTGCCTGCGAGTTTACGCCGGCGGAGATGTTGCCGGCGGCGGGGCAGGGCATCGTCGCCGTCGAATGCGCCGCGCAGGACTGGCAAACGCGAAAAATCCTGTCATCGATCGACGATCCCTCTGCACACGCCTCTGCCGATGCCGAGCGCGAAGTGCTGTGGGTGCTGAACGGCCACTGCAATTCGCCGGTGGCGGGCTTCTCGACCATCGCAGGCGGTCAGATGTCGCTCACCGCATCCGTGCTCGACCTCTCCGGCAACACCATCATCGAAGCCTCGCGCACAGGCCCCGCTAACCGGCCGCGTGAGCTTGGCCGTGCGGTGGGACTTGAACTGCTGGGGAAGGGCGCTGCCGAGATCATCGAGCGCAGTCGGCCGCGCTAGCCTGCTGCTAAACGATCGTCGGTGCGATCATGTAATTCTGCGCCTGTCTTGCCCGACGAGTCAAACGTGACCGCGGCAGGGCTCAGAACCATGCCGACCGAAATTCTCCAATGATTTGTACTGTGCATCTACTGTGCATGGGGTTGTTTTCGCGTTTTTTGTTTCCGCCCCTTCGGGGGCGGGACTTGTCACCCCCGCACGCGCTTCAGCATCTGCTCTACATGGGCGATCGGCGTTTCCGGCTGGATGCCGTGACCGAGATTGAAGATGAAGCGCCCTTGCGCAAAGTTCGCCAGCACGTTGTCGATCGCGCGGTCGAGCGCGGCCCCACCCGTGATCAGCACCAGCGGATCGAGATTGCCCTGCACGGCGACGCGTGATTGCACGCGCTCGCGGATGAAGGCCGGCTCCGCGGTCCAGTCGATGCTGACGCCGTTGACGCCGGTCGCCTCGACATAACCAGGCAATTGCGCGCCGGCGCCGCGGGGAAAGCCGATGATCTTCGCGTCCGGCACTTTTGCGCGCACGCCCTCGACGATGCGCCGCGTCGGCTCGACCGACCAGCGCGCGAACTCGGCGGGCGGCAGCACGCCGGCCCAGGTGTCGAAGATCTGCAAGGCATTGGCACCGGCTGCGAGCTGCGCCAGCAGATACTCGATCGAGTTGTCGACCAGCACGTCGATGATTTTCGCGAACGCGTCCGGATGCCGGTACGCCATCATCCGCGCCGGGGCCTGGTCGGGCGTGCCGTGGCCCGCGACCATGTAGGTCGCCACCGTCCACGGCGCGCCACAGAAGCCGATCAGCGCGGTCTTGGGATCGAGTGCGCCGCGCACGATCTTCAGCGCATCGAACACCGGCGCGAGCTTGCCGAAGTCGGCGCGCGGGGCGAGCGTGGCGACCTTCGCAGGATCATCCAGCGGCTCGAGCCGCGGACCTTCGCCGACCTCGAAGCGCACGGACCGGCCGAGCGCGTAGGGGATCACCAGGATGTCCGAGAAGATGATCGCCGCGTCGAAGCCGAATCTCCGGATCGGTTGCAGCGTGACCTCGGCGGCAAGTTCCGGGTTGAAGCAGAGATCGAGGAAGCCGCCGGCCTTCGCCCGCACCTCGCGATATTCCGGCAAATAGCGGCCGGCCTGGCGCATCATCCACATCGGCGGGATGGCTTGGCGCTGGCCGGAGAGCACGTCGATGAAGGGCTTTGTCGCTGACTGGGGCACGAAGGATCCTGAGCAAGGTTACGGCTCCTGATACACCGCCGCGGCCTTCAGCGGAACAGGGGAACAAGCGCAATTGGGCCGCGTTGACCAACCAATGGAGGAGATCATGGTTGAGTCATTCAATCCCGCGCCGCACGACAAGCACGCCGACGATCTGCATGAGGCACTCGTCGCCGATCGCCATGCCAAGCTCGATACCGGGCTCAAGGACAGCTTCCCGGCGTCCGATCCCGTGAGTGTCGCCCAGCCGACACCCTCGAAGGCCGATGCGGATGCGGACAATCCCTCGCTCTGGGACAAGGTTAAGGCCATCTTCAGCTAGCGGGAGGGGCGCCGGATTCCGATAGGTTCGCTAATACCCTGTTAGCGATGCGCTGATCCTTGCGTCCGTAGGACTACGGGAAAGCGCAGGTATCACGGTGTATTTCGGCAGTCATTTCAGAGTTCAATAACAGAAGCGGCAGAGTTTCCGAACGATCGGAGAATTCTGCCGCATGAGCGCTGCTACCCAACGAGCCGGATGGAGCCGCCTGCCGCTACGCGCGGCGGCGTTTGTCGTGCTGACCTGCGCGACCATCCTCGGCGTCAGCGCCTGGCGTGAATGGGCAGCTCGCGACGCGGTGCTCAAGGGCGCCGAGACCGAGATGGCGAACGTTGCGCGCTCGCTGACGCAGCATGCCGAGGACAGCCTCGATCTGCTCGATTCCGGCGTCGTCGGCGTCGTCAGCCGGCTGGAGATGGACGGCACCGACCCTGCCACGATCGCCAAGCTCAGAAACCTCATGGAGGTGCGCAAGAAGGCGACGGAGCGCGTGCACAGCTTCGCCATCATCGACGACCATGGCAACTGGCTGACCTCGCCCGGCACGATCGGCTCGACGCTCAGCGACGACGCGTTCTTCCGCCATCACCAGCTCTCCCCGAAACGAGAGGCCCATCTCGGCCGTCCCGTGAAGAGCCTGCTCGATGGCGAATGGGTCCTCACCCTGTCGCGCCGCTTCAACAAGCCGGACGGCAGCTTTGGCGGCGTGGTGCTCGCGACCATCAGCTCCGGATATCTGTCGCATTTCTACGAGCAGTTCGAGATCGGCCGCAACAGCTCCGTGGCGCTGACGCATGGCGACGGCCTGATCGTCGCGCGCTACCCGAGCAACGAGAAATTCGTCGGACGCAGCGTCGCCGACAAGCCGCTGTTCCGCAACCCGAGCCTGCAACGGCCGAGCGGCGCCTATCACTTCAAGTCGCCGCTGGACGGCGCCGAACGCGTCAGCTTCTTCAAGCGCTCTGGCCGCTATCCGTTCTTCCTGCTCGCCACCGTTGACAAGGACCAACTGCTGGCGCCCTGGCGCGCCGCCGCGATTTCCCGCATGCTGTATGTGCTCGCGCTGGTCATGTTGATCGCGATCATCGGCGCGGTGCTGGTGCGGCAGTTGCAGCGGGGCCAGCGCATGGCGGCGGCCCTGGTCGAGAAGGAAGCACATTTCCGCCTGCTCGCAGAAGGCTCCAGCGACATGGTGACCCGTATCGGGCTCGACGAGCGGCTGCGCTATGTCTCTCCCTCGTCGGTCCGCGTCGTCGGATGGCGGGCCAGCCAGTTGATCGGAACGCCCGCGCTCGCGGGCGTTCACGCGGACGACCTGCCGCAGGTCCAGGCCCTCGTCGATGCCATGAAGCGCGGCGAGAAGGACGAGGTGCGCGTCACCTATCGCAACTCGCACCGGCAGAAGGGCGAAGTCTGGCTCGAATCGACCATGCGGGTGACACGCAAGGACAACGGCAACGTCGACGGCGTGGTCGCGATCTCGCGCGACATCACCGAGCAGAAGACGCTGGAAACCAGGCTCGAGACGCTCGCGACCGAGGACAGCCTCACCGGGCTTGCCAACCGCCGCTGCTTCGACGACCGTCTGAACGACGAATGGGCGCGTGCCTATCGCGACCGCTCCAGCCTCGCCCTGCTCATGATCGACGTCGATCATTTCAAGGCCTACAACGACGAATATGGCCATCCCGCGGGTGACGCCTGCCTGCGCGTGGTCGCAAGGATCCTCGCGGCCGAGATGCACCGCGCCGGCGATCTGGCGGCGCGCTACGGCGGCGAGGAATTCGCCATGCTGCTCCCCAATACCGATGCGGCCGGCTGCGCCCGGATCGGCGAGCGGATCCGCGAGGCCATTCACCAGGCAGGCCTCGTCCACGCCTCGAGCCCGATTTCGGCATCTGTGACCGTCTCGCTTGGCGGCGCGACCTGCCGGCCGTCGTTCGAGCGCACCGCAGGGTCCGCTTCGCTGGTGGAGGCCGCCGACCGCGCGCTCTACGCCGCCAAGGATATGGGCCGTGACCGGCTGATGATGTCGGGCGAGGTCATGAACTTGCTGCCCAAAGCGTCCGGTCAGTAAAGGCCGTCCGGCAGCAATATCGCTCAATAATGCGGCGGGCGCTCGTTGGCGGGGCCCGGCGCATTCGTCTCGGCCTCCTGCAGCCGCTCACTGAGCTGCGCGATCTGCCGCGTCAGCGCGTCGATCTGCTTCCACTGCGCGGTGATGGTCTGGTTCAGCGTCTCGATCGTGTCGTCCTGGTAGGCGAGGCGTGTCTCCAGCGTGTCGATGCGCTCGCTCAGCGTCTTGATCTCATTGGTCACGTGTTGCGTCCTTGTCCCGTTCCCGCAGTCCGTGGCCGAGCGCGACGCGCTCGTCGAACACGAAGCATTCGCCGCGCCAGCGGCTCTGCGCTTCCGGCACTTCTTCCAGATATTTCAGGATGCCGCCCTTGAGGTGATAGACCTCGGCAAAGCCGCGCGCGAGCAGGTGCGCGCTCGCCTTCTCGCAGCGGATGCCTCCGGTGCAGAACATCGCGATCCTGCGGTGTTTTGCCGGATCGAGCCGTTCCGCGGCAAAGTCCTTGAACTGGCCAAAGCTCTTGATACCGGGATCGACCGCGCCCTCGAACGTGCCCATCGCCACCTCGAAGGCGTTGCGGGTGTCCAGCACCAGCGTGTCCGGCGCCGCGATCAGCGCGTTCCAGGCGGCGGCATCGACATAGGTGCCGACCTGCCGGGTCGGATCGGCAGCCGCGTCCCCGAGCGTGACGATCTCCTTCTTCAGCCGCACCTTGAGCCGGCCGAACGGCATCGCCTCGGCGGTCGAGAATTTCAGCTCGAGATTGTCCAGCCGGCCGCCGAACATGACGCCATGGGCGAGCTCATGGGCGAAGGCGTCGATGGCGTCAGGCGCGCCGGCGATCGTGCCGTTGATGCCCTCCTGCGCCAGCAGCACGCTCCCCTTCAGCGCCAGGCCAGCGCAGAACGCGCGCAGCGGCTCGCGCAGCTCGCGGTAATCGGGCAGGTCGGCGAACTGGTAGAAGGCGGCGACCTTGGTGACCGAATTAGTGTCAGACATGGGGCTCGTTTAGCAGGCGGCCGGCGCCCAGAAAACCCGCATGGCCGGAGCTTGCAAAAGGTCTATACGCCCAGCGGATGGCAGCCATTTCCCTGGCATGCCAGCATTGCCCCGGCGGGCCGGAATGTGTCATGTAAGCCCGGTTTTTCCGAGAGGGCGCGCCGTGCGCGTGCACGGCCCAAGAGAGCAAGAATTCGCATGAGAAACTTCCATTTCCCCGGCAGGTCCACGGTTCACGCCACCAACGCGATGGTGGCGACCTCGCATCCGCAGGCCTCGCTGGCCGCGATCGAGGTGCTGCGCGAGGGCGGCACGGCAGTGGACGCGGCTGTGGCCGGCTCGGCCGTGCTCGGCGTGATCGAGCCGCAATCGACCGGCATCGGCGGCGACTGCTTCGCGCTGATCCAGCCGCGCGGTGAAGGCAAGATCATCGCCTATAACGGCTCCGGCCGGGCACCGAAGGCGGCGAATGCCGACTGGTATCTCGAGCGCAAGATCACGTCCGTGCCGCTGACCTCGGCGCATGCGGTCTCGATCCCCGGCGTGATCGACGCCTTCGCGACCGTGCTGCGCGATCACGGCAAGTTCGGCTTCGACCGCCTGCTCCAGCCCGCGATCAAGGCGGCCGAGGAAGGCTACGTCGTCGCCCCCCGCATCGCGTTCGACTGGAAGAACCAGTTCGAGAAGCTGAAGGGCGGCACCAACACCGTGCGTTACCTGTTGCCGGGCGGCAAGCCGCCGGTGGCCGGCGACGTCATCCGCCAGGCCGAGCTCGGCAAGACGCTGCGCGCGATCGCCAAGGACGGCCGCGACGCCTTCTACAAGGGCGCGATCGCGGAAGACATGGTCGAGACCCTGCGCGGCATCGGCGGCCTGCACACGCTCGACGATTTCGCCGCGCATACCACCGAAGTGACGACGCCGATCGGCACCATGTATAAGGGCTACGACGTCTGGCAGTGCCCGCCGAACGGCCCGGGCGTCACTGCGCTTCTGATGCTCAACATCCTGTCGCGCTTCGACCTGACCAAGTATGCGCCCGTCAGCGTCGAGCGCTTCCATCTTGAGGCTGAAGCCGCGCGCATCGCCTACATGAACCGCGAGATGCATGTCGCCTCGCCCGACCACATGAAGATCAACGTCGCAGAGATGCTCGAAAAGGGCTTTGCCGACGAGTGCATCAGCAAGATCCGCATGGACGGCATGCTCGACCTGCCGAACGTCGCGCCGCCGATGAACCCCTCGACCATCTACATCACGGTGGTGGACAAGGACCGCAACGTCTGCTCGTTCATCAATTCGGTCGCGCATTCCTTCGGCTCGGCGATCGTCTCGAACAAGACCGGCGTGCTGCTCCAGAACCGCGCCGGTGGCTTCCGCATCCAGCCGGGCCATCCGAACTGCATCGAGGGCGGCAAGCGCCCGCTCCACACGATCATGCCGGGCCTGCTCACCAAGGGCGGCCGTTCCACGATGCCGTTTGCGGTGATGGGCGGCCAGTACCAGCCGACCGGCCAGACCCATCTGTTGACCAACATCCTCGACTATGGCTGCGACGTGCAGGAGGCGATCGACATGCCGCGCGGCCTGCACTACGAGGGCCAGTACCAGCTCGAGGACAGCGTGCCGGCCGACATCGTCGAGGGCCTGAAGAAGCTCGGCCACAAGACCACCAGCGTGGTCGGGCCGCTTGGCGGCGCCCAGGCGATCTGGATCGACTGGGACAAGGGCACGCTCACCGGCGGTTCCGATCCGCGCAAGGACGGCTGCGCGCTCGGGTATTGATCGAGGGCCAGAGCTGCAACGTTACGGCTGGAAACTGCACCCTCGTTGCGCTAGACACCTCCCGCCTCAAACGGAAGGTGTCTTATGCAGCGTTTCCAGCGCGTGCTCCTCGCCATCATGTCGGCACTCGCGATCACCGTGATCGCCGGCGTGTCCGATTTCGTTTCCACCACGGCCTCGGCCCAGACCGCAGGAAAGACCATGACCACAGCTTCAGGCTTGCAAATCATCGACACCGCCGTCGGCACCGGCGCCTCGCCGCAGCCCGGCCAGATCTGCGTGATGCACTATACCGGCTGGCTTTATGAAAACGGCCAGAAGGGCAAGAAATTCGACTCCTCGGTCGATCGCAAGGAGCCGTTCGAGTTTCCGATCGGCAAGGGCCGCGTGATCGCCGGCTGGGACGAAGGCGTCGCCTCGATGAAGGTCGGTGGCAAGCGCACGCTGATCATCCCGCCGCAGCTCGGCTATGGCGCGCGCGGCGCCGGCGGCGTGATCCCGCCGAACGCGACGCTGATGTTCGACGTGGAATTGCTCGCGGTGAAGTGACGCGCAGCGTCATTCCGGGATGGTCCGCAGGACCAGGCCCGGAATCTCGAGATTCCGGGTTCGCTTCGCGCCCCGGAATGACGGTGCGAATGGACAAAACAAAAAGACCGGCCTTGCGGCCGGTCTTTTCGTTTGCAGCTCTGCGCGCGTCACTCTGCCGCGCGCCTCGCTGCAGCCGCGGCGCGATCGATCGCTTCCTTCGCGGCGTCCTTGGCATCGCCCATGGCCTGCTGGCCCTTGCCCTTCACCTCCTGGACTGCGCCTTCGCCCTTCAGGCGGTCGGAACCGGTTGCCTCGCCGATGCCCTGCTTGGCCTTGCCGATCGCCTCGTTGGCGTTGCCTTTGATCTTGTCGGTCGTGCTACCCATGAAACTCTCCTTCCAGTTCTATCGCGGGGACAACACGGGACGACTACGAGCGTTCCTTTTTTGGTATGGCTTGATGCCGCGGCTTTGGTTAGTTTGCCGCGCACGGAACCAACAGAAAGCAAGATCATGACGGGCCATGACCACACGCATTCCCACCATGAACACGATCATGACGATCGCTGGAAACATGACGGCGTGCGCGTCATTCCCGGCAACCAGCTCGATACCAACGTGCCGTCGACGGCCGGCATGGACCGCGCGGCCGCCATCAATTTTGCACGCGTCGGTGCGCAGAAATTGTGGGCGGGCACGGTCAGCATCAAGCCCGACGCCAAGACCGGTGCACATCACCACGGCCATCTCGAAAGCGTCATCTATGTGGTGAAGGGCAAGGCGAGGATGCGCTGGGGCGAGAGCCTGCAATTCACCGCGGAGGCCGGCCCCGGCGATTTCATCTTCGTTCCGCCCTACGTGCCGCACCAGGAGATCAACGCCAGCCCCGATGAGGTGCTGGAATGCGTGCTGGTGCGCAGCGACGGCGAGGCGGTGGCGATCAATCTCGACATCGAGCCGGTCGAGAAGCCGGAGACCGTGCTGTGGATCGATCCGGTGCACCGGGACCCGAACGAGAAGAAGTAAGGCCGGCCCGGGCCTGCCGGTTCTGTGCGACAGAACTACGGCAGGCGGGCCTGAAAAAAATATCCGGAAGCCGTGTCGGATGGCCGTCTGCCCGTCCGTCCTTGGGCAGAACCCCGCCCAAGGAGCTTCCGATGCCCAAGATGATCTTCGTCAACCTGCCGGTGACCGACCTCAAGCGCGCCACGGCCTTTTATGAGGCGGTCGGCGCGGTCAGGAACCCGCAGTTCTGCGACGATACGGCGAGCTGCATGGTCTTCTCCGAGACCATTTTCGCCATGCTCCTGACCCACGACAAATTCCGCCAGTTCACACCCAAGCCGATTGCGGATGCGAAGACCTCGAACCAGGTGCTGCTCTGCCTGTCGGCCGACAGCCGCGACGAAGTCGACGCCATCGTCGGCAAGGCCGAGGTCGCGGGCGGGGTGGCCGATCCCAGCCCGAAGGATGAGTACAGCTTCATGTACGGCCGCAGCTTCGAGGATCCGGATGGCCATATGTGGGGTGTGAATTGGATGGACCTCGCGGCATTCGCCGCGCAGTCCGAGATGGCGAACGCCTGATCGAAAATCCGAGAGCATTGAAAACCTGAAGAGGAGCGTTCTCCATGTCCAAGCTCGTGCCCTGCATGTGGTTCAACGGCGATGCCGAGGAAGCCGCGAAGTTCTACGTCTCGCTCGTTCCGAATTCGGAGATCACGCACGTCCAGCGCAACGTTTCGGACGGCCCATCCGGCAAGACAGGCTCCGTGCTCGTCGTCGAGTTCACGGTGGCCGGGCAGCCCCTGGTCGCGCTCAACGGCGGCATGAAGATGGAGTACACCCACGCGATCTCGCTGATGATCCATTGCGACGACCAGGCCCAGGTCGACAGCGTCTGGAACGCCTTCATCGCCCATGGCGGCAAGGAAGAGCAGTGCGGCTGGCTCAGGGATCGCTGGGGCGTGGCCTGGCAGGTCGTGCCGAAGGTGATGTTCGAATTCCTTACGAGCCCCGACAAGGCCGCGGCCGCGCGCGCGATGCAGGCCATGATGAAGATGGTGAAGCTCGACGTCGCCGTGTTGCGTCAGGCGTTCGAGGGCAAGTCGGCGGCGTGACGGCGGCACAGGTGCCGTAGGGTGGGCAAAGGCGCTATTGCGCCGTGCCCACCATCTGTCCCCAGTTGAGAGAGGAGTGGTGGGCACGCTTGCGCTTTGCCCACCCTACGAGACCGGGGCTGCGCGTACCAAGCCGCCGCTAATAATTAATCCTTAGCCCCACGCCGCCGTGGATGGTGTTCCCCACCGGCTGCGGACCCAGCGTGCCGTTCGCAAACAAGTCCACGATCCAGCCCTTCTGCACGCGGAAGCCGAGGCGGCCGCCATATTCGAACCAGCCCTGGTTGCCCATGGTCGGCACCACCATGCCGTCGCCGGTCACGGTGGCGACGATGCCGCTATGGCTGGCGAACGACTGCACCCAGCCGCCGTTGATGTTGGCCTCGATGTTGCTGCCGAAGAGATGCGTCCACTGGCCGCCGATCTTGACCAGGCTGGTGCGGTCGGTGCCGGTCGCGATCGTGGCGTCGAACGGATTGAACGCCACGGCGCTGTCCGAATAACCGGACACGCGCTGCCAGAGCTGCCAGACCTCGATTGAGGCGGCGACCTCGTCGCGCGGCGAGATGCGGCTCATCCAGCCGGCGCGGCCGTAGACGGCGTAGTTGGAGGCGTTGGTGGAGCTCGTGACGCTCACCGGGCCGAGGCTGGTGTTGTAGCTGCGGGTGTAGCGCGCCTTCTCCCACGGCGTCAGGATCGTGCCGATGTCGAAGAACGGGCGCGACGAGCCCCAATCGGTGAAATCATAGCGCAGCGCGAAGGCGCCGATCGGTGCGCTGGTGATGTTGTAGCCACCCTCGCTGTATTGCGTGTAGGCGATGCCGGCGAGCAGCGACAGATTGTTGGTCAGCTCCTTGCGGCCGTGGATGCCGGCCGAGAACGAGCCGGCCGAGCCGAACGCGCTGATGCAGTCGCTGCAATTGACCTGCTCGTTGACGCCGAGCAGCACCGTGCCGAGCACCCGGTTGGTGATCATCTGGTTGAAGCGCTGGTTGGCGAGACCGCCGATCGAGTTGCCGCTGGAGTCAGCGCCGGTCGGCGTCGGGCTCGGCGCGGGATACGGACTCGGCGACGGATACGGGCTCGGTGACGGATACGGGCTCGGGGACGGCGCCGGCGAGGGCGAATATGTCGGTGACGGGGTGGGCGTCGGTTCGCCGCACTCGGACTCGCAGGCCGCCTGCGCAGCCGCTGGACGGGCATCGAACGCGACGAGCGCAAACGCAGCCATTGCGGTCAGCACGCCGGCGAGAATGAAGCGCCTCAGGTGGAGTTTCGCCATCGTCACCGTCCGCACAGCATGCCGTCGTCATGGACGGCGGGCGTGATGGTCGGCGAGGCGTTGGCATATTGGTTGACCGAGCATAGCCCGGCATTCGCGGCGCAGGTCGCGGCAAAGGTCCAGGGCGGCGTGTTGGTCTTGGTGATGCTGACCTTGCCGCCCGTCGAGGTGATGATCGCGGTATCGCCGGGCTGGGTGAGCTGCACGCACTGGAAGCTCGTCGTGCAGACGCTGGCCGCGCCGTCCTGAAGCACGACGACGGAGCGGCCGCGCTGGGACAGGATGTCGAGCGTGGTGCCGCGCACGCCGATGGTCGCGAGCGGCGTCGTGATCTTGTAGGCGGTCTTCTCGGAATGTCCGGTGACGAAGCGGAATGCGCCTGTCGTCATGCGGATCGCGACGTCGCGATAGCTGTGCTCGTCGTTGAAGACGGTGCGGTCGAGCTTCAGCGTGGCGCTGGGACCGAGCGACAGATTGGTGCTGTCGGCCATGACGAAGCGCGCCGCGCTGTCGGCGCCGGTGCGCACGGTCTCGTCGCGCAGCATGCTGTCTCCGACGCTGATCGGCGTCGTGGTCGCGGCGACGCGCACCACCTCGTTCTGGATCACGACGGCTTCGCCGACGCGCGTCTGCGCCTGCGCGCAAGGCGCCGCGCACACTACGGCCGACAACAGAGAGAGGAAAAGCCAGAAACGCAAATTCATTTCGCAACCGATCGATGTGTCCCTGATCGTACCGGATCGCGCGCGCTTGCGATGTGGCGAAATTATCACAAGCGGCGCGGGACATGCGCTATGCTTAGTGACAGTTGCGGCAGAATGCGTTCAATGAAAAGCGTCATCCATAGTTTTCTCCGCGGTGAAGCAGATTTGCCACGCAAAACATCCCCACAAAAGCCGCTTGAATTGCCTGCGGTTCCGAAGATGTCGCGGAGCGCAGTGATTGCTGTCGCAATTTTCCTGATGGCGCATCTGGCGCTGCTGATCGGTCTTACCGCGCCGGAGAAGTTCGTTTTCGACGAGGTGCATTACGTCCCGGCGGCGCGGCAGATGCTTGCGCCAGTGATGTCGCAGCCGATGCTCAATCCGATGCATCCGCCGCTGGCCAAGGAGCTGATCGCCGCGTCGATTGCGACGTTCGGCGATAACGCGCTCGGCTGGCGCTATCCGGCGACCTTGTTCGGCGCGCTTGCGATCGTCGCGATCTATCTGTGCGGCCTCGCGCTGTTTGCCGCGCAAGGGCCCGCGGTCGCCGCGGCGCTGATCGCGGCCTTCAACCAGATGCTCTACGTGCAGGCGCGCATCGCGATGCTCGACATCTTCGCGCTCGGCTTCGGACTGCTCGCGACCGCCGCCTTCATGCATGGCTTTCGCAGGGAACGGCCGCATGCGCTGTTCGCGCTCGCGGGCAGCCTGTTCGGCTGTGCTGCGGCCTGCAAATGGAGCGGCCTGTTTCCGCTCGGCATCTGCATCGTCATCGTCGCGGTGATCCGCCTGATGCAGGGCTGGCGCACGCTGTTCGCCGACGCAAGGCCGGACGATTGGTATCGGCCCGACCTCTGGCCCGACTTCAGGGCGCCGCATGTCGCGCTCTGCTTCGCGGTGCTGCCGGCGATGACATATCTTGCCGCTTTCGTTCCGCTCTATGGATTGTCGCTGCCCGATCTGATCGAGGCGCAGCGCCGGATCTTTGCCGACAACACCACCACTGCGATCGCTGGACACACCTACATGAGCTTGTGGCCATCCTGGCCGCTGCTCGCCCGCCCGGTGTGGTTCCTGTTCGACAAGACGGCGGAGGACAGCGTGTCGGCTATCGTCTTCCTCGGCAACCCGCTGGTGCTGTGGCCGGCGCTGGCCGCGCTCGCGATCGTGCTGCGCGACGTCGTCGTCGCGCGCCGCTGGGACGCGTTCCTGATCGCGGCGTTCTATTTCGGCCCGTGGCTCGCCTGGGCGCTGCTGCCGCGCACGCTGGGTTTCATCTACTATTATCTGCCGGCCGCGACCGCGGCGTCGCTTGCGCTGGTCTATGTGCTGCGCCGGAACGGCCTGCCGCGCTGGCTGCTGTGGGCCTATGTCGGCCTCGCCGCGATCGGATTTGCGATCATGCTGCCGATCTCCGCAGCCTTCATCGGAACGTCGATGCAGGGCTTCAACCGGCTGATGCTGTTCCAGAGCTGGATCTAGTGCCCGCTCGCGTGCATAGGCCCGGTAGAATTCTCTTGCCTGAATCAATCAGCGCGTGTGGACTGGCCGCGATCTTCGGAATCGGAGAGGCGGCAGGTGGGAACGGCGGAGCGCATCGCCAGACCGGATCAATCCAACGCCGACTGGCTGCGCGCCGTCGTCGATACCGCGGTCGACGGCGTGATCCTGATCGACGCCCGCGGAACCATCCTGATGTTCAATCCGGCCTGCGAAGGCCTGTTCGGCTATCCCGCGGACGAGGTGATAGGCCGGAACGTCAAGGTCTTGATGCCGCCGTCCTACCGCGACGCTCATGACGGATACCTGCACAATTATCACACGACCGGCGACCGCAAGATCATCGGTATCGGCCGCGAGGTGGTGGGTCAGCGCAAGGGCGGCTCGACCTTCCTCATGCATCTCTCGGTCGGTGAGACCAAGCGGGCCGGGGAAGAGTCGATCTTCGTCGGCATCATTCACGATCTCACCGGGCGCGAGCGGGTCGAGCGGGAGCTGCGCGAGAGCGCGGCACGGCTGCGCGCGGTCGTCGATACCGCCGTCGATGGCGTAATCCTGATCGATTCCGACGGCATCATCCTGAAGTTCAATCCGGCCTGCGAGAGCCTCTTCAAATATCACGCCGACGAGGTCCTCGGAGAGAACGTTCGGATGTTGATGCCGGAGCCCTACCGCTCCGGGCATGATGGTTATATTCGCAATTTCGTCGCCACCGGCGAGAAGAAGATCATCGGCATCGGCCGCGAGGTGGTGGGCCGGCGCAAGGACGGCTCGACCTTCCCGATTGATCTTTCGGTCGGCGAGGCCAAGCAGGACAGCTCGTCCATCTTCGTCGGCATGATCCATGACCTGACTGACCGCAAGCGTACCGAGGCCCAGCTGATGCAGGCGCAGAAGATGGAGGCGGTCGGGCAGCTCTCCGGCGGCATCGCTCACGATTTCAACAATCTCCTCACGGTGATCGTCGGCAACGCCGAACATCTGGCCGAGCAGTTGGTGGCGCGCGGGGATTTGAGGCGGCTTGCCGACGACATCTGCAGCGCCGGCGAGCGCGGCGCGGAGCTGACGCAGCGCCTGCTCGCCTTCAGCCGCAAGCAGCTGCTGCGGCCGGTGGAGACCGAATGCAGCAAGCTCGTCGAGTCCATGCACAAGCTGCTGCGGCGGACCCTTCGCGAGGATATCGAGATCTCCACGCATTTCGATCCCGCGCTGCGGCAGGCCTTCGCCGATCCGGTGCAGCTCGAATCGGCGATCCTCAACCTCGCGCTCAACGCTCAGGACGCGATGGTATCAGGCGGGCGCCTGACCATCTCGACGGCGAACGCATCGCTCGATGTGGGCGATCACAACACGCATCCCGACGTCGGGCCGGGCGAGTATATCGTGATCGCCGTGACCGACACCGGTTCCGGCATGCCGAAGCGGGTGCTGGAACGGGCGTTCGAGCCCTTCTTCACCACCAAGGAGGTCGGCAAGGGCAGTGGGCTCGGGCTCAGCATGGTCTACGGCTTCGTCAAGCAATCCAACGGCCATGTCACGATCTACAGCGAGCCGGGCCTGGGGACGACCGTGCGGATCTATCTTCCGGCCGTGCTGGCGAAGACGCAGAGCGCGCCGCTGGCGGTCGAGAAGGAGGTGGTGCAGAGCGGCTCCGAAACCGTGCTGGTGGTCGAGGACGATCCGTTCGTCCGCTCCTATGCGGTGATGAGCCTGGAGAGCCTGGGCTACAGGGTGATCTCCGCGGTCGACGGCAAGGAGGCGCTCCAGACGCTCGCCGCAGCGCCGCACATCGACCTGCTGTTCACCGATGTCGTGATGCCCGGAGGCGTGAACGGCTGGGAGCTTGCAGGGCTCGCGCGCAAGGCAAGGCCCGAGATGCGCGTGCTGCTGACGTCGGGTTACGCCCTCGAAACACTGGCGGCGAACGGTCACGTCCAGCAGGGCGCCCCGATCCTTGAAAAGCCTTACCGCAAGGCGGAGCTTGCGCGCTTGGTGCGGGAGGCACTCGCCGCAGCGGTGCCGGTCTGAGCCGGGGTCCGCCTGCCGCGCGGGCGGCGGGCGGTGGGTCGGCACGACAGCGCGATGAGATTGAAATGAATCGTCATCGCGCTGTAGTTCATTGTCTGAGCATGGTCTTTTCGGAAAGCCGCTGCGCACTTTGCGCTAGCGCGGCCCTCCGGGTCCGGATCATGCTCTAGATCATTTCGACGCGGTCTTGGTGTCCATGTTGACGACCTGAACGCGGCGGTTGATCGGGTCGGCGCCGTTGGCGGTATCCTTCAGCTTGGTCTTGCCGTAGCCGACGGTGACGAGATCGGTGCCGTTGAGGCCGTAGTTCTGCACCAGGTACTTCTTGATGGTGTCGGCCCGACGTTCGGAGAGCCCTTGGTTGTACTCTTCGCCGCCGATCGCGTCGGTGTGTCCGGCGACCACGAAGGTCGAGCCCTTCAGCGCCGGGTCGGAGAGCGCCTTGCCGAGCGCCTGCACTGACGGCACCGACGTCTTGGCGATGTCGGCCGAGTTGTAGTCGAACTGGATCTCCAGATCGATCTTCGGCTTGGTCGCAGCCAACTCGGCGATCTGCTCGCGTTCGCCGGTCGAGAGCGACCGGGTCGAGCGGTTGCGCACGGTGTTCAGGAACGTCGCTTCCTTGGCCTGCACCGCCGGATCGGCCTGCGGACCGGCGGACAGACCGCGGGTCACCGGCTTCGGCTTCAACGCATCCAGGATCTTGTCGGAAGAGATGTTGTTGTCGCCGGCCAGTGCCAAGCCCGCCGTCATTGACAGCGCGGCCGTGAGCGTAATCGCCTTCAGTGCAAAAAACTTATCAAAACGGGTCATTGTGGTATCCTCGCTGTTACGCCTGATGACGATTTGATGCTGCGAGCATAGGGCAGGTTCAAAGCCCCCGATGTGATCCTGGTCACGGTGGCTGCAGGAGCCTGCGGGCTCATCCTAGCGCACTTTGCGCCGTTTCGGAGTGCGCGACCGGGCTGCTTTGCTTCCGGAGGGAAGGTCAGGCTCGGCAGGCCAGCAATTATCGTCGCGTCTTCTTTGAGGCCGGTTCGATCCTTCACGACCCAAACGTGATCTAAATCACATTTCTCTTCCGTGGAAGAGATCACACTGGGGGCGTCGGTGGTTCTTGATCTCTGGAGAAAGACCATGCGTTTCCTGATCGCGGCAGTGTCCTTCGCAGCCTTCGTCTTCAGCGGTAACGCGGCGTTCGCCGACAAGCGCGTTGCCTTCGTGGTCGGCAACGCCGCCTACAAGAATGTCCCACAGCTTCCAAACCCCGCGATCGACGCCAGGTCGATGGCACGGGTGCTGCGCAATGTCGGCTTCGACGTGGTCGAGGGTAGTAACCTCAGCCGCGACGCCATGACGGCGAAGCTGCTCGAGTTCGGCAAGAAGAGCGAAGGCGCCGATGTGGCGCTTTTCTTTTATGCCGGCCACGGCATCGCTGTGAACGGCACCAATTACCTGCTGCCTGTCGACGCCGACCTCAAATCCGAGATGAACGTCAAGCTGGGCGCTGCCATCAACGTCGATCTGACGCTGGAGCAGACCATGGCGGATGCCAAGGTGAAGCTGGTGTTCCTCGATGCCTGCCGCGACAATCCCTTCGCCGCAAAGATCCGCTCGGCCAGGGCGACGCGGTCGGTCAATGTCGCGAGCGGCCTTGCCGAGATGAAGTCGGGCGAGGGCACGCTGATCGCGTTCGCAACCGGCCCCGGCCAGACCGCGCTCGACGGCGAAGCCGGCACCAACAGCCCGTTCACCCGCGCGCTTCTCGCCAATATCGCCCAGCCCGGCATCGAGATCCAGCAAGCGATGACCAGGGTCCGGGCCCAGGTCAACGACGAGACCAACAAGGCGCAGCTGCCTTGGGGCCACACCAATCTCACCGGCACGGTCTATCTCAATCCGGCGGCCATGGCAGCGCCCGATGCCGCAGCGTCGGCATCCGTCGTCGCGCAGGCCGGCGAGGTCGAGCTCGAGTTCTGGCGCTCGATCAAGGACACCAACAAGGTCGAGGAGCTCAACGCCTACCTCACCAACTATCCGAACGGCACCTTCAAGCCGCTGGCGCTCGCCCGCATTGCCGCGCTCCAGGACGGCCCCTCGACGACGACGCGCAACCTCACTGCCGGCGTCGATCCCGCGACCTTCACGGATACGGCCGACCAGGTCTCCGAAGACCAGATCGGTCTCGACAAGAACCAGCGCCGCGACGTGCAGCGCCGCCTCACCGGCCTCGGCTTCGACGTCAGGGCGACCGGCAAGTTCGACGAGGAGACCCGCACCGTGATCAAGCGCTGGCAGGCGGCGCGCGGCTATCCCACGACCG
This sequence comes from Bradyrhizobium sp. USDA 3311, assembly GCF_054062495.1. Lineage (NCBI taxonomy): Bacteria > Pseudomonadati > Pseudomonadota > Alphaproteobacteria > Hyphomicrobiales > Nitrobacteraceae > Bradyrhizobium > Bradyrhizobium sp. USDA 3311. The sequence goes on along the minus strand of NZ_JBSSFI010000001.1, from coordinate 8,468,278 downwards.
GCTATCTCAACAAGCTTCAGCACAAGGCGATGCAGTCCGAGATCGTCTCTGCCCGCGTTACCGCCTCCGACGAGTCCGAGGACGAACTCGCCCGTCGCCGCGCGTCCGGTGGTGGCGGCCGCCGTGCTCACGGCGGTGGCGGTGGCATGGGCGGGCCGGGCGGCTTGTTCGGCCACATGATGGGCGGCCTGTTCCGGCGGTAGTTCGGCGAACGGCGATGCGTGAAGGCAGCTCGATCCCGGGCCGCTTCCGCTTTGGAAACCCTTGCACACCGATGGCCGCAAAGCCGTCTCCGCAGGGCCCGCTCGCGAACAAGAAATCGGCCAGATGCAAGCCTAGCAGAGTTCTTCGCCATCAACCGCAGACGAAGGGGAGCCGAGTTCCATCCAGTGCCGAGGCCGAGTGATTATCAGTCCTATCGCAGCGGCCCGCCGGATCGGTCTGTGTCCCTGAGCTCCATGCCCATCTATATCGGCGCGGCGATGATCGCGGTGGCGATCCTGCTGTCGACCCTGATCACGGGCCTGACCTCCCGGTATGTCGGCCTCGACGGGCCGAACGACGAGAACATGTGGCTGGTCGACCGTCTCACCGGCAACGTCTACCGCTGCCAGGCGGAGGGGCGCGGCAAGGCCTCGTGCGAGCCCGATATCGCCACCGGTAGCCTCAGCGATCGGCCCAGAGCGCCGAAAGACGGCCGTTGAGGCCCTTCGTCTTCGCAGCGCAGCAAGAAAATTGTCTTCGCCGCGAAACGTCCGCGCGAGAGAATACGTAATTGCGAAGGCCGGCATGACGCCGGTTTCGTTTTACGGAGGAGACTTTTCCATGAAGATGTTGCTCACGACCGCAGCTTTTGTCGCGTTCACTCTTTCGTTGTCTCCCGCCTCCGCCGCCATGATGGCGTGCACCGGCGAGAACATGATGAAATCGACGGCCATGATGATGGGCACCGCCGACACGCCGGCCAAGATGGCGGCCAACAAGGAAATGGCCATGGCCAACACCGACATGAGCAACGGCAAGATGAAGAGCGGCTGCATGCATTACATGAAGTCGCAGAAGGCCATGATGGCGAAGTAGGCCTCGTTCATGCCGAACGGCCGCGCTGTCAGCAGATGGCAGCGCGGCATTTTCTTTTGTTGCTCCTGGTCCGCTGCTTTCTCCCGGTGCGAATCCCGCTAAATTGCTTCCTGCAATGTCACGCGCGCCGATCCCACTCACCACGACACAGGCCCGGCAGATCTGGCTGCACGCCCAGCGGCTTGATGAGCGCACCCCCTTCGGCGAGGGTGCGCAGGCCGTTGCGGATGCGACCGCTCATCTCGGCTACGTGCAGATCGACACCATCAACGTCATCGAGCGCTGCCACCACCACATCCTGTTCAGCCGCATTCCGTCCTACCGCCGCGCCGATCTGCGCCAGGCCCAGAGCGTCGACAGGAGCGTGTTCGAATACTGGACCCATGCGCTGTCCTACATCCCCTCGAACGATTTCCGCTTCTTCCTGCCGGCGATGCGCGAGCACCGGCGCGAAGGGCACAAATGGTTCGCCTCGGTGAAGCCGGCCGACACGCGCAAGGTGATGCGGCTGGTGCGCGCCGGGCCGCTGACGATCCGCGACATCGAGGACGACGTGCTCACCGAGAAGGAGCACCTGTGGCAGAGCCGCAAGCCCTCGAAGCGCGCGTTGCAGCTTGCCTTCTACACCGGCACCGTGACCATCAGCGAGCGCCAGGGCATGCTCAAGACCTACGAGCTGATGACGCGCCATTTCGGCTGGGACAAGCTGCCGAAGCCGGCATCGGCAAAGGACATCACGGCCTATCTGCTCGATCGTGCGCTGCGGTCGCAGGGCGTGGTGAGTCTCGATTCGGTCTGCCATCTCGACGCGCCGAGCAAGAAGGCGGTCGCGCGCCTGATTGCCGCGCGCGTCCGTCGCGGCGAGCTCGTCCCTGTCGCGATCGACGGCGCCGGCAAGCAGGAGCATTGGGCGGCGCCCGCGGTGCTGGAGGCCGGCGGTGAGGGGCCATCGCCCGATCTCGTCCACATCCTCTCGCCGTTCGATCCCCTGATCATCCAGCGCAAGCGCACCAGTCTCATTTTCGGCTACAACCATCTGTTCGAGGCCTATGTGCCGAAGGCCAAGCGCAAGCTCGGCTATTTCGCGCTTCCGGTGCTGGTCGGCGACGAGATCGTCGCCGCGCTCGATCTCAAGACCGACCGGCAGGCGAAGAAGCTCTTGATGCAGAAATGGACCTGGGTCGGGGAGGGGAGGAAGACCGCGGGGCGCAAGGAGCTCAAGCGTGTGATCGAGGAAGAGCTCGATCGCTTCGAGCGGTTTCAGCTGGCGGAGTAGGCTTCGTACGACGGCAGTCTCGTAGGGGGCAAAGCGAAGCGTGCCCACCACCGGCGCTACCTGAAGGAAAATGGTGGGCACGGCGCTAGGGCGCCTTTGCCCACCCTACGAAAGCACGCCTCTCAACGAGCCGATCGATCCAGACGCCGAACGCAATCCCAGCTGCGTAGGCGACCAGATTCCACAGCGAGAACATGCGTCCGAGCAGCAGCGCGCCGGCGGTGGTCAGCCGGAACGCATCGAGCCACGGCGTGTGCACCAGCCGGGAAAATTCGACGACCACCGCGATCGCCGCCGCGATGGCTGCAAGCTGCATCCGCGACAGCCGCGGCAGCAAAACCCCGACCAGCAAGAACACCATCGTGGCCCACAACAGCGAGCCGCCATACTTCACGACGAAGGCGGGAAGGCCGAGCGGGAAGCCGTACCAGCGCAGGGACAGTCCGCAGGCGATCACGACCAGCGCCAGCCCGGCCCGGACCAGGGATGTCCGAAGCGGCGCAACCGGTTTGACCGGTTGCGCCCCATGCATTGCTTGCTCCATTGACTCTTTCGCGGCGATGCTCAAAACCCCGGATCAGCCCATAAAAGCAACAACCCCGGGGGGAAGCCATGAGCCAGACCACGACCTATGCCGGTTCCGCCGGCACAGCCAAGACGGAAATCGAGACCTCGACCATCCGCGCCATCTCCTGGCGCCTGATCCCGTTCCTGGTGCTGGCCTACTTCTTCTCCTATCTCGACCGCGTCAATCTCGGCTTCGCCGCGCTGACCATGAACGCGGAGCTGAAATTCACGCCGCTGATCTTCTCCTGGGGCGCCGGCATCTTCTTCATCGGCTATTTCATCTTCGAGGTGCCGAGCAATCTGGCGCTGGAGAAGTTCGGCGCCAGCCGCTGGATCGCCCGCATCATGGTGACCTGGGGCATCATCTCGGCGCTGATGGCGATGGTCAGCGGCGTGACGAGCTTCTACGTCCTGCGCTTCCTGCTCGGCGTCGCCGAAGCCGGGTTCTTCCCCGGCATCATCCTCTATCTCACCTATTGGTATCCGGCCGAGTATCGTGCCCGCTTCCTCGCGGCCTTCGCCATCGCCGTCCCGGTCTCGACCGTGATCGGTGCGCCGGTCTCGGGCCTCTTGCTCGGGCTCGACGGCGTGATGGGGCTGAAGGGCTGGCAGTGGCTCTTCATCATCGAAGGCATCCCCTCGGTGCTGCTCGGCATCGTCACCTGGTTCTACCTCACCGACAGGCCGGAGAAGGCGGATTGGCTCTCGGCCGAGCAGAAGGCCTGGCTCAAGGCGAAGCTCGATTCCGAAATCGCCGCCAAGCAGGCGGTGAAGCATCTGTCGCTCGGCGAAGCGCTGTCCTCGCCCAAGGTGATCGCGCTCAGCCTGATCTATTTCGGCTTCGTCGGCGCGCTCTACGGCATGCAGTTCTGGCTGCCGCAGATCGTGAAAGCGTTCGGTCTCACCAATGCCCAAACCGGCTTCGTCACCGCGATCCCGTATTTGTTCGGCACCGTCGCGATGATCCTGTGGGCGCGGCATTCCGATGCGACGCGCGAGCGCGTGATGCATGTCGGCGCGCCGCTGCTGCTCACCGCGGTCGCGCTCGGCGTCTCCTCCTATCTCACCGACCCCACCCTGACGATGGTGGTGCTGACGGTGGCCGCGATCGGCGTGTTCTGCTGCTTCGGCGTGTTCTGGACGCTGCCGACCGCCTGGCTCTCCGGCACGGCCGCGGCCGGCGGCATCGCCCTGATCAACTCGATCGGCAACCTCGCCGGCTTCGGCGGGCCGTATTTGATCGGCTGGGTCAAGGAAGCCACCGGCCAGACCTCGACCGGCCTGCTGGTGCTCGCGGTGCTGCCGCTGCTCGCCGGCATTTTGGTGTTTGTCGGCGGCCACGACAGCAAGCACGAGTTCGCCGGGCAGGGGCGGTAAAGCACCACTCACGACTGCGCAGCCTGGATGGAGCAAAGCGAAATCCGGGACCACGCGCACGATGCTCCAAAGGCCCCGGATTGCGCTGCGCCCCATCCGGGCTGCGAGCTGTCTCCTCCAACGTCGCCCTGGCGCAAGCCAGGGCCCATACTCCGCGGCTCCTCTTGGGCACGCGGGGAGACGGCCTCTTCCAGCAACCGAGTTCAGGGGTAATGGGCCCTGGCTTTCGCCAAGGCGACAGGGATCGCCACCCCTTAACGATCACGCTTTCCTGATGACTGACGATTATTGACTTTTATCAGTGATTAGTCGACATTCCTCTCATTGCAGTCGCAGGAGTGTCCTCCGATGTTCGTCCGGTCAGTTTTATCCAGCTATTCCAAGCTCTTGGCGGGTGTGTCGCTGGCCCTGATGGCCGCGGCGCTGGCCGGGTGCAATGACACCGTCGCCGAGAAGGCCGAGCCTCCACGGCCGGTCCTGGTCGCGACTGCGCATTATGATGCAGAGACCCCGGAGCGCAGCTTCGTCGGGACCGTCAGGCCCCGGATCGAGAGTGATCTCGGCTTCCGTGTCGCCGGCAAGGTCGCCAAGCGCCTCGTGGAGGTCGGCCAGACCGTCGAAATCGGCCAGCCGCTCGCCACCCTCGACGAGGTCGACCTCAAGCTCCAGGCCGAGCAGTCCGTGGCCGAGCAGACCGCGGCGACCGGCGTGCTGGCCCAGGCCGCCGCCGCCGAGCAGCGCGCCAAGGATCTGAAGGCCAAGGGCTGGACCACGGACGCGCAGATGGATTCGAGCCGCGCCGCCGCCGATGAGGCCCGCGCACGGTTGAACCGGGCCGAGCGCTCGGTCGAGCTGACCAAGAATTCCCTTTCCTACGCGACGCTCAACGCCGACGCCCGTGGCGTCGTCACCGCAACGCTGATCGAGCCCGGCCAGGTGGTTGCCGCAGGCCAGGCTTCGATCCGTGTCGCCCGCTTTGCCGAGAAGGAAGCGGTCGTCGCGATCCCTGAGACGCTGGTCGGACGTGCCAAGTCGGGCGCCGCCAGCGTCACTCTTTGGTCGGAGCCGGGCAAGAAATATACGGCCAAGCTGCGCGAGATCGCGCCCACCGCGGATACCGCCACGCGCACCTATCTCGCAAAGTTCTCGCTGCCCGAGGCCGACGACAAGGTTTCGCTCGGCATGACCGCGACGCTGACGCTGTCGGACGCCGCCACCGAGCGCGTCGCGCGGCTGCCGCTGTCGGCGCTGTTCAACGAAGGCGGCAAGCCCTCCTTCTACGTCGTCGACGACAACGGCGCGGTGACGCTGAAGCCGGTGGTGGTGAAGTCCTACGAGAGCAACGACGTCATCATCACCAGCGGTGTCGAAGAGGGCGCCAGGATCGTCGCTCTCGGCGTGCAGAAGCTCGATCCGGGCCAGAGGGTGCGGGTCGTCTCGTCACTGTCTTTCTAGGGGCGCCCCGAAGGGCGAACTCTATGGTGCGCAATTGCGCACCTGAGAATCTCGAGATTCCGGGTCTGGTCCTTCGGACCATCCCGGAATGACAAGAGAAGTCGAGTTTCGTCGTGTGAGGTGAGTTTCGGCCCAAGCGCAAATGCTGGGGCTGAAGCGGCGAAGCGATCCAGAACCTGCCCAGCCCCCTGGATTGCTTCGCTGCCTCGCGACGACGGGTTGAACTGGGTGGCTGTCGTTTTTGCAACTGGATCGTCTTTTCGGAGAGAGCGATGAAGCGCTTCAACCTTTCGGCCTGGGCCGTCAGCCATCCGACGCTGGTCCTGTTCCTGATGCTCGTGCTCGGCGTCGCCGGCTTCTTCTCCTATCAGAAGCTCGGCCGCGCCGAGGATCCGTTCTTCACGGTGAAGGTGGTCAACGTCTCCGTGATCTGGCCGGGCGCGACCGCGCAGGAGATGCAGACCCAGGTCGCCGATCCCATCGAGAAGAAGATCCAGGAGCTGCCCTATTTCGAGAAGGTGCAGACCTATTCCAAGCCGGCCTTCACCGCGCTCCAGGTCACCTTCCGCGACTCGACGCCGCCGAAGGACGTGCCGTACCTCTTCTATCTGCTGCGCAAGAAGCTTGTTGACGTGCAGGGCCAGCTGCCCGCCGGCATCCTCGGACCCGTCGTCAACGACGAGTTCTCCGACGTCGATTCGATCCTCTACATGATGACCGGCGACGGCGCCGACTATGCCCAGCTCAAGAAGGTGTCCGAAGGCTTCCGTCAGCGCCTCCTGAAGGTGCCGGGCGTGACCAAGGTCGACGTCTACGGCAATCAGGACGAGCGCATCTTCGTCGAGTTCAGCCACGCCAAGCTCGCCACCCTCGGCATCACGCCGCAGGCGCTGTTCGACTCGCTTGCCAAGCAGAACAACGTGACCCCGGCCGGCACGGTCGAGACCTCCTCGCAGCGCGTGCCGCTGCGCGTCACCGGCGCGCTCGACGGCGCCAAGGCCGTGGCCGAGACCCCGGTCGAGAGCAACGGTCGCGTCTTCCGCCTGGGGGATATCGCCACCGTCACGCACGGCTATGTCGATCCGCCGAGCTTCGTCGTGCGCCAGGAAGGCAAGGCCGCGATCGGCATCGGCGTCGTCACCGCCAAGGGCGCCAACATCCTCGATCTCGGCAAGGAGGTCGAGAAGGCCACGGCCGAGTTCATGAAGGCGGTGCCGCAGGGCATCGATGTCAAGCTGATCGCAGACCAGCCCAAGGTGGTCGAGCACGCCGTCGGCGAGTTCGTGCACTCCTTCATGGAGGCGCTCGTCATCGTGCTGTTCGTCTCGTTCCTGGCGCTCGGCTGGCGTACCGGCATCGTGGTCGCGCTCTCCGTGCCGCTGGTGCTCGGCATCGTCTTCATCGTCATGAACACGATGTCGCTCGACCTGCACCGCATCACGCTCGGCGCTCTGATCATCGCGCTCGGCCTGCTCGTCGACGACGCCATCATCGCGGTCGAGATGATGGTGGTGAAGATGGAGCAGGGCTGGGACCGTATGCGGGCGGCATCCTTTGCCTGGGAATCCACTGCGTTTCCGATGCTCACGGGAACGCTGGTCACGGCCGCTGGCTTCCTCCCCATCGGCTTTGCCAATTCCGCGGTCGGCGAATATGCCGGCAGCATCTTCTGGATCGTGGCGATCTCGCTGGTCGCCTCCTGGTTCGTGGCGGTGATCTTCACGCCCTATATCGGCGTCAAGCTGCTGCCCAACATCAAGGTGCACCACAACCACGATCCGCACGCGGTCTATGAGACCCGCATGTATCGCGGCCTGCGCGCCGTCGTGCAGTGGTGCGTCAATCACCGCATCACGGTGGTGGTCGCGACCGTCGGCGTCTTCGTCGCCTCGATCGTCGGCTTCGGCCATGTCCAGCAGCAGTTCTTCCCGCTGTCGGAGCGGCCCGAGCTGTTCCTCCAGCTGCGCCTGCCGGAAGGCACGGCCTTCAACGTCACCGAGAAGGCGGTGAAGAAGGCCGAGACGCTGCTCAAGGACGACCAGGACATCGAGACCTATACCGCCTATGTCGGCCAGGGCTCGCCCCGATTCTGGCTCGGCCTCAACCCGCAGCTGCCGAACGAGGCCTTCGCCGAGATCGTCATCGTCGCCAAGGGCGTCGAGGCGCGCGAGCGCATCAAGGCCAAGATCGAAAATGCGGCTGCCGAAGGTTTTCTGTCCGAGGCGCGCGTCCGCGTCGACCGCTTCAACTTCGGTCCGCCGGTCGGCTTCCCCGTGCAGTTCCGCGTGATCGGTCCCGATGCCAACAAGGTGCGCGAGATCGCCTACCAGGTCCGCGACGTCATGCGCGAGAACAAGAGCGTCAAGGATGTCCAGCTCGACTGGAACGAGCAGTCGCCCTACCTCAAGCTCGTCGTCGACCAGGACCGCGCCCGCGCCATGGGCCTGACCCCGCAGGACGTGTCGCAGGCGCTCGCAATGCTGATCTCGGGCTCGCAGGTCACGACCGTGCGCGACGGCATCGAGAAGGTCGGCGTGGTCGCCCGTGCGGTCCCGTCCGAGCGCCTCGACCTCGGCGGCGTCGGCGACCTCACCATCACCTCGCGCAATGGCGTTGCCGTGCCGCTGCAGCAGATTGCCAAGATCGAGTACTCCCACGAGGAGCCGATCATGTGGCGGCGCAACCGCGACATGGCGATCACCGTGCGCTCCGATGTCGTCGACGGCGTGCAGGCGCCCGACGTCACCAACCAGATCACACCGAAGCTGAAGGCGATCAAGGATCATCTCGAGCCGGCCTACCGCATCGAGCCGGGCGGCGCGTTCGAGGAATCCGCCAAGGGCAACGCCTCGATCTTCATCCTCTTCCCGGTGATGGTCATGGTGATGTTGACGCTCTTGATGATCCAGCTTCAGAGCTTCTCGCGCCTGATCCTGGTGTTCCTGACCGCGCCGCTCGGCATCGTCGGCGCGTCCCTCGGCCTCAACGTCGCCAACGCCCCGTTCGGCTTCGTGGCGCTGCTCGGCCTGATCGCGCTCGCCGGCATGATCATGCGCAACGCGGTCATCCTGGTCGACCAGATCGAGACCGACGTTTCTCATGGCTTGACGCGCCGGGAGGCGATCGTGGAGGCGACCGTCCGCCGGGCCCGTCCGGTGGTGCTGACGGCGCTGGCCGCCATCCTCGCCATGATCCCGCTGTCGCGCTCGGCGTTCTGGGGCCCGATGGCGATCACCATCATGGGTGGCCTGTTCGTGGCGACCTTCCTCACACTCCTGTACCTGCCGGGCCTCTATGCCCTGTGGTTCAGGAAGAGCCTGGACGAGGCCGGCACCCCCGAGCAGCCTGCCGCGCCGCAGCATGGGAGCGATGACCCGCACGCAATTCCGCTTGCTGAAGCGGCTGAATAAGTGAGAAGAAGTGCTGATTGACGAGTCCTGACAGATGACACTGATTGCGGAACATATCGAAGGTGACACCCGGGATCGTATCCTCGAGGTGGCCGAGCGGCTGTTCCGCCAGATCGGCTACCAGAAGACCACGGTCGGGGACATCGCCAAGGAGCTCAGGATGAGCCCCGCCAATGTCTATCGCTTCTTCGAATCGAAGAAGGCGATTCACCAGGCGGTGGCCCGTTCGCTGATGGGCGAGGTTGAGATCGAAGCGCAGCGGATCGTGGCGAGGCCCGGTCCGGTGCTCCCGCGCTTCCGCGAGCTGCTCACCACCATCCATCGCATGAACACCGAGCGCTATGTCGGCGACAACAAGCTGCATGAGATGGTCGAGATCGCGATGCAGGAGGACTGGGACGTCTGCGTCGCCCATATGGAGTGCATTGCCGGGGTGATCGGCCAGATGATCGCGCAAGGCGCGGCCTCCGGCGAGTTCGAGGCCCCGGACCTGCAATTGGCCGCGCTCTGCGCCTCCACGGCGATGATGCGCTTCTTCCACCCCCAGATGATCGCCCAGTGCGCCACCAAGCCGGGCCCGACCATCGACCAGATGATCGATTTCGTCATCGCGGGTCTGTCGCCCTGATCAATGTTTTGAGTTGACCGTCATTCCGGGGCGATGCGAAGCATCGAACCCGGAATCTCGAGATTCCGGGCTCGGTCCTGCGGACCGCCCCGGAATGACGGAAAACGGAGAAGCAAGCGCGTGACCGACAAAGACCTCTACTTCTACGAACCCTCCAAGGGCCACGGCCTCAAGCACGATCCGTTCAACGCCATCATTGCGCCGCGGCCGATCGGCTGGATCTCCTCCCGCGACACCAGGGGCCACGTCAACCTCGCGCCCTACAGCTTCTTCAACGCGTTCGCTTACGTGCCGCCGATCATCGGCTTCTCCTCCACCAACTGGAAGGACACGGTCGAGAACATCAAGCAGACCGGCGAGTTCGTCTGGAATCTCGCCACCATGGATCTTGCCAGGCACATGAACGCGACTGCCACGCATGTCGCCCCCGAGGTCGACGAGTTCGAGGTCGCCGGCCTCACCGCCGTGCCCGGCAAGCTCGTCAACGTGCCGCGCGTGGCTGAGAGCCCGGTCGCCTTCGAGTGCAAGGTGTCCGACATCGTCCGCCTCAAGGGCGCCGACGGCAGGGAGGCCGATGCCTGGCTGACGCTGGGCGAGGTCGTCGCCGTCCATATCGACAAGGCCATGATCAAGGACGGCGTCTACCAGACCGCCGCCGCCCGCCCAATCGTCCGCGCCGGCCGCCGTGGCGACTATTTCGAGATCAAGCCGGAAAACATGTTCGAGATGGTCCGGCCGGATTAGGTCCGGCCACCGCTCTCTCCACACGTCATTCCAGGGCGACGCGTAGCGTCGAGCCCGGAATCCATACTCCCGATCGTGGTTATGGATTCCGGGTTCACGCTACGCGTGCCCCGGAATGACGGTGGCAAAAGCGGCTCTCCATCCCTCCCGGAACTGCCCCCACGCCTGGCCGTTATGGCCCCTGGGGCGGCCGCCCGGCCGCGTCAATTTCGCAGGGGAAGTGTTCACCTCCGCCAGCCACTTTCCGCTAAAATGCCCGACATCCGCGCCGATGCATGAGGTCCGCCATGAGCTTCCGCCGCGACACCATCACAAAGCCGGTCTTCTCCTGGGCGCGCGGCGTGCTGCCGGCGATGTCCGAAACCGAGCGCGAGGCGCTGGAGGCCGGCGACGTCTGGTGGGACGCCGATCTGTTCACCGGCAACCCCGATTGGGCGAAGCTGCTGAAGGTCCCGCAGGCGACCCTGACCGACGAGGAGCAGGCCTTCCTCAACGGCCCGGTCGATGAGCTCTGCGCCATGCTCGACGAGTGGAAGATCTTTTGGGAATGGCGCGATTTGCCGCCGGATGTCTGGCATTTCGTCAAGCGCGAAAAGTTCTTCGGCATGATCATTCCGAAGGAGTTCGGCGGCCTCGGCTTCTCGCCCTATGCCCATTCGGAAGTCGTGCGCAAGATCTCGACCCGCTCGATCGCTGCCGCCGTCACGGTGATGGTGCCGAACTCGCTCGGCCCCGGCGAGCTCCTGATGCGCTTCGGCACCAAGGAGCAGCAGGCGCGCTGGCTGCCGCGGCTGGCCAACGGCCGCGACATTCCCTGCTTCGGCCTCACCAGCCCGGAAGCCGGCTCCGACGCCGCCTCGATGGTGGACAGCGGCGTCATCTGCAAGGGCACCTTCGAAGGCCGCGAGGTCGTGGGCCTCAGGCTCAACTGGCACAAGCGCTACATCACGCTCGGCCCCGTCGCGACGCTGCTCGGACTCGCCTTCAAGGCCTATGACCCCGACCACCTCGTGGGTCAGCAGGAAGAGCTCGGCATTACCGTGGCGTTGATCCCGACCAATCTGCCCGGCGTCGAGATCGGCCACCGCCACCTGCCGTCGATGCAGGTCTTCCAGAACGGCCCGAACCGGGGCCGCGACGTCTTCATTCCGCTCGATTACGTCATCGGCGGCAAGGAGCGCCTCGGGCAGGGCTGGAAGATGCTGATGACGGCGCTTGCCGCCGGCCGCGGCATTTCGCTGCCGTCGCTGTCGGCCGCGGGCGCTGCCTATGCCGCGCGCACCACCGGCGCCTACGCCCGCATCCGCGAGCAGTTCGGCATCTCCATCTCCAAGTTCGAAGGTGTCGAGGAGCCGCTCGCGCGTATCGTCGCCACCGCCTATCAGCTCGACGCGGCACGGCGGCTGACCTGCGCGGCGCTCAATGCCGGTGTCCATCCCGCCGTCATCTCCGGCATCATGAAGCTGCACGCGACCGAGCGGATGCGCACCGCCGTCGACGACGCCATGGATATCCACGGCGGCAAGGCCGTGATCGACGGTCCGCAAAACTATCTCGGCAATCTCCACCGCGCAGTTCCGGTCGGCATCACGGTCGAGGGCGCCAATATCCTCACCCGCAATCTCATCGTGTTCGGGCAGGGCGCGATCCGCGCCCATCCCTATCTGCTCGACGAGATGAACGCGCTCGCCGACACCGACCGAGAACGCGGTTTGACGGCATTCGACACCGCGTTCTGGAAGCATGTCGGCCACAGCTTTCAGACACTCTTTCGTGCCTTCGGCCGGAGCTGGACCTTCGGCGCGTTCGCGTCGGCGCCGGATGCGGGCGACGCCACGCCATTCTATCGCCAGCTCTCGCGCTATTCGGCGGCGTTTGCGCTCTGTGCCGACATGGCGCTGCTCACGCTCGGCGGCGCGCTCAAGCGCAAGGAGATGCTGTCGGCGCGCTTCGGCGACATTCTGTCCGAGCTGTATCTGCTCTCGGCCGCGCTGAAACGCTGGCAGGACGAGGGCCGGCAGACGGAGGACTTTGCCGCGCTGGAATGGTGCATGGCGACCGGCTTCAAGACCATTGAAAATCGGCTCGCCGAAATTCTCGCCAATCTGCCGAACCGCTTCGTCGCGGGATTCCTCAAGCTCGTGGTCCAGCCTTTTGGCGCCCGTGTGCTCGGCCCGTCCGACCGGGTCGTGCATCAATGCGCGAGCCTCGTGCTGGAGCCGTCGGCGGCACGTGACCGCCTGACGGCCGACCTCGCTTATGTCGACGATGACGGCGGCTTTGCCCGGCTGGAGCGCGCCTTCAAGCTGGTCGCGGGCACCGATGCGATCGCCAAGCGCATGCGCGCCGCGCACATCAGCGACTGGAAGGAGGCGGTCGCCAAGGGGGTGATCACACAGGCCGAGGGCGAGCAGCTCGCCGCAACCTGCGAAGCCGTCGCGAAGGTGATCGAGGTCGACGATTTTGCGCCGGAGGCGCTGTCGCCGATTTACAAGAAAACCGGAGATGTGCATCAGTTCTTCCAGGAACTCGGTGAACAGAGGGCGGCGAGCTGATGGCACGACCGGTATTCATCGTCGACGGCAGCCGGACGCCGTTCCTGAAGGCGCGCTCGGGGCCGGGGCCGTTCACGCCGGTCGATCTCGCCGTGCAATGCGGCCGGCCGCTCCAGGCGCGCCAGCCGTTTTCGCCCACAAGCTTCGACCAGGTCATCCTCGGCTGCGTCAACGTGATCGCGGACGAGATGAACCCGGCTCGCGTCGCGGCGCTTCGGCTCGGCATGGGCGAGGACATGGTCGCCTTCACGGTGCAGATCAATTGCGGCTCCGGCATGCAGTCGATCGACACCGCCTACCGCTACATCCGCGAGGGCCACGCCGACATGATCCTGGCCGGCGGCACCGAGGCGCTGAGCCACGCGCCGCTGGTGTGGCCGAATTCCGGCGTGCGCTGGTTTGCCGGTCTTGCCACGGCGAAGGGCGTAGCCGCGAAGCTGGCCGCCGCCTTCAAATTGCGGCCGCGCTATCTCAAGCCGATCATCGGCCTCGAGCGCGGCCTGACCGACCCCATCACAGACTTGAACATGGGCCAGACCGCCGAGGTCGTCGGCCATCTCTTCGGCATTACGCGCGCACAGTCCGACGCCTACGCAGCCGAGAGCCATCGCCGGCTCGCACATGCGCAGGGCGCGGGTTTTCTGAAGGGCGAGGTCGAGACCGCCTTTTCCCGCGACGGCAAGTTCTTCGACCATGACGACGGCGTGCGGCCGGACTCCACGGCCGAGACGCTCGCAAAGCTGAGGCCGGTGTTCGAGCGCCCCTGGGGCCAGGTCACCGCCGGCAATTCCTCGCAAATCACCGATGGCGCCTCCTGGGTGATCCTCGCCTCCGACGCGGCAGTCGCAAAGCACAAGCTGACGCCGAAGGCCGTCATCGTCGACAGCAACTGGGCCGCGCTCGATCCCAGCATCATGGGGCTTGGTCCCGTGATGTCGGCGACGCCGCTGCTTGCGCGCAACAACCTCACCATCAAGGACGTCGAGACCTGGGAGCTGAACGAAGCTTTCGCAACTCAGGTGCTCGGCTGCCTCGCCGCCTGGAACGACGACAAGTTCTGCCGCGAGATTTTGGGGCTCGACGGCGCGGCCGGTGAGATCGACCGTGACAAGCTCAATGTCGACGGCGGCGCGATCTCACTTGGCCATCCCGTCGGCACCTCCGGCAACCGCATCGTGCTGCATCTGGTCAACGCGATGAAGCGGCTCGGCACCCGGCGCGGCGTTGCCACCGAATGCATCGGCGGCGGGCTCGGCGGCGCCATGCTGATCGAGGCGGTGTGACCATGGATTCCAGGATCATGACCGCGCTCGGCGACCGCGTGCTGACGCTCGGGCCTCAGCCCGCGGCAGACAGTCCATACAAGCACTTCAAGCTCACGCGCGATGCCGACGGTGTCGCCTGGCTGCTGTTCGATCGCGCCGATGCGAGCGCCAATACGCTCTCCTCCGACGTGATGGAAGAGTTCGACGCGGTGCTCGCCGCGATCGAGACCGAACGCCCCGCAGGTCTCGTGATCCGCTCGGCCAAACCGTCCGGCTTCATCGCCGGCGCCGACGTCAACGAATTCCGCGGTGCCAGCGATCCCGAGATGGTGGAGACGCGCATCCGCGCCGCGCATGCCGTCGTCGACCATCTGGAGGCCTTGAGGCTGCCGACGGTCGCGGTCATCCACGGCTTCTGCCTCGGCGGCGGGCTCGAGGTCGCGCTCGCCTGCCAGTCGCGCATTGCCATCGAGGGTGCGCGCTTCGGCTTCCCGGAGGTAATGCTCGGCCTGCATCCCGGTCTCGGCGGCACTGCCCGTTTCACGGCGCTGGTCAATCCGACCCAGTCGATGGCCTTGATGCTGACCGGCCGCACCATCGATGCGCGCCGCGCCAAATCGCTCGGCCTCGTCGACACCGTGACGCAGGAACGCCACGTCCGTGGCGCCGTGAAGGACGTGCTGTTCGGCCGGCTGAAGCGGGCCAAGCCTGGCCTGCTGACGCGGGCGGCCAATCTCGGGCCGGTGCGTGGACTGCTGGCCAAGCGCATGCGCTCGGAGGCGGCGAAGGCCGCACCGCGCGAGCACTATCCGGCGCCTTACGCGCTGATCGATCTCTGGGAAACGCATGGCGGCAGCAAAGCCGCGATGTTGGCGGCCGAGCAGGCCTCGTTCGCCAAGCTGATGGTGACGCCGACCGCGCAGAATCTGATCCGCGTCTTCTTCCTGCGCGAGCAGATGAAGAAGGCGGCAGGCGCCGGCAACGCGGTGAAGCATGTCCATGTCATCGGCGCCGGCGCCATGGGCGGCGACATCGCAGCATGGTGTGCGGGGCAGGGGCTGCGGGTCTCGCTCGCCGACATGAAGGCGGAGCCGATCGCAGGAGCGGTGAAGCGCGCGGCCGAGCTTTACGGCAAGATCATCCGAAAACCCACCGAGGTGCGCGACGCGCTCGATCGCCTGATTCCGGACATGGACAGGGAGGGCGTCCGCAACGCCGATCTCGTCATCGAGGCGGTGCCGGAAAAGCTGGAGCTCAAGCAGAAAGTCTATGCCGGTCTCGAGCCGAAGATGAAGCCGGGTGCGATTCTTGCGACCAACACCTCGAGCATTCCGCTTCAGGATCTGCGCACCACGCTGGCGCGGCCCGAGCGGCTGGTCGGGCTGCACTTCTTCAATCCGGTGTCGCGGCTGCAATTGGTCGAGGTCGTCAGCCATGACGGCAACGAGCTGGAGGTGCTGAAGGATGCGCTCGCCTTTGTCGGTGCGATCGACCGCTTGCCGCTCGCCGTGAAGAGTTCGCCCGGCTTCCTCGTCAACCGCGCGCTGACGCTCTACATGCTGGAGGCAATGGTGATGCTGGACGAGAAGACCGACCAGCGCCTGATCGACGCCGCGGCCGAGCAGTTCGGCATGCCGATGGGACCGATCGAGCTTGCCGACCAGGTCGGGCTCGACATCTGCCTCGATGTCGGCGACATGCTGCGCACCAAGTTCGGCGATCTGCTGCCGCCGACGCCGGCCTGGCTGCGCGAGAAGGTCGCCAAAGGCGAACTCGGCCGCAAGACCGGCAGGGGCTTCTACACCTGGAAGGACGGCAAGGCCGAGAAGGTGCCGCTTCCCGAGACCGGCCCGCGCGTGACCGACCAGATGATCGACCGCCTGGTGCTGCCGATGTCCAACGTCTGCGTCGCGGCGCTGCGCGAGGGCATTGTCGAGGATCCCGATGCGGTCGACGGCGCCATGATCTTCGGCACGGGGTATGCGCCGTTCCGCGGCGGCCCGCTGAACTATGCGCGCACGCGCGGCGTGGATAATGTCGTGTCGACTTTGCGCGAGCTTGCCGATCGATTCGGCGGACGTTTCGCGCCCGATCCGGGCTGGGACAATTTGAAATAGGGATGATGTCGGCAAAAGGTGCTATCATGGGTAGTGGAGCCCGTGGAGGAGCATCGCCGATGCCGACGATCCCGTTCTTCAAGCATGCGACCTTGCGCGAGATCATCATCACGCGGCTGTGCTGTGCGGCTGATGCCGTCGTGATCCTGTGCTGCGCAATTTATCTCGTCGAATGTTACCACGCGGCAGGATTGCGCTGGCCGTGGCTGATCGTGGCACTCCTGATCGGTTATTTCCTCGCTGATTTTTTTTCGGGGCTGGTGCATTGGGCGGTCGACACGTGGCTCGACGAGGGGGTGCTCGGCCGCGGCATCGCGATGACGCGAGAGCATCACACCCATCCGAGCCACGTCCTGCTCTACGAATTCCTCGACCAGGCTTCCCTCGGTGCGGCACCGAGCGCCGTGGTGGTCGGCATTGCGGCCGCGATCACGGCGTTGTTCCCGGTTTCCGCGCTCACTTACGCGCTGATGATCGTCTGGTTCGTGATCGCGACTTGCATGCTGTTTGGCATGAGCTTTCATAATCTTGCGCATTGGCGGGTCCGCCCGCCGCTCCTGCGCATGGCGCAAAGGCTGCATCTGGTCTGCTCACCCGAGCATCATTTGCGTCACCACCGCGACCACACTGTCCGCTATTGTGTCATCAATGGATGGGCCAACTATCCGTGCGACCGTCTCCGGCTTTGGAGCAGGCTGGAACGGCTCGTGACGGCAACGACAGGGCGCACGCCGCGGGCCGACGATGCGGAGTGGCAACGCAAGCTCAACGATACCGGAATCTTCGTCGGGACGCCGCGGCCGGCTGGATAGCGCAAGCTTGTCGCGTGCCGATGTTGCGCAAGGCGCCGCGGCTTTGTATCCAGAGCCGAGAGCCGCGGAGATCAACCATATGACCGACACGCACGTCAAAAACCCCTATCAGCTCCGGTACCGAGCCGAGCGGCGATCTCTGCATTCGCACGCTGGCGATGCCGGCCGACACCAACGCCAACGGCGACATTTTCGGCGGCTGGTTGCTCAGCCAGATGGACGTCGGCGGCGGCGTGTTCGCCTCGAAGATCGCGAAGTCGCGCACCGTGACGGTTGCGATCGAGGCGATGAATTTTCGCAAAGCGGTGTATGTCGGCGATCTCGTCTCTGTCTACGCCAATCTCGTGCGGGTCGGGCGCACCTCACTCACCGTGCATCTCGAAGCCTGGGCGCTTCGCCGCAGGGAGGCGCACCCGTTCCTCGTCACCGACGGCAACTTCACCTATGTCTCGATCGACGATCACGGCCGTCCGCAGTCGATAACCCCCACCGATACGCCGATCGCGACGTAGCCGCCGCGGCGCATCACCGCGCGACGTTGCGTCCGCGGTCGTCGCGTCTTCGCCAAGAACAAGTCATAAAACGGATGAGGTCCCAGCGTACTCAATTGCGTGTCGATTCGGGGTGGAAACGGCCTCAAATGCCCAGGAACCTTTGGGCAGAAGTGTCGTTATTTGCCCGCACTTGAGGAATCCACGGGCCATGCCGGACAGCTACATCATCGAAGTTAATTCACAGACCGCAGGTATCGTCGTTCGCTCTCAAGGAGGCTATTGCTTCTTCGCCTCATCCGACCGCTTCTACCGCCTCGAAGGCCAGCTCTTCCGCAACGCCCGCGAAGCCGAGCGCGCTGCGCGCAAGCTGGTTAACGGCGATGTGAAAGAAGCGGCGTAGCCCCTGTCATTCCGGGGCGCGCGTAGCGCGAACCCGGAATCTTTTGCCGCGCACTTCGCCTTACCCCCTCCCGCAAGGGGAGAGGGTAAGAAGCGACATCACAATTTCGTCGCCGCGCGTGACAGCAGCTTCCAGTCGTCGCCCTGCTTCTGCCAGTTCATCAGGATGTGAAGGTTGGTCGGCACTTTTTTCCCATCGGCCGCCATCTCCTGTTCCGCGACCCAGTGGAAGCGCACGATCGCGGCCGGGCCGACGACCTTGATGGTCGGGTCCTTGTATTCGATCGACAGGAATTTCGATTTGCCGTCGGTGGCGTTGGTGATGAAGGTCGCCTTGTCCTCCACCTTGCCGCTGGAATGGCTGTAGCTCAGATCGTCCCAGCACAGCGCGCCGAGCGCCTTCGGATCGGCCGCGATCTGGGCGAGGCGGAAGGCCTCGACCTTCTTCGCCACGGCTTCTTCGTCCGCCGCCGCGGCCAGCGCCGGTGTCGTAAGGGCGAGCGCAGAGATGGCAAGAGCTGGAACGGCAAGGGTCGAGAGAGCCAGATCGCGTCGGTTGATCGTCATCGTTTCCTCCTTTTTGCTCTTGATGAGAGTGTTACAGCCGCGCGCGGCTTTGTCGAGTGGTCACGTCGTCGTCATGCGCATGCGTCATTGCGTGATCGCAGCCATATTGATACGTGTCGCGCATCGATGCGTCGTGCATTTGGGAAAGTACGGAAATGATCGAGGCCAAGGACAATGCGACGGGCAGAGCATTGCTGTTCGACATCGACGGTACGCTTGCCAATACCGACCCGCTGCACTTGAAGGCTTTCAACGAGGTGCTCGGCCCTCGCGGCCATGTCTTCGATCACGCGCGGTTCTCGAGGGAGCTGCAAGGGTTCGCCAATGTATCGATCGGTGAGCGCTTTCTGCCCGACGAGGCGCCGGAACGGCGCGCCTCGATCCTCGATGAAAAGGAGGAAGTCTTCCGCGCGCTCGTCGCCGGGCAGATCGAGCCGCTGCCGGGTCTGATGGCGCTGCTCGACCGGGCGGACGCGGCCGGCGTTCCCATGGTTGCCGTGACCAACGCGCCGCGTCTCAACGCCGAACTGCTGCTCTCCGGCCTCGGCATCACGGACCGTTTCAAGGCGCTCGTGATCGGCGACGAGCTGCCGCACGGCAAGCCGCATCCGCTGCCCTATCAGGAAGGCTTGCGCTTCGTCGGCGCGAGGCCGGAAACCTCGGTCGCATTCGAGGACTCCCGCACCGGCGTGCAATCGGCCACCGCGGCCGGCATTCCGACCATCGGCATCCGGACCAGCCTCAGCCATGCCGACCTGGTTGCCGCCGGCGCGGTCGCCTCCGCCGGCGCCTTCGACGATCCGGCCCTGCTCGCGCCTCTGGCTGCCGCGATGGCGTGGTGAGAGGCCTCATCCGTTAACCGTGATCGGCGGGCGCATTGACCGATGGCGCGAACCGCCGCACCATGCACCTTCCTGATTTGAGGCCATTGCCGTGACCGGATTGACCCATCGCCAAGCCGAAATCCTCAACATCGCGCGCGCCTCCGGCCGCGTCATGGTCGAGGAGCTCGCGCGCCGGTTCGAGGTCTCGGCGCAGACCATCCGCAAGGATCTCAACGATCTCTGCGAACGGCGTTCGCTGACCCGCATCCACGGCGGCGCCATCATCGCCTCGGGCGTGGAAAACCTCGCCTATGAGGCGCGCCGCTTCGTTGCCGCCGAGGAGAAGAAGGCGATCGGGGCTGCGGCCGCATCGCTCATCCCGAACGGATGCTCGCTCTTCATCAACATCGGCACCACGACGGAGGAGGTCGCGAGCGCGCTGACCTCGCATGAGGATCTCCTCGTCATCACCAACAACCTCAACGTCGCGATGCTGCTCTACCGCCATCCCCGCATCGAGGTGGTGGTTGCTGGCGGCACGGTGCGGCGCGCCGACGGTGCGGTGGTCGGCTCGACCGCGACGCAGCTGATCGGCCAGTTCAAGGTCGACTATGCCATCATCGGCGCCTCCGCGATCGACGAGGAGGGCGCGCTGCTGGATTTCGACTATCGCGAGGTGCAGGTCGCGCAGGCCATCATCGCCAATGCCCGCAGTGTCATGCTGGTCGCCGATTCCACAAAACTCCGCCGCAGCGCGCCGGTGCGCATCGCCCACATGACCCAGATCCAGACCTTCGTCACCGACCAGGAGCTTCCCGAACGCCTCGCCACCATCTGCCACAGCAAGGGCATCGAAGTGGTGGAGGCGATGCCGAAAGGGGCGGATATTGATGATGTGCAGGCCGATGCTCAGGAAGCTGCACCCGAAGCGGCGCCGGTGGTGCGGTTAAGATAGGACTATCGGTCGTCCCACGGATTGAGCAGCGGGACGCCGAATGCGGCAAAATCCTTCACATTGCGCGTGACGAGCATGAGATCGTTCGCAAGCGCGGTTGCGGCAAAGAAGCCATCCATCACGGACAGAGCAACGCCGCTGCGGCGGCTCTGAGCCATCAGGTCGCCCCAACGCTCGGCCACCGCCTGGTCGATCGGCAGGACACGTTCGCCAAAGCGCGTCGGCAGATCATCGGCAAGCCAAGCGGCCAGTGCCGAGCGCCGGCGGCCATCCTCCAGCAATGCGATGCCGCGGCGAAGCTCGGCGATCGATGCGACGCTGATGAACGCACGATCTTCATCGATCGTGTCAAGCCAAGCCAAGACTTTCGGCGAGGGGGCTGGCCGCTGAACTTCCGACAGTACGTTGGTGTCGAGCAGCAGGTTCACGGCGTCTCGTCGCGCGGCGCATCGTGCGTGCGATCAAGTGCGAGGTCGGCGCCGCGCAGCGGAGAGGCGAGCAGGAATTCGGCCAGCGTGCCTTTGCGTGCGGTCTTGCGGGCCCATTCCTCTGCGGAAACGATCACGGCGTTCGGCTTGCCGTGACGGGTGATGATCTGCGGGCCGGTTTGGGCGCGGTCGATCACCTCGGACAGTCGTGCCTTGGCGTTGGCAAGCGTCCACGTGTCATCAGCCGGAAGCGTGTCGGGTGCAGTGTTGTGATCGGCCATGCCAGCAAGAACCAATATGACTATTATGACTATAATCTATCGTGGCTGACCATTCAAGCGCGCTATTGCTTCTCGAATTGCCGTCTAAGCTGCTCATTTCCTCGTCCGATTGCCCACTAAAAAGTTCCGCTTTCACTTCCCTTCGCCTCTCTTTCATCTTGCTTTCGCTTTTCGGTGTGATCTAATCAAAAACGAAAGTAGTCGCTCGAAGGAACGAGCGAGTCGCCGGGGGATGCGTCTGTTGGAGCGTATTTTCGACCTCGCCATTATTGGAGGCGGTGTTAACGGCTGCGGCATCGCGCGCGACGCGGTGGGCCGCGGCAACACGGTTTTCCTGTGCGAAATGAACGATCTGGCGAGTGGGACGTCGTCCTGGTCGACCAAGCTGGTGCATGGCGGCCTGCGCTATCTCGAATATTACGAGTTTCGCCTGGTCCGCGAGGCGCTGATCGAACGCGAGATCCTCTGGGGCATCGCGCCCCACATCATCCGCCCCCTGCGTTTCGTTTTGCCGCATCACGCCGGTTTGCGGCCCGCCTGGCTGCTGCGGCTCGGCCTCTTCCTCTATGACCACATCGGCGGCCGCCATCTGCTGCCGGCGACCCGTTCGGTCGATCTTGGGCGTGACGAGGTCGGCCGCCCGCTGATCCCGAATCGCTACAGCCGCGCCTTCGAATATTCCGACTGCTTCGTCGATGACGCCCGCCTCGTCGTGCTCAACGCGCGCGATGCCGCCGACAAGGGCGCCGAGATCCGCACCCGCACCCGTGCCACCGAGATCCGCCAGGCCGACGGCGTCTGGACGGTCAGCATGGTCAACACGCTGACCGGTGCGCGCTCGCAGGTCCAGGCCCGGGCGCTGGTCAATGCCGGCGGCCCCTGGGTCGAGGACGTGCTCGGCCGCGGTGCCGGCGTCAACGCGAAAGCCAAGGTCCGCCTGGTGCAGGGCTCGCACATCGTGGTCAAGAAACTCTACGACCACGACCGCGCCTACATGTTCCAGAATGCCGACGGCCGCATCATCTTCGTGATCCCGTACCAGGACGATTTCACGCTGATCGGCACCACCGACCGCGACTATGACGGCGATCCCGCCAAGGTGAAGGCGACGCCGGAGGAAATCCAGTATCTCTGCGCCGCCGCGAGCGAATATCTGGCCAAGCCGGTGACCTCAGAGGACGTGGTCTGGACCTATTCCGGCGTGCGGCCGCTCTATGACGATGGCGCCAGTGAAGCCAAGGCCGCAACGCGCGACTACGTGTTCGAGCTCGACACGCCCGGCGGCTCGCCGCTGCTCTCGATCTATGGCGGCAAGATCACGACCTACCGCCGCCTCGCCGAGGAGGCGCTGGAGCGGCTTTCGCCCTATCTTCGCAGCGCGAAAGCGCGCGAGGGCTGGACCGGCAAATGGCCGCTGCCCGGCGGCGACATGGATGTGTCCGACATCGACGGGCTGATCGCCGAGCTCCAGCGCGGCTATCCCTTCCTCGGCCATGCGCATGCGCGTCGCCTCGCGCGCGCCTATGGTACCCGCGCCATCAAGCTGCTTGGCGATGCGAAATCGCCCGCCGATCTCGGCCAGGCCTTCGGCGCGACGCTCACCGAGCGCGAGGTCCGCTACCTCATGGCCAACGAATGGGCTGTTACCGCCGAGGACATCGTCTGGCGCCGTTCCAAGCTCGGCCTGCGACTATCTGCCGACGAGATCGCGGCGCTTGACGACTGGATCAGGACCAACGCCGTGCTGCAAAGTCCCCTGCTGGAAGCGGGAGGACGCTCATGACCGTCACGCTCGATCACGTGACCCGGACCGTCGATGGTGTCGCGCACATCCGCGACGTCTCGCTGACGCTCGATAGCGGCACGCTCAACGTCCTGCTCGGGCCGACGCTGTCGGGCAAGACCTCGATCATGCGGTTGCTCGCCGGCCTCGACAAGCCGACCACGGGCAAGGTGCTGGTCAACGGCAAGGACGTCACCGGCGTCGATGTGCGCCAGCGTTCGGTTGCCATGGTCTATCAGCAATTCATCAATTACCCCTCGTTCACGGTCTATGAGAACATCGCTTCGCCCTTGCGCGTGCAGGGCAAGCCGCGCGAGGAGATCGAGGCGCGCGTGGCGGAAGCCGCAAAGCTGCTCAGGCTCGAGCCGTTCCTGAAGCGCACGCCGCTCCAGCTCTCGGGCGGCCAGCAGCAACGCACTGCGATGGCGCGTGCGCTGGTCAAGGGCGCCGATCTCGTGCTGCTCGACGAGCCGCTCGCCAATCTCGATTACAAGCTGCGCGAGGAGCTGCGCGCCGAGCTGCCGCGCATCTTCGAGGCCTCGGGCGCGATCTTCGTCTATGCCACCACCGAGCCGACCGAGGCGCTGCTGCTCGGCGGCAACACGGTGTGCATGTGGGAGGGCCGGGCGCTTCAGATCGGCGAGACGCCCAGCGTCTATCGCCGTCCGCAGACGCTGCGGGTTGCCCAGGTATTCTCCGATCCGCCGCTCAACCTCGTCGGCATCGAGAAGAAGAACGGTTCGGTGCAATATGCGGGAGGTATCGCCGCGCCGGCGTCCGGCCTCTATTCCGCTCTCGCCGACGGCGCCTATCGCGTCGGTTTTCGCGCGCATCAGCTTGCGCTCGCCAATGGTGAGACCGACCGCCATGCCTTCCACGCCACTGTCACGGTGACCGAGATCACCGGTTCGGAGAGTTTCGTGCATCTGACCCGCGACGGATCGAACTGGGTGGCGGTGCTGCACGGCGTGCACGAGTTCGAGCCCGGCCAGACCATCGATGCCGTGCTCGATCCCAATGATGTCTTCGTATTCGACGCGGCTGATCGCCTCGTCGCAGCTCCAAGCCAGTGAGGGGGATGCGCCATGGCCCGCATTGACCTCGTCGATCTCGCCCACTCCTACGGCGGCAACGCTGCGCCGCAGGAAAGCTTTGCGCTGAAGCCGGTGACCATGACCTGGCGGCAGGGCGGCGCCTATGCGCTGCTTGGGCCGTCCGGCTGCGGCAAGACCACGCTGCTCAACGTCATCTCCGGCATCATCACGCCGTCGCGGGGGAAAATCCTGTTCGACGGGGTGGACATCACACCGCTGTCAACCCAGAAGCGCAACATCGCCCAGGTGTTCCAGTTTCCGGTGATCTACGACACCATGACGGTGGGGGAGAACCTGGCGTTTCCGCTGAAGAACCGCGGCGTGCCGAAAGCCGAGATCGACAGGCGCGTCGCCGAGATCGGCCGTCTGCTCGACCTCGATCCCTATTTGAACCGCAAGGCGACGCGGCTCACGGCGGACGCCAAGCAGAAGATCTCGCTCGGCCGCGGCCTCGTGCGCAACGACGTCGCCGCGGTGCTGTTCGACGAGCCGCTGACCGTGATCGATCCCGAGCTGAAATGGCAGCTGCGCTCGAAATTGAAGGCGCTGCATCGCGAGCTCGACCTGACGATGATCTACGTCACCCACGACCAGACCGAGGCGCTGACCTTCGCCGACACCGTCGTCGTCATGCATGACGGCCGCGTGGTGCAGAGCGGCACGCCCGCCGAGCTGTTCGACAAGCCAGCGCACACCTTCGTCGGCTATTTCATCGGTTCGCCCGGCATGAACATCCTGCCGGCCGAGGTGAGGGGCCGCGAGGCGCGCATCGGCGGGAATGTCATCGCGCTGGGCCGCAGCTACGACAATCTGCCCGCGGGCGCGAAGATCGAGATCGGCGTGCGTCCGGAGTTCGTCGACGCCGTCGCGCCGGCACCTGGCCTGCTCACCGCAAAGGTCGAACGCATCGACGACCTCGGCCGCATCCGCTTCGCGCGCGTCCGCATCGGCGAGGCCAAGATCGCGGCGCGCGCGCCGGCGGGCTTCACCAGCGCGGACGGCACCGCCGGGCTGAAGTTCGATCCGTCGCATGTCCACGTCTATGCCGACAGCCTTCTGGTGGAAGGAGCCGCCTGATGGACAAGACCATCAACCAAAAAGCCTGGTTCCTGGTGCTGCCGGTGTTCCTGGTCGTCGCCTTCTCGGCGGTGCTGCCGCTGATGACGGTGGTGAACTATTCGATGCAGGACACGTTCGGCAACAACCAGTTCTTCTGGAACGGCGTCGGCTGGTTCAAGGAGCTGCTCGATCCCTCGACCGATCTCGGCGGCCGCTTCCTCGCGTCGCTCGGCCGCAATCTGTTCTTCTCGCTGGTGATCCTCGCCATCGAGGTGCCGCTCGGCATCGTCGTTGCGCTGTCGATGCCGCGCGACGGCTGGACCGTCGCGGCCTGCCTCGTCATCCTCGCGCTGCCGCTGCTGATTCCCTGGAACGTCGTCGGCACCATCTGGCAGATCTTCGGTCGACCCGACATCGGCCTGCTCGGCTATACGCTCAATGCGATGGGCCTCGACTACAACTACGTGTCCAACGCAGTCGACGCCTGGGTCACGGTCATCGTGATGGACGTCTGGCACTGGACCAGCCTGGTCGCACTGCTCTGCTACGCCGGCCTGAAGTCGATCCCGGACGCCTATTACCAGGCGGCGCAAATCGACGGCGCCTCGCGCTGGGCCGTGTTCAAGGCGATCCAGCTGCCGAAGATGAACCGCGTGCTCTTGATCGCGGTGCTGCTGCGCTTCATGGACAGCTTCATGATCTACACCGAGCCGTTCGTCGTCACCGGCGGCGGACCCGGCAACTCGACCACCTTCGTCTCGATCGAGCTGGTCAAGATCGCGCTCGGCCAGTTCGACCTCGGCAAGGCCGCCGCGCTGTCGCTGGTCTACAATCTGATCATCCTGATCGTCTGCTGGATCTTCTACACCGTCATGACCAATGCAGGCGTCGAGCGTAAGGCACAGGCGGAGACGGAGCCGGCGGCGGAGCCCAAGCCCGCAGGCGCGCTCCAGCCTGCGCCCGCGCTCAAGCCGAAGGAAGGAGTGGCCTGATGCATTCGATTCCCGGCCGCCGCCTCATCATGGGGCTGTTCCTGGTCTTCCTGCTGCTGCCGATCTACTGGCTCGTCAACATGAGCTTCAAGACCAACAGCGAGATCGTCTCGACGATGACGCTGTGGCCGCACGCCCCGACGCTCCAGCACTACAGGCGCATCTTCACCGATGAGAGCTGGTACTCCGGCTACATCAATTCGCTGGAATACGTCGTCCTCAACACCCATCATCTCGATCTCGGTGGCGCTGCCGGCGGCCTACGCCTTCTCCCGCTACCGTTTCCTCGGCGACAAGCACCTGTTCTTCTGGCTGCTGTCGAACCGGATGGCGCCGGCGGCGGTCTATGCGCTGCCGTTCTTCAACCTCTATTCGGCGATCGGGCTGTTCGATACGCCCTGGGCCGTTGCGCTCGCGCACTGCATCTTCAACGTTCCGCTGGCGGTGTGGATCCTGGAAGGTTTCGTCTCCGGCGTGCCGCGCGAGATCGACGAGACCGCGTTCCTCGACGGCTATTCCTTCCCGCGCTTCTTCATCAAGATCCTGGTGCCGCTGATCGCCAGCGGCATCGGTGTCGCCGCCTTCTTCTGCTTCATGTTCTCCTGGGTCGAGCTCTTGCTCGCGCGCACGCTGACCTCGGTGCAGACCAAGCCGATCGCGGCGATCATGACGCGCACGGTGTCGGCCGCGGGCATGGACTGGGGCCTGCTGGCAGCGGCCGGTGTGCTCACCATCATTCCGGGCGCGCTGGTGATCTGGTTCGTCCGCAATTACATCGCGCGCGGCTTCGCGCTCGGCCGGGTGTAGGGAGGCATCGATGGAATCTATTGCATGGATGGCCTGGACGCTGCCGACCGCGATCTTCTTCGCGGCGCTCGCCTGCACCCTCGCGGTCATGACGTACCTCGCCGCGGTCTATCCCGAGGCCGAGCGCGTCGGCGTGCTCAGTATTCCGACCACGCGCGGCGACCGCCTGTTCATCTCGCTGATTGCGGCCGCCGTCATCCATCTCGTGTGGATCGGCCTCGTCGGCACCGACGCGCTCGCGACGCTGCCGATCGGCGAGGATGGTTTTGAGATTTCGAGCCTGTGGCTCGCAAGTGGAATTTCGCTGGCCACGGCCGTGCTCATTTTCCGCACGGTCTGAAGCTCGCGAAGGGACGGCCAGATCCGGGGGCAACCCGGGCCTGTATAAAATTTTGTCGCTGCAACGGAGGAACAACATGCGACAGTTTAGGAGAAGGAAAGGTCCATTGACCAAGAGCAGTTTTCTGACCATGTCCAGCACTGCTGCGCTTCTGGCGGTGTCGTTCACCGTCTCGGCGCCGGTTCGTGCTGCCGACGACGCCGCGATCCAGAAGTGGATTGCGGAATTCCAGCCCTCGACGCTGTCGAAGGACGACCAGAAGAAGGAGCTGGAGTGGTTCGCCAAGGCTGCCGAGCCCTTCAAGGGCATGGAGATCAACGTCGTCTCGGAAACCATCGCGACTCATGAATACGAGTCGCAGACGCTCGCCAAGGCGTTCTCCGAGCTGACCGGTATCAAGCTCAAGCACGACATCATCCAGGAAGGTGACGTCGTCGAGAAGCTGCAGACCCAGATGCAGTCCGGCAAGAACGTCTATGACGGCTGGATCAACGATTCCGACCTGATCGGCACGCACTTCCGCTACGGCCAGACCATCGCGCTGTCGGACTACATGACCGGTGAGGGCAAGGACGTCACCGACCCCATGCTCGACGTCAACGACTTCATCGGCAAGTCGTTCGGCACGGCGCCGGACGGCAAGCTCTACCAGCTGCCCGACCAGCAGTTCGCCAACCTCTACTGGTTCCGCTACGACTGGTTCACCAACCCCGATTACAAGGCCAAGTTCAAGGCCAAGTACGGCTACGAGCTCGGCGTGCCCGTGAACTGGTCCGCCTATGAGGACATCGCCGAGTTCTTCACCAACGACATCAAGGAGATCAACGGCGTCAAGGTCTACGGCCATATGGACTATGGCAAGAAGGACCCGTCGCTCGGCTGGCGTTTCACCGACGCCTGGCTGTCGATGGCCGGTAACGGCGACAAGGGCATTCCGAACGGCCTGCCGGTGGACGAGTGGGGCATCCGCATGGAAGGTTGCCGTCCGGTCGGCTCCTCGGTCGAGCGTGGTGGCGACACCAACGGTCCGGCCGCGGTCTACTCGATCACGAAGTACCTCGAGTGGATGAAGAAGTACGCGCCGCCGCAGGCCCAGGGCATGACCTTCTCCGAATCGGGTCCGGTGCCGGCGCAGGGCAACATCGCCCAGCAGATGTTCTGGTACACCGCCTTCACCGCCGACATGGTGAAGCCGGGCATCGCCGTGATGAACGCGGACGGTACGCCGAAGTGGCGTATGGCTCCGTCGCCGCACGGTTCGTACTGGAAGGAAGGCATGAAGCTCGGCTATCAGGACGCGGGCTCGCTCACGCTTCTGAAGTCGACCCCGGCGGATCGCCGCAAGGCGGCCTGGCTGTATCTCCAGTTCATCGTCTCCAAGACGGTGTCGCTGAAGAAGAGCCATGTCGGTCTCACCTTCATCCGTGAATCCGACATCTGGGACAAGTCGTTCACCGAGCGTGCGCCGAAGCTCGGCGGCCTGATCGAGTTCTACCGCTCGCCCGCGCGCGTGCAGTGGACCCCGACCGGCAACAACGTGCCCGACTATCCGAAGCTGGCACAGCTGTGGTGGCAGAACATCGGCGATGCGTCGTCCGGTGCGAAGACGCCGCAAGCCGCAATGGACGCGCTGGCCGCTGCCCAGGACTCCGTTATGGAGCGCCTGGAGAAGTCCGGCGTGCAGGGCGCCTGCGGTCCGAAGCTGCACAAGAAGGAGTCGGCCGAATACTGGTTCGCCAAGGCCCAGAAGGACGGCACCATCGCTCCGCAGCGCAAGCTCGCCAACGAGAAGCCGAAGGGCGAGACGGTCGACTACGACACGCTGATCAAATCGTGGCCGGCCACCCCGCCCAAGCGCGCCTCGCTGCAGTAAGCTACGCCTCATCACGACGAGCAAAGGCCGGGAGCAATCCCGGCCTTTTTTCTTTGCGCGCGCACCGACGCGCTGGACGAAAGAGCCTGCCTACGGGTCGGGATTGGCGCCGTCGGACCGGCGATCACACCAGGAAATCGTGATGGTGATTGACCGGCGCCACCTTCTCCACGAAGTCGATGATCTGCGCGAAGGTCTGGTGCGCATTCTGCGACAGCGTGACGTCGTGCCCGGCATTCTTGACCACGAGTTGTTCGAAGTCGGACGAGTTGGGATAGAAGGCGCGTTCTGCCGCAAAGGTTGAGGGATCGGTCTGAAACAGCAGGTCGTGATCGCCGACGACTTCGAGCACCGGCGCTGTGATTCCCACCGAGCGCGCCGGATCGAGCGCAAATGCGAAGTTCAGTTCGGCGGCCGTGCCCGTGCCGATATGCGAGGCATCCCCGGCAAGGATCTTGGGCGAGGTGTTGTTGCTGTCAAACAGGAAGCTTCGATCGCCGAAGGTCAGGTACCCGTCGGGCTGGCCGGCGGCCGGGTGAATGGCGTTGGCGAACTCGCCGGCGCCGGCCGGGTTGACCTCGTGCCGAAAGCCCGTGAGCACGAGCGCGTCGGCATCGTGGTATGTGCCGGCCTCGGTTTGCGCGATGCCTGAACCCAGGGAGTGACCGACCAGGACGATCTTGGAGAACCCGTAGCTGCTCAGGGCGCCACTCTTGATGGACTGAATGATCTGATGCAGCTCGTCGGCCTGATCCTGGATCGTTGTCAGATCGGCGGGCGGTTTGTCGCTGGTTCCCGTCCCCAGCCGATCGAGATTCAAGGTCGCGTACCCGGCGTCATTGGCCGCATCGACGAACGAATATTTTCCGTTGCCGACCGGGGGATCCCAATAGGTGTGGTCATACGAGAAGCCGGGCAGCAGGATCATCAGCGGCCGGCCCTCGGTCGACCCGGGCGAATCCAGCACTGCGTGCATGTTGAAGTCGCCGGACGTCGCCGTCGGAGCGACCGACAGAACCAGGTCCTTGTGAATGGCATGGTGGTCTTCGTGGCCACGGAAATCGAACCGGTGACTTTCGCCTCCCCATCCGGCGCCATCGTCGTCCCATCGTACGTCATCGTCGTTCAAATGGCCGGACCGGCCGAAAGCAAACTGCCTAGAACTCGTCATGAGATTTCCCCTTCGACCCGGCTGCAACAGACTTCGCCGTTCACATCTCCGGCGCTTCGCTCTTGAAGAGCGCGCGTCTCATCGGGGGCCTGCGCAGCAGAGGCGTACGCTCTGCATGCGACCCCACGTGCAAGGCGCACCCGTCAGGCACGCGGATGTTCGCGAAATTGCCCGTGCTTGACGGGTTGAACCCTATGTTCCAAGGTATCGGTCGCCTATCCCTGTTTTCTGGGATGCCCGGCTTCACGATGATGGCATGGGGTGGTGATGGCGATTTCACTTTCTGCGCGCGAAGTGACGCTGCTGAAACGCGTCGGCGAAGGGCTTCTGCAGCCCCTGCGACCCGATTGGCTTTTGGCCATGCCGGATATCGCTGCGGATTTAAAGCGCCTGCTGGCGATGGATTTCATTGGAACGACGCGGTGGAATCAGCGAACCGGCCGCTACGAGAATCCGGCATGCTCCGGACGCGGAGTGGAGATGGCGCGCGCCTATGTCGAGGAGTTTCAGCGTTGCGATCCGATTTCGCCACGGCTGCGCTCCCGTCGCGGGCCGACCCCGATCTATTCGGTCATCAACCGAACCGAGCTCGAGCGCACGCGATATTTCAATGAATTCCTGCGCGTCCACCAGACGACGGATGGTATCGATCTCCACCTCTACGACGGTGACACGAGTGTCGGCGACTTTCGCTTCTGGCGTGCTCCCGGCCGGGCCCCCGTCGGATCTCGCGAAGTGGCGCTGCTGACCTTGCTGCAGCCGATCCTCCTGCGCGCGACCAAGGACGTGCACAGCACCAGCACGGCAGCAGGCCACCGCCTGCCGCAACTAACGGATCGGGAGAACCAGATCGTCGGTCTGGTCGCCGACGGCCTGACGGACGGCATCATCGCCCGGAAGCTGGGGATCAGCTACTGGACCGTCCGCTCACACCTCGACCATGTTTTCGAGAAGCTACAGACGCCCAATCGGGCGACTCTCATCGCGCGTATCCACCGCGAGGGTCGGTGACGCCGTTTCCGCGGCCCGCGGCGGACGCGACGCCGATCCAGCTCGATCTCCACCGAGCCGGTCTGGATCGTGTCGTCGCTTCGCTCACAATGATGGCGTGGAAGGCGCGCAGCCTCTACTGCGCCGCTTCCGCCGCTTCGAGCGTCGGGTAATCGGTGTAGCCCTTCGCGCTGCCGCCGTAGAACGTGTTCTTGTCCCAGTCGTTCAGCGCCGCGCCCTGCTTCAGCCGCTCCACAAGGTCGGGGTTGGAGATGAACGGCTTGCCGAAGGCGATGAGATCGGCCGCGTTCGCGTCCAGCACCTTGGTCGCCAGATCGAAGTCGTAGCCGTTGTTGGCGACGTAGGCGCCGGAGAAGCGCTTGCGCAAGGACGCATAGTCGAACGGTGCGAAGTCGCGCGGCCCGCCGGTGGCGCCCTCGACGACGTGGAGATAGACCAGCTTCAGCGCGCTGAGGCCGTCGACGATGTGATCGAACAAGGCTTGCGGATTGCTGTCGGAGACGTCGTTGGCGGGCGTCACCGGCGAGATGCGGATGCCGGTGCGCTCAGTGCCGGCCTCGGCGGCAACCGCCCTGGAGACCTCGAGCATCAGCCGCGCGCGGTTCTCGATGGAGCCGCCGTAAGCGTCGGTGCGCTTGTTGGCGCCGTCCTTGGCGAACTGGTCGAGCAGGTAGCCGTTGGCGCCGTGAATCTCGACGCCGTCGAAGCCGGCCTCCAGCGCATTCTTCGTGGCGCGCTTGAAGTCGTCGATGATCCCCGGAATTTCGGAGAGCTCGAGCGCGCGCGGCTCGGAGACGTCGGCAAAGGTGCCGTTGACGAAGGTCTTGCCCTTGGCGCGGATCGCGCTCGGCGCAACCGGCGCTGCGCCATTCGCCTGCAGCGCGACATGCGAGATGCGGCCGACATGCCAGAGCTGGATGAAGATCTTGCCGCCGCGCTCATGGACCTTGTCGGTGACCTTGCGCCAACCGGCGACCTGGTCCTTGGAGTAGATGCCGGGGGTGTCCTGGTAGCCCTGGCCCTGCTGCGAAACCTGGCTCGCTTCGGTGATCAGGAGGCCCGCGGACGCACGCTGGCCGTAATAGTCGGCGGCGAGCGCGCCGGGGACGAACGTGCCGGGAACGGCGCGGTTGCGCGTCAGCGGCGCCATGACGAGGCGGTTGGCCAGCGTGATCGGGCCGAGCTTGTAGGTCTCAAACAATTTGGTCGAACGGCTCATGGGAGTGCTTCCAGGCGGTGAGAGGTCCGGAACACTTGTGCATCGCGGCAATCAGCGCAAGGGAGGAGCCATACGGAAAGTGCAGGCGAGCTACGCGGCAACGCCCGCGTAGCATAATTCATGTGCAATCTTGGCCGCGACAGCGGATTTCGGCTATCGCGGCCGTGCGATTTCGCAAATCAGCTCGCGCCGAGGAAATCGCGCTTGCCGATCTCGACGCCGTTGTGGCGCAGGATGCCGTGCGCGGTCGTGGCGTGGAAATAGAAGTTCGGCAGCGAGAACGCGCTGAGGAATTGCTGGCCCTTCATGGTGATGGATTTGTCGGGGCCGGCCGGGAAGGTGACGTCCTTGGTGTCGGCGCCCTCGAACTGCGCGGGCTTGAACGACTTGACGTAGTCGATCGTCTTGGCCAGCCGCTGCTTCAGCTCCTCAAACGTCTTTTCCGTGTCGGGCGTCGAGGGCACCTCACTATGGGTCAGCCGCGCGCAGCCCTTGGCGGCGAAGTCGCTGACGAGCTGGATCTGCTTCGACAGCGGCAGCATGTCCGGAAACAGGCGGGAGCCGAGCAGGACGCTCGGGTCGACCTTCTTGGCCGCGCAATGCGCCTCGGCTTTCGTGAGCAGGCCGGTGAGGCTGTTCAGCATCTGCAAATAGGCGGGGACGACGGCGTCGTAGAAGGACATGTGATGCTCGCTTCAATGGTGAGGAATCTCAGGAGAAAACCTGATCCACTCACATGGGAACGTCATGGAAAAATACAATCGCAGGAGCCGCTTTTGCGGTGCGAAAATTCTATTGCCCGCGGCCCATCCTTCGAGACGCCCGCCTATGGCGGGCCCTCAGGATGAGGTCACGTTCTGCGGCGAAAGATTAGACCCTCATGGTGAGGAGCCCGCCAAAGCGGGCGTCTCGAACCATGCAGGCCGAGCTCTTCCGGCGAACTCTCGCCGCCATATGCGATGATTTTGCTCTCAAGGGCATGAGGGCGCGCAGGGGCTACCGCACCACCCCCGCTGGCTGCGCCTGCGCCGTGCTGCCGCGCATGCGCGCGAGCAGCTCCGCGGTCGGCCAGGAATCGGCCGGCAGGCCGTATTTGATCTGCATCGCCTTCACGGCGGCGCGGCTCTGCTGGCCGAGCACGCCGTCGACCTTGCCGACATTGAAGCCGGCCTGGACCAGTAGCTGCTGCAATTGCTTGAGCTCATTGAATGGCAGCTGCGCGACCGGCGCCGCCGGCTTGCGCATCGGCGCGGCGCCCGCGATGCGGGTGGCGAGATAGCCCGCGGTGGTCGAGTAGATCAGCGAGTTATTCCACTCGGTGTAGGCGGCGAAATTCGCATATGCCATGAAAGCCGGCCCGAAGCGTCCCATCGGCAGCAGCACGGACGCCGCGAGATTGTCGTTCGGCAGCGGCCGGCCGTCGGGATAGGTCACGCCTAACTGCGCCCATTTCGAGCGCGGCTGCTGCACGGTGAGATCGGTCTGCTCCCACGGCAGGTTCTGCGGCACCTTGATCTCCTCCAGCCATGGCTCGCCGCGCCGCCACTTCAAGCCGTTGGCGATGTAGTTCGCGGTCGAGCCGATCACGTCGGGCTCGCTGCGCAGGAGATCGCGCCGTCCGTCGCCGTCATAGTCGACGGCGTAGTTGACGTAATGCACGGGCAGGAACTGTGTCTGTCCGAGCTCGCCGGCCCAGGAGCCGATCATCTCGTCGGCTGTGAGATCGCCGCGGTCGATGATCTTCAGCGCGGCGATGGTCTCGTTCACGAACATCTCCGAGCGGCGGCAGTCATAGGCGAGCGACACCAGCGATTTCAGCGTCGGCAGGTTGCCCATGTTGGCGCCGAAGTCGCTCTCCAGGCCCCAGAACGCGGCGATGACCGCCGGCGGCACGCCATATTCCTTTTCGGCGCGCGCGAAGGCAGCTGCGTGGGCCTTGATGTGCTGCTGGCCGTTCTGCATGCGATAGGGCGCGGCCATGCGGCCGGCGAACTCGGTGAAGAGCTGGCCGAACACGCGCTGGCCGCGGTCGCGGTTGACGATGCCCTGGTCGTAGACGAGGTAGGGCGAAGCCTCCGCGATCGTCCGCTGCGACACGCCGGCGGCCACCGCCTGCTGTTTCACGTCGGCCAGGAAGCGATCGAAGCTCGCCCCATTGTGGCACGAGGCCGCGCGCGGCGAGGGCGCGGTGGCCTTGGGCGCCGCAGGCCTTGCGGGCGGCGGCGCGAACTGGGCGGAGGCAGTGGCGGAGCATGCGAGGAGCGCGACGGTTGCGATCGCAAATCGGGTCTGGACCATTGGGGTTCCGGCGGGGAGGGAAGGCGTGGATTCGCTTGAAGTCTAGGTGAAGTGACGGCCTCAGGCCATCCTTTCCATGCCATGCCAATAAGCGGAATGCGAGGGAGCGGATGCCGCGCCAGCCTAGCCGAACAGACGCATCAGCAGCGCTTTTCCGACTGGAAGCGCCCTGACGCCCTGATAGGCGCGGACATACTCGCCGGCATAGAACGCCCGGATCGCATGCACGCGCGTATCCATGCCTTCCTCGAACCGCACCGCGAATCCGTCCGTGGTTCGTCGCACAACGATGGCCGCGATCGAGCGGCCATAGATGCGGCAGTCGATCGTGCTGCCGGGTGCCGGCGGATCGGGATCGATCAGCCGGGCGCCGGTAATGGAGATGTCGGCGAGCCGCGCCAGATGCCACTTGCCGTCCTGACGCAACAGGATCGGCTCATTGCGATCGAAGCGCTCCGCCTTGCGCTTGCGTGGCTGCTCGATGCAGACGAAGCAGACCACGGTGAGGATGAGCGCGTTGTAGAGGCTCCAGGCCAGGGCCAGTCCGCCATACGCGATGTTCTCGCCGCGCAGGTGCAGGATGAAGGCATAGGCAATGGCCGCCAGCGTGATGAGGAGTGCGCAGCCATAGATCCGCAGCAGCGGCCATTCGACAAATCTCCTGTCGCGGTCGCCGCCCTTCGCCGTGACCTTGAACTTGTGTCCCTTCGGCTTCAACAGGCCGGCTGCCACCGCCTTGAGCACCGCGGGCGCGGCAATGAGTTGCGAGACGTCCGTCATCATGGCGAGCGAACGGCCGTGTGACAGCCAGGCCATGCTGAGCCCGTGCCAGACGTAGAACGGCAGGAAGAAGCGCAACAGCTCGGTGAGATCGGCCTGCACCGCCTTGATGCCGAACAGCAGGAACAGCCAGGGCACCATCAGTCCCGCGACCTTCGACGTGTAGACCGCAGACCAGCTCATGAAGGCATCGACCAGCGAGAGCCGGTCGATAAAGGACAGCTTCGAGTCCTGCGAGAACGGTCCGCTGCGGCCGCGCACGATTTGCATCAGGCCGAGGCACCAGCGCGCACGCTGGGTGATGTATTCCTTCAGCCCCTCGGGCGCGAGTCCGATCGTCAATCGTTCGTTGAGATAGATGGTGTTGAAGCCGCGCTCCTTCAGGCGAAGGGTGACGAGGTAGTCTTCCGTGACGGAGTCGGTTGGAAAGCCGCCGATCTGCACCAGCCCGGCGTAGCGAATGAGCGATGAGGTGCCGCAACAGAAGGCGACGCCCCAGGCGTCCTTCGCCGGCAGAAGGATGTCGAAGAAGAAGCGCTGCTCGTCGGGCCATACATCGGTTGCAGCGAGGTTGGTCTGGATCGGGTCGGGATTGATGAAGTGCTGCGGCGTCTGCACCACGCCGACCGAAGCGTCGTCCATGAGGGAGATGGTGCGCGCGAGGAAGTCGGGCCGCGGCACGAAGTCCGCGTCGAGAATGGCCACGAAATCCGGTCGTTCCGGCAGGGCGCCGACGTGCTTGAGCGCATGGTTGATGTTGCCTGCCTTGGCGTGGTGGTTGTCGGGCCGCGCGAGATAGTGGCAGCCGAGTTCGCTCGCGAGGCGCCGCAGCCAGGGGCGCCTTCCGTCGTCGAGCACCCAGACGCGATAATTGCCGTACTCCATACCGGTCGCGCCGATGATCGTGCGCTCGAGGATGGATCGTTCCTCGTTGTAAGTGCAGATCAAGACGTCGATCAGCGGCGCGTGTGGATCGATGGCTCGGCCGTCTATCCTGGCCGCACCTGTGCGGTCGAGGGTCCGGCTCAGAAACAGCAGGGACAATGCGACCGCGACGAGCGAGGCCGCCTCCAGCAGCATGAAGGGATAACCGATCACGGCGTCCGCCGTCAGATGCGGTGGTGGGAGTGTCGCGGTGACACGCCAATAGAGATAGCGGAGCAGGAAGACCAGCGACACGACGGCCAGGAACGAGCGCGCCATCGTGCTGTCGCGCCGGAGCAGCGGCACGACCGCCATGAAGGCGCCGAGCGTAATCAGGCCTGGCGTCAACGCCGTCATCACGGCGCGGTCTCGCGCCGGGCAAACACAACGCGGCCGGTGCGCCCCACGGTGCAGGCGTGGGCAGCGGCATCGCCAGGCGCCACGGTCACGCGATAGGGCTCCTTGCTCAGGGCATCCGGATTGATGGCGAGATTGGCGGGCGCGCCGGCGGCGCCGGTCAGATTGACCACGGTGCCGGAGATCGGCTCGCCGCCGTCATTCGGCTCGAAGCTGGCGCGGTCGCCGAGCTGCAGGCGATTGTAGACGTTCTCGGTGACATTGGCCGTGATGACGGCGCCGCTGCAATCGAGGATCTTGAGCAGGGGTTGGCCGGCCTGCACGTCCTCGCCCGGCGAGGTCATCATCTCCCAGACGCGGCCCGCAACGGGTGTCGTGATGTTGGCTTCGGACAGATCGGCGAAGCGGGCCTCCTCGATGATGATCTCGTTGGCGAGCCAGGCGATCTCGGTGTCGGTGCGCGCGAGATCAGCCTCGAGATCGCCGGCGCGCTGACGCATCTCCTCCTCGCGCTGCACCGAGCTCGGGCGGTCGTTATAACTGTCGCCGAGGAACGAGCCGTTCTGTGCCGCCGTGAGCTCGACCTTCGCGGCATCCAGCCGCTTGCGCGCACCGAGCTCGGTTTGCTGTGCCACGGAAAGCTCGCGCGTCAGCCGCGCCAGCTCGACCGTCGAGACATTGCCGGACTTCGCGAGCGAGGATGCGCGCTCGACGGCGGCGCTGGCTTCGTCCCGCCGCGCTGCCGCCGCCTCGATCGAGGTCTGGATCTCGGCGATGCGGGCCTCGAGCTGAAGCACGCGTCCCTCGCGGAATTGCGTGGCCTGCCGCGCCAAATCCTTTTGGGCTGCCTGGGCCGCGGCAAGCTTGGCGGCAACGCTCGGCCGCTCGATCTCCAGGCGCGATTTCTGCCGTCGCAGATCGTCGAGCCGGGTGCGATCCCCGCGCGAGTTCACGACGCGCAGGAGCACGGTTCCGGCGTCAAGTTTGGCCTGATCGGTAATGGGCTGGGCGGCGACCACGCGGCCGCCGATCGGCGTGCGCAGGGTGACGAGACGAGAATTCAGCACCGCCTCGACGCTCGAATACTCCCAGATAGCACGCAGCGGCAGCCAGCCGAACACGGCGATGATGGCAAGTCCAATGGCGATCTTGGCGCCGCGTCGCAGATGCGGCCAGCGCGGCCCTGGTTCCGGCGCCGTCTGCGCCTCGCATGCGTGGCCGGTTTCGTCATCGGCGAACAGCTGCTCGTGCAGCGCCTCCTGTAATCCCTTCGCGTCGGTCTTGGTCTCGTGAGGGGAAGGAGTGGATGCGGGGTCGATGGAAGCGGCGCGTAAGCGGTCTACCATGACGGTCACCTGGTTGACGGGAAGCCAACGGAACCGGTCAATGCGCGAGGGCCGCGCAGCGTGCCCGGTTATCGCGGATTAAGCCG
Organism: Bradyrhizobium sp. USDA 3311; assembly: GCF_054062495.1. Classification (NCBI taxonomy): domain Bacteria; kingdom Pseudomonadati; phylum Pseudomonadota; class Alphaproteobacteria; order Hyphomicrobiales; family Nitrobacteraceae; genus Bradyrhizobium; species Bradyrhizobium sp. USDA 3311. The sequence goes on along the minus strand of NZ_JBSSFI010000001.1, from coordinate 8,429,904 downwards.
ACGCTGAGCTTTCCAGGTTGCTAAGCGTCCGCGCGTGTTTTTGCGCAAATCCCGGTCAAGCTTTAGCGACGGGTGAAAGGCTGGCCGCGCGGCCCTATAGCTGCGGCTCCGCGCCGCATGAACCCTTGCGTTGCCCGGCGGCATTCATACTTCGAAGACGCCGGCTGGAGGCTCGCCCGCGGCCGGTTCAGGAGACGGCCATGAACTATCTTCGTACCGCAATGCTGCTCGCAGGCCTCACCGCCCTGTTCATGGGCGTGGGCTATCTGATCGGCGGTGCCTCCGGCGCCATGATCGCGCTCGTCATTGCTGCGGCGACCAATCTCTTCACCTACTGGAACTCCGACCGCATGGTGCTCTCGATGTACGGCGCCCATCAGGTCGACCGTTCGACCGCGCCGGAACTGGTCGGTCTCGTCGCCGAGCTTGCGGGCCGCGCGGGCTTGCCGATGCCGCGCGTGTTCCTGATGGACGAGGCGCAGCCCAACGCGTTCGCGACCGGCCGCAATCCGGAGAACGCCGCCGTTGCCGTCACCACCGGCCTGATGCACCAGCTCAGCCGCGAGGAGCTCGCCGGCGTGATCGCGCATGAGCTTGCGCATATCAAGCACCACGACACGCTGCTGATGACGATCACCGCGACCATCGCGGGCGCGATCTCGATGCTGGCGCAGTTCGGCATGTTCTTCGGCGGCCACCGCGACAACAACAACGGCCCGGGCATCGTCGGCTCGATCCTGATGATGATCCTCGCTCCGCTCGGCGCCATGCTGGTGCAGATGGCGATCAGCCGCACCCGCGAATATGCCGCGGACAATCTCGGTGCGCGCATCGTCGGCCAGCCGATGTGGCTGGCCTCGGCGCTGGTGAAGATCGAGGGCGCCGCACATCAGGTCCCGAACTTCGAGGCCGAACGAAATCCCGCGACCGCGCACATGTTCATCATCAATCCGCTGTCGGGCCACGGCGTGGACAATCTCTTCGCCACCCATCCCTCGACGCAGAACCGCATCGCGGCGCTCCAGCAGCTCGCGGCCGAGCTCGGCGCGCAGGCGGCGCCGTCGGTCGGCGCCAACGAGAACTATCCGCCGGCGAGCCCGTGGGGCCGCTCATCTTCGCGCGGTCCTTGGCGTGGTCCTTCGCAAGGTCCTTCTCGTGGGCCTTGGGGCTAATCCGGAACCGGCAAGGATTTGCGCGCTGCTTTGTGACCTGGCGCACACAGGATCGTCCCGGCCGGTGCTAACACCTCGCCGTGACACTTCCTTCGAAAGGGGATGCGTGGCCGGCCCGTCGCCGGTCACCGTCGAAGATGACCAGAGCTGCCGTACCATTGCTGATCGTCCTGGGCGTGCTGATCGGCCTGTCCACGCATATGGTCGTCAATTGCGGGGACGAGGACGAGCCCGACATCTGCGCGGCCGTGATCGGTTTCTCGCCGCTCCGCGGTTCTCTGATCGCCTTTGCCTATGAAGGGCGCGGGCGGATCGCGCTGCGCCACGGCGACTGGCGGCGGGCGATCGCGGATTTCGACGAGGCCATTCACCTCAATCCCAATCGCGCCTCGCTCTATCGCGACCGCGCGGAGGCGCGCCGGCAGAACGGCGACCTCGAGCTCGCCATTGCGGATTACGACGAGGCGATCGCGCATGATCCCAAGCTCGCCGCGCCCTATCACCAGCGCGGTCTTGCGCTCGCCGCCACCGGCGATCTCGATCGCGCCATCCTGAGCTACAACACGGCGGTCCGTCTCGCCCCCTCCGATGCGCAGGCCCGGCTCGACCGTGGCCTGGCGTTCCTCGCCCGCGGCCAGGCCGACGATGCGCGCGCCGATTTCGAAGCCGCTCTCGCGCTTCCCGCCGGCAAGGATGCCCGCACGCGCGAGGCGGCGCGCGCCAAGCTTGCCGAACTCGCCAGCGCCGAGCCGACCCGGGTTTCAGCACCGCGGCGGTGAGGGGAGTTGTCTCCCTCTCCGTTCTTACGGGGAGAGGGGCTCTCTCCACGCATGAGGCTGTCGAGAGACCGGTCCCCCCTCACCCGGATCGCACCGGACGATGCTTCGCATCGCCGAGGCGATCCGACCTCTCCCCGCAAGCGGGGAGAGGTGAAGGGCGCAGGCGCGCCTACTTCGCCTTCTTGGCTTTCGCCTTCTTCGCCTTGGCCGCCTTCTTCGCCGGCTTCTCTTCCTTCGCCTTCTTCTCCACCTTCGCCGCGATCGGCGTGCTGGCAGCGATTCGCATCGATCGTGCGTAGCTGTCGGCGACGTTGTCGGCGGACATCTGGAGGCGCTTGGCGGCGGCGGTGGCCTGCTCCATGGTGGCCTTGGCCATCATCTTGAAGCGGTCGCCGGTCTCCTTGCCCTTGGCCTTGGCCGCAAGGCCGTTGAAGCGATCCCGCCGCTCCTTGGCGCGGGTCATCAGGCCCGTATGCAGCTGTCTGGCCAGTTGCCGGATCACGACATCCAGGTCGGCGTCCGCCATGTTCTTCTATCCCCTTGAAAACAGTATCGATGCGGGCGGGACTATGCAGATCGGGCCCCGCCTTGGCAATTCCCGGCCGGGCGTCATCCGCAGCTTCCGGGACCCAAAACAAGAAAAGCCGCGCATTTTGCGCGGCTTTTTGCCTGGTTGGTGCAGATGGGCTAGGTCCGCCTCACTTCAGCGAGGCCACCGGGCCGCTTGACGCAGTCGGGTCGGGGTCGAAGCCGAACACGCCGACCAGGTATTTGTAATAGTCCGGCATCTTCTCCTTGAGCGTCTCGCGCGACTTGGGATCGTGGAATTCGCTCTTTCCGGCCAGGAAGATGCTGGCGGTCACGGCAAAGAACTCCATGGGATTCTTCAGCGCATAGGATTCCTTGGGCAGGAGGTCCTTGGACTTGGCCAGGGCATAATAGCCGATCACGCCCTTGTTGGCGTAGCCGTCCGGCAACAGGCGCGCGTGATAGGCGTGCAGCAGTTCGTGCAGCAGCACCGCCTCCTTCTCGTACCGCATCATGTCCGGCCGCAGCATAATCACGCCGAGCCCCGAATCGACGGCGAGGTCGATGGCATTCGGATTGGTCCAGCGCTGCTTGTTGGGGTCCCAGACCGTCAGCGTCCGAGGAGCGGTGCGCTGGATGTCCGGCGTGACCCTGCCGTAGCATGCGGTCGCGGCGCCTTCGTCGAGGCAGGCCAGCTCGCTCGCGACGATCGGAACGGTATGGAAGAAGCGCAGCACGCGCGGAGAGAGGCCGGCGCCTTCGACGACGTCGATCTGGCGCTTCAGATTGTCGGTGAGCTTGTCGACATCCTTGCGATCGGAATTCTCCGACAGGTCGAACATGTAGCCGCGGTAGCTCTGGAAGCCCGGCGGCAGCGCCTGCGCTGCCTCGGCGGATGCATCGAGCGATCCGGCATTGGATGGACTGGCGAAAAGCGCGCCGACAATGGTTGCGGTCAGCAGCAACGCAATGCGCATGATGAACCCCCTGATGTCACTTCGCCCGGCAGAATAAGCCACCGTTGTTTGCGAAAAGTGAGTGGGGCGAGACTAGGGCAGCGATGTTGAGGCGTGCTTAACCATTGGTTGCAGATCGCGCAGACGGATTAGTGCCGGGTTAACCAAGGAGGGTATCCGGGCCCCGCGCTTCGGCGTAACATCAAGTCCGGGCACAAAGCCCACATCAATAGCCGGGAGGAGGAAGCCATGTATGCCGCCATCCGTCAGGCCAAGGCGAAAAGCGGGAGCGCGGAGGAGCTGGCGCGCCGCATCAAGGACGGCGCCGTTCCGATCATCAGCGACGTCGACGGTTTCCGCGCCTATTACGTCGTCTATGCCGGCGACGACACGGTCACAGCGATCTCGATCTTCGACAAGTTCGAGCAGGCGGAGGAGGCGAACCGGCGCGCGATCGCCTGGATCGAGAAGGATCTCGGCCCGCTGCTCGCCGGCGACGCGCGCGCCGCCGCGGGGCCGGTGATCGTGCATACGCTGGCGTAGTTGGACGGATCGCTGCCTCCCAATGTCGTCCTGGCGAAAGCCAGGACCCATTACCCCAGGGAGGAGTTTTGCGACGCGTGGCCGCCACCTGCGCTTGCATGATAGTTCGGTGGTTATGGGTCCTGGCCTTCGCCAGGACGACAGCGAGTTTGTGGCTGCATCTAAAGCCAAGCGCGAGCCTTCGCCCTCACAACTCCCGCGCGTTCGAGAACGCGAAACTCGACACCCGCCGCGTCGTCTCGTCCAGGATCAGCGTACGCGTGATCGGCGGCTCGGCGCGCTGGGCGCAGTTTTCGCGTTCGCAGAGGCGGCAGTTGACGCCGATGGGCGTGCCTTCCGTCTTCTCCAGGTCCATGCCGGCGGCGTAGACGAGGCGCGCGGCGTGGCGGATCTCGCAGCCGAGGCCGATGGCGAAGCGCGGCTGCGGCAGCGGGTGCGGCGCGACCGGGCGGCGCACCATCTGCGCGATCGAGAAATAGCGCGTGCCGTCGGAGAGCTCGATCACCTGTTTCAGCAGGCGATCCGGCGTGTCGAAGGTCGAGTGCACGTTCCACAGCGGGCAGGTGCCGCCGAATTTCGAGAACGGGAAGGTGCCGGACGAGAAACGCTTGGAGACGTTGCCGGCATTGTCGACGCGCAGGAGGAAGAACGGAATGCCGCGCGCGTTCGGCCGCTGCAAGGTGGTGAGGCGGTGGCAGACCTGCTCGAAGCCGGAATTGAAGCGCTGCGCCAGCACATGGATGTCGTAGTTCAGCGCTTCCGCTGCGGCGAGGAAGGCCGGGTAGGGCATCATCACGGCCGCTGCGAAGTAATTGCCGAGCGTGATGCGGAACAGCCGCCGCGGCGCGTCGTCGAGCGGGCCGGCGCGGTTGATGATGGTCTCCAGCTGCTGCGCGCATTCGCCAAGGCCGAGCTGGAAGGCGAGCTGGAACGCGCGGCCGGGCGGGTCGACCAGTTCCGAGATCAGGAGCTGGCGGCGGTGGCGGTCGAAGCGCCTCAGCGTCTCGCGCATCACGTCGACGGGCATGATGCGGGTCTGGATCGAATGCTTTTCGCGCAAGCGCGCGGCAAGGGCCGCGTAGAGCCCTTCGGCCGGCACGTTCAGCTCGTCGCGAAGCGTCTCCGCGGCCTGCTCGAGTTCTGGAAAATAGTTGCGGTTCGCCTCGATCAGCTCGCGCACGCGTTCGACCGGATTGGCCTCATAGCGCGTGCCGACGTCGCGGTCGGCCATTTGCGCGGCTGCCAGCGTCTCGCCCTGACGGGCCTCGGTATAGGCCGCGTAGAGCCGCTGCAGCGCGTGGGTGACGCCGGGACAGAGTTCGGCGAGGTCGCGCAGCTCCTGCTTGGGTACGTCAATCTGGCGGAACAGGGGATCGGAGAAGATCTCGTTGAGCTCGGCAAAGAATCGGTCCTCGTCGGCGGTGGCGAGGTCGCGCAGGTCGAGGTCGTAGGTTTCGGCCAGCCGCAGCAGGATCTGGGCGGTCACCGGGCGCTGGTTGCGCTCGATCAGGTTGACGTAGCTCGGCGAGATCCCGAGCCCCTCGGCGATCTGGGTCTGCGACAGGCCCAATTGCTGCCGGATCCGCCGGAAGCGCGGACCGACGAACAGTTTCTTCCCGGATTCGGCGGGCATTCTTCAGATCTCCAAGGCCATTAAGGACAGTCTCGCTGACCTATAATTTACAAACTTTACAAAATAACATCTATTACATGTTCTGATGTTACATGACATCACCAATAAAAAACAAGCCATCTATACGAAGTTTCCGTTTTCGCGTTTACGTCGTGACACGCATTTCGCAATGCACTGTCAAGAATGTCGATGGCCAGCCATCGCCATCGTCAGCGAAAGGATCAGGCACATGAACTACCAGCCCCGTGGCATCAGCACTTTCCAGGCGCCGGCCTCGTATCAGAGCGAGATCGATGCAGCGAAGGCGCTCCTCGAGACCCAGCCGACCTGGAACGGGGTGTCGGCCGAGGCCGTCGCGCGCATGCGCCTGCAGAACCGCTTCAGGACCGGCCTCGACGTCGCCCGCTACACCGCGGCGCTGATGCGGGCCGACATGGCGGCCTATGACAACGACCCCACCAAGTACACCCAGTCGCTCGGCTGCTGGCACGGCTTCATCGCCCAGCAGAAGCTGATCTCGGTCAAGAAGCACTTCGGTGGCAGGACCGATCGCACCTACCTGTATCTCTCGGGCTGGATGATCGCGGCGCTGCGCTCCGAGTTCGGACCGCTGCCCGACCAGTCGATGCACGAGAAGACCTCGGTGCCGGCGCTGATCGAAGAGCTCTACACCTTCCTGCGCCAGGCCGACTCGCGCGAGCTCAACGACATCTTCCGCAGCCTCGACAAGGCCCGCAAGGAAGGTGACAAGACCCGCGAGAAGGAGCTGATCGAGAAGATCGACGGCTTCCAGACCCATGTCGTGCCCGTCATCGCCGACATCGATGCCGGCTTCGGCAACGCGGAGGCGACCTACCTGCTCGCCAAGAAGATGATCGAAGCGGGCGCCTGCGCGCTCCAGATCGAGAACCAGGTCTCGGACGAGAAGCAGTGCGGCCACCAGGACGGCAAGGTCACCGTGCCGCACGACGTCTTCCTGGCGAAGATCCGCGCCTGCCGCCACGCCTTCCTCGAGCTCGGCGTCGAAGACGGCGTCGTCGTGACCCGCACCGACTCGCTCGGCGCTGGCCTGACGCAGCAGATCGCCGTCAGCCACAAGCCCGGCGACATCGGCGACCAGTACAACAGCTTCCTCGATTGCGAGGAAATCACCGCGGAGAACGCCCGCAACGGCGACGTCATCATCAACCGCAACGGCAAGATGATGCGTCCGAAGCGGCTGCCCTCCAACCTCTACCAGTTCCGCCCGGGCACCGGTGAGGACCGCTGCGTGCTGGACTGCATCACCTCGCTCCAGAACGGCGCCGACCTGCTCTGGATCGAGACCGAGAAGCCGCATATCGAGCAGATCGCCAAGATGGTCGATCGCATCCGCAAGGTGGTTCCGAACGCCAAGCTGGCCTACAACAACTCGCCGTCGTTCAACTGGACCCTCAACTTCCGTTGGCAGGTCTACGACGCGATGAAGGAAGCCGGCAAGGACGTCAGCAAGTACAACCGCGCCGAGCTGATGAAGGCGGAATATGACGACACGCCGCTGGCGAAGGAAGCCGACGAGCGCATCCGCACCTTCCAGGCGGATTCGGCCAAGCGTGCCGGCATCTTCCACCACCTGATCACGCTGCCGACCTACCACACCGCGGCGCTCTCGACCGACAATCTGGCCAGGGAGTACTTCGGCGAGCAGGGCATGCTCGGCTACGTCAAGAACGTCCAGCGCGCCGAGATCCGTCAGGGCATCGCCTGCGTGAAGCATCAGAACATGGCCGGCTCCGACATCGGCGACGACCACAAGGAGTACTTCGCCGGCGAGGCCGCCCTGAAGGCGGGCGGCGCGCACAACACGATGAACCAGTTCGGCTAACGGCGGAATTGATCAGTCCGGGGTCCCCTCGGAGCCCGGACTGGTCACGCACCTCAACAGGAGACTGACAATGACCAAGGGCAGCAATTTCTGGGTGATCGGCGGCGAGTTCGGCTCGATGAACTTCCACAAGCTCGTGGAAGGCTCGGCCCAGGTGCAGGGGCCGTTCAAGACCCGCAAGGAAGCCGAAGATGCCTGGCGTACGGTCTCGGAAGAGAACCGCCACAAGGCCGGCGTCCGCTTCTCCATCGTTGAAGAGCCGTCGCGCGTCTCGGCCTGACGGCTGCCTGAAAATCTAAGAAGACGTCCAAGGACGGAGGGTCCCATCCGGCGCAAGCCGGGTGGGATCGTCTGTTTTTGGCACAGGTGAGACAGCTGTGGGTGCCGTAAGTATCTGGAATTGTGGACCCTTTGCGGAGGGTGTGGTTGCTGATAGGTTAATGGAGGCAAGTGAGGACGAGGCCGACAATGTCAGAGCCCGAGACCAGCGGGACCCATCCCAGCCAGCCGCGCCCGGTGCGGCTGCGCGACGCGCTGCTGCGCGCGCGGATCGAGGCCGCCGACCGGACCGGCGTCGTCGTCGATTTGCGCGATGCCGAGGTGGCGCGGCTCGAGATCCTCAACGACGCGCTCGATCCCCTGTTTGCACAGGTGCCCGAGCAGATCGACCTGTTCGACCGCGGCATCAGCCAGGGCGATACGCCCAGACTCTGGATCGACGTCGTCGCGCACATCATGATGGGGCGCGACAAGCGGATGTATCGCTTCGTCCAGGACACCCGCTTCGGCCGCATCGTGCTCGCCGAATCGCACGACACGTCCGTGATCGTCGAGGCCGTCACCGACTATGTCGCCCGCCGCATGATCGAGCGCGAGCATGCGATGGTGGTCCTGCCCGAGCCGAAGCCGGAGGCCGCGGAGCGGCCGGCGCGCTCGCGCGTCTGGCCGTTCGTGTTCGGCTTCATCCTCGGCGCCGCCGCCTTGTTCGGCTTCGCCGTTCTGGCGGCCTTGCGGAGCTGGTGAATTTCCCACCGCCGTCATTCCGGGGCGCGCATCAGCGCGAACCCGGAATCCATCGGGCCACAGCGTATGCGGCTGAATGGATTCCGGGCTCGCGCCTTTCGGCGCGCCCCGGAATGACAGTGGCCTCAAACCAACCTCGCATGCTTGATCTGCCCAATCTGAAATCCGGACCCGAGCCCGCGCACCGTCTGCTCGCAGCGCCAGCCGGCATTGTCCTTCTCGATCGTGAACAGATTATACGCCGCCGCCGGGTAGCGCCCGTGTGCGAGCGCGGACGCCGACGGCACGCCGATCGCGGGAATGTTGCCGTTGGGGCCCTCGAACCACATCGTCGAATGAATGTGGTCGTGGCCGTGCAGGACCAGCTCGACACCGTGGCGCTTCAAGAGCGCCAGCAGATCGGCCGCGTCCGTCATTCGCTTGTGGCGCGCATCGGACTTTAGCGGATGATGCACCAGCAGCACGCGGAAGACGTCTTCGGTCGCGAGCCGCTCGAGAACTCGTTCGAGCGCTGCGAGCTGAGCGCGCCCGAGCGTGCCCGTCGCCATCAGCGGCAGGGTCGGCACCGCCGTGGACAGGCTGATGAGCGCGAGCGGCCCGCGCCGGCGCAGGGCCGGAAAGCCGGCGCTTCCGTTGTCGCTTGCAAGATAGGGCGCAAAGGTCTCGCCGAAGCGATGATAGGTGGCGCGGACATAGGCGTCGTGGTTGCCGGGAATCGTGGTGACGCGGTCGGGCGGGCCGACGCCGTCGAGCCAGGTGCGCGCCGGCGCGAACTCCGCGTCCAGCGCCAGATTGACGAGATCGCCCGTCACCGCGATGTGGTCGGGCGCCTGCGCCTTGACGTCGGCAACGAGTGCGTCGAGCACCTCGCGGCGCTGGTACTTGTGGCGGTTGCGCGTCCAGTTGACGTAGCCGAATACGCGCTTGCCGGCGAGCTCGATCAGCCGCGGCTTCGGCAAAGGCGGCAGATGCGGGTCGGACAGATGGGCGAGCGTGAAGGAAGCCATGGCGCGCGATTGCCTCGCTATTGCTCCGCTGTAATGGCAAGGTCGCGAGGACTGCGCAAGCGCAGCCTGAAGAGGGGACCAAAGAGAACCTGATGGGAGATCGTCTGAACCGCATCCGACGGAAGTTCGAGCCGCTGCTGCGGCGAATCTTCCACGCCTATTTCCTGCTCGTTCGCGGCATGACCCTCGGCGTTCGCGCCGTGGTGCTGGATTCCGACAACAGGGTGTTCCTGGTCAGGCACAGCTACATCTCCGGCTGGTATCTGCCCGGCGGCGGCGTCGATCTCGGCGAGACCATGGAGCAGGCGATGCGGCGCGAGCTCAAGGAGGAGGGCGACATCGACCTCACCGCAGACGCCGCGCTGCACGGCATCTTCCTCAACAGTCACGTCTCCCGCCGCGACCACGTCGCGGTCTACGTCGTCAGGCAGTTCAGGCAGGATCGCCTGCCCGAGCCCAACCACGAGATCGTCGAATGCGGGTTCTTCGCGATCAATGCGCTGCCCGAGGGCACCACGCCGGGCACGCGGCAAAGAATCGTGGAAGTGCTGGATGGCACGCCGTTGATTGCGACATGGCGGTGAGATCAACCGCCGCGTTGGCCGTTGGCAGGGGCTCGACACCAGTCTCGCCCGTGCAACCGATGGCTATCTCGCGGACAAGCTGCGCAGTATCGGTTATCCGGACTGGAGCTTCGCGACCATCCTCAGCCGCAGCCCGGCCGGCAGTTCGGCCCGGTATGAGCCCGATGGACCGCAGCCCTCCGAGATGTTATCCCGCTCCCCTCATTGACGCGTTTTCATGACGCGAACCCGGGTCCACTTCGCTCGAAGACGCATGCCGACATGAACGATCTCTCGCTCACCATCCTTCCCGAAGCTGCCGGCGACGCCCAGGCGATCGAACGGCTGCACGAGCGCACCTTCGGCCCCGGCCGCTTCGTGCTCAGCGCCTACCGCATCCGCGAGCACGTCGACCATCTGCTCGAACTGTCCTTCACCGCTCGCATCGGCACGTTGCTGGTCGGCTCGGTCAGGCAATTGCCTGTGCTGGTCGGCGAGACGCCGGCGCTGCTGCTCGGGCCGCTCACCGTCGAGCCGCCGTTCCGGGACCGCGGCATCGGCCGTCTGTTGATGGAGCGCGCGCTGAAGGACGCCAAGGAGCGAGGTCACCGCCTGGTGCTGCTGGTCGGCGACGAGCCCTATTACAGCCGCGTCGGCTTCAAGCCGGTCCCCAAGGGGCGCGTCACCATGCCGGGCCCGGTCGACGCCGCCCGCATCCTGGTGTTCGAGCTCGTCGACGGCGCCTTCGAGGGCGTGTCGGGAGCGGTCGTGCCCGACTGGAGCAAGGCGCGGGGGTAGCGGCGTGTGATGCCGCGACAGCCCGCTCGCTCGACGTGGGTGTACCGGGGCCCGCAGGCCCCGGCTGGAGGCGATCAGAACTTGAAGTTCGCGAACGCCCGCACGCCGATGCCGGGCATCAGCACCTCGTCCTTGGTGTAGGACACCGAGTTGCGGATGCTCTCGTTGAGGAGATTGTTGCCGACGACGCCGGCAATCATCTCGCGCGCACCGAACCAGTTGCGGTCAAGCTTGGTCTTGTAGCTCACCTCGGCCTTCAGGAGGTTGTAGCCTGCCGTCGGCGTCTCCGCGATCACGGCGACGTTGTTCTGCGCGAAGGCGTGCAACAGGTTGACGCGCATCAGCCAGTTGTCGTCGCGCCAGAACACACCGCCGCCCATTCTGAGCGGCGGAATCCGCGGCACGTTGGTGCCGTCGGTGAAGGTGGCGCGAACCACGTCGAGCTGGTTCTCGATGCCCCAGATGCCGCCCTGGAACGCGCCGACGTCGAGCTGCGACTGGAATTCGCCGCCGCGGAAGTTGGCATTGCGTTGCGAGTAGACCGCCTGGTTCAGCTCGGCCCCGGGCGTGCCGCACGAGGCGAAGTCGTCGCCGCACATCACGCCGGTGAGGCGGCGGAAGATGAAATTGTCGAAATGCGTGTAGTAGACGGTCGCCTCGAACCGGAACGGCCCCGTCGCCTTGCGCACGCCGAGCTCGACGGACTTTGCGGTCTCGATCGTCAGGTTCGGATTGCCGATGTCGAAGGTCGCGGTCGCATCATGCGCGCCGCGCGAGAACAGTTCCGCCGCCTTCGGCGCGCGCTCGACATATTGCGCGGTGATGCTGCCGACCATGCCGCCCGGCAGGTCCTGCAACAGGCCGATGCTGCCGCTCTTCGGCGTGTAGGACGGATTGCGCGCGATCGCCACCTGCGGCGTGCCGTCGGGCAGGAAGTCGGCCGGGAAATTCGGCGTGGTGCCGTGCAGCTCGACATGCTCGATGCGGCCGGCGATCTGCGCCCGCGTCGCGTCGGTGAACTTGAACTCGTTGAAGGCGTAACCGGCAACGCGCGTGCTGTTGTTGGGGTCCCACAGGCCGTTGAACAGCGTGCCGGGATTGTCCGGGCTCGGCGCGCTCAGCTCCTGATGCCCGACCTGGAAGCCCAGCGCCGTCGTCACCTCGGCGAAGCGCGCGTTGAACGGCATCAGCTGCACCTCGGTGCGAATCTCCTGCTCCTTGTTGGTGAAGGTCTGCCGCACGCCGTCGCTGTTGGGGTCGGCGGGATCGGCAAGCCCGATCTCGTTGTGCCGGTAGTCGGTCGCGCCGGCCCAGAACCGGATCGTGTCGATCGCGGCCGCATCGGGACGGTACTCGCCCTTGACGTTGATCTTGGTCTGGTGACCGTCGATGCGCGTGTTGTGGTCGGCGCCGTCGATGCCGGGGATGTGGTAGAGCGAGTCGTTCTGCGTGATCGCAGCCCCGATATAGCCGCCCTGGAAGAAGTAGGAGCCGCCGATCGAGGCGCCGTCCGAGCGCGTCGCCGAGTTCGGCTGGCGGCCGTTGGCGACGGATCGCGTCTGGTCGTTCAGATAGGGATAGCTCGGGATGCCGTAGTCCGTGGTGGTGCGGCCATAGACGTCGGCATGGAAGGCAAAATTGCCGCCGCCGGTGTCGAGCAGCACGCCGCTTTCGACGCCGCGATCGACCGAGCTGAATGCGGAGCGCGTCTCGGCCGTGACGCAAGGCGAGGTCTCGGCGGTTGCCAGCGGCGCCTTGGTCGGGAGGCCGTAGGTCTGGAACGACGGAGCGCAACTCGGCAGCGCATCCGGAATCCGGTTGTTGGTCGCGCTGACGACGCCGCCGATCGAGGTCGAGCCGTAGCGGAGCGCAGCCGGCCCGCGCACCACCTCGACCTGGTTGGTCGCGAGCGGATCGATCGGGACGAAGTGATCCTCGCCGAGGTCGGAGGCGCCACCCGAATTGGTGCCGTTCTCGACGATGCCGACGCGGTTGACGTCGAGCCCGCGGATGATCGGCCGGCTGGAGGCGCCGGGCGCGAAGCTCGAGCCGGTGATGCCCGGCTTGGAGAACAAGAGATCGCCGAGCTGACCGCCGCCCTCGCGGCGGATCTCCTCGTTCGGCACCACCGTGACGGTGGCGAACTGGTTGGTCACGATGGGCAGCACGCCTTGCTGAGGCGCGGCGGCAGACGCCGCGGCTGGCGGCGTAGCTTCGGCCGCGTGTTGCTGGCTCCGCGACCGTCCGGTGCGCGCGACATGGACCGGGCTGCGGGTCGGTACCACCCTGCGCACGATCGGGCTCGGCGCCGTCACGGTGATGGCGGGGAGCTCGGCCGACGACTTGTCCTGCGCAGGCTGTTGTACCGGCTGTTGTACCGGTTCTTGGGCGAGCGCGGATGTGGCGGCGGCGCCGAGCAGGAGCAGGCTTGCTCCTGCGAGACGCTGCACGCGTCGCAATTCAAATGACATGGTCCTGATTCCAGTCAGGCGCCGTCCGCATGCTTGTCTGATGATCGGAGGCAGCCTGCCGTCGCGGCGCGACGGAATTCGACTTCAACGGCTCCCGGGCGATCGTCCGCGCGTGTGGCGCGGCGAGCCCGGGCGTGATCAAGCGATGTCGAGAGTCAGGACGCTGGTGGGGCGCGGGGCTGGAACGCCGTGCCGGCCGATTTCAGATGGATGAACTCGGCATCTAGGGTGCGGTGGAGCAGCTCGATCGCCTGCGGCAGCGCAAGGAGAGGCGGCGTCGCGGACACCACGGTGCCCGCCATCGCGACCACGGCGCAGATCGCGCAATTGTCGTCGCCCGGCTGCTCCCGGTCGGATCCTGAAGGAGATTGCTTCTGGACCGCAGCGCGGTCGGTCGAAGCGATCGCCTTGGCGGTGTCGGTCTGCTGGAGCGAGGCTTGGGAGAGGGAGGCGGCCTGGACGAACCAGTGGCTGTGGCCGAATGTCAGCGCGAATTGCACCAGCATCGCGAACAACGCGAGCCGGGCGCCGTGCCTGATATTCGACCGGAACCACTTCATCTGGAAACGCCACCCCACATCGCGAGGATCATCCCCTGATACCGCGATGTTATAATGTAACATCGCAGGAACGAGGGACGGATGTCAACGGCGGTCCGACCATCTTGTGTTGGTGGCCGCGTGATGTGTCGTTCGGGCAACTAACGCGAAATGGCTTTAGGCTGAATCGATTGGCCGCAGTCTCGTTCAACCTCTCCCGCTTGCGGGAGAGGTCGGCGCGAAGCGCCGGGTGAGGGTTCTCTCCACACCGGGGTTCTCGATTGTGGAGACACCCCCACCCCAGCCCTCCACCGCAAGCCGGAGAGGGAGCGCACCTCCGTTGTTGCGGCAATCAAACCTGATCTCATCGGGCTTCACCGCCCTTCGCGGACCCAGGTCGCGGCGAAGGCGCCGAGCAGCAGCAGCAGGCCGATCAGGCCGGCGAAGATCGGCAGCACGCCGACGCCCTTGACGACGCTGGCGTCGCGCATCCGCACGCCCATCCAGCCGTCGCCATGGAAGACGCTCACCGAGCGCACCGGCACGATGCGCGGCAGCTCGACGCTGGCGCCGTCGACCACGCGCACGGCATTGCCGCCGGTCGCCTGTGTCAGCGGCTTCAGGGTCTCGGTGGTGGAGGTGACTTCCGAAAACTCCTTCGGATTGGTCGGGCCGACATTGATCAGCGCCTTCAGCGTGCCGTCGGTCGCCTGCCACAGGCCGAGCTCGTTGGCCGGCAGGCTGGCGCGCCACTCGCCGGGATCGCCGGCGCTGAGCGTCAGGTCGCGCGACACGCCCGACGGCGAGGTCACGCTCACCGGCTGGACGCTGTCCGACATGGTCTGGCGCACCACCACGAGATCCTTGCCCTGCACCTGGAGGCGCAGCGCTTCTTCATCAAGATCCGGCTGCTTCATCAGCCAGTGCGACATCCGCCTGAGCAGGTCGAGATGCGGGCCGCCGCCCTCATAGCCGCGCGCCCACAGCCAGATGTGGTCGGAGAGCAGCAGCGCGACGCGTCCCTCGCCGAAGCGCGACAGGAACAAGAGCGGCTTGCCGTCGACGCCCGTCATGACCGGCGGGTTGACGGAATTGCGGGTGTCGACGGTGCGGAAGAACCGGCTCCAGCGCGGCGGCTCGCTGGCCGAGCCCTCCAGCCCGCGCGTGACGGGATGGCGTTTGCCGATGTCGGACAGGTGCGCATAGAACGGCTTCTCGGTCACGCCGACCGGCTCGGCCGGCAGCACCGAATCCAGCGGCGTGCGCCAGATGCTGGTGTTGGAGGCATAGTCGGGACCGGCCGAGACCAGCACCGCGCCGCCCGCGCGCACATAGCGCGCGATGTTGTCGAAATAGGCGATCGGCAGCACGCCCTGGCGGGCGTAGCGGTCGAAGATGATCAGCTGGAATTCGTTGATCTTCTGCTGGAACAGCTCGCGGGTCGGAAACGCGATCAGCGACAATTCGTTGATCGGCGTGCCGTCCTGCTTCTCCGGCGGGCGGAGAATGGTGAAGTGCACGAGATCGACGCTGGCGTCGGACTTGAGCAGATTGCGCCAGGTGCGCTCGCCGGAATGCGGCTCGCCGGAGACCAGCAGCACGCGCAGCTTGTCGCGCACGCCGTCGATGGCGACGACGGCGCGATTGTTCACCGGCGTCAGCTCCCGCTCGAGCGGCGAGGCCTCGATCTCGACGATGTTCGGGCCGGCATGCTTGATGTCGACGTCCACGCTCGCGGTCTGGCCGCTCGAGAGCGTGCGCTCGTTGATGACCTCGCCGTCGCGGCGAACCGTGACCTTGGCGCGCTCGCCGGAAACGCCCTGGTCGTCGAGCCGGTAGGTGATGGTCTGGTTTTGCCCGACGATGCCGAAGCGTGGCGCCGCCGTGATCGCGATGCGGCGGTCGCGCTCGTCCTTCTGCCCGGTGATCAGCGCGTGCACCGGCGCCTGGAAGCCGAGCGCGGCGGCATTCGCGGGAATGTCGTGGACGCGGCCGTCGGTGATCAGGAACGCACCGGCAACGCGGTCGACCGGCACGTCCGACAAGGCCGAGGCGAGGGCGCCGAACAATCTCGTGCCGTCGGTCTCGCCGTCGGCCTGTCCGGCGTCGACGACGCGGACCTCGAGGCCCTTGATCTTCTTCAGTCCGTCGACCAGCGCTTCCTGCGCCTGGGCCGCCTCGCGATTGCGGTTGCCGAAATTCTGGCTCGGGCTCTTGTCTACGACGACCGCGGCGACCGAGGTGAGGGGATCGCGGTCCTCGCGGGTGAAGGAGGGATTGGCGAGCGCCAGCAGGAACAGCACCAGGGCGGCCACGCGCACCGCGGCGCCGCGCGCGCGCGCCAGCACCAGCACGAGCGCGATGACGACGATCGCGGCCAGCGCGAGCCAGAGGACGATCGCGGGAACAAGCGGCGTGAACGCGATGCCGTAATTCATCAGACAGACCTATCAACGTCATTCCGGAGCGATGCGAAGCATCGAATCCGGAATCTCGAGATTCCCCGGTGCGCAGTGCGCACCTGCGGTCTGGTCCTTCGGACCATCCCGGAATGACGGGGCGTGTAGCTCAAGCTCGTCACGCGCATCTCTATTGCCCCAACCGTTCGATCAGGGCCGGTGCGTGCACCTGGTCGGCCTTGTAGTTGCCGGTCAGCGTGTACATCACGATGTTGGCGCCGGCACGATAGGCGAATTCGCGCTGGCGGGTGTCGCCGCCGGTCACCGGCAGCATGTACTGGCCGTCGGGGCGCACGGCCCAGGCGCCGGCAAGGTCGTTCGAGGTGATGATGATCGGCGAGACGCCGTCGCCGCCGCGCGCCGGACGCTGCGCGCTCTCGTCGTCGTCCTCGCGCGGCAGGGTCTCGACCCAGGTCTGGCCGGAGTTGAAGCGGCCGGGGAAGTCGCGCAGCAAATAGAAGGTCTTGGTCAGCACGTGCTCGCGCGGCACCGGCTCGAGCTCGGGCACGTCGAGCGAGGACAGGATCTCGCGCAGCGCCCGCATGCCCGGCGTCTGCGAGGCGCCGTTGTCGCCGGGCGGCGCCTCGATCGCGTCGCGGGTGTCGAACAGCACGGTGCCGCCCTGCTTCATGTAGGCGTCGATCTTGTTGATGGCGTCCTGCGGCGGCTTGGGCGCGCCGGGCACGATCGGCCAGTAGATCAGCGGGAAGAAGGCGAGTTCGTCGCGCGCCGGATCGATGCCGACGGGATCGCCGGCCTCGAGCGCGGTGCGCTGCGCCAGGAACAGCGTCAGCCCGGTCAGGCCGGCCTTGACGATGGAATCGACGTCGGCATTGCCGGTCACGACATAGGCGAGGCGGGTCTGCGACACCGCCTTCATCGCGAACTCGTCCGCGGCGCTGTCGGCGCGCGCGGGCGCCGGCGGCAGTGCGGAGAGGCCCGCAAGCGCGATGCCGAGCAGGATCATTGCGGGCGCGGCGCGGCGGCGCAGCAGCGCGGCGAGGCCGCCGCCGAGCACCGCGACGATGATGGCGTCGATCAGGAACAGAGCGAGCGCCGTCGACAGCAGCCAGCCGCGCAAGTCGCGCGGCTCGGCATTGGTGTAGGTGGCGTGCCGCGCGCGCAGGCTCGCGGTGTTCAGGGCTGCGATGCGGTCGGCGCTAGCAAGCGTGTTCACGGCGAGCGGTCCTTCTGCAGGACCATAGAAGCCCGGCGGATGATCGGGTGTGGCGCGGTCGCGATAATCGGCCGGAAGCGGCTTTGCCGTGGCCGGCGGCGGACCGAAGGCGCCGAAGCCGTCGAGCATGTGCAGCGGCGCCACCGTCTCGGTGGTCGCCTCGCTGGCAACGCCGGCGCCGGGCTTGGTGGTGTAGCCCGACATGTCGACGACCCGCCGCAGCATTTCGACGAAGATGCCCGACATCGGCAGATCCGACCAGCGCATGTCGGCGCTGACGTGGAACAGGCTGACGACGCCCTTGCCGCGATGCTCGCCGGTCACCAGCGGGGTGCCGTCTTCCAGCGACGCCCAGCTCTTGGTGGCGAGCACGGCATCGGGCTCGGCCAGGACCTGGCGGCTCACGGTGACGTCCTTGGGGACCACGACGCCGGCAAACGGACCGTCGGCCGCGAAGGCGGCGAGGTGCTGCGGCTTCTCCCAGGTCAGGCTGCCGCCGAGCGTGCGGCCGCCCTTGCGCAGCTTGACCGGCACGAGATCGTCTTCGGCCTGCGCCAGGCGGGGCCCGGCGAACCGCACCAGCACGCCGCCCTGGTCGATCCAGGCATTGAGACGCTCGCGGATTTCAGGCGCGATGGTGCCGACATCGGCGAGGATGATCATCGGCAGCTTCTGGTCGAGGAACTGGGTGATGCCCTGCTGCGGCGAGCCCTTGTCGGCGAGCCGCACGTCGGCGAACGGCGCCAGCGCGCGGGTGAGGTAGAAGGTCGGCGCCAGCAGCGGCTGCGCGGTCTCGCTGGTCGAGCCCGAGACGATGCCGATGGCGCGGCGGCGCCAGCGCTTGTCGAGCAGCTGCACCGCGCCGGCGGAGCGCTCGCCCGATATCTCGAGCCGCGTGATGTCGTTGCGCAGCTCGACCGGCAGGTCGAACGCGGCCTCGGTTTCCTTGTCCTGCGGGCCGAACGAATAACGGGCTTCGCCGATCGGCGATGCCTTCTGGTCCAGAGCGCGCACGGTGCCGACGGCGATGCCGCCGTCGGTGCGCAGCACCTTCACCGTCATCCTGGCGGCGGCGTTCTCGGCCGCGACCAGCGCCAGCGGCGAGGAGGTGCCGCCTTCGAAGATGGTCAGGCTGCGATCGCCGATGGTCTTGCCGAGGGCCAGCACGAATTCCTCGCCGCGGCCGGTATCGACACCATCCGACAGCCAGACGATCTCGCAGTCGCCGGTGGCCTTGAGGAAGCGATCGACCGCTGCCAGGGTTTCGACGCGCTCGATCGAATAGGGCTTTGGTACCAGCTGGCGCAGCGCGACGCGCGCCGCACCCGCCGGCATCAGGGTGATGTCGCGGTTCGGCTCGGACAGCGGCACCAGCGCGATGGCGCGGCGGTCGTTGTCGGCGTTGGCGATCAGTTCGTCGGCGGCCCTGATCCTGACGTCCCAGTTCGAGGCCGCGCTCCAGCCGTCGTCGAACATGATCATCAGCGGCGCCTTGCTGCCGGCGAGCCCGGTCTGCGGATTCCAGATCGGGCCGGCGGCGGCGAATATTACGAGGGCCGCAGCCAAAAGCCGCAGCGCAGTCAGCCACCACGGCGTCCGCGAAGGCGTCTCTTCTCTTGGCGCGATGTCGAACAGCAGGCGCGTCGGCGGAAACTCGATCCGGCGCGGCCGCGGCGGCATCACGCGCAAGAGCCACCACAGCACCGGCAGGCTGACGAGGCCGATCAGGAGCAGCGGTTCGGTGAAGGCGAGCGGCAATCCCATCATGCGGCCGGCCCCGCTTTGATGGAGGTGGTGCGCGCGCCCGACTTGCTCACCTGCATGCCGGCATGCAGGAACAGCAGCAGCTCGGCGGCGGAGCGGTCGGTCGCGTGGGTCGTGAACAGCCAGTCGAGCTTCGAGGTCTCGGCGCGGATCTGGTCGCGGTGCAGCGCGAGCCGAGCGGTGTAGTCCTGCGCCCAGCTTTCGGCGCGGCCGGCGGTGATCACGCCAAAACCTTCCGGCTCGACGAACTCGACGCGGCCGGAATAGGGGAAGGACTCCTCGGCGGGATCGACGACCTGCACCATCGTGCCATGCGCGCCGGAGCCGGAGAGCCCTGCGAGCGTCGTCCTGATCTCGGCGATCGGCGACCAGAAATCCGACAGCACGATGATCTCGGCGAGCGCGGAAGGAACGAAGGAGGGCGGCAGGCTCAGCCGGTCGGCATCGTCATGCAGCATCGCCTGCGCCATCTTGTCGATGACGCTGCGGCTCGCGGTCGGCGCCATCAGCCCGGGAATGCCGACGCGCTCGCCGCCGGAGACCAGCAGTTCGGCCAGCGCAAAGGCGACGATCAGCGTGCGTTCGAGCTTGGACTCGCGCGCGGTCTTGGAGGCAAACGCCATCGACGGCGAGCGGTCGGGCCAGATCCAGACCGTGTGCGAGGCTTCCCATTCGAGCTCGCGGACATAGAGATGGTCGTCGCGCGCCGAGCGGCGCCAGTCCACGTTCTGCGACGGCTCGCCGGAGACGAAGCGGCGGTATTGCCAGAAATTTTCGCCGGAGCCGGCGCGGCGCCTTCCGTGCAGGCCGTGGATGACGTTGGCGGCGACGCGGCGGGCTTCGAGCACCAGGCGCGGCAAGGAAGCTGCGAGCGTGCGGCTTTCGCCATCGGCACGTCGGATCGCGATGATCTCCTTCGCTGTGTGCCCGTTCTCGGCGGCCATCAACCGATCCGTGTTTTCAACTGCCGGATCACGTCCGGAATCGTGCGCCCCTCGGCGCGCGCCTGGAAGGTCAGCGCCATGCGGTGCTTCAGAATAGGTTCGGCGAGGTCGAGCACGTCGTCGACCGAGGGCGCGAGCCGTCCGTCGATCAGCGCACGGGCGCGCACCGCCAGCATCAGGGATTGGCTGGCGCGCGGGCCGGGGCCCCAGGCGATGAACTTGCCGGTCTCGCCGCTGTCCGGACCCGGACGGGCCGAGCGCACCAGCGACAGGATCGCCTCGACCACGGAATCGCCGACCGGCAGGCGCCGGATCAGCCGCTGCGCGGTGATCAGCGCATCCGCGGTCATCGATCCCTTCGCCAGCGTCTCCTCGGCGCCGGTGGTCTCGAACAGGATGCGGCGCTCGGCGTCGCGATCGGGATAGTCGACGTCGATCTCCATCAGGAAGCGGTCGAGCTGCGCTTCGGGCAGCGGATAGGTGCCTTCCTGCTCCAGCGGGTTCTGGGTCGCGAGCACGTGGAACGGCTTCGGCAAATCGTGCCGCGCGCCGGCAACGGTGATGTGCTGCTCCTGCATCGCCTGGAGCAGCGCCGACTGCGTGCGCGGGCTGGCGCGGTTGATCTCGTCGGCCATCAGGAGCTGCGCGAACACCGGACCTGCGATGAAGCGGAAGGAACGCTTGCCCGCGGTGCTCTCGTCAAGCACCTCGGCGCCGAGGATGTCCGACGGCATCAAATCGGGCGTGAACTGGATGCGCTTGGCGTCGAGACCGAGCGTGACGCCGAGCGTCTCGACCAGCTTGGTCTTGGCAAGGCCCGGCACGCCGATCAGCAGCGCATGGCCGCCGGAGAGGATGGTGACCAGCGTGTTCTCGATCACGCGGTCCTGGCCGAAGATGACGGACGCGATCGCGTCCTTTGCCGCCCGAATCTGGCTCGAGACCTGCTCGGCCGAGCGGACGATTCCATCCTCGAGTTTCTCGACACTCTCCGCCATCCGTTAGCTCCTTCAGCCTGCCGCGCGGCTCGCTCGCGTCGTCATGTCATCGCATCAGGTCAGATGCATCAAATCTTCACTTCAAGCGAAGACGTCAAACCAAGTCATGGCCCCTATGCTAGACTTGCAGGAAGGCCATGTATTCGTTGAATTAACCTATCCCCACCTTATCGGCTTAAGGGTATGTAGGGCATCACGAAGTGGCGACCTCCACACCGGACTAATCCGGGGTGGAACCGTTCGCCGATGGACAGCGTAGACCTGCACCAATCGTGCCAAAGGACAAAGTCAGGGCAAACCATGGCGAACCAAGGGCAGAGCGCCGATCGTGGTCTTGAGGGGCTGACTGCCGCCGCCAAGAGTGCTGCCAGTGCCGAAGGCGCCAAAAAGGGCCTGCCTCCGGTGCATCTGTGGAATCCGCCGTTTTGCGGCGATCTCGATATCCGAATCGCGTCCGATGGTACTTGGTTCTACATGGGGACGCCAATCGGGCGTCACGCGCTGGTCCGGCTGTTCTCGACCATCCTGAAGCGCGAGGGCGACAAGCATTTCCTCGTGACGCCGGTGGAGAAGGTCGGCATCCGCGTTGACGACGCGCCGTTCATGGCGGTCGAAATGCAAGAGGACGGCGAGGACAACCATCGCGTGCTGCGCTTCCGCACCAATGTCGACGACTGGGTCACCTGCGATGCCGCGCACCGGCTGCGCTTCGAGCAGGCAGTGGACGGCGGGCTGACGCCCTATCTGCACGTCCGCGCCGATCTCTGGGCCAAGGTGACCCGCGCGCTCTATTACGATCTGGTTGACATGGGCGAGGAGCGGATGGTCGATGGCCAGCCGATGTTCGGCGTCGAATCGGCCGGCGAATTCTTCGCCATGGCCGATGCGGACGAGGTGAGGGCCGCGCTTTGAACAAGCCTATCCTGAAAAGCGAGCCTGTCGCGCTTGGCGCGGCGGATTTCTTTGCCCGTTCCAGGGCGAAGCTCGGCTTCGACGTTCCGTCCGGCCTCTACGATCCGAACATCATTCCGGCCTCGGGCGATCCCGGGACCGACAAGATGCTGGAGATCGTCGCGCGCGAGCAGCCGGTGCGGCCGGCGGCGGTCCTGATCGCGGTGGTGGACCATCCCGAGCCGACCGTCCTGCTGACGCAGCGTTCGGCGCATCTCAACGACCACGCCGGCCAGATCGCCTTTCCCGGCGGCAAGATCGACGCGACCGACACCTCGCCGCTCGATGCGGCACTGCGCGAGGCCGAGGAGGAGGTCGGGCTGTCCAGAGACTTCGTCGAGCCGATCGGCTATCTCGATCTCTACGGCACCGCCTTCGGCTTCCGCATCCTGCCGACGGTCGCGAGGGTCCGGCCCGGCTTTGCGCTCACGATCAACCACTCCGAGGTTGATGATGCGTTCGAGGTGCCGCTATCCTTCCTGATGAATCCGGCGAACCACCAGGTGCACAGCAAGGAATTCCGCGGCATGGAGCGCTTCTACTATGCGATGCCGTTCGCGGAGCGTTACATCTGGGGTGCAACGGCCGGAATGCTGCGTGTGCTGTATGAGCGGATCTACTCATCATGATCCGGACGGTTCTGACCGAGATCGGAATTTTCCTCGTTCCCTTTGCCGTCTATGCGTTGTTCCTGGCCGCCAGCCGGTCCGGCCTGTTCGTGCAATCGTCCTGGCCGGTCACCATCGTCGCCCGCCTTGCCCTCATGGCGATCGTGCTTGTGATCGCGGGTCTGATCGGCCTGGCGCAATTCTCCGGCGCCGGCCCGGAGTCGACTTACGTTCCCGCCCATATCGAGAACGGCAAGTTCGTGCCGGGCACGGAAAAATAGGGGCCTGCCGATGAGCGCGGAGCCGATCCTCGCCGATGCGCCATGGCTGATCTCCGGCGGCACCGCGCGCGTCCTGCAATTGCTCGATGCGGATGGCGAGGAGGCGCGGGTGGTCGGCGGCGCGGTGCGCAACGCGCTGCTCGGTCTTGTGCCCGGCGACATCGACATCGCGACCACGGCGCGGCCGGAGGAGGTGGTGCGGCGCGCCAAAGCCGCCGGCATCAAGAGCGTGCCGACCGGCATCGACCACGGCACCGTCACGCTGGTCATCGACGGGCATCCCTACGAAGTCACGACCCTGCGCGAGGATACCGAAACCTTCGGCCGCAAGGCCAAGGTCGCGTTCGGCCGCGACTGGGTGAAGGATGCCGAGCGGCGCGACTTCACCATGAACGGCCTGTCGGTCGATGCGACCGGTGTCGTGTACGACCATGTCGGCGGGATCGCGGACGCCAGAGCGCGCCGCGTGCGCTTCATCGGCGACCCCGACCAGCGCATCGCCGAGGATTATCTGCGCATCCTGCGCTTCTTCCGCATCCACGCCGCCTTCGGCGCCGGCGAGCCCGACCGCGACGGCTATCTCGCCTGCATCCGGGGACGTGGGGGCCTTGCCAGCCTGTCGGCCGAGCGGGTGCGCATGGAGATGCTGAAGCTGCTGGTGGCCGGCGGTGCGTCCGCCGCCGTGCTGGCCATGGCCGAGGGCGGATTGCTGCAGGCGCTGATCGGCGGCGTCGCCTATACCGGGCCGCTGGCGAGCATGGTCGCGATCGAGCGCGAGCTTGGCCTGCCGGCGAGCGTCACCCGGCGCCTGGCCGCGCTGACGGTGGCCGTGACGGAAGACGCCAAGCGCGTCGCCACGCGCCTGCGGCTCTCCAATGCCGAGGCCAAGGCGCTGGATTCGATGGGGCACCGCTGGTGGCGGTTTGCCGCCAAGGACGAGGCCAATGCACGGCGGCTGCTCTACCGGCTCGGTGCGGAGCGCTATCACGATCGCGTGTTGCTCGGCTGGGCTCGGGCGGCGGGCGACGTGCATTCGTCGCGCTGGCGCGAACTCGCCGAGCTGCCGCAGCGGTGGACTGCGCCGAAATTTCCGCTCCGCGCCGCCGACTTCATCGCGCGCGGGATGGCGGAAGGGCCCGCGCTCGGACATGTGTTGACGCTCGCCGAGGACGCTTGGCTTGCGGCGGATTTTCCACTAGAGGAAGCCGCGCTCGCTTCCATCGCAGATCAAGCTGCGGCACGCGTCAGCCGCGAACGGAAAACGTGACCATCGTCTCGGGCTTCGCCGACATCTCGATCTTTCAGCTTCTGCTGGTCGCGTTGATGGCGTTGTTTGCTTCGATCATCGGTGGTCTCGCCGGCTACGGCACCGGCGCGCTGATGCCGCTGGTGCTGGTGCCCCTCGTCGGCGCCGAGCCCGTGGTGCCGATCATCGCGATCTCCGCGATCTTCACCAATTCGAGCCGTGCGCTCGCCTATGTCCGCTATGCCGACCGCCGCCGCGCGCTGATCGTGCTGGCCTGCGCGGCGCTGACGACCGCGCTCGGCGCCTACGGCTATACGCGCCTCACCAATGCGGGCGCCGCGCTCGTGATCGGCACCATGCTGATCCTGAGCGTGCCGCTGCGCCGCGTGCTCCGCCGCCGCCAGGTCAGGATCGGCGACACCGGCCTTGCCGCAGGCTCCGTCGGTTACGGCGTGCTGGTCGGCGGCACCTCCGGCTCCGGCGTGATCCTGCTCTCGCTCTTGATGGCCGCAGGCCTCGAAGGCGCCGCCGTGATCGCGACCGATGCGATGATCTCGCTCGGCACCGGCCTGATCAAGATCTCGGTGTTCGGCCTCGCCGGCGCCGTGAATGCGCAGGTGCTCGCCTTCGCACTCTTGATCGGAGCGATCGCGATCCCCGGCGCGTTCCTTGCCAAAGCGTTCGTCGAGCGGATGCCGGTGCATATCCACACCGCGATCCTCGACGTCGCGGTGATCACCGGCGGGCTGGTGATGATCTCGGCGGCGGCGCGGCAGCTCGTCGCGTAGGTGATCCTCGCGGCATTTGCGTCTGGATCGCGGATATTGGCCCCGTCGTCATTCCGGGGCGCGCCTCTTGGCGCGAGCCCGGAATCCATTCATCCATCGACGCTGCAGCCTGATCGATTCCGGGCTCGCGCGGCGCGCGCCCCGGAATGACGAGACGGGCCAGGGCGTGTGCCCAGGAACGTCAGGTTTCGCGCCCAAGCCGGAAATCGCCCGGCATAACCGCCATCGGCGGCTTGACCCAACTCAGACACTGGCGCGAGCTTCCGTCTCGCGTTTTGCGTTCAGGACCACGGCGGCTCTTCGCCCGCCGCGGCTGCCTCGTGGTTGATCGTGACGCCCGCCGAACGCAACCCGGTCAGCAAGACAGTTCTTACCGAGGCGGGATCAAATCCAATATCCTTGGCGTTTGGTGGATGTGCCTCGCTGTCCTTCAATCGGAGCGCCAGGTGCAATTGCTCGCAAAGGTGCTGAACGACGCGATTGACTTGATCGTCAGTCATCGTTGGCTTCCTCCTGCTACCTTTTGTTCGACTAGGTAGCACAAAATAGGGCGGTACGCGATTGGACGGCCCCAAGCCCAACCCCACACTCGTGGACGGGCCGGCCCGTCTGGTACGCCGGAAGTGACTGGCAGCGATGGGACATTGAGTCCAATCAGCGCATGCGGATGAGCTTGACTAGTGCCGTTCGGCTTCGGCTTCCTGTTCCAACTGCAGGATGCGCGCCCGTAACGCGTCGAACGTCTCTTCGGCGGCCTCGCTGAACAGCGGATCCTCAGGATTGGTCATGGCCGAGGCGATCTCCGTCCAATCCTCAGGCTCGAGAGCCTTCAGGGCGGCGGGAAAGAAATCGCGATCTTCCTTCATGATATGGCGCCGCTCGTGCTCGATGAAATCGCGAACGATGGCATCCACGTCCTGCCGAAGCAGTTCGCGGTCGGCAAGAACGTTGTCGACCGCATGAGCGACGCGGCGCAAGAGTTCGGCCCCTTTCTGGTGTTCGCGGGCGAGATCACCGACCTTCGCAGCCGCAGCCGGATCGCGAATTTGCAACTTGGCGAAGACCAGGTCTTCCTGAGGGTGGTGGTAAACCTCCGGGTAAAGCTCGAAGTAGCTGATAACCGCGCCAATAACCTCATAGTCGGGGCGGTCGCCGCGGTCGAAAACCTCAAGTTCCCGCTCGAGGATGGCGAGCAGTTTCTCAATGTTGCGGTGCTCTTGGCTTAAGCGCTCAATGATCATTGGTGCGATCCACAAGGTGACCGATTGAGAAGCTCTTGAAAGCTTAGCCCCAAGTCGCCTCGGCGCTTTGCGCTAGATCAAGCTCCGACGTCGGCTTTCCGACCTAACCGGAAGTC
The DNA here is from genome assembly GCF_054062495.1 of Bradyrhizobium sp. USDA 3311. Classification (NCBI taxonomy): domain Bacteria; kingdom Pseudomonadati; phylum Pseudomonadota; class Alphaproteobacteria; order Hyphomicrobiales; family Nitrobacteraceae; genus Bradyrhizobium; species Bradyrhizobium sp. USDA 3311. The sequence goes on along the minus strand of NZ_JBSSFI010000001.1, from coordinate 8,403,455 downwards.
GCCCGGCTCAGCCGTCATCGGCGGCTTATGACCCCGAAGCGGACGTTGGCGCCGATGAGGCGATTGAGATCGCTGCGTCGCCACAGCATGCTTCGCTACGTCAGACTGATTGCTGCTTATGCCCTCCGAGTTGCAAGCCGGAACACTGCAGGTCGTCGATTGCTGTCGGCTCCGGCTCGTGGCCCCCTGCGACCTCGGAGCGCCCAGCAGATTTGAGACCACTCCACGAGGAGGAGAGCGTGCTCCTATTTGGAACTCCTGCGTTGACCATGGCGGTTATCATTTTATTGACCGTCCTAGGCAGTCAGCTATTCGACCAGCACGCATTAGGAATTCATTTTCGACCGGTACACATTAGGAATTCATTTGCAAATAGCGGCAATCTTCAGTTGCACAACCAAAGGTGGGGCTGCGGGAGATGCGCTATCGGTCAATCGGGGATGACAGATTGCTGTCAACCGTCACGTGGCAAGCCACCCTAGCAATTGCGCTTTTGGCGGCGCTCGCGCTGAGCCTTGTCGGCTTGAGTTTCAGCGTTGACCTGTCAGCCGATGCCCTCGTGCTAATGAGCCTGTACGCATTTCTCACAATCTATTTCAGCTTCGTTCGGCCAAATGCGGAGGCCGCGCGTATTCTCACCTGCTTTGGTCAGCTCGTTGTTGTGGTCCTCATGGGAATCGCGCTGAGCTACGCCGCATCCACAGTGCCACTGCCTTACCGCGACGTGGAACTTCACGCCATAGATCGATGGCTTGGATTTGATCGCGCCAATTATCTCGCTTTTTTGAGAAGGCACGACGGGCTCCTCAGCGCTCTTTCGTTCGCCTACAACTCCATGATGCAACAAAATATCTTGGTGTTGGTCGCCGCCGTTCTGACCCGGCGCTATGATCGATTGCAGTTGTACATCGTCGCATTTGCAGTTGCCGTGACGGCTACTGCCGCCATTGGATGCTGCATCCCGGCCGCGAATGCAATGATCTATGTGGATAGGGCTCCTACCGAACTCTCAACCCTGCCGGATGGCGGGCATAGCTATTTCCCGACCCTCGAAGGTCTTCGCAACGGAACGCTCTGCGTCATCGACTTTCGTTCCTTGGAGGGGCTTATCTCTTTCCCGAGCTTTCACACGGCGAATGCCATTCTATTCATGTGGGCTCTTTGGCCAATCCGCATCTTACGTTTTCTTTTAGTGCCGTTGAATCTTCTTCTTATCGCCGGCACGCCCCTCTGCGGCGCACATTATGCCGTGGACATTATTGGCGGCGTTGCCGTGGCATGCGGAGCTATCGCCGCAACGGCCTGGCTCATCCATGCCGGTCGGATCGGGCGTCGCGAACGATTAGTTCTCGCCCGAAGCTGACGCTCTAGCCATCGTGTGGATCGATCGCCGCGATCTTCATTAGCAGAACCGTCCGTTTATCGTAAATCGACGAGGGGGCGATTGAACGGACATGATTTCTCATCATCGACCATTCGCTGGAGCCCGTTTGCTCCCGACATTTTTTCAATCGGCATCCGCGGATAAAGAATCTTTCCTGTCAGGATTCATGCAACCTTAACTTGTTGAACCGTAGTTCTACGCATGTAAATCGGAATTCGGCAATGCGGCCCGCAAGCGTGCTTTTTGCGTCACGACCCGTCCTCGAGGAAGGTTGCGGTCACCGACTTGGTAAGCACGGGGAAATCGGCAATACGGTACACGGCGGGCTCGCTGCAGCGATGCCGGCTGCGCGCTTCGAGCAGCAGTTGCCCTCGTGCAAGCGTGCCGATGACGAAGTTACGGCCGCTTGGAGGTTGCTGCAGTTCAATTGGCGAGTTCTAGCCAGTACCGCAGGCATCGTGGTGGCTTGGCTCGTCGCGACGCAGTTCTATATCGAGCCGTCAGGCTATCTCGTCGCGTTCGCGCTGGCGGCGCTGTATTGGTGGACCGGTCTGCGTAACGCCCGATCGGACGCCAGAGCAAATCCCAGGGTTTTTCTCTGTCTCACGGCGTCGGCGCAGATAACCCTGGCCATCCCGGTTCTGCTCACGTTGACCTATGTGGCCACTTCCATCGGCTTTCCGCTCCAAGACGCCCGTTTGCTGGCTTGGGATCGCGCGCTGGGGTTCGACTTCAGGAGTTTCCTCAATTTCATAAATCGTCACCCGGAATTGATCCCGGTCCTGGCACGATCTTACACTTCCATTACGCTCCAGATGATCCTGCTGGTTCTCGTTCTTCCCCTGGCGGGATGCTACCGGCGCGCTGCGGAGGCGCTATGCGCGTACTTCCTTGCCCTCCTCGCAACAACCTTCATCTCAGTCTTCGTCCCGGCCATCGGGGTCTACCATGTGCTCGAATTGCAAGCCTCCGATTTCTCCTACTTCGAACCTTCGGGCTACTATGACACCTTGCGCGACGCGCCGCTCGTGCGCGCGGGGCTGCTCCAGAAGCTGCATCTGCCGGGTCTTGTAGGCGTCCTTACGTTTCCGAGCTTCCACGCGGCATCGGCAATCCTCTACATGTGGTCGTTCTGGCCGCTGCGCTGGCTCAGGCTGGCCATCGTTCCCTGGAATGTCTTGATGATCGTCGCGACGCCGCTGGGGGGAGGCCACTATCTGGTCGACATCCTCGCCGGGGTCGCAGTGTCAACCTTCGCGATCGTCATCACGGCAGCGATCAGCGCAGCTTGCTCGTCGGGGCGGATCATGAGTGCCACCAGCCTCGCGCCTAAGCCGGCTTCGCGAGTGCGGTTGCATATCGGGAAGGTCCCCAGCAACACTAGGAACAAATTCTTCACCAATAGAAACGATAGTATTTATATCACAATGCAACCTAACGATGCGCATGCTAGAACCGCCAAAAGGTAGCGCGAAGTTGCAGTCTGCCGTCGCAATTGGGAATTTGGAATGTTCAGTGGGTCGGCCTACGCGCGAGCCATAGTAGGGTCGCTCCTCCGCATTGGAACGTCGGAAGATGTGCAGATCGCGGGTTCAGGTGTGCTCGGAATACGCCACGCGTCCCGTCAGCGGTCCGTGAAGTGCTGTTGGTCGATCGCCGCTTGGGCGTGCGGTCTTGCGGTGTTTCCTTGAGAAGCACAACCATGTTCAGCCTGGCTGATCAGCTGGCTCTTTCGCGCAGTCGGCCCGCTGGTTTCGACTACATGCGGATTGTGCTGGCGGCTACGATTATCTGCCTGCACAGCGCGAACGTCACCCTTGGGCTCGATCGGGCGATGGAAATAGTCGGCCATCTTCGCATGCTGAACGCAATGATCCTTGCGCTCTTCTTCGCCTTGAGCGGGTTTCTGGTGACGGCTAGCTTATTGAGGTGCAAGAGCCTGATTTCATTTATCGGCCTGCGCGTGCTTCGCATTGCGCCCGCGCTCGTGGTCGAGACGATGCTCTCAGCCATCATCATCGGCCCGATCTTCACCGCGATGCCATTGGCTCAGTACTTCGCGGACTCGAAGTTCCATGTCTATTTTCTCAACATCGTCGGCCACATCCACTTTGAACTCCCGGGCGTATTTCTTCACAATCCGGTGCCTGATCTGGTGAATGCTCAGCTTTGGACGGTACCGTATGAGCTGTGGTGCTACGTCATCCTGGCGCTTCTTGCTGTGACCACGATTTGCTTCAACAGGGTGCTATACCTTGGGTTCCTCGTGTTCGCCCAGCTCGGGCTCGCCTGCTACGATATCTACCATTGGAACGAACTGTTCATTCACCTTCGTCCGCACCTTCTTGTGTTCTGCTTCCTTCTAGGTGTCGGCTTCTACCTCTGGCGCGACAGGGTACCCTTCAATCGGGCGACGTGTCTGTTCGCGCTTCTGCTTTGCACTGCCGGCATGGCCAGTGGACGCTGCGACGCGATTTTTGCCGCGCCCGCTGCCTATGTCGCGTGTTATCTGGGCCTCATGAATCCGCGGCGGAGCTGGATCGTGTCGTCCGGCGACTACTCCTACGGGATGTACCTCTATGAATTCGTCATCCAGCAGTGCATAGCAGCGTTCGGCCCATCGGTTCAGTATTGGTATCTGAACGTCCTGATCAGCCTGCCAATTGCCTTTGGCGTTGCTGTCGCCTCTTGGCACCTCGTCGAGAAACTTGCACTTCGACTCAGAGGTCAGCTCGAACGATTTGAGGCGGCCGTTCTGTCGCGGATTTCGATTGTTCGGTTTTCGCGCAGGTCACCGCGACCGATCGAATTAGGCGCGACGCTTGGCAGTAGCGCATCAGGCTGACGGCGCTGCCTAGAACTCGAACTGTTTTGTTCATGGCGGCATCCATGCATCGAGCAGATCTACAGCCCGCTGCTGCTCGAGGACAAGCCGCGCCCGCCGAATAGCGTAACAAGACGGTCTGACGATGTCTGGCGCCTCTCAAGACGCGCAATCCAGCCTCAGCGGACAAGGTGAACTACGCCTTGGAGGAGGCTTGGGGAGATGTTGAATATCCAGTTCTATGTCCGCTTCTGGCGCAGAAGCGGACATAGACGCGCCGGAGCCGAGCGCTCCGATCTCATGAGGACGCGGCCTTAGCCGCGCCTATTCCTCGTCTTCGTCGTCCTCGTCCTCTTCTTCATCCTCGTCCACCTCTTCCAGGTGTTCGAGCACGGCGAGCGGCAGCGTCTCGCGAAACAGGTCGCCTTCCACGCCCATCCAGAGGCAGATTACGTCGTCGCCTTTGACTTCCGCGACGGTCAGCGGCTGGCCGCCGGATTTGAGCATGACGATATCGCCGGCTTTCAGTTCCATGGATGGTCCTTTCGGGTTGATTGACTTGAGAGGCTAGCAAGCCGGCATGACACGCCGATCACGGACTGCGGGATCAGTGGATGTGCTGCGGCAGCGCGCATCCGCTGCCAAGGCTGCTGAAACGCCGACGACGGAGCTTCAGGCCGGGAGCGGGACCATGACGGAGGCAAGGGCGCCTGCGCGATGGGTTGCGCAGGGGCTTGTCTGTCCCATGCGCCGCGATGATGGCATCATGCGCCTGTTTCGCCCGACGGGTCAAACGGTTTCGTAAAATCCGTAAGCCGTTGATTTTGCTGCAGCCGGCTACTGTGCATGGGGTTGTTTTTCGAGTTTTTGTTTCGCGCCCTGGTTACGACCGGTCCGGCACCAGCTCGGTCAGCGAGCGGATGATGCGATCGGGCTTCACGGCCGAGCCTTCGGGCAGGCCGTCGCCATGCACGTCGATCCAGATCGAATAGATGCCGAGGCGCTGCGGCGTCACGACTTCCCATTCGAGGTTGTCGCCGATCATCCAGGTATCCTCAGCGGCGACGCCGAGCGCGTCCATCGCGTGCAGATAGGCGCGCTCCTCGGGCTTGCCGAAGCCGTGCTCGCCCTCGATCTGGATGTGGTGGAAGCGGTGCGCGAGCTCGAAGCGCTCGACCTTGGCGCGCTGGGTGTCGGCGGCGCCGTTGGTCACCAGTGCGAGCTTGATGCCGAGCGCCTTCAACTTGTCGATCGCCTCATGCGCGCCGGGGAAGACGAACATCTCCTCCTCGCGATAGGCGGTGAAGCGGTCGGCGAGGCGGACGGCGAGATCATCTGGCAGGGCGCGATGGCCGGCGGCCGCGAGCGCGGCGAAGCCGCCCTTGACCGTGAGGTGCCGGGCCTCGGCGAGCTTCATCCGCCAGGCGGCTTCCGCATTGGCCCAGAAGTTTCGCGCGAAAGCGAGCACCGCGGTCGCGACCTCTTGCGGCGGCAGCGGCGCAAGCTCCTCGGCAAACTCGTTCGCGATCGTGTTCCAGGCGATCTCGGGCCGGCCATAGGCCGACAGGATGGTGTCGTCCATGTCGATCAGCATGGCGCGGGGGAGCGGCCTCACGATGGTCATGGCCATTTCACCTCCGGCGGCAGCGACGACAGGATCGAATCCACATTGCCGCCGGTCTTGAGCCCGAAGATGGTGCCGCGGTCGTAGAGCAGGTTGAACTCGACATAGCGGCCGCGCCGGATCAGTTGCTCCTCGCGGTCCGCAGCGGTCCAGGCGCTCGCGAAATTGCGCCGCACGATGTCGGGATAGATCTTCAGGAAGGCGCGGCCGACGTCCTGGGTGAAGGCGAGGTCGGCGTCCCAGTCGCCGCTGTCGTGCCAGTCGTAGAAGATGCCGCCGATGCCGCGCGCCTCTTTGCGGTGCGGCAGGTAGAAATACTCGTCGCACCATTTCTTGTACTTGTCGTAATCGGCAACGCCGTTCGGCTGCACGCAGGCCTCTTTCATCGCGGCGTGGAAGGCGATGCTGTCGGCGTCGTCCTGCGTGCGCCGGCGATCCAGCACCGGCGTGAGATCGGCGCCGCCGCCGAACCAGGCCTTGGTGGTGACGACGAAGCGCGTGTTCATGTGCACGGCGGGCACGTGCGGATTGCGTAAGTGCGCGATCAGCGAGATGCCGGAGGCCCAGAACCGCGGATCGTCCGCCGCGCCCGGAATCTGAGCGCGAAACTCGGGCGCGAACTCGCCGTGCACGGTCGAGCAATGCACGCCGACCTTCTCGAACAGCCGGCCCGACATCATCGACATCACGCCGCCGCCGCCGGCCGCACCGCTATGATCGGTGCGCTGCCAGGGCGTCCGCGTGAAGCGGCCAGCCTCGCCCGGATAGAGGCCTTGCGGGGCGTCGTCCTCCAGCCGCTCGAAGCTCGCGCAGATGTCGTCGCGCAAAGCTTCGAACCAGGCGCGGGCGCGCGTCTTGCGGTCTTCGATTGTCGAAACGTCCATATCCAATTCCAAACCGGATCTCGTAGGGTGGGCAAAGGCGCCCTTGCGCCGTGCCCACCATCTATCACCATTTGTCTTGATGGGTGGGCACGCTACGCTTTGCCCACCCTACGAAATCTAACCTTGCGGACCGTAATAGGTGCAGCTCTCGTTGCAACTGTCACGGTGGATGCTGACGCGGGTGAGCTTGCCGATATGCGCCAGCCGCTCCCAGACGAAGCGCGAGAGGTTTTCCAGCGTAGGCTTGCCCAGCGCCTCGATCTTGTTGAGGAACTTGTGGTCCAGCATCAAGCGCACGTCCTCGATGGCGCGCTGGAGGAGGCCGAGATCGACCACCATGCCGGTCGCAGGGTCCGGGGTGCCGCGCACCGTCACCTCGGCGCGGAAGGAGTGGCCGTGGATCTCTTCGCTCGCCGCGCCGAACGTCGTTCCCGACAGTGAATGCGCCGCCTCGAAGCGGAACGATTTCGTCAATTCCCACATCTGTTCGAAAACCAATCCTATCTGATGCCGAGCGATTTGTGCGTCTGCACGCTGAGCCGCCATTGCGGATGCTGCAGGCAATAGTCGATCGCCCGTGCGGTGTTCTCGGCGACCTCCGGCCCGTCCATCGGCTGCAGCGAGAAGCGCTCGAAGGCGAGGCCTTCGAAGGTCTCCGGCGCGGCGAGGGCCTGCGGATAGACCAGCTTCAACTCGTGGCCACGGCGCAGCACCAGCTCGCTGCCGCCCTTGGGGCTGACGCAGATCCAGTCGAGGCCATCCGGTGCGGCAATCGTGCCGTTGGTCTCGACGCCGATCTCGAAGCCTCGCGCATGCAGCGCATCGATCAGCGCGTCGTCGACCTGGAGCAGCGGCTCGCCGCCGGTGAGCACCACGTAGCGGTTGTCGTTGGAGGCGGTCCATTGCGCCGCGATGGTGTCGGCGAGCTCCGCGGCCGAAGCGTAGCGGCCGCCGAGCGTGCCGTCGGTGCCGACGAAATCGGTGTCGCAGAACTTGCAGGTCGCTGACTGCCGGTCGGCCTCGCGTCCGCTCCACAGATTGCAGCCGGCAAAGCGGCAGAACACGGACGCGCGCCCGGCATGGGCGCCTTCGCCTTGCAGGGTCAGGAAGATTTCCTTGACCGCGTAACTCAATGGTCTCTCCTCAACATATCAACCTTGCGGGTTCCGGATCTGCCGCAGCGCCTCGCCTGCGGCCATCGCCGCGGTCATGGCGACATTGAGCGACCGCAGTCCCGGGGCGATCGGGATCACCAGCCGCGCATCCGCGGCCTCGACCACCGCGTCGGTGACGCCGGCGCTCTCGCGCCCGAATAGCAGGATGTCGGACGTCTGGTAACGGAAATCGCGGTAGTCGGTGGCGGCCTTGGTGGTGAACAGCAGCAGCCGGCAGCCCTGCGCCGCGCGCCACTCCTCGAATTGCGGCCAGGAGACATGGCGGGTGATGCTGACTTGGTCGAGGTAATCCATTCCCGCCCGGCGGAAATGCCGGTCGGAGACCGGGAACCCTGCCGGTTCGATGATGTGGGCGGCCAGCCCCAGGCAGGCGCAGAGCCTGAGAATCGTGCCGGTGTTCTGGGGGATGTCGGGCTGGAAGAGCGCTATCTGCATGGGCGGCGGCGGGTTGGTTGTGGGCCGGAAATGTCTCAATAAAACATCGCTGGCCGCGGAATTCGTGCATTGCACGCTTCCCCGCCGTTAGCGGGCTTGCGCTCGCCCGGCAAGGGTGCCAATAGAACGATTCTGGACTGCTGTTTTCGCTTGTTTTGGCGGGGACAAGCGAAGTTCTGCCGCCGCGGGGGGTCGCGGGCGCCGGCAGCCAGTTCTGGGGACCTTGGGGGCCCCCGGAGCGGTTCCACCGGTAGCATAAGAAGAAAGGGTTGGAATCGTGACGACAGCGTCTTCGGCGGACCATCCGACACGCCGTGATTTCTTATTCGTTGCAACGGGGGCAGCTGCAGCAGTAGGGGGCGCAGCTGCGCTCTGGCCCTTCATCTCCCAAATGAATCCTGATGCCTCGACCATCGCGGCCGGTGCGCCGATCGAGGTCGATCTCAGCCCGATCGCCGAGGGCCAGGACATCAAGGTATTCTGGCGCGGCAAGCCGATCTACATCAGCCACCGCACCAAGAAGCAGATCGACGAGGCGCGCGCCGTCAACGTGGCGAGCCTGCCCGATCCGCAGAGCGACGAGGCCCGGGTCAAGTCCGGCCATGAGCAGTGGCTGGTCGTGATCGGTATCTGCACCCATCTCGGCTGCATCCCGATCGCTCATGAGGGCAACTACGACGGGTTCTTCTGCCCCTGCCATGGTTCGCAGTACGATTCGTCCGGCCGCATCCGTCAGGGGCCCGCGCCCGCGAACCTGCCGGTGCCGCCGTACCAGTTCGTTTCCGACACCAAAATCCAGATCGGCTGAGCTTCGGACCCTCGTCCGAAGCTTCGCGCCGTCTCGTCGTATTATTTCCTCAGGATCGCATCATGAGCGGACCATCCGACTACCAGCCGAGCAATCCGGCCCTGCAATGGATCGAGCGGCGCCTGCCGATCCTCGGCCTCATGCACTCCTCCTTCGTCGCCTACCCCACTCCGCGCAATCTGAACTACTGGTGGACGTTCGGCGCCATCCTCTCCTTCATGCTGGGGATGCAGATCCTGACCGGCGTGATCCTGGCGATGCACTACACGCCGCATGCCGATCTCGCCTTCAAGTCGGTCGAGCTGATCGTCCGCGACGTCAACTACGGCTGGCTGCTGCGCAACATGCATGCCTGTGGCGCGTCGATGTTCTTCTTCGCGGTCTACGTCCACATGCTGCGCGGCCTCTATTACGGTTCCTACAAGGAGCCGCGTGAGGTGCTGTGGATCCTCGGCGTCATCATCTACCTCCTGATGATGGCGACCGGCTTCATGGGCTACGTGCTCCCCTGGGGCCAGATGAGCTTCTGGGGGGCCACCGTCATCACCAACCTGTTCTCCGCCATTCCCTATTTCGGCGAGAGCATCGTGACGCTGCTGTGGGGCGGCTATTCGGTCGGCAATCCGACGCTGAACCGCTTCTTCTCGCTGCATTATCTGCTGCCGTTCCTGATCGCGGGCGTCGTCGTGCTCCACGTCTGGGCGCTGCATGTCGCCGGCCAGAATAATCCTGAGGGCGTCGAGCCGAAATCGGAAAAGGACACGGTGCCGTTCACGCCGCATGCCACCATCAAGGACATGTTCGGTGTCGCCTGCTTCCTGCTGCTCTACGCCTGGTTCATCTTCTACATGCCGAACTATCTCGGCGACGCCGACAACTACATTCCGGCGAACCCGGGCGTGACGCCGCCGCACATCGTGCCGGAATGGTATTACCTGCCGTTCTACGCGATCCTGCGCTCGATCCCGAACAAGCTCGCGGGCGTGATCGGGATGTTCTCGGCGATCATCATCCTGTGCTTCCTGCCCTGGCTCGATGCCGCGAAGACCAGGTCGTCGAAGTACCGTCCGCTGGCCAAGCAGTTCTTCTGGATCTTCGTCGCGGTCTGCATCCTGCTCGGCTATCTCGGTGCGCAGCCGCCGGAAGGCATCTACGTGATCGCCGGCCGGGTCCTGACGGTCTGCTACTTCGCCTATTTCCTGATCGTGCTGCCGCTGCTCTCGCGCATCGAGACGCCGCGGCCGGTGCCGAACTCGATCTCGGAGGCGATCCTGGCCAAGGGCGGCAAGGCGGTAGCCTCCGTCGCCATCGCGCTTGTTGCCGCCGGCGCGCTGTTCCTCGGCAGCTTGCAGGACGCGCGCGCCAACGAAGGCAGCGACAAGCCGCCGGGCAACAAATGGTCGTTCGCCGGTCCCTTCGGCAAGTTCGACCGCGGCGCGCTCCAGCGCGGCCTGAAGGTCTACAAGGAAGTCTGCGCCAGCTGCCACGGCCTGTCCTACATCGCCTTCCGCAACCTCGCGGAAGCCGGCGGCCCCAGCTATTCGGTGGCGCAGGTGGCGGCGTTCGCGTCGGATTACAAGATCAAGGACGGTCCGAACGATGCCGGCGACATGTTCGAGCGCCCGGGCCGGCCGGCCGACTACTTCCCCTCGCCATTTCCGAACGAGCAGGCAGCCCGTGCGGCGAACGGCGGTGCGGCGCCGCCCGACCTGTCGCTGATCACCAAGGCGCGCTCCTACGGCCGCGGCTTCCCCTGGTTCATCTTCGACTTCTTCACCCAGTACCAGGAGCAGGGCCCGGACTACGTCTCGGCGGTGCTCCAGGGTTTTGAGGAGAAGGTGCCGGAGGGTGTGACCATTCCGGAGGGCTCCTACTACAACAAGTACTTCCCGGGCCACGCCATCAAGATGCCGAAGCCGCTCAGCGACGGCCAGGTGACCTATGACGACGGCTCGCCGGCCACGGTCGCGCAATATTCCAAGGACGTCACCACGTTCCTGATGTGGACCGCCGAGCCGCACATGGAAGCGCGCAAGCGCCTGGGCTTCCAGGTGTTCGTGTTCCTGATCATCTTCGCCGGCCTGATGTACTTCACCAAGAAGAAGGTCTGGGCCGACTCGCACTGAGCGGCGTGAGACGAGAATGAAAAGGCCCCCGCTAGGGGGCTTTTTTGTTGCCGTCATTCCGGGGCGATGCGTAAGCACCGAGCCCGGAATCTCGAGATTCCGGGTTCGCACTTCGTGCGCCCCGGAATGACGGGACTGTGGATTGCGCCGCGCGCCCCCAGCGGCCAAAATGCCGCCAACCGCTCCCTCAGAAACTCACCGGAGGACACCATGGGAACCGCCATCACCTTCAAGCGCCCGGACGGCAAGGACGCATCGGGCTATCTCGCCAATGCCGCGCGCGGCAACGCGCCGGGCGTGGTCGTGATCCAGGAATGGTGGGGGCTGTCGGACCAGATCAAGGGCCTGTGCGACCGCTTTGCGCTGGCCGGCTTCGACGCGCTCGCGCCCGACCTCTACAAGGGCAAGGTGGTGCCGTATCACGACATGGAGAGCGCCAACAAGGAAATGAACTCGCTCGACTTCATGGACGCCACCACGCAGACCGTGCGCGGCGCCACGCAATATCTGTCGCGCAACGGCGCCAAGGTCGGGCTGACAGGCTTCTGCCTCGGCGGCGCCGTCACCATCATCGGCGCGACCAAGATCCCGGAGCTTGCGGCCGGCGTCGTGTTCTACGGCATTCCGCCGGAGCAGGCGGCCAAGCCCGCCGACGTCAAGATTCCGCTCCAGGCCCATTTCGCCAACAAGGACGATTGGTGCACGCCGGAGCTGGTCAACGGCTTCGAGAAGGCGATGAAGGCCGCCGGCAAGTCGCTGGAGCTGTTCCGCTATGACGCCGAGCACGCCTTCGTCAACGAGCAGCGCCAGGCCGTGCACGACCGCGAAGCCGCCGAGCTCGCCTGGGGCAGGGCGACGGAGTTCTTCCGGAAGCATCTGGGGTAACGGGGGCGGCCTGCGGCGCGAGCCAACTAACGTCTCTTGCTGGACCACGACTGCAATTGCCTTTTGCAACTATAAGCCGTAGTTGCATGGCGTTTCGCCATGGTGAACGTGGGAGGCGTAATGATCGAAGGAAGCCGGTTAACAACAGTTGTCGTGTCTCTCGATGCGCTGGAGGCGGCTCAAGCACCTGAGAAGGCTGACTACCTGACCGAGGCGGTGGTCTACTACGTCAATGAAATTCAACGCGTCGGCGTCTACAAGGGACGTGAACTGCCGGCTGTGGCCATGCAGGCCTATCACGCCGACTACTATCTCGCTCAGGTCAACAACGGCGGTCACAGTCAGTTCATCGGTAACACGGGCGTTGCGATGCTGCCGACGACATCTGGCGATGCGCTCGCTGGACTGAAGGCTATGGGAGCGGCCGCGCAACACCAGATCCTGCATGAAATGATGGACTGGGTGAAAGCCAATCCCGGCGAGGCTGCACTGCAAAACGGCTTCGGGGAGCGCGCCGCGCCGCTCGATGCGCTTGACCGTCGCTTCTATGAGGCCGAACGACAGCAACCAATGACGCAGCTGGCAGCCCGGTGGATCGCGAGCTGGCCCGAATTGCGCGCCGTAGCCAAGCAGCAATACGCATCCGAAATCCTGCGGCTTGCGCAACTTAATCCGCATCTGTCGCAGCGACGGATCTGGCGAGGCGTTCGCCAGATCCGCTTCCAGATGACTGACCGCTTGCAAATCACGGTCGCCGCAGCATGCGGGGCGGTGGCGCCCGAGCCAGAGCTCAAGCTCATGGTTCTTGCAGGAAGCAGTATGGAGGTGGAAGGGCAGCAATGCATGGCCTTCGGCGTTAAGACAGACAAGGGCGCGCGACTCTGCGTTTATGAGGATGCGGGTGGACAACTTTATGAGTACGGCCCGGGCAGCCAGAGCCCGAAGCCTGCGGAAATGCATGAAATTTTGAAGAGCTTTCCGCCATCACTGGTGGGCGGGCGGCTATCTGTTGTGGGGGCTGACGCGATCCGGAATTTCTCGAGGATCGCCGAGCAAAACCTTGCAGCCGAAGCCATCGACCTGCTGTTGCGGAAGTCGGGTCTGGATCCGACCGCGATGATCACGGCGTTGGACGTGGGCGACGACCGGGCGGCATGGCATGCGGTCACAGGAAAGACCTGCGTTTTGATTGAAACCTTGGGCGACCGCGCCAACATGATCGGACCTGACGGCAGGCCCGCGCTCACGGTCAGGCGGGCCGAAATCGAACGACATGCCGCGGAGGCGGCTGTGGGGCGCGACAGCCTGGAGATCCAGGCATAAGCCGCAAGGCGATCCGCGCCACTTTTGTGATCGAGGCCGCCCGGCCGCCCTTGACGCCGTCCCCATGCCATGGTGAGTATCCGCCCATGAGCACCGCCGTCCGCCCAGCCCGTCGTTGGTGGCGCACCTCCTAAGAGGTGGCCGGTGCGATTTCTTTTCCCAAAATCGTCGAAGGTCGCCCACGCAGTGCGGCGGCCTGATCGTTTGTCCTGTGTGGCGTTCCCTCGGCAAGTTTCGTAAGAGGACGACATGAACAGGACAGTCTTTGCCCTCCCGGCCAGAAGCGATTACGTGACCCGCAGCGGTCTCGCGATCACGCGCGTGGCGGAGCAGTTTACCGGCGGCGCGAGCCGGCTCGACGATCTCGTCAACCTGCTCGACCGCCGCCGCGGCGTGGTGCTGTCGTCGGGCACGACCGTGCCGGGCCGCTACGAGAGTTTTGACCTCGGCTTCTCCGATCCGCCGCTCAAGCTCGAGACCACGGGCATCAATTTCAAGCTGGAAGCGCTGAACGAGCGCGGCCAGGTCCTGATCGCCTTCCTTGCCGACGTCCTGCGCGAGCCCTGCGTGGTGATCTCGGAGAAGACCGCTTCGCGCCTCGCCGGCCACATCATCCGCGGCGATGCCCCGGTCGAGGAAGACCAACGCACCCGGCGCGCCAGCGTGGTGTCGCTGGTGCGCGACCTCGTCGCCGCCTTCTCCGCCAATGACGACGGGCTGCTCGGCCTGTTCGGCGCCTTCGCCTACGATCTCGTGTTCCAGATCGAGGATCTCGTGCAGAAGCGCGCGCGCGAGAGCGACCAGCGCGACATCGTGCTCTACGTTCCCGATCGCCTGCTGGCCTATGACCGCGCCACCGGCCGCGGCGTCGTGCTCAGCTACGACTTCACGTGGAAGGGCAGATCCACCGAGGGCCTGCCGCGCGAGACCGCCGACAGCCCGTACATGAAGACACCGCGCCAGGGCTTTGCCGATCATGCGCCCGGCGAATACCAGGCCACCGTCGAGACCGCGCGCGCGGCCTTTGCCCGCGGCGATCTGTTCGAGGCCGTGCCGGGCCAGCTGTTCGCCGAGCCCTGCGATCGTTCTCCGGCGGAAGTGTTCCAGCGCCTCTGTGTCATCAACCCGTCGCCCTACGGCGCGCTGATGAATCTCGGCGACGGCGAGTTTCTCGTCTCCGCCTCGCCCGAGATGTTCGTGCGTTCGGACGGCCGCCGCGTCGAGACCTGCCCGATCTCGGGCACCATCGCGCGCGGCACCGATGCGATCGGCGATGCCGAGCAGATCCGCCAGCTCCTGAATTCGGAGAAGGACGAGTTCGAGCTCAACATGTGCACCGACGTCGATCGCAACGACAAGGCGCGCGTCTGCGTCCCCGGCACCATCAAGGTGCTGGCGCGCCGGCAGATCGAGACCTACTCAAAACTGTTCCACACCGTCGACCACGTCGAGGGCATGCTGCGTCCCGGCTTCGACGCGCTCGATGCCTTCCTCACCCACGCCTGGGCCGTCACCGTGACAGGTGCGCCGAAGCTCTGGGCGATGCAGTTCGTCGAGGATCACGAGCGGTCGCCGCGGCGCTGGTATGCGGGTGCGATCGGCGCGGTGAATTTCGACGGCAGCATCAATACCGGCCTCACCATCCGCACCATCCGCATGAAGGATGGTCTGGCCGAGGTGCGCGTCGGCGCCACCTGCCTGTTCGATTCCGATCCCGCTGCCGAGGACCGCGAATGCCAGGTCAAGGCTGCGGCGCTGTTCCAGGCGCTGCGCGGCGATCCGCCAAAACCGCTCTCGACCTTTGCGCCCGATGCGACCGGAAGCGGCAAGCGGGTGCTGCTGATCGACCACGACGACAGCTTCGTCCACATGCTCGCCGACTATTTCCGCCAGGTCGGCGCCAGCGTCACCGTGGTCCGCTATGTGCATGCGCTCGACATGCTCAAGCAGAAGAGGTGGGATTTGCTGGTGCTGTCGCCCGGCCCGGGCAGGCCCGAAGATTTCGGGATCAGGAAGACGATCGATGCGGCGCTGGAGAACAAGCTGCCGGTGTTCGGCGTCTGCCTCGGCGTGCAGGCGATCGGCGAATATTTCGGCGGCGAGCTCGGCCAGCTCACGCATCCCGCCCACGGTCGGCCCTCGCGGGTGCAGGTGCGGGGCGGCCGCCTGATGCGCAATCTGCCGAACGAGATCGTGATCGGCCGCTATCACTCGCTCTATGTCGAGCGCGACAGCATGCCGGAGGTTTTGTCCGTCACCGCCAGCACTGAGGACGGCGTCGCCATGGCGCTGGAGCACAAGACCCTGCCGGTCGCGGGCGTGCAATTCCACCCGGAGTCGCTGATGTCGCTCGGCGGCGAGGTGGGCTTGCGTATTGTCGAGAACGCGTTCCGGCTGGATGCGCGTGTTGATTGAGAGGCACCAATGACCTTTGACCACGATCTGAAGGCGAGCGTTCGCACCATCCCCGACTATCCCAAGCCGGGGATCATGTTCCGCGACATCACGACCCTGCTCGCGGATGCGCGCGCATTCCGCCGCGCCGTGGACGAGCTCGTGAACCCCTGGGCCGGCAACAAGATCGACAAGGTCGCCGGCATGGAGGCGCGGGGCTTCATCATCGGCGGCGCGGTGGCGCACCAGCTCTCCGCCGGCTTCGTGCCGATCCGCAAGAAAGGCAAGCTGCCGCACACCACCGTGCGCATCGCCTATTCGCTCGAATACGGCATCGACGAGATGGAGATGCATGTCGACGCCATCCAGCCCGGGGAGCGCGTCATCCTGGTCGACGACCTCATCGCCACCGGCGGCACCGCGGAAGGCGCGGTGAAGCTGCTGCGCCAGATCGGCGCCAATGTCGTCGCCGCCTGCTTCATCATCGACCTGCCCGAGCTCGGCGGCGCCGCCAAGCTGCGCGCCATGGACGTGCCGGTGCGCACGCTGATGACGTTCGAGGGACATTGAGCGACGGCGGGCGCAAGATATCGCCCGGGTAAATTCTGGTCGGTGCAGGCCGAGGACCGGCTTTCCCGCTGGGGAGAGGTGAACACCGAGTTCGCCGGCCGAGTGCTCTACGACCGCTGCAGGATCAGGCTGAGCTCGAGCTCGCGGAACGCGAGGTAGTTGCGCCGGGTCCACTGGTGCAGCTCGGTGGAGGCGTCCTTCTCCTGGCGCAGGTAGCCGGTGAAGGAGAAGTTGAGCCGGTCGATATAGGTCTTGAGGAAGCCGGGCAGGGCGGGGAGGCGGAACAGCCGGCCGCCTGCCATCGCGGCGGGCAGCTCGCCGCGGACGACGTATTCGTTGTCCACCGTGATCAGGTTCATCCGCGGGATCTGCTCGCGCAGCATCTCATGGGCGCGGGCCGAGACGCGGTCGGTGTCGGCCACGAACAGGATCTGTGGTGCGACGTGGCGGCGGGCCGCCTCCTTCAAGAGGCCGATCTCGTCGGCCATCTTGAAGAACTCGTCGAAGGCGTGGAAGCCGAGGTCGATCACCTTGGCAACCCCGTCATCGACGATGACGCGGTCCATCAGCTGCATCTTGCCGTAGGTGTCGATCACGTCGGCGGTCTCCGTGATCTTCGGCAGATAGTCGAGCAGCGACGGCTCCTTCAGGTTGACGTCGAAGGCCGCGACGTTGCCGTTCTTGAGCAGCAGGAACTCGCTCAACAGCCGCGCCAGCAGCGTCTTGCCGACCTGCGGGCGGGGCGAGCAGATGATGTAGACGGGTGTCGCGGGCATCACGAACTATTATCTGAGCGAACTCACCGCCCAATCCAGCCGTATCAGCCCGGACTCCGCAACTATTTTTCGCTGCTGCGGGCGCCGGGCTTTGAACCGACGATGTCGGTCAGGCGGATGCGGTCGAACTCGCTCCAGACATTGGCCAGCCAGTGCCGGACATAGCCGCGCAGCACGAAGGAGTAGTTGGCGGCCTCGTCGTTGATGCCCTTGTTGGCGACGAATTTCAGGAACGGGACGGAGGAGACCTCGACCTGCTCATAGGCCATTTCGTTGAGCTTGGGGATGGTCAGCTCGGTGGCGTCCTTGATGCGGTGGAAGTAGGAATTATAGGTCGCCTGGTCCCACTGGAAGAACTGGGTGTCGTTGATGAAGTTCTTGACCAGGAAATATTTTGCGCCGGTCATGAAATTCGCGGTCTCGGCGATTTCGTCCAGCGAGGCGATCGAGGGGCCGAGGATGTGGAACACCGCGAAGGTGATCTGCCCGGCCTTGGCGGCGTCGAGGAAACCGATGTCGCGCAGCGAGGCGAGCGCCGGGGAGAGCAGGCCGGCGCGGACGTCGATCACTGTGACCGACGGGCTGGTCGCGTTGAGCGTATCGAAGATCTTCATCTGATCGGCCGTCGTCGTCATGTCGACGATCTCGGTGATGCCAGGATGGAAGCGCTTCAGCGTTCCGCGCGGGGATTCCGTGTCGAAGGCGCGGGTCGGCACGTTGTTGGCGGAAAAATAATCGAGCAGGGTGCGCGATACCGTGGTCTTGCCGACCCCGCCCTTGTCCGCGCCCACCACAACCACTGCCGGCTTTGCCATTGCTGTCCCCTAACGCGCGCCCCCGATCGCGAGGTCGCAATCGGCCGGGCCCCAAATCGATGTCCCGAGTCTGCTGTTGGGCGCGAACATGGCAGAAACAAGGGAGAATTCAATTCCGCAGGCCCCGGTTGCGGCAATTCCCGAGGTTTTTCCAGATTGCCGTGAAACTGGCCATGGGCGCGCGCTTAGTGGCGGCCCCAGGGCCCCATGGGATTCCCGATCGGGTTGCCGGCCGCGGTTCCGGAGGGGCTGGGCGCGGACACGGGCGGATTGGCCGGGCTGCCTGCATCGCTCCATGGCCCCTGCGACAGCGGTGGCGGGGTGTTCTGCGGGGCGGCCTGCGCCTCGGGCTGTTCCGTCTCGTCGGTCGGGTCCGGCAGCGGACCTGGATCATGGCCGCCGGCGAATTTGACCAGCGCGTCGACCCGGGACTGCACCGACGGGTGGGTCGCAAACAGATCGGCAAAACCCTCGCGCGGATTGTCGACGCAGAGCTCCATCACCGCCGAGGTCGCGCCCGGCAGCTCGCCGCGGTTCTCGATCTTGCGTAGCGCCGAGATCATGGCGTCAGGGTCTTTCGTCAGCTCGACGGAGCCGGCGTCGGCGAGATATTCGCGCGAGCGCGACAGCGCCAGCTTCACCACCTGCGACATCAGCCAGGCCACCACGATCAGCACGACCGCGATGATGATGACGATCACGGCGCCGCCCCCCGAGTTCTTGCTGTCGCTCGACGACGAGGACGACCGCGACGACGACGAACCCGAGGACCATGAGCCGCCGGAGTTCCAGCTCAAATTCGTGAACAGGCGGAAGAACAACTCGCCGAAGAAGCCGACCACGCCGGCGATGATGACGGCGACCACCATGAGCTGCACGTCGCCGTTCTTGATGTGGGTCAGCTCGTGGCCCAGTACCGCCTCGATCTCCTTGTCGTTCAGGGCATTGAGGAGGCCGGTGGTGACGGTGATTGAATATTGCCGCGGGTTGAGGCCGGTCGCGAACGCGTTCAGCGCCGGGCTTTCCATGATCTTCAGCTTCGGCATGGTGATGCCGCGCGAGATGCAGAGGTTTTCGAGCAGATTGTAGAGCCGCGGCTCCTCCTTCCGGGTGACGTCGTGTCCGCCGGTCACGGCATCGATCATCGACTGGTGGAAGAAATAGGCGATCACGACCCAGACCGCCGTCACGACCGTCGCAACCGGCGCGGCGACTTTCAGGTCTAGGAAGGCGTGGCTCAGGTAGAAGGCGACGGTCTCATTGCCGTTGATGACGACTTCGGCGACCAGCGCGCCGGCATAGACCAGCACATAGACCAGCGCGAACAGGCCGGCGAGCAGCAGCATCGAACGTAACTTGTTCGAGGCGATGTGCGTGTAGAGACCATACGCGGCCATGGCTGCTTCCGTTAGCTCCCGTCATTCCGGGGCAGGCCGCAGGCCTGAACCCGGAATCCAGAGCTTAGTGTCTCAGGCGAGGTTCCGGGTTCGCGTCTTCGACGCGCCCCGGAACGACAAAGATGAGAAACCGGTCACGCGACAATCAGAACTTCACCTGAGGCGCGGCCTCGACCTCGGTGCGGCTGGCGCCGAGATCGAAGAAGTCCTTCTTGGTGAAGCCGAACATGCCGGCGAACAACGCGGCGGGCATCTGCTGGATGCCGGTGTTGTATTCCTGGACCGCGCTGTTGAAGAAGCGGCGGCTCGCCGCGATCTTGTTCTCGAGGTCGGAGAGCTCGCTGGCGAGCTGCTGGAAGTTGGCGTTGGCCTTGAGGTCGGGATAGGCCTCCGACAGCGCGATCAGCCGGCCGAGCGCGCCGGAGAGCTGGTTCTCGGCGGCGGACACCTGCGCCGGGCCTTGCGCCGACATCGCCGAATTGCGCGCCTTGATGACGTCGTCGAGCGTGCCGCGCTCATGCGAGGCGTAGCCCTTCACCGTCTCGACCAGGTTCGGGACCAGGTCGTGGCGCTGCTTGAGCTGCACGTCGATATCGGCAAAGGCCTGGCCCACGCGCTGGCCCAGCGCCACCAGGCGGTTGTAGGCGCTGAAGGCCAAGAACACGAGGACGACGATGACGCCGAGAACGATCCAGCCGGTCGACATGGAGAACTCCTGAAGGGGATTTAAGGCGGGCGCAGCCTAGACCAAAATGGCGCAGGGCGAGAGCCCCGGCGCGGAGGGGAGGTAAGACTTGGTCGGATCAGGAACCATCCGAGTTCAAGGCAAAACCGCCGATCGAGGTTAACTTTCGGCAATGACGGTGTCGCCCCAGCGCCAGCGCCGGGCACTTGCATAGGCGGCCTTGTCGCGCCGTGGGATCTTGGCGAGTTCGACATCTTCCCCGGTGCAAAGCTTCGCCGTGATCTCGGCCTTGCCGACATCCGGCGGCGCCAGCACGCGGGCGGCGCGCGTCGCGGGCGGCGTGCGGGTCAGGGCGACGTAGATGAAGCGCTCGTCCTCGAACGGCACGTCGGCGCCCTTGATCTGGCGGTGGGCCTGGGAGCGCGGCAGGCGCTGGGAGAAATGGCACCAGTCGGGCGCAGTCAGCGGGCAGGGCCTTTCGTGCGGGCAGGGCGCGGCGACGTAAGCGCCGGCTGCGATCACCTGCTGGCGCAGCGCGAGGATGCGCGCGTAGCCGGCCGGCGTGCCGGGCTCGATCACGACCAGCGCATGGCGCGCTTTCGCCCACATCGTTTCCGCGAGTTTGCGTTGATCGGCCTCACCGAGCTCGCCGATGATGTAGCTCGCGACGACGAGATCGGCTGGCGAGACCTCGGCAAGGTTGCCGCCGGCATCGCCGGGCAAATAGCGGCAGTCCGCCAGACGCGTGCTGTCATGCGCGAGTTCGAGGGCAAGCCGGCTCAGGGTGGCGTTGGCGTCGAGCAGGGTGAAGTCCTGCAGCGAGGGAAACGCCTCTGCGGCGGCCCAGCTTGCGGTGCCTGGACCTGCGCCGACGTCGAGCAGCGTCTCCGGGGCGAAGTCCGGCGCGATCTCGGTCAGCGCATTCAGGCTCGCCGCCACCGCCGCGTAGGTGGCCGGCATCCGCGCCAGCGCATAGGCGAGCGCATCGGCTTCGGACTTGATCGTGCCGGAGCCGCCGCCGGCGCGATAGGTGGTCGAGATCTTCTGGGAGCGCTGCGCCGCGTCGCTGCGCGAAAAGCCCTGGAGCTTGCCGTCGAGGGCGGCCTTTAGCTCAGCGGGAAGCGTGGGCGAGATCATTTTCATTCGCCGTCATTCCGGGGCGCGCGGAGCGCGAACCCGGAATCTAGAGATGGTGGCGCCAGATTCCGGGTTCGATGCTGCGCATCGCCCCGGAATGACGGCCAAGAACGTCACGCCACGTTCTGGTCGAGAATGTCCACCGCCTCTGAGAGGCTCACCGACACGAGTTGCGAGACGCCGCGCTCGGCCATGGTGACGCCGAACAGGCGGTTCATCCGCGCCATCGTGATCGGGTTGTGCGTGATGATGATGAAGCGCGTGTCGGTCGAGCCGGTCATCTCGTGCAGCAGGTTGCAGTACCGTTCGACGTTGTGGTCGTCGAGCGGTGCGTCGACTTCGTCCAGCACGCAGATCGGCGAAGGATTGGTGAGGAACACGGCGAAGATCAGCGCCATCGCGGTCAGTGCCTGCTCGCCGCCCGAGAGCAGCGACAGTGTCTGCGGCTTCTTGCCCGGGGGCTTGGCGATGATTTCGAGGCCGGCCTCCAGCGGGTCGTCGCTCTCGATCAGGTGCAGTGCGGCCTCGCCGCCGCCGAACAGCTCGACGAACAGGCGCTTGAAGTGGTTGTTGACGACCTCGAACGAGGTCAGGAGGCGCTCGCGCGCTTCCTTGTTGAGGCTCTGGATGCCCTGGCGCAGCCGCTTGATGGCTTCGACGAGGTCGTCGCGCTCGGTGACGAGGCCGGTGTGCTGGGTCTCGACCTCGCGCAGCTCTTCCTCGGCGCGCAGGTTGACTGCGCCGAGGCGCTCGCGGTCGCGGCGCATCTTTTCGAGGTCTTCCTCGATGTCGTGCAGCGGCGGCAGCTCCGCGCCGGGCTCGATCTCGGCAAGGCCGGCGACGGCCTGCGGCTCGACCTCCAGCATGTCGCGGATCTCGCGCTCGATGTCCTCGAGCCGGCGCCGCGCGCCTTCCATGCGCTCCTCGGCGCGGGCGGTGGCCTCGCGGGAGCTGGAGAGCGCCTCGAGCGTCAGCTTCGCGACGCGGTCGGTCTCCGCCATCGCGCTTTCCGCGGTGGCGAGCGCGTCGGCGGCCATGCGGCGGTCGTTTTCCGCGTATTCGATCTCGGTGATCAGCGCGCTGCGCTTCTCTGCGAACACGGCGGGGGCGTTTTCGAGCTCGCTGCGCTCGATCGTGAGTTCGGCGATGCGGGCCTGGATGGTGTCGATGTGGGAGGCCGCGCTCTCCTTGCGGTTCTGCCACTCGGTGCGCTCGGCGAGGATTGCCTGCACGCGGCGGTCGGCCAGCTCGGCCTCGCGCGCCAGCGCCTGCGCCTCGGCGCGGACCTGGGCGGCCATGCGGCGATGGGCTTCGATGTCGCTGCGGACGGCGGCGAGACGGGTCTCGGTGTCTTCGCTCGACGGCAGCTCGCTGATGCCGGCCTCGGCGTATTCGTAGGCGGCTTCGGCCTCGGCGCGGTCGGCGGCGAGACGGCTGTGCGCTTCCGACAGCGTCGCCTTGCGCGCGGCGTGGCGGCTGATCTCGCGCTCGGCCGTGGCATGGCGCTCGCGCGCGACGTTCAGCTCGCGCTGCGCGGCGCGCCAGGCTTCGCGGCTCGCGCCTTCGGTGCTGGCCGCAATCTGCAGTTCGGACTCGGCATTCTCCAGCGCCTGGCGCTTGATCTGCGCGTCGATGCGGGCCTGCTCCAGCTCGTTCTCGATGTCGACGAGGCGGGCGCGCTCGGCAAGGCGGCGTGCGGCGCCGGTCGGGGCGTGGGCCGCCGCGACGAAGCCGTCCCAGCGCCAGACGTCGCCCTCGGGCGAGACCAGCCGCTGGCCGGTCTTGAGCTGCGAGACCAGCTCGGCGCCGCGCTCGCGCGGCACCACGCCGATCTGCGCCAGGCGGCGGGCCAGCTCGGCCGGGGCCTGCACATGGTTCGCGAGCGGCACCACGCCTTCGGGCAGCTCCGGATCGCCGTCGGTCTCGCCGACATTGGTCCAGCGCATCGGCGCCGACGGGTCGATCGGCGCATCGAGATCGTCGCCGAGCGCGGCGCCGATGGCCTTTTCAAACCCCTTGTCGACGGTGATGCCGTCGATGATCGGCGGCCACAGGTTCTTGGTTTCGCCATTGACGATCTTGGAGATCGTGCGCGCCTCGGTCTCGAGCCGCTGCACGCGCTTGTCGGCTTCGTTCAGCGGCGAGCGCGAGGATTCCAGCGTCTGCCGCGCGGCGACGTGCGCGGCTTCGCTCGCCTGCGCCGCGGCCTCCGAGGCCGCCAGCGTCTGCTCGGCGGTCTCGACCGTCGCGGTCAGCTCGTCGAGGTCGCCGAAGCCGCCCGTTTCATCGGCAAGCTTCTGCTCCTCGGCGGTGACGTTCGCGATCTCCTGGTCGAGCCGGGCAAGCTTGTCGCGGTGGGTGCGGACATTGGCTTCGAGCTGGTTGCGCTTGGCGGTGAGGTCGGCGAGCGCCGTGGTGAGCTCGGCGAACTGCTGCTCGGTTTCGGTCAGCACCGCCTCGGCTTCGCCGACGCGTTCATCGACGCCGGAGCGCTTCTCGACGCGCGACTTGATCTCTTCCTTCAGCTCGGCGTCTTCGCTGTCGAGGCGCTGGAGCGCGACGTCGGCGTCCATGGTTTGTTGCTGAGCACGGGAAATGTCGCCTTCGAACTGGGCGAGGCGGCGTTCGAGCTCGGCGACGCGCTCCTTGGCGCGCTCTTCCTCGCGGTCGAGCAGTTCGCGGGCATTGGTCAGGCGCTGGAGCCCGGCCGCGGCGCGCGCCTCGGCATCGCGCAGCGCCGGCATTTCGGCGGCGCGGATCGCCTGGATGCGGGCGGCTTCGGCCTGGTGCTGGGTGCGCTCGGCCATCTCGCGCACGGCGAGATCGTGGGTCTGGCCGGATTCGTTGACGTCGGCATGGGCGCCGATCCAGCGCAGATGGAACAGGGTGGCTTCGGCCTTGCGGACCTTGGCGGCGACCTCGCGATAGCGCACGGCCTGGCGGGCCTGCTTCTTCAGGCCTTCCATCTGGCCGGAGAGCTGGCCGATCACGTCCTCGACGCGGGTGAGGTTGGTTTCGGCCGCCTTCAGCCGCAGCTCGGCTTCGTGGCGGCGGGCATGGAGACCTGCGACACCGGCGGCGTCTTCCAGCACGCGGCGGCGCTGCTCCGGCTTGGCCTGGATGATCTCGCCGATCTTGCCCTGGTGGACGAGGGCGGGCGAGCGCGCGCCGGTGGCGGCGTCGGCGAACAGGATCTGCACGTCGCGGGCGCGCACGTCGCGGCCGTTGATGCGATAGACCGAGCCAGCCTCGCGCTCGATGCGGCGGGAGATCTCCAGAAGCTGGCTGTCGTTCATCGCCGCCGGCGCGGTGCGATCGGCGTTGTCGATCGTCATCGTCACTTCGGCGTGGTTGCGCGCCGGACGGTTGCCGGATCCGGCGAAGATCACCGCGTCCATGTCGGCGGCGCGCAAGCTCTTGTACGAGGTCTCACCCATCGCCCAGCGCAGCGCTTCGACGAGATTCGACTTGCCGCAACCGTTGGGTCCGACCACGCCGGTCAGGCCGGGCTCGATGACGAAGTCCGTGGGCTCAACGAAGGACTTGAAGCCGTGAAGGCGCAGGCGGGTGATTTTCATAAGCACGCATCTCTGTTGGCAGGCGCGAATCCCCCTGCCGGGACAATACCATGGAAGGCAATGTCGCTATCCGGGCGAGTCGCGCGAGGCGCCTCATGCGGCTGGACAATGGCCGCGGTGCGCCGCGAGGGCAACCGGCGAAAGCCGCTTTTCCCAAGGGATTTATCCCGGGAATGATACGGCTTTCGAGATGCGAATCAGGCGTTGAGGGCGAAGAATCAGCTCTTCAGCAGCGGATTGATCTTCTTGGCGAATTCCTCGAACGAGGCCTCGCCCTTGATCTTCTCGCCGTTGATAAAGAAGGTCGGCGTCGAATCCACCTTCAAAACGTCGCTGGCGTATTTCTGGTCGGCGGCGATCTTGTCGAGCAGCGCCTGGTCCTTCAGGCAGGCTTCGACCTGCTGCTGGGTGAGGCCGGCCTGCTTGCCGATCCGCGTCAGGGTCTCGGTGGTGTTCTTCATCACCCAGTCGTTCTGCTGCCGGAACAGCATGTCGGTGACAGCGAAGTATTTCGGCGCATCGCCATTGGCGATGCAGCGCGACAGCATCGAGCCGGCGGCGGCTTTGATGTCGAGCGGGAACTCGCGGAAGACGTAACGGATCTTGCCGGTGTCGATGTATTCCGCCTTGATCTTGGGGAACACCTGCTCGTTGAAGGCCGCGCAATGCGGGCAGGTCATCGAGGCGAATTCGGTGATGGTGACGGCGGCGTCCTTCGGGCCGAGCGCCATGTCGGGCAGCGACACGGGCTTGGCCACGTCACCGGCGGCCTGCGCCATGGCGTCGGAGATGAACCGCAATGGGGAGAACCCGGCGACCGCGGCAAGCCCGGTCAGCGACAGCATCGTGGTGAAGGCGCGGCGGGTGATGATCAAGGTCGGCTCCCGGATTGGCGTGGTCTTGCCCGAAGTTCCCATTTGGGCGGCCTGTCGCTAGCTTGAAACGTCGTTTGAGGCAATGGCGGGCCGCGGGAACGGGTCCAGATTGACCGCGAAATGAGGCTCAATTTCGCTTGATGGCCGCCCCGAGCCGCGCCAGCGCCGACTTGAGCTGTTCATCTTCGATGTCCCCGAGGGTCTCCTCCACCTTGGCGACACTCTTGGGGTCCGGCGGGCCCGGCCGGACCGGCCGCTTGGCGCGCGACAGGGGGGCCTGGCGGAAGGCGAGCTTGCCGACCGCGCTCCAGCCGAAGAAGCGGTTGACCCGTTCCAGGATCACATCCGCGGAATGCTGGATCTCCAGCGCCATCGGCCCCTCGACCCGCAGCACCAGCGTGGCCGGCTCCTGCGGCTGGCCCTCGACCGGTCGCGGCCATTGCATCTTGAGGGGCTCGGCATGCGCCGCGATCTCTGCTCCGGCAATCTGCGCCCAGCGCGTCACCAACTCGCGCGCGGCAAAGCCCTGTTTGGCGTACGCCTCGGCAAAGACGTCGTTGAGCAGCAGCGAGAGCGGCTTGGCGCTGATGGGGCCCGGCTTGGGTGGGAATTTGGACATGGACCCTTATAGCACTGCGGCGTGAGAGCCACAGGCTCTTCGCCGTCATGGCCGGGGCTCGCCCCGGCCATCCACGTTCTCTTGCGAAGAAAGACGTGGATGCCCGCGACAAGCGCGGGCATGGCGTGGAGAGGTCGGTGCGTTGTCGTTACAGTGGGAGCATGAGCCCCAAATCCGCCCTGAAGGCGAAATCGGAACCCAGTCAGCCGGAGACCGCATCGCGCCCCTTGGCGCTGCTCGCCTGGTACGACCGCCACCGCCGCCGCCTGCCGTGGCGGGCGGCGTCGGGTGAGGCATCGGACCCTTACCGCGTGTGGTTGTCCGAGATCATGCTCCAGCAGACCACGGTAAAGGCGGTCGGCCCTTACTTCGAAAAATTCGTCGCGCGCTGGCCTGATGTCACCGCGCTGGGGCGGGCCTCGCAGGACGACGTGCTGCGGATGTGGGCGGGGCTCGGCTATTACTCCCGTGCGCGCAATCTCCATGCCTGCGCGGTCGCGGTGACGCGCGAGCATGGCGGCGTCTTTCCCGACACGGAGGAGGGGCTGCGCGCGCTGCCGGGCATCGGGCCTTACACTGCGGCTGCGATCGCCGCGATCGCCTTCGATCGCCGCACCATGCCGGTCGACGGCAATATCGAGCGCGTGGTGTCGCGCCTGTTCGCGGTCGAGGAGGAGCTGCCGCAATCAAAACCGCTAATCCAGCAACTGGCGGCGACGCTCCTTGCCGACGCCCGCGCCGGTGATAGCGCACAGGCATTGATGGATCTCGGCTCTTCGATTTGCACGCCGAAGAAGCCGGCCTGCTCGCTGTGTCCGCTGAACGATGATTGCATCGCACGCGTGCAAGGCACGCAGGAGAGTTTTCCGCGCAAGGCGCCGAAGAAGAGCGGGACGCTGCGGCGCGGCGCTGCCTTCGTCGTGACGCGCGGCGACGAACTGCTGGTCCGCAGCCGGCCCGAAAAGGGCCTGCTCGGGGGCATGACGGAGGTGCCGGGCTCGGACTGGCTCGCCGGTCAGGAGGACGCGACGGCGAAGCAGCAGGCGCCCGCGCTGAAGGGCCTGTCGCGCTGGCAGCGCAGGGTGGGCGTCGTCACCCACGTCTTCACGCATTTTCCGCTGGAACTGGTGGTCTACACCGCCCAGGCAGAAGCTCGCACGCGGGCACCCGCGGGCATGCGCTGGGTGCCGATCGCGACGCTGGCCGGCGAAGCGCTGCCCAACGTCATGCGGAAGGTGATCGCGCACGGATTGCGCCTCCCGCCGGCCCCATCCTCCTGACACCACGCTGGCAGCAGGGCCGCGTTAACAGGGGCGACACGGAGGCTCCCCAATGGTCAAGACCGCGCTCGACAACTTTCCCAGGCCGCCTTGTGCCGAGCTGCTGGGATGGCGCCTGTTCGATGCCCGTCCGGAGGAGGGCTGGATCAAGCTCAGCTTCGAGGGCAAGCCCGAATTCTGCAATCCGGCGGGCTTCATCCAGGGCGGCATGCTCTCGGCCATGCTCGACGACACCATGGGCCCGGCCGTGCTGGTGATGAGCGAGGGCCGGCTCTACACCACCACCATCAGCATGACCGTGAACTTCCTGAGCCCCGCAAAGCCCGGCCCGATCATCGGCGAGGCGACGGTGACGCAACTCGGCAAGACCATTGCCTTCGTCGAGGCCAGGCTGATGACCGAGGACGGCACCGTGCTTGCCACCGCGACCGCGAGCGAGCGGCTGCTGGAAGCGGCGAGAGTGGTTCGCTGATCCAGGTGCGGCGGGCCCATTCTGCTCGAATAGGAGGGGACGCCTCGCGCAGCGCGGAAGCGGACAGAGATCTACCCGCGCGTGCAATCGCAGAATTTGCTCGCGAATTCCTTGCGCACGCAATGAGCGTGCGGCTCGTTGTCGGCTCTAGCAACGCGAGCATTTGACTCGCGCATATTGTCGCAGCCCGCAGAGAAAACAGGTGGATACGCGCAATCCGCAGGCGAATCGCGACGGTCGAGGCGTCATCGACGTGACTTGCGGCAAATTGACCAATTCATATTTTTGGCGGAAACTTTGAATGTTGCTGCCCCGATAAAAATTTCACAAACCTGAACGGGATGATTGTCAAGCTGCGCGTTATTTGAGGCCTTGAGGTGAGTCATGGCGCTTGCGCTTATTGAGACCGGCCACACCAACGTCGATCTTAAACCGTCCCCGATTGAGCCATCCTGGATCATTGAAGGAAATCCGGAAGCGCGCTCGCACCTGCTGTCAACCAGCGCGTGCGGCACCGCCACGACCCTGATCTGGTCCTGCACCATGGGCAAGTTCAACTGGTACTACGATCTCGACGAGACGATCATGATCCTTGAAGGATCAACGGTGATCGAGAGCGATGGCATGCCACCGAAGCGCTACGGTGTCGGCGACGTTGTCTTTTTCCGCGAGGGCGCGCACGCCAAATGGCACATCGAAGACTATGTGAAAAAGGTCGCCTTCCTGCGCCAGACCAATCCCGTCGGGCTCGGTTACGCTATCCGTGCCATCAACAAGCTTAAGCGCATGTCGTCAACCTTGGGCGGTCGTCGCTCCACCTAACTCGCACCCGTCAACGGCATTGCGGAGTGTGAAGCAACGACCTAGGTGCTCGCGCCTCTCGCATCGGCGCGCCGCGGCACGATCGGCGGCTTGGTATTCAGCGCCTCGACCTGGAACCCCGCGACGCGCTTGTAGTTCGCGGCGATGTCTTCCAGCTCGTGCTGCGACAGCACGTCGGTGACGACCTCAAAGCCGTCGGGCGCGCGCTCTTCGACCAGTTGCATCACCTGCTCGGGTCCGTTCTTGCGGTTGAGCAGGACGAGGTCGGTGGTCGCCGGCCTCCGCTCGGCCTCGTAGGCGAGCAGCGCTGCCTGCGTCGGGCCATGCGCCAGGATCTCGCGGGTGATGACGCGGGCATCGAGGATCGCCTGCGAGGCGCCGTTCGATCCGATCGGGTACATCGGATGCGCGGCATCCCCCATCAGCGTGACGCGGCCGAACGTCCACTGTGACACCGGATCGCGGTCGACCAGCGGATATTCGTAGGCGTGCGGGCAGTTCCGGATCAGGCCGGGCACGTCGAGCCAGTCGAACTGCCAGCTCTCGAACCACGGCAAGAACTCCTCCAGCCGCGCGGTGCGGTTATAGTCCTCGCGTCGCCACTGGTAGGTCGGCGGCATGTGGCGCTCGGCGACCCAGTTGATCAGATGGTTGCCCGCCGCATCCGGCACCTTGCTGATCGGATAGCAGACGAATTTCAGGATCTCGTGCCCGGCCATGATCATGGTGCGGCCGGTGAGGAATGCCTTTGCCGGCGTCACGCCGCGCCAGAGGATGCGGCCGTTCCAGATCGGCGGGCCTTCATCGGGATAGAGCTTTTCTCGTGCGGCGGAATGGATGCCGTCGGCGGCGATCATGATCGCGCCTTCGTAGGTGCCTGCGGCCTTGCCGGTCGCCTTGTCGATGAAATCGGCGCGGACGCCGTCCGCTGTCTCGGTCCAGCCGGTCAGATGATGGCTGGTGAGGATGCTGTCGCGGCCGAGCCGCTCGATTGCGGTGTCGAGCAGGAGCTGCTGCAGCGTGCCGCGATGGATCGAGAATTGCGGCCATTTGTAGCCGGCCTCCAGCCCGCGCGGCTCACTCCAGATCGGCTTGCCGTGCTTCGAGAAGTAGGCGAGCTCGCTTGTGCGCACGCCGCTGGCATCGAGCTTGTCGATCAGCCCGAGCTCGATCAGCTCGCGCACGGCATGCGGCAGCACGTTGATGCCGACGCCGAGTGGTTTCAGCTCCGCGACGCTCTCGAACACTTTTACGGGAACGCCGATTCCGTGCAGGCTGAGCGCAAGCGTTAGCCCGCCGATGCCGCCGCCGGCGATGAGTACCGTCATGACAAAGCCCCTCCGATTGCGGGCGTCTTGGCACAGGCGGGCGGATGTGGGCAACTGCGAAGAGGATGTCGTGCTATGGACCTCGGGGCCGACAGTCGTTAATTTCCAATTTTCCCATGAGGTCCGACATGCTCAAGCTCTACTACGCCACCGGCACCTGCGCGCTCGCTACCTACATCACCCTGGAGGAGGCCGGCGCCGACTACACGGCTGAACGGCTGAGCTTCAAGGACAATCAGCAGAACAGCCCGGACTATCTCGCCATCAACCCGAAGGGCCGCGTGCCCGCGCTGGTGACCGACCGCGGCGTCCTGACCGAGACGCCGGCGATGCTGGCCTATATCGCGCAGACCTTTCCCAAGGCGAAGCTCGCGCCGCTCGACGATCCCTTCGACTTCGCCCAGGTGCAGTCGTTCAATTCCTATCTCTGCTCGACCGTGCACATCAACCATGCGCACAAGATGCGCGGCGCGCGCTGGGCGACACAGGAGAGCTCGTTCGCCGACATGAAGGCGATGGTGCCGAAGACCATGGGCGCCTGCTTCGCCCTGATCGAGCAGAAGATGTTTAGGGGGCCGTGGGTGATGGGCGATCAGTTCACGATCTGCGATCCCTATCTTTACACCCTGTCGACCTGGCTCGAAGGCGACAGCGTCGACATCAACGCCACGCCGAAGATCGCCGATCATTTCAAGCGGATGTCGGAACGGCCTGCCGTGCGCAAGGTGATGGACGCGCAGAAGGCGTAAGGTTCTTGTGGGGTGGGCAACGGCGCGAAGCGCCGTGCCCGCCATCTTTCCACGTCATGAAAGAATTGGTGGGCACGCTTCGCTTTGCCCACCCTACGACGAAGCCCTCCGCTTCTCCAACTCCCGTCCCGTCTCCAGCATCAGCCGCCGCAGCCAGATCGAGCCGGAATCCATCTGCGCGCGGGTCGGATAGAACATGAACTGCTCGTCGATGCCGGGGTCGAGCGGTGGGGTCACGGTGTCGAGGCCGAGCTGCCTCGACAGCGCCGCGATCAGCCGGCGCGGCACGAAGGCGACAAGGTCGGTGCGGGCGGCGACGTGCAGCGCTTCGAGATAGCCTGACACGACGAGTGCAATGTGCCGCTCGATGCCCTTGGCTCGCAGCCAGGTGTCGATCAGATCCTCACTATTGCCCCGGATGATCACGCCGACATGGCGCGCGGCGAGGAACGTCTCGCGCCGCTTCAGCTTGGCTCCCATGGGATGGCCGCGCCGCACCGCCAGCGCGTCGCTGTCGGTGTAGAGCAGCTGGCGGTGAAAGCCCTTGAAGGCGTTGCCGATCGAGATCACGAGGTCGATGGTGCGGGCGAACTCGGCGTGGAAGATCGCAGGCCCCCGCCACGGCACGACATCGACGCGAACGTTGGGCGCGGCCCGCGTCACTTTCTCCATCAAGGGCGGCATCAACAGCTCGACCGCGAGGTCCGGCATCATCAGGCGGAATTGCCGTTCGCTGCGCGCGGCGTCGAATTCATCCGGCACGAACAGCCCGCGCACCTGATCGAGCGCCTGTGCCAGCGGCGCGCGCAGGGCCTGTGCCCGCGGCGTCAGCTCCATGCGCGCGCCGGTGCGCACCAGCAGCGGGTCGCCGAAGATGTCGCGCAGGCGTTGCAACGCGTGGCTCGTCGCCGGCTGTGACAGGCCGATCCTCATGGCCGCGCGGCTGACATTGGCTTCGCGCAGCAGCGCGTCGAGTGCGGTCAAGAGGTTCAGGTCAAGCGAATTCAAATTCATGAGGCGAATAGATATCATATTGGCTATCGATTTGAAGAATGCTGATCGGCGGACGATGATCTCCCCGACGCCACCACACGGAGATGCCGCCATGAGCGCTGCCGCCAACAAGAAACTGATGCAGGATATTTTCGCCGCCGCCGCCAACCCCGATCCGGGCGCGCGCGACCGCGCCCTGTTCACCGCAAGCCTCGCCGACGATGCCAGATGGGTCGTGACCGGCCAGTATTCCTGGTCGCGCACCTTCACCGGCAAGGAAGCGATCCTCAACGATCTGCACGGCTATGTGCGCACCCGCCTGCGCGACCGGACGCGCACCGTTGCCCACCGCTTTATCGCCGATGGCGACATCGTCGTGGTCGAAGCCAAGGGCGACAACGTCACGCCGGAAGGCGTGCGCTACGACAACGATTACTGCCTGGTGTTTCGCCTGGAGGGCGGCAGGATCAAGGAGATCCGGGAATATTGCGACTCGGTCCTGACCGAGAAGGCGCTCGGCCCGTTTCCGCAAACACCCGCGAGGGCCGCGAGCTGACCGGATTGATCGACGTCGCGCCGACCGACCGACCCGGTCCGTTACGGCCGTCAATGGTCGTGCGGGCCTGGCGGACGCTGGTGGAGATCATGCGGATCCGGCGGGAGCGGTCCCGGGCCCGGTGCCAGCTCGCTGCCATGACCGAGCGGGAGCTGCAGGACTGCGGGATGACCCGGTCGGAGATTGCGTACGAGCTGCATAAGCCCCGCCGGCGAAGTTAAGATCGGAAGGCGTTGCCTCGCCCCCGCTGGAAGCGGTCGAGAACGCGCTTGGCAAAATGACGCAGGGGCGGCCTGACGAACGTCCGTCGGGACGCTCCATGCAGCGATCTGCATGCGCCTGCGGGCCTTGCGCCAAAACCTTGCGCAACTGCCGATAAAATCAGCAGTTCTGCTGCGATCCTTCGCGCGCGCGCGCGAAGGATTAGAAGGTTCAATTAACGAGTGTCCCCCATTGTGTCGCGGTGCAGCGTGGGTCGCCGAGCAACGACTCGCGGCTGCCAGGGTGGCCGGTGACGATCGCCGGACGTTCGGCCGCTCGAATTCACATGCATCTGGGTGGACAGTGGGAATGCCGAAATTTCGTTTGCGGATCAGGGGACGCCTGTACGCAGGCTTCATGGCCTTGGTGGCGGTCGGTCTCGTGATGGCGGTGGTCGCCATCTGGAACTTGCGGGCCGTGCAGGATCAGGTCGCAAAACTCTCGGCGTTCTCGGACAGCACGGCGCGGGTTCTGGAGATCTCGACCCATCTCCAGGCGATCCAGCGGGCCAATCTGCGCTACATCTACGACGCCAGCGAACCTGCGATGAAGGAAGCTTCTGAACGGGAAGCCGCGGCGACCGAGCTGTTGAAGGTCGGAGCGCAGGGGACGGCCTCCGAGGAGCGGCGCAAGCTCTACGAAGATCTCATCACCGACATCGCCAGGATGCGGAGCCTGCGTGACAATCTCGGGGACGCCGTCAACGAGGCGAGAACCGGCAAGGCGACGCTGCTGCCCAGCG
Organism: Bradyrhizobium sp. USDA 3311; assembly: GCF_054062495.1. NCBI lineage: Bacteria > Pseudomonadati > Pseudomonadota > Alphaproteobacteria > Hyphomicrobiales > Nitrobacteraceae > Bradyrhizobium > Bradyrhizobium sp. USDA 3311. The sequence goes on along the minus strand of NZ_JBSSFI010000001.1, from coordinate 8,369,938 downwards.
GCGACGAGCTGACCGTCAAGATGGGCAAGCTGGTCGATACGGCGCGCGCAGCCGTTGACGAAGACACCGCGGCCCTCGTCGCGGACCTCGAATCCAGGCTCCTTCTCGTCCAGATCGCGAACTGGCGTTTCCTGGCCCTGCGCGACACCAAGGGGCCGGCCAACTTCAGGACGAATGTCGACAGGGCCATGCAGCGGCTCACGGCGCTCGAAAAGAGCCCGCAGGCGACGGAATTGCGCGCCACGCTCGCGCCGGTGAAGACCTCGCTCGGAATCTACAAATCCGCGTTCGAGACGACGTCGGCCGCGATGCTCCAGGCCGACGAGATCTATCACAAGAACCTCGCCCCGCTCATCGTCGAGAGCATCGGCAAGCTCAAGGTCGCCGAAACCACCCTGAAGAAGGACTACAAGGATTCGCGCACCACCGCCGAAGCCGTGATCGAGGGCACGACGTCCGTGCAGGCGATCGCGGGCGGCCTCGCCGTTCTGTTCGGGTTGATCGTCGCCTTCCTGATCGCCCGCAGCATCGTCGGTCCCCTGACCTCGATGACGCGCGCGATGGGGCTGCTCGCCGGTGGCAATCTCGAGGTCGAGATTCCCGGCCGCGGCAAGGCCGACGAGATCGGCGACATGGCCAAGGCGATCGAGGTGTTCAAGAACAACATGGTCGACACCGAGCGCATGCGCGCGGAGCAGGTGGAGGTCGAGGCGCGGCAGGCCGAGGGCCGCAAGAAAGACATGGTCCGGCTCGCCGACCAGTTCGAGCAGGCGGTCGGCGAGATCGTCGACACCGTGTCGTCGGCATCGAACGAGTTGGAGGCCTCGGCCGGCACGTTGACCACGACCGCCTCGCGGGCCCAGGACCTGTCCACGGAAGTCGCCAGCGCCTCACAAGAGGCCTCGGCCAACGTACAGGCGGTTGCGTCCGCGACCGAGGAGCTGTCCTCCTCGGTTTCGGAGATCGCCCGCCAGGTGCAGGAATCCGCCCGCATCGCCAGCGAGGCGGTGGGGCAGGCGAGCAGGACCAACGACCGGGTCGGCGAGCTCTCCAAGGCGGCCGCCCGCATCGGCGACGTGGTCGAGCTGATCAGCACCATCGCCGGCCAGACCAATCTGCTGGCGCTGAACGCCACCATCGAGGCGGCGCGCGCGGGCGAGGCCGGCCGCGGCTTTGCCGTGGTCGCCTCCGAGGTCAAGGCGCTGGCCGAGCAGACCGCGAAAGCGACCGGTGAGATCGGCCAGCAGATTTCCAACATCCAGGCCGCTACCGAGCAATCCGTCGGCGCCATCAGGGAGATCAGCGGCACCATCGAGCGGCTGTCGGAGATTTCCTCGACGGTCGCGGCGGCCGTGGAGCAGCAGGGCGCGGCGACGCAGGAGATCTCCCGCAACGTCCAGCAGGCGGCCCACGGCACCCAGCGCGTTTCCACCAATATCGGCGACGTGCAGCGCGGTGCCTCCGAGACCGGTTCGGCCTCCTCGCAGGTGCTCTCGGCGGCGCGCTCGCTGTCGGCCGACAGCAACCGGCTGAAGCAGGAGGTCGCCAGGTTCCTGAACTCGGTCTACGCCGCCTGATCGGCGCGGGCGTTTCAAAAGCAAAGGTCCACGCGCAGGCGCGTGGACCTGCGATGGCGGCGCGCCGGAAGTTGCTTGATGCCCGGATAAATTCGTCGATACAATCGGGCGTGTGACTCGCGCCGCATCCTGGCGCAAGCCGCGCCGGACAAATTCGATTGCCACTTTCCTGTTCAGATGATCGCAGAACTGGCGGCGCCTGCCATCACCACGGCATCTTTCGTGCGATCCTCCGTAGTCGACGCGTGGCAAATGCAGCATTGAATTAAGAAGTATTCTTCATGGTGTCGCGGTGCAGCGCGATCTCCGAAAGGTGATTGCGGCTGGGCGGGGGGCCGCTGCGACGTCGGGGAGTCGTTCGGTTACTCCATCTCTCTTGCTATGGATGGACGGTGCAGATGCCGAGCTTGCGTTTCAGAATCCGGGGGCGTCTCTACGCCGGATTTTCGGTTCTCGTTGTCGTTGGCTTGATCATGGCCGCGGTCGCGATCTGGAATTTGTGGGCGGTCCAGGGCCAGATGGCGCGGCTATCCGCACTCTCGGACAACTCGGCCCGCGTCCAGGAAATCTCGATCAACCTCCAGGCGCTGCGGCGCGCCAATCTCCGCTACATCTATGACGCCAACGAGCCGGCCTTCAAGGAGGCTGCGGAGCGGGAGGGGGCGACGGTGGAGCTGCTGAAGGACGCGGCCAAGTCGACGGTCTCCGAGGAGCGGCTCAAGATCTACAATGGCCTGATCGGTGACGTCGAAAAGATGAAGTCCCTGCGCGAGCGCATGGGCACCGCCGTCAACGAGACGGCGAAAGGCAAGGCTGTTCTGCTCGCCGGCGGCGATGAGCTGACCGCCAATACCGGCAAGCTCGTCGACGCCGCGCGTGAAACCGGCGATACCAGCGTGACCGCCCCTGTCGCCGATCTCGAATCCAAGATCCTGCTGGTTCGTGTCGCAAACTGGCGCTTCCTCGCCGTCCGCGACGCAAAGGGGCCGGCGACCTTCAGGACCAATGTCGATCGGGCGCAGCAAGCGCTCAAGTCACTGGAGGGGGCCGGTCTGCCGAACGAGGTCAAGGCCGCGTTCGGACCGATCAAGAGCTCGCTTTCGGCCTACAAGGCGGCGTTCGAGACGACCTCCGCCGCAATCCTCCAGGCCGATGAAATCTACCGCAACAGTATCGCTCCCCTGATCGGCGAAAGCGTCGACAAGCTCAAGGTGGCGGAGACCGGATTGAAGGCCGACTACCAAAAGTCGCGCGCGGCCGCCGATGGCGTCATTGCCAATACGACCTGGATCCAGGAAGTCGCCGGCGGCCTTGCGATCCTGTTCGGCAGCCTCGTCGCCTTCCTGATCGCGCGCAGCATCGTCGGACCGCTGACCACGATGACCCGGGCGATGGGGCTGCTCGCCGGTGGCGATCTCAAGGTCGAGATTCCGGGCCGTGGCAATCGCGACGAGATCGGCGACATGGCCAAGGCGATCCAGGTTTTCAAGGAGAGCATGGTCGAGACCGAGCGCCTGCGTCACGAGCAGGTCGAGGTCGAGGCGCGGCAGGCCGAGGGCCGCAAGGCCGACATGAGAAACCTGGCCAACCAGTTCGAACGTGCGGTCGGCGAGATCGTCGACACCGTATCATCGGCGTCGAACGAATTGGAGGCCTCGGCCGGCACGTTGACCACGACCGCCTCGCGGGCCCAGGACCTGTCCACGGAAGTCGCCAGCGCCTCACAAGAGGCCTCGGCCAACGTACAGGCGGTTGCCTCCGCGACCGAGGAGCTGTCCTCCTCGGTTTCGGAGATCGCCCGCCAGGTGCAGGAATCCGCCCGCATCGCCAGCGAGGCGGTGGGGCAGGCGAGCAGGACCAACGACCGGGTCGGCGAGCTCTCCAAGGCCGCCGCCCGCATCGGCGACGTGGTCGAGCTGATCAGCACCATCGCGGGCCAGACCAATCTGCTGGCGCTGAACGCCACCATCGAGGCGGCGCGCGCGGGCGAGGCCGGCCGCGGCTTTGCCGTGGTCGCCTCCGAGGTCAAGGCGCTGGCCGAGCAGACCGCGAAAGCTACCGGTGAGATCGGCCAGCAGATTTCCAACATCCAGGCCGCTACCGAGCAATCCGTCGGCGCCATCAGGGAGATCAGCGGCACGATCGAGCGGCTGTCGGAGATCTCGTCGACGGTCGCGGCGGCCGTGGAGCAGCAGGGCGCGGCGACGCAGGAAATCTCCCGCAACGTCCAGCAGGCGGCTCACGGCACCCAGCGCGTCTCGACCAATATCGGCGACGTGCAGCGCGGCGCTTCCGAGACTGGTTCGGCCTCCTCGCAGGTGCTCTCGGCGGCGCGCTCGCTGTCGGCCGACAGCAACCGGCTGAAGCAGGAAGTCGCGAGGTTCCTGAACTCGGTCCACGCCGCCTGATCGGCGCGGGCATTTCAAAAGCAAAGGTCCACGCGCAGGCGCGTGGACCCGGGTTGAAGGCGTGGCGCGATCAGGCGACCTTGGTCATCATGTGCTTGAACATGTTGGCGCGCGCTTCGTCGTCCATCTCGGCCTTGAAGGTGAACTTGTCCTTGAGCCCGATCGCGCGCACAGCCGCAGGGCGCGCCGAGATCTCGTCGACCAGGCGCTTTACGTTCGGATATCGTGCAAAGGCGTCGTCGCCGAGCTTGAACGGCACCATCCGCGCCCAGCCCCACAGCGCCATGTCGACGATCGAATAGCTGTCGCCGACCATGTAGCGGTGGTCTTTGAGGTGGCCGTCGAGAATCTTGTAGTGGCGATCGGTCTCGTACTGATAGCGGTTATGGGCGTAGTCGTGGTTCTGATCCTTCGGCGCGAAATGCTTGAAGTGCACGGCCTGGCCCGAATACGGGCCGACGCCGGTGGCGATGAACATCAGCCATGACAGCGTCTCGCCGCGCAACGACGCGGCGGGCAGGAATTTTCCGGTCTTCTCGGCGAGATAGAGCAGGATGGCGTTCGAGTCGAACACGATCGTGCCGCCGTCGTCGATCGCCGGCACCTTGCCGTTCGGATTGATCTTGAGGAAATCCGGCGTGAACTGCTCGCCCTTGCGGGTGTCGATCTTCACCGGCTCAAAAGGAAGGCCGGACTCTTCGAGATAAAGCGCGACCTTGGTCGGGTTCGGCGAACCGTTGAAATAGAATTTGAGCATCACACATCTCCCCAGTGTTTCTTGCCGAGAGTGAACGCAGCGTCATTGCCGCGGGGCCGGCCTGTCTTGCCTGAAGCTCGTCGGGGAGGGCAACCGGCGAGTTTGCCGGGCGGTACCTGCGCGCCGCGCAGATCAGCCAGCGTAACAAAGGCCGATCGCCGCCGTAATAATCATCCCGGCGCCGACGGCTTCCAGCCGCAGCCCGAGCCGCGCGGCAAGATGCATGTCGGAGGCCCGTGCCGATCGCTCCGATCCGCGCGAGTAGCCGTGCACGATGACGTCGTGATTGAAATCGTCGTGCGCCTCGTTGCTGCTGGCGAGCCCGACGCAGACCACGAGCACGCCGAACAGAGCGAGGCCGAAAAATCCCAGCAGCGCGATCAGGAACATCGGAAACATGCCGAGCAGGAAGATCGGCAGCAGCGGCACCAGCAGCAAGGTCTCGGACTGTCGTCGCATGAGAGCCAACCGGTCAGGACGGGGCTGATCGGTCGAATCTAGTCCTGGTTCCGCTGGCTTTCAACCACCGCTGTCACTCCGGGCGCGCCTCTTGGCGCGAGCTATGATGCGCAATTGCGCATCTGAGAGTCCATTGGGCGGCGTGTGCTTGGGTTCGATGGATTCCGGTTCTCGCTTCGCGAGCCCCGGAATGACGGAGGAGAGGGAGGACTACTCCGCCGCCATGCCGGAGCGGATCTCGGCGCGGAGCTCGTCGATCAGCTTGAGACCCTTCTTGGTCTCGACATGCCAGAAGGTCCAGCCGTTGCAGGCCTGCGCGCCCTGCGCCACCGCGCCGATGCGGTGGATCGAGCCGACCTTGTCGCCGAACATGATGGCGCCGTCGGCGCGGACCAGGGCGCCGAGCTTCTTCTTGGCGTCGAACAGCTTCGTGCCGGGCATGATCATGCCGCGCTCGATCAGCTCGGAGAACGCGACCCGCGGCGCCTCGCGCGCGGTCATGAACGGGGCAAGGCTTGCCTCCGGCAGCGGCTCGACCGCGGCGATGCGGGCCTCGGCGGCCTTGGCGTAGGTCTTGTCGCGCTCGAAGCCGATATAGGAGCGGCCGAGACGTTTGGCGACGGCGCCGGTGGTGCCGGTGCCGTTGAAGGGGTCGATCACGAGATCGCCGGGCTTCGATGACGACAGCAGCACGCGCGCGAGCAGGCCTTCCGGCTTCTGCGTCGGATGCACTTTCTTGCCGTCGGCGCCCTTGAGGCGCTCCTCGCCGGTGCAGAGCGGGATCAGCCAGTCGGAACGTGCCTGCACGTCCTCGTTGGCGGCCTTCAACGCTTCGTAGTTGAAGGTGTAGCCCTTGGCCTTCTCGTCGCGCGCGGCCCAGATCATGGTCTCGTGCGCGTTGGTGAAGCGGCGGCCGCGGAAGTTCGGCATCGGGTTGGTCTTGCGCCAGACGATGTCGTTCAGGAGCCAGAAACCGAGGTCCTGCATGATCGCGCCGACGCGGAAGATGTTGTGATAGGAGCCGATCACCCAGATCGTCGCCGACGGCTTCATCGCGCGGCGGGCGGCAAGCAGCCAGGCGCGGGTGAAATCGTCATAGGCGGAGAATGAATCGAACTTGTCCCAGTCGTCGTTGACGGCATCGACATGGGATTCGTCGGGGCGCTTCAGATCGCCCTTGAGCTGGAGATTGTACGGCGGATCTGCGAACACCAGATCGACCGAACCAGCCTGAAGCTTCGACATCTCGGCGACGCAATCACCGAGGATGATGCGATGCGACGAAGACTCAAAATTTGTGCGGGGCGCCCTTGCAGACGCCCCGCGACGCGACTCTACCATGACTCAAGAACTCTGACTCAGGCGACGCTGTCGGCGACGCGGGACCAAACAACCGACTGACCGTTACATTGAAGGGGCAAAGTAAAAATCGACTTAATCCGCCGCTTTCGTGTGCAGGCCTCGCATCGCGCGTCGTGCGTGGTTCGCTGTTCGCATTCGCCGAGTTTTACAGTGAATTTCGCGTTTCTTCGCGCTGCGGGAGCCGCTGGAGCTGCGAAACGACTCCAAATTTCTCTCGGAAAAAATTGCTCAACCCTCGGAAAAAATTGCTGGCATCGGCATGCTGTCGCACTAGGCAATAATTGCCGAGCGGGATATTGATAAAGGCAACGGAAATTTTACGTATGTGGCGCGTTGAGCTTTGTCGCATTTGCGCCCAATTGACGCCATCAAGGACTTAAGGGAAGCCCGCCATGCGCTACGATGATTTCCGCCGCAGCGACGACATCGAGGATCGTCGCGACGAAGGCGGCGGCGGGTTTGGCGGCGGCGGAGGCGGCGGGTTCGGCCTGCCCATGGGCGGCGGCGGGCTCGGCATCGGCACCATCATCGTGCTCGGCCTGATCGGCTACGCCTTCGGCATCGATCCGCGCATCCTGATCGGCGGCGCCGAGATCCTCACCGGCGGCGGCCAGGCGCCGAGCTACCAGACCGATCGCCAGTCGACGTCGGCCAAGCGCGGCGCGCCGACCGACGAGATGGGCAGCATGATCTCCGGCATCCTCGGCGAGATCGACGACCGCTGGAGCGAGATCTTCCAGGCCAGCGGCCAGTCCTACACCGGTCCGAAGATCGTGCTGTTCCGCAACGCCACCAATGGCGGCCGCTGCGGCATGGCGCAGTCGGCGATGGGCCCGTTCTACTGTCCGCCGGATCGCACCATCTTCCTCGACACCGGCTTCTTCCGCGAGGTCGAGACGCGCTTCCGCGGCTGCTCCGGCAAGTCGGCCTGCAATTTCACCACCGCCTACATCATCGCGCATGAAGCCGGCCACCACATCCAGAACCTGCTCGGCATCATTCCGCGCGTGACGCGGCTTCAGCAGCAGGCCGGCAGCAAGGCCGAGGCCAACGCGCTCCAGGTCAAGGTGGAGTTGCAGGCGGACTGTCTGTCCGGCGTCTGGGTCAACCGCGAGGCGAAGAAGCGTCCGAACTTCCTGGAAGCCGGCGACATCGACGCCGCGCTGACCACGGCCAGTGCGATCGGCGACGACACGCTCCAGCGTCAGGCCACCGGACGCGTCGTGCCCGATTCCTTCACCCATGGCTCGGCCGCGCAGCGCAAGCAATGGTTCATGACCGGCTACCAGCAGGGCACGGTCCAGGCCTGCAACACGTTCGGCGGCGGGTCGTAGTACACTGGACTTCGTGCCCCGGACGTAGCGCAGCACGAACTATGATGCCCAATTGCGCATCCGGGAATGCAGGAGTAGTGGCGTCATCCTGAGGTGCTCGCCTCTTCGGCGAGCCTCGAAGGATGGCGAGCTCCCGGCCCATCCTTCGAGGTGCGCCCTTGCGGTGCGCTTGCGCCGCACGAGCGCGCATCTCCCGAGCGAACGCAAATGCGTTCGTCCGGGGATGACGGCGGTGGCCGGGGAAACAGGAGTGAAGTCGTGGCCTCGATCGACGAAGCAAAACAGTTCATCCCGCTCAACATCGCGGTGCTGACCGTCTCCGACACGCGCGCGCTCGCCGACGACAAGTCCGGCCAGACGCTGGCCGACCGCCTCACCGGCGCGGGCCATCATCTTGCCGCGCGCGAGATCGTCACCGACGACGTCGAGGCGATCCGCGCCGTCATCCGCCGCTGGATTGCAGATCGCGGCGTCGACGTCGTCATCACCACCGGCGGCACCGGCTTCACCGGGCGCGACGTCACGCCGGAGGCGATCGAGCCCTTGTTCGAGAAACGCATGGACGGTTTCTCGATCGCATTCCACATGCTGAGCCACGCCAAGATCGGCACCTCGACGATCCAGAGCCGCGCCACCGCGGGCGTTGCCGGGGCAACCTACATCTTCTGCCTGCCCGGCTCTCCCGGCGCCTGCCGCGACGGCTGGGACGGCATTCTCGCCGCTCAGCTCGACTACCGCACGCGCCCCTGCAATTTCGTCGAGATCATGCCGCGCCTCGACGAGCATCTGCGCCGGCCGAAGGCGCAAGGCGCGACGGTGTAGTTGCCGGCGTTGACGCTTTCTTCCCTTCTCCCCCTTGTGGGAGAAGGTGGCGCGAAGCGCCGGATGAGGGGTTCCCTCCGCGGAGACCTGTGCTCGTGGAGACACAAGGGGCGAGGGCACAGCGATGCGCATCTCGCTCTTTGCGACACTCGTTCTCGACTAGAATTTGTTGGTCAGCGAACTCCACACCATCAGCCACATCTGCCGGCACGCCTCCGCGTGCAGGCGTCGCGCCCGGCGCTTGTAGAGATCGACGAGCTCTCCGGTGATGCGGTGCGCGGATTGGTGCCGCTGGTGCATCAGAGATCGCGCTCCCAGGTTTCGCCGACGAGGTTCTGGCCGAAGCTGCGGTGCGGCTCGGTGGCGACCAGCTTGAAGCCGGCATCCTGATAGATCTTTCGCGCGGCTGTGAGATTGCTCTGCGTCCACAGTGTCATCCGCCGATAGCCGCAGGCCCGTGCGAACGAGACGCATTCGGCGACCAGCCGCTGGCCGAGACCCTGCCCGCGTGCGGCGGGGTCGAGCAGCAGCAGCCGCAGCTTGGCGACGTCGTCGCTGGCCTTCACCAGGAACACCGAGCCGACCGGGCGGCCCTCGATGTCGGCGATCCAGCAGCGCTCGCGCGAGGCATCGTAGGAGGTCATGTATTTGGCGACGATCTCGGCCACCAGCGCCTCGAAGCCGGAATCGAAGCCGTATTCGCCGGCATAGAGCGCGCCGTGGCTCTGCACCACCCAGCCCATGTCGCCGGGGCGGGGATCGCGCAGGATCGCGCGCGGCGCCGGCGCGCGTGGCAAAGCGAGCAGCCGCTCGATCGTCTCCATCGCTCCGGTGAGCCGCCTGCGCTCCTCGTCCGGCAGCGGCCGCAGCATCGCGGCGACGTCCTCCTGGGACGAGCGCTCCAGCTTGGCGAAGGCCTGGCGGCCCTTTGCGGTCAGGCTGAGCTGAACCTGCCGGCGGTCGCTGGCAAGCGGCTTGCGCGCGATCAGGCCGCTCTCGTCGAAATTCTGCACGATGCGGCTGAGATAGCCGGCGTCGAGCCCGAGCGCGATGCCGATCTCCTTGGCCGATTGCTCGCCTCCATGGGCGAGCTCGTAGAGCACGCGGGCCTCGCTCAGCGAGAACGGGCTCTTCAGGAGCTGCTGGTCGAGAACGCCGAGCTTGTGGGTGTAGAAGCGGTTGAAGGCGCGGACCGCCTGAACCTGGTCGTCGGCGACCTGTCCGGCCGCAGCGCTTGATGACGACGAGCTTGATGGCAGAGGGCTTGATGGCATGGGTCACCTCAACACTTGCCATTGTCAAACAATTATTTGACTTTGGCAAGTATCAAGAGTGAGTATAAAAAAGTGGCTTCAGCCGACCATGACGATCCGGCTGCGCAGCATGGTCCGGGACGAGCGGCCGAGCCGGCGCAGCAGCCGCGCCTCGGAGCGGCGGGCTTGGGGCGGGTAGCCGCCGATCCGGTCGTAATGGTCACGCGCGATCAAAAGTCCCTGATCGCCGAGCGGGCCGACCAGCTTGCGGGCCACGGCGCGGAGCATGTCGCGGAATCCGGTGTCGGCGTAGGGCGAGCGGGCGTAGCGGAACACCGCCGCACGGTCCCGGCCGCTGCTCGCGACGGCCTGGATGAATTGGGTGGTCTCCTCGATCCAGCCGGTTTCCAGCACCGCGCCTGCGGGCAGGAACATCAGCCAGGCCGACCGGGCCTGGAGCGCACCGGCGGCCAGCGCCGCGCCCTGCGAGGATCCCTCGAAGCCGATGAAACGGCAGCCGGCGACGTCGGCCACGCGCTCGATGACGCCGTTGCGGGTGCCGTCGACCAGGAGCACTTCCCGGACGATGCCCGCGGCGGCGCCGGGGACCAGCGCGGCCAGAGTTGCGACCGCCGTCTGCTCGACGCCCTCGGTCGGAATGATGACGCTCAGCATGGTTGAGGCTTCGATGTCCGCACTTCGGGAGAAGCGTAACTTGTTATGATGTTGTCATAAACACGCGGCAATGCCGAGTGCAACTTTTCGGCGGGGCTCCGCCGTTCGATGGTAAACTGCCAGAGCCATCGCATCCAAAGATGTCCCGCGCGGGACGGCAATGTTGCTGAATATTTCGGCGCAGCTTTGTCTTGACCGTATTAACCCGGAGTTTCGTTCCGATATTGCGCGCCACGCAGGCGGATCGCAATCCTACGAGAGGAGGATGCGAGTGGAACGACGCCCGGGAACGGGAAAAGCAGGCAATCCATTGTGCTGAAGAGGGCTTCGTATGACTGCCGATCAACTTGCTGTTAGCGCGCCGTCGACATCTCCCAGGCCGGCCGCCGCGCCGACCTTGCGGATCCGGGCGCTGATGCTGGGCGACCGCATCAATGCTTCGGGCCTCGAGCTCGGCGCGCTGGTGTCGTCGACGCCGGCCGCCTTCCGCGTCCATGCCGGCCTTGCCGTGATCTTCCGCTACGGCGTCGTGGTGCTGATCGGCCTGTTGCCTTCGGAGGAGAAGGTGCTGATCGACAGCCTGAAGCCGCGCGTGATCGGCGAGCTCAGCCCCTATGAGGAAGAGACCGCGCAGGCGCAGCTCTGCAACGACGAGAACGCCGAGGTGATCCAGCCGGGCGGGCCGATTTGCCTCGCCAAATTCTCCGACGACCGGTTGCTTCTGGTTGCCGACGCGCTCGCCAAGAGCACGTCGCTGGCGCGCGACGAACGGCGTGTCGCGGCCGTGTTCGACGTCATCGAGCCGTTCGCGCGCGAGCTCGCCGAGCGCGGCCGCACGCCGCGCCGGCGCAGGGCCATTCTGCAACTGATCGGCAACGCGCTGCTGGTGCAGCAGCGCGTCGCCGGCCGCGTCGCCGTCGCCGAGAAGCCCGACGTGCTCTGGGAGAAGCCCGAGCTCGACCGGCTCTATGCCCGCCTCGAAGACGAGTACGAATTGAAGGAGCGCCTCGACACGCTCGAGCGCAAGCTCACCGCCGTGTCCGAGACGGCCAATGCGCTGACCGACATCATCGACACCGAGCGCTCGTTGCGTCTCGAGATCGCCGTGGTGGTGCTGATCCTGATCGAGGTCGCGATCGGGTGTATCCAGATCTTCGCCGGCATTCACTGAGCCGCGGCGGCGCGTGCCGGCGGATCGAGGTCGCCGGCCTGCGATTGCCATTTCGCGATCTCCGCGAGTTCGGCATCGGGGCGCGTCTCCACCGTGCGGCAGCGTCCGAGATAGAGTTGTCCCGCATCGCCCTCGATCGTGATCCAGTCGCCCTCCGACAATGTCGCGTCGGCAAGCTGGGCCTGCCGCGCGACAGGATCGATCTTCAGCGCGTGACAGCCGACCACGCAGGGCTTGCCCATCTGCCGCGCCACCAGCGCCGCATGCGAGGTCCGCGCGCCGACCGCCGTGACGATGCCGGCCGCCACCGCGAAGCCTGCGACGTCCGCGGTGCTGGTATCGGGACGCAGCAGGATGACCGGATCGCCTGTGGCCGACAGGCGCTGGGCGCTTTCGGCGTCGAAGACCGCGCGGCCGACGCCGATGCCCCCGGACGCGCCGATGCCGATCGCCGCCGGCTCGCCCGCGCAGACCAGTGCGGTCTCGGCGAGCGAGGCGAGGTCGATCCCGGCGATCCGCTCCAGCGCCTCGTGCTGCGTGATCAGCCCCTCATGCACGAGGTCGATCGCGATCCTGACCGCCGCACGCGGCGTTCGCTTGGCCGCGCGCGTCTGGAGGATCCACAGCCTGCCATCCTCGACGGTGAACTCGACGTCCTGCACGTCGCAAAATTCACGCTCGAGCCGCTTCAGGATATCGCCAAGCTCGGCCTCGGTCCGCGGCAGTGCGCGCACGATCGCATCCTCGGCGTCGGGGGAGCGGCGCCCGGACACGACGTCCTCGCCCTGCGCATCGAGCACGAGATCGATCATCGGGCGCGGTGCGCCGGTCGAAGGATCGCGCGAGAAGGCCACGCCGGCACCCGATGTCAGCCCGCCATTGCCGAACACCATCGCCTGCACCGTGACGGCGGTGCCCTGGAGCCCTTCGAGTTGCTGGAGTTTCCGATAGGTCTTCGCCCGCTCGCTCGTCCAGGACCGGTAGACGGCTTGCGCCGCGGCCTCGAGCTGCGCGACCGCATCCTCGAGCCACCCATCGGCGTGATCCTCGACCAGCGCCTGTTCGTCGCCGGCAAGCCGCTCCAGCGCTTCGCTGTCGAGCGCGCGATCGTTCTCGGCACCTTCGGCCTCGACCAGTTCCGAGATGCGGGCCGCGAATGCGGCGGCGTCCAGCCCGAGCACCGTCTCGCCAAAACTCTCCAGGAAGCGCCGCCGGCAGTCCCAGGCGAGCCGCGGCCGGCCGGTCGCACGGATCAGGCCGTGCACGGCATCCGACGTGCAGCCGACATTGAGCACGGTGTCGAGCATGCCCGGCATCGATCGGGCGGCGCCCGAGCGCACCGAGACCAGCAGCGGCAGCCGCCGGTCGCCGAACCGCCTTCCGGTCGCGCTCTCCAGGAAGGCAATTCCTTCCTTGAGCCCGTCGCTCAGATGACGCTCCGCATGCGCGTGCCCTGCGACGATGTCGGCGCAGAGCTTGACCGGCAGCACGAAAGCCGGCGGCACCGGCAGGCCCAGCGCCGCCATCCGGGCGAGGTTGGCGGCCTTGGCGCCGATCTCCTCGGCGGGACGCAATTCGGTCGCCTCGGCGCCGATACGCACGATATGCATGGTGCTTCCCCCTAGGCTGCGAGATCGATCATGATGTGCCGGCGCAACAGATGCCCGAAGCCGGCGAAACGGTCGGTGGCGCGCTCGATGGCGCGGGCAAGCTCGAGCACCGAGAGCGAGGTCGCGACGTCGAAGCCGCCGCCGAAGACCAGCGCGGTCGTCGCACGCTCGTGGCCGTCCGCGGCATGTTCGGTATCGATCAGGCGGCTCACGGCGGACAGCGCATCCTCGGAATCGGCGCGCCGCCCTTCCGGCACGTCGGTGGCCGCGGCGACGCCGCTGGCCGCGACCTCGGTCGCGGTCATCGCCACCGCACAGAGTTCGGCGAGTGCGGCCAGCAGCGACGGATCGGTTCGCTCCGGCATCAGCGAGGCGATGAAGGCCGCCTGCTCCAGTTCGTCGACGGCCTCTTCGGCGCGATCGATCAACTGGGCGATCGTTGGCCGGGCGTTGAGCCGGTCGACTTCCTTCCGCGTTTCGAGCGCAATGCGATCGGCCTTCTGTTCGATCGCGCCGCAGCGTACCGCCAGCAGCTTGCGATCGGCCGGCTGACCGGCCCGAAGCGTCGCAATATGGCGGGAGATCGCCGCAACGAGATCATGGGCAAGCCCGATCTGGCGCAGCACCGCGGCGAGCAGGGTGCCGTCAACGCGCTCCAGATGCCGCACCAGGTCGGCTTCGATCTGGTCGCGGACCGTCCTGACGGAGCGACCTGCGAGCAGCGCCTCGGTGGAGGCGCGCAGTGCCGCCTTCAGAAAATCGATCGCGGCGGCGCGGCCGAGCGCCTGGTCGAGCCGCTCGCCGAAGCCGATGCGCGCGGGGGCGGCGTTGCGCACCGCCGACCCCAACAGCTCGTTGCCGCCGAGCTCGAGAAAGCCGCGATGGCCGATCCGCTGTCGCGCCGCCCATTCCAGGATTCGTGTGGCGTCGTCCTTGGCAACCCAGGTCCGCAGCAGCTTGCGCGCCTTGTTCCAGTCGATCAGGAACACCAGCGCGGCGCCCACGGCTGCGAGGAATTCGTTGCGATCCGCGGCGTGAGCCGGCTGATGCTGGCCGGTGACGAGATAGAATGAATTGTCTTCGCCGAGGCCCGCGGCGGTGTGGCGGTCGAGCCCGCTCCAACTCGCCTCGAACTTGTCGAACAGCGAGATGAAGAATTTTGCCCGCGCCAGGTGTACGTCGGTGTAGGTGACAGTGACCGCGTTCTTCTTGACCGCGATCACCACGACATGGGCGTCCGTGGTGCCGATGTCGTTCTGGATCAGCAGCCGGCCGCCCGAGCGGGTCGCCATGGTGTCGAGACCAGGGTGGTTGAACTTCAGCCTCCGCGTCTGGTTCAGGCCCTTCATGAAGGCCTCCACCGCGCCGCGATCTTCGCCGTGCAGACCGAACACATGGGCACCGTCGAGCGTTTCCTCCGAACAGTTCGCCGCAAGCTTGTTCAGCGCCTTGTGCAGATCCATCACCAGCCGATGGAGGCTGTCGCCGGACGCCTCGGCAACTCCGGTCAGACGGGCAATGCGGGAAAGATCGATTTCGTTGGTGGCATCGAGCAGGCCCGCGCTTCGGACGGCCGTCAGCCGCGCGTTCGCCTTGTCGCCGTCCGGCGGTGCGCCGGCGCTGACGGCGCGGATCATGGCTGCAGCGTCGTCTAGGATCTCCTTCATCAGCTTGGCGAGGTTCGGCGCCGCGAGCCGGGACGGTCCGACCAGATGGGCGCCGCCGATCAGGGTTGCGATTGCGGCCGGTGCAATGCCCGGCGGCGTGACTCTCGACCGCAAGCTCGCTGGCGGGACGATCGGGGTCTTGCGCATGCCGAGCCGCCGCCTGGAGCGCGCTCATCCGCACCTTGATGCGGTCATTGGCGGCAAGCCCTTCCGCCACCAGCGCGGGCAACAGGATGTCGCCCTGTCCGAGTTCTTCGATGATCTGGGTTTTCATGGTCTGTCCGCGCAACGGTTGATGCCGTCCTTATGCCGCGAAGTTGCGACGGCCTCATTGCGTCAGATCATTCATAAAACCGTCACGCAGCGTGTCGTTCGCGCAGCAGCGCGGCGCAATGGCGCGCGATCGCGATCTCTTCGTTGGTGGGAATGATGAAAATGTCCACCGCACTGTCGCCGGCGCCGATCCGCTCGCGTCCCTCGTCATTCGCCGCTGCATCGATGCGGACGCCGAGCCAGGCGAGACGCTCGCCGATCGCGCTGCGGATCTCGCTGGCATGCTCGCCGATGCCGCCAGTGAAGACCAGACAGTCCAGCCCCTGAAGCGTGGTCGCCATCATCGCGATCTCCTGCGCCGCACGGAAGGTGAAGAGATCGATCGCGTCCCGTGCCGCAGCCTCGCGGCTCGCAAGCAGCGTGCGCATGTCCGCGGACATGCCGGAGACGCCGAGCAGGCCCGACTCGTGATAGAGCAGGTGCTGGACGTCTTCGACCGACATCCCCTCGTGCTGCTGCAGATAGAGCAGCACGCCGGGGTCGATCGTGCCGCTTCGCGTGCCCATCACGAGGCCGTCGAGCGGCGTCAGTCCCATCGTGGTGTCGACGCTGCGGCCGTTGCGGAGTGCGCAGAGACTTGCGCCATTGCCGAGATGCGCGATGACGGTGCGCTTCGCAACGAGCTGCGGCGCGATTCCGGCGAGGCGGCCCGCGACATATTCGAACGACAGCCCGTGAAAGCCGTAGCGCCTGACGCCGCGCTCTTCATAGCGCCTCGGAATCGCAAAGCGGCTCGCAGGCGGTGCAAGTCCGTGATGGAAGGCGGTGTCGAAGCAGGCGATCTGGGTCAGCGCGGGACGGATCGCGGAGAGGGTGCGGACCGGCGCGAGGCAGCGCGGCTGGTGCAGCGGCGCCAGCGGCGTCAGGGCCTCCAGCTTCGCGGTGATATCGTCCGTCAATTCGACCGGGCCTGAATGATCCGGCCCGCCGTGGACGATACGGTGGCCGACTGCGCGCAAGCTGTCTTGGCCGAACCGGTCGTCGATGAAGGCGAGCGCGTCGGCGAACAGGTGGCCGCCGTCGGCATCGGCCTCGTCCCGCCGCTTCTCGAACAGGTCTTCGCCCGCAGCGCCTTTCACGACGAGCCGGGGCCTGGCCTCGTGCTCGTCGAGCAGGCCCTTGCAGAGCAGCGCGGGCTCTGCTGTCGAGATATCGAACAGGCCGAACTTGATGCTCGACGAGCCCGAGTTGAGGACGAGAACCGCCTCTGGCGCCGGCATGGCGTCAGCCCGGCTTGCCCGGCCAGACCCAGTCGCGGATCTCGGGCATGTCCTCGCCGTGCTCGCGCACGTAACGTGAGTGCTCGATCAGCTTGTCGCGGAGCCGCTGCTTCACCTGCGCGGCCCTGGTCGCAAGACCCGGCACGCGTTCGATCGCCTCGATCGCAAGGTGGTAGCGGTCGAGCTCGTTGAGCACGACCATGTCGAACGGCGTCGTCGTGGTGCCTTCCTCGGCGAAGCCGCGCACATGCAGGCCGGCATGGTTGGTGCGGTTATAGGTCAGCCGGTGGATCAGATGGGGATAGCCGTGATAGGCGAAGATCACCGGCTTGTCGCGCGTGAACAGGCTGTCGAAGTCGCGGTCGGACAGGCCGTGCGGATGCTGGTCCTGCGGCTGCAGCGTCATCAGGTCGACGACGTTGACGACGCGGATTTTCAGATCCGGCAGCGCCTTGCGCAGCAGGTCGACGGCGGCAAGCGTCTCCAATGTCGGCACGTCGCCGGCACAGGCCATCACCACATCGGGCTCGCCGCCCGCGTCTTCCGTGCCCGCCCAGCTCCAGATGCCGATGCCGACATCGCAATGCGTGGCGGCGTCCTGCATCGACAGCCATTGCGGCGCCGGCTGCTTGCCGGCGACGATCACGTTGATGCGGTTGTACGTCCGCAGGCAATGATCGGCGATCCACAGCAGCGTGTTGGCGTCAGGCGGGAAGTAGATGCGAACGATGTCGGCCTTCTTGTTGGCGACGAGGTCGACGAAGCCGGGATCCTGATGGCTGAAGCCGTTATGGTCCTGGCGCCAGACATGCGAGGTCAACAGATAGTTCAGCGAGGCGATCGGCCGCCGCCACGGCAGGTGCCGCGTCACCTTCAGCCATTTGGCGTGCTGGTTGAACATGGAATCCACGATGTGGATGAAGGCCTCGTAGCAGGAGAAGAAGCCGTGGCGTCCGGTGAGCAGATAGCCCTCCAACCAGCCCTGGCAGAGATGCTCGCTCAACACCTCCATCACGCGTCCGTCCTGCGCAAGATGCACGTCGTAAGGCTCGATCGGCTCCATCCAGACACGTTCGGTCGTCTCGAACACCGCATCTAGCCGGTTTGACGCCGTCTCGTCCGGACCCATGATGCGAAAGTTGCGCTCTTGCGCATTGAGGCGGATGACGTCGCGCAAAAATTTGCCGAGCTCGCGCGTCGCTTCTCCCGTGACGGCGCCGGGCTGCGGCACTTCGACGGCAAAGCTGCGGAAGTCCGGCAGCTTCAGCTCCTTCTTCAGCAACCCGCCATTGGCATGCGGATTGGCGCCCATGCGGCGATTGCCCTCGGGTGCCAGCGCCTGGAGCTCGGGGACGAGCGCGCCGCTCGCGTCGAACAGTTTCTCCGGCTCGTAGCTGCGCATCCAGTCTTCGAGCACCTTCAGATGCGCAGGGTTCTCGCGGCAGCTTGCGACCGGCACCTGATGCGCGCGCCAAAAACCTTCGACCTTCTTGCCGTCGACTTCCTTCGGACCGGTCCAGCCCTTCGGGCTGCGCAGCACGATCATCGGCCAGCGTGGCCGCTCGACGTTTTTGCGCCCGTCGCGGGCGTGCTGCTGGATCGAGCGGATGCTGGCGAATGCGACGTCGAGCGCATCCGCCATGATCCGGTGCATCAATTTGGGATCGTCGCCCTCGACGAACAGGGGCTCGTGGCCGAACCCGCGGAACAGATCGCGGATCTCGCTGTCAGACATTCGTCCGAGCACGGTCGGGTTGGCAATCTTGTAGCCGTTCAGGTGCAGGATCGGCAGTACCGCGCCGTCATGCGCCGGGTTCAGGAACTTGTTGGAGTGCCAGGACGCCGCGAGCGGGCCGGTTTCGGCCTCGCCGTCGCCGACGACGCAGGCGACGACCAGGTCGGGATTGTCCAGCGCCGCGCCATAGGCGTGCACCAGCGCGTAGCCGAGCTCGCCGCCTTCGTGGATCGAGCCGGGCGTCTCCGGCGCGGCGTGGCTCGGGATGCCGCCGGGGAAGGAGAACTGCCGGAACAGCTTGCGCAATCCGTCCGCATCGCGCGCGATGTTAGGATAGATCTCGCTGTAGCTGCCTTCGAGATAAGTGTTGGCGACCATGCCCGGGCCGCCATGGCCGGGACCGCAGACATAGAGCACGTTGAGGTCCAGCGCGCGGATGACGCGGTTGAGATGGGCGTAGATGAAGTTCAAGCCGGGCGTCGTGCCCCAATGGCCGAGCAAACGCGGCTTGATGTGCTCGGCCCGCAGCGGTTCGCGCAGCAGGGGGTTGTCGAGCAGGTAGATCTGCCCGACGGAGAGGTAGTTGGCGGCGCGCCAGTAGCGATCAAGGAGATCGAGGTCGCTGCTCGCGGCGGCCGATTGTTGTTGATTTGTCATGTTCCTGCCGACCTTCACCCGGGATCGTCACCAACCGAGTTCCGGCGCGATCGATCCTTCGCGGCATCAAACGAGATCGTGGTGACGGCGATGTTGCGTGAGGTCAAAGGCAGGCGCCCGAAGTTTGGGCGCCTCTACTGTGCATGGGGTTGTTTTCACGTTTTTTGTTCTTGTTCTTGATTTGTTCCTTTGGCGTGCTATCTTGGCTTCATGAGTCCAGCATCCTCTCATGCTCTCAAGCACCCGCCGGTCACGGCGCCCTCCGAGCCGGCGGGTGCGCCTTCTGATTTCCCCGAGCTCGCTGTCGCCATCGACAAGCAGCGCAGGCGGGGGCGGGGCGCGCAGTCCAACGCCAGCGGCCGCTATGAGGCCGAGGCGCGCGTCGCCTTCGACGACGGCTGGCAGAGCCTGGAAGAGCTGCCGCCATTCAAGACCACGGTCGCGGTCGACACCTCGCGCAAGGTGATCACCCGCAACGATTCCCCCGATATCGGCTTCGACCGCTCGATCAACCCCTATCGCGGCTGCGAGCACGGCTGCGTCTACTGTTTCGCGCGGCCGACCCATGCCTATCTCGGCCTGTCGCCCGGGCTCGACTTCGAGTCCAAACTGTTCGTCAAGCCGGAGGCCCCGGCGCTGCTCGAGAAGGAGCTCGCAGCAGCAGGCTATGAGCCGCGGATGATCGCGATCGGCACCAACACCGATCCCTATCAGCCGATCGAGCGCGAGCGAAAAATCATGCGCGGCATCCTGGAGGTGCTGGAGCGCGCTGGTCATCCCGTCGGCATCGTCACCAAATCGGCGCTGGTGGTGCGTGACATCGACATTCTCTCGCGCATGGCCAAGCGCAACCTCGCCAAGGTCGCGATCTCGGTGACTTCGCTCGATCCAAAGCTGGCGCGCACCATGGAGCCGCGGGCCTCGACGCCGCCGAAG
Organism: Bradyrhizobium sp. USDA 3311; assembly: GCF_054062495.1. Classification (NCBI taxonomy): domain Bacteria; kingdom Pseudomonadati; phylum Pseudomonadota; class Alphaproteobacteria; order Hyphomicrobiales; family Nitrobacteraceae; genus Bradyrhizobium; species Bradyrhizobium sp. USDA 3311. The sequence goes on along the minus strand of NZ_JBSSFI010000001.1, from coordinate 8,349,962 downwards.
CGGCTGGAGGCGCTGAAGCAGCTCTCCGATGCCGGCATTCCCACCACCGTGATGGTCGCGCCAGTGATTCCCGCGCTGAACGATTCCGAGATCGAGCGAATTCTCGATGCGGCCGCCCATGCCGGCGTCAAGGAAGCCTCCTACGTGCTGCTGCGGCTGCCGCTGGAGGTGCGCGACCTCTTCCGCGAATGGCTGATGGCGAACTATCCGGACCGCTATCGCCACGTCTTCACGCTGATCCGCGACATGCGCGGCGGCCGCGACTACGACGCGAAATGGGGCGAGCGCATGAAGGGCACCGGCCCGATGGCCTGGACCATCGGCCGCCGCTTCGAGATCGCCTGCGACAGGCTGGGGCTCAACAAGCGTCGCGCAAAACTGACGATGGATCACTTCGCGCGGCCGAAGCGGAACGGCGATCAGCTCAGCCTGTTCTAGGAGCCGAGGCGAACGAGGTGTGTCATGAGTAAGGAACTGCCGCCCCCGGTGCCGCGGCTCACGGTCATCACGCTGGGTGTGAGCGACATTCGCGCCAGCATCGCGTTCTATGATGCGCTGGGCTTTTCGCGCCGGCTGAAGGCGACCGGCGAGGCCGTCGCCTTCTACGATACCGGCGGTCCGGTGCTTGCCCTGTTTCACTGGGACCAGCTCGCGGCCGACGCGGCCTTGCCGGATAAGCCCAGGCGACGACCTTCCGCGGCATCACGCTCGCCTGGAACTGCGCCACGCGCGAGGAGGTCGATGCGGTGCTGGCCTTCGCTGTCGACAAGGGCGCCGCGCTGCTGAAAGCGGCGCACGAGACCGACTATGGCGGTTATTCCGGCTATTTCGCCGACCCCGACGGCCATCCCTGGGAGGTCGTGGTCGCGCCGGGCATCGAGGTCGGTGAGGACCGGCGGGTGCATCTGGCCGAGTAGGCGGCTCGCCTGAATAACGGGAATTGCGAGGGGTTCCCGGTTGCGCAAGCAGGGCCGCTTGCGCACGATCCCCGCCATGATTCGGGATAAATCCGCCAAAAGACCGGCCAAGGACGCGCCAAAGAAGGCTGCTGTAAAGGAGGCCGCGCCCGTCAAGGCGAGCTTCCGCCGCGAGCGCGCGCTGATCAAGCGCGGCATCTGGCCGGTTGCGGGCTGCGACGAGGCCGGCCGCGGGCCGCTCGCAGGTCCCGTGGTGGCGGCCGCAGTGATTCTCGACCCCGACCGCATTCCCCGTGGCATCGACGATTCCAAGCGCCTGACGGCGGAGCAGCGCGAAAAGCTGTTCGACAAGATCTGCGCCACCGCGCAGGTCTCGGTCGCGGTCGCCTCGCCCGCGCGGATCGACCGCGACAACATCCTGCGCGCCTCGCTGTGGGCGCTGAAGCGCGCCGTGGTGGCGCTGCCCGAGGCGCCCCGCCACGTCTTCGTCGACGGCCGCGACCGGCTCGATACGGCATGCGACTGCGAGGCCGTGATCGGCGGCGACGGCATCGTCCTGTCGATCGCGGCGGCGTCCATTGTCGCCAAGGTGACGCGCGACCGGCTGATGTGCGCGCTGGCGCAGGACTGCCCGGGCTACGGCTTCGAGCAGCACAAGGGCTACGGCGTCCCCGAGCATCTCGACGCGCTGAACCGCCTCGGCCCGACCGTCCACCACCGCAGCTTCTTCGCCCCCGTCGCCGCCGCCCGCGCCAAGCACATGCCCTGGACAGCCGAGCCGGTGCGCGACTTGTTCGCGGCGACCGAGGTCGAGGTGCAGGTGGAAGCAAGCGTTGAGATCGACGCGTCGGCGAATCTCTAGGGTTTAGTCCCGCAACCTCCACATCGTCATGGCCGGGCCTAGCCGTCCGAAGAATGGCGTCGCTTCCGCTCGCCTATGTCTCGGCCATCCACGTCTTTGCCGAGGTACGAAGAACGTGGATGCCCGGGACAAGCCCGGGCATGACGAGCAGACGGTCGTTGCCACAACGCGTAGCGCCCTTTATCAAAACACTCGTGAGCGAATAGGGCCGGCTGGACGGGTTGGCTGCATCTTTCGGGCGTTGCATGCGGTTTACCTCCCTGGTCATCGAGCTCATTCGCGCCCGGCCGCGGCTGATCGTGTGGATCGTCGTGCTGCTCCAGGCCGCGATGTGGCTGTTCGTGGCGCTGGCGTTCTATCGCAGCCCGCCCGGCACCCTTGCGACCCTCCTGGCCTTCGGCAGGGAATACCAGGTCGGCACCGATCTCGGCCCGCCGCTGCCGGTCTGGCTCGCCGACATCGCCTATCGCGCCGCGGGCGGCCACATGTTCGGCGTCTATGTGCTGGCCGAGGTCTGCGAGATCGCGACCTTCATCGCGCTCTACCATCTCTCCCGCGCCGTGGTCGGCTCGCAGCAGGCGGTGCTGGCCGTGCTGCTGACGATGACGGTGCTGGCCTTCTCCTCGCCCGCGCTCGATTTCGGCCCGCTGGTGCTGGCGCGGCCGCTGTGGGCGCTGCTGCTGCTGCATTCCTGGCAGATCATCGGCCAGCGCCGCGGCAACGCCTGGTTCGCCTGGTCGATCGAGGCCGGGCTCTTGCTGCTGACGACGCCCGCGGCGGTCTTCCTGCTCCTGCTGCTCGTCGTCTTCGCGTTTGCGACCGCCGGCGGCCGCCGCACGCTGCTCGCGCTCGATCCGCTGTTCGCGCTGATCGTTGTCGCCGTGCTCGCGCTGCCCTATGCGGTCTGGCTGATGCGCGCCGAGACGCTGGTCCTGCCGGCCCTGCCTGCGGTCGCCGAGCTGAGCGCCCGCGCGATCCACGCGGCCTGGCTGCTCGGCGGGCTCGTGCTTGGCGCGGCGGCGATCCCGGCGCTGACTTTCCTCAACACCGGCCTGTTCCTCGCCAAGGGCGAGGAGGCGCCGATCATCTACCGCCCGCCGGTCGAGCCGCTGGCGCGCAACTTCGTCTATTTCTTCGCGCTGGCGCCGGCGCTCGGTGCGGTGCTGATCTCCGGCCTGTTCGGGCTCGAGTCCGTCGTCGGCGGTGCCGGCGTGGTACTGGTGATGGCGGGGCTCGCCGTGGCGGTGGGTGCCGGCGATCTCATCGCGATGCGCCGCGCGCGGATGCTGCGGACGGTGTGGGCCGCCGCCGTCGTGGCGCCCGCCGCCGGCGTCGTGCTCGCCGTCCTGTTCCTGCCCTGGACCGGCGCCAATGAGATCGCGACCTCGATGCCGGCGCGTGCGATCTCGGATTTTTTCGATGACAGCTTTGCCCGCCGCACCAACCATCGCCTGCGTGCGGTGGCCGGCGAGACCCAGCTTGCGAGCCTGATCGCGCTGCACTCCGGCCGCCCACATCTGTTCATCGATGCCGAGCCCGCGCGCACGCCGTGGATCAATCAGGCCAAGTTCAGCGAGACCGGCGGCGTCGTGGTCTGGCGCGCCGCCGACACCGCGGGCACGCCGCCGCCGGACATCCTCAAGCGCTTTCCCGGCATAGTGCCGGAAGTGCCGCGCGCCTTCGAATGGCTGGTGACCGGCCGCCAGCAGCTGCTGCGCATCGGCTGGGCCATCGTGCGGCCGAAGGGGGCCTAACCCGTCATTCCGGGGCGCGGCAAAGCCGCGAACCCGGAATCCATTCATCCACCAACTCTGCCGCTCGATGGATTCCGGGCTCTCGCTTCGCGAGCCCCGGAATGACGGTGTGTGTGGTTACACCGTGCCTTGCCCCAGCACCTTCGCGATCGCCCGCAGATCCTGCCAGGCCAGCCGCTTGTAGGACGGCGAGCGGAGCAGATAGGCCGGGTGGAAGGTCGGCAGCGCGCGGATGGTGCGCCCAGCGGTCTCGTAGTCGAACCAGCGGCCGCGGGTGCGCATGATGCCTTCGCGCGTTCCGAGCAGCGTCTGCGTCGAGGGATTGCCGAGCGTCACCAGCACGTCGGGGTTCACCAGCTCGATCTGGCGCTGGATGAAGGGCAGGCACACTTGCGTTTCCTGCGGCGTCGGCGTGCGGTTGCCGGGCGGCCGCCACGGAATCACGTTGGCGATGTAGGCCGTGGTGCGGTTGAGGCCTATGGCCCCTATCATCAGATCGAGCAGCTTGCCGCTGCGCCCGACGAAGGGCAGTCCCTCGATGTCCTCGTCGCGGCCCGGCGCCTCGCCGACGAACATGATGCGCGCCTGCGGATTGCCGTCGGCGAACACCAGCCTTGTTGCGGTGTGCTTCAGCGCGCAGCCCTCGAAGCCCTGCATCAGCTCGCGTAGCGCCTCGAGCGTCGGCGCGGTGCGCGCAGCCTCGCGTGCCGAGGCGATCGCGACGTCGGGCGCGGGTGCGGCCTCGCCGCGGATCACCGCGGGCGCGGCGACCGGCCGCGGCGCCTCGACCGGCGCTGCTGCGCGCGGGACCGGCGGCGGGGCGTCCATTTCCGCCAGGCGGTCTATCGGCTCCTCCGCGAGCGCGCAGTCGACACCGGCCTCCAGATAGAAGGCGAGAAGCTCTCGGACGGTGGGGGCGGGTTCGGGGATCATGCGAAAGTCAGACTTTTATATCAGTTTGGGGCGCCATGCATCCCACCGGAACGCATTTCCGTGGTTGTCCTATCCGGAAAAATCGGAAACAAGAGGGCGCAAACGACCGAGGACCGTCTCAAGGGCTGAGATCAGATGAGCACCGAAGAACTTCCCCCGCGCGAATCCATGGAATTCGACGTCGTCATCGTCGGCGCCGGCCCCTCGGGCCTGTCGGCCGCGATCCGGCTGAAGCAGCTCAACGCCGATCTCAACGTCGTCGTGGTGGAGAAGGGCTCCGAGGTCGGCGCGCATATTCTCTCCGGCGCCGTGATCGATCCGGCCGGGCTCGACAAGCTTGTTCCCGACTGGCGCGAGGATTCCGACTGTCCGCTGAAGACGCAGGTGAAGGACGACCGCTTCTACTGGATGACGGGCGGCGGCGCGATCAAGCTGCCGAACTTCATGATGCCGCCCCTGATGGACAACCATCACTGCTACATCGGTTCGCTCGGCAATGTCTGCCGCTGGCTGGCGCGCAAGGCCGAGGCGCTCGGCGTCGAGATCTATCCGGGCTTCGCCGCGGCCGAGGTGCTCTATGACGAGGAAGGCAAGGTCAGGGGCATCGCCACCGGCGACATGGGCATCGGCCGCGACGGCAAGCCGAAGGACTCCTTTACCCGCGGCATGGAATTGCTAGGAAAATACACGCTGTTCGCCGAAGGCGCCCGAGGCAGCCTGACCAAGCAGCTGATTGCGAAGTTCGCGCTCGACGCCAAGAGCGAGCCGGCGAAGTTCGGTATCGGGTTGAAGGAAGTCTGGCAGATCGATCCCGCCAAGCACCAGAAGGGTATGATCCAGCATTCATTCGGCTGGCCGCTCGACCTGAAGACCGGCGGTGGTTCGTTCCTCTATCACTACGACGACAATCTCGTCGCCGTCGGCTTCGTCGTGCATCTGAACTACGACGATCCCTATTTGTCGCCGTTCGACGAGTTCCAGCGCTTCAAGACCCATCCGTCGATCCGCGGCACCTTCGAAGGCGGCAAGCGGCTCGCCTATGGCGCGCGCGCCATCACCGAGGGCGGCTATCAGTCAGTGCCGAAACTGAGCTTCCCCGGCGGCGCGCTGATCGGCTGCGCGGCCGGCTTCGTCAACGTCCCGCGCATCAAGGGCGTGCACAATGCGATGGGCACCGGCATGCTGGCCGCCGAGCATGTCGCAGCAGCGCTTGCGGCCGATCGCGCCAATGACGAGATCGTCGAGTACGAGAACGCGTGGCGTTCCTCCTCCGTGGGCAAGGACCTCTTTCTGGTCCGCAACGTCAAACCGCTGTGGTCGAAGTTTGGCACCGTGCTCGGCGTCGCGCTCGGCGGACTCGACATGTGGTGCAACACGCTGTTCGGCGCCTCGCTGTTCGGTACCCAGTCGCATTCCAAGCCCGATCGCGCGACGCTCGATCCGGCCAAGAGCCACGCGCCGAGGAACTACCCGAAGCCGGACGGCAAGATCTCGTTCGACAAGCTGTCGTCGGTATTCCTGTCCAACACCAATCACGAGGAGGACCAGCCGGTCCATCTCCGGGTTGCCGACATGAACCTCCAGAAGACCTCCGAGCACGACGTGTTCGCCGGTCCCTCGAATCGCTATTGCCCGGCCGGCGTCTACGAGTGGGTGGAGGAGGGGGCGAGCCCGCGCTACCAGATCAACGCCCAGAACTGCGTTCACTGCAAAACCTGCGACGTGAAGGACCCCAACGGCAACATCACCTGGGTTCCGCCGGAGGGCGGCGGCGGTCCGAACTACGAGGCGATGTAGGGCGGGCCAATCAGCGCGGATCTGGTCACAAAGGGTGATCTGCCGCACGTTCGCGTGAGAACCGGGCCGCGGCCACCTGTCGCGGCCACGATAAGGCCATAGTGGCGGCGTCTTGGGGCGCTCTTGTCCGATTTGGGGCGTTCGGAGGCGATCGCCCGGTCCGAATCCTTGCGGTAAACCGCCAAAAGCGGCATTGTCCGACCTGACGGTTCCGGGTCCCGATGCCACCGGCCGCGTTCGCATGCGAGACGGCTTTCTGCTGCAAACCCAGGCACTACCAACTCAAGGCGAGCCCCGATGCTTTCAAATCGTTTCAACCGCTGGACTGTCGCCGCCATCGCCCTCATGGGCACAGCGATCGCGACGGTCCCCGGCAGGGTCCTGGCGCAGACGCCGGATCATCCGTCCGATACGGCGGCGCAGTTTCCGACCCGGAACGATCTGAAGTCGCTCACGACCTCCGGCAGCTATCTCGCCGCCCGCCACGCCAGCGTCGAGCGCGACGCAACCTCGGCCGCCGCATTCTACCGCTCGGCGCTCCGCACCGATCCGAAGAACAACGAGCTGCTCGACCGTGCCTTCATCTCCTCGGTCGCCGACGGCGACATCGACGAAGCGGTCAAGCTCGCCGAGCGTGTCCTCACCATCGACAAGACCAACCGCGTCGCGCGCCTCGTCGTCGGTGTGCACGATCTCAAGATGAAGAAATACGCGACTGCGCAGACCAACATCAACCAGTCGATCCGCGGCCCCATCACCGATCTCGTCGCCACGCTGCTGTCGGGCTGGGCGGCCTATGGCGCCGGCGATTCCAAGGGTGCTGTCGCCACCATCGACAAGCTCGCCGGTCCGGAATGGTATCCGCTGTTCAAGGATCTCCACGCCGGCATGATCCTCGAACTCGCCGGCAAGGAGAAGGACGCCGGCACGCGCTTCGAGCGCGCCTACAAGCTCGACGATTCCATGCTGCGCGTCACCGAGGCCTATGCGCGCTGGCTGTCGCGCAACAAGGATGCGGCCGCCGCGACCACCGTCTACCAGGCCTTCGACAAGAAGCTCGCCCGCCATCCGCTGATCGTGGAAGGGCTGCGCGACACCAAGGCCGGCAAGAAGCTGCCGCCGCTGGTCGATTCCGCGCAGGCCGGCGCTGCCGAGGCCCTCTACGGCATCGGCGCCACGCTGACCCGCCGCGGCGGCGAGGATCTGGCACTGGTCTATCTCCAGCTCTCGCTCTACCTCCAGCCGACCCATCCGCTGGCGCTGCTCTCGCTCGCCGATCTCTATGAATCGGTGAAGCGGCCGCAGATGGCGATCAAGGTCTATGAGCGCGTGCCGTCGACCTCGCCGCTGAAGCGCAACGCGCAGATCCAGCTCGCCATCGATCTGGATTCCGCCGACCGCACCGATGAGGCGATCAAGATCCTCAAGGGCGTCACGTCAGAGGATTCCAAGGATCTCGAAGCCATCATGGCGCTCGGCAACATCGAGCGCGGCCGCAAGAAGTTCGGCGACTGCGGCGCGACCTATTCGCAGGGCGTCGACGTGCTGCCGGCCGGCAACGACAAGGCCAACAGCGTCTGGTACTATTATCGCGGCATCTGCGAGGAGCGCTCCAAGCAGTGGGCCAAGGCCGAAGCCGACATGAAGAAGGCGCTCGAGCTGCAGCCCGACCAGCCGCATGTCCTCAACTATCTCGGCTATTCCTGGATCGACCAGGGCGTGAACCTCGACGAAGGCATGAAGATGATCAAGCGCGCCGTCGAGCAGCGTCCCGACGACGGCTACATCGTCGACTCGCTCGGCTGGGCTTACTACCGCATCGGCAACTACGAAGAGGCGGTGAAGAACCTCGAGCGCGCGATCGATCTCAAGCCCGAGGATCCCACCATCAACGATCACCTTGGCGATGCCTATTGGCGCGTCGGCCGCACGCTGGAAGCCAAATTCCAGTGGTCGCACGCCCGCGATCTCAAGCCCGAGCCGGATGAGCTTCCGAAGATCGAGGCCAAGATCGCCAACGGCCTCACCGAGGACAATTCGAACTCTTCGGCCGCGCAGGCGGAGAAGAAGAAGGACGACGGCAAGGGCGGCTAAGCTGAGTGAAGTTGGGGGCGTGTCGCCGATGCCGGCGTTGATTGAAGAGGGGCGCGCGAAGGTCAATCTGAGCCTTCGCGTGGTCGGCCGTCGTGCCGATGGTTATCATGATCTCGAAAGCGTGGTGGCGTTTGCCGACTGCGCTGACCGGCTCACGCTGGAGCCGGGCGGCGAGCTGAAGCTAGCCACCACGGGACCGCTGGCCGCAGCATGCGGCGAGACGTCCGACAATCTCGTGTTCAAGGCCGCAAAGCTTCTCGCCGAGGCCGTGCCGAACCTGAAGCTGGGCGCCTTTGCGCTCGACAAGGTGCTGCCCGTCGCGGCCGGCATCGGCGGTGGCTCGGCGGATGCAGCGGCAGCGCTGCGGCTGCTGGCGCGACTCAACAACCTGTCGCTCGATGATCCCCGCCTCCAGAAGGTCGCGCTCGCGACCGGCGCCGACGTGCCGGTGTGCCTGTATTCGCGCGCCTGCGACATGACCGGCGTCGGCGAGCAGCTGCTGCCGCTGGCGCTGCCGAGCATGCCCTGCGTGATGGTCAATCCGCGCGTGCCCGTCGCCACCAAGGATGTGTTCCAGGAGCTGGGCCTGCGCAACGGCGAGCTGCTGGTTGGTGCCACCTCCGTGCTCGGAGCCCCGGCCTGGCCGGAGGAGGGCGCCTCGATTGCCGACTGGGTCGAAGTCCTCGACAGTGTCCCAAACGATCTCGAAGCGCCTGCGCTGCGCATCGAGCCCGTGATCGGCGAGGTGCTGGAAGCCTTGCGCGATTCCGCGGGCGTCAAGCTCGCCCGCATGTCCGGCTCGGGCGCGACCTGCTTTGCGATCTATGGCGCGCCGGCCGAGGCCCATGCTGCCGCGGAAAAGATCCGGCGCGATCACCCCGGCTGGTGGGTGCATGCGGGGACGTTGAGCTAATTTAGGTATTTCTCCGACGACACTGCCGTAGGGTGGGCAAAGGCGCGATAGCGCCGTGCCCACCATGCATCCAAGTGACGTGATCGAAGTGGTGGGCACGCTTCGCTTTGCCCACCCTGCGGCAGTGGAACTAACCCGCGCCGTCCTCGGCGAGCCCGAGAAATGTTCGGATCTCACCCAACACCTCCTGCGGCTTGTCATGCTGCAGCCAGTGCCCCGCGCCGGCGATGGTCTCGACACGCGCCTGCGGGAAATAGCGCTCCAGGCCTGCGGCCCTGGCACCCGCCAGAAAGCTTTCGCCGGCATTCAGCAACAGCGTCGGGCAGGCGATGCGCGACCAGAGTTCGACGTGATCGTCCGGCCAGAGCCGGTGCGGCGCAGAGGCGCGCTGGTAGGGATCGAACTTCCAGCTATAGGTGCCGTCCTCGTTCCGTCGCGCGCCGTGCGTTGCAAGATGCAGCGCGAGGTCGCGGGAGAGCCGCCTGTTGTGAAGCACCATCTGCGCTGCGGCATCCGCGAGGGTCGAATAGCGGCGCGGCGTGCGGTCGTGCAGCTTGTCGAGCTGGCCGACCCATTTGCCGATGCGCTCGTGCGCCGGCGGCTTCGGCGCGTCCGGCAACATGGTCACGCCGTCGAACACGACCAGCTTCGCGACCTGCTCGGGGAACGACCCTGTAAAGATCAGGCTCACCATGCCGCCCATCGAATGGCCGACGAGAGTCACTTGGGGCGCTGCGACGCCGCGGACGAGCTGGGCGAGATCGTACACATATTCCGTCAGCGCGTAGCTGCCGCCCTTGGTCCAGTCGGAATCGCCGTGGCCGCGCAGGTCGGGCGCCAGCACGTGAAAATACGGTTGCAGCGATCTGGCGATGACGTCCCAGCTGCGGCAATGATCGCGGCCGCCGTGGACCAGGATGAGGGGCGGCGCGCCCGCGTTGCCCCAATCGGCATAGTGCAGCCGCAGGCCGTGCGACTCATAGAAGCGGCTTTGCGGGGCGCTAGCCATTTGCCGGCCGCCGCGCCAGCGCGAGCGAGAGTCCGAGGCCCGCGATGAAGACGCCGGAGCCCTGGGTGAGGCGCCGCATCAGGTGCGGCCGTCCGATCAGTTGCGTGCGCGTCGCGGACGCCATCAGCACCACGACGACATCGGCGAGCGTGTTCAGCGTCACCGAGATCGCGCCGAGCACGATGAATTGCAGCGTGGGGTTCGATCCCATGGGATCGAGGAATTGCGGAATGAAGGCGAGGAAGAACGCCGCGGTCTTCGGGTTCAGCGCCTCGACCAGCACGCCGTCGCGGAACGCGCGCCTGTCGCCGACGGGCTCGCTCTCCAGTGACAGTGCGCGGCCGGCGCTACGAAACGTCTTGATGCCGAGCCAGACCAGATAGAGCGCGCCGACGAATTTGACGGCGCCAAACAGCTCGGCGCTGGCGAGAATGATGGCGGAGATGCCGAGACTGCCGGCGACGACATGAACCAGCCCGCCCAGCGCCGTGCCTGCGGTCGAGGCAAAGCCGCTGCCGCGCCCCTCGGACAAGGTCCGCGCCGCGACGTAGAAAATGCCGGGGCCGGGAATGGCGGCAATGAGAGACGCCGCGGCAAGGAACAGCCAGAAATTCGTGTCGGTCATCCTGCTGTCGTAGCGATGCTTGGGGCGATTGCAAGGCCCGTCGTTTAGTCCATCCGGCGGAAGATCACGCTGGCATTCACCCCGCCGAAGCCAAATCCGTTGGAGATGGCGTGCCGCATCGGCATCGGCCGCGCGCTACCTGAGACGATGTCGATGCCATCAGCGCTCGCGTCGGGGTTCTCGAAATTGAGCGTCGGCGGCGCGACCTGGTCGCGCAAGGCGAGCACGGTGAAGATCGCCTCCAGCCCGCCGGCGGCGCCGAGCAGATGGCCGGTGGCCGATTTGGTCGCGCTCACCGCGATGCTGCGGCTACGGCCGAACAGCGCGCCGATCGCGCCAAGCTCGCTTTCGTCACCGGCGGGCGTCGACGTCGCATGCGCGTTCAAATGCTGCAATTCGCCGGGCTCAAGCCGCGCCTGCCGCAGTGCGATCTCCATGGCGCGGCGCGCGCCGTCGCCATCGGGCGGCCCCGACGTCATGTGGTAGGCGTCCGCCGTCGTGCCGTATCCGACGATCTCCGCGATCGGTGTCGCGCCGCGCGCCAGCGCATGCTCGAGCGTCTCGATCACCAGGATGCCGGCGCCTTCGCCCATGACGAAGCCGTCGCGGTCGCGATCGAACGGGCGCGAGGCGCGCCTCGGCTCCTCGTTGAAGGAGCTCGACAGCGCGCGCGCCGCGGCGAAGCCGCCGAGGCTGACGATGTCGATGCAGGCCTCCGCGCCGCCGCAGATCGCAACGTCGGCCTCGCCGGCGCGGATCATGCGTGCGGCATCGCCGATCGCCTGGACGCCGGCGGCGCAGGCCGTGACCGGCGTTCCCAGCGGTCCCTTGTAGCCGTATTTGATCGAGACGTGGCCGGCGGCGAGATTGGCGAGGAACGAGGGGATCGTGAATGGCGAGAGCCGGCGCACGCCGCGCTGCTCGGTGATGCGCACCGCCTCCGCCATCGCCGGAAAGCCGCCGACGCCGGAGCCGATGACCGTCGCGGTCCGTTCCAGCGCGCTCGCATCCTGCGGCGTCCATTTGGCCTGCGCGACCGCCTCGGCGGTGGCGAGCAGCGCAAACAGGATGAAGCGGTCCATCTTGCGCTGGTCTTTCGGCGCGGCGGCCTGCGCGGGATCGAAGCCGCCGTCCGCATCGCCGGCCTTGTCGGGCACGAGGCCCGCGATGCGTGCGGGGAGCGCCTGCGCCCATTCGGGCAGGGGACGCAGCCCGCTTTGGCCGGCGAGCAGCCGGCGCCAGGACAGCTCGACACCGCAGGCGAGCGGCGACACCGCGCCCATTCCCGTCACGACGATACGACGCATGTCAGTCTCCAGCCGGCGCAATGGCCGGGTTCATGGCCTTGAGCGAAGCGAGCCGTTTGCGCATCCCGCGGCTGGCGCCCGGCCCAGCGATGATGACCGCATTGTCGAGCGTGATCGGCTGCATGTCGGCGGCATCGACCACGACCGGGTCGAACGGTCGACGATCGGCCCGGCTCGCCAGCAGAATGGATTCACCCTTCGGTGCGAGATGCCTGTTGCCCCAGGCGAGCAGCGCGGCGACCACGGGGAAGAAATCCCGCGCCTTGTCCGTCAGCACATATTCGTAACGCGGTGGCCGCTCGCTGTAACGGCGGCGGACGAACATGCCTGACGCGGTGAGATGGGCGAGGCGCCGCGACAGGATGTTCGGCGCGATCCCGAGATTTTGCGAGAACTCGTCGAACTTCGTCGCGCCCTGGAACGCATCCCGCAGGATCAAAATGCTCCACCATTCGCCGACCGTCTCCACGGCGCGGCCGACCGGGCATTCCAGGATGGAGGGGGATTTGGGCTGCATGGCGGGAGGATAGGAGAGTAACTTGCAAAATGCAAGTTACTAGGTGAGCAGCTTCATCGCGCGCGGGCGAGTTGTGCGATTGCGAACCTGTCTCTGTGATTTGAAAATGCGAATTGGCGAGCAGGGCTTGCGCGCCTTGCTCCGTCGTTGCGAGCGCAGCGAAGCAATCCAGACCGTTTCCGCGGAGGGACTCTGGATTGCTTCGCTGCGCTCGCAATGACGATCTGGGGGCAATGCGCACTGATCGAACACCGTCACCCTGAGGTGCTCGCCTCTTCGGCGAGCCTCGAAGGGCGACGGCCCGGGCCGTGCATCCTTCGAGGCTCCCGGCGCGATGCTTCGCATCGCGCCACTCGCGCCTCAGGATGACGGGGTTGATAGCAGAAGCAGAAAGACCCTCAGGCCGCTAATGCGACCGCGCCAGGCAGAACGCCACGACCTGCTCCAGCGCGCTCTTCATCGGCGACGACGGGAACAGCGCCAGGGCGTCCACCGCCATTGCGCCGTAGTGCTGGGCGCGGCTCAGCGTGTCCTCGAGCGCGCGGTGCTTGTTCATCAGGCCGATGGCGTGGTCGAGGTCGGAATCGCCGATCTCGCCGCGCTCCAGCGCCTTGATCCAGAAGGCGCGCTCGGTGTCGTTGCCGCGGCGGAAGGCGAGCACGACCGGCAGCGTGATCTTGCCCTCGCGGAAATCGTCGCCGGTGTTCTTGCCGAGCTTGGCGCTCTTGCCGCCATAGTCGAGCACGTCATCGACGAGCTGGAAGGCGATGCCGAGATTCATGCCGACCGAGCGGCAGGCGGTCTGTTCCGCCTTCGGGCGGTTCGCGATCACGGGGCCGACCTCGCAGGCGGCGGCGAACAGCTCGGCGGTCTTGCCGCGGATCACGGCGAGATATTCGTCCTCGGTGGTCGCGGTGTTCTTGGCGGCCGCAAGCTGCATCACCTCGCCCTCGGCGATGGTGGCGGCCGCCGCGGAAAGAATGTCAAGCGCGCGGAGCGAGCCGACCTCGACCATCATGCGGAACGCCTGGCCGAGCAGGAAGTCGCCGACCAGCACGCTCGCCTCGTTGCCCCAGAGCATGCGCGCCGACAGCTTGCCGCGGCGCATCTCGCTCTCGTCCACGACGTCGTCATGGAGCAGGGTGGCGGTGTGCATGAACTCGACGGAGGCCGCCAGCTTGATGTGGCCGTCGCCGGTGTAGCCGGCAAGGTTCGCCATGGCGAGCGTCAGCATCGGCCGCAGGCGTTTGCCCCCGGAGGAGATCAGATGGTTGGCGACCTCCGGGATCATGGTTACGTCAGAACCGGTCCGCGACAGGATCGTGGCGTTGACGCGCTCCATGTCACCGGCGACAAGGGCAACCAGCTCTTCGATCGACGCGCCGGGAGTTTCGAAAGGTACGATGACGGCCACGCCGGTCTCCAATATTTGCCCCGGAAGGGCTATTCTGATGGAAATACAATAGAAACTGGAGGCGGACGCGGCAAGTGCCGCGGAACCATTGACATTTGCCGCTTAACCCCTTTCAGGCAGGAGACCTGCGTTTTGCGTGAACTGGTTCGGACCAACGATATGGTGCTGGTGTCGGCGATCGGCGCGCTGCTCGACGGCGCCAATATCCATCATCTGGTGCTGGACCAGAACATGAGCATCATCGAGGGCTCGCTCGGCATTTTGCCGCGGCGGATCCTGGTCCATGAGGACGACGCCCAGGAGGCCCGGCAGCTCCTGACCGAGGCGGGGCTCAGCCACGAACTGCGCGGCGATGATTGAGGCCGACATCACCGAGGACGCCTTTCTCGGCGGCCAGTTGCGGCTGAAGCAGAAGCGGTCCGGGCATCGCGCCGGGCATGACGCCATCCTGCTCGCGGCGGCGACGGAGGCGAGAGCGGGCGACCGCGTGGTCGATCTCGGCGCCGGCATCGGCACGGCCGGGCTGGCGCTTGGCCGGCGCGTGGCGGGGATCAGGCTCAGCCTGGTCGAGATCGATCCGGAACTGGCGGAGCTCGCGCGCGCCAATGCGGCGGCGAACGCGATTGCCGCCGAGACGATCGTGCTCGACGTCACGGCCGATGCGCAGGCTTTCGTGGCACATGGGCTCGTGCCCGACAGCGTCGATAGTGTGCTGATGAACCCGCCCTTCAACGATCCGGTGCGCCATCGCGGCTCGCCGGACCAGGCGCGCCATATCGCGCATGTGGCGACGGAGGAGACGCTGCATGCGTGGGTGCATGCAGCGCGGCGTATCCTCCGGTCGAACGGTGTGCTGACGTTGATCTGGCGCGCGGATGGAATCGCCGAGATTTTGGCAGCGCTGTCACGCGGCTTCGGCAGCCTTGCGATCCTGCCGGTTCATGGCGAAGCGGGACGGCCCGCGATCCGCGTGCTGGTGCGCGCGATCAAAGGCGGCAGGGCGCCGACGCGCCTGCTGCCGGGCCTCATGCTTAACGAAGAGTCACACGTGCCTAAAAAAGAGGTGACGGATATTCTGGAGGGAAGGGCAGTCTTGCCGCTGGCGGAGCTGTGACGGCCTACTGCGGCAGCGATTCCGACTGCTGTTCTTGCGGGGACGTAAAGCGAATCGCCGTGAAAAGCGCACCGATCAGCATCAACAGCAGATAGATCTTCATGGCGTTTCCTCCGCTGCTTCATTGCAGCTTCCCGACGGGAATTCTGCAAAACACGTTCCAGGCACTTTCAATGACAGTCGCGTGATAAAAAATGGTTAAACAGAGGTAACGGCATGGCCGAACAATTGAACGATCGTGAGAGTTCCGGCCTGGCCGACAAGCTCATGCAATATCTGCCGGCGCGCTTCCGCCCCGGCACGGCGGTGGTGCCGGTGGTGCGGCTGTCAGGCGTGATCGGTGCAGTGACGCCGCTGCGTCCGGGCATGACGCTCGCAGGCGTCGCGCGGGTGCTGGAGCGGGCCTTCTCGATGCGGAACGCCAAGGCGGTGGCGCTGGTGATCAATTCGCCCGGCGGCTCGCCGGTGCAGTCGCGCCAGATCTATCTGCGCATCAAGCAGCTCGCGGCGGAGAAGAAGCTGCCGGTGCTGGTGTTCGTCGAGGACGTCGCGGCGTCGGGCGGCTACATGATCGCCTGTGCGGGCGACGAGATCTTCTGCGATCCGTCCTCGATCCTCGGCTCGATCGGCGTGGTCGGCGGCAGCTTCGGTTTCCAGGACGCGATCAAGCGGCTCGGCATCGAGCGGAGGCTCTATACCGCCGGCGCGCACAAGGCGATGCTCGATCCGTTCCTGCCCGAAAACCCCGACGACGTCGCCAAGCTCAAGGCGCTCCAGCGCGAGATCCACCAGATCTTCATTGCGCTGGTGAGGGAGAGCCGCGGCGCGCGGCTCAAGGGCGAGGACGACACCTTGTTCACCGGCGAATACTGGGCCGGCGCGAGTTCGATCGCGCTGGGGCTGGCCGATGGCATCGGCGATCTCCGCTCAACTCTTCGTGCCCGCTATGGCGAGAAGGTTCTCACCCCCGTGATCGCGCAGCCGACCGGGCTGCTGTCCGGCCTTCTGGGGCGCAAATCGCCCGGCGCAGGCCAGCTTTCGGCCCTGGAATCAATGGCCGGGCTGCCGGACGAGCTGATCTCGGCGGTCGAAACGCGGGCGATTTGGGCGAAATTCGGGTTCTAGGGCGCGGTCTTCCGCGCCATTTGGTCCCAAGGAGACTTGAAGCCGGGCCAATTGCGGCGCGGCCCGGTCTGCGCAAGAATGTCCGTGGGGGCTGAGCACTAGACAAGGATCGACAGATGCCGCCGTTCGTCGCTTTCGCGGGCGTCCTGGGCGGGCTTGCCGTGGTCCGCTGGGCCTACAAGACCGCTGTCCGGATCAACCAGGAGCTGGAGGAGATGCGCCTCGCGCGCGTCGCCGAGGCCGCCCATATGGGGGACATCCAGACGCTGAAGCGTGACCCCGTGACCGGGGCGTATCGGCCGGGTTAGCTGCACCTTCCACACGGCGTCATTCCGGGGCGGTCCGCAGGACCGAGCCCGGAATCTCGAGCTTCCGGGTTCGCCCTTCGGGCGCCCCGGAATGACGGCCATTTCCACCCCCTTTGCCTTGATTCCCATCCCTGCCGTCGATACGGTCCCGCGCGATTCAAAACCCCCCGCGAGAGCCTGATCTGACGATGGACGCCTCCTTGCCCGCCCATATGCGCCCGGAACGCTCGTTCCAGGGCTTCATCCTCGCGCTCCAGCGGTTCTGGGCCGAGCAGGGCTGCGTGATCCTGCAGCCCTACGACATGGAGATGGGCGCAGGTACCTTCCATCCGGCGACCACCCTGCGCGCGCTCGGGCCGAAACCCTGGAACGCCGCCTATGTGCAGCCCTCGCGCCGGCCCAAGGACGGCCGCTACGGCGAGAACCCGAACCGGATGCAGCACTATTACCAATTCCAGGTGATCATGAAGCCGTCGCCGCCGAACCTTCAGGAGCTGTACCTGAAATCGCTCGCCGCGATCGGCATCGATTCCGCCGTGCACGACATCCGCTTCGTCGAGGATGATTGGGAGAGCCCGACGCTGGGCGCCTGGGGCCTTGGCTGGGAATGCTGGTGCGACGGCATGGAAGTCTCCCAGTTCACCTACTTCCAGCAGGTCGCGGGCTTCGAATGCGCGCCGGTCGCGGGTGAGCTCACCTACGGGCTCGAGCGCCTCGCGATGTATGTGCAGGGCGTCGACCGCGTCTACGACCTCAATTTCAACGGCCGCGACGGCGACGCCAAGGTCACCTATGGCGACGTCTTCCTCCAGGCCGAGCGGGAATATTCGAAGCACAACTTCGAAGTTGCCGACACCGCGATGCTGTTCGAGCAGTTCAAGATGGCGGAAGCGGCCTGCCGGAAATATCTCGACGCGGGCTGGCGCGAGGGCAACCGGAAAGAGCACCTGATGGCGCTGCCGGCCTATGACCAGTGCATCAAGGCGAGCCATGTCTTCAACCTGCTCGACGCGCGCGGCGTGATCTCCGTGACCGAGCGGCAGAGCTATATTCTTCGCGTGCGCGAGCTGGCAAAGGCCTGCGGCGAGGCCTGGATCCATACTGAAGCGGGCGGAGCGGCCTGATGCCCGATCTTTTGCTTGAACTGTTCTCGGAAGAAATCCCCGCGCGCATGCAGGCGAAGGCGGCCGACGATCTGCGCCGCATGGTCACCGACAAGCTGGTCGCCGAAGGCCTCGTCTACGAGGGTGCGAAAGCCTTCGCGACGCCGCGCCGCCTTGCGCTCACCGTGCACGGAATCCCTGCGCGCCAGCCCGACCTGAAGACCGAACGCCGCGGACCGAAAATGGGCGCGCCCGATGCGGCCGTGCAGGGCTTTCTGAAAGCGACAGGTTTGAAGTCGCTGGACGAGGCCAAGATCCAGCGCGATCCGAAGGGCGACTTCTACATCGCGCTGATCGAAAAACCCGGCCGCGACGCGATCGACGTGCTTGCGGAGATCCTGCCCGTCATCATCCGCACCTTCCCCTGGCCGAAATCGATGCGCTGGGGCGCGCGTTCGGGCAAGCCGGGCTCGCTGAACTGGGTGCGTCCGCTGCACGCGATTACCGCGACGTTTGGGCTCGAGACCGAAGAGCCCGATGTCGTGAAGTTTGCGGTGGACGGCATCGAAGCCGGCCAGACCACCTACGGCCATCGCTTCCTGGCGCCCGCCGCGATCAACGTGCGCCGCTTCGAGGACTATGAAGCGAAGCTGCTGGACGCGAAGGTCGTGCTCGATCCCGAGCGCCGCAAGGACGCGATCCTCACCGACGCCAAGCAGCTTGCGTTCGCGCAGGGTTTCGATCTCGTCGAGGACCAGAACCTGCTCGACGAGGTCGCCGGCCTCGTCGAATGGCCGGTCGTGCTGATGGGCTCGTTCGAGGAGGAATTTCTGGCGACGCCCGCGGAAGTAATCCGCGCCACGATTCGCAACAACCAGAAGTGCTTTGTCGTGAGCGATGCCAAGACGGGCAAGCTCGCCAACAAGTTCATCCTGGTCGCCAACATCGAAGCCACCGACGGCGGCAAGACGATCATCGCCGGCAACGAGCGCGTCATCCGCGCGCGGCTCTCCGATGCGAAGTTCTTCTACGAGACGGACCTCAAAACCAAGCTCGAGGACCGCTTGCCGAAGTTCGAGCAGATCGTGTTCCACGAGGAGCTCGGGACGCAGGCCGCGCGCATCACGCGCATCGAGCGGCTCGCCGCCGAGATCGCGCCGCTTGTCGGCGCCGATGTTGCCAAGACGGCGCGTGCCGCGCATCTGGCGAAGGCGGATTTGCTGACCGAAGTCGTCGGCGAATTCCCGGAGGTGCAGGGCCTGATGGGCAAGTACTACGCGCTGGCCCAGGGCGAGGATGCCTCCGTCGCGGCGGCGTGCGAGGAGCACTACAAGCCGCAGGGCCCCGCCGATCGCGTGCCGACCGACCCGGTCAGCGTCGCGGTGGCACTCGCCGACAAGCTCGACACCCTCGTCGGATTCTGGGCGATCGACGAGAAGCCGACGGGCAGCAAGGACCCGTATGCGCTGCGTCGCGCGGCGCTCGGCGTGATCCGGTTGATTGCCGAGAACACGTTGCGGCTGTCGCTCATGAAGGTGGCTGCGTCCGCACTCGCCGGCTTGTCGGTGAAGCCAGCCGATGTGCAGAAGCTTCCGGGTGACCTGCTTACCTTCTTCGCCGACCGCCTGAAGGTCCAGCTCCGCGAGCAGGGCGCGCGGCACGATCTCGTTGACGCCGTGTTCGCCCTCGGTGGCCAGGACGACCTGCTGATGATCGTTCGCCGCGTCGATGCACTCGGCAAATTCCTCGAATCCGACGACGGCAAGAACCTGCTGGCCGGCACCAAGCGCGCCAGCAACATCCTCTCGATCGAGGAGAAGAAGGACAAGCGCACGTTCGATGGTGCGCCGGATGCTGCGCTCTACAGCCTCGGCGAGGAGAAGGCGCTGGCGAAGGCGATCAGTGAGGTGCAGGCGGAAGCAAGCGCCTCCGTCGCCAAGGAAGACTTTGCCGCCGCGATGAGCGCGATGGCGAAGCTGCGTCCGCCGGTCGATGCGTTCTTCGACAAGGTCCGCGTCAATGACGATGATCCAAAGGTGCGCGAGAACCGCCTGAAGCTGCTGAACGAGATCCGCAGCGCCACGCGTGCGGTCGCGGACTTCTCGAAGATCCAGGATTGAGGCGCGGCCGAGCGGCAAACACTACTGTCATTCCGGGGCGCGCGAAGCGCGAACCCGGAATCCATCGTGCCGCGCGTGATGCAGAGAAATGGATTCCGGGCTCGCACCAAATGGCGCGCCCCGGAATGACGAAGCGCAAAAAAGCCCCACCCGGCGGGGGAAACCGGGCGGGGCCTGATGTCCGATTCTAACACTGCACGCGTCAGCCTGATTTGACGCGCCGGACATCGAGTTGAACGATGCGTTTTCGAGCGAAGTGGATACCGGTTCGCTCGAAAGGAACGTGTCCGTCGAGGATCTAGTCCAGCACCTCGACGATGCGCCGCGAGCGCGGCTCGACCAGCACGGTCTCGCCGTTCACGACGGTGTAGCGATAGGTGGTGGCGCCGAAACGTTGCGGCACGTCATAATAGGTCACGCCGCTCTCGGGTAAGGTGGCGCCAACCACCACGCGATCCGGAATGCGAAAGGCCGGTACACGTTGTTCGACCACATAGTCGCGGAATGCTGGCCGCTGCTCGACCGCAATCGTCGGGCCGCCGTCGACCACGACGGGCGCGCGTCCAACCGTAATGCCTGTTTGCGCCTGTGCCGCAATCGGCGCACCGAGCGCGACGCCAAGCGCTGCGAGAGCGAGAATCCTGTTCCGCATGGGCAACTCCTTCGACATGATTTCAGCCGGCGCCAGTGGCGCGACCGGTTGCCAATGCTGCGACGCGCGCGATGTTCCGGAAAATGCCTTGCCGCATTCGCGGCATTTTTGGGCAGTTTTCGCGAAGGGGGGAACTCGTGCGACCCCTAGTGCGTCTCTACCCGCGGAACCGGGTCCGCTATGATCCGCCCGCGATTCGCCCCACCACCACGGAAAGATAATTCATGCACATCACTGTCGCCCACATTTCGCCGATCCTGTCGTTGATTGCGGGCGTGCTCATCCTGATCATGCCGCGGCTTCTCAACCTCATCGTCGCGATCTTTCTCATCATAAATGGTGCGATAGGGCTCGGATTGTTGAAGTGGCTCCATCTCTAGGCCTTCATTTTCCGGAACTCTTCGACTTGCGCGGGCCTGCCCAAAGTGGTGTAAGGCGCGCGATTTCCCTTTCCTCTCGCAGGTTGTGTGCAAGCTATGGCCAAAGCCGCCTCGAAGCCTAAGAAAATACCAGCGAAATCAAAGTCCTCCGTCAAGGCGAAAGCCGCGCCGGCGGCTCGCAAGGCGCTTTCCAAGAGCGCCCCGAAGCCGATTGCCAAGCCCGCGGCCAAGTCGGCTGCGAAGTCCGCCGTCAAGGCGGTTTCAAAGGCTGCGACCAAGCCGGTTGCGCCGAAGGCCGCTGCCAAGGTCGCTCTGAAGCCGACACCGAGCAAGCCTGCGCCAGCTGCGGCCAAGGCCGGCAAATGGGTGTTCACGTTCGGCGACGGCAAGGCCGAGGGCCGGACGGAGATGCGCGACCTGCTCGGCGGCAAGGGCGCCAACCTCGCCGAGATGGCCAATCTCGGCCTGCCGGTGCCTCCCGGCTTCACCATCCCGACCTCGGTCTGCACCTACTTCTACGCACACGGCAAGACCTATCCGAAGGAGTTGCAGTCGCAGGTTGAGAAGGCGCTCGACCATGTCGGCAAGTTGACCGGCAAGGTGTTCGGCGACACCAAGAACCCGCTGCTCGTCTCCGTGCGCTCCGGCGCGCGCGCCTCGATGCCGGGCATGATGGATACCGTGCTCAATCTCGGCCTCAACGACGAGACCGTGGAAGCGCTCTCGGAACTGTCGGGCGACCGCCGCTTCGCCTATGACAGCTACCGCCGCTTCATCACCATGTATTCCGACGTGGTGCTCGGTTTCGAACACCATCACTTCGAGGAAATCCTCGACACCTTCAAGGACAGCCAAGGCTACACGCTCGACACCGACCTGTCGGCTGAGGACTGGGTCGAGCTGGTCGGCAAGTACAAGGACGCGGTCGCGCGCGAGACCGGGAAGAATTTCCCGCAGGATCCGCACGACCAGCTCTGGGGCGCGATTGGAGCGGTGTTTTCGTCCTGGATGAACGCACGCGCGGTGACCTATCGCAAGCTGCACGACATTCCGGAATCCTGGGGCACCGCGGTCAACGTGCAGGCCATGGTGTTCGGCAACATGGGCGAGACGTCGGCGACCGGCGTCGCCTTCACCCGCAACCCCTCGACCGGTGAGAGCAAGCTCTACGGCGAGTTCCTGATCAACGCGCAGGGCGAGGACGTGGTGGCGGGCATCCGCACGCCGCAGGACATCACCGAGGAAGCGCGGAAGGAATCCGGCTCCGACAAGGCGTCGATGGAAGCGGCGATGCCCGAGGCCTTCAAGGAGCTGACGCGGATCTACACGCTGCTCGAGAAGCACTACCGCGACATGCAGGACATGGAGTTCACGGTCGAGCAGGGCAAGCTCTGGATGCTCCAGACCCGCGGCGGCAAGCGTACCGCCAAGGCGGCGCTGCGCATCGCGGTCGAGCTCGCCAATGAGGGCCTGATCACCAAGAAGGAAGCGGTGACGCGGATCGATCCGGCTTCGCTCGACCAGCTGCTGCATCCGACCATCGATCCCAACGCCAAGCGCGACGTGATCGCGACCGGCCTGCCGGCGTCGCCCGGTGCGGCTTCCGGCGAGATCGTGTTCTCCTCGGACGAAGCGGCCAAGCTTCAGGCCGACGGACGTAAGGTGATCTTGGTCCGCATCGAGACCAGCCCCGAGGACATCCACGGCATGCACGCCGCCGAAGGCATCCTCACCACCCGCGGCGGCATGACCTCGCATGCGGCGGTGGTCGCGCGCGGCATGGGCAAGCCATGCGTCTCCGGCTGCGGCACCATCCGCGTCGACTACGGCCGCGGCACCATGAGCATCGGCTCGCGCACCTTCAAGACCGGCGACGTCATCACCATCGACGGTTCGCTCGGCCAGGTGCTCGCCGGCCGCATGCCGATGATCGAGCCGGAGCTGTCCGGCGAGTTCGGCACGCTGATGAAGTGGGCCGACCAGGTCCGCAAGATCGGCGTTCGCGTCAACGGAGATACGCCGGACGACGCCCGCACCGCGATCAAGTTCGGCGCGGAAGGCATCGGCCTGTGCCGCACCGAGCACATGTTCTTCGAGGAGACCCGCATCCGCACGGTGCGCGAGATGATCCTCTCGGAGGACGAGCAGTCACGCCGCGCAGCGCTCGCCAAGCTGCTGCCGATGCAGCGTGCCGACTTCGTCGAGCTGTTCGAGATCATGAAGGGCCTGCCCGTCACGATCCGGCTTTTGGATCCTCCCCTCCATGAATTCCTGCCGCATACCCATGCCGAGGTCGAGGAAGTGGCGCGTGCCATGAACACCGACCCGCGGCGCCTGGCCGACCGCGCGCGCGAGCTGTCGGAGTTCAACCCGATGCTCGGCTTCCGCGGCTGCCGTATCGCGATCGCTTACCCCGAGATCGCCGAGATGCAGGCGCGCGCGATCTTCGAGGCCGCGGTCGAGGCCGAGAAGCGCACCGGCAAGGCCGTGGGCCTCGAGGTGATGGTGCCGCTGATCGCCACCAAGATGGAGCTCGACCTCGTCAAGGCGCGCATCGACGCCACCGCACAGGCCGTGATGCGCGACACCAACACCAAGCTCGCCTATCAGGTCGGCACCATGATCGAGCTGCCGCGCGCCTGTCTGCTCGCGGCCGAGATCGCGGAGAGCGCCGAGTTCTTCTCGTTCGGCACCAACGATCTGACGCAGACCACCTACGGCATCAGCCGCGACGATGCCGCGAGCTTCCTCGGCACCTACGTGTCCAAGGGCATCCTTCCGATCGATCCCTTCGTCGCGCTCGATCAGGAGGGCGTCGGCGAACTGGTCAAGATCGGCGTCGCGCGCGGCCGCAAGACCCGCCCGAAGCTCAAGGTCGGCATCTGCGGCGAGCATGGCGGCGATCCCGCTTCCGTCGCCTTCTGCCACAATATCGGCCTCGACTACGTCTCCTGCTCGCCCTACCGCGTGCCGATCGCCCGCCTCGCCGCGGCGCAAGCCGCACTCGGCAAGGCGGTCGCGAGCCAGGCGTAAGGCGATTTGAAATGTTGAATGCGAAGAGGCGGGGCCCAACCCCGCCTCTTTCATTTTGAGCGGCACTCTTGCCACGCCGTCATTGCGAGCGCAGCGAAGCAATCCGAAATCCCTCCGCGGCGGCAGTCTGGATTGCTGCGCTCCGCTCGCAATGACGAGACTGTTGAACGCGCATGCCGCCACACTCTCGGTGTCATCGCCCGCGGGGCATGACTGCTGTGGTGTGGAAGCGCTGTGTGCAAACGCCAACACCGGGAACTCGTCGCGCGTCCCGTAATGATACGTGCGCGCAAGAGTTCCTTCACCATTCGCGTTGACCAGATGTTTACCGCTTCGCGTGAGGCGGCATTTACCAAGGCGCATCATTGCCCCGTGAAAACACCTGCAATCGCTTGAGTGTGCCGCGCGCGCAACGCCGATTAACGCCCCGGCAACCTAAATTGGATACTTACGAAAAAGATCGAATTGCACGGATGTACTGCGGTTCGATTTGTCTGGCGTTAGCGTAGCGTGAGCGTATCGATGTCAGTGTTGCGTAACCATCCGAAGGGCGCGCGGTTCGCGTCCTTCGGCATCGGTCTCTGCATCTTCGCATTGATGCCGAGAGAGACCGGCTATCAGGATATTGCCTCGCTGCTGGCGCGTCAGCCCGGCGTCGCCGAGCGTTGGCAGAAGCAGGTGTATTCCGCGGCGTCCTCGATCCAGCTCGCCACCTACAGTTTTTCCCGCCCCATCGGGACCTCGGTTCCGCAGAGCGCGATGGTTCGCCTCGCCAGCCTCGATGGCCGTGACGTCACCGGCGCGATCAGCCGCAATCCGGCGCTTCAAGCGCCGCCGCGCTACCAGGCCGCCGACTTTCCCAAGGTCGATCGCTCCATGAAGGGTGATCGCCTCGCTATCGTACCACCGACGACGTCTCCCGACGCTGCCGCTCCGACCGCAGCCCCCGCGCAGGAAGATCCCGCGACGTCGAACAGCTCGGTGTTCGGCGCCAAGACTGCCGCGTTGCCGCAGGCGATGTCGCCGGAGTCCGCAGCCGCGCTCGACCCCGAGCTCCAGGAAGCGCTTCGCGCGCCGCCGTTGCCGCAATATGCCAATCCGCCGAAGGCCAGCGACCTTGCGCGCTCGTTCGCGGTTCAGCCGCTGGAGGCGCTGAAGCGGGCCGCAGCGCCCGCCGCGCCGGCGCGCGATCCCTTCAGCGTCAAGACCGCGAACCTGTTCTTCGGCAGCTCCTCGCTCGGCGGCAATCTCGAGAGCATCGAGAGCTGGCAGCCCGGCGCCGAGCCGCTGATCGTGATGCCCGACCCCGACATGAAGGTGACGGCCTCGCTGACGCCGCCGTCGGAAGAGATTGCCAAGGACATCGAGAGCGGCGAGAGCGTCGCGCCGAAGGGCGAGGTCAATGCCGACAACCAGCGCGCCAGGTCGCCGGCGGAGCGGCTCGCACTCGACGACAAGTCGCGCGCGAAATCCGAGAAGTGCCTCGCGGAAGCGGTCTACTTCGAGTCCCGCGGCGAGGCCGTGCGCGGCCAGATGGCGGTCGCGCAGGTCGTGATGAACCGCGTGTTCTCCGGCAAATATCCCGACACGGTGTGCGGAGCAGTCTATCAGAACAAGCACCGCCATTTCGCCTGCCAGTTCACCTTTGCCTGCGACAACAATCCCGACGTGATCCGCGAGCCCGAGATGTGGGAGCGCGCCAAGAAGATCGCGAAAGCGATGCTCGACGGCCAGATCTGGCTGCCCGAGGTCGGCAAGTCCACGCATTACCACGCCTATTGGGTGCGCCCGTCCTGGGTCGCCGAGATGAAGAAGATGTACAAGACCGGCGTGCACACCTTCTATCGCCCGCGCGCCTGGGGCGACGGCAGCGAGGAACCGAGCTGGGGCTCTCCGGCTCAGACCGCCGCACTCTCCGCCGAACTCACGCAGGAAGCCAAGAGCTCCGCCGAGATGGGTGTGAGCGAGCGGCGCTGAGATAGCCTACGGCTGTCGCCGCAAGCGCAGCCGTGCTCCCTCGCCCCGCTTGCGGGGAGAGGGTTGGGGTGAGGGGGACTCTCCACGGGGACGGTGAGAGTTAGACTCGCGGAGACTCCCCCTCACCCGGAATCCGCGCTTTCAGCGGGAATTCCGGCCTCTCCCCGCAAGCGGGGAGAGGCAAAGAAATCACGCCTCGATATCCAGTGCACAATCGAAATTCGGCGCCGAATGCGTCAGCGCGCCGGACGAGGCGTAGTCGACGCCGGTCGCTGCGATTGCGGCGATCGAGTCCAACGTGACGCCGCCGGATGCTTCCAGCTTGAGCCGTCCCTCGCTCATCCGCACCGCCTCACGCAGCGTCGCAAGGTCCATGTTATCGAGCAGTACGGCGTCAGCCATCCCCGTGTCCAGCACCTCGCGCAGTTGCGCCAGCGTATCCACCTCGATCTCGATCTTGATGAGATGGCCGGCGTGGGCGCGTGCGCGCTCCAGCACGGGGCGGATGCCGCCGGCGACCGCGATGTGGTTGTCCTTGATCAGGATCGCGTCGTCGAGGCCGAAGCGGTGGTTGAAGCCGCCGCCGCAGCGCACCGCGTATTTCTCCAGTGCGCGCAAGCCCGGCGTGGTTTTTCGCGTGCAGCAGATCCGCATCCTGCTGCCTTCGGTGCGCGCGACATAGTCCGCCGTCAGCGTCGCGACGCCCGACAGCCGCCCGACGAAGTTCAGCGCGGTCCGCTCCGCGGTGAGAATGGCGCGCGCGGGACCGGAGATCGTCAGCACGTGCTGCCCGCGGGCCATGCGCGCGGCGTCGCGAACATGCGCGCGCACCTCGATGTCGGACGACAGCTCTTGCAGCGTCGCCAGCGCCAGCGGCAGGCCGGCGATCACGCCGGACTGGCGTGCGACCAGGATCGCCTTTGCTTTTGTCGCCTCCGGGATCGTCGCGAGCGAGGTGATGTCGCCGGCGCGGCCGAGATCTTCGTCGAGCGCGCGGTGCACGGCCTCGTCGATCGCGAGCGGCGAGAGGAAGGCGTCGGGATAGAGCAGGGATGTCGGGGTGATCATAGAGGACTCCGTCAGGCGATCATGGGTTGCGCGATGCGCGGCATTGGGCGTTCGGTGAGGTTTTCTGCGACCTCGCGCGCTGCTGCGAGGGTGGTCATCGTTCTCTTCGCCTGCGCGGGGAGATCAGCCGGATGATCGGAGCGGAAATGCGCGCCGCGGCTCTCGCACCGCGTCCAGGCCGCAGCGGCGACGAGCAGGGCTGTTGTCGCCATGTTGCGGACGGCGATGCTCGTTGCGTCACCTTCGAGCGCAGCGAAGCTGCGCACGGCCTCCGCAAGCCCGTCACCGTGACGGATCACGCCGACATGCGCGCTCATCGTCGCGCGCAGCCGCTTCACGGCCGCGGCATCCGGTGTGCCGCCGCGCGGCGCCACCAATGCGTCGGGAAGGCGGGCAGCCGAGGGGATGGCTCGGCCGGCGATGTCGTCGGCGATGCGTGCGGCGTAGACCACGGCCTCCAGCAGCGAATTCGAGGCGAGGCGGTTCGCGCCATGCGCACCGGTGGAGGACACTTCGCCGCCGGCCCATAGCCCGTCGATCGAGCTGCGGCCGCGCCCGTCCACCGCGATGCCGCCCATGTGGTAGTGCGCGGCGGGCGCGATCGGGATGGCCTGCGTGGCGGGATCGATGCCGGCGGCGATGCAGCTCGCATGCACGGTCGGGAATTTGTCGGCGAAGCGTGCGCCCAGCGCCTGCCGTGCGTCGAGGAACGCGCCGCGCCCGGCCGCGATCTCGGTGAACACGCCGCGGGCCACGATGTCGCGCGGCGCGAGCTCGGCGAGCGGATGACGCGTCAGCATGAAACGCTCGCCATCGGCGTTGATCAGCGTCGCCCCTTCGCCGCGCAGCGCCTCCGTCGCCAGCGGTGCCGGATCGCGGCCGACCATGATGGCGGTGGGGTGGAACTGCACGAATTCAGGATCGGCGATCAGGGCGCCGGCGCGCGCGGCGATCGCAAGGCCCGATCCGCTTGCTTCAATCGGATTGGTGGTGACTGCATAGAGATGGCCGAGGCCGCCGGTCGCGAGCACCACCGCGCGTGAGGCGAGCAGGACCGGCGGGGCGGCAGGATTGCCGGCCTCGCGCAACTGAAGGCCGGAGACGGCGCCGTTTTCCGTCAACAGCGCTTCGGCGACGAAACCCTCGATCAGCCGGATCGACGGCGTTCGGCGCACAGCCTCGCCCAGCGCCGCGATGATCGCTGCGCCCGCGCCGTCGCCGCGCACATGCACGATGCGGCGCGCCGAATGCGCAGCTTCCCGCCCCACCGCGAGCCTGCCTTCGAGGTCGCGATCGAACGGCACGCCATAGGCGAGCAGGTCATGGATGCGCGGCGCGGCCTCGCGGGCGATCCCGAGCGCGACCGCCTCGTCGACGAGGCCGCCGCCGACGGCAACCGTATCTGCGGCATGCGCTTCCGGAGTATCGCCCTCGGCCACGGCCGCGGCGATGCCGCCTTGCGCCCATGCCGATGAGGCGCCCTGTCCGAGCGGTGCCGCCGAGATCAGCGTCACCGGCCGCGGGGCGAGTTTTAGCGCGCAGAACAGTCCGGCAAGGCCGCCGCCGACGATGACAACATCGTCGGTGCTGCGAGTGAAGTTGTGGATGTTGTTTGTTGTCATGGCTTTCTCCAAGCTCTCAACCGTCGTCCCGGCGAAGGCCGGGACCCATACTCCGCAGCAGTAGTTGTCTGGCTAAGCTGCTTGACGTCGTTCTCTGCAACCACACTGTGGTTATGGGTCCCGGCCTTCGCCGGGACGACACTGTGGGTGTTGCTGCTGTTTGATGCTCAATTCTTCAGATTGATCATCCGCTCGACCGAGCGTCGCGCGCGCTCTGCAAGCGCGGGATCGATCGTCACCTCCTCGCGCAGCGTCAGCAGGCTCTCCAGAATGTTGGCGAGCGTGATGCGCTTCATGTGCGGGCAGAGATTGCAGGGGCGAAGCATCTCCACGTCGGGCAGCTCGGCGCGCACATTGTCGGCCATCGAGCATTCGGTGATCATCACCAGCCGCCGCGGCCGCTTCGCGCGCACCCAGTTGATCATGTGTGCGGTCGAGCCGGTAAAGTCGGCCTCGGCCAGCACGTCGGGCGGGCATTCGGGATGGGCGATGATCTGCACCGAGGGATCGGCCTCGCGAAGCTCACGCAGCTCTCCGCCGGTGAAGCGCTCGTGCACCTCGCAGGCGCCCTTCCAGGCGATGATCTTCACGTCGGTCTTCGAGGCCACGTAGGTCGCGAGATAGCGGTCGGGCAGGAAGATCACACTCGGCGCATTGAGGCTCTCGACCACCTGCACCGCGTTCGATGAAGTGCAGCAGATGTCCACCTCGGCCTTCACCTCCGCCGAGGTGTTGACATAGGCGACGACAGGAACGCCGGGAAATTTTTCCCGGAGCAGGCGAACGTCGGCGCCAGTGATGCTGGCGGCAAGCGAGCAGCCGGCGCGCGGATCCGGAATCAGCACCGTCTTGTCCGGGTTGAGCAGTTTCGATGTCTCCGCCATGAAGTGCACGCCGCACTGGACGATGATGCCGGCCTTCACCTTGGTGGCTTCGACGGCGAGCTGGAGCGAGTCGCCGCCGATGTCGGCAACGCAGTGGAAGATCTCCGGGGCCTGGTAATTGTGCGCGAGGATCACTGCGCCTCGCGCCTGCTTCAGCTCGTTGATCGCCTTGATGGTCGGCGCCATCAGCGGCCACTCGATCGGCGAGATCACGTGCTTCGCGCGCTCATAGAGCGGCGCGGTGGCGCGCTCGACCTCGTCAGTCCATTCCAGCGAGGGCATCGGCAGTATGGATCCCGTTCGCGCCGGCGCGGCGCGTGGGAAGGGCGTGATCTGGTTCGTGGCTTGGCCCTGCGGCCGGTTGGCAAAGTCGTCGGGGCCGTAAAGTCCAGTGATCGGCATCAAAGCCTCCCGCTCGTGTTATTATGCTCAATGTGAGTATATTCGGGGCCCGAGAAATCCGGCCGAGAGGCCGGGTCACGTCGTCATCGCCCTAATATGCTCAATCTGAGTAAATCAAAGATATCACGCATGGCCGGGAGTTGCTAGGTCTCCTCGCACACATTCCCGTCAAGTCGCGCTCCGCGGCGCCGGACCAGGTCTGGTTGAAACGCAATGCTCGCGCGGCAGCCCTTCGGAGAACGCAATCATTTTTGACTTGGGATGTTCATGCATTTGCATTAAACGAGCTGACCTGTGGCTGCCTATTTCGGATCCGCCAACGACAAGATGAGGAACACCATGTCGACACAAGTGGGCGAACTCGGTCCGGTCTCGCGTTCCTCCACCTGGCGCACGCCGGCAATCATCATCCTCTGCGGCTGCGCCATCGGCATGCTCGGCTTCGGCCCGCGCTCGGCGCTCGGCTTCTTCGTGCAGCCGATGAGCCATGAGTTCGCCTGGGGGCGTGACGTGTTCGGCCTCGCCATCGCCGTGCAGAACCTGTTGTGGGGATTGGGCCAGCCGGTCGCCGGCGCGGTCGCCGATCGATTCGGCCTGTTCCGGGTGATGTGCGTCGGCGCGCTGCTCTATGCCGGCGGCCTGCTCCTGATGCGCTACTCCTCGACGCCGCTGTCGCTGAACCTCGGCGCGGGCGTGATGGTCGGCTTTGGTCTTGCCGGCTGCTCGTTCAACCTGGTGCTGTCGGCGTTCAGCAAGCTGCTGCCGGCCGAGAAGCGCGGGCTTGCGCTCGGCGCCGGCACGGCGGCGGGCTCGTTCGGACAATTTCTGTTCGCGCCGATCGGCGTCGCGCTGATCGACAATTTCGGCTGGCAGCAGGCGCTCACCGTGTTCGGCTTCCTGATGCTGCTGATCATTCCGCTGTCGCTGGCGCTCTCGACGCCGCCGGTCGCAAACACGGCGAACGCGGCGCCCGCGGATGAGCAGACCTTCATGAAGGCGCTCGCGGAAGCCTTTGGCCACCGCTCCTACGTGCTGCTGGTGCTCGGCTTCTTCACCTGCGGCTTCCAGCTTGCTTTCATCACGGTGCATCTGCCGGCGTTCCTGGTCGATCGCGGCATCTCGACACAAACCGGCGGCTGGGTGATCGCGGCGATCGGCCTGTTCAACATCATGGGATCGCTCAGCGTCGGTTATCTCCAGAACTCGCTGCCCAAGCGCTACATCCTCTCGACCATCTATTTCACCCGCGCGCTTGCGACGCTGGCCTTCATCTCGTTCCCGATCACGCCGTTCTCGGCGATCGCGTTCGGTGCGATCTCCGGCCTGACCTGGCTGTCGACGGTGCCGCCGACCTCGGCGCTGGTCGCGCTGATGTTCGGCACGCGCTGGCTCGCGACGCTCTATGGCTTCGCCTTCGTCAGCCATCAGGTCGGGGGCTTCCTCGGCGTCTGGCTCGGCGGCATCGTGTTCGAGCGGTTCGGTTCCTACACGCCGATCTGGTGGCTCTCGATCCTGTTCGGCGTGCTCTCGGCGCTGATCAATCTTCCGATCGTGGAGAAACCCGTCGCGAGAGCGGTTGCGCAGCCTGCCTGATCGGCTAAACATCCCGGTCAAACAAGTCAGGGAGTTCAGCTGTGGCAACGTTCAAGGCGATCCGGATCGACAAGGCTGACAAGGGTACCACCGCGCAGCTTGCGCAGTTCGACGAAGCCGAGTTGATGGAGGGCGACGTCACCGTCCGCGTGGAATGGTCGACGCTGAACTACAAGGATGGCCTTGCGCTCACCGGCAAGGCGCCGGTGGTGCGCCGCTTCCCGATGATCGCCGGCATCGACTTCGCCGGCACGGTCGAGCAGTCCTCGCATCCGCAGTGGAAGGCCGGCGACAAGGTCGTCTGCACCGGCTGGGGCATGGGTGAGACCCATCTCGGCGCCTATGCCGAGAAAGCGCGGGTGAAGGGCGACTGGCTGGTCGCCCTGCCGCAGGGCCTGTCGGCGCGCGACGCCATGGCGATCGGCACTGCCGGCTTCACCGCAATGCTCTCAGTGCTGGCGCTGGAGAAGCACGGCCTGTCGCCGAAGAGCGGCCCCGTGGTGGTGACGGGCGCGGCCGGCGGCGTCGGCTCGGTCGCGACCGCCGTGCTGTCCAAGCTCGGCTATCACGTCATCGCCTCGACCGGCCGCACCTCGGAAGCGGATTACCTGAAGCACCTCGGCGCCGCCGAGATCATCGACCGCAACGAATTGTCGGCGCCGGCCAAGCCCCTCGCCAAGGAACGCTGGGCGGGTGGTGTCGACAGCGTCGGCTCGACCACGCTGGCCAACCTCCTGTCGATGACGAAGTACGGCGGCGCGATCGCGGCGTGCGGCCTTGCCGCCGGCATGGACCTGCCGTCTTCTGTCGCACCTTTCATTTTGCGCGGAGTGTGCCTTCTCGGCATCGATTCCGTGATGTGCCCGATCGAGCCCAGGAAGGCCGCATGGCAGCGTCTGGCGTCCGATCTGGACCGGTCTAAACTATCTGAAATTACTCACGAAATTCCGCTCGCCGAGGTTTCCGAATGGGGCGCGAAAATCCTGTCCGGCCAGGTCCGCGGCCGGATCGTGGTAAAAATTGTCTAACGGCGTTCAGACTTTACCAACCAAGCTGCTTCAATGTCGCCATGGTTAGTATGGTAAGCAGCGGGTAAAGAGATAAGGCATCGCCCGCTGCGGGGGTCGGTTCGGAGTTGAGCATGCTTGCGCGTATTGTGTTGGGGGCTGTCACGGCTGCGGCGACGATTGCGCCGGCCATTGCTGGAGGCATGAACGCCGACGAGGCACGTCGCTTCGTCGCCGGCAAGGTGTTCGCCTTCACCTGTTTCGACGGCACCCGCGGCGCGGGCCGAATCCTGGATGACCTCGGCGCCGCCGGCGCCGTGCAGTTCTCGGGCGCGGGCCCGGTCCGCCATCTCCGCCTGCCCGGCAACACGCTCCAGATCCGTGGCCAGAACGTCTGCGCCTCGATCAAGGGCATTCCGTTCGAGCCCTGTTTCAACCTGGAAAAGACCGACGATCGCAGCTTCCGCGGCTCGGTGTCGGGCATGGGCTTCGCCTATTGCGACTTCCACCACCAGGGCGGCAACCAGATGCTGATGGCGCGCGCCGTCGCGCGGCCGCGCTCGCTGCGCTCTTCGGAGCACACGGGGTCGGTCGCTACGCCGAACACCGAGGTCGCCGCGCGCGTCGAGACCCCGCGTGTCGAGAGCAGCCGGCTCGAGCCGGTGAAATCGGAAAGCAAACCGGAGCCCGCGAAGAACGAAGGCCCGCTGGAGCTGCGCCGCTCGACCCAGTGAGCGGCTGCGCGGGACCGTCCGCGCACTTTCTCGTTGAAGACGTCCATCGAACACGAAGCCGCCGCGCCGTAGTCATACGGACGGCGGCTTTCATGCGTTGGTAGCTGTTCGCGTCCCAGTTTGCGTACGGCCGGGGGGCGCGGCCCGATAAAAGGGTTCAACGATGTCGCTGTACTTCTTCCGCATCAGTACCGGTCGCTATTCCGGCGCCGCCGATCAGCCGTATGAGTTCGAGGATCGCGCGGCCGCGTGGACCGAGATGACCGAGGTCTGCGCCAATCTGCTCGGCGGCATCTCGCGCACCCTGAAACCGAACGCCGAGTGGTGCATGGAGCTGCTCGACGAGAACAAGAAACCGGTGTTTCGCATCAGCCTCGTCGGGGAGACGGTGAACTGACACCGCCGCGAATGACGGCGCGGGCGTTAACGAACGCGAAGCATGCAAATCCGAGAAGCTTCATTTCGCTGCGCGTGAAACGTGTGGAAGTCCACAGATTTAAGCTGCGTTTTCCGTACTTCTACCTAAGACGCGAGGGCCCCGCTTAACGTTAATGAGTAACCTGCCGGTTAGCCTTCCCGGGATGTTCACGCGCTTCGTCGCGGCAATGCGTATCCCGGGGAAAAGTTCGATGATGGTCATTCAGAATCTGCGAATCGGCACCAAGCTCGCCATCACCTCCGCGCTGACAATCGGGCTCGTCGCGCTGATGATCTTCCTCCAGATGAGCGGCAGCACAGAGGTTCAGAGGCTCGGCAACGGAGTATCGGGACAGCAGACGATCGCGCAAAACGCCGCGGAAGCGAAGGCCTCGGTGCGAGGGATGCAAATCGGCATTCGCGACATCCTGACCTCGTCCTCGCCCGCCGAGATGCAGAAGGCGGTCACCTATTTCAACGACCGGCAGACGGCGGCCCTGAAATACTCCGGCGAAATGGCCAAGCTCTCGCGCTCGGCGGAAAATCGCAAGCGGATCGATCGCCTGACCGTGCTGATCGGCGAATTCGGCAAGGGTGAGCTGCAGATCGAAGCCATCCGCAAGCAGGAGCTTGCGCTCGATGGGAAGAAGGACGGCGAAGCGGCGGCGCAACTCGCAAAGCTCGTTGCCGAGGTCGATCGCATCCGCAAGGGGACGCTGGCGCCGATCAACGAAGAGATCTCCGAGCTGGCCAATCAGATCACCGACTTCGCCAAGCAGAGGAGCGTCGAGACGCGCACCGAGGCAGAGGCCGAAGCCGCGTCGGTTGCGCGGACGTCGCTCGTCACCGGCGTGCTGGTCGCGCTGGTTCTGATCGGTGCCTGCATCTTCTCCGTCTTCAGCATTGCGCGGCCGATGCGCGCACTCACGGCCGCGATGGAGAAGCTCGCCGGCGGCGACTTTTCCGTGGTGCTGCCAGGCCTCGGCCGCAAGGACGAGGTTGGCGAGGTCGCCGGTGCCGTCGAGAAATTCAAGATCGTATCCGAGCAGAAGGCGCGCGAGGAAGCGGAGGCCAAGATGCGGCAGGATCAGATCGCGGCCGAGCAGCGCAAGGCCGAGATGCGCAGGCTCGCCGACAGCTTTGAAGGCGCCGTCGGTGAGATCGTCGGCACGGTGTCGTCGGCCTCGACCGAGCTCGAGGCATCCGCGACGACGCTGACCTCGACCGCCGAACGCACGCAGCAGCTCACCACCGTGGTTGCAGCAGCCTCGGAGGAAGCTTCCACCAACGTGCAGTCGGTGGCGTCCGCGACGGAGGAACTGTCGTCCTCGATCACCGAGATCAGCCGGCAGGTGCAGGAATCCGCGCGCGTGGCGAGCGAGGCCGTCGGCCAGGCCCGCACCACGACCGAGCGCGTCAGCGAGCTGTCCAAGGCGGCGACGCGGATCGGTGACGTCGTCGAGCTGATCAACACCATCGCGGGCCAGACCAACCTCCTGGCACTCAATGCCACGATCGAGGCGGCGCGCGCCGGTGAAGCCGGCCGCGGCTTCGCTGTCGTTGCCTCCGAGGTCAAGGCGCTCGCCGAGCAGACCGCGAAGGCGACGGGCGAGATTGGCCAGCAGATCGCCAGTATCCAGACCGCGACCGAGCATTCGGTCGGCGCGATCAGGGACATCAGCGACACCATCGAGAAGCTGTCGGAGATTTCCTCGACCATCGCAGCGGCCGTGGAGGAGCAGGGCGCGGCGACGCAGGAGATCTCCCGCAATGTGCAGCAGGCCGCGCAAGGCACACATCAGGTCTCGTCCAATATTACGGACGTGCAGCGTGGCGCGAGCGAGACCGGATCGGCCTCCTCGCAGGTGCTGTCCGCCGCGCAGATGCTGTCCGGCGACAGCAATCGCCTCAAGCTCGAGGTCGGCAGATTCCTGGAGACGGTGCGCGCCGCCTGAGGGCGGCCGTCCTCACTGGTCACCCGACGGCTGCAACCGTCGCGCGAAGGTGCACGGTGTTCGCATGCGTTCGCGGCTGGATGCGCGATCAGAAGAGCTGCACGGTTAACCTTCCGGAAAAGCGATGCAGGCATCATCTCCGCAATATTCCGCGCGCCCAGCCGCCCTCCCTGCATTGCGTATCAATCGTCTTGGAGCACATTCCATGAGTGGCCTCTCCATTCGCCTCACCCACAAGGTCATGGCGATCGGACTGTTCGGACTGTTAGGTCTCGTCGCCTTCGGCGCGATCTACGAGATCGGCAGCCTTTCCCAGGACGCATCGCGCGACATTGCCAATCGTGCCCGCGCGATCGCCGATCTCGACAAGCAGCT
Source organism: Bradyrhizobium sp. USDA 3311 (assembly GCF_054062495.1). NCBI lineage: Bacteria > Pseudomonadati > Pseudomonadota > Alphaproteobacteria > Hyphomicrobiales > Nitrobacteraceae > Bradyrhizobium > Bradyrhizobium sp. USDA 3311. The sequence continues at coordinate 8,313,951 of NZ_JBSSFI010000001.1, read as the reverse complement.
CTCGATCGAGATGCTGGAGGCACGCCGCAACGAGAAGAACTTCTTGCAGCGCCGGGCCGAGAGCTACGCCAAGGCGCATGCCGAGCTGATCGGGCCGATCAACCGCGATTTCGATGAGGTGCAGCGGCTGATGGCGGCGGGCGGCATGAGCGTGCTGTCCGACAAGATGAAGCAGGCCCAGGACGGCTTCAAGCGATACGCGTCGGACTTCGGCGCATTGGTGGCCGCCGAGACCAGGCTCGGTCTGAACGAGACGGTCGGCCTGTCCGGTTCGCTCCGCGCCGCGGTGCACGACATCGAGGCCAAGCTGAAGGAGATCGACGATCCCAGGACGACGACCTGGATGCTGATGATGCGCCGGCACGAGAAGGACTTCATGCTACGGCGCGACCCCAAGTACATCGCCGAGGTGAAGAAGGCCGCGGTTGAATTCTCCAAGGCGATAGAGGTCGTCGCAATTCCGACGGCGGCGATGAACGACATCATGGCCAAGCTCCAGAAATACCAGTCCGAGTTCACGGCCTGGGCCGAGACCGCGCAGCAGAGCGCGGCCCTTGACGCCAGCATGATGAAGACCTTCCGCGAGGTCGAGCCTGTCATGGCGGAGGTGCGGACCGCGGTCGATGCGATGTCCAGGCGGGCGGACGCCGCCGAAGCTGCCACGCGCGAGGCCGTGCGTCTTTGGATGGTCGTCGCCTTCGGGGTCACCGTCATCGTGCTTGCCGCCGTCGGCTTTTTGCTGGGACGCTCGATCTCGAAGGCACTCGGTGCGATGATCGGTGCGATGACCCGGCTTGCGCGCGGCGAGCTCTCGATTTCCGTTCCCGGCGCCGGCCGCAGGGACGAGATCGGCGAGATGGCCGGTGCGGTCGAGGTGTTCAGGACCAACATGGCGGAAGCCGAGCGGCTGCGCGCCGAACAGGCGGAAGCGGACGCGCGCGGGCGCGAACAGCGCAAGGCCGACATGCAGCGGCTCGCCGACAGGTTCGAAGGCGCGGTCGGCGAGATCATCGAGATCGTGTCGTCGGCGGCAACCGAGCTCGAGGCGTCTTCCAACACGCTGACGCAGGCCGCCGAGCGCGGCAACGGGCTTGCCACCGCCGTGGCGGCGGCCTCGGAAGAGGCGTCCGCCAACGTGCAGTCGGTGTCATCCGCGAGCGAGGAGATGACCTCCTCGATCTCCGAGATCAGCCGCCAGGTGCAGGAATCGGCGCGCGTCGCCGACGTCGCGGTCGGGCAGGCCCAGCGCACCAATGCGCGCGTCGCCGAATTGACCAAGGCGGCCTCCCGGATCGGCGACGTGGTGGAGCTGATCAACACCATCGCCGCCCAGACCAACCTGCTGGCGCTCAACGCGACGATCGAGGCGGCGCGGGCGGGCGAGGCCGGCAAGGGCTTTGCGGTGGTCGCAACCGAAGTGAAGGCGCTCGCCGAGCAGACCGCGAAGGCCACGGGCGAGATCGGCCAGCACATCGGTGCGATCCAGGCCGCGACGGACGACTCCGTCGGCGCGATCAAGGAGATCGGCGACACCATCGCGCGGATGTCGGAGATCTCGTCGACCATCGCGGCCGCGGTGGAGGAGCAGGGCGCCGCGACGCAGGAGATCTCCCGCAACATCCAGCATGCCGCGCACGGCACCTCCGAAGTCTCGGCGAATATCGCCGACGTCCAGCGCGGTGCCGGCGAGACCGGAGCCGCCTCGGCGCAGGTGCATTCGGCCGCGCATTCGCTGTCTCAGGAGAGCAACCGGCTGAAGAGCGAGGTCGCGCGCTTCCTGGAGTCGGTGCGGGCGGCGTGACGGCGTTCCGTTCGGGGTTGCGCTGCGTCGACCGCATCGCAACACGAGATATCAGTGCTGCCGCAACAGATAGTTGCAGGGAAAATAACGACGACGCGGGCGGTCCCGTAATTTTACGTAGGTTCCTGTTAACGCCTGTTTGCGACTATTAGGCGCAATCTCATGGGATAAGAACCAGCCAGCATCGATGAATTGACTTCCGCCCTGTCGTCCGTCGCGACGATTGCGGCGCAGGTGATTCACGCGTTGCCGGGTATCATCGGGATTTGTCGTGATGTCGAAGTTGTCGATCGTCTTCAAGCTTCTGGCCGTGTTGTCGGTCCTCGTGCTGTCACTCGCCGGCGTCGGCGTGACCGCGATCGGCACCATGCAGAACATCAATGCGCATACGGTCGAGATCGCGGAGAGCTGGCTGCCGAGCGTGCGCGCGCTCGGTTCGCTTCGCGCCGACATCAATGAGCTGCGCGTCGCGCTCCGTCTGCATCTGATGGAGGACAGCGCAGAAGGCAAGGATGCGGCCGAGAAGCGCCTCGCCTCGCTGCAGGGGCGCATCGACCAGACGCGTAAGGTCTACGAGCCGCTGATCACGACCGCCGAGGAGCGCTCGCTCTACGGGCAATGGACCAAGGCGTGGGCCGAGTATCTGAACGGCGTGCAGGACGTGATGGCGCTGTCGCGCAAGAGCGTCGGTCGTTTCCCGACCGAGGCCAACGAGCTGTTGCAGACCAAGGTCGCCAAGATGGCCCAGGCGGCCGATCCGTTGCTCCAGAAGGGCATCGAGCTCAACAACCGGGGTGCAGAGCTGGAGACCAAGCAGGCGGCCGACAGCTACGCCATGATCTTCCGCGTGCTGGTCGGCATCATCGTGTTCTCGGTCGTGATTGCGATCGCCGCCGCCTATTATCTCGTGCGCGACGTTTCGCGTGGTATTGCCTCGATCATCCGTCCGATGCAGTCGCTCGGCGAGGGCGACCTTTCGGCCGAGGTGCCGCATCGCGGCGAGAAGACCGAGATCGGCTCGATGGCGGATGCGCTCCAGATCTTCAAGGAAGCGCTGATCGCCAAGAAGGCTGCCGACGAGGCCGCCGCCGCCGACGCCGAAGCCAAGATCGAGCGCGGCCGCCGTGTCGATGCCATTACCCGCAAGTTCGAAGCCATGATCGGCGAAGTCGTCGGCACCGTCTCCTCGGCCTCGACCGAGCTCGAGGCGTCGGCGTCGACGTTGACCAGCACCGCGCGGCGTGGGCAGGAGCTCGCGACCGTCGTGGCGGCAGCCTCCGAGGAAGCCTCCACCAACGTCCAGGCCGTGGCCTCCGCCTCGGAGGAGCTGTCGTCCTCGATCACCGAGATCAGCCGCCGCGTGCAGGATTCGGCGCGGATGGCGGCGGAAGCCGTCGAGCAGGCGGCGCGGACCAACGAGCGCGTCAACGCGCTGTCGCAGGCCGCCTCCCGCATCGGTGACGTCGTCGAGCTCATCAACACGATCGCAGGCCAGACCAATTTGCTGGCGCTGAACGCGACCATCGAGGCGGCGCGCGCCGGCGAGGCCGGCCGCGGCTTTGCGGTCGTCGCCTCCGAGGTCAAGGCCTTGGCCGAGCAGACCGCGAAGGCGACCGGCGAGATCGGGGCCCAGGTTTCGGGCATCCAGGCTGCAACGCAGGAATCCGTCAGCGCTATCCAGGAGATCGGCGGCACCATCGAGCGGCTGTCCGAAGTGTCCGCGGCGATCGCCGCGGCGGTCGAGGAGCAGGGCGCCGCCACGCAGGAGATCTCGCGCAACGTCCAGCAGGCCTCGGTCGGCACGCAGGAGGTCTCGGCGAACATCACCGACGTGCAGCGCGGTGCGATCGAGACCGGCGAGGCCTCGACCGAAGTGCTGTCGGCGGCGAAATCGCTGGCGACCGACAGCACGCGCCTCAAGGTCGAGGTCGCGCAGTTCCTGGATTCGGTCCGCGCGGCCTGATCTTCAACTTCCCGTCTGTGGAGCCGGCGGCGGAGCCTGCCGCCGGAACAGGATGCGCTGGTAGAGCCATCCGATCGCGACCAGCACGACGCCGAGGCACATGAACGACAGCGCGCGGTAAACGCCTGTCAGCGTCGACATGTCGATCACGAAGGCCTTCAGGATCGTCAGCGCGATGACGGCGGCGGATGCAAGCCGCGCGCGCTCCGAGTTGACGAGGATGCCGACGCCGAGCAGCACCACGCCGAAGGCGAGCCAGCCGATCGAGTAGGTGTATTGCTCTGCCCCCGTCGTCTCGCCGCTGGACAGGATCGGGCCGTGATAGAAGCGGCGGATCTCCAGCGTGACATAGGCGAGCGCGAACACGAGCGCGCCGCCAGCGATGGTGTTGGCATAGGCCTTGCCACGCTCGCCGACCACCGCATAGGACAGCAGCAGCATCAGCACCGCCGGCAGCGCGTAGCCGAGCAGCAGCAGGTTGAACACGGCGCCGCCGACGTCGATATGCCACAGCAGCGGGTTCTCCAGGATCAGTAGGCCGAACACGCTGATGAGCCCGCCGATGGCCGTGAGCACCACCGCGCCGACATTGTGCACGATACTGCGGCTGCGCAGCCTCAGCCGTTCCAGCCCGATCGCCATGGCGAACGCGACGCAGACTTGCAGCGCGCATTCGAGCAGCGACGGCGCAGACGTCATCTGGCCTCCAGTCGCAAAGTGCCGGATCTCCATGAAGGCGAGCAGCGCGGTGAACAGGATCGCGGCGGCTTCCACCACGCGCAGCGGCGCGTCGTCAGCGCGGCGGCGCAGGAAGATGCTCGCGCCCCAGAACGAGGCCGCCGGCAGGCCGTAGCCCCATAGCAGCCAATTGAAGATCGGCGTCGTGCCGACGGCATCGCCGACGATGCGCGGATCATAGACGATGCGCGCGGTGACGATCGCGGCGAAAATGGCCGCGAGCCGGCGCAGGACCGGGATCGGGCGCTGCAGCGAGATCCAGGCGGTGCCGAGCGACATCAGCGCCAGTGCAATCGTGAGCCAGCCCTTCTCGAGCGCGAAGGTCAGCGCCAGCGCCAGCGCGCCGAGCGTGCCGGTCGCGAACAGCGCGACGGAGGTCGCAGCGCCCGGCCGATCTTCGCGGCGCGCAAGCGCTTCGGTGGCGGCGGCAAAGGCCGCGGCAAGCAGCACCGCGAGGATCGCGAACGGGATCGAGCGATCCAGATGGGCAATGCGTGCATAGAGCGCAACGAGGATCGCAATTGGCGTGGCGACACCCGCCGCCGACCACACCACCGGAATGATCGCCGAGTTCGAGCGGCCCTGCGCGAAAAAGCCGGCCATGCCGAAGCCGGCGGCGAAGATCGCGGCCGTCACCAGATGCAGCGTCACGGAGCTGTCGGTCGCGACCGGTCCGATGCCGGGCAAGGGGCCGCCGGGCAGCACCAGCATGTCGGGATTGGCGCGCACCGCCCACTCGGCGAACACGATGAAGACGGTCGCCGCGGCCGCGCCCAGCGCGCCGGTCGCTGCCGGCGCGCGCCAGGCGACGAACAGCGTCGCACCGACGAGAAGCGTGAAGGCGATCAGCGCCAGATCCGCATGCGCGCTCGACAGCACGATCAGCATCGCGCCGAACAGATAGGCGCCGAGCGAGCTCGACGACACCGGCTCGATCTCGCCGTCCTCGATGCTGGGCCCGAACATGAAGCCGCAGACGACGAGCAGCGCAGCCAGCACGAATCCCGCGATCGCATGGAAGGCGTGCGGCGCGACCTGCACGTCACTGGTGTCCAGACCCGGGAAGATCCAGAGCACAGCGAAGGCGATCGTGGTCACCGCAAGCCAGCGCCACAGCCGGATGCGGGCAAGGCCGAAGCTCGCGGCGGTGACGATCGCAAGATAGATGTAGAGCGCCCAATAGTCCGGCTTGCCGCTGGAGACGAGGAGCGGGGTCACGAACGCGCCGACCACGCCGAGGCCGGCGAGCGCGGGCCCGTGCAGCAGGGCGGCGGCAAGCGTGCCGAGTGCGACGAGGCCGAGCAGCACGAAGGCGGTCGCAGGCACGAGGAAGCCATAGAGCGCGTAGGCGGCATAGATGGTCGCGAACGCGACGGCCGTGCCGGCCGCGGTGAGGATCGCGGGAATATTGGCGATCGGCAGCGCCGCGATGTTGGAGATGCTCTCCTTGCGCCGCGACCATTCGCCGGCGCCGAGCAGCGCGGCTGCGAACAGGCCGCCGAGGAACACGCGCACGCCGGGGCCGACGAGGCCGGCCTCGATCGAATAGCGCACCATGAAGAAGCCGCCGAGCGCGAGCGCAAGGCCGCCGATCCACACCACCCAGCGCGTGCCGAGACGCTCCTCGAAGCCAGGCTCTCTAATATCAAGCGCCGGCAGCGGAGGCGGTGCATCGGCTCCGGTGCCCGCTTCGAGCGGTGGCGGCGCAGCCACTTCGGTGACGAGCGGCGGCGGCGCCTCGGCCTCGGGCGCGAGCGGCGGTGGCTCGGCCGGAGTTGTCGCGGGCGCTTCAGCCTGCACCGGTGCGGGCATCAGCGGCGGCGGCTGCACTCGCCGTTGCGTGTAAACCATCTCTTCGAGCGAGCTCAGCCGGCGGCGCAGCTCGGCCGCCTGGTTGGAGGCCTTGATCGCGATCAGGAAGGCGATGATCGCAATGATCAGCGCAAAGACGTCAAACGGGCCGTCGAACATGAAGCCTCCAGGCAACCGGCGGGCAGGGGCCGATCGCGCAAATGTCGTATCTAGCGCCGGGAGCGCATGCGCAAGCCCGGCGCGGGCCGCTCCTGGAGCACGTCGCGGCGGAAGCGGTAGAGCGCCGCCGGCCGTCCGCCAGTCTGTGTCGACATCACGCCGGTCGGTTCGACCAGGGCTTCCGTTTCGACCAGGCGGCGGAAATTCTGCTTGTGCAGGTGCCGGCCGGAGATCGCCTCCACCGTATGCTGCAATTCGGTGAGTGTGAACTCGGCGGGCAAAAGTTCAAAGACCACAGGACGATACTTCAGTTTTGCGCGCAGCCGCGCGATCGCGGTGGCGAGGATCCGGCGATGATCGAACCGCATGGAGGTGCCGAGTGCGGGAAGCGCCTTGCGTGCTAATGCCGCAGGTCGGCCGTCGCGCCGCGCCTCCTCGATCAGCCCGGCCTCATAGAGCAGCTCGTAGCGGTCGAGCACGCGCTCCTCGTCCCAGGGCGCGCCATCGAGGCCGAAATAGAACCGCACGCGGTCCCTGCGCGGCAATGCGCGCGTCGTCTCCGGCGTCTCCTGTTCCGCCCATGTCGTCAGCGCCGGGATGATGTCGCGGGCGATGATCGCCGGCGGCTCCTCGCGCCAGTCCTCCCAGGGGAGGAAGCGATACCACGGCTCGAAGCTCGCCCCGGTTGCTGCGAGTTCGCCGTCGACGGCGCGGGTGAGTGCGAGATATCCGATCGACACCATATGCGCGCCGGTGTCGCCGGCCTCCGCATGACGGCCGCGATCGCCGAACGTATAGAGCTGCTCGACATAGCCGAGCCGCAAGCCCGCCTGCTCCTCGACCCAGGCGCGCAGGCCGATCTCGAAGGTCCGATGGCTCAGCGCATCGAACGGGCCGAACGGCAGGCCCGCCAGGCCGTCGCTGCCGCGCGCGGTGAGGATCAGCGGTTCATGGTCTTCGATCGCGACGATCGCGGCGGTCAGGCCGATCTCGATCGGCGTCAGCAGCGTCTCGCTCATGCGGCTCACTTCGCTGCTGTCATTCGAGCTCGATCACGAAGGGGCGACCCTCGACCATCATCGCGCCCGGGCCCATCTCGTCGAGCGCGCGCAGCATGCGGCCCTCGCGTCCCAGCGCGCGGTCGGCGAGGCCGACGATGCGCCGGTTCGGCGATGCGATCGGCGAGGCCGCGCGGATCTTCTTCGCGATCTCGATCTCGTCGCGATGCGGATTGAGGGCGCAGGCCGCGGCGAAGGCGCTCGCGGTGGAGCGGCTGATGCCGGCGTAGCAATGCACCACCAGCGGCGCGCTGCGTTCCCAGCGGCGCACGAAGTTCAGCACCTGGTCGATATGGGCCTCCGACGGCGCGACAAAGCCGTCCATCTCCTCGGTGATGTCGTCCATCGACACCTTGAGATGGTTGGCCGGCAGCACCGACACCGGCCGCGCCACCTGCTCGACATTGGCCATCACGGTCAGCACGTGGCTGGCCCCGGTGAGGCGGACGGTTTCGGGAAGCGCGGCGAGGGAACAGACGTGGATCATGGCGGACCTTTTCGTTGATTATAGCCGCGGCCGTAGGGTGGGCAAAGGCGCATCGCGCCGTGCCCACCATTTCGCAACTGCGCTCATCTCGCCTTGTTTGGTGGGCACGCTTCGCTTTGCCCACCCTACGAAGGGATGATGCTACGCAAACACCGCGCCAAACCGCTCCAGGAACTGCTTCTCAGCCCGCGCCGCCGTCCAGGGCGTGAGATAGTCGCGCCGGACGCTGTCGGGCAGGCCGGGATCCTTGCCGAACAGGCGCCTCGCCTCGGCATCGCTGAAGCCGGCGAGCTCGGTCGCCTCGAGGTAAGCCGCGCCGCGATCGGCGGCCTTGATGGCCAGCGTGATCTCGTCGGGCAGCACCGGCGGCAGGCCGAAGCGGATGTGGATGGCGCCGAGCAGGCGCTTCTCGACCGCCTTGTAATGGCCGTCAAGCACGGCCTTGAACGGCGAGATCATGTCGCCGATCACGTATTCGGGCGCGTCGTGCAGCAGGGCTGCGAGCCGCACGCGCTGGTCCACGCGCGGCGTTTCGTGCCGCATCACGGTCTCCACCAGCAGCGTGTGCTGCGCGACCGAGAAGATGTGCGCGCCTGTCGTCTGCCCGTTCCAGCGCGCCACGCGCGCCAGCCCATGCGCGATGTCGGCGATCTCGATGTCGAGCGGAGAGGGATCGAGCAGATCGAGCCGCCGGCCCGACAGCATGCGCTGCCAGGCGCGGGACTCCGCGCCGCGTGCCGACTTCTTCGCGCTCATTTGACCTTGAGGCGCGGCTTGCGCTGCGTCTTGCCGCAGCTGGCGTGACAATGGCAGTCGACGAGATGGTCGTTGACCATGCCGGTCGCCTGCATGAAGGCGTAGACGATGGTCGGGCCGACGAACTTGAAGCCGCGCGAGGACAGCTCCTTGGAGATCTGCACCGACAGCGGCGTGGAGGCCGGCACGCTCGCCGTGGTCTTGAAGTTGTTGACCTTGGGCCTTCCGTCCATGAAGTCCCACAGCAGCTTCGAGAAGCCCGGCCCCTTCTCCATGATGTCCAGATAGGACTTCGCACTCAGGATCGCGCCGTCGATCTTGGCGCGGTTGCGCACGATGCCGGCATCGTTCATCAGCGCGTGCACCTTCTTGGCATTGTAGCGCGCGATCTTCTCCGGCTGGAAATCGTCGAAGGCTTTGCGGAAATTGTCGCGCTTGCGCAAAATCGTGATCCAGGACAGGCCGGCCTGGAAGCCATCGAGGATCAGCTTCTCGTACAACGCGCGGTCGTCATATTCAGGCACGCCCCACTCGGTGTCGTGATAGGCGACATAGAGCGGATCTTCGCCCGGCCAGGGGCAGCGGGTCAGGCCGTCGGGATGCAGGCGAGGGGCGCGGCTCATGCGGTGGGCTGCTTGGCTGGAATGCGTACGACTTCAGGTTCGGCGAGCGTCAAGGCAAGCCCGCCAGCCGTGAGCGGCTGGCCGGCATCGAGCGCGTCGGCGACGCGGTCGATGCGCACCAGCGCGATGCCCTTGCCATCGGCAGAAGAGCCAATGGTGCCGACCGGCTTGTCGCCGGCGAGAATGGCAGCACCAATCTCGGGCGAGGGTCCGTCGAGCAGCACCTTGACGCTGCGGGTGCGCGCGGTGCCGCGATGCTGCATGCGCGAGACGACCTCCTGGCCGACATAGCAGCCCTTGTCGAAATCGACGCCGGCGAGGCGGTCCATATTGGTCTCGTGCGGGAATGCATCGCTGTACATGAAGTCGAGCCCGCCGCGCGGCACGCCAAGCGCGATGCGATGTGCCTCATAGGCGGCCGCGTCGACCAGCTCGGCGCCGATGAGGTCGGACAGCTTCTGCTTGAGATCCTCGGGGATCAGGATGCGGGTGCCGAGCCCGTCATGGCGCGGATCGGCGAAGGCAAGGTCCGGCTGGGCCGCGAGCGCGCCGTCCCAGGCGGCGAGCACGCCGAGATCGTCGGAGAGGTTTTCCACGGTGGCCTTGGCGCGCAGCTTGTAGAATTTCAGCTTGGTCGCGAGGCCCTCGGCCAGCGCTTTGGGGCAGTCGATCAGGAACCCGCCGCCATGGCCGGCCGGCACCTCCGTGATCAGGAAATCGACGATGATCTTGCCCTGCGGCGTCAGCAGCGCGCCGAATCGCCCCAAGCCCGGCTTCAGCCTGTCGAGGTCGGTCGTGACGAGGCCGTTGAGGAAGTTGCGCGCATCCTCGCCCGCGACCTTGACCACGCCCCGGTCGGGAAGAAACGCTGATTTCATGAGAAAATCTCTTGCGACATGTTGCTCCGGAACGTAAGCCCGCAGCGCATAAACGACAAGACCTCGAGCCCTGCGCTTGGGGATGAGAGGGGCCTTCAGCCATGACCCAGCGTTTCGATGTGATCCTCAGGGGCGGCACTGTCGTCAACCAGGACGGCGAGGGCCTGCGCGACATCGGCATTGCGAGCGGCCGCATCGCCGAGATCGGCGCGCTGTCGCAAGCCTCCGCCGCCGAGGTGATCGACTGCAAGGGCCTGCACATCCTGCCCGGCGTGATGGACACGCAGGTGCATTTTCGCGAGCCCGGGCTGGAGCAGAAGGAAGACCTCGAGACCGGCTCGCGCAGCGCCGTGATGGGCGGCGTCACCGCCGTGTTCGAGATGCCGAACACATCGCCGCTCACCGTGACCGAGGCCAGCTTCACCGACAAGGTGAAGCGCGCCCGTCATCGCATGCATTGCGACTTCGCCTTCTTCATCGGCGGCACCCGCGAGAACGTGCAGGACCTGCCGGTGCTGGAACGCGCGCCCGGCTGCGCGGGCGTCAAAGTGTTCATCGGCTCCTCGACCGGCGCGCTGCTGGTCGAGGACGACGAGAGCCTGCGCCGCATCTTCCAGGTGATCCGCCGCCGCGCCGCGTTCCACGCCGAGGACGAATACCGCCTCAACGAGCGCAAGCCGCTGCGCATCGAGGGCGATCCGCGCTCGCATCCGGTCTGGCGCGACGAGACCGCGGCGCTGATGGCGACGCAGCGCCTGGTCAAGCTCGCGCATGAGACGGGCAAGCGCATCCACGTGCTGCACATCTCGACCAAGGAAGAGATCGAGTTTTTGCGCGACCACAAGGACGTCGCATCCTGCGAGGCGACGCCGCATCATCTCACGCTGGTCGCGCCCGAATGCTACGAGCGGCTCGGCACGCTGGCGCAGATGAACCCGCCTGTGCGCGGGGCCGATCACCGCGCCGGCATCTGGCGCGGCATCGAGCAGGGCATCATCGACGTGCTCGGCTCCGATCACGCCCCGCATACGCTGGAAGAAAAGCAGAAGACCTATCCCGCTTCGCCCTCGGGCATGACCGGCGTGCAGACGCTGGTGCCGCTCATGCTCGATCACGTCAACGCCGGCCGCCTGTCGCTGGCGCGGTTTGTCGATCTCACCAGCGCCGGCCCCGCGCGCCTCTACAACATGGCCTGCAAGGGCCGCATCGCGGCCGGTTACGACGCCGATTTCACCGTCGTCGACTTGAAGCGCAGCGAAACCATCACCAACAAATGGGTGGCGTCCAAGGCCGGTTGGACCCCTTACGACGGCGTCCGCGTCACGGGCTGGCCCGTCGGCACCTTCATCCGCGGCCGCCGCGTGATGTGGCAGGGCGAGCTGGTGACGCCATCGCAAGGCGAGCCGGTGCGGTTTCTGGAGACGCTGAAGGCGTAGGGCTTGGCGCGCCGCGGCACGGTGCGTGCCTCAGACTCGGTGTCATCCTGGCGAAAGCCAGGACCCATAACCCCGACCGGATATTGTTGCGAAGACTGGTGGCCAGATCTGCCCGCAGCCATATAGTGCTGTGGTAATGGGTCCTGGCTTTCGCCAGGACGACGTTGGAGAGGTCATCGCATGCCCCAACCGGCACCCCTCATCTCCACCGAACAACTCGCCGCCATCCTCGGCGATCCCGCCTTACGCCTCTACGACTGCACGACCTATAACGAACCGGTGCCGCCAGGCAGCGACTTGCCGTATCGTGCCGTTCCCGGCGACAAGACCTTCGCGGCGCGCCACATCCCCGGCGCCGATTTCCTCGATCTTCAGGGCGAGTTCTCCGACGCCTCCGCGCAGCAGTTCTTCATGATGCCCGGTGTGGCCCAGCTCGAAGCTGCCTTCGGCCGCCATGGCCTCGATGCGTCCAAGACCATCGTGCTCTACAGCATCGGCACGATGATGTGGGCGACGCGGTTCTGGTGGATGCTGCGCTCGCTCGGCGTCGACGCGCTTGTGCTCGACGGCGGTTTCGACAAATGGAAGGAAGAGGGGCGACCGGTCGAGACCGGCACACCGAAGGGCTACCCCGCCACGACCTTCAAGGCCACACCGCGCGCGGGCTTCTTTGTCGACAAGAATGTCGTGAAGGCGCGGATAGGCGATCCCGCGACCGTGATCGTCAATGCGCTCGGGCCGCAGTTTCATCGCGGCCTCGAGCCGAGCCGCTACGGCCGGCCCGGCCGAGTTCCAGGCAGCGTCAACGTATCAGCCGCAACGCTCACAAATGCGGACAAGACGCTGACGAGCCTTGCCGATGCCGAAGCGAAATTCGCCGCCCAGGGCGTTACGCGCGACAAGACCGTGATCTGTTATTGCGGCGGTGGCATCTCGGCGACGATCGACCTGTTGCTGCTGACGCAGCTCGGCTTCGACAAGCTGACGCTTTACGACGCATCGATGGGCGAATGGGCGAGGGATCCGTCGCTGCCGATCGAGACCGACTAGGGGAAGGTAAGAAAGTTGGGAACCTTTCCCTTGGGCCGGCATCCAATGTCTGGAACCAATGGAGACAAGCAGGTGACCGCAATGCAACGGACCGCAGCCGGCCTGTCCGCCGGCGCCAAGACTTCAGAATTCAGGGCCTCGGAGGCGGAACTGGTCGATCGTGCGCGAGGCCGCGACGAGTCCGCGCTGCGCGAGATCATGCAGGCCAACAACCGCAGGCTCTACCGCCTCGCGCGCGGCATTCTGCGCAGCGACAGCGAAGCCGAAGATGTGGTGCAGGAAACCTATGTCCGCGCCTTTACCCATCTCGATGGCTTCCGCGGGGAATCCGGGTTGTCGACCTGGCTGTCGCGCATCGCCATCAACGAAGCGCTCGGCCGGGCGCGAAGTGCCAGGCCCCATGTCGAGCTCAGCTCGGTGCCCGAAGCCGCGCTCGAGGCGCAGATCATCAAATTTCCCGTCTCACCCGCAGGCGATCCGGAAAGGACCATGGCCCAACGTGAAATCCAGCGCGTCGTCGAACGCGCAATCGACGAGTTGCCGGATGTCTTCCGCATGGTCTTCATCGCACGCGTCATGGAGGGCATGAACATCGAGGAGACCGCCGATCTGCTCGGCGTGAAGCCCGAAACCGTGAAGACGCGGTTGCACCGCGCCCGCACCATGCTGCGCGAGAACGTCGAGAAGGAGATCGGTCCGGTGATGATGGATGCGTTCCCGTTCGCGGGCTGGCGCTGCGAGCGCCTGACCGTGTCGGTGCTGAAGCGGCTCGGCGTCGGCGGCTGAAGTTTTTCGGGAACGTTTGCGCGAAATTCCCATCCAACACCTGTGAAGCAACGCGCCGGCGGACCCCGTCCGGCAGCACAGGAGTGTCAAACCATGTTCATTCGACGGAGCGCGGCTGTTGCCGCAGCAATCTTGTTGTCGAGCCCCGCGCTGCTGCAAGGCGCCGGCGCAGCCGACAAGCCGACCGATCCGCAGATCGCCCATATCGCCTACACCGCGGGCGTGATCGACATCAACGCCGCCAAGCAGGCGCAGAAAAAGGCGCAGAACAAGGACGTCAAGGCGTTTGCCGAGGACATGCTGCGCGACCACGAGGCCGTCAACAAGCAGGCGCTCGCGCTGGTCAAGAAGCTGAACGTCACGCCCGAGGACAACGACACCAGCAAGGCGCTGTCGAAGCAGGCGAGTGACAAGCTGGCTGAGCTCGACAAGCTGAGCGGCGCGGCCTTCGACAAGGCCTATGTCGTCAACGAGGTCGCCTACCACAAGGCGGTCAACGGTGCGCTGGAGACCCAGCTGATTCCGTCGGCGAACAATGCCGAGCTGAAGAGCCTGTTGCAGACCGGCCTGAAGATTTTCCAGGGCCATCAGCAGCACGCCGAGCACGTCGCGGCCGAGCTGAAATAGGGAGCGTGGGATGAAGCCGGGACGCCTCGCTTCGATCGCGCTTGCGATCATCTTCCTGCCGATGGCCGTCCCGGCGCACGCGGCGACCATCGAGATCACGATGGAGAATCTCGTGATCTCACCGACTGAGGTGTCGGCGAAGGTCGGGGACACCATCAGGTGGGTCAACAAGGACGTCTTCGCCCACACCGCCACCGCGAAGAACGGCGATTTCGACGTGACGTTACAGCCCGAGAAATCGGCGACGTTCGTTCTGAAGAAGGCGGGAGCGGTCGACTATTACTGCCGCTATCATCCCAACATGAAAGCGACGCTCAAGGTCGAGCCGTGAGGGAGGAGGGAGTGCATTCCCAATCGTGGCGGGAATATCTCCCGGTCATCGCGAGACTAATGCTTGTCCGGGGGAGCCGGCTTCCGTGCGATAAACGCAGCAGACTTCGCGAACCTGTTCACCAGATCCCGTTCGCCAAGTCATTCATCCGTCAACTGGCCCCGCCCGCGTGGCGGGGTCATTTTCGAAAAGGCGCTTACTGCCGGGAGATGTCGACGGAGAATTCGCCGTTGCGGATCCGGCCGGGAAAGCCCTCGACGAACTTCGCTACCGCGTCCTCGCCATAGGTGCCGACGAGCTCGGCAAAGGCCGCAAACAGGCTCGCCTGCGCCAGGCAGTCGCCGTCGACGCCGTCATGGCGCGCTTCGGCCCAGGCCTCGTTGAGATAGCTCAGTGCGGCCTGTTTCTGCTCGTGGTCGGGCAGCGGCGCGCGGGCGGGGGCGTAGGAAATCGGCTGGCTCATGAAACTCGATCAGGGCTGGGGCGCGATCCACGGCGATGCGCTGTGCGAGTGGTGTAGCACGCGTATTAACGCCGCTAGGCCACATCTTTAAGAACGGTTAATGGCTGTGAACAAAGACGATGACAGGGTTCCCGTCGCCGTCATTCCGGGCTCGTACTACGCGCGCCCCGGAATGACGGCGAGATCAGTTCGCGTAGCGCGCCGTGAGATCGCGCGAGATCTTCGAGCCTTCCTCGATGTAGCGGCGGATCGCGACGGTGGCGGCCGGCGTGCAGCTCCGGTAGGTCTGCTGGAAGCCGTTATAGCCGCGGTTGAAGCCGGCGATCATGCGGGTGCGGCGCTCTCCGGAGGGGGTTTCGGCATCGATCAGCGCCTGCATCTCGCTGCGCCATTTGTTGCCCTCGTTGGACCCGCAAATGCCGCGCAGATAGTGCAGGCCGCCGAGGATCTCCGCCAGCCGCTGCAAATCGGCGTCAAACGGCGCCGCCACGTCCTGGGCCCTCGTGGGCACCGAGGCGCAGGCGAGGATCAGGGCAAAAATGGCCAGAAATCGCGTCGACATCGGCGGGGTGTATGCCCCCTCAGGGCGGCGGGCGCAAGGCGGGCTGCGCGAGCGGTGTGCTCCCTCCCCCGCTTGCGGGGGAGGGTTGGGGAGAGGGTGCCTCCGCTAGCGAGAACCCCCCAGAGGAGAAAGCCCTCACCCGCGCCTTCGGCGCGACCTCTCCCGCAAGCGGGAGAGGTATAGCGGCGCCCGCGGCTCGGCCTATGCCTCAATCAAGCGCGCGGCGGATTGAATGACCTCCTCCAGCCCCCCGGTCAGCTTGATGTCGCCGAGGCTCGCCAGGGCATCGGGGGCGATCCAGCGGTAGTCGTCGAGCTCGTCGTTCAAAACCGGCTCCCGGGCCGCCCAGCGGGCGGCAAAGGACATGATCAGGTAGTGGCCGGCGCCGGCCGTGGCCGGCAGCACCTCGCGCCAGCCGGCAAGGCCAATGATCTCGATGGCGAGCCCGGTCTCCTCGTCCACCTCGCGCACCAGGGCCTGGTGCAGCGATTCGCCGAACTCGACCCGGCCGCCGGGCAGCGAATAGAACCCCTTGGCGGGCGATCGGGCGCGGCGGGTCAGAAGCACCTTGCCATCACGAAAAATCGCGGCGCTGACCGCAATCTGGGGATGGGTGGGCTGGACGACCGCAGACACGGCTCAGTTTGCCATGATGGTGTCGACGTCGGCTTCCGCCCCGCCATTGATGATGCCGCCGCAGGCAGCGATCAGCGGCTTGACCCAGAGGGTGGCCTGCTCGGCCAGGCGGACGCGGGTGGTGTCCTTCTCGACCTCGCGCATGGCCGAGCCGACCGCGGTCAGAATCGAGGTCATCGTGTCGGTGAGGTGGTCGAACTGGGCGCGCACGTTGGGATCGGCCTTCTCATAGGCTTCGATGGCGAGGTCGCGTGCCTTGAAGTTCGACGCCGTGAAATGCTCGGCATAGGACAGCGGCGACCAGGTCAGAAAGTCTTCGGCGCATTCCGGCATGTCCGGGACCATTTCGAGCAGCATCACCGCTTCATTGAAATGGTTGAGATAGTCGGTGGCAAGCCCGGTCCGCGGGTTGATGTTGGCCACGCGCAGCCGTTCGGCCCAGGCCGCTGCCTCGGGGCCCGTCTGTACATGCGTCCGCGCGGGTTGGGAGGCCATTGAGCTCATTCGCCGCAGTGTTAACGTTCGGGGTTAAAAGGACCTGAACGGACCCTATATAGACGCCCAAGGATGTGTGGACGCTTCGTCATAACTTCGGCCCCCGCGGCTTTGCGGCAACTGTTCGGCTATGTCGAGCAGCCGAATTTCCCGCCCCGGTACAATGTCGCCCCGACGCAACCGATTCCGGTCGTGCTGGTCGAGAACGGCGCGCGCCATTTCCGCCTGATGCGCTGGGGTCTGCTGCCGGGCTGGGTCAAGGATCCCAAAGGCTTTACGCTCCTGATCAACGCCCGCTCGGAGACGGTGCTGGAGAAGCCCGCCTTCAAACGCGCGATTCGCCGGCGGCGCGGCCTGATCCCGGCCGACGGGTACTACGAATGGAAGGCGGTGGATGGCCGCAAGCAGCCGTTCTTCATCCATCGGGCCGACGGCGCGCCGCTCGGCTTTGCCGCGGTGTTCGAGACCTGGGCCGGGCCGAACGGCGAGGAGCTCGACACGGTCGCGATCGTCACGGCGGCGGCGGGCGAGGACCTCGCCGCGCTGCATGACCGCGTGCCCGTGACCATCAGCCCGCGTGATTTCGAGCGCTGGCTCGACGTTCGCGGCGACGAGGTTGACGCGATCCTGCCGCTGATGATCGCCCCGCGCATCGGCGAATTCGCCTGGCACCCGGTCTCCACCCGCGTCAATCGCGTCGCCAATGACGACGAGCAACTGCTCTTGCCGATCAGCGCGGAGGAGATGGAGGCGGAGCTGGAGGCGTCGAAGCCGAAGAAGGTCGCGCGGAAGGCGGCGGCCGCGTCATCCGATGACGGGCAGGGGTCGTTGTTTTAGCCAAGCTGGCGCCATTCACTCCGTTGTCGTCCCGGATCTGCGCTGACGCTTGTCCGGGACGACAGCGGAGTTTTTTGCTGGAGAGTCACACAATCTCCCGCGCCCGCAACGCCGCGATCTCCGCCGCATCGAACCCCAGCTCCTCGAGCACCGCGTCGGTATCCGCGCCCAGCTCCGGCGCCATCCGGTCCAGCTTGCCGCCGCCATGCGCGAGCTTGAATCCGCTGCCGGCAAAACGCAGGCGGCCATAGGGCGTGTCCAGCTCCTGGATCGCACCGCGTGCCTGCACTTGCGGATGATCGATCACTTCCTCGACCTTCCAGATGCTGGCGCAGGGCGCGCCGGCGTCTTCGAGAATTGTCTCCCACTCGCGCGCCGGCTTTTTCGCGAGCGCCTCTTCGATGATGGCGCGCAGGGCCGGCTCGTTCTCGTTGCGCGCGAACCAGTCGGCGAAGCGCGGATCGGACAGCGTGTCCTCGCGGCCGAGCGCGCCCATCAGCGCGCGGTACTGTTTCTCGTTGTTGACGGCGAGCAGGATGTGGCCGTCGCCGCATTTGAACAGGTTCGCCGTGGTCCGGCGGCTCACCGCCTGGTTGCCCGAGAGCTGCTGGCGATGGCCGGCGACCGACCAGTCCGCGATCTGCCCGGAGAGAAACGCCAGCGTCGCCTCCAGCATGGAGACGTCGATGAGCTGCCCCTTGCCGGTGCGGTCGCGCTGGTACAGCGCGCTCGACACGCCGAACGCGGCCGTGGCGCCCGAGAGCACGTCGCACACCGCAAAGCCCGCGCGCGTCGGCCCGGTCTCCGGATGGCCCGTAATCGCCATGATGCCTGATAGCGCCTGCATCTTGCCGTCATAGCCGGGCCGCAAGCGATCCGGGCCGGTCTGGCCGAAGCCCGAGACGGCGCAATAGATCAGCTTTGGATTGATCGCGGACAGCGCATCATAGCCGATGCCGAGCTTGTCCATCACGCCCGGGCGGAAGTTTTCCATGACGACGTCGACCTGGGCGGCAAGCTTCTTCACGATGGCGATCGCATCGGGCTTCTGCAAATCGAGCGTCAGGCTGCGCTTGTTGCCGTTGATGGCCTGGAACGCCGGCGCGAGCCCGCGCTCGGCCCATTCGCGGCTGAGCGGCGTGCGGCGCATGTCCTCGCCCTCGCGCCGCTCGACCTTGATCACGTCGGCCCCCAGCAGCGCGAGCTGGTAGCTCGCATAGGGGCCGGCCAGCACTTGCGTGAAATCCAGGATCTTCACGCCCTCGAACGGTCGCGTCACGTCGCTCTCCCTTTTTGTTTTGGTTGCCGGAGGACGTCAGGCGGCGCGGTTGCCGCGCGCGATCTCCTTCTGCTTGTCGAATTCGGCGCGGCGGCGCGCCAGCTCTTCAGGCGAGAGCTGCGCGACATTGTTGTAGTCGAGCTTCCAGGAGGCGTCCTCGCTCCAGCGCAGCGGCGACTGCATCGTCGTCTGCGGACCGCTCGCGGTCTCGAGCAGCCTGAGTGCGAGCTCGAGCGTCTGCGCCTGCGAGGTGACGTCGTGCGGCTTGCCGGCGGAATTGCCGAGCGGGAAGTCGGAGAACAGGAAGCGCGGCACGGCGGCGTGCTCGATGATGTCCTTGGCGCAGCCCATGATCACGGTCGGAATGCCGTTCCGCTCCAGATGCCGCGCCACCAGCGCGGTGGTCTGGTGGCAGACCGGGCAGTTCGGCACCAGCACCGCGACATCGACCTTGTCGGCAAGGCAGCGCGCCAGAATCTCCGGCGCGTCGGTGTCGAGCGTGACGCGATGGCTGCGGTTGGTCGGCGCGCCGAAGAAGCGCGGAGCCACTTCGCCGATCCGGCCCGCGGCGGATGCCTTCAGGAGCTGCGGCAGCGGAAACCAGGTGCCGCTGTCGGTCGCCGAGGTGTGCTTGCGGTCGTAGCCGATGTGCGAGATGCGCAAATCGTGCGCTTTCGACGTGTCGCCGTCATAGACCTGGTAGAATTTCGCGCTGCCATTGTACGCTGCGCCCGGCCCCTGGTCGCCCTTGGCGGGATCGTACGGCGCAGCCGTGGTGATGATGGTGACGCGCGATTGTGAAAGCGGTTTCTTCAGCGGCTGGAACGGCGCCTCGACATGATGTGCCCAGCGGTACGGCGTGGTGTAGCCGATCGCCGCGTAATAGTCGCGGGTGCGCTGCATGTAGGGGACGGGGGAGTCGTAGTCGGGCGCAAAGCCGAATTCGTCGTCGCGCGAAGCGGACATGGGCGCGTCTCCTGGTTCTTGTTGAGAGCCAGACTAGAGATAGTCGGCTGTGAGCTCAACAGGGGGAGGGGCGGCGCAGGCCAGAATTGCTTGCCGCGATGGCTCGCAGCGCGGCAGGTGCGCTCCCTCGCCCCGCTTGCGGGGCCGCGACGAGCTCCGCTCGCGCTCGGAGGGTTGGGGTGAGGGGGAGCCTCCGCGAGGATGGTGAGAGTTGGATTCGCGGAGGCTCCCCCTCACCCGATCGCTTCGCGATCGACCTCTCCCCGCAAGCGGGGCGAGGTGAAGGCAGCACCTACCTGAACAGATGCAGCGCCGCATATTGCAGCAGCATGATCGCCTTGGCGTCGATGATGCGTCCGTCGGCGATCATCGCCAGCGCTTCGTCGATGCCAAGCTCCAGCACCTCGATGTCCTCGCCCTCGTGCTCGAGGCCCCCGCCGTCGCTGACGCGCATCTCCGGTTCGTATTCGGCGACGAAGAAGTGCAGCTTCTCGGTCACCGCGCCCGGGCTCATGAAAGCCTCGAACACCTTGTGGACGTGGTGCAGGCGATAGCCGGTTTCCTCCTCGGCCTCGGCGCGGATGCGCACCTCGGGAGAGGCATCGTCCAGTACGCCGGCCGCGGCCTCGATCAGGAGATCGTCGTAGCCGCGGATGAACACCGGCAGGCGGAACTGGCGCACCAGAATCACGGTGCGCCGCGCGCGATTGTAGGGCAGCACGGCGGCGGCGTTGTCGCGCTCATAGGTTTCCCGGTGCTGCGTCTGCCACTCGCCGTTGGCGCGCCGGTACTCGAACGTCGTGCTCTTCAGGGGAGTCCAGTTGTCCGAGAGCACGCGAACGTCCTTGATGCGGACGCGGTCGGAGATGGTCATGGCTGTTTTCCGGGAGCTAGGGAGTCGAAGCGCGGCCGTCGAGCCACTTCTGGAACATCAACGAGGTGGATTCCTCGAAGCCCAGCGACTGGTAGAACGCGTTGGCCTGCGCGTTCTCGCGGCGGACCAGGAGCTGGAGCTTGGCGATGCCGGCCTGGCGCAGCCAGTCCTCGGCCGCCGCCATGATCGCCCGGCCAAAACCGCGCTTGCGGCCATCGGGGTCGACGGCGACGTAATAGACCCAGCCGCGGTGGCCGTCATGGCCGACCATGACGGTGGCGACGATCGCGCGGGACTCACGGCCGATCAGCACGGTCGAGTTGTCGCGCCGCCGCGCCAGCGCGATGTCGGCATGCGGGTCGTTCCAGGGCCGCGTCAGGCCGCAGCGCTGCCACAGCGCGACGACCGGCTCGACGTCGGCGTCGGTGATCGCATCGATCGTGAGGGACACGCTCACAGCACCTTCCCCGGATTCATGATGCCGAGCGGGTCGAGCATCGCCTTGATGGCGCGCATCAGCTCGATCGCGGTCTTGTCCTTCACCTCGGGCAGCTCGTCGCGCTTGAGCACGCCGATGCCGTGCTCGGCCGAGATCGAGCCGCCCATGCGCAGCACGATCTCGAACACCACCGCGTTCATCTCGTGCCAGCGCGCCAGGTAGTCCGCGGTGTCGGCGCCGATCGGCTGGCTGATATTGTAGTGCAGGTTGCCGTCGCCGAGATGGCCGAACGGCACCGGCCGCGCGCCGGGGATCAGCTTCACCACGGCGGCATTGGCTTCGTCGATGAAGGCGGGCACGGCGGCGACGGGCACCGAGATGTCGTGCTTGATCGAGCCGCCCTCCGGCTTCTGCGCCGACGACATCTCCTCCCGCAGCTTCCAGAAGCCGTTGCGCTGGCTGAGGTTGGCCGCGATCACGGCGTCGTCGACGATCTCCTCCTCCATCGCGCGGGTCAGGATCGTTTCCAGCGGCGTGCGGGCATCGTCGCCCGGCGAAGACAATTCCATCAGCACGTACCAGGGATGCTTCTCTGCAAGCGGATCGCGCACGTCGATGCCGTGGCGGACCGAGAAGTCGACCGCCATCTCCGACAGCAGCTCGAAGCTCGTCAGCGCATTGGCGGCTTCGCCCTGCGCGATCGTCAGCAGCTTGAGCGCCGCGGCCGGCGACTTCAGCCCGACGAAGGCGGTCTCGACCGCCCGCGGCTTCGGAAACAGTTTCAGCGTCGCCGCCGTGATGATGCCGAGCGTGCCTTCCGCGCCGATGAAGAGGTTGTGCAGATTGTAGCCGGTGTTGTCCTTCTTCAGCTTCGACAGCACGTTGAGCACGCGCCCGTCCGCGAGCACGACCTCCAGCCCCAGCGCCATCTCGCGCGCGACGCCATAGGCGAGCGCGGCGGTGCCGCCGGCATTGGTCGAGAGATTGCCGCCGATGGTGCAGCTTCCTTCCGCGCCGAGCGAGAGCGGAAACAGTCGGTCCACGTCGGATGCCTTCTGCTGCGCGATCTGCAGCACCACGCCGGCCTCGCAAGTCATGGTGTTGGAGGCGGTATCGACCTCGCGGATCTTGTCCAGCCGACGCAGCGACACCACGACCTCGCCATTGTGCGGGGTCTGGCCGCCGACGAGCCCGGTGTTGCCGCCCTGCGGCACCAGCGCGATTTTGTGCGCGGAGGCGAGCTTGCAGATTTCGGAGACTTCAGCGGTCGAGCCCGGACGCAGCACCAGCGGCGAGCGGCCGTGGAACAGATTGCGCTCCTCGGTGACATAGGCCTCGATGTCGGCCGCATCCGTGATCGCGTGGCGCTCGCCGACGATCTTGCGGAATTGCTCGATCAGCTCGGGCGCAAGCGGAGGAGTGGCAGGCTTGTTGATGTTCATTGTCTCGTCTCTACTTCGCTCTTATCTCTTGCACATGATCTTATCGGAAAACCGCTTCACACTTTTCCGGATCATGCGCTATCTCGCCACCGCAGCCCGGCGCAGCCGGTCATTGATCGCTTCGCCCAGATCGTCTTCGGGGATCGTCATCACCGCGATCGCCCGTGGCCCCTTCGCATCGAGCGCCCGAAGATAGCCGAACAGATTGGCGGCAGCCTCATCGAGATCACCGGCGGGCGACAAATTCATGACGGCTGCTGCGGCGTCGAGGCCGGGCAGGCGTGAGGGCCCGAACGCCAGCAGCGCCTCGCCCGGCGCCACCTCGCGCGCATTGAGCCGCACATTGGCGCGCGGCGCGTAATGCGAGGCCAGCATGCCCGGCGCCAGCGGCTGACTGTCGTCGCTCCCGGCCTCGGCCGGCGGCCGCGCCAGGGCTGCGCCGAGCACGGCCTCGATCCGCTCGCGCGACAGTCCGCCGGGCCGGAGCAGCATCGGCGCATTGAGGCAGCCGACAATGGTGGATTCGACGCCGACCGCGACCGGCCCGCCGTCGACGATCAGGTCGATTCGCCCGGAAAGGTCGCTCTCGACATGGGCGGCCAGCGTCGGCGAGACGTGGCCGGATATGTTGGCGGACGGCGCCACCACGGCCCCGCCAAAAGCGCGCAGGATCGCCTGCGCCACCGGGTGGGCGGGAATCCGGATTGCGACGGTGTCGAGGCCCGCGGTGGCGAGATCCGCCACCGGGCAGCCGTCCGTCTTCGGCACCACCAGCGTCAGCGGCCCCGGCCAGAACGCCTCCGCCAGCTTCAAGGCGCGCGCGTCGAACCGGCCAATGGCCTGCGCGGCGGTAATGTCGGCGACATGGGCGATCAGCGGATTGAAGGCCGGCCGCCCCTTGGCGGCATAGAGATGGGCGATCGCGGTGGCATTGGCGGCGTCCGCGCCGAGCCCGTAGACCGTCTCGGTCGGAAACGCGACCAGCCCCCCGGCGGCAAGCGTCCGGGCGGCGGCCCTGGCGGCGGCATCGCCAGCCGGTAAAATCAGCGTTTCAAGACCCGTTTTCACAGGGATAAAATTCCTCAACTCGGCCGCTTGCGGTGCGCCAAACCCGACGCTATAAGCCGGCCTCTTGTCGGAGTGTGGCTCAGCCCGGTAGAGCACTGCGTTCGGGACGCAGGGGTCGCAGGTTCGAATCCTGCCACTCCGACCATTCTTTCAAAAGTTACCGTTTTCCAGAGGCTTGGCGGACCGGCCGCCGGCGCCTCGGGAGCGCCTTTTTGCAACGATTTTCGGGGCGGGTCCACGGCCGATTTGGCCCAAGCAGGGCCGTCTGTGCGCGCGGCATGGCTCGCAAAGCTCGTCCCGCCGGCCAGCGCCTTGATGGCGTGAAGCGCGTCGCAAGGTTCACGAACGCGAATGGTGTCGTTGGAGCAGGATTCGCTCCGGCTTCTTCGGCTGCCGAAAAGTTCAACTTAAGCTCGCATTCATTTTGTAATACACATTACGCATTGTTTTTTTCTTCTTAAGGCATTGCGCCATGGAATTGACCCCCAACAATTTGGACCAGCTTTCCGGCATTGCCCAATGCCTTGACGATCAGTGGGCCCCGCCGGATATCGCCCAGGAAGCTGCAGAAAGTGAAAAGCCGCTTTCCGACTACGCCAAGCGGATACAGCCGGCGATGAAGATGGAGTTCTTCAAGGCGCTGCTCACGCTGCGTTCGGTGGTGGTCAATCGCGCGTACCTTCTCCACAATGAGGCGGTCAAGGAGCTCTATCTCGGCGGAGATTCGGAGGCGGAGTCGTTCGAAAGACTCGTGCAGGAACGCGCAATCATCCCATTCCTCTACGACGAGCGGCAGCTCTCGGACTTCAAGGGCACGGACCTGTCCCGCGATGTCGAGGACTACTGGGTCAAGGCCGAGGCGAAGGGTACCAACAAGCTGCGATTGAGTTGGGACGACAAGCGAAACGGGACCCTGATCACCGATCACATTTCCAAGCGCTTTGGAGGTTTCTTCAAGACGATCGACGATCTCAGGCCTGATCTGCTTCGCAACGACTTCTCGCTTTCGACATTCGATGACGAGAGCATCAGGCAGATGCTCAAGAATATGCGCGACTTTGCCAATCGGGTGCAGGACGAGACCGGCCGCCCGGTCAAACGCAAGGAAATCTATCACGAGTTCGTCTGCGTCGGCGGCCTGCACAAGGACCACCTGGTTTTTGATCTCAAGAAGCCGCTGGCCATGCAGATCAAGGCGCTCGCGGACCTCAAGTACAACGTCAATTTGCCGGATGTTCTCAACCGCTATGTTGTTACGTCCCAGGGGTCGACCAGCCGTGAGTGTTTGCAGGAGATCAAGGAGCTCACGGAGGGTATCAAGGAGCTGGACGAGAAGGAGTTGCAGGATCTCATGATGGCTGTCGCCGGGGTCGGTCTGGACATCGCCAGTAAAGCCGTTCAATTGACCGACATTGGTTCGGTGAGCCTGGACGACATCGTGGCAGTCCGGAACGATCCGATATGGGCGTTGCATCATCAGATCGCTGTCGAGAATCTGCCGGACAACAAGCGGCCGATGTCGGAGCAGAAGTTTGTTCAGGATCCCCTGGAGTCCATTCGGCGCGTCTCCGGTTCGCTGGGCAACGTCGTCGAGCGTTTAGGCCAGATCCAGCGCGACAGTCGCCTCCGCGAAGCCACTGAGCGTTGGGAGGTTCGACTGAGTGCGCTGGGCATTTTCGAAATGGTCGCCTCGGAAGCCGGCCACGCGTTTGGCTTGCCACATCTGCCCGAGGATCCGGTCAGCGAACACTCGCTGTCGCGAGGGATGGTGCCTCTCGTCGCTCACGCGGTCGTCTATCTCGAGGGAGGCGGGTTGAAGTATGAAATCAAGCAGCCGGTCTTTCAGGGTAAAATCTGGGCGGAAACCGCCGCAAAGATCGCTCGGGAGGTTCGTAGCCGGCTGTCGTTCGAGGGGACCGAGATTGCGCCGACGGGCGATCAATTGCGTCCCGACCAGCAGGGCGGCGGACTTGAGGTCAAGGATCGGGACGATTGAATTGCGGCGCGACGCGCGGGAAGGCGGGCGGCGGGCAAGGCATTGCCGCCAAAACGACAAGAAGCGGCTCGACCGTGATCGTGGTTCACTGGCCGGCTGGTGGCAGCGGCAGGCCCGTATCAATCTTTATCGTTGACCAGGGGAAATGATGCTCGATCCAGCAGCCGGCATCGAGGCCTATTTCGAGGCGCTCGCCGAATACCCCCGGCTCTTCGAGCCGCGCCGATATCGGCGGCTCGTGCTCGACCGTGCCCGCCTGGAGAGCTACGCGCGCGAGCATGGTGTCGCGCTCGGGCTTACCTTCTCCAACGACTACGTGCTCGTGCTTGTCGATCTGGTCGAGGTGGGCGAAGGCCCGGCCACGATCGTCCATCCTTATTTTCGGATCGTCTCGCGCGGTCAACTGCTGGGTGGGCACAATGTCGTGGTGGTGGCCACGGTTGCCGACCCGAAGCTTGGGAATGTCGGCGACATCGTGATGGTCGAGCAGGAGCGTCATGCGCTCGGACGGCTCATGCTGGAGCTGCCGCGCGGATTTGCCGAGCCGGGGATCGGGTTGGAGGCCAATGCCTTGAAGGAGTTGGAGGAGGAGACCGGCTATCTCGGTGCCGAGCCTCGGCTGATCGGAACCGTCTTGACGGATACCGGCCTGATGGACAACGAGGTCCACATCGTGCACGCCTCGGTCGTCGGCCGCCGGGAGCGATCTCCCGAGATCCGCGAGGTCATTACCCGAACTCTGTTGATGCCGGCCGATATGATCTGGTCGAAAATCCTGTCGCGTGAGATCAAGGACAGCTACACGCTCGAGGCAATCGGGATCTGGAGCAGGCTGTCGACGCACAGCACTTCTCGATGATGCTCGCTACCGCCGCGCCACCAGCACGCCCACCAGGAACGCCACCATCAGCGACGGCAGCGGCGCCTCGCGCACCATGCTGCGGACGATGTCCGGCCAGTGCTGCTCCGGGACCAGCCTTGGAGACCTGACTTCGGCGATCGGCGTCATGCCCCAATCCGACGCGAGGTCGGCGATCTCGCTCGCGGCCAGACGCGAGCCGTCGCGGACGCGGAAGATGGCGGCCTCCGATCGCTCGCGCGGCGCGAGCGCCATCAGCGTCGCGATCGCCGTGCGCAACGTCATCTCGCCAAAACCTTGCAGCCTCACCGATTCCTCGGGCTCCGACGTCATGCGAGATCCCTCACAGCGCGAAGTGGTGCGCGATGGTGAATGCTGCCGTCGCGCACAGGACCAGCGTGGAAACCGCGCCGGCCACGCCGCGCGCGAGATGGGCTCGCGTCAGGTGCCTGGTCATGATTTTGCTCCATGCTCTGCATGGCAATGGCGGCGGCGGATGTTGGTTCCCAACGCCCCACCGAATCGCCGCTGTCCCGCCTACTTCCGCAGCAATTCGCTCAATGCCGCGGTCGCCTCGGCGCAGCGGATGTCGTCGATCTCGCGCGACAGGCTGAGTGCGCTTGATCTCAGCTCTTCGACCTTCCAGCTCTCAGGATGCTGGCTTTCGAGCTGACTGAGACGCTTGTTCAGATCGTCCAGTCTGGATTGGAGCTGCCCGATGCTGGCGGCCCCGTTCACTTTCCAAACGCGTTGTGCACGCATCGTAGTTCCCCTGTAGTCTCACGGCGTTGTGAGCGGGGTTCGTGGCTGGAATGGGAGTTTCTTTTGTCCGGCTTCAGACCGTGGGGAACCGTTGCAAAAGGGCAACGCGCGTTCCTGCGCGTCGACCGGCGCGGACAGTGCTACCGCCCATAGCCCGCGCCCTCCTGCATATGCCGTGGCGTTGCCTGGTCGGGCCCGGCACTGTTCGCGTCAGGCGGCGTGCGGCCAGTCGGTTGATCGCTTTTCAATGCGGCTTTCCAGGATCGCGATGCTCACCTGGAGGTTGTCGCGCCGGGCTCTCAGGTTCTGCGCGAGTATCGGGTAGGCGAGATTCTTTGGATCGGAGATTCCGGCCTTCCGCTCTTCCTCCAGAATGTCGGCGTCGAGCAATTGCGCGCGCCAACGCAGATCGGAGATCAGGGCGTGGAGCTGTGTCGGGATAGTCGCTTCGAAACGGGACGTCGGCTGCATATGATCGCCTCACTATGAAACAGGCCCACTGCGGGTCTGAGGGATTGGCGGAAGAGCAGCAAGGAGAGTGCCAGCGCGCCGGCCGAGGGCGAAGGCCTGCCTTGTCGTTGGGCATCGTGCCGGACAGCGAGGCTGTGCGCGTGACGCGTCGCGCGTTAGGGTCTGCTTCGACGTGATTCCGAAAGAGAACAAAGGAACGACGCGTGGCGAGATTTGTGACTATCGCGGCCGGCCAGCTTGGCCCGATTGCCCGAGCTGAGACGAGGACGGAGGTCGTGGCGCGGCTGATGGCGTTGATGCGCCAGGCGCGGGCCAACGGCTGCGACCTGATCGTCTATCCCGAGCTCGCCCTGACCACGTTCTTTCCGCGCTGGTATTTCGAGGACCAGGCGGAGATCGACGCCTTCTTCGAGCGCGAGATGCCGGGGGCGCAGACGCAAGCGCTATTCGACCTCGCCCGCGAGATCGGCATCGGGTTTTGCCTCGGCTATGCCGAGCTGACGGTCGAGGCCGGCGTCACCAGGCGCTACAACACCTCCATCCTGGTGGACAAGAGCGGTGCGATCGTCGCGAAATACCGCAAGGTTCATTTGCCCGGCCATGCCGAGCACGAGCCATGGCGTGAATTTCAGCATCTGGAAAAGCGTTACTTCGAGCCCGGCAGCGGCTTTGGCGTGACCAATGCCTTCGGCGGCGTGATGGGAATGGCGATCTGCAACGACCGCCGCTGGAGCGAGACCTACCGGGTGATGGGCCTGCAGCGCGTCGAGATGGTGATGATCGGCTACAACACGCCGGTGCACAATCCGCCTGCGCCCGAGCACGACGATCTCTCGCTGTTCCACAATCACCTGGTGATGCAGGCCGGCGCCTACCAGAACGGCACCTTCGTGGTCGGCGTCGCCAAGGCCGGCATCGAGGAGGGCGTCGACCACATCGGCGGCAGCTGCATCATCGCACCTTCGGGTGAGATCGTCGCGGCGTGCACGACCAAGGGCGACGAAATCGCGCTGGCGCGCTGCGACCTCGATCTCTGCAACTCCTACAAGCGCACCACCTTCAATTTCGACGTCCACCGCCAGCCCCGCGCCTACGGGATGATCGTCGAACGCAGGGGCGTGACGACGATGGCGGATGGGACGCAAGTGCCGACGAAGGGGTGATGCTCCCGCCCGTTGTCTTGCGTTTCCGTCTCTTCCGCGTCGTCCTGGCGAAAGCCAGGACCCATTACCACAGGGAGAAGTTTGGCGAAGACTGGTTGGGCGGGACTAATACTGCCTAAAATCGATAAACCTCGCGGTATGGGTCCTGGCTTTCGCCAGGACGACGGCTGACGTGAAAGCCCATTCCCAATATGCCCACAGCCCAGTCGCCCGACGGGCAAAACACCTGCATGGGCTGTCAACCCGCCTTCGCTAAAATATTCCACTTTACCGAAATTCGGAAATGGCGTACGTCTCGCCCATCCCGGCTCATCCTTGAGGGGCGATCTTGTGTCGTCACGTTTCGCGAGCCGGGCTTGCGGTGGACGCGGCAGCGTCGGGCGCGAGGCCAAGGGCAGGGCGGATTGCTCTCCGTGAGCCCAGAACTTCGTGCTGGATGAGCGGCGCTGTCAGGTTCGTCTCGTCTGTAAGTTTCCGGCTCCGTCGACAGGGCTGGGAAAACTGCGGCGAAATGGCGGGCTGTGCGTACGGCAAAACCGTGTGGTCCTGGCCGTCGTTGCTACGGTCAAGCCTTGGCGGATGCGGCAGTCGCGTCAACCGGCGCGGCGCCGGTGAATTTCGCTGGGGTGAGGGAGGCCAGAACGAACTCGGCTCCCGGGAGAGCACGGCATAAGCCGTCCAACCACTGCGCAGGGAAGGCCGAGTGATTGGCTACACCTGTATGCTGCTGTGCGGTTCTTTTGCGCTACATCTTCGCGCGGCGGACCGCGGGTGCCGGCCGGCACCCGGCCTTCCCTGCGCCCTCTTGGCTCAAGAGGGTGGAGCGACGAGGCAAAGCTCGGGCGAAATGCGCCGCGAGGATGCGAAGGCGCGTCTGCGAGTTGAGATGCGAGTCAGAGGATGACGACGATGCCCCTTGCTCCGTCATTGCGAGCGCAGCGAAGCAATCCAGAATCCCTCCGCGGAAAGACTCTGGATTGCTTCGCTGCGCTCGCAATGACGATGTGGAGGCGGACGTGCGCCATTTCATCACTGTCACCCCCGCGCAACGGCGAAGCCGTTGTCGCCGGAGATCCGCTCAGTGGCGCAACCGCCCCGTTGAGCAAGCGACTGGTAACGCAACGCGGCAGGTCCCCCCAATCACAACCAGGTGTCTTGATTAGGGAACAACCATTCCCTATTATCCCGCAATGCAAAAATCCGCCCGCCGATCGCAAGCCACAGCCCATCCACCCGGTCGTCCCCGGGAGTTTGACATGGACACCGCCCTGGACGGGGCGGTGCGGGTGTTTTGCGAGCGCGGCTATCATGCCACCTCGATCGGTGACCTCACCGCCGCGATGCGGCTTGCCACCGGCAGCGTCTACAAGGCGTTTCGCGACAAGCACGCCGTGTTCCTTGCCGCCTTCGAGCGCTACGCCACGGTGCGCCGGGAGCAGACCCGCAGCGCGGCCGCGCGCGGTGCGAACGGCCGCGAGCGGCTGCGCCATGTGCTGCTGTCCTATGTCGAGCACTCCCAGGGCAGCGAGGGGCGCCGCGGCTGCATCGTGGTAGGCAGCGCGGTCGAGCTCTCCGCGGTCGATCCTGCGGTTCGCGCCCGCGTCAATGCGCAGCTCGCGACCAACGAGAACTTCATCGCCGGCCTCATTCGCGAGGGGCAGGCCGACGGCTCGATTCCTCGCCATGTCGCGGCCGACGACACCGCGCGGCTGATGATCTGCATCACGCAAGGAATGCGCGTCGTCGGCAAGGCGCGCCTGCCGCTCGACGGGACGCGCCTCGTCGGCGTCGCGATGAAGCTGCTCGCCTGAATTCTTGTCATATTAGGGAATGATCGTTCCCAATCTCTGGAGACCGTGTCAATGACGATGAATGCCACCATCGAGACCGCGCCCGAACCGGATGCGGTGTCGCAGCGCCTGACCTTCGTGCTTGCCGCGGCCTGTGGCATGGTCGCCGCCAACATCTACTATGCCCAGCCGCTGATCGCCCCGATCAGCGCCGCGCTGGGCCTGTCGCACGCCGCCGCCGGGCTGATCGTCACCATGACGCAGATCGGCTACGGCACCGGGCTGCTCTTCATCGTGCCGCTCGGCGATCTCGTCGAGAACCGTACGTTGATTTGCTCCGTCATCACGCTCGGCGCCGTGGCGCTGCTCGCAGCCGCGTTCGCGACGCACGCCCTGCCGTTCCTGATCGCCGCGCTGTTCATCGGGCTCGGCTCGGTCGCGGTGCAGATCATCATTCCCTATGCGGCGCATCTGGCGCCGGAGGCCATCCGCGGCCGCGTCGTCGGCAACGTCTCGACCGGCCTGATGCTCGGCATCATGCTGGCGCGCCCGGTGTCGAGCTTCGTCACGGCGGCCTCGTCATGGCATGCGGTGTTCTTCGCCTCCGCGGCGCTGATGATCGTGCTCGCAGCCGTGCTCTGGATGGTGCTGCCGACGCGCAAGCCGGTGGCGCGCATGCATTACGGCACGCTGCTGCTGTCGATGCCGCATCTGGTGCGCACCATGCCGCTGCTCCGGCGGCGCGCACTCTACCAGGCGAGCCTGTTCGGTTGCTTCACCCTGTTCTGGACGGTCGCACCACTCCAGCTCGCCTCCGAGTTCGGCTTCTCCCAGCGCGGCATCGCGCTGTTCGCGCTGGCCGGTGTCGCCGGCGTGTTCGCCGCGCCAATCGCGGGGAGGCTCGCCGATCGCGGCCATAGCCGCATCGCGACGCTGATTGCGATGTTGCTGGCGGCCGCGGGCTTCCTGGTGACCTATATCGGCGCGGCCGGCTCGATGCTGAACCTCGCCTGCCTGGTCGTGGCCGCGATCGCCATCGATATCGGCGTCCAGGGCAACGTGGTGCTCGGCTTCCGCGCCATCTTCGCGCTCGGGCACGAGCATCGCAGCCGCCTCAACGGCCTCTACATGGCGACGTTCTTCGCGGCCGGCGCGGCCGGCTCCGCGGTCGGCGCCTGGGCCTTCGCGCAAGGCGGCTGGGCGCTCGCATCGGGAATCGGCCTCGCTCTGCCCGTCGCGGGCCTGCTCTATGCGGCCACGGAGTAGCGGCGGGATGGTGCGATGCGGCGTTTACCAAACGCCCGGGCATGCGTTTTCCGCCTCGCGATTTCCCTGCCGCTGTAGTACTTTGGTCGCAAGCGGGCCCGGTTAACGGGCGGCAGGGGGAGGCTGATGAGGCGTGCGGGGCTGTTTGGCGTACCGTGGGTACGGCCATGGTCGTGGCAGGCGTTTCTGCTGGGATTGGTCGTCGTCGGACTATCGGCGGTGTTTCAGGGCATCTGCGTCGCGCTCGGCGCAAAACTCTATTTCGCGGCGTTCCTGCCTGGCCTGTTCGTGCTCGGACTTGTCGCGGGCGCGCCGGCGGCGGCGTTCGCCACGTTGCTCACCATTCCGCTGGTTTGGTGGGCGTTCATGCCGCCCTTCTTCGAGTTCAATGCGCTGACCAGCGCAAACACCGATTCCATCAACCTGTTCTGCCTCCTCGCCGTGCTCCTGATCGGCCTTGCCGATCTCTGCCGGGAGACGATGACGATCGTCAACCGCGGCGGGCTGAAGCGTTCGGGCGAGAGCGCGGCAACGAATTCGCAATAAATCGGCGATGCGCTCGCGCCCACGTTGCGCGCGCGCAACAGTCCGGCAACCATTCGCCAGCTTGCCGCGCGCCGCTAACTTTTCGAAAAAGATTTGGCCGCAATTTCTCCCCCGGGAATGACGAGGGAGTTTTCGGACATGAACGGCCAGATCAACGGGCACGCCATCTTGGAGAACGTGCGCCGCTATCGCGGCATCGCATCGCTCTATCGCCAGACTGCTGCATTCCGCCCGGGCCAGAGCTGGTCGCTGCTGGAGCAGGCGAGGGATTGGGAAGCGCGGGCGCTGTCGGAGCTGGAAGCCTATTTCGCCACGCATATGGATCACGCCGCTTCGCGCGCGGCCTGATCGTTAACCATCGCCGCAAGGAGATCGGCGACGAACACCGGCGATCGCTGGCTTCATTCGGCAGCGGAACCCGTGGCGACTACGGGGTTACCCCGGCGCCCGCACATGATAGCCAGTCGCCCGGATCTCCTTCACGTCGGCCGGGGGCGAGCGATGACCACCTTCAACCGTATCTTCACGACAGAGCGCCTGCTTCAGATCATCGTGATCCTCGCGGCGACGATCGCAATGAAGCTGATGGGCTGAGCATCGGCGAGCTAGCGCTCGCCGAACTCGGGCACGTCGGGCAGATAGTTCGACCCTTCCGAGCCCAGAAAATCGAACATCGCCTGCGCCGGCGGCAGCAGCACCTTGTCGCTGCGGCGGATCACGTACCATTGCCGCACGATCGGCAGGCCGGCGACGTCGAGCACGATCAAGCGGCCCTCGGCAAGCTCGTGCGCCACGGTGTGGGCCGAGATGAAGGCGATGCCGAGCCCGGCGATCACCGCCTGCTTGATGGTCTCGTTGCTGCTCATCTCCATGCCGATGACCGGCTCGAGATCCGACTTCTGGAACATGCCCTCCATCAGCGTGCGCGTGCCCGATCCCGGCTCGCGGGTCAGGAAGGTCTCGTGCACGAGGTCGGTCAGGCTGAGGCCGGAATCCTTCTCCAGCCAGTGCCCCTTGCGGGCGACGATGATGTGCGGATTGCGTCCGAGCTGACGGACGTCGACGCTGACGTCGGCCGGTGGCCGACCCATCACCGCGAAATCGAGGTCGTAGCCGTGCATGGCCTCGCGGATCTCCTCGCGATTGCCGATGGTGAGCCTGATCTCGATCTTCGGGTACCGCTTGGTGAAAGCCGCGATCGCATGCGGGACGAAATACTTCGCGGTCGAGACCGCGCCGAGATGCACGGTGCCGCCGGTTCGCCCCGCGAGCAGGTCGAGCGCGCCCTGGCAGTCCATGATCGCGGCCTCGACGCGCTCGGCGAGCGCCAGAACCTCCTTGCCGGCTTCCGTCAGCAGCATGCCGTCGCCGGTCCGCTGCACCAAAGGCAGGCCGGCGAGGTCCTGAAGCTGGCGCAACTGCTGGGTCACGGCCGGCTGCGTCAGCCCGAGATGGCCGGAGGCCGCCGTCACGCTGCCCTTGGCCGAAAGTGCCGCGAGCGAGCGAAGCTGCCGGATCGTCAGATGCCGGAGCTGGGCCGCCGCATGGCCGGGGGCATTATAAGAAAATTCTTTGGCGTTCATTATGAATAGAAATTTCTCTTATTAAGCCTCCCCTGTCAATCTCCTCATGCCGGGACCGACCGCATCGACCTCCACCGGGGAGGGAAATGGATGCGGCGCCGGCCAGGGGATGGACGCAGATGACCGGGCAACTCAGGCTGGACGACCACCTTCAACGGTACTCGGAGACCGCACCCCACGCGCTGGCGGTGGCGACCGCGGTCGATGCCATCGCGGCGGCGGCGATCGAGATCGCCGACCTCATCGGCGCCGGCGATCTCGCGGACGCCTCGGGCCTCACCACGGGCCGCAACAGCGACGGCGACGTCCAGCGCGATCTCGACGTGCAGGCGGACGCGATCCTGCGCCGCTGTCTCGGCAAGCTGCCGATCGCAGCGCTGGCGTCGGAGGAGATGCGCGAGCCGCAGATCGGCGACCGCGCGGCCAGGATCTGCGTCGCGATCGATCCGCTCGACGGCTCCTCCAACATCGACATCAACATGACCGTCGGCACGATCTTCTCGATTCTGCCCGCGCCCGACGATCTCGCGCTCGCCTTCCATCAGCGCGGCTCGGCGCAGCTCGCGGCGGGCTTCGTCACCTACGGTCCGCAGACCTCGCTGGTGCTGACGCTCGGCGACGGCGTCGACATCTTCACGCTCGATCGCAAGGCCGGCTGCTTTCGCCTCGCGCGCAGCGCCATCCAGATATCCGAGGCGGGCGAGGAGTTCGCGATCAACGCGTCGAATCGCCGGCATTGGGATCCTCCGGTGCGTGCCTTCATCGACGAATGCCTCGCCGGCGTCGAAGGCCCCGCCAATCACGATTTCAACATGCGCTGGGTCGGTTCGCTGGTCGCGGAGGCCTATCGCATCCTCACCCGCGGTGGCGTGTTCCTCTATCCCTCGGACGCGCGGCCCGGCTATGGCGACGGCCGCCTGCGCCTCACCTACGAGGCGCATCCGATGGCCTACATCATCGAGCAGGCCGGCGGCTCGGCCTCGACCGGACGCGAGCGCATCCTCGACCTGTCAGCGCAAAGCCTGCACCAGCGCGTGCCGCTGATCATGGGCTCGAGCAACGAGGTGCGGCGCGTCGAGGAGCTGCATTGCGATCCGCTGCTGGTTGCCAGCATCTCAGCGCCGCTGTTCGCGCGGCGCGGTTTCTTCCGGCTGTAAGCGAGGCGTCCCATGTCCAGGAAGCATCCGATCATCTCCATCACCGGCTCCTCCGGCGCGGGCACCACCTCGGTCAAGAAGACCTTCGAGCAGATATTCTTCCGCGAGAAGGTCAATGCCGTCTACATCGAGGGCGACGCCTTCCATCGCTACGACCGCGCCGAGATGCGCACGCAGATGGCGAAGGAGGCCGAGCGCGGCAACAGGCATTTCAGCCATTTCAGCCCCGAGACCAATCTGTTCGAGGAGCTGGAGCGTGCCTTCCGCGACTACGGCGAGACCGGCACGGCGGTGACGCGACACTATGTGCACGATGCCGAGGAATCTGCGCTGCACGGCACGCCTCCCGGCACCTTCACGGAATGGGAGCGGCTGCCGGAGAATTCGGACCTGCTGTTCTACGAAGGCCTGCACGGCGCCGTCGTCACCGACAAGGTCAACGTCGCGCGTTATGCCGACCTCAAGATCGGCGTCGTGCCGGTCATCAATCTCGAATGGATCCAGAAGCTGCACCGCGATCGCAGCGCGCGGGGCTATTCGACCGAGGCCGTCACCGACACCATCCTGCGGCGGATGCCGGATTACATCCACTACATCTGTCCGCAATTCACCGAGACCGACATCAATTTCCAGCGCGTGCCGACCGTGGACACCTCCAATCCGTTCGTCGCGCGCTGGATTCCGACGCCGGACGAATCGATGGTCGTGATCCGCTTCAAGAACCCGCGCGGCATCGACTTTCCCTATCTGCTCTCGATGCTGCCGCACAGCTGGATGTCGCGCGCGAATTCGATCGTGTGTCCCGGCGCCAAGCTTGATCTCGCGATGCAGCTGATCCTGACGCCGCTGATCATGCAGCTGATCGAGCGCAAGCGAAACCTGAAGTGAACAAGGGGAGAATTCGATGAACATCTCCGTCCATGCCGAAGCCGACGTTACGGCTGTCGCGCATAACGATCTCGCCAACGCCGTCCGCTTCCTCGCGGTCGATGCCATCGAGACATCGCAGTCCGGCCATCCCGGCCTGCCAATGGGCATGGCCGATGTCGCGACCGTGTTGTTCTCGCGTTTCCTGAAGTTCGACTCGGCGCACCCGAACTGGCCGGACCGCGATCGCTTCGTGCTTTCCGCGGGCCATGGCTCGATGCTGCTTTATGGGCTGCTCCATCTCACCGGCGGCGATGTCAGCCTCGACGACATCAAGGCGTTCCGGCAGTGGGGCTCGAAGACGCCGGGCCACCCCGAATATGGTCACACGCCGGGCGTCGAGACCACGACGGGGCCACTGGGGCAGGGGATTGCCACTGCCGTCGGCATGGCGCTCGCCGAGCGCATGGCCAATGCGCGGTATGGCGATGGGCTCGTTGACCACTTCACCTATGTCATCGCGGGTGACGGCTGCCTGATGGAAGGCATCAGCCAGGAGGCGATCTCGCTTGCCGGCCATCTCCAGCTTGGCCGCCTGATCGTGCTGTTCGACGACAACGGCATCTCCATCGACGGGCCGACGTCGCTTGCGACATCGGACGACCAGCTCGCGCGCTTCGCCGCCTCCGGCTGGTCGGTGCGCCGCGTCGATGGGCACGATCCCGAAGCCGTTGCGCAGGCGATCGCCGAAGAGCGCGAGACCGCAAAACCGTCGCTGATCGCCTGCCGCACCGTCATCGGTTATGGCGCCCCGGACCGGCAGGGCACCGAGAAGGCCCATGGCGCGCCGCTCGGCACCGAGCAGACGGCGGCGGCGCGCCGAACGCTCGGCTGGGATTATCAGCCGTTCGTGGTGCCGATCCCGATCCTCAAGGCGTGGCGCATGATCGGACAGCGCGGGCAGGTCGAACGTCTCGCCTGGCTCGATCGTTACGAGAGTGCGACGCCCGAGCAGCGCGATTTGTTCGTCGAAGGCAAAGTCGTCGCTCTTCCGGCCGCCTATGCGCTGGCCGCGGCGAAGTTACGCGAACGCTTTGCGAGCGAGCGGCCGAAGCTCGCGACGCGGCAGGCCTCGCAACAGGTGCTCGACGGTATCGCCGGGACAATTCCGGGCCTCGTCGGCGGCTCTGCGGACCTGACCCATTCGAACCTGACCCATGCCAAGCCGCAGACTCCGGTCACGCGCGGCGCCTTCGCCGGCGACTATATCCACTATGGCATCCGCGAGCACGGCATGGCGGCCGCGATGAACGGCCTCGCGCTGCACGGCGGCTTCATTCCCTATGGCGGCACGTTCCTGGCGTTCTCCGACTATAGCCGGCCGGCGATCCGCCTTGCCGCCTTGATGCGGCTGCGCGTCATCCACGTGATGACGCACGACTCCATCGGTCTCGGAGAGGACGGCCCGACGCACCAGCCGGTCGAGCATCTCGCCGCGCTGCGCGTGATCCCGAACCTCCTGGTGTTCCGCCCGGCCGACGCGGTGGAGACGCTCGAGGCCTGGGACTGCGCCCTAGCGGCGGAGCATCGTCCCTCCGTGCTCTGCCTGTCGCGGCAAGCCTTGCCGACGTTCCGCAGCGATGCGCGCGGCAGAAACCGAGTCGCGCGTGGTGCCTATCTCGTGGTCTCGCCTGACGGCGGCCGCGACGTGACGCTGATGGCGACCGGCTCGGAAGTCTCGATCGCGCTGGAAGCCGCCCGCCTGCTCGCGACCGAGCACATTCGCGCGGCCGTCGTCTCGGCGCCCTGCCTCGCGCTGTTCGAGGAGCAGCCGGAGGATTATCGCGCCACCGTGCTCGGCACCGCGCCGCGTGTCGGGATCGAGGCGGCCGTGCTCGGCGACTGGCCGCGCTGGATCGGCGCCGACGGTGAATTCGTCGGCATGCGCGGCTTCGGCGCCTCGGCGCCGGCGCCGGTGCTGTATCGCGAATTCGGCATCACCCCGCAAAGCATTGCGGAAGCCGCCCGCCGGGCGATCGCCCGCAAGAGCCAATAAGGAGGACGACCCTTGGCCCGTATCACCCTTCGCCAACTGCTCGATCACGCCGCCAGCCACGGCTACGCGGTGCCGGCGTTCAACATCAACAACATGGAGCAGGGCATCGCGATCATGCAGGCGGCCGCCGAGGTCGATGCGCCCGTGATCATCCAGGCCTCGCGCGGCGCGCGCAGCTATGCCGGCGATCTCATGCTTTCGCACATGATCGACGCGCTGGAGCGGACCTACCCGGACATCCCGCTCTGCATGCACCAGGACCACGGCAATGACGAGGCGACCTGCGCGTCCGCCATCGCGCACGGCTTCACCTCGGTGATGATGGACGGTTCGCTGAAAGCCGACGCCAAGACCGCGGCCGACTACGACTACAATGTCGCGATCACCCGCCGCGTCGTCGATCTGGCCCATTGGGTCGGCGCCTCGGTCGAAGGCGAGCTCGGCGTGCTCGGCTCGCTCGAGCATGGCGGCGGCGAGCAGGAGGATGGTCACGGCGTCGAGGGCAAGGTCAGCCACGACCAGTTGCTGACCGATCCCGACCAGGCCGTCGATTTCGTCCGCGCCACCAAAGTGGACGCGCTCGCCATCGCGATGGGTACCTCGCACGGCGCCTACAAGTTCAGCCGCAAGCCCGATGGCGATATCCTGGCGATGCGGGTGGTCGAGGAGATTCACCGCCGGCTGCCGAACACGCATCTCGTCATGCACGGCTCGTCCTCGGTGCCGCAGCCGCTCCAGGACATGTTCAACCAGTTCGGCGGCGAGATGCCGCAGACCTGGGGCGTGCCGGTCGAGGAGATCGTGCGCGGCATCAAGAGCGGTGTGCGCAAGGTCAATATCGACACCGACTGCCGCCTGGCGATGACTGCCGTGTTCCGCAAGGTCGCGGCGCAAAGTCGCAATGAGTTCGATCCGCGAAAATTCCTCAAACCCGCGATGGACGCGATGCGCGACCTCTGTCGCGAGCGCTTCGAGCAGTTCGGCACCGCGGGCCACGCCGGCAGGATCAAGGTCGTTCCCTTGAGCGAGATGGCGCGGCGTTATCGCGCCGGCGAGCTCGATCCGCGCGTCGATGCCCGAGAGTCAGTCGCCGCCTAGTCATTCAGAGAGAGAAGAACAGGAGAGAGTCATGAACGCACATACCGGCACGGTTCGCGGCAAGGAGCGTTATCGCTCGGGCGTCATGGAATACAAGCGCATGGGCTATTGGGAGCCCGACTACACGCCAAAGGACACCGACGTCATCGCGCTGTTCCGCGTCACGCCGCAGGAGGGCGTCGATCCGATCGAGGCGTCCGCTGCGGTTGCCGGCGAGTCCTCGACCGCGACCTGGACGGTGGTGTGGACGGATCGCCTGACGGCCGCGGAGAAATATCGCGCGAAATGCTATCGCGTCGATCCGGTGCCGGGCACGCCGGGCTCGTATTTCGCCTACATCGCCTACGACCTCGACCTGTTCGAGCCGGGCTCGATCGCCAACCTCTCGGCCTCGATCATCGGCAACGTGTTCGGCTTCAAGCCGTTGAAGGCGCTGCGGCTCGAGGACATGCGTTTCCCCGTCGCCTATGTGAAGACGTTCCAGGGGCCGGCGACCGGCATCGTGGTCGAGCGCGAGCGACTCGACAAGTTCGGCCGGCCGCTGCTCGGCGCAACCGTGAAGCCGAAGCTCGGGCTTTCGGGGCGCAACTATGGCCGCGTGGTCTACGAGGCGCTGAAGGGCGGGCTCGACTTCACCAAGGACGACGAGAACATCAACTCGCAGCCCTTCATGCATTGGCGCGACCGCTTCCTCTATTGCATGGAGGCGGTGAACCGTGCGCAGGCGGCGTCGGGCGAGGTGAAGGGCACCTACCTGAACATCACCGCGGGAACGATGGAGGACATGTACGAGCGCGCAGAGTTCGCCAAGGAGCTCGGATCCTGCATCGTCATGATCGACCTCGTGATCGGCTACACCGCGATCCAGTCGATGGCCAAGTGGGCCCGGCGCAATGACATGATCCTGCATCTGCATCGCGCCGGCCACTCGACCTATACGCGGCAGAAGAGCCATGGCGTGTCGTTCCGTGTCATCGCCAAATGGATGCGGCTCGCCGGGGTCGATCACATCCATGCCGGCACGGTGGTCGGCAAGCTCGAAGGCGATCCCAACACCACGCGCGGCTACTACGATGTCTGCCGCGAGGATTTCAATCCGACCAAGCTCGAGCACGGCCTGTTCTTCGACCAGTCCTGGGCGAGCCTGAACAAGATGATGCCGGTGGCCTCCGGCGGCATCCATGCCGGCCAGATGCACCAGCTGCTCGATCTGTTGGGCGAGGACGTCGTGCTGCAATTCGGCGGTGGCACGATCGGCCATCCCATGGGGATCGCGGCCGGCGCGATCGCCAACCGCGTGGCGCTGGAAGCGATGATCCTCGCCCGCAACGAGGGGCGCGACTACGTCCACGAAGGCCCGGAGATCCTGGCCAGGGCGGCGCCAGACCTGCACGCCGCTCAAGTCTGCGCTCGAGGTCTGGAAGGACGTGACCTTCAACTACCAGTCCACCGACACGCCGGACTTCGTGCCAACGGCGCTGGAAACCGTTTGAGGAGATGAGACATGAAACTGACCCAGGGCTGCTTCTCGTTCCTACCCGATCTGACCGACGACCAGATCTATAAGCAGGTGCAGTATTGCCTCGCCAAGGGCTGGGCGGTGAACATCGAGTTCACTGACGATCCGCATCCCCGCAACACCTATTGGGAGATGTGGGGCCTGCCGATGTTCGACCTCCAGGACGCCGCCGGCGTGATGATGGAGCTCGCGGAGTGCCGCAGGGTGTATGGCGACCGCTACATCCGCATCAGTGGCTTCGATTCCAGCCCTGGCTGGGAGTCGGTGCGAATCTCCTTCCTCGTCAACCGGCCGCCGCAGGAAGCCGAATTCGAGCTGGTGCGGCAGGAAGTGGGGGGACGCGCAATCCGCTACACCACGGTGCGAAAGGCGCCCGCACACGTGTCCTGATCATCCGGTTCCGCGCGGAGCTCTCCCTGCTCCGTTTCCTTGGCGGACCACTGCTTCGCCGCCTCCCCGCGGCGAAGCTCTTTTCTTCGAGGTGCCGATGCTTGACGTGCCCCATGCTACGACCGCCGAAGGCGGCGAGACCAATTTCGATCTCCGCAAGGAAGCCGAAGCGGCCGGGATCACGGATACGCTGCAGCAGCTCGAGCAGGAGCTGGTCGGCCTCCGGCCGGTCAAGAACCGTGTGCGCCAGATCGCTTCGCTTCTGCTGATCGAGCGCATCCGGCAGCGTGCGGGCCTCGCCTCCGCACCGCCGACGCTGCACATGTCGTTCACCGGCAATCCCGGCACCGGCAAGACCACCGTGGCGCTGCGCATGGCGAAGATCCTGCACGGGCTCGGTTTCGTGCGGCGCGGTCAGGTGATCTCGGTGACGCGAGACGACCTCGTCGGCCAGTATATCGGGCACACCGCGCCGAAGACGAAGGAGATCTTGAAGAAGGCGATGGGCGGCGTGCTATTCATCGACGAAGCCTATTATCTGCACCGGCCGGACAATGAGCGCGACTACGGCCAGGAGGCGATCGAGATCCTGCTTCAGGTGATGGAGAACCAGCGCGAGGATCTCGTCGTGATCCTCGCCGGCTATGGCGAGCGGATGACCAGCTTCTTCGCCTCCAATCCCGGCTTCCGTTCGCGCATCGCCCACCACGTCGAGTTTCCGGACTATGCGGAAGCCGAGCTGCTCGTCATTGCCGAGCTGATGCTGAAGGAGCGCGGCTATCGCTTCTCGGCGGCCGCGCGCGAGGCCTTTGAGAGATACATCGCGCTGCGGCGGACCCAGCCGTTCTTCTCCAACGCCCGCTCGATCCGCAATGCCGTCGATCGCATGCGGTTGCGGCAGGCCGATCGCCTGGTGTCCGATCTCGACCGGGTGCTCGACATTTCCGACCTCGAAACCATCGACCCCGTGGACGTGCTGGCGAGCCGCGTCTTCAGCGGCGGGGCCGACGTGCGGAGTGCAAAGCCATGACCAGCGAGATTCTTATCGCCCCCTCGATCCTGGCTGCAGACTTCGCCCGTCTCGGCGAGGAGATCGCGGCCATCGACGCGGCCGGCGCCGACTGGATCCATTGCGATGTCATGGACGGGCATTTCGTCCCGAACATCAGCTTCGGCGCCGACGTCATCAAGGCGATCCGGCCGGTGACGAAGAAGGTCTTCGACGTGCATCTCATGATCGCGCCGGTCGATCCTTATCTCGAGGCGTTCGCGAAGGCCGGGGCCGATGTCATCACCGTTCATGCCGAAGCGGGCCCGCATCTCGACCGCACACTGCAGGCGGTCCGTGCGCTCGGGAAAAAGGCCGGCGTCAGCCTGTGCCCGGCAACATCGGAAAGCGCGATCGAATACGTGCTCGACCGTATCGATCTGGTGTTGGTGATGACGGTCAATCCGGGCTTTGGCGGCCAGTCCTTCCTCGAGTCCCAGCTTGAAAAGATCAAGCGCATTCGAACCATGATCGGCGACCGGCCGATCCGGCTCGAGGTCGATGGCGGCATCACGCGCGAGAACGCAGCTGCTGTAGCCGCCGCGGGTGCCGATACGCTCGTAGCGGGTTCCGCGGTGTTCCGCGGCAAGAGCAGCGCCGACTACGCCGGCAACATCGCGGCCATTCGGGTCGCCGCGGAGGCCGGCCGGGTTCCGAAGCTGCAGGATATTTCGGTGCAGCCGATGCGCGCCGGCGAAAGCGCGCGCCTCCGGTAGACTACGGGAGCCGTGCACTCCGGGTGCCGGTTGTGCCAACGCGTGCCACTTTCCTCCGGGGTTCCACGGAACTGCCGCACAAGGCGATCGGATTCCTTCAGGCCGGGGTAACCACCGCGTCCGAGGCGAACGTTCGATTAACGCCCGCGCAATGCTAGGTGTCTCAATCTGCGGTTCAGGAACGCGAGAGAGCGCGGGGATGCGGATCGAAGACATTTGCGGGCATGAGGCCCGCACGCGGCGTGGGGCGATGGCATGAGCATGCATCGCTTGTTCGCCGAGCAGCTTCGCTGTGCCACCGGAGCGACCGGCCAGGTCGATATCGTCAAGCTGGCCGAGCTCGTCAGTGCGGCCTATGAGGCGAACGAACGCGACCGCCACCGGGTCATCGACGCAAGTGCGCACACGCACGATGAGGTCGAGCAAGATCTACTGCGGACCCGGGAGTTCCTCGACACCATCGTCGAAAACATCCCGATTGCCGTGTTTGCAAAATGCGCGAAGGATTCCCGCTACATCCTGCTCAACCGTGCCGGCGAGGACTATTACGGCCTGCCGCGTGAGCAGATGCTGGGGAGGACGCCCGAAGAGATTTTCCCGGCCGACGTCGCCCGCGTCGTCAACGAACAGGATCGCCGGGTCGTGGACACCGGCGAGCCGATGTTCCTGGAGGGGCATCTGCTCGAAGTGGGTGTCAACGGTCACGATCGCGTCGTCAATTCACGCAAGCTGCTGATCAGGGATGGGAACGGTACGCCTCAATACGTGGTCGGTGTGATCGAGGACGTCACCGAGCAGCTCGCGAGCCAGGCACGCATCAGTCATCTTGCCCATCATGATGCCTTGACCGACCTGCCGAACCGCAGCGCCTTCAACGCGGAGCTGGACGAACGGCTGGAGCTGGCGCAGGAGGCGTTGACCAGTTTTGCGGTGCTCAGCCTCGATCTCGATCGCTTCAAGGAGGTCAACGACGTGTTCGGCCATCCCGTCGGCGACATGCTGATGCGGGCGGCGGCGGATCGCCTTGCCGCGGAAGCCGACGGCGCTTTCGTCGCCCGCATCGGCGGCGACGAGTTCATGATCCTGATGCCGGACAACGCCCGCCGCGAGGATATGCTGACGCTCGCCGAGCGCCTGGTCGAGGTCATAGGTAAGGAGCTCGAGATCGACGACTATCTCTCCCAGGTCGGCGTCAGCGTCGGCATCGCCGTTTATCCCGATGACGGCGTGGATGCCGCGACGCTGCTCGCCAACGCCGATTCCGCGCTCTATCGCGCCAAGCGCGAGGGCAGGGCCAGGGTCCGCTTCTTCGAATCCGAGACGGACCAGGAACTGCGCGATCGCAGGCTGTTGCAGCACGATCTGCGTCAGGCGCTGGAGCAGAACCAGTTCCTCGTCCACTTCCAGCCGCAGGCGCGGATGGATGGCGAGGTCATCGGCTTCGAGGCGCTGCTGCGCTGGAATCACCCGACGCGGGGCTTCGTGCCGCCGGACCGGTTCATTCCGCTCGCCGAGGAGAACGGGCTGATCGTCCAGATCGGCGAATGGGTTCTGCGCGAGGCTTGCCGCGAGGCGGCATCCTGGCCGCGGCCGCTGCAGGTCGCGGTCAATTTGTCACCGGTCCAGGTCCAGGCCGGCGACCTCGAGCGCTCGATCCACCAGATCCTGCTGGAGACGGGGCTTGCGCCGACGCGGCTCGAGGTCGAGATCACCGAGGGCGTGCTGATCGGCGATTTTACCCGCGCGCTCAACCTGCTGCGGCGGTTGAAGGCTCTCGGCATCCGCATTGCGATGGACGATTTCGGCACCGGCTACTCCTCGCTGTCCTATCTCCAGTCGTTTCCGTTCGACAAGATCAAGATCGATCGCAGCTTCATCTCCAACCTCGAGGCGACGCCGCAATCGGCCGAGATCGTCCGCGCGGTCCTGAGCCTCGCGCACGCGCTGAATATTCCGGTCATCGCTGAAGGGGTGGAGACGGAGGCGCAGCGCGCCTTCCTGACGCGCGAGGCCTGCGAGGAGATGCAGGGCTATCTCGTCGGCC
This sequence comes from Bradyrhizobium sp. USDA 3311, assembly GCF_054062495.1. Taxonomy (NCBI): domain Bacteria; kingdom Pseudomonadati; phylum Pseudomonadota; class Alphaproteobacteria; order Hyphomicrobiales; family Nitrobacteraceae; genus Bradyrhizobium; species Bradyrhizobium sp. USDA 3311. The sequence continues at coordinate 8,269,054 of NZ_JBSSFI010000001.1, read as the reverse complement.
GTCCCGACCTGATCGAACGCTATCTCGACCTGGTCGGCGTGACCGTGGAACGCCGCCTCTACGCCTAGCCATCGCCGCCAGAAACGAAATGAGCCGCCGGTTCCATGCCCGCGCGGCTCCAAAGTCGCAGGCTGCGTTGATAGCGTAGCCTTGGTGTACCGCCGTTACCTTGTTTGCGGCCATACGCAAAAATTTATACGCGCGATAAGGACGTCCGGCTGTGCTTTGCCTCACACATGCCGTAACTTTGTGGCTGGGTCCGCATTGAGCCGTGCCAAGAACAATCGCCAAACAATTGTAAAGTTTGCGCCAAAGCAAAGCGGCCGCGTTGCAGCACAGGTTAACATTCCCGAGACTGACCGGCATTGCGCAGAAAATGTTTCGCACAAGTGCAATGCCCCTGACGCAAACCGGAGAAATAAGCCGGGTGTGACCGAGAGGGAGATTCTCATGGAGAACGTACGTCGCTACCGGGCGCTTGCGTCCCTCTGTCGCCAGCAGGCGGCCTATCGGCCGCTCCAGAACTGGGAACTCCTCGGCCAGGCCGAACATTTCGAATACCTCGCCGAGCTCGCGCTGAAGGCGCATTTCGATGCGTGCAATGTGCAACGCGACGAGGACGCCACCGCAACCGCTGGATGGGAGACCCCCGCTGCGGCTTGAGAGCGTCGGGCCGGCTTCGGTCAGTGCGACATCAGCGTCGGCACCGTCATGGCTTCCAGCATGGCGCGGGTGACGCCGCCGAGAACGCGCTCCTGCAATCGCGAATGGCCGTAGCCGCCCATCACCAGGAGATCGAGGCTCTCGTCGGCCGCCAGCGACAGGATGGTCGGCTGAATCTCGGAGCGGGTCGCTGACAGGCCGACCGTGCGGGTCGAGAGCCCGCGCCGGCCGAGATGTCTTGCCAGATTGCCTGCCGACACTTCGCCGGGCACCGTGTCGGCTTCGTTGATCGTGATGATCACGATCTCTTCGGCGCGGGCCAGGAACGGTGCGGCGTCGCGCATCGCGCGGGCGGCGAGCCGGCTGCCGTCCCAGCAGATGCCGATCCGGTTCGCCTTGAAGGCGCCACGGAAGGTGTAAGGCAGGAACAGCACGGGGCCGCCCGCGTGGAACAGAATCTCGCGCGGCAGGTCGTTGTCGAACGAGCCTTGCTCCGGATTCGGCTGAAGTACGATGCTGAGATCGTGCAGTCGCGCCATCTCGCCGAGCGAGCCGGCCGCGTCCGCCGGAATCGCGCCGATCGGGCGGCACGTGTAGGAAATGCCGGCGTTCGCCGCTTCGCTTCCGAACACCGCGAGCGCGGCCTCGGCCCGCTCAACTGCCCGCTCGCGTTCCAGTTCGAACACGGCCGCCACGGCGGCCCCGCCCTCCATGACATAAGCCGCGCTGGTTGCGACATAGCCGACCGCGACCGCGTCGAGATGGGCGTTGAAATGCGCCGCGAGCGAGATCGAGCCGTCGATCACGGGACGCATCGGGCGCTCGGTCGGGACGTGGACGAGAATATCTTTGTACATGGCGCGCCTCCGATGGACATCATTCGGTGCCCGCAGTCTTTCACCGCGCGAAGGGGCGGCGTTGAGCTGCATCAAATGTGCAGCCCCGATTTTTGGCCCGGCCGCTGACCGCACCAACTTTGCCAAGATTTAATCGCGCGGACGGGACACCGTAAGGTCGCGGCGGCCATGTTGCTTGCAAGGCGACACCTGACCCAACATGGACATTTCGACATGAATGACCGCGTCAATTCCGACATCACCACGTCCCGCAGGATCTTGAAGCCGCGCCGGCTCGCGCTGCTCGGCACCGTGGCCGCGCTTGGCGTGGCTGTGCTGGCGGCATCTCCCGGCTCTTCGCCGCTCGGCGTGACCTCCTTCATCGCGCCGGCCCAGGCCGCGGAAAGCGCTGCGACTCCGCCGGGCTTCGGCGACCTCGTCGCCAAGGTCAAACCTGCCGTCATCTCGGTGCGGGTCAGGATCGACCAGGACAACGACAAGAGCGCGATGCTGCAACAGAACCGGATGGATTCCGACGAGGACGCGCCGTTCGACCAGTTCTCGCGGCAGTTCGGCTTCCGCCTTCCGGGTGGCATGAACGGCATGCCGCGCCAGCGTCACCAGATGGTCACGGGCGAAGGCTCCGGCTTCTTCATCTCAGCCGACGGCTATGCCGTGACCAACAACCACGTCGTCGACCACGCCGAGTCCGTGCAGGTCACCATGGACGACGGGACGAGCTATACCGCGAAGGTGGTCGGCACCGATCCGAAGACCGATCTCGCCCTCATCAAGGTCGATGGCAAGAAGGACTTTCCCTTCGTCAAGTTCTCCGACCAGAAGCCGCGGATCGGCGACTGGGTGGTCGCGGTCGGCAATCCCTTCGGCCTCGGCGGCACCGTGACCGCCGGCATCGTCTCGGCGAGCGGCCGCGACATCGGCAACGGCCCCTATGACGACTTCATCCAGATCGACGCGCCCATCAACAAGGGCAATTCCGGCGGCCCGGCCTTCGACATGAGCGGCAACGTGATCGGCGTGAACACTGCGATCTTCTCGCCGTCGGGCGGTTCGGTCGGCATCGGCTTCGACATTCCGGCCACGACCACAAAGCTCGTCGTCGCGCAGTTGAAGGACAAGGGTGCGGTCACCCGCGGCTGGCTCGGCGTGCAGGTGCAGCCGGTGACATCAGAGATCGCCGACAGCCTCGGCCTGAAGGAGGCGCGCGGCGCGATCGTCGACAATCCGCAGGACAATAGCCCGGCGGCAAAGGCCGGCATCGAGGCGGGCGACGTCATCACCGCCGTCAACGGCACCGCGATCAAGGACTCCCGCGATCTCGCCCGCACCGTCGCCACGCTGGCGCCGGGCACGTCCGTGAAGCTCGACGTCTTCCACAAGGGCGCGAGCAAGACGGTGACCCTCGCGCTCGGCGAGCTGCCGAACGAGCGGCAGGCCCAAGGCAAGGCCGACGATGGCAAGGTGCAGCCCGGCACGCCGCGCCTCGGGCTCAGCCTGGCGCCGGCCGGCGACGTGCAGGGCGCCGGCCAGAAGGGCGTCGTCGTCACCGAGGTCGATCCGCAAGGGCCGGCGGCGCAGCGCGGCATCCAGACCGGCGACGTCATCCTCAATGTCGGCGGCAAGCCCGTCGCCAATGTCGGCGACGTCCGGTCCGAGCTGGCGCAGGCGAAATCGTCCGGCAAGAACAGCGTGCTGTTGCAGGTCAGAAGCGCGGACGCGACCCGGTTCGTCGCGGTGCCGCTCGCGTAAGTCGAGCTCCACCAGTGCAAATCCAAAAGGGCGGCCTTTGGGCCGCCTTTTCTCGTTTGCATCCGGGATACCAACAGCCCGCCGATAACATTCTCGTTAACGGCAGCATTGGTGACGGGTTCGTCCGAAAAAGCCGCGTTCGCTCGTCAGAGTTCGAAATCGCGTGTCGCCTTGGCGGCAATGAAGACGCCCAGGCGAGCTGCTAGAGTGGAACTTCGGACGTCCGGCCGTTTTGTGGAACCGGCCGGCGGTTCGTATTTGATCGGTGCCGACATGGATCGATTGAAGCTCTCGCTGAGATGTGCGCTGCTCGTGGCGCCGCTCGTGCTGTCGGCTGGAGGCGCCCTGGGGCGTGATGACGGCCGCTACGCCGATTCGCCGCTCAAGCCCTGGTTCGACAGTCTGCGCAGCCATCTCGGCCCGTGCTGCTCGGATGCCGACGGATTTGCCGTCTCCGATCCCGATTGGGAATCGCATGACGGGCACTATCGCGTACGCCTCGATGGGCAGTGGGTCGATGTGCCCGATGAAGCCGTCATCACCGAGCCGAACCGCGCCGGTCGCACCATGGTGTGGCCGGTGAAGACCGCGTTTGGCATCTCGATCCGCTGCTTCATGCCGGGCAGCATGATCTAGCGCCGATTGCCACTACCGCTTGGCGGATTTGCGCTTGGACGTTTTCTTGGCTGCTCTCTTGGCCATCTTCTTCTTGGCAGTTTTCTTCGAGGCCTTTTTCGGGACCTTCTTGCCTTTCTTGCGCGCCTTCGACAGGCCGATTGCGATCGCCTGCTTGCGGCTCTTCACGCGTCCGCCGCGACCACCGCGGCCGCTCTTGGCCGTGCCCTTCTTGTAGCGCCGCATTTCGCTTTCGACATCGCTCCCGGCGCTGCGCGAGTAACGGCGCTTCTTTGCCTTGCGTGCCATTCAGATTCTCCCTTGGCCGGGAGAAAACCATTCGACACAGGCATGGTTCCGAAGGCGCGCCCGCAACGTCCGGATGCGCGACGCAGCCTGGCTAGAAGGAATTCGCCAGTTCGATCTCCGCCTCGAGCACCTGGATGCGGCGCGCAGCTTCAGTGAAGGACAGACCCCGATCATATTGCGTGGGCTGATAGGCCTCCTCGCTGAGCCGCTTCAACCTCAGGCCTTGTGCCCGCGTCATCTGCTCCGCGAGGAAAACCCTGGCGTCGTATTTACCTTGAACCTGCATCTGGCCTCTCCGTTCTGAAATCGTGACTTGACTATATGTTCTTATTTTGTTCTAAGAAGCTATGGACAACAGAATTAATGAAATTCGACGTAAGATCAGTGCCTTGAGGCTGGAAATGGCCGATGTCGAGGCGTCCGTGCGCGAGCTCGTCGACCGCGATCGCGACTGCACAGAAAAGGCCCTGGCGCAGATGGATCTGCGCCGGAAAATCAATCTGCTGATCGGCGAATGGAAGGCGGCTGGTGGTGGTGATGTCCTGCCGGATGTTCGCGATCGTGTACGTCTTCGTTCCCTCAAGAAAGCCGCTGATCCCGTGCGCGCAATCGTGCGTCGCTGAGACATTTGGGAGCGTGCCGTGGAGGAAGACCCGGACACGTACCGGATCTTGAGACTGCGCGCCGAGATCCTGGAGCTGGGGTCCGCGATCCGGCAATTGCAGCGTGAGGGTCTCGACGACGCTGCGGCCCAGCTTCTGATCGCGCGCAAGCGGGCGCGGCTCGACCATCTCGTGAAGACGAACTCCGCAGGCGGCCCGAACATCGCCGACATCCGGCGCAGCTAAAGGCGTGCGCCGACGATGTGGCGTGAGAAGGCTTGTATCGAACAGCAAAGCAAGAAGGCCCCGCGATCACGGGGCCTTCGATGAACGACGGCGAGTCTACTTGGTGTTGCCAGTACCCTTGTTCGTCATGGTGCCGCCCTGATCGGAGCCGGGACCGGAGCCGCCCTGACCGGAAGGATCGGCGCCCTTGGATTTCGTGTTGGCGCCCGTCGTCTGCGAGGACGACGTCGAGGATTCATGTTTCGCCTTGTGCGACTTCGCCTGTGCGGCGAACGGGGCGGCGGCGAGGCCGGTTGCCAACATCACGGCGAGGGCGAGCTTGGTCGTCTTCATGCGCAGGAACTCCCTGAGTTAAAATGACGCAGGCAGCCAACTGCCATTCGCCGCAGGAGTTCCCGGCAAAGCAGCCTCGCGGGTTTCACGCGCGCTTCAAAATTCCTTGTCCTCGGCGATGATGAACACGATGCCCGTGAGCATCGCGCCGATCGCGAACGTCGTCACCAGCGTGACGACGAAAACGGCCGCGGCCGAATCTCCGCCATGGTTCAGCAAATTTGCCACCGCTGGGTTGGACAGAATGAGCACGAGACCGAAGGCGAGGCCAATCGCCGCGCCCATCATCGCGTGCGTCAAGAGCGTGATGATGCCGGAAGGAGAGATCAGCCTTGGCGACTTTTTCGGCGACTTTTTCGCGCCCATGGAACCGCCCTCGATCTTGCTTGCAACGCAGCCGGCGATTGCGGGTTCCATCGGCATGAACGATTTGTCACGTCGGGCTTCATCCGACGTTCATGCCCACCTTGCGACCATGGAGACCGTCAACACGGGAACATTCGATATGGGTAAGGTTGTCTTTCTCTATCGCTCGCTGGCCTATCGAAACGCGGCCGCCGACATGCTGCGCAAGGCGCGCAAGCTGCCGCGCGGTGCCGAGCGAAGCGCGGCCCGCCGCTATGCGATGGCGTTACGCGATCTCGCGCAAACGGAAGCCTGGCTCGAAGGGCGCATCGCCCATGAACCCCGGCCGGTGCGGCGCATGAAGGTCGCCGCGTCGGGTTAACCCGACGCGCGCTGGAGCGCGAGGGAGGTGGTGCCCTCGAACTTGCCGTGCGCGGCGCCGGTTGGGGTCTTCCGGGTCAACGGCACTTCCAGGCGGCACAACAGGCCCTCGGCGCGCCAATCGAATTGCGCCTTTCCGCCGAGCTGGGACTCGACGCTCGCAAGCAGGCTCCGCGTGCCGAAGCCGCGAGATTTCGGCGTCCTCACCAGCGGACCGCCGGATTCCTCCCAGATCAGTGTGAGGTGATCCTCCTCGACCTGCCAGCCGATCATGAGCCGGCCCGACCGCGTCGAGAGCGCGCCATACTTGGCCGAGTTGGTGAAAAGCTCGTGCAGCGCGAGCGCCAGCGTCTGGGCGGTTGCCGGCAGCAACTGAACCTCGGGCCCCGCCAGCTTGATCTGGCCGCCGAGCGAGTAGGGCGCGAGCTCCTCGTCGATCAGCTTCGAGAGTTCGGCGCCCTGCCAGCTCGACAGCGACAGGATCGTATGCACGCGCGCCAGCGCGTTGATGCGTCCCTCGACGGCGTTGACGTAGGCCTTGACCTCGTCGGCACGGGTGAGACGCACGATCGATTGCGCCAGCGCCAGCGCATTCTTGGCGCGATGATCGACTTCCCGCGCCAGCAGATTTTGCCGCTCCTCGGCACGTTTGCGCTCGGTGATGTCCACGGTGACACCGCTCACGCGCACCACGCGGCCGCTATTGTCGGCGGTGGCGGCAGCCGTGCCGACACACCAGCGCACATCGCCGTCGGGCCGCACAATGCGGAATTCCGTCTCATAGGCGCGTGTGCCCTTGCTGAATTCGGCGATCGCCTTGCGCAATTGGTCGACGTCATCGGGATGCAACAGTGCCTGAACGTTGGCCGGATTGACCTCGAAGCTCTCCGGGCTCACGCCAAAGATGCGATACTGCCCCTCGTCCCACATCCAGTCGCCGCTGACCCAGTCCCAGTCCCATGATCCCATCTTGCCGGCGGCGATCGCCATGCTGCGACGCTCTTCGCTCTCGCGCAGCTTCGCCGTGGAGTTCTCCAATTCCGCGGTGCGTGCACGGACACGGTCTTCGAGATCGTGGTTTAGCCGTTCGAGCTCGCGGGTCTTCCGGTACAGCTCGGCAAACACCTTGACTTTGGCGCGCAGCACCTCCGGCACGACCGGCACCGGAACATAGTCGACCGCGCCCATCTCATAGCCGCGCAACCGATCGATGTCGCTCACCTGAATGGCCGAGATGAAGATCATCGCCGTCTTCTGGAAACGCGGATGCTCCCGGATCATCGCCGCAAGCTCGAAGCCGTCGAGCTCGGGCATGCAGACGTCGACCAGGATCACCGCGATCTCGGTCTTGAGCAGAACCTCCAGCGCCTCGCGGCCGGACGAGGCGATCACGAGGTTCTCGCCGAGTTCCTTCAAGATCACCTCATAGGCGAGCAGCTTGGCCGGCTGGTCGTCGACGAGGAGGATGTTGACCTTTTCGTGGTCCATTCGCGCATCCAGCTCAGCGGTGCAGCCACATGCGGATCGCAAGCAGCAATTGATCGGTGTTGACGGGCTTGGCGAGGTAGTCGGACGCGCCGGCCTCCAGGCATTTCTCGCGGTCGCCCTTCATCGCCTTGGCGGTCAGCGCGATGATCGGCAGGCGCAAGAAGGCCGGGTTCTCGCGGATCACGCCGATGGTCTGATATCCATCCATCTGAGGCATCATGATGTCCATCAGGACGATGGCGATTTCCGGATTGGACTCGACCAGCGTTACCGCCTCGCGGCCGGTGGTCGCCGTCAGCACCTTCATGCCGCGCCGTTCCAGCACGCTCGACAACGCGAAGATGTTGCGGGCGTCGTCGTCGACGAGCAGCGCGGTCTTGCCGATCAGGTCCTCGTCGGAACTGTTCAGCTTCTCCAGCATGCGCTGCTTCTCGACCGGCAGCTCCGTGATCACGCGATGCAGGAACAACGCGGTCTCGTCGAGCAGGCGCTCCGGCGATTCCACGCCCTTGACCACGATGCTGCGCGCCATGGTGTGGAGCTCGGCATCTTCCTCCGCCGAGAGCTCGCGGCCGGTGAACACCACGACCGGAATGTTCGAAAGTGCTTCGTCGTGACGGATCTGGTCCAGCACCTCGAAGCCGCTCATGTCCGGCAATCTCAAGTCCAGCACCACGCAGTCGCAGGGCGCCTCGCGCAGCGTCGAGAGTGCGCCGGCGCCGGTGTCGGTCGTCACGATCTCGATATCGTCGTGATGCAGGAGCTCGCGGATCGAGAGCTGTTCGGCCTCGTTGTCCTCGACGATCAAGAGCCGCTTGCGGCGCGGCCGCGCATATTCCTTGATCTGCGTCAGCGCGGCCGAAACCCCTTCGGTCGTCGTCGGCTTGTTGACGAAGGAGAAGGCGCCGCGCGCCAGTGCATGCTGGCGGTCCTCGTCGAGCGTGATGATCTGCACGGGGATGTGGCGCGTCAGCGGATTGTGCTTGAGCTGGCTCAGCACGGTCCAGCCGAGCATGTCCGGCAGGAACACGTCGAGCGAGACCGCTCTCGGCTGGTATTGCTTGGCAAGTTCCAGCGCCTCGGCACCGCGGGCCGCGACCAGCACCTTGAAACCCTTGTCGCGTGCGAGATCGACCAGCACGCGCGCGTAATGCGGGTCGTCCTCGACGATCAGGAGGATGCTGTCGCCGGGTTCGAGGTTGAGGCGGTCGTCGGGAAGCTGCTCGATGACGCGCTGCTCGGGCGCCGTCGGTTGCAGCGCCGGCGGCTGGCTGTATTGCTGTGGCGTGGCGCGCGGCGCAAGTGTCGGGCCGGAATATTTCAACGGCAGATAAAGGGTGAAGGACGAGCCCTTGCCCGGTGCGCTGCGCAGATGGATTTCGCCGCCGAGCAGGCTGGCGAGCTCGCGGCTGATGGCGAGGCCAAGGCCGGTGCCGCCGTATTTGCGGCTGGTGCCGGCGTCGGCCTGCTGGAAGGCCTCGAAGATCAGCTTCTGCTTCTCCAGGGGAATGCCGATGCCGGTATCCGACACCTCGAACGCGATCACGGCCGGCGCGGAGTTCAGCACCGGGTGATCCGTGCCCCACCCCCCGAGCGCACCGCCAACCTTCAGGCGCACTTCGCCTTCGGCGGTGAACTTGAAGGCGTTGGAAAGCAGGTTCTTCAGGACCTGTTGCAGGCGCTTGGAGTCGGTGACGATGCTGCGCGCGAGGTTCGGGTCGACGTCGATTTTGAATGACAGGTTGCGGTTTTCCGCCTCGTGCCGGAACGGCCGCCCGACGGTTTCGAGCAGGTTCGCGGTCAGGATTTCCTCGGCGTCCACCGTCACCGTGCCGGACTCGATCTTGGAGAGATCGAGAATGTCGCTGATGAGGTTGAGCAGGTCGGTGCCGGCGCCGTGGATGGTGCGGGCGAATTCGACCTGCTTGGCCGAGAGGTTGCCGTCCGGGTTGTCGGTGAGCTGCTGTCCGAGGATCAGGATCGAGTTCAGCGGCGTGCGCAGCTCGTGGCTCATATTGGCGAGGAATTCGGACTTGTACTTCGAGGTCAGCGCGAGCTCGGTCGCCTTCTCCTCGAGCGCGCGGCGGGCCTGCTCGATCTCCTGGTTCTTGCGCTCGACCTCGACGTTGCGCTCGGCGAGCTGCTGCGCCTTCTGCTCGAGCTGGTCGTTGGTCTGCTGCAATTCGCGCTGCTGGGTCTGAAGCTCGCCGGCCAGCTGCTGCGACTGCTTGAGCAGGCCTTCGGTCTGCATCGTCGCCTCGATCGAGTTGAGCACGATGCCGATGGAGTCGGTGAGCTGCTCCAGGAAGGTCATTTGCGAGGTCGTGAACGAGGTCAGCGAGGCGAGCTCGATCACGGCCTTGACCTGGCCCTCGAACAGCACCGGCAGCACCACGAGGTTCTTCGGGGCGACGCGGAACAGCGCCGAGTTGATCGGCACCACGTCGGAGGGAATATCCGCGACCACGCGCGGCCGCCTGTCGAGCGCGCATTGGCCGATCAGGCCGTCGCCGAACGGCAGTACGCGCTGGTAGGGGTAGATGCCGTCGCCGGCGTAGGAGGCGAGCAGCAGGAGCTGTGGATTCTCCTCGTTCTCGACCTGGTAGATCACGCCGGTATGCGCGTTCACCAGCGGCGACAGTTCGGTCAGCAGCAGCCGGCCGACGGTGGCGAGGTCGCGCTGGCCCTGAAGCATGTTGGTGAATTTCGCGAGGTTGGTCTTCAGCCAGTCCTGCTCGGTGTTCACGTCCGTCGTGAGACGGAGGTTCGTGATCATCGTGTTGATGTTGTCTTTCAATTCCGCGACTTCGCCGCGGGCGTCGACCTGGATCGACCGCGTCAGGTCGCCCTTGGTCACGGCGGTCGCCACTTCCGCGATTGCGCGCACCTGCGAGGTGAGGTTGGCCGCCAGGAGGTTGACGTTGCCGGTGAGGTCCTTCCAGGTGCCGGCCGCACCGGGCACGTTGGCCTGGCCGCCGAGGCGGCCCTCGACGCCGACCTCGCGCGCCACCGATGTCACCTGATCGGCGAAGGTCGCGAGCGTCTCGGTCATGTTGTTGATGGTGTCGGCGAGCGCCGCCACCTCGCCCCGCGATTTCATCGTCAGGTTCTGCTTGAGGTCGCCGTTGGCGACCGCGGTCACCACCTTGACGATGCCGCGCACCTGCTCGGTCAGGTTCGCAGCCATCAGATTGACGGTGTCGGTGAGGTCCTTCCAGGTGCCGGCAACGCCGGGCACCGCGGCCTGACCGCCGAGCTTGCCTTCGGTGCCGACCTCGCGCGCGACGCGGGTGACTTCACCGGCGAAGGCGTTGAGCTGGTCCACCATGGTGTTGATGGTGTTCTTCAGCTCGAGGATTTCCCCCTTCACGTCGACGGTGATCTTGCGCGACAGGTCGCCGCGGGCCACGGCCGTGGTCACTTCGGCGATGTTGCGCACCTGCGTGGTGAGGTTCGCAGCCAGGAGGTTGACGTTGTCGGTGAGGTCCTTCCAGGTGCCGCCGACGCCGGGCACGACGGCCTGACCGCCGAGCCGGCCCTCGGTGCCGACCTCGCGCGCCACGCGCGTCACTTCGGCGGCGAAGGAGCGGAGCTGCTCGACCATGGTGTTCAGGGTGTCCTTGAGCAGCAGGATCTCGCCGCGCACGTCCACCGTGATCTTCTTCGACAGGTCGCCGCCGGCGATCGCGGTCGCGACCTCGGCGATGTTGCGGACCTGGGCCGTCAGGTTCGAGGCCATGAAGTTGACGTTGTCGGTGAGGTCCTTCCAGGTGCCGGCGACGCCGGGCACCTCGGCCTGGCCGCCGAGCTTGCCTTCGGTGCCGACCTCGCGCGCGACGCGCGTCACTTCGCCCGCAAAGCCGTTGAGCTGGTCCACCATCGTGTTGATGGTGTTCTTCAGCTCGAGGATTTCGCCGCGCACGTCCACGGTGATCTTGCGCGAAAGGTCGCCGCGCGCCACGGCGGTGGTGACCTCGGCGATGTTGCGGACCTGGGCGGTGAGGTTGCCCGCCATCGAGTTCACGCTGTCGGTGAGATCCTTCCAGGTGCCGGCGACGCCGGGCACGTTGGCCTGGCCGCCGAGCCGGCCCTCGGTGCCGACCTCGCGCGCCACGCGCGTCACCTCGCCCGCGAAGCGGTTGAGCTGGTCGACCATCGTATTCAGCGTGTCCTTGAGCTGAAGGATCTCGCCGCGCACGTCCACGGTGATCTTGCGCGAGAGGTCGCCGCCGGCGATCGCGGTTGCGACCTCGGCGATGTTGCGGACCTGGGCGGTGAGGTTACCGGCCATCGAGTTGACGCTGTCGGTGAGGTCCTTCCAGGTGCCGGCGACGCCGGGCACCTCGGCTTGGCCGCCGAGCTTGCCTTCGGTGCCGACCTCGCGGGCGACGCGCGTGACTTCGCCGGCGAAGGCGTTGAGCTGGTCGACCATTGTGTTGAGCGTTTCCTTCAGCTGAAGGATTTCGCCCGACACGTTCACGGTGATCTTCTTCGACAGGTCGCCCTTGGCCACGGCGGTGGCGACTTCGGCGATGTTGCGGACCTGCCCCGTCAGGTTCGAGGCCATCGAGTTGACGCTGTCCGTCAAATCTTTCCAGGTGCCGGCGACGCCGCGCACCTGGGCCTGGCCGCCGAGCTTGCCTTCGGTGCCGACCTCGCGGGCGACGCGCGTGACTTCGCCGGCGAAGGCGTTGAGCTGGTCCACCATGGTGTTGATGGTGTCTTTCAGCTCGAGGATCTCGCCGCGCACGTCCACGGTGATCTTCTTCGACAAGTCGCCGCCGGCGACCGCCGTCGTCACCTCGGCGATGTTGCGGACCTGTGCGGTCAGGTTCGATGCCATCGAGTTGACGCTTTCCGTGAGGTCCTTCCAGGTGCCGGCGACGCCGAGCACATTGGCCTGACCGCCGAGCCGGCCCTCGGTACCGACCTCGCGGGCGACGCGCGTGACTTCGCCGGCGAAGGCGTTGAGCTGGTCGACCATTGTGTTGAGCGTTTCCTTCAGCTGAAGGATCTCGCCGGACACGTTCACGGTGATCTTCTTGGAGAGGTCGCCGCCGGCGATGGCGGTGGCGACGTCGGCGATGTTGCGGACCTGCGCGGTCAGGTTCGAGGCCATGAAGTTGACGTTGTCGGTGAGGTCCTTCCAGGTGCCGGCCACACCGGGCACCTGGGCCTGGCCGCCGAGCTTGCCTTCGGTGCCGACCTCGCGCGCGACGCGCGTCACTTCGGAGGCGAAGGAGTTGAGCTGGTCCACCATGGTGTTGATGGTGTCCTTCAGCTCCAGGATTTCGCCGCGCACGTCCACCGTGATCTTGCGGGACAAGTCGCCGCGCGCCACGGCGGTGGTGACGTTGGCGATGTTGCGGACCTGCGCGGTCAGGTTGCCGCACATCGCGTTCACGGAGTCGGTGAGATCCTTCCAGGTGCCGGCGACGCCGGGCACGATCGCCTGGCCGCCGAGCTTGCCGTCGGTGCCGACCTCGCGCGCCACGCGCGTCACTTCGGAGGCGAAGGAGCGGAGCTGGTCCACCATCGTGTTGATGGCTTCCTTGAGCTGAAGGATCTCGCCGCGGACGTCGACGGTGATCTTCTTGGACAAGTCGCCATTGGCAACTGCGATCGTCACCTCGGCGATGTTGCGAACCTGGTTGGTCAAGTTGTTCGCCATCGAGTTGACGCTCTCGGTCAGATCCTTCCAGACGCCAGTCACCTCGGGCACCTGGGCCTGGCCGCCGAGCTTGCCTTCGGTGCCGACCTCGCGCGCCACGCGCGTCACCTCGGAGGTGAACACGCCGAGCTGCTTGATCATGGTGTTGACGATGTTCGCCGACTGCAGGAATTCACCGCGGAGCGGACGGCCGTCGACGTCGAGCTTGACGGTCTGGAGCAGGTCGCCTTGCGCCACCGCCGCGACCGCGCGGGTCACCTCGCGCGTCGGCCACAGCAAATCGTCGATCAGCGTGTTGACGGAGCCTTCCATGTCGGCCCAGGAGCCGGAGGCGAGGCCGAACTTCACACGCTGCCGGGTCTTGCCCTCGCGTCCCACCACCTGGCCGACCAGCTCGAGCTGCTGCGCCATGCGCTGGTTGGCGGCGATGATTTCATTAAAAGTGTCGGCGATCTTGCCGTCGATGCCGAGATAGTCGCCGCTCATACGCACGGAGAAATCGCCGCTGCGCATGGCCTGTAAGGCGAGGAGCAATTCCGGTCGGGAATCGGGCTCCGACGTACCGTTGATTTTTGGCTTTGGGACGCGACGACCGGAGCGTGATGCAGATCCGGGATCGAGGTCGCTCATACTGATTCCCCCGCAAGCGTCGGCCGAATCTTAGGCGTGACGCAATTAGTCAAACTAGAGCGTCAGCCTAATTCGAAATCAAGCGCCAAGGTTGCGGCGCGAGGAAATGGAACCTGCTTTGCTCAGCCCGACCACAGCAACGAAGAAAAAGCCGATTGGTTCCAAACGGTTCCAAAAGAATTTTGGCCGGTTCGCCGCCTCTGCTGGCACTTGCCTGCCAATCGGCGCGGCGGGCACCACGGGTGACGGCGGCCGGAGGACGAATGGGGGGCTATTTGTCTGCCATCGTCCGCTCCACATCCTTCATCTGCGAACGCAGCACCGGTAGCTGGTCGTGGGCAAAGGCGGCCAGTGCGGCGTTGTCGGGAGCTTTGAGATAGTGCTCGAGCAGGCCAATGGTGGATTCATATTCAGGGATCTGCGCGGCATAGAAGGTTCGGACGTAGGCCGGTCCGTCCGAATTGTCGGGCTCGGCGAGGCTTGTGCTCGCCGTTGTCTTGCCGACGCGCGGCTCAGCGCCGATCGCCTCTTGTATGTCCTTCAACGCTTTGTCGCGTTTCGCCGCTTCCTCGGCGCGCAGGGCGGCGAGGTTCTTCACCTCCGCGTTGCCCTTCAGGTCGGTGCTTTCCAGCAGGCCCTGCTGGAAGCGGCTGAACGCGTAGAGGCCGTTGATGACATCGGTCGCCGTCGGCACGCGTTCGCCCGGCCTTCGCTCGCCGGTGCTATCGGCAAGCGCTGCGGTGCTGATGAACATCAGGATGATCGCGACAAGAACTCGCATCGATATCAATGACCGATGGCGTGCAAGGTTCCCTGAACGTTACGATCCGGTAAGGGCGGTTGCGACGCGACAGTTCCGTCCCCACGTCATGATTCATGAAACAGTCTGACATTTACAGGGACAACGCCGACAACTGCTTGCAACTCGCCGAGCGGGCGGAAGGGCAACCTGCCTATAAGCGCTATTTGCGCATGGCAGACGCCTGGACCGCGCTCGCGACAGAACAGGACTGGCTTGATGGCGAAATTCCGCCCGTAACGACCCGTGCCTCCCAAAAGCAGGATGCATAGGCGCTCTCGTTTGGGTGTGACGCCGCGCACGGAATGCAAGTGACCAATCCAGGATCATTCGGGAACAGTCAATCGCGTTGATTTTCGATTCCAGAAGGAGATTTTGCAATGGCTCCGCGTCTTGCTCTTCTTTCACTCATTCTCGCTTTTGGCGTCTCGGTGGCGTTCGCGACGGTGACGACGGTGCGGCAGGTGCATATGGAGAATGCATCGGCTGCGGTGCATGCGGCGCATAGCTAGCGCCGCGGCCTCTCGCCTGAACCGGAACATTCGACGCGCCGGTGCGTAAGCGCTTCAGGACATCTGGAGAAGCGAGAGGTATCATGGCGCATTCCGACCACGGTATCGTCAGGGATCAGCGCGCGGAGGATCAACCGCGCGACAAGCAGCGTGCGCAGACCGCGCACAAGACGGGCTCGCACAAGACGGGCTCGAAGGGCTCGCCGTCGCGTGAGGCGACCCGCGATCCCAAGCTCAACGACAACAACAAGACGCCTGGATCCGGCGTGATGCCGGACGATTCCGGCGACGCCCCGACAGGCTAGTTCTCGCAAGGAACGAATCCCTGCGCGAAGAGTCGACGGATTGCTTCCGGTCGTCATGCCCCCGGTGCGCCGGAAGCAATCTCCAAGGACGGCCCTGGCACCCCACTGTGCCGGGGTCGTTTTGTCTTGCGAGGTCGATCGAATCAATCCTCGGCGTCGTTCTCGGATTTTCCCGGGGCGTGTCCGTCTGGCCCCCGGCCAAATACACCAAACTCGCTTGATTTGACGCCCGTTGACGGATCGATACTCGTCTCGATGCCCGCGGCTGCGAGTCCGAATTTGAGCAGTTCGCGTACCGCTGCGGCACGCGTTGGCATGCGGTGCTTGAACCGGAAATCATCCACTGCGGCCAGCTCTTCCGGGGAAAGCATGACTTGGAGCCGCTCGGCGCGAAGGTCGTTCATGGTCAATCACGCAAATTGAGCAAGATGAGTAATTTGCTAAACCGGCCAACTTGCCGCGAGTTCCACAGGAGTCCAAAAAAGCGCCAGTTGAGCAATATAGTCTAAATAAATCAATAGGTTAGTTGAAACGATTCGCGCGGAGGCGCATTCTCATAGGGAAAGGGAGATGCGTCATGACGGACGAGGTCAGGTTACCCCGCAAGCTTTCTGAGGAACGCGAAGCACAAAGGCCGGTGCGTCCAAGCCATCAGAAGGTCATTGAGCAAGTCGAGCGCTGGGCCAACAGCCCGGGCCTGCAACCCCCGAGGACGGACGATGCGAAGACGGTCTGAGCCCCACACATTCGCGCAACGTCTCGACGCGCACAGACTACGGCTCGAGCATGAGCTTGCGAGCTTGCCGGTCGGCGTTCAGCGCGATTCCATTGCCGCGCGCATCGAGCAGCTTCAGACCGCGGCCGAGATGTTTGAATTCCTGATGCCCCGGGAAGCTCTGGCGCCTCGCTGACCGCGGCCAGCGTCAGGACGATGGGCGTCGGGAGACGGTGCCAAGCTTTCGCTTCAGCCACCAGATCGACACGGAGACCGCGGCCCAGGTTGCGACGGCAGCGACGAATGCGCCGATGGTGTTCACCCAGCGATGAAGCGCAGGACCTGTTCGGTCATTGCTGTGCCCGCATCCTGCGCTTGTGGATCGGTTTCGCCAGCGTCCATTGCCGCAGCAGCCGCTCCGGCTAGTCGGCCGGATTGCGGCCGGTGCGCGGATTGATGGGGTCGGTCGGCTTGCGCCGCAATCGCTCCGGCAGGAACGGTTCTTCCGGCGAGGCCGACGGCGCTGACCGTACGTCGGCATGGTGCTGCGCACGCTCATGCGGTGTCTGGGTGGAGTTGATGTGCCGCTTCACGTCGAGTCCATCGACGGGATCGTTGACGCCGTGCTGGATGTCGCGAAAGTCGCTCATGGCTCATTTCCTTTAGAGACTCAGAGAACCGCTCGTTTCCGGCGATGTTCCTGATGAGTCGCCGAACCGAACCCAATTTGGAACGATCACAATCGGAACCGGTTGGTCCACGCACTGTCTGAGTGGAGAAATGAGATGTTGAATCAACGCGAATTGGACCGCAGCGAAATGGGCCGGTTGATCGGCAGCGACAGGGTCGAGGGAACGTCGGTCTATGGCGCGGATCGCAACAAGATCGGTTCGATCGAGCGGGTGATGATCGACAAGATCAGCGGCAAGGTGTCCTACGCGGTGCTCGGCTTCGGTGGATTTTTGGGCGTCGGCAATGACCACTATCCCTTGCCTTGGCAGTCCCTGAAGTACGACACCGATCTCGGTGGCTACGTGACGGGGGTTACAGCCAAGGAGCTGCAAGGCGCGCCGAAATATGGTGAGCAGAGCGATTGGAACTGGGGTGACGATGCGGCGGTTCGCGGCATCAACTCCTACTATGGCGTTCCCTTCGCGTAGGCCCCGCACCAGAGGAGATCCGATGAGCAAGGAAAAGCCGACCGACGATCCCCGTCATCAGAACGATTGGGGATCGCACGCCCAGACGGACAAGCCCTGGAAGGGAAATCCGGAGAAGGAGCAGCGATCGGGCGAGGCGAAGCCCGATCTGGAAAAATGGCAAACCACCAAGACGCACTGACCAAGGTGCGCCGAGGCTGAAAGTATCACGAATGAAGAGCGCGGCATCGGCACCGCGCTTTCGCCCGCGACGTCAGCCGTGCCGATGATCCGACGGCGGCATTGCTGCGCGCGTCAGCGCCACTCACCCTGCCGCTTCCCTTCGCCCGGGCCCCACATGCAGATGCACCTGCTTTGCATGCAGCACCTCGCCGCATTCCGAGCACACCATCACCGGGTCGAACAGCTTGCCGCAAGTTTTGTGCTCATGCAGCATCGGGCGACCGCGCTCGTCGCCCATGTGGGTGTCGCCCCAATGCACCATCGCCATGATGATCGGGTAGAGGTCGAGGCCCTTCTGCGTCAGGATGTATTCGTAGCGCTTGGGCGCCTCGGAATAGGGGACGCGGCGCAGGATGCCGAAGCGGACCAGCTTCTTCAGCCGCTCCGAGAGCAGGTGCCGTGTGATCTGGAGCGAGGACTGAAATCCCTCGAACCGGCGCACGCGCAAAAAGCATTCGCGCAGGATCAGAAGCGTCCAGCGGTCGCCGACCACGGCGACGGTGCGGGAGAGCGAGCAGGACTCTTCGTCCAGCGTGTCCCACTTCATGATACGGTCTCCGACGCAGGCGTAGTAAGTCAGAAAAAGGAACTGACTTGAATGATCAGTGCAATTTGCACATGAAGCTAGCATTCTGCCTCGCAATTTGACAGTTCTATTTTAGAACTATAGCCTTTGCTCCAAACATATCCGCACCGGAGGAGGCGACCTTGTCCAAGCGAAACGCGACAGCTGCCGTCATCGGGGCCGGCGATTTCATCGGCTCCGAAATCGCGAAGAAATTCGCCGCCGAAGGTTTTTCGATCTTCGCCGGCCGCCGCAACGGCGACAAGCTCGCGCCGCTGGTGAAGGACATCGAGGACGCCGGTGGCGAAATCCACGCGCGCTCGCTCGATGCGCGCAAGGAGGAAGAGGTCATCTCCTTCCTCGATGACGCCGACAAGCACGCGCCGCTGGAAGTTTGCATCTTCAACGTCGGCGCCAACGTCAATTTCCCGATCCTCGACACCACCGAGCGCGTGTTCCGTAAAGTCTGGGAGATGGCCTGCTATTCCGGCTTCCTGGCAGGCCGGGAAGCTGCGCGGCTGATGCTTCCGCGCGGCGGCGGCAAAATCTTCTTCACTGGCGCAACGGCCTCCTTGCGTGGCGGCAGCGGCTTTGCCGCGTTCGCCAGCGCAAAGTTTGGTCTGCGTGCGGTGGCGCAGGCGATGGCGCGCGAGCTTGGGCCGAAGAACATCCACGTCGCCCATCTCATCATCGATTCCGGTGTTGACACCGAGTGGGTGCGGCAGCGCCGGCTCGAAGCGCTCGGCCCGAACGCGCTCGACAATCCCGACCTGCTGATGCCGCCGTCGGCCGTGGCCGATTCCTATTGGCAGCTCTACCAGCAGCCGAAGAGCGCTTGGACATTCGAGATGGAGATCCGGCCCTTCGGAGAGAAATGGTGACCGCGGCACGAGACTGCGGCTAGACTGATCCCAAGCAAACCGAAATCCGGGAGGAAGCCTACGTGAAGACCGCGATCACCGAACTGTTCGGCATCGAGCACCCCATCATCCAGGGCGGCATGCATTTCGTCGGCTTTGCCGAGCTGGCTGCCGCCGTCTCGAATGCCGGCGGGCTCGGCATCATCACCGGCCTCACGCAGAAGACGCCGGAGCTGCTGGCGAAAGAGATCGCGCGCTGCCGCGACATGACCGACAAGCCGTTCGGCGTGAATCTCACGTTTCTGCCGGCTTTCTCGGCACCGCCTTATCCGGAATACATCGCGGCCATTGTCGAAGGCGGCGTCAAGGCGGTGGAGACTGCGGGTCGCAGCCCGGAACAGTATATGCCGGCGCTTAAGGCGGCTGGCATCAAGGTGATCCATAAATGCACGTCAGTTCGCCATTCCCTGAAGGCCGAGCGGATCGGCTGCGATGCCGTCAGCGTCGACGGCTTTGAGTGCGGCGGCCATCCCGGCGAGGACGACATTCCGAACATGATCCTGCTGCCGCGCGCGGCAGAGGAATTGAAGATCCCGTTCGTTGCCTCCGGCGGCATGGCTGACGGGCGCAGCCTCGTCGCGGCGCTGTCGCTGGGCGCGGCCGGCATGAACATGGGCACGCGCTTCATTGCGACCAAGGAAGCGCCGGTGCATCAGAACGTGAAGAACGCGCTGGTCGCCGCCACCGAGCTCGACACCCGTCTGATCATGCGGAGCTTGCGCAACACAGAACGCGTCCTGAAGAACGCCAATGTCGATCGTCTGCTCGAGATCGAGCGCGAGAAGGGCGACAAGCTCACCATCGACGACATCCACGACCAGGTCGCGGGCGTCTATCCCAGGATCATGCTGGACGGGCAGATGGATGCGGGCGCCTGGAGCTGCGGCATGGTCGCAGGCCTCATCCACGACATCCCCTCCTGCAAGGAACTCGTCGATCGCATCATGAGTGAGGCGGAGACCATCATCCGCGGCCGCCTGATGGGGTTCCTGGACGGGACGGGTGCGACACGAAAGGTCGCCTGAACACCGCCAAACTTCTTAACCACGGTGGGACTTGACCGCTGGAATTGCGCGCGAGGCTTCCTAGATAGGGGTAAAATACCCCTTTAATAAATCAATTTCAGGAGGCGTCCGTGGTCCTGAAGAGCGTTCATTTTGCCGTTGCCGTTGTCCTCGTGCTCGCATGGGGCGGCGCATCGCGCGCTGATGACTACAAGCCCGATGAATATTTCGGTCTCGATCTGTCCAAGGCGGTGTTGTCGCCGAAGCGGCTCGGGCCGGAGACGCGGTTCGCACCGGTCGCGTTAGAGGCCCGCGGCGGCAACGAGGCGCAGGCCCGCGCCGAGCCGGTGGACGTGCCGAAAAAGGTCGCCGCCGAACGCGTGCATGTGGCCGAACCGAAGGTCGCGCACGTCAAGGCCGCGCAGCCGCGTGGTGCGGCCCGGACCAAACTCGCGCATCGCCACGGCAATCCGTTGGATGCGCAGGCGAGAGATACCCGCATCCAGACCTGGCCTTGCCGCTCCGGCGGCATCTGCAACTGGCAGCGTTAGCCGCGACGACGCGCCTTCTTCACCTCGCCCCGCTTGCGGGGAGAGGTCGGATTGCGAAGCAATCCGGGTGAGGGAGTACAGGTCTATCGATGATCTCACCTGTGGAGAGAGGCCCCTCACCCCAACCCTCTCAGGGCGAGCAAAGCTCGTCCCGACCCCGTAAGAACGGGGCGAGGGAGCGCACCGCGCTCGGGGCTGCATCTCGCCCGTCATCCCCGCGTCGCAAAACCGTCGGCGCGGAGTCAAGAAACCGTAAGGGTAGGAGTCAAGGAGCGCAGGCACCTTCCGTCGCGATTCGACGAAGGTCTCCTGAATGGCAACGCTCCGCGCCCCGCGCGCATGGACCCGGCGGCAATTCCTGGTCCGCTCCACCTCCGGCCTCGCCTTGGCCGCGCTCGCAAAGCCATCCATCAGCCGTGCCGCCGACCGCCCGCGGATCGCCGGCGGCATCCAGTCCGGCGACGTCTCGGACGGCTCCGCCGTGATCTGGGCGCGCGCCGATCGGGCCGCGCGCATGCAGGTGGAATGCTCGACCGTAGAGAGTTTCAAGACCATTGTTGCCGCGGCCTCCGGCGACGCGCGGCCCGACGCCGACTTCACTTCGAAGCTGCTGCTGAGCGATCTGCCGCCAGGGCAGGACATCTTCTATCGCGTCCGCTTCGATGACATCGCGACCGGCATCGCCGGCGAAAGCCGCGTCGGCCATTTCCGCACCGCGCCGGCCGCAGGGCAATCGATCTCGTTCCTGTGGTCCGGCGACACCGCGGGGCAGGGCTGGGGGATCGACCTCTCGCGCGGCGGCTATCGCAGCTATCGCACCATGCTCGACAACCGCCCCGACTTCTTCATTCACTCCGGTGACCATATCTACGCCGACTGCACGATTCCATCCGCGCAGAAGCTGCCGAGCGGCGAGACCTGGCGCAACATCGTCACGGAGGAAAAATCGGAGGTCGCGCACACGTTGGCGCAGTTTCGCGGCAACTACAAATACAACCAACTCGACGAGCATTTTCGCGATTTCCACGCGAACGTGCCGATGTTCGCGCAGTGGGACGATCACGAGGTCACCAACGACTGGTCACCGTCCGGCAGCTATGACGAGGCCGGTTATGAGGACGACGGCACGCCGCGCCTGGTCGCGCGCGCCCGCCGCGCCTTCTTCGACTTCATGCCGATCCGCGACATCGGCGCACGGCAGGGGCGGGTCTATCGCAAGATCGCTCACGGTCCGCTGCTCGACGTCTTCATGATCGACATGCGCAGTTTTCGGGATGACACCTGGAACAAGGGCAGCGATCATCGCGGCTGGATCCTCGGCGCCGAGCAGCTGGCCTGGCTGAAGCGGGAGCTGGCGGCCTCGCGCGCGACCTGGAAGGTGATCGCCGCCGACCTGCCGATCGGCCTGATCAGTCTCGATGCGGTCGCGCTCGGCAATGGGCCGCCTGATAGACGCGAGCACGAGATCGCCGATCTGCTCAGCTCCATCAGGCGCGCCGGCGTGCGCAACGTCGTCTGGCTCACCGCCGACATGCACTACACCGCCGCGCATTACTACGATCCCAACAGGGCGCAATTCCAGGACTTCGAACCGTTCTGGGAGTTCGTCTCCGGCCCGCTGCATGCCGGCACCTGGGGCCCGGGCGAGCTCGACGACACTTTTGGTCCGGTCGCGATGTACCAGAACGGATGCAGCGAAGCGCAGGGCGAGAACCTCGCGCCCTGCTTCGGATTGCAGTTCTTCGGCCGCGTCGACATCGATGGCGCGAGCGGCGTGATGACCGTGACGCTGAAAGACGTCGACAACCGCGACCTCTGGTCGGTCGACATCGTGCCGCAGTCGCAGGCGCGCCCGGCCGTGGTCGCGCAGCATTCGTGAGGCCGGTTCGTCATGCCCGGGCTTGTCCCGGGCATCCACGTTCTGCGTGCCAAGGGGCAAGTCGTGGATGACCGGGTCAAGCCCGGTCATGACGTTGGGGAGGCACTCAGTGCGCCGACGCTAACCCGATCTTGATTGGCCGCTCCGCGTCTCCCGCGCTACACTGACTGCTCCCGCCACCTCTTTTCCATCAACGAAGAGTCTGTCCCCGCGGCCTCACCGCGGGCATCTCGCGGGCTGAAATACATTAGGAGCCTGTTTTATGGACAATCTGAACACACAGGGCATCAGCATGCCCAAGCTCGGCCTCGGCACCTTTCGCATGCAGGGCGACGCCTGCCGCGCCGCGGTCGAGAGCGCGCTGTCGGTCGGCTACCGCCACATCGACACGGCCGAAATGTACGCCAACGAGGAACCCATCGGCGCCGCGCTCGCCGCGGCCCGGCTGCCGCGCGGTGAGTTGCACGTCACGACGAAGGTCTGGCACGAGAATTTGGCGCCGGATGCGATCCGGCGGGCCTTCGACGCCAGCCTGAAGAAGCTCCGGCTCGACCACGTCGATCTCTATCTCGTGCACTGGCCGTCCAAGTCTGCGAACTGGGGCGCGGTGTTCGAGACCTTGATGAAGCTGAAGGAGGAGGGACGCACGCGGGCGATTGGCGTTGCCAATTTCACCACGGCGCTGCTCAAGATCGCGGTCGAGGACATCAGGGCGCCGATCGCCTGCAACCAGATCGAATATCACGCGATGCTCGATCAATCGAAGGTGCTGGCCTATCTCAATGCCAGGTCGATCCCGCTGGTCGCCTATTGCCCGCTGGCGCAGGGACGCGTTGCCTCCGATCCGGTGCTGGCGGAGATCGGCGCCAGGCACAACGCGACCGCTGCACAGGTTGCGCTGAAATGGCTGCTCGACCAGGGCGGCGTTGCGGCGATCCCGAAGGCCTCGCGCCGCGAGAGCCAGCAGGCCAATCTCGATGCGCTGAAGATCACGCTCGACGATGCCGACCGCAACAAGATCGCAGCGCTACCGAAGGACAGGCGTTGCGTCAATCCCGGCTTTGCGCCGGCGTGGGACTGACCATAAGCACGTTGCGAACGCAAAGAAATGGCCCCGCGAGGGGCCATTTCGATGTTGCGTTGCGCGTTAGTCCCAGTGGTGATGGCTGCGCTTGACCACGACGACACGATCGCGATGGTGCCAGCCGCGATGCCAGCCATGATCACGATGCTCGCGCATTTCGGCGCGGGCACCGTAACCGTAGCCATGGTGGCCGTTCCTGATCACCACCGTTTCGGCACTCGCCATCGTCGGTGCAATGATCGCGAGCGCGCCGAGAGCAGCAACCACATAACCAAGCTTCTTCATGATGTCCTCCTCCAACTCAATGCACATGAGAACCGCGCATTCGCGCGAACGTTCCGGAGGAACTGGCAGAGAATTCTGAACGGATGTTCAGATGCTCAATCGCAGCGTTGCTGCGCAGGGGTCGGCGCGCCCGTGGCGACGTATTTGCCGTCCCTGATCGTGTATGCGCCGCGCTCGCTGCGATTGTAGATCGCGCGCAGGCTGCCGTCCTTGGCCAGCAGCAGCCCGAACTCGCGGGTCTGATGCAGCGATGGAAAGTACACCATCACATTGAGCAGGCCCTCGGCGTTGACCGTGGCGGACACGACTTCGTTCTCGTCCTTGGCCTCGCCGAAATTGCGCCGGTACATCACCCGGCCGTCCTTCTGGATCTCGTAAGTCAGGAGCGCCCCCCTGTCGCGGTCGGGCCGGGCCGCGCAATCGACCGCCCATGAGCCGAGCAGGCCCCATTGTTCGACCGTCGCCGCAAGCGTCTCGGCACCGGCCGTGGACGTGAACGCGACCCACACCACCGCCGCCGTGGTCCAGCGGCTCAACCAACGCGTCATGTCCTGAAAGGCCCCACCTCGAAGAATTCCAAAGTGTAGCATCCCGCCCGCGGTCGTCCACGCCAGCCGCCGATCGCTCGCGAATTTGATCCGCGTCAATGAGGCCGGCCGTATCGGGGGTAGGATGGCTGCTCCCGAAAGCGAACGTGGATAGACCAATGCTGAATCAAGTCATGGATTTTGCGGGCGAAGTGCTGCCGGGGAGCTGTGCCGTGCCGCCTTATTCGGAGACCGCGTTTCTGGCCGAGCTGGGCGACCGCTTGAAGTCCTCGCGCACGCGCTGCGACCTCTCGCGCCGGGAGCTGGCCCGCCGCTCCGGGATTTCCGAGCGCTATATCGCCCAGATCGAGGCCGGCAAGGGCAACGTCTCGATCGTCCTGTTGCTGCGGCTGGCCTCCGCGATCCACGGCAGCCAGCCCCAGGCGGCTTGACGAGGCGTTAAGCCCGCTTCTCCACATTGGCGCTGCGGGCCGGCACGCCGAACTCCTTGCGGCAGACCTCGGCCAGCACAGCGACGCCCTCGCGGATCTGCTGATGCGTCGGGCTGGCAAAGCACAGCCGCAGGCGTGAGCTGGAATGGCTCTTGCTGGTGGACCATTCCGGCCCCGGATTGATCGAGACACCGGCGGCAAGCGCGGCCTGATAGAGCTTCAGCGTATCGACCTGGTCGGGCAGCTTCACCCACAGGAAGATGCCGCCCTTGGGCTCCTCGAACTCCGCCGCCGTTCCGAACTGCTCATTGAGGGCTTCCATCAGCGTATCGAGCTTGGTGCGCAGCGTCTTCGTCAGGGCCGGCACGTGGCTTGCGAAATGCGGCTTGCAATAGGCCGCCAGCACCATCTGCTCCAGCGCACCGGAGCCGGCATCCGTCTTCAGCGACAGCATCCGCGACATCACATCCCAGGGCGCGACGATGAAGCCGACGCGCAGCGCCGGCGCGATCGATTTCGAGAACGAACCGATGTGGATCACGCCGCCGTTCGGGCTCATCGCATAAATCGCCGGCGGCCGCTGTCCCGACCAGACGAGATCGGCATAGCAGTCATCCTCGAAGATCGGCACCCCATACTCGGCCGCGAGCCGCACCAGCTCGGCGCGGCGGCTCTCCGGCATGATGCTGCCGGTCGGGTTCTGCACAGTCGGGATGGTGTAGATGTATTTTGGCCGGATGCCGCGGCTCTTCAGGTCGGCCAGCGTCGTGGCCAGCACGTCCATGCGCATGCCGTCCGCATCGAGCGGAATGCCTGCTACGTTGACGCCGAGCCGTGCCAGACGGTTCAGCGAGCCCTGATAGCTGTCCTGCTCGAAGATCACGGTATCGCCGCGGGCGAGCAGCGTATTGTTGACGAGGTCGAGCGCCTGGAGCGAGCCCGAGACGATCAGGAGATCGTCGACCGTGCAGTTGATGCCGGCATCGCGCTTCAGTTTTGTTACGAGGAATTCGCGCAGCGGCAGGTAGCCTTGCGGCCCGTGCGCCAGACCGTAAGTGGCGAGCGATCGGCCCTCGCGTTGCAGGGCGAGGTTGGCCGCCTCGATCAGCTCATCCAGCGGCACCTGCTCGGAATCATTGTTGCCGCCGACAAAGCTGTATTTGGCAAGGCCCGTCCAGCGCGCGGAAGGGGCCGGCAGCCCTGCGGGAAACAGGGGCGCGAAATCGAAGCTGGACGTCATGGGAGCGTTCCTCGTGTTGTTCTTGTTGAGCGGCCGGCTTTGCGCCGGCCTGCCTTACGTCTTGTTGGCCGTCCGGGTCGGACGGCTTCTACTTCTTTGTGGCAGTCCGGGTCGGACGGCCCTGGCTGATGAAAGCGTAATGCGCATTGGCGACGCCGCCAACCATCAAGGCCTCGACCACCGGCTCGGCGATGTCGCCCGTTGCGGCCCAGTCGACAATGAAATTGGCCCCGGTCCCGCCGCGCACGTCGTCGGTCGGAATGAAAATCGAGACGGTGGCGAGGGGCCTCAAGGCCACCGGCGCTTTCAGATAGCTCTCGACCTGCTTGCCTGCGGTGTCGAAATAGGCGATGCGCTTGACCACCAGCGGCTGGCTCTCGGAGGCGTTGTGAACGCTCAAGGTCACCGAGAAGTCGACGCGCAGCTTGCCCTGGCTCATCGCGACGCTGGAATAGGCCGGCACATAGAACCCGCCGGCGACGGCGAGCTCCTCTTTCGGCAGCACAGTGAGCGAATCGGCAAAGTTTTGTTCGATATTGACCTTGGATTGCGCCGCGGCCGGCAAGGCGAACGCGAACGGAGCTAGCACGGCTATCAGCCAGAGCACGATCCGCATGTGACGAATTGCTCGCTTGCCGCGGCGCAACCTGTCTCTAGGGTGCGGCAAAACGGACCAATTTCGCATGCATGAGCTTATTCGCGACATCACTCTCTGTATCCTGTTTGCCTGGATGCTGGGCCTGCTCGCCCATTTCTCCCGGCAACCTCTGATCCTGGCCTACCTTATCGCCGGCTTCTGCATAGGTCCATTCGGCGCCGGCTGGGTCAAATCGCAGGAATCGATCAGCGTCATCTCCGAGCTCGGCCTGATCTTCATGCTGTTCATGATCGGGCTGGAGATCGACCTGAAGAAGATCGTGCGGGCGGGAAAGGTGATCCTGTTCGCGGCGGGCGGCCAGCTGCTCGGCGGCTGCCTGCTCGGGGTCCTGTTTTTCGCCGGCATCGGCCTGTCGCTCGGCGGCGGGCATTTCGATGCGGTCTATCTCTGTATCGCCTGCGCGCTGTCGAGCACCGTCATCATCGTCAAGGTGCTCTACGAGAAGCGCGAGCTCGACACGCTGCCCGGCCGCATCACGCTCGGCGTGCTGGTGCTCCAGGACATCTTCGCCATCCTGTTCCTGGCGGTGCAACCGAGTCTTGCCAATCTGCAAGTGAGCGTCATCCTGCTCTCGATCGGCCGCGTCGCGGTGCTGGTGGCCGCCGCGCTGCTGGTCAGCCGCTATGTGCTGCCGCGCCTGTTCCACCAGATCGCCCGCCGGCCCGAACTGATCCTGCTCGGCGCGCTCGCCTGGTGCTTCCTCGTGGCCGAGACCGCGGAGCGGCTGTCGCTGTCGCGCGAGATGGGCGCCCTGATCGCCGGCGTCTCGCTTTCGACCTTTCCCTATGCGCTCGACGTCACCGCCAAGGTCACCACGCTGCGCGACTTCTTCATCACGCTGTTCTTCGTCGCGCTCGGCATGACCATTCCCGTGCCCGGCCTCTCCGTGATCGGGCTTGCCTTGATGATCGCGGCGTTCACGGTGGTGAGCCGGCTCGTCACGACCTTCACGCCGCTCTACCTGATGAAGCAGGGGCTGCGTGCCAGCCTGTTGCCGGCCCTGAACCTCGCGCAGATCTCCGAGTTCTCGCTGGTCGTGATCCAGACCGGTGTCACCGACAACCACATCGCAGCCGAGACGGCGAACGCGGCCTCCTTCGCCTTCGTGGTGCTGGCCGTGCTCTCGACCTTCGTGATGACGCGCAGCGACGAGATCGCCCGCTGGGCGATCGGCCCGTTGAAGCGGATCGGCCTGCGCGATCTCGATCACGGCAATGGCCATGCCGAGGAGGGCCACGAGGGCGGCCATGGCGAGGCTCGCCGCATCGTCATCCTGGGCTTTTTCCGCGCGGCGAGCGCGCTGCTGGCCGAGATCGAACGGCAGGCGCCGGTGTTGCTCGAGCAGATCACGGTGGTCGATTTCAACCCCAATGTGTACCAGACCCTGCTTTCACGCGGCCTGCACGTGATCTATGGCGACATCAGCAGCGCGGACACGCTGCTCCATGCCGGCGTCGGCAAGTCCGAGATGATCATCCTCAGCGTGCCGGATGCGCTTCTCAAGGGCGCCAGCAACGAGAAGCTGGTCCGCCACGTCCGCACCCTCAACCCGACCGCCATGATCGTGGCTACGGCCGATCTTTTGTCGGATGTCGGCGAGCTCTACGAGGCCGGTGCCAGTTACGTCACCGTGACCCGACTCAGCGACGCCCACGAGCTGTTTACCGTGATCGAGGCCGCCCAGGCCGGCCTGCTCGCGGATAAGCGCGCCGAGCTCGACCTGCGGCTCGGCGAGCGGAGAGAGGTGCTGCCCTGACGGCGTCCGGCCGTCTTCCTTCCGGGGTTTGTGCGCCTATATCCCTGGTATCTTCGGTGCAAGCCTGAGACCCGCCGCCCTGACGGCCATCTGGCATATGCGGTTGCGTCCAGGACACTAGCGCTTGGGGCCAAGTCCGGCTAAGGCGTCCGGCTAAGCCTCCGGCCCATAACCGATAGAGATTGGGAAATGCCCGATACCGTCCAGGAAGTCTTGCAGGCCTTTGCCAGGGGCGAGCTCGTCGTCGTCACCGACGATGAGGACCGCGAGGGCGAGGGCGATCTGATCGTCGCGGCCTCGCTCTGCACCGCCGAGAAGATGGCGTTCATCATCCGCCACACCTCCGGCATCGTCTGCGCGCCCGTGACCACGGAGGACGCGCGCCGCCTGCGGCTCGATCCCATGGTCGCCCACAACGATTCCGCGCATACCACCGCGTTCACGGTCTCGATCGACTACAAGCCCGACGGCGGCACCGGCATCTCCGCCGAGGAGCGCGCCTCGTGCTGCCGCGCGCTGTCCAATCCCAATGTCGGCGCCAACGATTTCGCCCGGCCCGGCCACATCTTCCCGCTGATCGCCAAGGACGGCGGCGTGCTGCTGCGCTCCGGCCATACCGAGGCCGCCGTCGACCTCTGCAAGCTCTCCGGCCTGCCGCCGGTCGGCGTCATCAGTGAGCTGATGAACGACGACGGCAGCGTGATGAAGGGCGAGCAGGTCGCCCGCTTCGCCGCCCAGCACGAGCTCAAGCACGTCACCATCGCGGACATGATCGCCTACCGCCAGGTGCGCGAGAAGCTGATCGAGCGGGTCTCGACCTTCGTCACCGACAGCCCGATCGGCCCCTTGCAGGGCTATGCCTATCGTTCGCCGTTCGATTCCATCGCCCACGTCGCCTTCGTCTACAACGGCGTCGGCGACGGCAAGAACGTGCTGACGCGCTTCCACAAGCCGAACATCGTCAAGGACATCTTCACCGGGCACAAGCGCATGGCGGCCGTGCTCGAGCATTTCGAGAGGTCCGGCCGTGGCGTGCTGGTTTACTTGCGCGACGGCGCTGCCGGCGTGCCGGTGGCTCCGCTGCCCGACGAGACGTCGACGGAGGCCGACCGCAACCGCCAGTGGCGCGAGATCGGCGTCGGCGCGCAGATCCTGCGCGATCTCGGCGTCACCTCGATCCGGCATCTCACCTCCTCGGTGCACGACTACAAGGGCCTGTCGGGCTTCGGCATCGAGATCGTCGCCAACGAGCTGCTCGAAATCTGACGACGTCGTTTCCGGGCGCGCGCCGTTGCGCGAGCCCGGAATGACCGAAACCAGGATGCAATTGAACTTGTTGCCGCGGCGCTTTACTTTGTCGGGCAATTGTTGACGGAACCAGACGCGAAAGGACGTTTCATGAGCGTGCGCCCTCAGACCAAGGACAAGCCGGCTGCGGCTTCTTTCCAGTGGGACGATCCGTTCCTGCTCGACGAGCAGCTTACCGAAGACGAGCGCATGGTGCGCGACACCGCGCGCGCCTACGCCCAGGACAAGCTGCTGCCGCGCATCACCAAGGCCTATCTCGAAGAGACGACGGATCGCGAGATCTTCAACGAGATGGGCGAACTCGGCCTGATCGGCATCACGCTGCCCGAGGAATATGGCTGCGCCAATGCGAGCTACGTCGCCTACGGCCTGGTCGCGCGAGAGATCGAGCGGGTCGATTCCGGCTATCGTTCGATGAACTCGGTGCAGTCCTCGCTGGTGATGTACCCGATCTACGCCTATGGCGACGAGAACCAGCGCAAGAAGTACCTGCCGAAGCTCGCCAGCGGCGAGTGGGTCGGCTGCTTCGGCCTGACCGAGCCCGATGCCGGCTCCGATCCGGCCGGGATGAAGACCCGCGCCGAGAAGGTCTCGGACGGCTACCGCCTGACCGGCAGCAAGATGTGGATCTCGAACGCGCCGATCGCCGACGTGTTCGTGGTCTGGGCCAAGTCGGCCGCGCATGACAACCAGATCCGGGGCTTCGTGCTGGAGAAGGGCATGAAGGGCCTCTCCGCGCCGAAGATCGGCGGCAAGCTCAGCTTGCGCGCCTCCATCACCGGCGAAGTCGTGATGGACGGTGTCGTGGTTCCGGAAGACGCGCTGCTGCCCAACGTCTCCGGCCTTAAGGGCCCGTTCGGCTGCCTCAACCGCGCCCGCTACGGCATTTCCTGGGGCGCGCTGGGCGCGGCCGAGGACTGCATGCACCGCGCCCGCCAGTACACGCTCGACCGCAAGCAGTTCGGCAAGCCGCTGGCCGCGACCCAGCTCGTCCAGAAGAAGCTCGCCGACATGGAGACCGAGATCGCGCTCGGCCTCCAGGGCTCGCTTCGCGTCGGCCGCCTGATGGACGAAGGCAAGTTCGCCCCCGAGATGATCTCGATCATGAAGCGCAACAATTGCGGCAAGGCGCTCGACATCGCCCGCGTCGCGCGCGACATGCACGGCGGCAACGGCATCTCGATCGAGTACCACGTGATGCGCCACGTCCATAACCTCGAGACGGTCAACACCTACGAGGGCACCCACGACGTCCACGCCCTGATCCTGGGCCGCGCCATCACGGGCATTCAGGCGTTTTTCTGACGAGGTCATCCGTCATTCCGGGGCGCGCGAAGCGCGAACCCGGAATCTCGGGCCGCATTATTCCTGTTCCATCGAGATTCCGGGTCTGGCCCTGACGGGCCATCCCGGAATGACGTCAAAGAACAAAGAAGAAGCCATGTCCGACAACGACGACGTCCCGTTCAACCGCAACTTTCCACTCAAAGCCGGAATCGTCGAGGAAGTCCGCCCCGGCGTGCGGCGCGTGCTCTGTAACAATCCGAGCCCGTTCACCTTCAGCGGTACAGTCAGCTACATCGTTGGCACGGGCAACGTCGCGATCATCGATCCCGGTCCTGATGATGCGGCGCATGCGGCTGCGTTGCTCGATGCCGTGCGCGGCGAGACGGTGAGCCACATCTTCGTCACCCACACCCACCGCGACCATTCGCCGAACACCGCGCGGATCAAGCAGGCGACCGGCGCGCCTGTTTATGCCGAGGGCCCGCACCGCGCCTCGCGCCCGCGCTTCGAGAGCGAGAAGCACAATCCGGAATCCGGCGTCGATCGCGATTTCGCGCCCGATATCAGGATCGCCCATGGCGACGTCGTCGAGGGTGCGGGCTGGCGCCTCGAGGCGGTGGCGACGCCGGGTCATACCGCCAACCATCTCGCCTTCGCCTGGCCCGAGCGAAAATTCAACTTCGTCGGTGACCACGTGATGGGATGGTCGACCTCGATCGTTGCGCCGCCCGACGGCTCGATGATCGACTACATGGAATCGCTCGATTGCTTGGCCGCCCGCGAGGAGGATCTCTATTTCTCAGGCCATGGCCCCGAGATACCGGATGGTCCGCGCTTCGTGCGTTTCCTGATCCGCCACCGCAAGGCGCGCGAAGCCTCTATCCTGCATCGTCTCGCCAAGGGCGAGGCCGACATCCCGACCATGGTGCGTGCGATCTATATCGGCATCGATCCACGGCTGACGACGGCCGCGGGCTATTCCGTGCTGGCGCATCTGGAAGATCTGGTCGCCCGCGGCGTGGTGGCGACGGATGGCGATCCCGTGATTGGCGGGACATACCGGATGGCGGGAGCCTAGCTCACCGTCACTTCTTCACCGTCTTCGCCGGTGCCTTCGGCGGCGTCACCGGGGTCTTCTTCACCGGCTTCAGCGCGTCCGCATCGGCGGCGGTGTTGAGATCGTCGATGAATTTTGTGACGCGGGCGGCGTTGCTGCCGAGGTCGCTCTCGAAATAGCGCGAGGCGGAGCGGATATCGACGCGGGAATCGTCGCCGTCGGGCACGACCCTGATGGAAATGTCCTCGCGCAAACCCATGATCGGCGTGCGCGCCACCGCCTCGATGCGTCCGATGCGGCGCGGCGGCTGCGGCGCGCGCTCGTCGATGACGAGCCATTTGCGCTTGTTGACGATCTGGAGTGCGATCGCATAGGCGCGGTCGACCGGGATCTCGAGTTCGATCGGCTCGATATCGGGATAGAAATGGCGCTGCTGCTCGGCCGAATAGAGGCCGGCATAAACCGCGGTATTGGCGCCTTCACCGGTGCGCAGGCGCGCCAGCGCGTCGAAGCGGGGCGGGTCGATCGGGTCGGTCGTGACGTCGTGGATCGCCGGCAGCTTGCGGTATTGCAGGCCGAGATAGGCCGGGTAGGCGAGGATCATGCCGTCGATCAGGAAGGCGAGCAGGATGCGCGCCATGCCGCGCGAGCCGTTCTGCCAGATCGCGGCGAAGCCGGCGAGGCCGAACAGGATCGAGAGCGCGGCGATGGCGAGGCCGCCGAAGAAGGTGGCGAGCGCCGGCTTCGGCTCCAGGAAGCCGAACCGGACGACGAGGATCGACACCGCCACCGCCACCACCGCGAACACGGCCAGATTGCGCGCCCAGCTGGCGAGGCTGGACACGGGCTCCGACTGGTAGGGAGCGGAAAACCTGCGGGCCATCGGGTGAGCTCTGCCGGGGTTTTGGAGGCGGTGCCGCGCCGATCTGGCGCGACGACAGGAGGCGTTGAGACCACGCCCCGGCGGCAAATTCAAGGGAGACCGGGTTGCTACTGCCCGTCATTCCGGGGCGCCCGAAGGGCGACTCCGGAATCTCGAGATTCCGGGGTCGATGCCGTTGGCATCGCCCCGGAATGACGTGTAAGTCCTACGCCGCCGCGTTCGGGAAGCGGTAATCCTTGAACTGGTCGCGCAGCGCGGTCTTCAGGATCTTGCCCGTGGCGGTGTGCGGGATGCCCTCGACGAAGGCGACGTCGTCGGGCATCCACCATTTGGCGATCTTGCCGTCCATGTACTTCAGGATGTCCTCACGGCTGGCCTGCTGGCCCTGCTTGAGCTGCACGATCAGTAGCGGCCGCTCGTCCCATTTGGGGTGGAAGACGCCGATCACGGCGGCTTCCGCCACGGCCGGATGGCCGACCGCGAGGTTTTCGAGGTCGATCGAGGAGATCCACTCGCCGCCGGACTTGATCACGTCCTTGGAGCGGTCGGTGATCCGCATGTAGCCGTCCTCGTCGATGGTCGAGACGTCGCCGGTGTCGAAGAAGCCGTCCTCGTCGAGGATGTTGGCATCGAGCCGATAATAGGCCTTGGCGACGGCGGGGCCGGACACCTTGAGGCGGCCGAAAGTCTTGCCGTCCCAGGGCAGCTCCTTGCCGGCGTCGTCGGTGATCTTCATCTCGACTGCGAAGGGCGCGTAGCCCTGCATCTGGAGCACATCGAGCCGCGCATCGCCGGTCGCGTTCTGGAACGGCGGCTTCAGCGCCGCGACGCTGCCGATCGGGCTCATCTCGGTCATGCCCCAGGCGTGGCGGACGTTCGAGCCCATGTCGAGGAAGGCCTTGATCATCGAGCGCGGCATCGCCGAGCCGCCGCAGATCACCATCTTCAGGTGCGGCAGCTTCAGATTGTTGGCGGTCATGTGCTGGAGCAGCATCAGCCACACCGTGGGCACGCCGGCGGTGTGCGTCACCTTCTCGGTCGAGAGCAATTCATAGACCGAAGCGCCGTCGAGCTTGGCGCCGGGCATCACCAGCTTGGTGCCCTGCGAGGGCGCGGAGAAGGCGATACCCCAGCTGTTGGCGTGGAACAGCGGCACCACCGGCAGCATCGTCTCGGAGGCGCTGGTGCCGAGCGCATCGACGTTGTTGGCCATCAGCGCGTGCAGCACGTTGGAGCGATGCGAATACAGCACACCCTTCGGATCGCCCGTGGTGCCCGACGTGTAGCACATCGCCGCCGCCGTGTTCTCGTCAAAGTCCTTCCATTTGAATTTGCCGTCGGCCTGCGCAATCCAGTCCTCGTAGGCCACCGCATTCTTCAGCGTGGTCTCGGGCATATGCGCCTTGTCGGTCAGCACGACGTAGCGCTCCACGCTGGGCAGCTTGTCGGCGATCTTCTCAAGGATCGGAACGAAGGTGATGTCGGTCATCACGATGCGGTCCTGTGCATGGTTGATGATCCAGGCGATCTGCTCGGGGAAAAGGCGGGGATTGACGGTATGGCAGATGGCGCCGATCCCCATGATGCCGTACCACGCTTCGAGATGGCGCCAGGTGTTCCAGGCGATCGTTGCGACGCGGTCGCCGAGCTTGATGCCGTCGCGCTCC
Source organism: Bradyrhizobium sp. USDA 3311 (assembly GCF_054062495.1). NCBI lineage: Bacteria > Pseudomonadati > Pseudomonadota > Alphaproteobacteria > Hyphomicrobiales > Nitrobacteraceae > Bradyrhizobium > Bradyrhizobium sp. USDA 3311. The sequence goes on along the minus strand of NZ_JBSSFI010000001.1, from coordinate 8,234,329 downwards.
AGCATCTGCGAGACCTTGAGCGCCCGCTTGTGGATCTCGGCGTAGGTGGTGCGATGGATCGGTCCCTCGATCGATCGCGTGACGACCTCCTGCTTGCCATGAATCCTGGCGGCGTGTTCGATGATCCGGTGGCAGAGCAGGGGCCAGTCTTGCATCAAACCAAGCATTCCGACGTTCCTCCGAGAAGTCGCTGGACGCGTTATCGCTCTCAGCGTTGGGCCAAAGAATTGTCATGAGTTTTAGCCTGCCGGACTTTCGCCGCAAATGGTCTTGTCGCGGCTATATGTCCGCCGGCGCGGCAATGGTTACCGTCGCGCTGGGGCTGACGCTTGGGCTCGCGGATCGGGCGGAGGCGCGAAAATATGCTGCGCCGCTCGATATCTTTGGCTTTGGTACACCACGGCCGCGCGCGAAGGTTCATTCCGCCAAGATCCCGCTACCAAGACCTCGCCCCGCGGAGGCCCCGAAAGCACCGGACGGGGCCGCACCGGAGGCCGACGGCAAGCCTTCCCCGGACAAGCCTTCCCCCGACAAGCCGGCCGAGGCGCCGCCGCTGCCCGAGAAGCAGGTCTCGGCCTGCCGGCTCGCGCTGACCGAGGAGATCGCAATTGCACCCTCCATCCCCGATATCCGCGGCCCCGGCGGCTGCGGCGGCGAGGATCTGGTGCGGCTGGAGGCCATCGTGCTGCCGGACAAGCGCAAGGTGGCGGTCAAGCCGGCGGCGATCCTTCGCTGCACCATGGCGTCTGCGATAGCCGACTGGGTGCGCAAGGACATGGTGCCGCTGGCTACCAGTCTCGGCTCGACCATCAGCGATCTCGACAATTTCGATAGCTTCGAGTGCCGCGGCCGCAATCGCATCGTTGGAGCGTTGCTGTCCGAGCACGGCAAGGCCAACGCCCTCGACGTCCGCGCCGTCAAGCTCGCCAACGGGCAGTCGATTGGCCTCACCGATCGCACCATGTCGCGTGACGTGCGCGAGCGTGTGCTGCATTCGGTGTGCGCGCGCTTTTCCACCGTGCTCGGCCCTGGCTCGGACTGGTACCACGAGGACCATATCCATCTCGACCTGGCGCAGCGGCGCAACGACTACCGGATCTGCCAGTGGAACGTCTGGGATCCCCTGCCGCAGATCGCGCCGCTGCTGCCGGCGGAACGGCCCGAGGAGGCGCCGCCGCGCGAGGTCGCGTCCAAGCCTGAGGCAAAGGATGGGGCTGGTGACGAGGCGGCGGAGAAATCCCCCGCGCCTGCGGACAAGCCGGCGGCCGACAAGGTCCAGCCGTCCAAGCCGGCAACAAAAAAGCGCCGGTAAAACCGGCGCTTTTGAATGTCGGAGATCGGGAGAGGCGATCAGTAGCTGCCCGCCTGGCCAGTTCCGCCGGCGCCGAGCGCCAGGCGCGAATTGTAGGGCGAGTCGCCGTGCTTCGGCTCGAGCACCACCACGATGGTGCCGACCTTGACGCGGCCATAGAGGTCGATCGCGTCCTCGTTGGTCAGACGGATGCAGCCCGACGAGATCGAGGCGCCGATATATTCCGGCTGGTTGGTGCCGTGGATGCGGAACAGCGTGTCCTTGCCGCCCGAGTAGAGATACATTGCGCGGGAGCCCATCGGATTGTCCGGACCGGGCGCAACATAGGTCGGCACGCCCAGGCGCGAAATCTCGCCCGGGGTCGGATGCCAGGCCGGCCACTCGGTCATGCTGCCGACCTTGGCGATGCCCGACCAGGCCATGGCTTCTTCGCCGACGGTGATGCCGTAACGGATCGCCTTGCCGCCATCCAGCACGTAATAGAGGTAGTGGTTGTCGGAATCGACCACGATCGAGCCGGGCGATTCTTTGCGGTGATATTCGACGATGGCGCGGCGGAACGGCTCTGCGACCGGGGTGTTTTCGTACCGGACCTTGGCGAGCAGTTCCTTGTCCTTCGGCTTGAAGGCCTTGGTGTCGGTCGCTTCGAAATGCGTGGCCTGCATGCAGCCCGACAGCATCAGGCCAGCGGCCAAAATCCCCAACTTAACTTTCAGCGACGACATGATTTGGTTCCAATCAAAACAATACCGCGCGGGAAAGCCTGAGCTTAGCGCCCAACTTCCTCGACTCCGTTAATCCCATTATCGTTGAAATCTGCCACAATTCCAGCACTCAAGGCCTTTTCCCGCGCTGCGAGACCTCAGCTGTGGCTTTTTTGCCGCAAGTTTTTCAGGTTTACGCGGGTTTTGGGGCAAAGCGTGCCGGATTGTCGATTCTGTGTCACGGTTGGGCCACAGCGTCGCCACAAATGCAAACGCTCCGTTAATGTGCTTGTCATGATGAACTTGTCAGAATCGCGCTAAAGGCTGTCATTCTGTCGCAGGTTCTCTGGAGTTGTTCATGTTTTCGGTGTTTGTTCCCTCCGAGTCCTCCCTCAAGAAGGCCGTCATCGAGGATCTCACGGCGTTGCCGGAGAATGCGGTCTGGATCGACCTCTTCAGTCCGAGTGCGGCCGAGGACAAGGCGGTGGAGCGGCTTGCGGGCATCGCCATCCCGACCCGGGAAGACATGCAGGAGATCGAGATCTCCAGCCGCCTCTATATCGAGAACGGCGCGCGCTACATGACCGCGACGCTGATGTGCCACTCCGATACCGACATGCCCCGGACCACGGCGGTGACCTTCATCCTCGGCGACCACCGCCTGGTGACGGTGCGCTACGACCTGCCGAAGCCGTTCGCCCTGGTCGAGGCCAAGCTTGGCCGCTCGTGCACGCCGGCGATCACCGGCGAGATGGTGCTGATGGAACTGCTGGACGCCGTGATCGACCGCTGCGCCGACATTCTGGAGCGCTGCGGCGCCGAGATCGACCAGGTCTCGCACGACATCTTCGAGCCCGAGAGCGAGCGCCACGGCCACGCCAAGCAATATTCCCAGATCCTGATCTCGATCGGCCGCAAGGGCGATCTGACCTCCAAGGTTCGCGAGAGCCTGGTCTCGATCGGCCGCGTCGTCGCCTTCCTCTCGGCGGTGGTTGAGGGCGTGAAATGGTCCAAGGACATGCGCGAGCAGCTCAAGACCATGCAGCGCGACGTCTCCTCGCTGACCGACCACGCCTCCTATCTCTCCAGCAAGATTACCTTCGTGCTCGACGCCATGCTCGGCGTCGTCAATCTCGAGCAGAACAACATCATCAAGCTGTTTTCGGTCATGGCTGTTGTCCTGATGCCGCCGACGCTGATCGCCTCGATCTACGGCATGAACTTCAAGTCGATGCCGGAACTCGAATGGGCGCACGGCTATCCGATGGCACTGGTGCTGATGCTGATCGCGGCCATCGTCCCGTACTGGATCTTCAAGCTCAAGAAGTGGCTCTGATACCTACCGAGACCTTACGCCGTTCGTCGAGACACGGTGGTTGGTGTCGCAGAATAGAGCGGGATTGCGGCGTCGCGGTGATGCGTGGCTGCCGCCCCAATTCCTCCGGTAAAATTTGAGCGGTGAGCTGAACGTTTGCGCGAAACTTGTCTGCGATAAGTAGTGCGTAGCCGCGAGGAACAGCCATGGTTGAAAAACACATAACGTCGCCCCGGAACGTCATCGATCTGGCGAACTATCGTCAGGCCCTGGCGAACGGCAAGGCGTCGTCGATGTCGGCACGCATGTGCCGGCACTGTGGTGCTCCGCTGCTCGATGGTGAGAACGACGACGACTGCTCGACTGCATTCAGCACGGCCACGCCAAGGCCGCGCGAGAGGTCACGTCGGATTCGACTCGATTGAGCAACGGAAGGTAAGGGCGATCCAGGTCTTGCGGCGGCTTTGTCTGGATCGCCTGCTTCCCTAGGCACTGTTTCCAATTCCGTCATTGCGAGAAGCGAAGCGACGAACCAATCCAGACCGTCTCCGTGGAGGCGGCCTGGATTGCTTCGCTGCGCTCGCAATGACGACCGCTAAAGGATGGTCTAGACGTGCTGGCCGCCGTTGATGTGGATCTCGGCGCCATTGACGTAAGACGAGGTGTCCGTGCACAGCACGTAGACGATCTTGGCGACCTCGTCGGGCGTGCCGAGCCGGTGCATCGGGATCTGCTGCTCCACGATCTTCTCGGTGCCGGGCGACAGGATCGAGGTGTCGATCTCGCCCGGTGCGATCGCGTTGACGCGGACGCCGACGCGGCCGAAGTCCGAGGCCATCTCGCGCGTCAGGGATGCAAGCGCGGCCTTGGAGGTGGCGTAGGCTGCGCCTGCGAAGGGATGCACGCGCGAGCCCGCGATCGAGGTGACGTTCACGACCGAGCCTCTGGCCGCCTTCAGCTCCTCGATCAGTCCGCGCGCCATCATGATCGGCGCGAAGAAGTTGACGTGGAAGACATGCGTCCAGGTATCGAGGTCGGTGTCGACCGAACCGAGCCGGGAGCCGCCCGGGCCCTTCGGCGAGATCGCGGCGTTGTTGACCAGCGCATGAAGCATGCCGCCCTCGAGGCGGTTGCGGATTTCGGAGATCGCGCGGGTCGTGTCCTTGGGGTCGGCGAGGTCGACCTGGATGTGGTCCTCAGGGCCCGCATCCCAGGGGCAGTCCTCCGGGAAGGGATGCCGCGAGCAGGTGATGACGCGCCAGCCCGCCGAGGAGAAGCGGATCACGGTGGCATGGCCGATACCGCGGCTCGCTCCGGTCAGGAGCAGCGTGCGTCGCGGTGCGTTTGACGAATGCGGCATGAAGGTCTTTCAGGTCGGGGCCTAAGGGTACATCCGCGTCTTGGACCACTTCTGGCCGGCGGCGTCACGACGAAATTCGATGCGGTCGTGCAGACGGAATGGGCGATCGTGCCAGAACTCGATGCGGACCGGTGTGATGCGCCAGCCGCTCCAGCCCGGCGGCCGTGGCACCTCGCCGATGATGTATTTGGCCGCGACTTTTGCGATGGCCTGTTCGAAGGCGAAGCGGCTCTCCAGCGCCTCGGACTGTTTGCTCGCCCAGGCGCCGATCTGCGCCTGCTTGGGGCGGGTGGCGAAATAGGCGTCGGCCTCGGCGTCAGTCACCGGCGTCACGTTGCCGCGGATGCGGACCTGACGGCGCAGCGACTTCCAGTGAAAAAGTAACGCTGCCTTAGGATTTGCGGCGAGTTCACGGCCCTTCTGGCTCGCGATGTGGCTGTAGAAGACAAAACCCTCGGTATCGAAGCCCTTCATCAGCACCATGCGCACGTCAGGCAAGCCGTCCGGGTCGACGGTTGCGAGCGCCATGGCATTCGGATCGTTCGGCTCGCTCTTGATCGCTTCGTTCAGCCAGGTCTCGAACAGCGCAAAAGGCTCGTCGGCGGCGGTGAAATCACCGGATGTTAAGGGTGTCTGGTGTTTCATCGAGGTCGTGTCGGTCATGTCTGGAGTCCGAGTTGCGTTCCGCGGCCCAAAACGCGTTGTTGTCCGCTACCGCCCTATATAGGGCATGGGGACGCGTTGGCCTATCGGCGATCCGGCCGTCGGGCCTTGTCATGACGATGGTCCTGATCGGCTTCGGCGCCGGCGGCTGCAGCTTTTCGCGCAACGACACCAGCGCCTATGCCAAGGCCGACGACAGCGACCTCACCGGCTCGATCGCGCGGCCGGCGAAGGACGCAGCACCGACCGAGACCGATCTTGCCTTCGCCCGCAACGCCGCCTCCGACGTGCTGAGCAAGGGCGACAAGGATTCCAGCCAGCACTGGGAGAATCCGGTGACCGGGGCGCGCGGCTCGGTGACGCCGATCGCGCAATCCTATGCCGCCGAGGATGGCCGCAGGTGCCGCGACTTCCTCGCCAGCTACGTCAACGGCAATACCGAAAGCTGGCTCCAGGGCGCCGGCTGCCAAAGCAGCCGTGGCCGTTGGGAGATTCATACGCTAAAGCCGTGGCGGAGCTAGGATTCGGCCGGCAATCCTAGTTGCAAAAATGCCACTCTCTCCCCACATGGTTCGCAGGTGGGGCGGGGAGCCCTTTGAACAATTCGATTTCTTTGAAGGAGACGTGACGGATGCGCGACCCCTATGAGGTCTTGGGGGTGCCGCGGAGCGCCAATGCTGCCGCGATCAAGAGCGCCTATCGCAAGCTTGCCAAGAAGCACCATCCCGACAGCAACAAGGACGACCCGAAGGCCGCCGAGCGTTTTGCCGAACTCAATTCGGCCAACGAGATCCTCGGCGATGAGGACAAGCGCAAGCAGTTCGACCGCGGCGAGATCGACGCCGACGGCAAGCCGCGCTTCCAGGGCTTTCCGGGCGGCGGCGGGCCGCGCGGCCGCGCAGGTCCCGGCGGGTTCGAGAGCTATACGTTCCGCTCCGGCGGCGGCCCGGGTCAGGGCGGCGGCGCGTTCGAGGACATCCTCAACAGCATGTTCGGCGGCGGGGTGCGCGGCGCGCGGCCGGGGGCCGGCGGCGCCGGGCAGTTCGAATTCGACACCGGTGGGATCGGGCTCGATCTCGACGTGAATGTCGCCATGTCCGTCTCGCTGGAGGAGTCGGTCAAGGGCGGCGAGAAGCGCGTCCGCCTGCCGACGGGCAAGGAGCTCAACGTCAAGATTCCGGCCGGCGTCACCGAGGGGCAGCAGATCCGGCTGCGCGGGCAGGGCGAGAGCGCCCAGGGCCATCCGCCGGGCGATCTTCTGATCACCATCGGCATCGCGCCGCACCCGTATTTCAAGGTCGAGGGCGCGGATCTCAGGATCGACCTGCCGGTCACGCTCTACGAGGCGGTGCTCGGCGGCAAGGTCCGCGTGCCGACCCTTGGGAATGCAGTCGAACTCTCGGTCCCGAAGAACACTTCCAGCGGCCGCACCTTCCGGCTGAAGGGCAAGGGCCTGCCGAAAGCAGGCGGAACCGGGGATCTCTTCGTCACTGTCAGGATTATGCTACCGGACGGGAACGACGCTGAGCTTGAAGCATTGATGGAGAAGTGGCGGGACCAACACCCCTACAATCCACGTAGCGGGCTTGGTTAGGGCGCGGTCGGAACTGAAGGGGTTTTCCTAAGGTCTACAGCATCCTCTCTTGCAGATGATGCTCATCATATGCCTGAGGCGCGATAGCGCTTCTCGGCTCATATGCTCGACGTGTCGGCTGTCCGGCGGGGCAGCCGATAAAAAGGTGCGGCCTCGAGAGGGGGACCAGCGCGGTACCAAAAACCCCAATCGAGGCCGCCCGCGTCGATCGGCGGATCGAACGCTGCTCATTTTCGCGTGATCATCCGGTGCGATAATGAGACGCGCCGATGTCTTGATTCCAAATTTTCAATGACGGAATCGAGGCACCGCGCTTGCGCGGTTGTCTAGGTGCCGTTTTTCTCTGCCTGGTCGTACACGGCCTGCGCCACCTTGGTCAGCCGGTCGCGATCGCCACCGCCGCTGACGACGTAGCCGACCCCGCGCTCCGCCCAGAACAGCGCGCCGTCCTTGTCCGTCTTGGCGTACCGCATCTGCGTTGCACCATTCTCGGTCTTGGCGGTGTAGATCGTGTACCGCTCGCCCGAGGCGCCCTCATACATCAGGAACGACGCCGGACCGTTCGGCCCTGGCAGGAGCCGGCCGCCGACCAGCTTCAACCCGCTCGCCTCCAGGTTCGGCGCGAACACGGTCCAGCCGCAGCGCCGGGTCAGCCAGGCCTGGAGATGGTCACGCTCGTTGCCGCCGACCTCGACGGGGTGGCGGACCTCGACGACATAGAGACGGTGGGCGTCGAGTGCGTCGGCCGTAAAACTCTGGAAGGTCGAGGGGGAGTTGGCGGCGCCATGCGCGATCCAGCCGGCGGTGCCGCCGGCGACGAAGGCAACCAGCACAGCCGCGGCGGCGCCATAGAGCCATTGCCGGGGGCGGCGCTCCAGCCGTTCGAGCTCCAGCCGTACCGGCACCGGCTCCTGGGCGACGGAATCGTAGCGGGCGTGCAGCATCTCGGCCATGTCGCGCCAGGACTGCACCCGCTCGGCATCGTCAGGATGGGCGGCAAGCCAGGCCTCGACGTCGGCGCGGCGCTCGGCCGGCAGCTCGCCATCGACATAGGCGTGCAACTCGTCTTCGGTGATCGGAATATTGCGGTCGTTCATATCGATCGTCTCTGGCTCTGCGGCCCAAAATATCCTTCGTGACTCAACTTCGCTCGCTTTGTCGGCAGGCTGCGGACGGACCCAACGCGTTGCATCAACCCTGCCATCATTTCACCCGCCTGAGCGCCGGGCGCTCACCCTCCAGCGAGGCTTTGACGTGGGCGCGGGCGCGTGCCAGGCGCGACATCACGGTGCCGATCGGCACGCCCTGGATGTCGGCGACCTCGCGGTAGCTCATGCCCTCCAGCATCACCAAAAGCAGCACCGAGCGCTGCTCCTCGACCAGCGTTGCCAGCGCCTTCTCGATGTCGCGTCCCTCGGCTTCGGTCCCGCTGGCGTCCGGGTTGTTCTCCGTCAGCTGCATGAATTGCGGCCGCCTTGCCAGCGAGCGTCGCCGGTTCTTGTTGAGGTTGGTCAGGATCGTATAGAGCCAGCTCCTGACGTCGCCTCCGAGAAACAGGCGCTCCGAACGCAGAGCGCGCACCAACGTATCCTGCACCAGATCGTCGGCCGCATCCGCATCGCGCGTGAGCGCGCGGGCGTAGCGGCGCAACGCCGGGATCATGGCTTCCACACTCTGGCGAAACGCGCTCATTGCCGCCTTGACGTCCTGGTGTTCGGCGCAAGCGCCTTACCCATCATAACACCCGAACGGAACGGCTATTCCGGCGCTCGAAACAGCGTTAACGCCGCGTATTAGGACTGTACCGCGAAGGAGGGCTGGTGTACCTCCAGACCTCAACGAGAGCTCGACGGGACGTTCAAAAATGGCGCAGAATTCAGGTCTGATGCAAGGCAAGCGCGGGGTGGTCCTCGGCGTTGCCAACAACCGCTCGATCGCCTGGGGTATCGCCAAGGCATGCCACGCAGCGGGCGCCGAGCTCGCCTTCACCTATCAGGGCGATGCGCTGAAGAAGCGCGTCGAGCCGCTCGCCGCCGAGATCGGCGGACTCGTGCTCGGCCATTGCGACGTCACCGACGCTGCGACCATCGACGCCGCCTTCGCGGTGCTGAAGGAGAAGTGGGGCAAGATCGACTTCCTGGTGCACGCGATCGCCTATGGCGAGCAGCTCGACGGCCGCTACGTCGACACCACGCAGGAGAATTTCTCCAAGTCGATGTTGATCTCCTGCTACTCGTTCACCGCCGTGGCGCAGCGCGCCGAGAAGCTGATGACCGACGGCGGTTCGCTCATCACGCTCTCCTACTACGGCGCCGAGAAGTGGATGCCGCATTACAACGTGATGGGTGTCGCGAAGGCGGCGCTGGAGGCGAGCGTGCGCTATCTCGCCGCCGACCTCGGCGAGAAGAACATCCGCGTCAACGCGATCTCGGCCGGGCCGATCAAGACGCTCGCGGCCTCCGGAATCGGCGACTTCCGCTATATCCTGAAGTGGAACGAGCACAACGCGCCGTTGCGGCGCAACGTCTCCACCGAGGACGTCGGCGGCAGCGCGCTGTATTTCCTCTCCGACCTCTCGCGCGGCGTCACCGGCGAGGTGCATCACGTCGATTCCGGTTACCACGTGCTCGGTATGAAGCGCCCGGACGCGCCGGATATCTCGCTCGGTGGCAAGGACTAGCCTTTAGCTGGAATGCCCGTGCCCACGATCTACTATCTTCGCCATGGCGAGACCGAGTGGAATGCGCTCGGGCGGCTCCAGGGCACCAGGGACGTTCCGCTGAACGCGCGCGGCCGCAGCCAGGCCGTGCAGGCCGGCGGCATTCTCGCCGATCTGTTCAAGCGCGACGGCCGCGACAAGGCGGCGCTGCCCTATGTGTCGAGTCCGCTCGGCCGCGCGCGCATGACCATGGAACTTGCGCGCGGCATGCTCGAATTGCCCGTGGCCGACTATTCGCTCGACGATCGCCTGCGCGAGATCGGCTACGGCGTCTGGGAAGGGCTGACGCTGGCCGAGAGCGAGGCGACCGATCCCGAAATCTATGCCAGGCGCCTTGCCGACAAATGGACGGTGGGCCCCGCAGGCGGGGAGACCTACGCCGATGTACAGGTCCGCGTGCGGGCCTGGTACGATCAGCTCCGGACCGACACCGTCGCGGTCGCCCATGGCGGGACCTGCCGGGCCCTGATGGTTTCGCTTGGCCTGGAGACGCCGGCCAGCGCCGCCGAGCTCTATATCGAGCAGGGCGCCGTCTACGTGTTCCGGGACGGGCGGCTGGAGAAGTTTAGTTAAGCCAAGTTTTCGTCATTCCGGGGCGATGCGCAGCACCGAACCCGGTGCGCCCTTGCGCACCTGAGAATCTCGAGATTCCGGGTCTGGTCCTTCGGACCATCCCGGAATGACAGGGAGTGTGCGGGTTTGACCCCCGGCCCCCCGCGCGTTACCACACGCCGGAACCGAGCGAGCACCAATGTCCTTCAACACCTTCGGCCACATGTTCCGCGTCACGACCTTCGGCGAGAGCCACGGGGTGGCGATCGGCTGCGTGGTCGATGGCTGCCCGCCCATGATCCCGCTCACCGAGGCGGACATCCAGGGCGATCTCGACCGCCGCCGGCCCGGCCAGTCGCGCTTCACCACCCAGCGCCAGGAGCCGGATCAGGTGAAGATCCTGTCCGGCGTGATGGCGCATCCGGAGACCGGCGTGCAGGTGACGACGGGCACGCCGATCGGGCTCCTGATCGAGAACACCGACCAGCGGTCGAAGGACTATTCCGAGATCAAGGACAAGTTTCGGCCGGGCCACGCGGACTTTACCTACGAGGCGAAGTACGGCCTGCGCGACTATCGCGGCGGCGGCCGCTCCTCTGCGCGCGAGACCGCGACGCGCGTTGCCGCCGGTGCCATCGCGCGAAAGGTGCTGCCCGACGTCAAGGTGCGCGGCGCGCTGGTGCAGATGGGCCCGCACAAGATCGACCGCGAGAAGTGGGACTGGGACGAGGTCGCCAGGAATCCGTTTTTCTGTCCGGACAAGGACAAGGCTGCGTTCTTCGAAACCTATCTCGACGGCATCCGCAAGAGCGGCTCCTCGATCGGTGCGGTGCTCGAGATCGTCGCTGAAGGCGTGCCGGCGGGCCTCGGTGCGCCGATCTATGCCAAGCTCGATTCCGATCTGGCGGGTGCGATGATGACCATCAATGCCGTGAAGGGCGTCGAGATCGGCGCCGGCTTTGGCGCGGCTGAGCTGACCGGCGAAGAGAACGCCGACGAGATGCGCACCGGCAATGACGGCACGCGCTTCCTGTCCAACCACGCCGGCGGCGTGCTGGGCGGCATCTCCACGGGGCAGCCGGTGGTGGTGCGCTTCGCGGTGAAGCCGACCTCGTCGATCCTCCAGCCTCGCCTCACCGTCGATCGCCAGGGCGCCGACACCGAGATCATGACCAAGGGCCGCCACGACCCCTGCGTCGGCATCCGTGCCGTCCCCGTCGGCGAAGCCATGATGGCCTGCGTGCTGGCGGATCACTTCATCCGAGACCGCGGGCAGGTGGGACGCTAGAGCGGGGTGAGGCGTTAGTGTCGCGGTACCAGCCCACCGCGCAGCTTGACGTCCCCAGAACTTCGTCCGCAAATGCGGACATGCAAAACTCCGAGCTCCAGCGCATCACCAACTGGCTGATCGACGGCGCGAGGTCGTCCGGGACCCGGCCGAGATGATCGCCGACGTTTGCGAGCATCTGGTCGCAGCTGGCCTGCCGCTGTGGCGGTTCGGCATCTTCATCCGTACGCTGCATCCCGAAATCTTCGGCCGCAACTTCATCTGGCGGGAAGGCCAGGAGGTCGAGATCGGCACTGTCGATTTCGAGATCCTGGACACGCCTGAATTCGCACGCAGCCCGCTGCGGATCGTGTTCGAGGAGGGGCTGGAGGTCCGGGGACGGATGGACGACCCCGACAGCAAGCGGTTTCCGTTCCTCGACGACATGCGCGCCGAAGGCGTGACCGACTACCTCGCGATGCCGATGCCGTATCTCGACGGCTCGATCCACGCAACGAGCTGGACCACGCGTCACCCCAGCGGATTCAGCGACGACGACGTCGCGGCGATCCGGGCCATGATGGCGCCGCTCGCGCGCGTCAGCGAGATCGTCAGCCTGCGCCGTACCGCCGAGATGCTGCTCGACACCTATGTCGGTAACCGCGCCGGCGCGCGCATCCTCGGCGGCCAGATCCGCCGTGGCCACAACGACACCATGCAGGCGGCCATCTGGCTCTCTGACTTGCGCGGCTTCACCGCGTTGTCGGACCGGCTGCCGGCCGAGACCGTGGTCGAGATCCTCAATCAGTATTTCGACTGCCAGGTCACCGCAATCCGGGGCCATGGCGGCGAGGTGCTGAAGTTCATGGGCGACGGCCTGCTCGCGGTGTTTCCAATCGACGAGTATGTCGGCGATGCCGCCCATGTCTGTTCGCGCGTGCTGGAAGCCGCGCGCGAATCCCGCGCCAGCGTCGAGGCGCTCGCCTTTCCGGTCGGCGACGTCGTCGAGCGCTTCCGCTTCGGCGTCGCGCTGCATGTCGGCCACATCCTCTACGGCAATATCGGCGGCGGCAACCGGCTCGACTTCACCTGCATCGGCCCTGCCGTCAATCTCGCGGCGCGGCTGGAGAAGATCGCCGGCCGGCTCGGCCGCACCGTCGTGGTCTCGGAGGTCTTCGCGAACGCCTGCCGCCACGACTGGCGCGAGCTCGGCGAATTTCCGATCGCGGGGTTTTCGAAGGCGCAGCGCGTGTATGGGCTGACCGAAGAGACGCCGGTGGTGATGGCCTAAGGGCGTTCAGACCGACGATCGCGCCGGTCGGCTGAGCAGAGAGCTGCGGCCGCCGCTCCTGGCTGCTGCGCGCCTCAGTCCGTCCGCTCCAGATTGTCGTGCACGCGCCGCTTCAGTGCATCGATGTCGATCTGATGCACGCTGCCGCTGCCGGCGAGGTCGAGCGCGTGCGCAGCGGCGGCGCCCATCGCCATGCAGGGGCCCATCACCCGAACGCTGGAGAGTGCGACCTTGTCGGCATCGATGCAACGGCCGGCGGCGACGATGTTGTCGGCTTCCTGCGGCGTCAGGCTGCCGAACGGCACATAGTGGACGTGGTCCTTGTCGAAGACGTGCCAGTGATGGCCGGAGCCGTGGTCGTGCAGTTCGATCGGCCACGCCGTGCGGCCGATCGCGTCTTCGAATTTGGTGCCGGCGCGGACGTCGTCGACCGACAATTGCTGGCGGCCGACGATCCAGCGCGTCTGGCGGATCCCGGGAAAGCCATAGGCGCGGATGCGCGCCTTGCCGAAGCAGGCGGGGAATTCGTTCCTGAGGAAGGCAAAGGCGCGATCGGCCTGGTCCTTGCCCTCGATGCCCTTGCGGCTCGCCTCTAGCGGCTCCAGTGGCGTCTCGACATGGGTCATGTTCATGGCGGCAACGCCGCGCCCGGGAATGACGAAGGACAGGCCCTCGCGCCGCAACAGGCCGTAGTCGCCGGCCTTCTCTCGCATGCGCGCCGGCAATTCCTCCCGGCTCGGCACCTTGCTCTCGTCGATATTCTCGACGATCAGCATTTGCGTGCCGTAGATCGGGCCGTCGTCCGGCTCACGGCAGGCAAAGCCCGCCTGCCACACCAGCGCGGCGTCGCCGGAGGCGTCGACGAAGCCGTTCGCCTCGACCTCGACGTCACCGTAGCGGGTGGAGAGATCGATCCCGGTCACGCGCCGACCGGCGACGCGGACGTTGCGCATGACGGCGCCGACGATCACGGTGACGCCGGCCGCAAGCATTGCCTTCTCGACCCAGCGTCCGAGCGCGACCTCGTCGTAATAAACGACGGTGGTGTGCGGCCCGCGGCGGTAGAACAGCGCGTTCTCCTGCGCACCGAGGTCGCCCAGGAGATCGTCGGCGATACCGTGGGTGAACTGGTAACCGTCGCTGCCGTTCGAGAACAGGCCGCAGAAGGTGCCGATGATGGAGTTGACCGCCTGGCCGCCGAGCGCGGGCAGGCTGTCGACCAGCACCACCTTGCGTCCGGCACGCGCGCCCTCGATCGCCGCCGACATGCCGGCAGCACCCGAGCCGACCACGCAGATGTCGGCGACGACGCGCGAGGGCTTTTGGTTCGCGGCACGCCGGACGATCTTGGTGCCCGCGGTGACTTCGCTCGCGCTCATGGGTAGCTCCGTGTTCTTATTGTCGTTGTCGTCAGTCATTTCGGCGCCGTCGGCCGGTCCGGGACGAAGGATTTGTCGATGATCTTCTCGGCATCGATATCGGGTTCGATCATCTTCTGGCGCTTGAACCAGGCGATCTGACGGGCGATGTCGGCGCTGTCGAGCGCGGGATCGACGACCGACAGCCCGATGCGGAGCTGCTCGACCTTCTGCTCGGTGTATTTGGAGATGATCGCAAGCATCGCGTCACCTTCCTCGCTGCGGACGAATTTGCCGTCCGCATCGCGTTTCAACAGCACGCGCGCGTAGTCGTCGGCGCCGCGGCGATAGACGGCCAGCACCTTCTCGACCAGCTTGCGGTTCTTCTCGATCGTCGCGGTCGAAGCCACGACGCAGCCGAGCATCCAGGGCGTCTCGTCGCCGACGAAGCCGAGCACGATCGCGTCGCCAGAGGCGACCACCGGGCTGATCGTGGTCGTGGCGGTGAGCGCCGCGTCGAGCTGGCCGCCCTTGATGGCCGCGGCGACATTCGGCAGCGACTGCAGGGGAACGATCCGGACGGAGGTCACGTCGAATTTCAGCTTGTCGGCGATCAGGCCGAGCGAATAATGGAAAGTGGAGCCGACTTGCGTGATGCCGACGGAATGGCCGGGCAAGTCCTTCAGCGTCTTCAGGCCCGAATCATAAGCGCGCTTGGAGGCGACGTAGGCCGTGTTCTGGAACCCGGGTGCCTCGCGCGCCGTGCCGGCAACCACCTTCAGTCCGCCCTTGCCCGCCAGGTTGTAGAAAGCGGCCGTGAAGCCGGTGAAACCGATGTCGATATCGCCGGAGACGCTGGCTACCGCGATCGGCACGGCGGCATCGAAGAATTTCAGATCAGCCTCGATCCCTTCCTGCTCGAAATAGCCGCGCTCCTTGGCGAGGAACAACGGGGCTGCCGAGGAGAGCTTCAACAGCCCGATGCGGACCCTTTCGGCCGCTTGCGCCATGCCGGTGGTGAAGAAGGCGATCGCCACCAGCGTCAGGACCAGTCGGCCTCTTGTCACGAAGCTTCTTATTGATATGCCCACTTCCGTCGTTTCCCGCTTTGCTTATTGTTCGGCCTGCGCCGGTTTTGCGGCATTGTCGGCGATCCCCGGCGGGAATGCAAAGTCGGAAAGCGCGGATGGCTTATTCCTCCGGCTCAGTCGTCAAAAGCAGTGGCGCGATGTTTCTGTGATCACCGGCCACTGCCAGACGTCCCCCTCAATAAGCGACCTTCATCGCATCTTGCAAAACTTCTCGCCACCATGGTGCAGGCCGGCCGCGGCATGGCCTGGCTGCCGGAGAGCCTCATCGCCGATCAGCTCGCGTCGGGCGAACTGGTGAAGGCGGGCGGGGCGGGATGGGAGATTCCAATCGATATCCACGTGTTTCGTCCGAGATCGCGACTGACGCCTGCGGCGGAGGCGTTCTGGAAACACGTTCAGGAGCATCCGCGCCCGAGCACTGCGCGCAAGCCAGTGCGCTCCCGTCGCGGCCGGGGCTAGCGGCCTATTCCTCCGGCTCGGTCGTGAACAGCAGCGGATAGCCCTTGGCGCGGCCGGCGTCGGTGGCGCGCGTTGCCTTGGTCTCGGCGACGTCCCTGGTGAACACGGCGACCACGCAGGCGCCCAGCTTGTGCGCCGTGATCATCACCTTGTAGGCCTGATCTTCCGTCATGCGGAACTCGGCCTTGAGGATCATCGTGACGAATTCGCGCGGCGTGTAGTCGTCGTTGATCAGGATGACCTTGTGCAGCTTGGGCCGCTCGACCTTGGTCTTGGTTCTGGTTTTCGGCTTGGTGACGGCGTCGTTCATTCCGCCTCCTGGACACGGCGGGCTCGGGTTCCGTGCCGGAGCGATCAGCTCGCGGCTTTCTCACCATATTGCAGGACCTGCACCTTCTCCAAGGTGATCAGCCCGCTCGACATCATGCCATCCAGGATGGGCAGGAATGCGTTGATGTTGTCCTCGCTGTCGACGATCTCGATCAGCAGCGGCAGGTCTTCAGAGAGCCGCAGGATTTTCGAGGTATGCAGCCGGCTCGACTTGCCAAACCCCATCGGACCGCGCAGCACGGTGGCGCCGGCGAGGTGCAGCTCGCGCGCCTTCATCACGATCGCTTCATAGAGCGGCTTGCCGTCGAAATGGTCGCTCTCGCCGATGAAGATGCGGAGCGAAACAGCCTGATTGGGAATTTGCATGGTCAGCTCCTTTTCAAGCGGTTGTAGCGGCTCGCCATGATATGGCCGAGCCAGACCGACACCAGCCAGCAGACGACGGAGGACGCGACATAGGCCAGCGCGGTGTATTTCATGCCGCCGTGGAACAGGCGGAATGTTTCCAGGCTGAAGGCCGAGAAGGTGGTGTAGCCGCCACAGAACCCGGTCATGACGAACTGCCGGTGCTCGGGCCGTGCCAGCATCCGGCCGTCCGGGCCGGTTAGCGTCGCATAGAATCCGATGATCAGCGAGCCGGTGGCGTTGATGAACAGTGTCGCGAAGGGAAAGCCTGGACCGGTATCGAGCGCGAGCCCGACTAGGTAGCGCGTCAGGCCGCCGACGACGCTGCCGGCGGAAACCCAGGCATAGAGCATCGCGCTGCGCCAGCGCTCGGTGGAGGAGGGAACGTTCATCGGCCTCTACCCTCCAAGACCGTCAGCGAGCAAGAAGCCGCAGCTCACTGCGGCGAGGCACAGTCCAACCGAGAAGGCGACGTTGCCGAGCGCGTGCATGGGCTCGCCGTTGCGGGCGAGCGTCAGCGTTTGCAGGCTGAACGAGGACACCGTGGTGTAGCAGCCGAGGAAACCGGTCACCGCGAACAGCCATGGATTGGGCGAGGCGAACATCGAGCCCGGATGGGTTGCCAGCGCGCCAAAAATGCCGATCAGGAAGGCGCCGGTGACGTTGATGGTCATGGTGCCCCACGGAAAGGTCTCGCCCAGCCGCCGCGCGACAGCGCCGGAGATGAAGTAGCGCGCACAGCCGCCGAGCACGCTGCCGACCACGATTGCGATCACTCCGCTCAGCACGACGAACGACCCCCCATCCTCATTTGCCCTCCGCTGCCAGCCCGTTGCCGACGGCGAGCAGCCCTACGAGCGACACCAGCGCGAAGCCGAGCCCTGCCAGGAACGTGCCGGCCGGACCATAGGCGTCCCACAGCGCACCGGCGATCACGCTCGCGGCCAGCAGTGCCAGGCCGGTGAACAGGTTGAAATAGCCGAATGCAGTGCCGCGCAAGCTTGGCGGCGCGGCGTCGGCGACGAGGGCCGAGAGCAGGCCTTGCGTCAATCCCATATGCAGCCCCCACAGCACGACCCCGAGCGCGAGGCCGCCGAGGCTCGGCAGCAGCGCGAGCGCGAGATCGGCGCCGGCGAGGAAGACGAGACCGAGCGCGAGCAGGCTGGTCCGGTTGATGCGGTCCGACAGCACGCCGGCCGGATAGGCCGACAGCGCGTAGACGATGTTCATCAGCACCAGCACCGCCGGCACCCACATCGCATTGAGGCCGATGTTCTGCGCGCGCAGGATCAGGAAGGCTTCGCTGAAGCGCGCCAGCGTGAAGACGATTCCGACCGCCACGACACGCCAGTAGACCGCTCCGAGCTGCCGCATCGCGGCGAGATTGAGCGGATTTTTCGCAGATTCCCGGCTCGGGTCCGGCTCCGGCTCGCTCACGGCAAAGGCGATCAGGCCGAAGGACAGAAAGGCCGGCAGCACGGCAACCCAGAACACGGCGGTAAAATTGTCAGCCGTCCACCACATCAGGCCGATCGCCGCGAGCGGTCCGACGAAGGCGCCGATGGTGTCGAGCGATTGGCGCAGGCCAAAGCTCGCGCCGCGCAGGCCGACGGGTGCGATATCGGCGATCAGCGCATCGCGCGGCGCGCCGCGAATGCCCTTGCCGACCCGGTCGATGAAGCGCGCCGCCACCAGCCATTCGACGCTGGGCGCGAGCGGGAATAGCGGCTTGGTGACGGCGGCCAGCCCATAGCCGAGCGCGGCAAGCAGCTTGCGGCGGCCGAGCCAGTCCGACAGCGCGCCGGAGAAGATCTTGGTGATCGAGGCCGTCGCCTCCGCAATGCCCTCGATGAAGCCGACCGTGAGCGTCGAGGCGCCGAGCACGGTGACGAGATAGACCGGCAGCAGCGCGTGGATCATCTCGGAGGAGACGTCCATCAGCATCGAGACGAAGCCGAGCACCCAGATCCCCCTGGGCAGCCCCGCGCGCGCAGCATTCGGTGTCGTCGTCGTCACGCCTTGGACTTCCCCTCGAACGTCCCCTTGGCCTTCACGTCCCGGCCTTCGCCATCAGGCAACAAAAAACCCGCCATTGGCGGGTTTGTCCATGCTCCCGCCAAAGGCAGAGGCTCAAAAATTGCCCCACCTCAAGCAGGAGTCATCAGCCCATCACGGTCACCGACCGCCGGGCGGTTGTCGGGGGACTCCATCCCCATCTGTGCGGCCAGCCTAGCATGGAAATCGCGCCGGACAAGTGGGCGGGATGCGTGTCCGGTACCGTCATTCCGGGGTCGGCTCTTCGAGCCGCCCCGGAATGACGGAGCCTGTGGTCGCACGTGTTCCGATGACGCTAGCGCGGCAACACGGCGGCAGCTTTGCGTAATTCCTAACTCGAATGTGAAGCGCAGGCGATCTTCGCACTTTGCGGCAAGGCGATTGCATGTCACCATCGCATCATACGACGGGAGACTGCGATGCGCTTGCTGTTCTCGATCGGGGCTGTGCTGGTGGCCGGCGTGCTTGCCGGGGGCGACGTCGCGGGCATCGCGGCACCAGGGCCGAAGTTTGAGCCGCCCAGGACTCAGCGGCTGGCGGCCGACAAGGATGCGCAGACGGTCGATGTCGAGCTGATCCTCGCGGTCGATGTCTCCTACTCCATGGACATGGACGAGCTGGCGATCCAGCGCGAGGGCTACGCGCAGGCGATCCAGTCGAAAGAGTTTCTCCAGGCGCTGAAGATGGGCCCGAACGGCCGGATTGCGGTGACCTATTTCGAGTGGGCCGCCTCCACCGACCAGAAGATCATCATTCCCTGGCGGCTGATCGACGGACCTGAGACCGCGGACGCGGTCGCCACCGAAATCATGAAGACGCCGATCCGGCGCGCCTCGCGCACCTCGATCTCCGGCGCGATCACGTTCGCGATGCCGCTGTTCGACGAGGATCCCTATCGGGGCTTGCGTCGCGTCATCGACATCTCCGGCGACGGCCCCAACAACAATGGCGGCCCGGTCACGGTGGCGCGCGACGCCGCGCTCGAGAAAGGCATCGTCATCAACGGCCTGCCGATCATGGTCAAGGAGCCGTCCTATTCGACCATGGATATCGACAATCTCGACTACTACTACGAGGATTGCGTCATCGGCGGTCCCGGCTCCTTCGTCATCACGATCAAGGACCGCGAGAAATTCAAGGAAGCGATCCGCACCAAGCTCCTGATGGAGGTCGCAGGCCGCGTGCCCGATCGTCCCGTGATGCGGGTCGCCGACAAGGAGCCGCGCGTCAGCTGCCTGATCGGCGAGAAGATCTGGTCGGACCGCTGGGGACGCTAAGCGGCCCCCGGCTGAGACCTTTTGCCGTCTCGGCCGGCGGTTGAACTTAACGGCTCATTAACCTGCGCGTGGCCCTAATCGGATGGTTTCCGTTCGTTTCCGGTCAGCGTCTTGGCATGGCTGGAGCGAACGAAAGCGGATTCGCCAGACCTGTCCGCCGAGCAATCCAATGGCCATCGTCACATCGAGCACCAGCCAGATTTCGCCCGCGAACGAGCGGATCTTTCACCAGAGCGCTCTGGTCGGTGACTGGAAGGGCAATTGGGTGGGCAACAACCAGCCGGTCGGCTTCAAGGTCGTGAACATCCGCGGTGCGCGGGCGCAGGTCGAATACACCCATAACGGGCACACCGAGCGCGGCTTTGGCGAGGTCCAGGGCTCGCTTATCACCTTCGGCGGGGTCACGGTCGGCACCAAGGACGGCAAGAACATGGTGCTGCTGTTCTCTGCGGGCGGCGCCGGCAAGCAGACCGCCAATCTCGAGAAGCAGGCGCCGCCGGCCTCCGACAGCCGTCTCATGGGAAGCTGGGGCGGCTATTCCAGCGACAACGGCAAGAGCGCGAGCTTCAAGGTGCTCGCCGTCAACGGCAACGAAGCGCAGGTCAGCGTCACCACCGACGGCATCACCCGGCAGGGCACCGGCATCGTCTACAAGAACGTCATCATGTTCGGGCAGGCGCAGATTGCGACCGATGACGGGAAGAACGGCAAGGTCATCTACCAGGTCGGCACCAAGTCCTTCATGGTGCCGGTGACGAAATATCCACCGGCCGATTCATCGTCTTCGGTCGACAAGACCGCCTGAACGCTTCGCGTTCCCGACGCGCGCGGCGGCCGGCCGTCCTCACCATTTCGGTGCCCGTTTCTCTACGAACGCCCTCAGGCCCTCCTGCGCCTCGTCCGACGTCGCGACGTTGCAGAAGTCGTCCACGGCGCTGGCAATGCTGCGCCGATAGTCGAGGTCGATCTGGCGCATGAAGGCGGCCCGGCCCATCCGCAGTACCGCGGCTGATTTCGCGGCGAACTGCGCCGCGAGCCTCACGACTTCGGCCTCGAGCTCCGTATCTCCGACGACGCGGTTCACCACGCCGAGCTCGCGTGCCTCGGCGGCGCTGAAGACGCGGCCGGTGAACAGCAGCTCGAAAGCGCGGTGGCGCCCGATGATGCGCGGCAGATGCGCGTAGTGGATCGCGGGAATGACGCCGACGTCGATCTCGGGATAGCCGAACGTCGCGCTCTCGGATGCCAGCACCACGTCGCAGGACACCGCCATGGTCATGCCGCCGCCGCGGGCCGCGCCGCCGACCGCGGCGATCGACGGCTTTCCGAGCCCGTACTGGGCGTCGTAAAGGTCGATATAGAGCGCCTGGAGGAATTCGCGGATCTGGGCGCCGGATTTGCCAAGCAGGATGTCGAGGTCGAGGCCTGCCGAAAAGCGCCTGGCGATCGCGCTCGCCAGCACGACCACGCGCGCATCCGGATCGTCGGCGGCGCGGCGCAGTGCCGCGACCACCGCCCGGATGACCTCGAGGCTCAGCGCATTGACCGGTGGCCGGTTGAGCGTGATGCGGACGATGTTGCCCACGCATTCGTAGGCGACGGGGCTGTCAGATGTCACCGGGGTCTCCAGGCTTCTTGGGATCGTGCGGTATCAACCGCGGTTGCTGCGTGGCTATTTCGCAGCCAGCGGCGGCAGCGGGAGCACGCTGTCGTTCGGCGCTTCCGCCTGCATCGTGATCAGCGTCATCGAGACCAGGTCGTAATAGCCGATCAGGCCGATAACATCCATGATGCCGCGCTCGCCGAATTTTTGCTGGGCCGCGCGGTAGACATCGTCGGACACCTTCTTGTCGCGATAGAGCGCCATCGCGAGGTCGTAGAGCGCGGCCTCGTCGTCCTTCATCGCCTTCGGCCGCACGCCGTTGGCGACGTCCTTGGCGACATCAGGATCGAGCCCGGCCTTCATCGCGAGCGGATAATGCGCGAACCATTCATACTGCGCCGTCCATTGCCGCGCGGTGATCAGGATCGCGAATTCGCTGAGGCGCGCCGGCAGCGACGAATTCCAGCGCAGATAGTCCGACATCGCAGAGAGTTTTGGCGCCAGCTCCGGGTTATGGATATAGGCGCGGTAGGGCGGGTTGGTGAATTTCGCGTTGCGCGGGGGCACCGCGATCGCGTCCGCCCATTCTTTCTGCGACGACGAAAGTTCGTCGGGTTGCAGCGGCACGAAGCGGGTCGGCTCGGCCGCGCGGCCGGCTTCCGAGGTCGCGATGGTGAACAGCACAGCCAGCGCCAGACCCAGATATCGCATCGTCATCCTCCCATTGCGGCGGACTCGCGCCGCCTGCTCGACGCCAACTTACGTTGCGGCGCGAGTGAGGCAAGGATGTCGGCACCGGGCGAGGCTGCGGTACGGGCATGGCCGCATGCCGCCTCCGTGCGCCCGGCGCGATCGAGATCAGATCCGCGCCTCCAGGATCAGGTTGAAGGGCGTCTCGGCGGCGCGACGGAAGCGCGTCAGGCCGCCTTCGCGGGCGACCTTGCGCAGCCTTGCTTCGCCCGCTTGTGCGCCCAGCGCTAGGCCGACCTCCTGGTCGAGCGAGGCCGGTGTGCAGATCATGGTCGACGCCGCATAGTAGACGCGACCGACCGGATTGAGATTGTCTTCGAGGCGGTCGCCCGCGAACGGCTCGACCAGCATGCAGGTGCCGTCCTTGTCCATGGCTTCGCGTACGTGGCTGATGGCGCCGACGGGATCGCCCATGTCGTGCAGGCAATCGAAGAAGCAGACGAGATCATAGCCTTCGGCCGGATAGGTCTTGGCCGAGTGAACAGCGAAGCTGACCCGGTCGCCCAGCTTGGCCTCATTGGCCGCCTTTCGCGCGGCCTCGATCGAGCCCTCGTGATAGTCGAAGCCGTAGAACCGGGAGTTCGGGAAGGCGTTCGCCATCAGCCGCGTCGAAACGCCATGCCCGCAACCGACGTCGGCGACCTTGGCGCCGCGCTTGAGCTTGTCCACCACGCCGTCGAGCGCGGGCAGCCACTCCTGCACTAGATGATGCATGTAGCCGGTGCGGAAGAAGCGGGCGGTGCCGCAGAACAGGCACTCGCTCCGCCGGTTCCAGCCGACTCCCTTGCCGGACTTGAATGCATCCGTAATTTTCGGCTCGTCGAGGAACGCCGCGGCAATGACATTGCCGACTGCGCCGAGGAACACCGGGCTGTCCTCGTCGGCAAGCGCCATCGCCTGCTCCGGCAACATCGCGAATTTTCCTGAAGCGGTATCATATTCGACGTAACCAGAAGCCGCCTGGCTCGACAGCCACTCGCGGACGTAGCGTTCGTTCGTTCCGGTGGCGCTTGCGAGTTCGGCAGAGTTCATGGGCCCCTTGGCGGCGAGGGCGCGGTAGAGGCCGAGCTTGTCGCCCAGCAGGACCAGCGATGCGTTCATCGCGGCCCCGACCTCGGTGATCATCTTGCCCATAAAGGCATTCAACCTGTCGGAATTGACCTCCATGACGACCTCCATGCTATGTCGGGCATTTTCAAAGGTCAGCGCAAACTGCGCATTGCTGGATCGCACGAGGCTCTGGCGATCGCGATGACGGCTCGAGCTTGCGCGTCCTCTATGTGGGTCAATCCGGCGGATGGGAGGTTCAATTTGTCAGGAATACGTGACCCTGGAACCGGGGCCGCGGGGACCGCCATTGCTTCGCTGGCCATCGCGATATACCGAGGGTATAATTTGTGAGCATTTTGACGGTAGCCGGAATGTCCAGCCTTGCAGGTTCTTGCGGTCTCGCAGCTCTCTTCGCCGTGCTTTGCCTCGGCGGAGCGCCCGCTCATGCGCAAGTTGCACCCTTGAGGTATTGGATACCGGGCGGACCTTTCGGCTTTGGCGGCAGCGATGGCCAGAGCTCCGAAAGTTACGGCAATTTTCCAGGCTTCAATGCCAGCGACGCAGGCGGGCGCGCCAACTTTGCGAACGGCTTCTTCGTCGGTAGCCAGCGTGGCAACCTCAATTGGAGCGGTCTCGGCCAGGCTGGACAGGCCGGCAATTTCAACGCGCTCTCCTATGACAGCACGCAGTTCGGCTACAACATCAAGACGGCGGGCGGCATGCCCGTCACGTTCTTTGCCGGCTTCGACACGCTGAAATACGGCAACGGCATTGGCAGTTCGCTTGCGCCGCTCACCTCCGGCGCCGGGCCCGGCTATGGCGCGTTCGCGGGTGTCGAGTTCAAGCCGACCTCCAACCTCAGCCTGTCGTTCGGAGCCGGGTTCACCCAGCAGGACTCGGGCCGCATGGACAGCGATATCAGATCGAACATGCTGCCCGGCGAGTCACCGGCGCTCGGCGGCCTTCGACGCTAGGAGACTATTGCGTCGGCCGCATCACCAGTTCCGGGGCGCGGCGGAGCGATTTCGGCAGATCCGGCCCGGCTCCGAAGCGCATCACGATATCGGGACGCCGCTCGCCGAGTCCGAGCGTCGCTGCGAACTGCGGCCTTAGTGTCGCCACCTCGACCGGCTGGTTGATGAAGGAATATTTGAGCCCGAGCGCGGTCGCCTGCAGGCCGAACCGCTGGCAGGCACGGCCGACCGCAATCCAGTGCGACGTGTCGCTACGATCGGCGGCAAGCACGACGACACCCGCGGAGCTGTCGAGCTCGGCGCGGTATTTCCCGCTCTCGCCGCTTTCGGTGAAGAAGAACCTGAGCAGCGGTCGCGCGATCCATGCCGGCAGGGACGGGCTTCCCGAGGCCCGCGAGAACAACCCGTCCATGGTCGCGACCGCATCGGCCTCGTTGAAGCGCATCCAGCTCACGAGCTCGCGCATGAAGGCCTTGTCGCGCATTTGCGCGGCATTGCCTTCGAGCACGTAGTCGGTGATCTTTGCGATGGCGGCGCGTTCGGTCATCAGGATTGCCGAGACGTTCGGCTCCCGGCAGGCGTTCTCGAGCTGGCGCAGAATGTCGGGCGCCACCGGCTTGCCGTCGAAGGCTGCACGGGTGCATTGCCTGAGGGGAATCGCGTTGACGAGCGACGACGCTTCGGGGCGCGCCTGCTCCAGCGCGATCCGGACCTTGTCACCGTCGATAATCGGGTTCGCGCGCCAGCCGAGCGCTGATGCCGCGAGAACGAGGTTCTCGGCGGCGCCGCCGAGGCTGACGAAAAGGTGGTGATCGTCCGGATCGACCACCGGACAGCGGCGCGCGAAATCGGGCGCAATCACGATTTCATTGCCGCGGGCGGAGAAGATCCAGGGCTGGGTGTTGTGGCTGTTGGCGGCGAGCGTGGCAAAGCGCACGAGCTCGCGGTCCCGCGGCACCGATTGCAGCGGCGCTCGCGACGCCCGCACCGTTTCCTCATAGGTCGTCGTCGCCGCAGCCGAGGGGCGGGCGCTGATTGCCGCCGCGGAAAGTCCGAGCGCGGTGGTCATGAGTTGTCGCCGGTCGATCGCCATCATCCGCTCCACGGCCCTTTCGCCACGACGCTTCTAGCGTCCCCGGAAGCTCGGGCGGTTGACCGTTATCAAGGTTCGGATCGGCCGCGGATCAATCTGGTGAGGCGCCCGCGGCGGGCCGTCCCACGAGGCTTGCAGCTACCGCGCAAAACGCGCCACCAGCTCGACATGCGGCGTGTGGCGGAATTGGTCAACTGGCACGACGGTCTCGATCCTGTAGCCGCCGTCGATCAGCAGCCGTGCGTCGCGGGCGAAGGTTGCAACGTTGCAGGACACCGCGACGATGACGGGCACCTTGCTTGCGGCGAGCTTCAGTGCCTGCGCCTGTGCGCCCTGGCGCGGGGGATCGAACACGACGGCGTCGAAGTCGCGCAGCTCCTGCGGCACCAGGGGGCGGCGGAACAGGTCGCGCGGCTCGCACCTGATCGGCTTCAGGCCGGGTGTGCGCGCGGCCTTTGCCAGCGCGGCAACTGCGCCGGCATCGCTATCGTAAGCGGTGACGCGCGCCTTCTCGGCGAGCCGCAGCGCGAACGGCCCGACACCGCAGAAGAGGTCGAGAACCTCCTTGGCCTTGCCGACGCGCTCGGCCACGAGAGACGCGAGCGTCTCTTCGCCCGCGACGGTTGCCTGCAAGAACGAGCCCGGCGGCAGCGTCACTTCAGTGCGGCCCATCTTCACCGTCGGCGGCAGGCGTTGCAGCACCAGCTCGCCATGCCGCGTCAGCCGCGCGAGGCGATGCTGCTCGGCGACGCGCGACAGCGCCGTGACCAGCGGCGTCGGCAGCGGGCCGGAGCCGCGCACGTCGACATCGAGGCCGTTCGCGGTCGCCGTGACCTGGATGTCGAGCGGCTTCGAGACCGGCATTTTGGACGTCAGCGGCTCGGCCAGCGCCCAGGCCGCATCGAGCGCGCCGTCGAGTGCTGGATCGAGAATCGGGCAGCGATGAATCGGGATGACGTCGTGCGAGCTCGCAGCCGAGAAGCCGACCTTGAGGATGTCATGCGTGCCGAACCGGCCGTGCAGCGTGACGCGCCTGCGCCCTACGCCATGGGCATCGACCAGCGGCGCGACCTCGCAATCGATGCCGGCCTGCGCCAGCGTCTCGACCACGATGCCGCGCTTCCAGGCATGATACGGCTCGGCCGCCCAGTGCTGGATCGCGCAGCCGCCGCAGACGCCGAAATGCGGGCAGAACGGCGCGACGCGCTCGGGGCTTGCGACGTCGACCGCCAGCAGCTTGCGGCGGTCGGGATGGCTGCCCGCGACGTGGTCAACCTCGACGGTCTCGCCGCCGAGCGCATACGGCACATAGATCGCTTCGCGGGCGTCGAGCGCGACGCCGTCACCGCGATGGCCGACGTGATCGATCCTCAGGCGCTCAACCACGGCGCGCGCCCAGGAAGAATTCGAGGTTGCCGTCGCCGCCGGTGATCGGCGAGGGGAACACCGCGATGTCGGTGCAGCCGAGCGAGGCGGCAAAGGCCGCGATGTCGTCGCAGATCTGCTGATGCACGGCGGCGTCGCGGATGATGCCCTTCTTGTTGTGCTTCCGCTCGGCCTCGAATTGCGGCTTGATCAGCGCCAGCAGGCTCATCGGCGCGGCCGCCAGCGACAGCGCCACGGGCAGCACGGCCTTCAGCGAGATGAAGCTGACGTCGATCACGACGACATCGGGCCGCGCCGGCAGGCGTCTGCCTTCATAGGCGCGGATGTCGGTCTCCTCCATCGACACGATTTTCGGATGATCGCGCAGCGAGGGATGCAACTGGCTGGTGCCGACATCGATGGCGAACACCAGGCTTGCGCCATTGGCCAGCAGCACCTCGGTGAAACCGCCGGTGGAGGCACCGACGTCGAGGCAGACATGGTCCTCGATCTCGATCGGGTAGCGTTCCAGCGCGCCGGCGAGCTTGACGCCGCCGCGCGACACGTAGGGGTGCGCGGGCTCGGCCTGGATCACCGCGTCCTCGGCGATGGTCTCCGACGGTTTCGTCACCTGCTTGTCGTCGGCCGTGACGAGGCCGGCCTCGATGGCCGCGCGCGCCCGTGCCCGGCTCTCGAACAGGCCGCGCTCGACCAGCAGAATATCGGCGCGTTTGCGGGAAGGGGACATCACGCTCTCATGAGACGATTCTTGGAACGATTCTTGGAACGATTGATGCGCTTATGGTGCAATCAATCGCGCGGCCGCCATCCGGACGCAAGCCTCGAACGCGGCGAGATCGTGCCAGACGTCGATCGGCATCGTGGCCGGCGTCACCAGCGGGCAGCCGTGCAGTTCCAGCGCATGGATCATCATGAGGTTGTCGACGAGGCCAAAATCCTCGACCGTCAGGCCCTGCGCATCGACCAGCCGCCCGTCCTCGGTCGTGACGTCCATGAAACGGCCGACGCGGTCGGCATAGGTGGCGCCATCGTTGGAATAGGCGAGACACAATTTACGGCGCCCGGCCATGTAGCCAAGCTCGTAGACGGTCCCGGGATCGGCGCCGGCACCGCGGAACGGCGTCAGGTTGGCGATGATGGCGTCGGCCGCATCCATCATCGCCTCGTTGCCGCAAAAGATCTGCCGCGAGGCGTCGGGGGCGGTGAGGTCGATCTCGTTGTCGAGAGGATAAAGGCCGGTGAGCCCGAAGCGCTCGCAGATCTCGGCCTTGCGCCGGCCGATCTCGACCGCATCCGGCAGGAACACGTCGGGGCCTGCCAGATAGATTTTCATGGGGGACTGCTCAGAAGAAATCAGGCGAGCTGCAAACCGCGGCGAAAACTGCGCTCCCTCCCCCGCCTGCGGGGGAGGGTTGGGGAGAGGGTGTCTCGACAATCGAGAGCCCCCTGGAGGAAAAAGCCCTCACCCGGATCGCTTTCGCGATCCGACCTCTCCCGCAAGCGGGAGAGGCGAAACCAATCAAGCCAGCTTGACCGTCTCGGTCTTCACGTCCTTGCCGAGCGCTTCGAACACCTTGGCGACGATGCCCTTGGCGTCGAGACCGGCACGGGCGTACATCGCGGCCGGCGTGTCGTGGTCCTGGAACACGTCGGGCAGCACCATCGTGCGGAACTTGACCATGCCGCTGTCGAGCGCGCCCTGGTCTGTCAGGAACTGCGCGACGTGCGAGCCGAAGCCGCCGACCGAGCCTTCCTCGATCGTGATCAGGATCTCGTGGTCGCGGGCGAGCTTGAGCACCAGCTCGGTGTCCAGCGGCTTCATGAAGCGCGCATCCGCAATGGTGGTCGAAAGGCCGTGCGCGGCGAGCTCGTCGGCTGCCTTCTCGCATTCGGCGAGGCGGGTGCCGAACGAGAGCAGGGCGATCTTGCTGCCCTGGCGGATCATGCGGCCCTTGCCGATCTCGAGCGGAATGCCGACCTCGGGCATCTCGATGCCGCGGCCTTCGCCGCGCGGATAGCGCAGCGAGCTCGGACGGTCGTCGATCGCGACCTGGGTTGCCACCATGTGCACGAGCTCGGCCTCGTCGGCCGCCGCCATGATCACCATGTTCGGCAGGCAGCCGAGATAGGCGTTGTCGAACGAGCCGGCATGCGTCGCGCCGTCGGCGCCGACGAGGCCGGCGCGGTCGATGGCGAAGCGGACGGGCAGGTTCTGGATCGCGACGTCATGCACGATCTGGTCGTAGCCGCGCTGCAGGAAGGTCGAGTAGATCGCGCAGAACGGCTTGTAGCCTTCGCTCGCCAGACCCGCGGCAAAGGTCACCGCGTGCTGCTCGGCGATGCCGACGTCGAAGGTGCGGTCCGGGAAGGCCTTGTTGAAGATGTCGACGCCGGTGCCGGACGGCATCGCCGCGGTGATGGCGACGATCTTCTCGTCCTTCTGCGCTTCCTTGACGAGGCTCTGGCCGAACACGTTCTGGTAGGCTGGCGCGTTCGGCTTGGCCTTGGCTTGCGTGCCGGTCGCGACGTCGAACTTGACGACGGCATGGTACTTGTCGGCGGAAGCTTCCGCCGGGCCGTAGCCCTTGCCCTTCTGCGTCACGACGTGGACCAGGATCGGGCCTTCCTCCATGTCGCGGACGTTCTTCAGCACGGGCAGGAGGTGGTCGAGGTTATGGCCGTCGATCGGGCCGACGTAGTAGAAGCCGAGCTCCTCGAACAGCGTGCCGCCGTCCATCATGAAGCCGCGCGAATATTCCTCGACGCGGTTGGCGCGGTTGGCGATGATCTTGGGCAGGCGCTTGTTGATCTGCTTGGCCGCCTCGCGCAGCGTGCGATAGGTCTTGCCGGAATACAGGCGCGACAGATAGGCGCTCATGGCGCCGACCGGCGGCGCGATCGACATGTCGTTGTCGTTGAGGATGACGATCAGGCGCGAGTTCATCGCCCCGGCATTGTTCATGGCCTCATAGGCCATGCCCGCCGACATCGCCCCGTCACCGATGACGGCGATAACGTTGTTCTTGCCGCCGGAGAGGTCGCGTGCCACGGCCATGCCGAGGCCGGCGGAGATCGAGGTCGAGGAATGTGCCGCGCCGAACGGATCGTAGTCGCTCTCGCTGCGCTTGGTGAAGCCGGACAGGCCGCCGCCGGTGCGCAGGGTGCGGATGCGGTCGCGCCGACCGGTGAGGATCTTGTGCGGATAGGCCTGGTGGCCGACGTCCCAGATCAGCCGGTCGCGCGGCGTGTCGAAGACGTAATGGATCGCGGTGGTGAGCTCGACCACGCCGAGACCCGCGCCGAAGTGACCGCCGGTTACCGAGACGGCATCGATGGTCTCCTGCCGCAGCTCGTCGGCGACCTGGCGAACCTGCTCGATCTTGAGCTTGCGCAGGTCGTCCGGCGTCCGGATGGTGTCGAGAAGCGGCGTCTTACTGTATGCGTTCACGGCGATTTCCAATTTGTCAGCGCCGGAAGGTCGTTCCGGTGCGCGATGGGTTTGCACAATATCGGCGCAGCGCGAGTCCTTAAACCGTCGGAGCCACCTGCATGGGGCAAGGCCCCGTCTTCAAGCTTAGGTGAGCTTAAGTGCGCTCCGGTTCAGTCTCTGTGATCCCTGTCACTTAGATCGGCTTCGTCCGTCCCAGCCAATTTCATTAGCAATTTGAAGCACTTGTCGTCGGTAATCGATGCCTACGCAAGGCTAACAAAAAGCCACACTCCGCGCAGCTTTACACCAAAGCTTGGGCCAAAGCCAACCCGCTGGGGCGATTACGGGCATACGCCTGCAACCCCCGGGCCAGAGTGGTTAACTGCGGCGCCCGCGGCGGGGTTCCTGCCTTGCCCGGCTCCCCGGCAGGATTTTCGGCGAGAGGAGGGCTATTTTCCGCTCGATTCGCGGGGCCGAATGGCCCCGGCGGGGGAACTCTTCGATCTCGGTGCCCGGCCGCCCGCCCCATGAGCACACACAGCTACGTGCGATCATGAAAAAATTGCAGGCGTCCGATGCCGAAAGAGGCTTGGTCGGGGTCCCTTACTGGACGTCGAGCGGTGCGGTGCCGGTGGCCTGGCCGCTCGCATCGGTGGTGATCTTGTCGACGCGGGCTTCGGCCTGGCGCAGCAGTTCCTCGCAACGGCGCTTCAGCGCTTCGCCGCGCTCGTAGATCGTCACGGATTCCTCGAGCGGCACCTTGCCGTCCTCGAGCCGCTTCACGATCGTCTCGAGTTCCTCGATCGCGCGCTCGAAGGTGAGCCTGGAGACGTCGACTTGGGTATTTTCGGCCATATCCGTTTCCGATTGCCCGATTCGCTTGCCTCGCAGTGAAGGCGGGTTTTGCGGGCTTAATGTGGCGGGCGTCGTCAGGCGCCCATCAGGGCGCCGACATGCGCCGTAACAGATTCTTTCAGTCCTTGCAGGTCATAGCCACCCTCGAGCACCGAAACAACGCGGCCCCCGGCGGTCCTGTCGGCAAGGTCCATCAGCTTGCGCGTCACCCAGGCATAATCCTCCGCGCGCAGATTCAGCGAGGCCAGCGGGTCGCGATAATGTGCATCGAAGCCCGCAGAGATGATGAGGAGCTCGGGGCTGAATTTTTCGAGCTGCGGCAGAATCAGGTTCTCGAAAGCGCTGCGGAATTCCGGGCCACCGTCCTCGGACGCCAGCGGCGCGTTGACGATGGTGTCGTGGTCGCCGCGTTCGCCCTTCGCGCCGGTGCCCGGAAACAGCGGCATCTGGTGCGTCGAGCAGTACATCACCGTGGGGTCCGACCAGAAGATGTCCTGCGTGCCGTTGCCGTGATGCACGTCGAAATCGACGATGGCCGCGCGCGTGATGCCGTATTTGCGCTGCGCGTGACGCGCGGCGATCGCAACATTGTCGAAGAAGCAGAAGCCCATCGGCTTGCCGATCTCGGCGTGATGGCCGGGCGGGCGCACCGCGACGAAGGCGTTGCGGTGCTCGCCCGCCATCACCGCTTCGGTCGCCGCGACCGCGCCGCCGACGCCGCGCATCACCGCTTCCCAGGTGCCCGGCGACATCGAGGTGTCGCCGTCGATATAGACGAGCCCGCTGGACGGCGCGATGTGGCGCAGCTCGGTGACGTAGTGCTCGTTGTGGCAGAGCGTGACGAGATCGAGATCGCCCTCCGGCGCCTGGTCGCGGACCAGGAACTGGAAGCGCTCGTGCGACAGCGCTTCCTCCACTGCGCGCAAGCGGTCCGGCCTTTCGGGATGTCCCGGCGGCGTGACGTGGTCGAGGCAGGCCTTGTGGGAGAGGAGAAGCGTGCTCATCAGGTCGGGCTCACTGGGAACGGGCTCTTGACGTCGCTTGGCGCATCCGGCGCCAAAACGCAATGCAAAACGCAATCTATGCGCTCCACCGGGAATGGCAAACGGTTGTCCCGTTCCGGCCCGTTTGATCCGGATCAATTCACGCGCAGGATGCGACTCAGCGGCAACGGGCCGATCGGCCCGTGCGCCTGGAAAAACGCGAACAACGCGTCGGCGTCGTAGCCGCCATATTGCGGCGCCGTGCCCTGTCTGGCGACCGTGAATCCGTCGCCGCCGACGGCGAGGTAATCGTTGAGGGTGACGCGGTAGCCGCTTCCGGGCTCCATCGGCCTGCCGTTGAGCGTCATCCTCTCGGCCATCACGCGTTCGCCGAACGGCTTCGACGCATCCCAGGCGTAGCTGAACCCGTTCGACACCTGGAGAACTCGCGGCCGCTTCGGATCGAGCCATTGCTGCTCCAGCATCTCCTTGAGCTGGCTGCCTGTCAGCGTCATGGTGACGAGGCGGTTGCGGAACGGCTGGCTCGCGAACAGCTCGCCGAAGGACACCGCGCCGTTCTCCTTCGGAACGATATCGGTGCGGATGCCGCCGGGATTGGTGAGCGCGATGACAGCGCTGCCATTCATGGCCTCCTTGGTCGCGGCGAGCTGCGCGTCCGCGATGACGTCGCCGAGCGGGCTTTCACCGGCTTCGTTCGGAATGCGCGACAGCGTCTGCGTCACCGATCCGGCCGGGCGATTGGCGATCGGCGCGGCGAGCTTGTCATAGGCCTCGATCAGCGCGGTCTGCTCCGCGTCCTTCGCCAGCGAGGCATTGGCGACGATGACGTTCTCGGCCTTGGCGGCGACGATGTCGCGCGTTGCCGGATCGAGCTTGAGATCGATCGCCGTGACCAGGGTGCCGTACTTGTCGCCGCTCGTCACCAGCCGTCCGTCGATATTGCAGACATAGGCGCGATGGGTGTGGCCGCTGACGACGACGTCGACGGCGCGATCGAATTTTTTCACGATCTCGACGATCGGCCCCGAAATGCCCGGGCATTCATTGTAGTCGCCGGCAGGCTCGCCGCCTTCGTGGATCAGCACGACGATCGCTTCCACCCCGCGCGCCTTCAGTTGCGGCACCAGCGCATTCACCGTTTCGGCCTCGTCACGGAATTCGAGGCCGGCAATGCCCGAGGGCGACACGATGCCGGCGGTGCCTTTCAAGGTCAGCCCGATGAAGGCGACGGGAATGCCGTCGAACTCACGGATCTCATACGGCGGCAGCACGCTTTGACCGGTCGCCGTCTCCACGGTGGAGGCGGCGAGATAGTGAAATTTGGCGCCCGTGAAGGGATGCGGTCCCTGGCAGCCGTCGACCGGATGGCAGCCGCCGTTCTGCATCCTGAGCAGCTCGACCTTGCCCTCGTCGAACTCGTGATTGCCGACCGAGGTGATCGCGAGCCCCATCATCGAGAGCGCTTCGACCGAAGGCTCGTCGTGGAACATCGCCGATAGGAACGGGCTCGCGCCGATCAGGTCGCCGGCGGCCACGAAGATCGTGTTCTTGTGCCCGTCGCGCAATTGCTTCACCAGCGTCGCCATGTACTCGGCGCCGCCGGCCGCCACCATGACCTTCTTGGCTCCGTCCTCGGGATCGTTGATGCGGATGCCGCCGGGCGGCGGCCGCAGATTGCCGTGGAAATCGTTGATCGCAAGGATGCGCAGCTCGACCGGCGCGGCGGTCTGGGCAGAGGCGGGCAGGGCGGCGAGCGCAAGGGCGAAAATGGTCAGGCGGAGAAGATGTCGCATGGAATAAGATTAGTCGTTGCGCGCGAAGATTTCACGAAGGTTCTCGTCGCGCCCCCGAATGACGACCGAGGATAATCGACCAGCGCTCGCCGTCACCGCTTTTTCCTGCTCGCAAACGCGTTGAACGCAGCGATGGCATCGTCCGACTTCAAGCGCTCGCCGAACAGATGGGCCTCCTGGTCGATGCGGCGGGTGAGTTGCTCCGGCGGGGCACGCAGCAGCTTGCGCGAGGTCGCGACCGCCTCGGCGGGCAGCCGGCAGATATCGCGCGCCACCTTGCGCGCCTCGACCTCGGTGTGCCCCGGCGAGACCACGGTGTTGACGAAGCCGGCGGCGTGCGCCTCCGCGGCGGTGAAGGTTCGTCCCATCACCAGCATCGCGAAGGCGCGCTGGTAACCCATCGTGTTCGGCATCAAGAGGCTGGCGGCGCCGACCGGCACCAGCCCGAGATGGATATAGGGCGCGGAGAAGGTCGCCGCGTTCGAAGCGAGCACGTAGTCGCAATGGAACAGCATCACGGTGCCCATGCCGATCGACGCGCCGTCCACGGCCGCGATGATCGGCTTGACGTTGAGGGCGAGCGAATAGAGAAACTTGGCGCCGTCCGAAAGCGTCTCCGGGCGTGCCGTGTCGGCCTTGAGAAAATCGTCGATGTCGTCGCCGGCCGTGAACACGCCGGAGCCGCCGGTGATGATCATGCAGCGGATATCGGGGTTGTTCTGCGCGGTGTCGATCGCGCGGCTCATCTCCCGATACATGTCCTGCGTGATCGCGTTCTTCTTGCCCGGGCGGCGCAGGGTGATCACGCGCGTTCCACGCTCTTCGGCGACGATGATATTGCCATTCGGCATGATGACCCCCTGCGGTCGCCGCGACGGCTTGCCGCCGGCGAGTCTCGCAGGCATCAGCCTACATCATCTTGCAGACGTGCCAATCCGCCCGCTCGGCCTTTTCGACGACGATTCCCTTGATCCCGGCGCATGGCGCCGCCCGTCGCGGCGGTATTCCGTCCAGGGAACCATGATCGGCTGGATCGCACCGGCGCATCGCTCATGGGATCATTGCGCATTGCAACAAATGGCTACAATGTTTCATTTGAAAAACCGGTGGTTGTGGTGCACGATCGTGCCGTTCCATTTGGCCGATTGCTCGATTGATGATTGCCGCGACGAGTGTCGACGAATCCTCGCTGCATTATCGCGGCTGGCGCGTTGTGCTGGCCTGTTTCCTGATGGCCTTCTTCATGTTCGGCTTCGGCCTCTACGGCCAGGGCGTCTATCTCGCCGAGCTTCAGCGCGCCCATGGCTGGCCGGGCACGCTGGTCTCCGCGGCCAGCACCTTCTCGTTTCTGCTGACCTCCGTCCTCGTCATCTTCACCGACGATCTGCTCGCCCGTATCGGGCTGCGTTCGCTGATCCTGTGCGGCCTCTCGGCGCTCGGCGCATCGACCGTTCTGCTGGCGCTGATGCAGACGCCCTGGCAGCTCTATCTTGCCTATGCGCTGATGGCGGTCGGCTGGACCGGCATGGGCACCGTGGTGATCGCGACGGTGCTGAACTCCTGGTTCGATCGGCGCCGCGGCCTCGCGCTCAGCCTCGCCTTCAACGGCGCGACCTGCGGCGGCATCGTCCTCGTTCCGCTGTTGCTGTCGCTGACCGCCAGCATCGGCTTCCGCTCGGCGATGCTGGCGGCCACGACGGTGATGGTGCTGCTGGTGCTGCCGGTGGTCGTCGGCTTCATCGGCTGGCCGGCCGGGCTGCCGCTGGCATCGGGCGAACGCCCCGCCGGTGGCGGCACGCCCGCGCCGGCCCATTCCCGCAAGGCGCTGCTCGCCAACGCGGCGTTCTGGACCATGGTGCTGCCGATCGCGATCGCGCTGCTGGCGCAGATGGGCTTCATCGTCCACCAGGTGACATTCCTCGAACCGCTGATCGGGCGCGCCAGCGCCGGCCTTGCCGTGACCATCATGGCCGCGATGGCGGTGGTCGGGCGCCTGTCGCTCGGCCTGTTCGTCGACCGGCTCGATCCGCGGCTCGCCTGCGCGGCGTCGATGACGAGCCAGGCGGCGGCGCTGTTCGTGCTCCTGCAGAGCACGAGCCCGACGGCGCTGCTGGTGTGCTGTGCCGTCTACGGCTTCTCGATCGGCAACATGATCACGTTCCCACCTTTGATCATCCAGCGCGAGATCGGCTCTGCCGCCTTTGCCGCCGCGATGGGCCTGGGCACGTCGATCAGCGGCGTCGTCAGCGCCTTCGGCCCGGGCATCGTCGGCCTGGTCCGCAGCCTGACCGGCAACTACACGACGGCGTTTGCGATGTGTGTGGCGCTGGATCTCATCGCCGCGAGCATCGTGCTGTGGCGACCGGGGAGGCGGGCGAAGCTCGCAGCTTCATAGCCTGGATGGAGCGAAGCTCCAGGATGACCGACTGTGGGCCAACTGCGTCCCCAACATTCGGTGTCATCGCCCGACTTGATCGGGCGATCCAGTACTCCGAGACATCCGTAGTTTACCGAGAGGCCGCGGCGTACTGGATTCCCCGCCTTCGCGGGGAATGACAGCGGGGAGGAGGGTAGACCTTACCCCAGCAACACCGCATCCGCCGCCGCGACCGACTCCGCGCTTTCCGTCACGGTGCGCTCCAGCCCCGCCGCCTGCACCGTGATGTTCTCGGCGAAGAAGCGGGCGAGCGAGACGTAGCGCTGTGCATCGGCAAGGCCGTCGCTCTTCGCGGCGAGCGCCTCGGACGCCCAGCATGCAGCCGCCGAGCGTGGCGCCGAACTGCTGCAGATACGGCGTTGCGCCGGCAAGCGCCTCGTTCGGCGCGGACGTGACGCGCTCCAGCAGCCACTTGCTGGTGCGCGTCAGCGCGTCCAGCGCTTCGCGCAGCTTTGCGCCCGTGGTGCCGAAAGCGGGGTCGTTGGAGGCTTCGACCTGCTTGACGACGGCCGAGAGCTCGTCGAGCAGCGCCCACACCGCGGCGCCGCCATTGGCCGCGAGCTTGCGCGTGACGAGGTCGATCGCCTGGATGCCGTTGGTGCCCTCGTAGATCGCGGTGATGCGGGCGTCGCGATAGTGCTGCGCGGCGCCGGTCTCCTCGATGAAGCCCATGCCGCCATGCACCTGCACGCCGAGATAGGCGACCTCGTTGCCGATATCGGTGGAATAGCCCTTGGCCATCGGCGTCAGCAGCGCGGCGCGCGCGGCCGCGTCAGCGCGGACCTTTGGATCCCTGGCGCGGGTCGAAACGTCGATTGCGACGGCGGTCGCGTAGCAGATGGTGCGCGCCGCCGCGGTCTGCGCCCGCATCCGCATCAGCATGCGCTTGACGTCGGGGTGAACGAAGATCGCGTCCGAACCGTCGCCCTTCTTGCCGACGGCGCGGCCCTGCTTGCGCTCCTGCGCATAGGACAATGCCTGCTGATAGGCGCGATCGGCAACGCCGACGCCTTCGAGGCCGACGCCGAGGCGGGCCTGGTTCATCATCGTGAACATGCAGCGCATGCCCTGGTTCTCTTCGCCGATCAAGAAACCAATGGCGCCGCCATGGTCGCCCATGGTCATGGTGCAGGTCGGCGAAGCATGCATGCCGAGCTTGTGCTCGACGCCGCTCGCAAAAATGTCGTTGCGTGCGCCGAGCGAGCCGTCGGCATTGACCATGAACTTGGGAACAAGAAAGAGAGAAATCCCCTTGGTGCCGGCGGGCGCATCCGGCAGACGCGCGAGCACGAAATGCACGATGTTGTCGGTCATGTCGTGCTCGCCATAGGTGATGAAGATCTTCGTCCCCTTGATGCGATAGGTGCCGTCGGCCTGCTTTTCGGCGCGGGTGCGCAGCGCGCCGACGTCGGAGCCGGCCTGCGGCTCGGTGAGCTGCATGGTGCCGGTCCATTCGCCCGAGACGAGCTTCTCGAGGTAGATCGCCTTCAGCTCGTCGCTGCCATGCGCATCCAGCGCCTCGATCGCCGAGGCCGTCAGCAGCGGGCACAGGCCGAAGGCGACGTTGGAGGCGCTCCAGATCTCGGTGCAGGCGGCGTTGATCGCAACGGGCAGGCCCTGGCCGCCGAACGCTTCAGGCCCGGACACCGCGTTCCAGCCGCCCTCGGTCCAGCGCTTATAGGCATCGGGCCAGCCCGGCGCAGTCGTGACTTTCCCGGCGTCGAGCTTGATGCCGTGCTCGTCGCCGACACGGTTGAGCGGCGCCAGCACGTCGGTGGCGAACTTGCCGGCTTCCTCCAGCACGGCGGCCACGATGTCGGCGTCGAAATCGCCATAATGGCCGGCTTCCACGGCGGCCTTCAGGCCGGCGCCATGATTGAGCGACAGCAGCATGTCAGAGATTGGCGCGCGGTAGGTCATGGCTCACTCCCGTGGACAGATGTTGGCGCCGTCTTCCCATGAAACGCCGGAGGTCTCAACTGCCCGGCCGCCGGACGGCTCCGGCCCGGAACGGGCCTTCGTCCCGGGCGTATAATAGAGTGTGGCGCGGCCGGTCCCGGAAGCTGTGGTATTTTGCGCCTCCAGGCGGTTGAAATGCCGCGCCGCACCCTATAGACCGGCTGCGACCGAAGGGAATCTGCGGTAGCCAGTTCTTCCGCCGACCCCGGGTCGCCTGTTGGGGCGTAGCCAAGCGGTAAGGCAGCGGATTTTGATTCCGCCATTCGGAGGTTCGATCCCTCCCGCCCCAGCCAGCGCTTCCGACCAGCCTGAAATCGCGCACGAGGCCGGCCTGGCCGGGGAACTGCTGCACGGCTCTGCGACACATTGCTGCTGCACGGGGTGTCGTTCGAGATGGCTTTCCACACCTTTCGCCGGGACGCGGTGTATGTCTAAGGGGAAAATCGCGATCCGAAGGTTGCAGACAGAGCGACGCAATTCGTGGCACGATATGTTGCAGCATCTGGCGGGCCTTGCGGGTAAGCAAGGTTTGCGTCGAACTCGGAGCGGTTGATGAGGTTTCGGTCCGTTCTGAAGGCCGCACTCGGGCTCGCCCTGGTCTGTCCGGCGGCAAGCGCGTTGGCCGCTGAGGCCGACGACGACAGCGACGGCGACAAAAAGCCGGCCGTGCCGACGATGTACCTCGATCTCAGAACCTATTACGCGCAAATCCCACAGGGATCCTTGGCGTTTGGCTTTGGTCATCTCTCCTTCTTCAATGCGGTGCCAACGCTCGCCGGATCGAACGGCGCTGCATTGTCGACCGGATTGCCGGCAGCAAAATCACTCAACGTCGATCTTCCGTTTACGATCGATGTCACCGATCGCGTCTCGCTCTACGCCGGCGTGTCCGGCAGTTCCACGCAGTTTGCGGGCAGCGGATGGTCTTCGTTTGACATCACCAGTTGGAATATCGGTTTCCAGGCCGACATCTACCAGCAGAATGGCGGGAATTTCCCGACCGTGACGCTGCAATCCACGATCACCCAATCCGTTCCAAACGGCCCACTGACCGCAACGTCTTTCAACAACATTCTCGAGTTCGATTATGCTCTGGACAAGGACGAGACTCGCGGCTTTCTCGTAGGCATCCAGCACACACGCGTTGATGTGGGCAGCGCAGCGGTGAGAGTTAATCCAAATACGATCGGTTATGTCGGCGGCTATTATCAATGGCCGAATAACTGGAAGTTTACGGGGCGCGTCGGGGTACAGTCGTTCGAAGGCGCCCAGCTTCTGAACCTCGCGCCGATCCAGTCGTTCACCCAGCCCATCGTGCGACTCGATCTGGACCGCATGGACGACAATGACAACCGACTGTTTGGCTTGACCGCCGAGATCATGTGGCTGCCGAAACCGGCGTACCAGCTCACGCTCAGGACGCCACTATACGCGGTGCGCAACTAGCCGAGCGGCAGAGTCTCGCTAGTCGGCTATTGCTTGAGCTGCTTGATGAGATCTTCAATCTCGCGATTGCCTGGGATCAAGCGCGAGAGTTGCTCGGCATAGCCCAAGGCAGAGGCGGAATCACCTTTTTCGCGGCTCAGCGCGAGTGCCGCAGATAGGTGTCCCGATCATTCGGATGCGCTTGCAAGTTGGTACTTAGAACGGCAAGGGCGCGGACATTGTTCTGGTGCGATCGTTGACCTGCATCAAAATGTCGTGCTCTTCCACAACATATCCTGCCAACTTGGCGGTCGGTCTGTCAGGAAGGTTGCGATTATGAAATCCATAACACGCAGAACTTTTGCCTGCGGAATTGCTCTGCTCCCGTCTTTCCGTTCCGCGCTTGCGCGCGCACAAGCCGCGGTCAGTCCCACCGAAGCCCGCGCAATTGCCAAGGAAGCCTATGTCTACGGCTACCCAATGGTGGATAGCTATCGCATCCAGCATGCCTATTTCGTGGATGCCCAGAACCCCGAATATAAAGCGCCATGGAACGAGCTCCGTAACTTCTCTCGTGTCTTCACCCCGGAAGACAAGGCGGTGCAAACGCCCAACTCGGACACACCCTACTCTTTCCTCGGCATGGACTTGCGGGCCGAACCCATCGTGCTCACCGTTCCGGTGATCGAAAAGGAACGGTATTTCAGCATTCAGCTCATTGACGCCTATACTTTCAACTTCGACTACATCGGGAGTCGTAGCACCGGCAACAATGGCGGTAGCTTCCTCATCGCCGGACCTAATTGGCAAGGCTCAACCCCGAAGGGGGTGACGAAGGTTTTACGCGCCGAGACCGAATTTGCGCTGGCTGCGTACCGCACGCAACTTTTCAACCCTGGCGACATCGACAACGTGAAGAAGGTGCAGGCCGGCTACAAGGTGCAGACGCTTTCGGCTTTCCTTGGCGCGCCGGCGCCGAAGGCCGCCTCCGCGATCGATTTCATCAAACCGCTTACGTCCGACACCGAAAAGACCTCGCTTGAGTTTTTCAACATCGTCAACTTCCTCCTACAGTTCTGCCCCACGAACCCCTCCGAGAAGGAACTGATGGCGCGGTTCGCCAAGATTGGCGTTGGGGCTGGCAAGAACTTCAACGCAAGCAATCTCACTCCTGAACTGAAAACTGCCATTGAGCAGGGTATGGCTGATGCTTGGCAGGCATTGGCCCAACTGCAAAAGCGAATGGATGCTGGGGAAGTAACCAGCGCCGACACCTTCGGCAGCCGAGCATATTTGAAGAACAACTACCTTTACCGCATGGCGGCTGCCGTGGTGGGCATTTACGGTAACTCCAAGCAAGAAGCGATGTATCCGCTGTATCTCGTAGATGCGGACGGTCAGAAATTCGATGGGGCAAACCGTTACACCGTGCGCTTTGCACCGGGCCAGTTGCCGCCGGTAAATGCCTTCTGGTCACTTACGATGTACGAACTGCCGTCGAGCCTGCTCTCGGCCAATCCAATTAACCGCTACTTGCTCAACTCGCCGATGCTGTCACAGTTCAAGCGCGATGCGGACGGCGGAATTACCTTCTACATCCAAAACGAGGCTCCGGCAGCAGACAGGCAACCCAACTGGCTGCCCGCACCCAAGGGTGGCTTCTTTGTCGTTATGCGTCTCTACTGGCCGAAAGCTGAGGCGCTCGAAGGGAAGTGGAAACAGCCGCCGATGCAGCGAGCAGTTTAGTTTTCGTTCCTGCCGCCGAGGCATTGCAACGTCAGTTATTGGGCCCTTCCGCGACTTCCGGCGACGTCGAAAACGCCCTGGTTATGAGTACACGGCTTAGCCGAGCCGCTGATCCTCATCGCCAGCCTCTATTGCTTGAGCTGCTTGATCAGATCTTCAAGCTCGCGATTGCCGGGCATCAAGCGTGAGAGTTGCTCAGCGTAGCGCAAGGCAGATGCGGAATCCCCTTTTTCGCGGCTCAGCGCCAGGGCCGCAGAAACGGATTCACGATCGTTGGGATGCACTTGCAAGCTGGTCCGTAGAACGGCAAGGGCGTCATCGCGGCGGCCAGAGGAGTGTAGCCCCACGGCATAGACGTAAGCATAGCGCGGTTGACCGGGGTCCAGCTCCGCCGCTTGACGCAATTCACCGAGCGCCTCATCGGCGCGCTTTTCCCGCACGAGCACGAGGCCGAGCGCGTGGTGAAGTGAGGCATTTTGCCCGGACTTGGTCAGGGTCTCGCGAAGAATGCGTTCGCCATCGCTGTCGCGCCCAAGCTGCCGGTAGAGATCGGAAAGATTGATGGCGGCAGGCGGGAACGATGGATCAAGCCTGAGGGCCGCCCGATATTCGGCCTCGGCTTCGGCGGCACCGGCCTGTCTTGCAAGGAAGTTGCCGAGCGCAGCCCGGGCGTCCGGACGATCCGCATTCAATTTCTGCGCCGCCACGAATTCGGCGGCGGCTTGCGTGAACTTGTTGCGATCGGCGGCCGGCTGGCGCGATGGCGGAACGGAGGAAAGAAGCTCGGCGGCGCGGATGCGCACGCCGCGCACCGGATCGGTCAATTGCGCAGATGCGAGCGTCCAGAGCTGGTCGGCCGGAATGCCCTCCAGCGCATCGAGCGCGCCCAATCTCACGAGTGGATCGGGATCGGAGAGAGCGCGACGGATCAGATCGGCGTCGGGAGCGGGCAACTCGGCCAGCGCGCTGGCGCGGACTATCCCGGGAGCGTCATTCGCGACAACGGCCGAAAGGAGAGCCTGCGCGTCGGCCGCTTCGCTCCATGACGCATGAAATGCCCGCGCATAGGCCTGAAAACCCAGGCGCTGCGGACCGAACCAGGTTTCGACCTGTTGCGCCGCCCATGCGGCGGGCTTGTCGCGATGGCAGTCGTTGCAGGCATTCGGTGTGCCAAGCCGCACCGACAAGTCGGGGCGGGGGATGCGGAAGCCGTGGTCGTGGCGGCGATCGACAACCATGTAGCGACGTTCCGGCATGTGGCAGGAGGCGCAACCTGGCGGCGGCGATACATTGGCATGCTGCCGGTGGGCGGCAGCTTCATACTTGGCCGGCGCATGGCATTGCGCACAGACGCCATCGCCGGGTGCTTTGAGTGCCGCACTGTGCGGATCATGGCAGTCGCTGCAGGTGACGCCCTTGGCGAACATCTTGCTCTGCTTGAACGAGGCGTAGTTGTAGGTCTCCTCGTCGTCGCGCATCTGGCCGTCGGCATGGAAGCGTTGCCGGTCGAGCAGCGACACCCGATGGGTTTCCGACAGGGACTTGCCCGGCATCCAGTCTTCGGAGAACTGTCCGCGTCGCGCGTGGCAGCGCCCGCAGGCCTCGACTTCCTTGCGCAGCGTTGCCGGAGGCGCGCTGCGCTTCGGAGTCATGGTTTCGGCATCGGCTGACCACGTGATGCCCGAGCGTTCGTCGAATCGGACAAGCAGGCCCTTGTCCGGGCTGCGCGCTGCAGGCTTCTGGTGCGCCCATGCAACATGTCGCGAGCCTGCGCCATGACAGGCCTCGCAGCCGACGCTGATCTCGGAGAAGCTGGTCGCGAACCGGTCCTTCGCGGCGTCGTAATTCTTGTGCACGTTCGTCGAGTGGCACTCGGCGCACATGAAATTCCAGTTCTGATTGAGCCTGGTCCAGTGCAGGGGATCGCTGCTGGTGACGGCAGCATCCGGATAGAGATGGAACCAGCGCTGCCCGCCCTGATCTTTGGGGCGCGTGTCCCATGCAATCGACAGAGCCTGGATGCGCCCATCGGGGAATTCGATCAGATATTGCTGCAGGGGATCGACCCCGAAGGCGTATTTCACCTCGAACGTCGCAAGCTTGCCGTCCGGCCCGTCTGTCTCGATCAGAAATTTCCGGTCCTTGCGGAAGAAGCGCGAGCGTGTGCCGGCATATTCGAACGCGGCGTCGTTGAAGTCGCCGCGGACCGACGTGTCGGTCGCGTGATCCATGGCGTGGCGATGTTGCGAGCTTTGCCACAGCCGCGTCTCCGCCTGGTGGCAGCCGCTGCACGCCTGACTGCCGACAAAGCTCAGTTCTGCCTCGCGGGTCGGCGGAGACGAGATTTCGGACGTCTTGAACCAGGAAAGCCCGCTTGCGAGCAGAAAAAACAGCGCACCCGACCCGATTGCCAGCAGCGCGGCAGTTCGCAGGCGGAATGTCGGCGCGGGGCGTCGAGCGGGAGCCGAACGGCCTTGTTCAGGCCGGGCCTTCGTGGGGGCCTGCTGACGCCTGCGGCTCTTTCGAGAACCCTTCGTCACGTCCGATCACCCATCGCGTGCTGCGCAGGAAGATTTACATGCGAAGGTCGTTGTCGTGAAGGGCAATTCGGGTTTCGCGAGCGAGGTCGATGAGCGAGGCGCAGAACATCAGGAGCGCGGCCATGAACAGCATCGCAACGCCATATTCGTGGGCCACGTTGAACAGCGCACTGATGAAGGCAACGATGATGATGAGGGCGGTGAGGATCGCAGAGAGGATGGAGCAGAACAGCGACCTGTTCAAGAG
Source organism: Bradyrhizobium sp. USDA 3311 (assembly GCF_054062495.1). NCBI lineage: Bacteria > Pseudomonadati > Pseudomonadota > Alphaproteobacteria > Hyphomicrobiales > Nitrobacteraceae > Bradyrhizobium > Bradyrhizobium sp. USDA 3311. Next base: position 8,190,285 of record NZ_JBSSFI010000001.1, on the reverse strand, counting down.
CGACGCCCGGTGCCGCAGCCGGGGAATATCCGTCTTGAGGTAAGCCTTTGAGGCATCACCATCGGTGATGCCGTGAAGAAATTGGGCCCGGTCGACCACCCGGTTGATACGGGAAACGAGGACCGAGATGAAGGACGCGACGGCTCCCAGCAGGAAAGCCGGAGCCGCCACGTTGCCGATGATCCGTGCCAGCTGGTCGATCGAAGGCGTTACCGGTATTAACTGAACCACGTTCTCCATCTTCGCTCGATTCTCCAGCTTCCTCAGGTGTCGCGAATGCGCCGGATGGACGAGATATTGAGCGTGTCGTCCTTCAGCGCAGTCTTGGTCTGGCAGATCCGAACGCTGAGATTGAAGGACAGGTTTGGCGGGCAGGCAGCGCGGCACCTACTGCGGTTGCGATGAAATCGCGGCGACGAAGGGCAATCGCTCCCGGTTCGGGAGCGCCGTCGAGCTTCGACATGTCGGTGCCGCCCTGCCATACGCTGGACAGCAGCCATCACTCCATGCACTTCCGGACGAACTGCACGCGTTCCACAAGCCCAAGGCCTTTCGCCTGCTTGCGGCAGCCTTCCAGTTTGTCGATGCGCAGCTCGACCTTCTGAGCCAAATTGAGTCCGATGTCGCCCGAAACCTGTGGCGCGGTGCCACCGGTCGGGGCCGTCTCGGCATCGGCGGACGGACCGTCTCCGGCGGCCCGCGCCGCAGCCTGCAGACGCTTGATGTCTTCGGGCGACAGCTTTGGCCGGTCGATATTCAGCGTGATCTTGTTCAGCTTGCCGGTGAAGGCGAACGGCGTGCTGTAGTCGTTATCGTCGACCGGCGTGCCGGTATCGGAGCCGATGTCGAGCGATTCGTCGAATTGCAGGATGAAGGGAAGCGTATGCTCCATCTTTTGGGTTGCGACCTCGGCGCCGTCAACCTTCAGCACCCCGGTGCCGCCCTTGCCGACGCCGCTGTAATCGCCGAACGCCATCGTCGCCGGACCGAGTCCATCATACCTGAAATCGAATTCAAGTATGTGCTTGCCGGGCGTGAGGTCCGGTCCTTCCCAGCGCACGCGCTTGAGATCGACCAAATTCCAGGTGAACACCGGCTTGTTCTTCAACACGTAGAAGCCGTAACCCGCGAACCGGCCGCCTTGGGTGATCAGCATGCCGTCGCTGCCGCCCTGAGGTATCTCGATCTCGACCTTGAAGTTGTAGGATGTATTGAGGACGCTCGGCGCGTCGCCGTTCGGAGTGCCGGTGATCGGCCTTGTCCAGACGAACTGCGAGCGGCCTGCGCTCAGGCTCGGCCGCGGTGCGAGGGCTCTGGCGACCAGCGTCGAGTCGAGCGGGAACACCTGGTACTTCGTTGCCTCCTTGACGAACAAATCCTGCAGTTCCTTGAGCTTCGCCGGGTTCTTTGCGGCGAGATCATCGGACTGGGTCCAGTCATTGCGCAGGTCGTAAAGCTCCCATTGGAAGTTCGCCGGGTCGACAGTCTTCGCGACTGTCACCCAGGGCGGCCGTATCACCGTGGTGCTGGCGATCCAGCCGTCGTCGTAAATGGCTCGATCTGCCATCATCTCGAAATATTGCGTCTTGTGCGTCGTGGGCGCATTCGCGTTGCTCTTGTCGAAGGTGTACATCATGCTGACACCTTCGATCGGGCTCTGCTTGATACCGTCCACCATGTCGGGCTGCTTGATCTGTGCCGCTTCGAGAATGGTCGGAACGATGTCGATGACGTGGTGGAACTGGTTGCGAATCCCGCCTTTGTCCGTGATCACCTTCGGCCATGAGATCGCCATGCCCTGGCGGGTCCCACCGAAGTGCGACACGATCTGCTTGGTCCAGGAGAACGGCGTATCGAACGCCCAGGCCCAGCCGATCGACATGTGGTTGTAGGTGCGGTCGGTGCCCCAGACGTCGTAGAAATACTTTAGCTGGTCCTCGACCGATGGATTGGCGCCATTGAACATCGCCATTTCGTTCGGAGTGCCGTTGGGCTGACCCTCGGCGCTGGTGCCATTGTCGCCCTCGATGTATATGATCAACGTGTTGTCGAGCTTGCCCATGTCCTCGACTGCCTGGATCACGCGACCGATCTCGTTGTCGGCGTAGGCGGCATAGGCGGCGAACACATCGGCCTGGCGGACGAACAGCTTCTTTTCGTCGGCGCTAAGCTGATCCCATTCCTTGATCAGATCCTTCGGCCACGGAGTCAGCTTGGCGTTCTGCGGGATCACGCCGAGCTTCTTCTGGTTGGCGAAGATGGTCTCTCGCAGCTTGTTCCAGCCATCGTCGAACAGATGCATGGCGCTGATCTTGTCGACCCATTCCTTGGTCGGGTGATGCGGCGCGTGGGTCGCGCCCGGCGCAAATTTGATGAGGAACGGCTGATCGGGCGATAGCGCGTTCATCCGGTTCATGTAGTCGATGGCTTCGTCCGCCATCGCTGTCATCAGATTCCAGCCCGGCTTGTCGACAAAGGGATAGATCGGCGTGGTGTTGCGGACCAGCGTGCCCGACTGCCACTGGCTCGTGTCGCCGCCCATGAATCCGTAGAAATACTCAAAGCCCATGCCGGTCGGCCATTGATCGAACGGTCCGGCCTGGCTCGCCTGATATTCCGGTGTGTTATGGTTCTTGCCGAACCACGCGGTGTGGTAGCCGTTGTCGGTGAGGATGCGGCCGATCGTGGCCTTATCTTTGGTGATGATGCTGTCGTATCCGGGAAAGCCTGTGGCTTGCTCTGCGACCACCCCGAAGCCGGCCGAATGATGATTGCGCCCGGTGATCAGCGCGGCGCGGGTTGGCGAGCACAGTGCGGTCGAATGGAAATTGGTATAGCGCAGACCGTTCGCGGCGATGCGGTCGAGCGCCGGAGTCGGGATGACCCCGCCGAACGTGCTCGGTACGCCATACCCGGCATCATCTGTAATGATCAAAAGGACGTTCGGTGCGTTCTTGGGTGGCACGATACGCGCCGGCCAGTACGGCTTCGAATTCGTTGCGCCCTGTTCGATCTTGCCCCCAAACTTCTGCGGCGGCGGTGGAAGCTGGTCGCCGGGAATGGTGATGGTCGCAGCCGGGGAGCCCGGAGGTGGCGTGGTTGGCTGCGCTTGCTGTGCAAACGCCGGGGATATCGCCGATGCCAAAAATAGTACGGAAACAATCGCACGAAAATTCATTGCAAGCCCTCCTGAGAGGCGCTCAAACGCGCGGATGCTGTCATTCTTCAGGATCATGCAGAGAGTGACGTTGATGCAGATCAATCCACGGCATCCTCAAGATCGGTTTCAGCCGCTATATCGAGAAGTCTTCTGCGCTCTCGCGATCTCTCTTGGCTAACCAGGCGTGACCGAGGAAGATCACAAGGATCGCGTGGAGCGCGATCGCCGGCCATAAGAGGATACCAGTTAACTGGTGGCCGATCGCGAGGTAAAGGAGGTAGATTGTTGCCAGGACGTTGTAGGTCATCAGCGCGCGAACGGATGATGGCAGTGGGCCCATCGCGCCAGAAGGCCAGGTGGCGAGTGTCAGTCCGAGCAGAGCGATAGCCGTCAGCCGGCCGAGCGCGCTGCCGGCATCCGAAAATTCACTGCCGAATACCAGCCGGGCGAACCATGACGGTCGAGCGAACAGGACGAGACCGGTCGCCGCGGCCTCGATGGCCGCGGCGAGAACGGTCCATCTTGCGATCTCCATGCCTTTCAACATACCGATCTCTGCTGACGCCCGAACTCATCCCACGCGTCTGACTGGTGGAATCTTGTAGGTGCCATCGAGCAACGGCTTGCTCGGCTGGTACGCGCGGATGGTCAAGTTGAACGGAAGACTCGGCGGACAGGGCAGCCAGTTTGCTTCCTTGTCGGCGCCAGGTGTCATGGCCTGGATGTAGATATCCAGCGAGCCGTCCGCGTTGTACTTGAGTGGCATTCCGGAAAGAATCCCGTAGCGGTCAATTGAGTTCCGTACGTAAAAATTCTCGCGATAGGGCGAGACGGACCAGACGCCGCTGGCCGAGGGCGGAAAGTCATCCTTGCCGAAATGCAGAACGTACCTGGCGGCACCATCCAGAACATTGCCATCGCCGTCCACGAATGCACTGGGATACACGGCATCATCGGAGGTCAACGCACCAAGTCCGAGCCAGGCGATCAGGGCGCGGGTGTTGTAGTCGGTGCCATATCTCCCGATATTCAGCATGTTGATCCAGCCGTTCACAGACGGCGCTTCGTAAGGTCCCTCCTGAAACTTCAGCCATACCTCGCCCGGTGCGCCGTTCAGGCCCTTGATGATGGCGCGATCCAGCTTGCTGGTGTCGAACTCCTTGCCAGGTTCGATGCCGATCTTCTTGAGTTTCTCGAGCATCTTGGTGTCGGCCGGATAGGGCGGGTTGTCCTTCAACAGCGTCGCCAGACGCTTGAAAAACATCTCCCCCGTCATCAATCGCACCTGATCGTACGGAGTTGTGGTGAGGTCCACGGCAGGATCGATCGGAACGTCGCTGGGCGGCATATACGGCTTGCCCCATGCGCTGAGCGGCGTGATTAGAAGCTGATCCTGCAGGGCATGGATTTCCGGAAAGTCCTGCGGGCCCGCGGCCGACATCTGCACGAGCAACCATGCAAAGCGCGTCGGGCATCGGTAGACGTCCTTGATGTCCGACGGCGCGGTGCCGTTCCACTTGGGCCCGGCGACGAGGAACTTGCCTGCGCCCGTGCCGGTGGTGCGGCTGCCGATCGAGCCAAAATCGTCGGTCCACATATTCATCAACTGCAGGACGATGTAACGCCCCTTCGTGTCGGGGTGCGAGGCAACAAGCGGCTCCTTGTCGAGATCAAGAACGGCGAACGACCACACCGAGTTGACGCTGATCCGCACGACATCCTTGAAATCCGGGCTGACGTAGCCCTTCATCCGACCGAATTGGTTGATGGGTGCCTTGTATTCTCCCGACTTTGATGTCGCCGTGATCACGCCATTTGTCACGTCCATCATGACCAGCGGGAAGCCATAGACGTAGCACTCCATACCAAGCAGGTACGCGATCTCCTCTTTCACATCATCTTTCAGGTCCTTAAGGTCTCTCAGCTCTCCCTTCAGAAATTGGCCTAGTTCTTCCGCTCGAGTCTGCGCGGTGCTCGATCCTGGCAGCGTGGCGGCCGCGCCTAGCGCCAGAGCGCCCAGACCCAGATCACGGCGGTGGATCCTGAGCGAATTCATCCACTGATTGGCGATGTTCATGGCGATCTCCTGTGCCTTGAGTTCAATCGCGGGTTCAATGCAGTGCTAGTTCTTGCCTGTCGTTTGTGACTTCGGCTCAGGTTCGAGCTTGAAGGTCAGTTTGTTGATCTTGCCGGTGAACTTGAACGGAGTGTCGTAGCGATACTCCACGAGGGCCACTCCCGTGCGGGTGTCTTGGCCGACATCGAAGGTCTCATCCTCGGGGAAAGTGACAGGTATGGTGTGCTCCAGGGAATTCCTGGCTACTTCCTTGCCGTCCACCGAGAGCACGCCCGTGCCACCTTTGCCCAGGCCCGGTTCATCGGGCTTGAAGTCGAAGGCGATGGTGTGCTTGCCGGCGCCTAGCTCGGGCCCCTCCCACGTCGTGCGCTTGAGGTCGAGCAGGTTATAGAGGAACACCACCTTGCCTCGGCCGACGCCAAACTCGCCTTTGCTCAGGAACAGGCCGTAGCCTCCGAAGCGGCCGCCATGGGTGACGATCATCCCCTCAGCTCCGCCTTCGGGAATGTCCACTTCAGCGGTGATGCTGTAGCTCTTGTTCAGGATGTCGGGCGCCGCACTGGCGGGTGTGCCGATCAGTTCGCCCGAATACGTGAAGACCGTTCGTCCGGCCGTGAGACTCGGGCGCGGCGTGTTCCAGCGCGCCAGCGTCGAGTTGTCGAGCGGCAGCACGTTGTATTTCTTCGCCTCGGCGTAGAAGAGATCCTGCAGTTGCCTGAGCTTGTCCGGCATCTTCGCCGCGAGGTCATTGAACTGCGTGGGATCTTCCTGAACGTTGTAGAGCTCCCAGTTGTAGCCGGTGATCACGTCCGGCGGCGTCTTGGTGCTCAGCTCCCAGGGGAGCGTCGCAGGCGTCGTGGCCGCCACCCATCCGTCCTGATAGATGGCGCGATTGCCGAGCATCTCGAAATATTGCGTGGTGTGGCGCGACGCTGTGTTGGCGTTCGCCTTGTCCCACGTGTACGTCATGCCGACGCCTTCGATGGGAATCTGCTTGATCCCGTTGATCGTGTCGGGTTGCGAAATGCCGGTCGCTTCGAGAATGGTCGGCACGACGTCAATGACGTGGTGGAACTGGCGGCGGATGCCGCCGACATCCGTGATGTGGCCCGGCCAGGACATGACCACGCCCTGGGCCGTCCCGCCGAAGTGTGATGGCACCTGCTTCACCCACTTGAAGGGTGTATCCATCGTCCACGCCCAGCCGGCCGCGAAATGCGGGAAGGTCCGCTCCGATCCCCAGAACGGATACCAGAGCAACTGATCCTTCACCGGCACGGGAACGCCATTGAAGGTGGTGAACTCGTTCGGTGTGCCGTTGAGCATGCCTTCGGCGCTCGCACCGTTGTCGCCGCCGATGTAGATGATCAGGGTGTTGTTTAGCTCTCCTAAGTCTTCGACCGCCTGGATGACCCGTCCGATCTCATGGTCGGCGTAGGCGAGATAGGCGCCATAAACATCCGCCTGCTTGATGAAGAGCTTCTTTTCGTCCCAGCTCAGCGAGTCCCACTCCGGCAGGTCCTTCGGCCACGGGGTGAGCTTGGCGTTCTCGGGCATGATGCCGAGCCGCTTCTGGTTGGCGAAGATCTTCTCGCGCACCTTGTTCCAGCCCTCGTCGAACAGGTGCATGTCGCTGATCTTCTTGACCCACTCGGGCGTGGGGTGATGCGGCGCATGTGTGGCGCCCGGCACGTAATAGACGAAGAACGGCTTGTCCGGCGCGACCTCCTTGAGCTGCTTCATGTGCTGAATGGCCTCGTCGGCCATCGCAGTTTCCAGATTCCAGCCGGGATTGCCCTGGAAGGGATAGATCGCCGTCGTGTTGCGGAAGAGATTCGGCTGCCACTGGCTCGCATCGCCGCCGACGAAGCCGTAGAAATAATCGAAGCCCATTCCGTTCGGCCATTGGTCGAACGGCCCGGCCTGGCTCGACTGATAGGACGGCGTGTTGTGATCCTTGCCGAACCACGAAGTCGCGTAGCCGTTCGCCTTCAGAATGGTGCCGATCGTGCCTTTCTCGATCGGGATGATCGAGTCGTAACCCGGGAAACCCGTTGCGATTTCGCCGACGACCCCATAGCCGACCGAGTGATGGTTGCGTCCGGTGATCAACGCTGCGCGGGTCGGCGAGCATAGCGACGTCGAATGGAAGTTCGTGTAGCGCAAGCCGGCCTTTGCGATCCGGTCCATGCTGGGCGTCGGGATGATGCCGCCGAAGGTGCTCGGTGCGCCAAAACCCTGGTCATCCGTCATGATCACTAGCACGTTCGGCGCGCCCTTGGGCGGCACGACGCGCGGCGGCCACCATGGCGTCGACTCGGATGCCTTGTCCTTGATGACCCCACCGAACTTCGGATCGGGAGGCGGGAGCTGGTTGCCGGGAATGGTGATGGTCGCGGCCGGGGAGCCCGGAGGCGGCGTGGTCGGTTGCGCTTGCTGCGCAAATGCAGGGGCGGATATCGCCGATGTCAAAAATAGTATGGAAACAATCGCACGACAATTCATTGCATGCCCTCCTGAGAGGTGCGCAAAACGCGCGGATGTCGTCATCCTTCAGGATCATGCAGAGAGTGACGTTGATGCAGATCAACCCACCGGGGGCGACGCCGAGGGGCAGCGTCGGTCGCCCGGCTATCCTAACCAGCAGGGCACGCTCATCTTTTGTATGGGTTTACCGGTGCCACGCGGGTCAAGCATCTGCAACACGCCAGCACATTGGAGAGCAGAACGCGCTCACACTCGCCATCGTGTACCGGACGGGCCGAACGACGGACCTTGAGCGAAATCAACGGGACGAAATTTCAGGGTCGCACACTTCCAGGGGCAAGCTTTCCTGACCTTCACCCCGGATCGACAGCGACCCGCTATGCGCGTCCACAAGCTCAATCATCCCGTCGCCGGTGCCGTGCTCGCGATCACCTTGGTTGCAGCAATTTCGTTGGCGTCCTGGCAGAAGCTTCCTGCGAAGCACCGGCTTGCAATCAAGAGCGATCGTCTCGAGCAAATCGATCCTCGTGACCCGGGGCTCGGTTGTGCGCAAGCCGTGTGGCCCTATGGATGTGGTTGGCAACTGCCTCCGGAAAGACGAGAGACGAAAAGGCACTTCCCAAAACGGCGGCAGGGATTGCTTTGGTTTTTCTCATGACCAGGCGCGAGGTCTTCACCGCAGCGGCTCGACCTTTGCAGCCATGTCGGGCGCACGGCTGACCCTGTAGGTCGCGTTGCCACACTTCAGCACCCACACGGCGCGGTCGGGCTTTGATCGTTGTCGATCCCTGACTGCACCGAGTGGCTTGTCACAGGCAAAGCCTTGCATGCGTATCTGCGCCGCCTTCGCGAGCTTTGGCATGAATCATGTGGCCGGAACCTTCCGTTCGCCAACGAGCCTACTGCTTGTCTCGCATTGTCTTCGCGACCGTCTCGTTTTCTGCGGGCGACATCTCGTTCGGCCCGAGCTTCACGGTCAGCTTGTTGAGCTTGCCGGTGAAGCGGAATGGCACCTGGTAGTCCTGGTCATCCACCGACGTGCCGGTGTCGAGGCCGACGTTGAAGGTCTCATCCCACATCAGGGTTATGGGAAGACTGCGCGGCATCGGATGGCTGTCCACCACCTTGCCGTCCACCTTCAAGGTGCCGGTGCCGCCCTTGCCCAGGCCCGGTCCGTCATATTTCCAGTCGAACTCCAGCGTGTGCTTGCCCGGAGCGAGCGTCTCCTTGGCCTGCCACTTGACGCGCTCCAGGGCGACCAGATTCCAGGTAAACACCGGCCGGCCCTTCAGCAGGTAGAAGCCGTAGCCGGCGAACCGGCCGCCGTCGGTCATCAGCATGCCGTCGCCGCCGCCTTGGGGAACGTCGACCTCGGCGGTGACCGTGTACGACCGGTTCAGCAGGCTCGGCGCGGAGCCTGTTTCCGGGAACGGCACGTTGCTCAGCTCACCCGAATAGGTGAACTGGGTCCGGCCCGGAGCGTAGCTCGGCTTGTGCGAAATGAACCTGGTCAAACGCGTGTCGTCGAGCGGGAACACCTGGTACTTCGCAGCTTCCATGGTGAACAATTGCTGCATGTCGCGCAGCTTGTCCGGCATCTTGGCGGCGAGGTCGTTCGACTGCGTCCAGTCTTCGTTGATATTGTAAAGCTCCCAACGGTAGGCGTTCATGACGTCCGCGGGCGGCTCCGCCAAACTGAGGTCCCAAGGCGGGCTCAGCGGAGGCGTCGAGGCCATCCAGCCATCCTGATAAACGGCCCGCTTGCCGAACATCTCGAAGTACTGCGTCGTCCTCCGGCTGGGCGCGCTGCCACCTTCCCAGGTGTAGGCCATGCTCACGCCTTCGATCGGCTTCTGGGCGATGCCGTTGACCGTCACCGGCTCGGGGACGCCAACCGCCTCGAGGATTGTCGGCACGACGTCGATTACATGGTGGAATTGGTGACGGATGCCGCCAGCGTCCTTGATCCGCGCCGGCCAGGCCATGGCCATGCCGTTGCGGGTGCCGCCGAAATACGACGCGATCTGCTTGGTCCATTTGAAGGGCGTATCCCAGGCCCACGCCCAGCCCACCGCGTAGTGCGGGTAGGTCTGGTCGGAGCCCCAGGCGTCATAGAACTTCATGTTCATTTCGACCGTCGGGTGCACGGCGTTGGCAACCGCGAACTCGTTGTAAAGACCATGGAGCGTGCCCTCCGGGCTCGCGCCGTTGTCACCGCTGACGTAGATGACGAGCGTGTTGTCGAGCTTGCCGGTGTCCGCGATGGCCTGGATGACACGACCAATTTCGTAGTCGGTGTAAGCCAGATACGCAGCATAGACGTCGGCTTGCCGGGTGTAGAGCTTCTTCGCCTCGGGCGAAAGCGTATCCCACTTCGGGATGCTGTCCGGCCAGGCCGTTAGCTGCGCGTTCTGCGGAATCACACCCAGTCGTTTCTGGTTAGCGAAGATCTGTTCGCGCAGGTCGTTCCAACCCTTGTCGAACAGATGCAAATCGCTGATCTTCTTGATCCACTCGGGCGTCGGATGGTGCGGCGAGTGCGTGCCGCCGGGCGCGTAGTAGATCATGAAGGGACGGTCGGGCTGGACGTCGTTCAGCATCTTGATGCGCCCGATCGCCTCATCGGCCATCGCGGTGATCAGATTCCAGCCGGGATTTCCCTGGAAGGGTTGGATCGGAGTGGTGTTGCGGAAGAGATTGTTCGGCTGCCATTGGCTCGTGTCATCGCCTGGGAAGCCGTAAAAGTAGTCGAAGCCCTTGATGGGTCCGGTCGGCCAGTTGTGGAAGGGGCCAGCCTGGCTCGCCTCCCACTGCGGCAGGTTGTGGTCCTTGCCGTACCACGAGGTGTCGTAGCCGTGCTGCCGGAGGATCTCGCCGATGGCGACGGCGTCGCGCGGGATGATGCTGTTGTAGCCGGGGTAGCCGGTCGCCTGATCGACGACGACGCCAGTGCCCACGGAGTGATGGTTGCGGCCGGTGAGGAGCGCAGCGCGCGTTGGCGAGCACAGCGCCACGGTGTGGAACGCCGTGTAACGCAGACCCGTCTGGGCGATACGGTCCAGCGCCGGCGTCGGGATCACGCCGCCGAAGGTGCTTGGCGCGCTAAAGCCGACATCGTCCGTCATGATCAGAAGCACATTGGGCGCGCCCTTTGGCGGGACAATGCGCGCCGGCCAGTACGGCTTCGATTGCACGGCGTTGGGATTGATCTCGCCCCTGAACGGCTGCGGCGGATTCGGCAGGTACCTGCCGTCGATCGTGGTCGTCGCCCCGGGCGAACCGGGAGTGCCAGTGGTTTGCTGGGCGTTGGCGTTGAGGGCTGTCAACGGCATCAGCAAGAGAGCAGCGAGCAGAAAGCGCGAACTAATTCGGCGATGCAGGCTCGAGGCGCTCATCATTGGCTAACTCCCGAAAACCGAACTGATCTGACTTGGCTGGAAACCGAAATCTTCTCTCCTGGTCGGCGGTACGTAGCCCCTACGTGAACCTCGGGGCAGTTTCCGTCTTAATCTGATCAAGACGGATCGCGCGCGAGCGGTGCTTTGAGCAGCTCATGGCGTTATGTTTGCGGTGCAAATGCTGGAGGCGTGACGGTGAAGGCAGGGATCAGCGCAATAAGTATCTTGCGAGTATCCATTGCAATATACTCCGAACACGCGCGAACACTCTACTTCGGATCGCATCCGGCTGTCGAGCGCTGATCCAACTCGATGACACCCGAACGATGCCGGAGACATGAGCGACACAAACGGCTGAGGTTTGCTCGCTTATCATCCCGCACGAGTGCGTGACGAATGTCACAGCGACTTAACCAAGAGCGTTCGATGTGGCCGCCGCCTCTGGCAGGGGCACTATCTTGCAGTCTTCTTGCTACACACGGGCGCTGCTTGCCTAGATATGGATACCTCCGGTCAACGATGCTGTCGGTAATCCTACGGGCCAGCGGCGATGCTGAGTGCCTTTAGCGCAACATGTTGAGCCGAATCTGACGAAGTCGTTACCTTGGAGCGAGACATTGAATCGCCGATCGATACACTGTCATTCGTCGGCGGGAGGACGAGCGGATGAAGCGGTACCTATCCGAACCAAAGTCTCATTGTCGGCTTATTCGCGCAACGATCGGTCTGGCTGTGGCATTGGCCGGAGTCTCGTCCGACCCAGCATATGCCGACGAGGATGGCGTTTCATACTGGCTTCCGGGGCGCTTCAGCAGCCTCGCGGCAGTCCCTGCGGTCCCCGGCTGGTCGATGGCCGAGGTCTATTATCACACCAGCGTGTCGGCCTTCGGTAACGCAGCCGCGGCAAGAGAAATCCGCGTCGGCCGGATCCCCGCTAACGTCAATGTCGATTTGAATCTGCGTTTAAACGCGCAGGCGGACCTTGTCCTGCTCAACCCGACCTACACGTTCGCGACGCCGGTACTTGGCGGACAATTGGCAATCGGCATCACCGGCTTGTTTGGCCGATCCGCCGCAACCCTCGACGGAACGCTGACAACAGCGGTCGGGCCCTTTGTGACGACCCGCACGGGGACCCTCTCTGATTCAATCACCTCGGTGGGCGATCTGTATCCGCAAGCAACGCTGAAGTGGAACGCCGGCGTCCACAATTTCATGACCTATTTGACCGGCGACATTCCTGTTGGCGCCTACTCTCCAACCCGTCTTGCTAACCTCGGCATCGGACACGGCGCGATCGACGGCGGCGGCGGCTACACCTATTTCAATGAGAAGGCGGGGCACGAATTTTCCGCAGTCGCCGGGTTCACCTACAATTTCAAGAATCCTGACACGCAATATCGGAATGGCGTCGATTTCCACATCGATTGGGGTGCTTCGCAGTTTCTCTCGAAGCAGCTCTTCGTCGGGCTGGTCGGCTACTACTATCAACAGGTCACGGACGATTTTGGTCAGCCCCCGATCCTTGGGGGTTTTCGGTCGCGCGTGGTGGGAGTCGGTCCTCAGATCGGATACCTGTTTCCGGTCGGTGACCTGCAGGGATATTTGAACCTGAAAGGGTACGGCGAGTTTGCCGCAGAAAATCGGCCAGCTGGCTGGAATACGTGGCTGACTTTCTCGCTGTCGCCAATGGCGCCGACCAGCACGGTCGCGCCGACGCGAAGGATCGTGACGAAGTAAACGCGGCCTACGTTCGTCATCGCGCTTCGATTCTCTCAGCGATTCAGTGACGGGCTTTGGCGACCTGATCCCCCAGTTCGCACTGCGCTGGAATGCGGGCGTCAACAACTATATGACCTACGTCATGGGTGACATCCCGGTCGGCGCGTACCAGTCCGCGCACCTCGCCAATATCGGGCTCGGACATGGGACGATCGATGCAGGCGGTACACCGATTTCAATCCGCAGACCGGCCATGAACTCTCTGGCGTGCTCGGCTTCACCTACAATTTCAAGGACACTGACACGCAGTATCAATGCGGCGTCGGCATGTACTTCGACTGGGGCGCCTCTCAAATCCTGACCAAGCCAATCCAGGTCGGTCTGGTGGGCTACGTCTATAAGCAGCTCGGTTGCGATAGCGGCTCCGGCGATCGCCTCGGCTGCTTCCGCTCGCAGGTCGCGAGCGTCGGCCGGCAAGTCGGGTTCATCTTTCCGGTTGGCGACATGCAGGGCTATCTGAACCTGAAGGCCTACAAGGAATTTGCCGCGGAAAACCGGCCCGACGGCTGGAATGCCTGGGTGACGTTTGTCATCTCGCCGGCAGCGCCTGCGCCGACCGCGCCACCGAAGCGGATGACTACAAAGTAGTACCCACATCGCGCTGACGATCTCTCTGGAGACCAGCGGCAACACCTGTTGCGCGCATCATCAAGGCTGACGCCCATGGGCGGTCGGCCTTTGCTTCCTATTCAAAAGCGCGAGTCGTTTGAGATGGATCAAACCGATTGATCGCGGCTCATCGATTATTGACAACGAGGAAAAAAGGGCATCCGGGCGTGTACTGCTTCGAGGAGGCAGGCCATGGCGCAACAAGTACTGGGTGGGACTGCCGAAAACCTCGGCCTTGAGGGCCGCGACGTCGGCGAAGCAAAGTCGACTTTCGATCGCTTGTTGAGAGCTTATTTCGCAAGGCTGGTCGGAGAGTTTCCGGCGCTGAGCGACGTCAGCCACGAGCCTCCCCCTGGTCGACGAAATCGCCACTCCCCCTCGAACGAGCCGCACGTAGCGCGCGATGGAGTGGCGTAGCTCTCGCGCCCTGCGCAATGCGGGAACGCCGACGTGAGCTTGATCTGGATCAAGGCCGGTCCCGTAACGTCGTGCCCCGTTATGCCCGACGTTCGCCGAGTGCCGGAGAGTTCACATGTCTCTTGCTGCATCACGTGCCCGCACCGTCGTTCGTCCGTCGCAATCGCGGGCACAGCGCTCGCTCCGGCGACTATCCCCATCCGCCTTGTTACCGAACGACGGGCCGTTTGACCGGCGCGGTCGGTTTACCGCCTGCGCCCGGCCAGCAAAGGAGCGCTGATCCCATGAAGAAGACGTGCTTGCTTACCGTCCTTTGCGGGCTTGAGGTTGTCCTGGTCACGGCCGCCCTCGCCAAGGCGCCGCACGCAAAGATCGCGGCGGCCGCCGATGTTCGCCGGCCTGCTCCTCCGGCGGTTAGCTGCGGGAACGGCTTCATCTGCAGGCAAGACCTCTTCGATCGCAACAACAGGAGCAACCTGCGATCCGATTGGCCCGGTCCCCCGGCTCAACCGGGGCAATTCTAGCGCGGTGCCTCGTGGTGGCAGTTCAAGGGGGGTCATTTGATAGAGCTTGAAGGAGGTCAAGATGACGATGGCAGCATTATCCGCAGCGCTCCTCGGGACCCAACTGCTCGTGATGCCCGTCTCCGATCGCGTCCCCGAATTGAAGGTAGAGGCGACGTGCCAGGCGACCACGGCTGATGACAAGGCAATGGGGCTTGCCCTTTCCCAGAGCTTCGCAGACTGCATGCGCGATGAGTTGGCTGCGCGGCAACAGCTCAGCACGGTGTGGAGCGCTGCGCCAAATCCCCTTCGCGATAGCTGCGAAGGGGAAGCCTCGGCCGGCGGAAGTCCGAGCTATGTCGATCTTCTCACCTGTATCCAAATGGCGGAGTGGGTGAAGTCGCCCTCGACGGCACCGCGTTTGAGAGGAGCGAGCAAGAACCGAAATTCGCAGTGATCCGGCGCTCGCTCGCGGAGCGAAACTCGCTTTTATTGGAAGCCCATTCGACAGGGGCTCTCCTGATCATTTGAACGAAGGAGTGATTTGTATGAAACATTTTCCGATCGTTGTCGCCGTGATGACAGCTACGCTTGCGCCGACTCCTGTGTCAGCCCAGTCGATCAATCTGACCGGCATCTACAAATGTGTCCGAATGTGCCAGGGAAATTTGCCGGCTTACATTACCCAAAACGGGACTGAACTTAATCTCCTGACGGAAGCGGGGCAGCCGTCCCGCGCGTGGCCCGACTGGTACTGGCCGGCAACCCGGATCTGGATCGACGCATTCAACCAGAGTGCGGTCTATTCGCCGGATGGCATGCTCATTCAGTTCGACAATGGCACCATCTGGCAGCGCGATTTGGGGCCCGTCCCGCCACCGCCGCGCTCTCGCCGGTAAGAGACGGCAGGTGGCAAATTTCGCCATCGGTGCGCCCGTCGCTGTTGGGCGCAAGACTCGAAACGAATAGCGATTCAACAACGGAAGAAGGAGGTCGACCATGAAACATACCTGCAGAAACTGGTGCTTTGGAGCTGCCATTATTGCCGTCGCCGCGATCGGTTCCGTGCAATGGTCGCACGAGCGTGGTCTGTCATTTTCGGTCGACAGCGCGCAGGCGAGGGTGGGACGGCCGGCGACTCCCGCAAGTGTTGCCGGAGTCGCGCGACGGACCACGCGCCGCGCTGTCGTGGGCGGCGCGGTAGCGGCAGGCGCTGCGGCCACCGTCGTGGCGCCGGCATGCGCCCGTGTGCTGGTGAACGGAGTATGGGTCTGTCGCTAGGCAGCGCAAACGATCGAAATCTGATCTATTCACCGAATAACGGCACGAGCAGCAAGGCACATCAGAGATGTCAATATGACGACTGCGCGTGCCTGGTGCAGTGTTGCCGAGGCCGCTCAACCCTGGCGGCGTAGAAAGCCCGTGATCGTGACCTTGTCCCAGATGCCGGCCGCGGCGAAGGGATCGGCGCGGTTGAAGGCTTCGACCTCCGCTCGGCCCGGCGCCTCGATCAGAAACAGGCTGCCGATCATGGTTGCGCCGTCGTCGGAGACGAGCGGCCCCGACATCACGATCTTGACGCCGAAGCGCGAGGTGTCGCTGAGGAAGGTCTTGTGGGCGTCGTAATTGGCGAGCCGGGTCGGCAGCGCGCCGGTGCGGTCGATGGCATGAATGGCGAACAGCATGGTGTCTCCGTTTATGTCTTGGTCTTCTTGGGACGGCCGCGGGTGCGACCGTCCGTGCTTGTGATGATCGGTTGGGTTACTTGGCGCCGAGCTTGCCGGCGTCCTCGAAGGTCGGGCAGGTCCGCTGCTCCAGCGGCACGTCGAACGGCTGGAAATTGTCCTTGGTGATGACGGTCGGCTTCAGCACGATCTCGCCGATGACGGGCTGACTACGCAAGGAGCGGATCGCCATCATGGTGCCGAGGCAGCCTTGCGCAAATCCGTTGTAATCGCCGCTCGCGAGCAGCTTGCCGGACTTGATCGCGTCGATCGCCTCCTTGGTGCCGTTGATGCCGATCACCTGCGCCTTGCGGTTGGCGCCGTCGAGCGCCTCGATCGCACCGACCGCCATGGCGTCGTTGGCGGCCAGCACGCCGTCGATCTGCGAATTCGACTGCATCAGGTTTTCCATCACCTGGAGCGCCTGGAGCCGCTGGTAGTTGCCGGGCTGCGAGGCCAGCAGCTTGGCGCCCGCGCTTTCCTTCAGCGCGTCGTTGAAGCCGCGGACGCGGTCGACATTGGTCAGGGAGCCCTTGACGCCCTCGATGATGACGATGTTGCCCTTGCCACCCAGCGTCTTGAGCAGGAAGCGTGCGGTTTCCAGCCCAAGGCTGTAATCGTCGGCGCCGACGAAGGACAGGAATTTTCCGCCGGCCGAACGGTCGGTGATGTTGACGACGGGGATCTTGGCTTCGTTGATCTTCTCGACCCCCGGCACCATCGCCTTGTAGTCCACCGGCGTGAAGACGATGGCGCTCGGCTTCTTCACCACGACGTCCTCGATCTGGCTGAGCTGCTCGGGGATCGAGTCCGGCTTGGTCGGGATGTACTGCAGCGTCTTCGCGTTCAGCGCTTTCGCCATGTTGTCGGCGCCGACCCGCACCGTCTGGAAGAACGGGTTGGTCTGGTTTTTGGTGAAGACGGCGATGGTCTCGCCGTCGGCACGCACCTCGGTGGTGATCGCGGCCGCCATCAGCAGCGGCAGCGCCAGATAGCCCAGTTTCAGTCTCATGTTGCCTCCATCCCTCATTTTGCTTGTTGGAACTCTAGGAACTCATTGCGCGCGGCGGCGGGTCTTCATGTCGAGCCAGACCGCGAGGATGACGATGACGCCGGTGACGAGCGGCTGCCAGTTGGCGCTGACCGAGAGCAGGTTCATGCCGTTCAGCACCAGCGTCAGGATCAACGCGCCGATGAAGGTGCCGAACACGGTGCCGACACCGCCGAACAGCGAGGTGCCGCCGATCAGCACGGCCGCGATTGCCGGTAGCGTCAGGCTCTCGCCGATGTCGGCCTCGGCCGAATTGAGCCGCGACAGGAAGATGATCGAGGCGAGCCCCGCCATGGTGCCGGAGACGGCATAGACCAGCAGCAGGCGCCGCGCGACCGGAATGCCGGAGAGCCGCGCCGCGACCGGATTGGCGCCGATCGCGTAGATCTCCTGGCCCCAGATCGTGCGCTGGGCAAACAGCGTTCCGATGCCGAGGAAGACCAGCAGCAGGTAGACCGGGATCGGCAGGCCGAACAGATAGCCGCTGCCGATCTGGCGGAAGCCTGCCGGAAAACCGTGAAGGGTCTCGCCCGCCATGTACCAGTAGGTGAGGCCGTTCAGCACCCAGAGCATGCCATAAGTCGCGATGAAGGAGGGGATGCGCAGCGCGGTGACCATGACACCGTTGAGAAGGCCGACGATGCCGCCGCAGGCAAGGCCGGTGAGGATGCCGAGTGCCGGCGAGCCGGTCTTGTGGATCACGGTTCCGGCGATACAGGCCGACAGCGCGACATTGGCGCCGACGGAGAGATCGAGGCCCGCGGTCAGCACCACCAGCGTCAGGCCGGAGGCGATGAAGAAGGTCAGGCTCGCCTGCCGGAGCACATTGAGGATGTTGCCGAGGCTGAGGAAGGAATCGCTGAGCACGGCCAGCACGGCGCAGATCAGCAGCGCCGCGAGCAGTCGATAGAACACCTGGATCGCGTCCTGCGACAGGAAGGAGCGGGGCGGCACGATCGCCTCCTTGGTGATGTCGGTCATGCGCGGCTCCGCAGGCCGTCGAGGAATAGTGCGACGATGACGAGGACGCCGACGCTTGCGACCTGCACTGAAGAAGGCATCGAGATCAGGTTGAGCCCATTGCGAAGCACGCCGACCGCGATCACGCCGAGCAACGTGCCAAGCAGCCAGCCATTGCCGCGCTCAAAGGATGTACCGCCGACCGCGACCGCTGCGATCGCATCGAATTCAAGGCCGAGGCCCGCGGTCGGATGACCTGAATTCATCCGCGCGGTCATCAACAGGCCCGCGATGCCGGCCATGGCGCCGCCGAGCGCATAGACCGCGATCAGCAGCTTGTTCGGCGAGAGGCCGGCATAGCGCAGCGCCTCGCGGTTGCCGCCGAGCGCGAAGATGTAGGTGCCGAAGCGGGTGTGATAGAGCAGGCCGTGAAACGCGGCGTAAGTCACCAGCGCCATCACGATCGGCACGGGAACGCCGAGCAGCGTCGCCGAGTAGATGTCGCGCACGCTGTGAGGAATGCCGACCACGCTCTGGCCGTCGCTGACGATCAGCGACAGGCCCTGGGCCATGCCGAGCGTGCCGAGCGTCGCGACGAAGGGCGGAATGCCGAGAATGGCGACCAGCCAGCCGTTGACGGTGCCGAAGGCGGCGCCGACCAGCAGGCCGGCACCTAAGCCCAAGAGCATCGACTTGGTCGCGAGCGATACGATCGCGACACAGAGCGAGGTCAGCGTCAGCACCGCACCCATCGACAGGTCGAGCCCCTCGGTCATGATGATCAGGGTCATCGGCAGCGCCAGCATGGTCAGGATGGTCGACTGCACCAGCACGTTGGAGAGGTTGGCGACCGACAGGAAGCCGGGTGCGATCGCGCTGAACAGCGCGATCAGCAGCACCAGCACGATGGCAACGCCGGGAATGCGTTGCAGCGGATTGGGCTCGGAAACGACCGCAGCTTCACGCATGATGCATCCCCAGTCGCACGATGTTCTCCTCGGTCAGTTCGTTGCGCGTCAGGTGTCCCGCGATGCGGCCCTCGCGCATCACATAGGCGCGGTCGCAGACATGGCAGATCTCGACCTGCTCGGACGAGATCATCAGTGCGGCGGCGCCTTCCGCGACCAGGCGGTCGATCAGCGCAAAAATCTCGGACTTGGCGCCGATGTCGATGCCTCGCGTCGGCTCGTCGAAGATGAAGAGCTTCGAGCCGGCGGCCAGCCACTTGCCGATCACGACCTTCTGCTGGTTGCCGCCCGAGAGCAGGCCGACGGTCTGGCGCGCGCTGGGCGTCGCGATCCTCAGCTGCCGGATCAGGCCGTCGGAGGTGCGCTGCGCCGAACGCTGGTCGAACAGTCCGCTCGGGAACAGTTTTCGCAGCGCCGACACCACCAGATTGTCGCTCACCGACCGCAGCAGAGCGAGGCCCTCGCTCTTGCGGCTCTCCGGGATCAGCGCGATGCCGCGGCGGGCGGCGAGATCAGGCTCGCCGGAGATGGTCTTGCCGTCGAAGATGATCTCGCCGGAGCTGACGGGATCGGCGCCGAAGATGGCGCGCGCGACTTCGCTGCGGCCGGAGCCGACCAGGCCGCACAGGCCGACGATCTCGCCCCGGCGCACCTCGATGTTGATGTCGGAGATCCCGGTCGAGGAGCTCAGGCCCTTGACCTGCAGCAGCACCTCGCCGGGCTTGTCGGCGAAATTGCGCGGATAGGTCATGTCGACGGTGCGTCCGACCATCATGCGGACGAGCTGGTCCGGCGTGACGTCGGCCGGGCGGACGCCGTCGATGCGGCGGCCGTCGCGCAGCACCGTGATGCGATCGCCGAGCGCGAACACCTCCGCCATGCGGTGCGAGATATAGACGATCGACACGCCGTCGGCTTTCAGCCGCGCGATCAGCGCGAACAGGAGCTCGGTCTCGCGGTCGGACAGCGCCGCGGTCGG
The DNA here is from genome assembly GCF_054062495.1 of Bradyrhizobium sp. USDA 3311. NCBI lineage: Bacteria > Pseudomonadati > Pseudomonadota > Alphaproteobacteria > Hyphomicrobiales > Nitrobacteraceae > Bradyrhizobium > Bradyrhizobium sp. USDA 3311. The sequence goes on along the minus strand of NZ_JBSSFI010000001.1, from coordinate 8,170,170 downwards.
CTCGTCCATGACGAGGATGCGTGCGTTCTGGCTGATCGCCTTGGCGATCTCGACCATCTGCTGCTGCGCCACCCCGAGCTTGTCGACGATCGTGGAGGGGTCGATGTCGAAGCCGATGGTGCCGAGCACGCGTTTGGCGTCGGCGAGGATCTTGCGCCGGTCGATTGTGCCGGGGATGCGGCCCTTCGGCTCGCGGCCGAGGAAGATGTTCTGGGCGATGTCGAGATGGGGGACCAGCGAGAACTCCTGGAAGATCACGGCAATGCCGAGCTTCTGCGCATCCGCGGCCGAGCCGATCGCGACCTTCTCGCCCTTGTAGTAGAACTCGCCGGCATCGGCGCGGTAGGCGCCGCACAGCACCTTCATCAGGCTCGACTTGCCGGCGCCGTTCTCCCCCAGCAGCATATGGACCTCGCCGGGGAAGACGGCAAAGGACACGTCATCCAGCGCCTTGACGCCGGGAAACTCCTTGCTGATGCCGCGCAGCTCGAGCAGCGGCGTGGGTGAGGTGACCTCGATCGGAAGCGCGTCGCTCATGCCTTGGCTCCGCCCGCAAAGATCTTTCCGGGATTCATCAGTCCATCAGGATCGAGCGCGGTCTTGATCGCTCGCATCACGTCCACGGCCTCGCCGAGCTCGTCAGCGAGATAGTCGATCTTGCCGAGCCCGATGCCGTGTTCGCCGGTGCAGGTGCCGTCCATGGCAATGGCGCGGGCGACCATGCGGGCCTGGAGCGCCTTGGCGCCCTCAGCTTCGTCCGGTTTTGCCGGATCGATCAGGATCAGCATGTGGAAGTTGCCGTCGCCGACATGGCCGACGATCGGCGCGGTGAAGCCGTGCTCGTCCGCGTCGCGCCGCGTCTCGGTCAGGCATTCCGCCAGCCGCGAGATCGGCACGCAGACATCGGTGATCACGGCGCGCGCGCCGGGCCGCAAGCCCAGGCCCGCATAGAGCGTGTTGTCGCGGGCGTGCCAGAGCCGGCTGCGGTCTTCCTGCGCCTTGGCCCAGGCAAATCCATGACCGCCATGGTCGGCGGCGATCGCCTCTGCGGCCTCGGCCTGCTCGGCGACGGAGGCCTCGGAGCCGTGGAATTCGAAGAACAGGGTCGGGGCCTCGCGATAGCCGAGCTTTGCGTAGGCATTGATGCCGCGCATCATGACGTCGTCGACGAGCTCGATGCGCGCCACGGGGATCGCGGACTGGATCACGGAGATCGCGGTGTCCACGGCGTCGTGCAGGGTGTCGAAGCTGCAAACCGCGGCCGAGATTGCCTGCGGCACGGGATGCACCTTCAGCGTGATCTCGGTGATGAGCCCGAGGGTGCCTTCGGCGCCGACGAACATGCGCGTCAGGTCGTAACCGGCGGCCGACTTGCGGGCGCGCCTGGCGGTCCGGATCACGCGCCCGTCGGCCAGCACTACTTCCAGCGCCATGACGTTGTCCTTCATGGTGCCATAGCGCACCGCCATGGTGCCGGAGGCCCTCGTCGATGTCATGCCGCCGATCGAGGCGTCGGCGCCCGGATCGATCGGGAAGAACAGGCCGGTGCCGCGCAGCTCCGCATTGAGCTGCTTTCGCGTGATGCCGGGCTGCACCACGACGTCCATGTCGCTGTCGTGCACGGCCAGCACCTTGTTCATGCGCGCGAAGTCGAAGCAGACGCCGCCGGCAACGGAGGCCGCATTGCCCTCGAGCGAGGTGCCGGCGCCGAACGGGACGATCGGCATGCCCGCGCTTGCGCACTGCTTCACGATGTCGACCACTTCCTGCGTGGTTTCAGGAAAGACGACGATGTCGGGCGGCAAATTGCGATAATGCGACTCGCTCTGGCCGTGCTGATCGAGCACGCCGCGCGCGACGCTCGCGCGCGGGCCGATCATGCCGGTGAGGCGATCGGCCAATGCTCCTGTGCTGACCCGCGGTCCCATCCTTGCTCCCTGTCTGCCCCGATGACGGACTCTTGCCGGTCCGCTGCGTTGTGGTTCGGCTTAGGCGGCTCTTGCGCTGCTCGCAACCTGCTTCAGGCCGAAATCGTAGTTGAGATGGAAATAGTCGGTGTCCACCATGCGACCATCCGGCGCACGCCCGGCCGGGTGGCGGACGAACTCGCGGATCAGGCTGTCCTTGACGCCGAACACCACGTCGCTGTCGAGATATTGGTCGCCGGCGACGAACACATGGGTCACAAGCTGTTCGAAGCCGGGCGCCGAGATCATGAAATGCACATGCGCCGGACGCCAGGGATGGCGGCCCTGCACCTCCAGCATCTCGCCGACCGGGCCGTCATGCGGGATCGGATAGGCGGCCGGCTTGATCGACCAGAAATGGAAGCGGCCATTGGCGTCGGTGTGGAAGCGCGCGCGCATCGCGAGATCTCCGATCTGGTCGAGCTGCTGCACGTCGTAATAGCCGTCATCGTCGGAATGCCAGACGTCGACGACGGCGCCCGCCAGCGGACGTCCGTCGACGGTCGAGACCGAGCCGGTGACTAGCATGGGATCGCCTTCCATGGGACCGGAGATGTCGGCGCCGATGTCCTTCTCCGGCGCGGCCTGGACGAAGAACGGGCCGAGCACCGTGGTCTCGGTCGCACCTTCCGGCACCGGGTGGTTGATCGCGTCGACCAGCATGGAGACGCCGAGCGTGTCCGACAGCAGGATGAACTCCTGGCGCTTGTCGTCGCACATGTGGCCGGTGCGGGTCAGGAAGTCGATGCCGTATTCCCATTCCTTCTGGGTCGGGCGGACCTCGCGGACGAAGGCATGAAGGTGGCGCACCAGCGCCTCGCTGACCTGCTTGATGCGCGGATCGGTTGCGCCTGCGATCCGCTCCAGCACCGCCTCCGTGATCGTGGTCTCGTTGAAGTTACGCATGGGTGTCTCCGTTGATCAGAGCTTCGGTTCGCCGAGGCCGGACAGCCGCTCGAGATGCTTGACGGTCGCGATGAAGTCGGCCTCGCCGTCGCCCTGCGCGACCAGCGAGCCATAGGTCTCGCGCACTTGCGCCGCGAGCTGCAGCGGCACGCCGACGGCGTGGCCGGCGCCGAGAATGAGATCGAGGTCCTTGGCCATCTGCTTGCAGGAGAAGGTCGATTCGAAATCCCGCGTTCGAAGCGGCGCGGTCTTGTACTTCACCATCGGCGAGGCCACCGCGCTGTCGTCGAGCACTTTCAGGATGTCCTGCCAGGCGATGCCGCCCTTGCGCGCCAGCGCCAGGCTCTCCGCCATCATCGCGGCCGACACCGCGATCATCAGGTTGACCGCGAGCTTGGCGTAACGGGCCTCCTCGCCGGGCCCGAGATAGGTCTGGGCGCGGGTGAAAGCGGCGAACAACGATTTTGCGTTGTCGAAGGCGTCCTTCGGACCCGAGACGAAGCAGGTCAGCGCGCCGGTGTGGACGATGCTGGCGTTGCCGGAGACCGGCGCGCGCAGATAGAGAACGCCGCGCGCCTGCGCGCTGGCCGCAACTTCGGTGGAGGCCTCGACACTCACGGTGCTGGTCTCGATCAGAACGGCTCCGGGGGCCATCGCGGCGATGACGCCGGTGGGACCGAGCAACGCGCCGCGCAAGGCTGCGTCGTCCGGCAGCGACGTGATGACCGCTTCCTTGCCGCTTACGGCCTCGGCCGGTGAGGCGGCGATCGAAATGCCCTGTGTGCGCGCCTCGTTGGTCCGTGCCGCGCTCCGATCGAACGCGGTGACGGCATAGCCGGCCTTGGCGACGAGCTGCGACATCGGCAGGCCCATCTTGCCGATCCCGATGAACGCGACATGTTTTAAAGCGTCAGTCATTGTTGTTGTCCATTGGCGCCTTCAGGCGGCGCGTCCCTGTCGTTCGATATCCTGCACCAGCCGCCGGCCCGATTGCGCCAGCAGCTCCTTCTTCGCCTCCAGCCCCTCGACCAGCAGCCGGCCGCTCCGCTTCTTCCACGCGCCGCCGATCATGACGGACTCGATGTTGGCGAGGCTCGTCTGCATCACGACGGTCGCGACGGGATCGTGCACCGGGACGAGATTGAGATCGGATGCGTTGATGATGACGAGGTCGGCGAGCTTGCCCGGCGTCAGCGAGCCGATCTGGCTCTCCCGGCCGAGCATGCGGGCGCCTTCCATCGTGATCCAGCGCAGCGCCTCGCGCACGGGGATGGTGGTGGTCGCAGGAATGGTGCCGCTGCCCCGGCGCGTCTCCGCATTGTCGAGCGCCCGCTGCATCGACAGCGCGACGCGGGCGGCGGAGAAGAGATCGCCGGCCAGCACGGATTCAAGATCAATGCCGATCGTCGGCCGGACGCCGCGCTTCAGCAGGCGTCCCGTGATCGGGAAGCCGTGGCCCTGGATCATCTCGTTCTCTGGCGTGACCGAGAACGACACGCCGAGATCGACCATCCGGTCGAGGAGATCGTCGGGCAGATCGTTGCCGTGGACGATATTGACGCCGGCGCCGACGAGGCCGGCCGCGATCAGCTTCTCCCAGCCATCCGGCGTCTTGGCCGGACCGCCGCCCTGGTGCATCGAAGCGATCAGCTTCAGCTCCCGCGCCAGGCGGAAGTCGTGCATGGCGACGTCGAGCGTCGAATAATGCGGACCCAGAATGGCGAGCCCGAGCGTGACCAGACCGTCGCGGTCGGCGAGGGGGCCGGCGAGCAGCCGCTCGACCTCGCGGCGCGGATGCGGCACTTCCGAGAAATGCGGCTCGCCGGGCTTCGGCTCCGGTTTCGGCGAGCCGTGGAAGAACGCGGCGCGGATGCCGCTCTCGATCAGGCCGCGCACGGCGGCATCGGTGTGATCGGGCGTCGGATTGTTGTGGCACCAGTCAACCAGCGTGGTGGTGCCGCAATTGATCTGGTTCAGCGCGCCGGCCAGCGTGGCGATGTAGATGTCGTCGGGCCGGAACACGGTCGCGAGCCCGGCGTGCATGCGCCGGAAATATTCGAGCAGCGTCCAGTTCGCGGCATAGCCGCGTAAGCCCGTCTGCCAGGTGTGCATATGCGCGTTGACGAGGCCGGGGATGACGATGCGCCCCTTGCCGTCGACGATTTCGGTCTCGGCCGCGCCGCTGCCGAGGTCGATCGACGGCCGCACGTCAACGATGCGGCTGCCTTCGACCAGCACGTCGCCGGTGCGGAGGTCGCCGATCGCATCATCCATGCTGATGATGGTGGCGGATCTGATCAGCGTGCGCCGCATCGCTTCAAGCCACAGCTTTGGTGGTAACAGGCGGCTCGCCGGCCCAGGCGCGCGCGATCAGGTCGCGGATGGCGCCTCGCTCGAGCGGCCGCGGATTCCAGTAGGCGTTGGTGACGGCGAGATCGGCCGCCTTGTCGATGCCGCTCTCGGGCATGCCGACATCGCGTAGCGCCAGTTTTGCATTCAGCCGTTTCGCTAGCTCGTAGAGTCCCTGCGACGCATCGGCCGCGCCGATCGCGCGCGCGACGCGCGCCATCGCCTCGGGCACGGCGGGGGCGTTGTAGGCCAGCGCATGCGGCAGCACGATGGTGTGCGTCTCGGCGTGCGGCAGATCGAAGGTGCCGCCGAGCGTGTGGCAGAGCTTGTGATGCAGCGCCATGCCGACCGTGCCGAGGCAGACGCCGCACAGCCAAGCGCCATAGAGCGCCTCGGTGCGGGCCTCGCGATCGTCGCTTCTGGCGGCAATGGCGGGCAGGGCACGCGCGAGCGCGCGAATGCCTTCTTCCGCCATCAGCGAGGTGACGGGATTGGTGTCGCGCGCATAAAGCGCTTCGACCGCATGCGCGATCGCGTTGATGCCTGATGTCGCAGCCAGGCTCGCCGGCAGCGTCAAGGTGAGATCGACGTCGTAGATCACGGTCTCCGGCAGCACGGCCGCATCGCGCACCGTGGTCTTCAGGCCGTTCTCGGTCTGGCCGACGATCGGCGTCATCTCCGAGCCGGCATAGGTGGTGGGGATGCAGAGCTGGTTGACGCCGGTGCGTAAGGCGAGCGCCTTGCCGAGGCCCGTTGTGGATCCGCCGCCGAGCGAGACCACGCAATCGGCATCGCACGCCTTCATCGCCGCGAGCGCCCGCTCGGTAACGTCGACCGGCGTATGCATGGTGGCGCCCGGAAAGATGCCGGCATAGAGCGGGCCGAGCGCTGTCCCTAAGCTCTTGCCCTGCGCCTCCTGCTGCGGCGTCGTCAGCACCAGTGCGCGCTTGCCGCCGAGTCGCTCCACCTCGGCCTTGGCACTAGCCAACGTTCCGCTGCCGAACACGACGCGGCAGGGCAGGTTTTCGAAGGTGAACGAACCGATCATGCGCCGGTCTCTTTGATGGGATAATCGACCTGAAAGCGGCCGATCCGCAAGTCGCCAAGCGCCTCGCGCACGCGCAGGTGCTCCGGGTGGGTGGCGTAGGCCGCAAGCGCGGCCTGGTCGGTGAATTCGGAGAACAGCACGACGTCGCAGGCGTAATCGACAGCGCTGACGTCGAGGCCGACTTCGATATGGGTGAGGCCGTCGATCCGGCCGCGCAGGCCCTCGAACAGGGTCTTGACCTTGGCCCGGGCGGCGGACCGCTCCTCGGGGGTCTCCCCGCGCAGCCGCCACATTACGATGTGCCTGATCCGGCCCGACATTTCCCAGTTTCCTCGCCTGTCATCTTGCTTGTGTTGGACCCATTTTGGCTTGCGGGATACGGAAATAAAGGCCAATATTTGTAAGTCTCTTTTCCTATAAGTGGAAAAATGGATCGCCTGCTCCAACTGGAGGTGTTCGCCAAGACGGCCGAGCTCGGCAGCCTGTCCAAAGCCGCCGAGGCCTTGCGCATGTCGAACGCGGCCGCGAGCCGCCATCTCAGCGCGCTCGAGGAGCGCCTCGCCGTTCGCCTGATCGAGCGCAACACGCGCCGCCTGTGGCTGACGGAGGCGGGGCAGGAGTTGCTGGAGCGGTCCAGCCGGGTGCTGAGCGAACTGGCGGAAGCCGAGGACATCGTCAGCGATCGCGCGCTGTCGCCGCAGGGCATGCTGCGGGTCACGAGCTCGCTGTCCTTTGCGGTGATCTATCTGGCGCCGATGCTGCCGGCCTTCCGCGCGCGCTATCCGAAGCTCAACATGCAGATCACCACCGCCAACCGCTATCCTGACTTCATCGAGGCGGGCATCGATGTGGCGATCCGCACGCGCGAGCAGGAGCCGGATTCGAACATCATCGTCCGCCGCATCGGCCAGATGCGTCGCGTGCTGGCAGCCGCGCCCTCCTATCTCGCAAGCGCAGGCGAGCTGGAACAGCCCGCCGATCTCGCGCGCCACAACATGCTCGTCTACAACCTTGCGAACGATCCCTATTCGCTGCGCCTGCGCAAAGGCAATGGCGCGCAGACGGTGCGCATCACGCCGACGCTCGACAGCAATGACGGCCAGGTCATCCGCGGCGCGGCGCTGGCGGGTCTCGGCATCCTCATCCAGCCGCTCTACATCGTCCAGAGCGATATCGCGGCGGGCCGTCTCGTCCCGGTCCTGCTGGATTGGGAGCTGCCTCTGCTCACCATGAACATCGCCTACCAGAACCGTGCCGGGCTGCCGGCCAAGATCAGGGCCTTTTCCGACTTCCTCGTCACCCACATCCGCGAGCATTCGCAGCCGGGGATATGGATGGACGCGGCGAAGTAAGTGACAGACACTGAAATCCCGACTGTTTCCGAGAAGGCATATCCATTGAAATCCAGGACATCCGGGACGGCGTGGCGGCATGCCAATATCGGCCGCCTGCTCAACAACGCGGTGCGACGTTTCGAAGGCCGCGTGCTCGAATTGATGAGCGAGCGGGGGCATGACGAGACGCGCATCGCCCATGTCAGTCTCACCCGCAATCTCGACGTGGAGGGGACGCGGCTCACGGAGCTCGCCCGCCGCGCGTCGATGAGCAAGCAGGCGATGGGCGAGCTGGTCGATCAATGCGCCGAGCTCGGATTGGTGGACCGCATCGCCGATCCGACCGACCGGCGCGCGCGCATCGTCATGTTCACGCCGGCCGGACGCAAATGGCTCGATGCGTTCCGCGATGCCGTCGACATCGCCGAGCAGGAGATGCGCGCCGAGCTCGGCAAGGCCACGATGGAGGCGATCTTGAAGGGACTGGCGGTCTATGGCGCGCAGTTCGACACGCTCGACGACGCCGAATAGTCAGGCTACTTGACGATATCGTCAGGCAACCTTACCATGCAGGATAATGCTGGTAGGGAGAAGCGCCTTGGAAACACGTCTGACGGCCGCCGTGCTCATCGTAGGCGGGGGCCCATGCGGGCTGATGCTGGCCAACGAACTCGGCCGCCGCGGCGTGTCCGCGATCCTGGTCGATGAAAAGCCGGGCACGGCGTTCAATCCGCAAGCCAATGCGACGCAGGCGCGCTCGATGGAGCATTATCGGCGGCTGGGTTTTGCCGACGAGATCAGGCGCGAAGGCCTGCCGGCCGATTATCCGACCGACGTCGCGTATTTCACCCGCTACACCGGCTATGAACTGGCGCGGTTTGCATTGCCGTCGTCCTCGCGCGCGAGCGAACTCGTCAAGGGCCTGTCGGGCTCCTGGAGTGCCGCGGAGCTGCCGCATCGCGTCTCGCAGAAATACGTCGAGGCGGTGCTGCGCCGGCACGCCGAACGGCTTCCCGGAATCCAGCTCAACTACGGTCATCGTCTCATCGGCTACACCGAGAGCGATGACGGCATCGTCGCCGACATCGAATGTCTCGACGATAACAGCCGCTTTCAGGTTCGGGCCGACTTCCTGGTCGGGGCCGACGGGCCGCGCTCGCAGGTCCGGCAATCGCTCGGCATCGTCTATGGCGGTGAAACCGGGACGCAGCGCGACTTCATGGGCGGCCGCATGCTGGCGGTCTATCTCCGTTCACCCGAGTTCTACGCCGGCATCCCCCATGCCAGGGCGTGGATGTACAATTGCTTCAACGGCGATCGCCGCGCCTTCATGGCCTCCGTGAACGGGCGCGACGAATTCGCGTTTCACACCCAGCTCCGGCCGGGCGAAGACGAGAGCGCGATCACGGTCAACGAGGCCAAGGCGGCGTTCCAGCGCGCCTGCGGCGCGCCGATCGCATGCGAGGTGTTGTCGTTCCTGACCTGGACCGCCGGCCACGCGCTGGTCGCGAATGCGATGCAGCGGGGCAGGGTGTTCCTTGGCGGCGATGCGGCGCATCTGTTCACGCCGACTGGAGGCCTCGGCTACAACACCGCGATCGAGGATGCGGTCAATCTCGGTTGGAAGCTCGCAAGCGTCGTCAAGGGCGTGAGCCCGGCCGCGCTGCTCGACAGCTACGAGGTCGAGCGGCGTCCGGTGGCGCTTCGCAACACCGACTATGCGCGCCGCTTCGCCGACTCCCTCGGCCTGTTCGCGCCCGCGCCGGAGATCGAGGACGCCACTGACGCCGGCGGCGAGGCGCGGCGGATCGCGGGCGTCTATCTCGAGCAGCACGCCCGCGCCGAGTTCAACATCCCCGGCATCACCTTCGGCGGACGTTACGACGGTTCGCCGATCATCGTCTCCGACGGCAGCCAGCCGCCGCCGGACGCCGCGAATGTCTACGTTCCGAGCGCCTGTCCCGGCGGCCGCGCACCGCATGTGTGGCTGGACGACGGCGTGTCCTTGTACGACCTGTTCGGTTTCGAGTGGACGCTGCTCCAGTTCGGCGACGTCACGTCCAGCCATGCTCCGCTCGGCGAGACGGCCCGCGCGCTCGGCGTCGACGTCAAGCTCGTCACGCTGCCGAAGTCGCTGCGCGATCTCTACGAGGCGGACCTCGCTCTGATCCGTCCGGACCAGATCGTGGCCTGGCGCGGCAGCGCGTCGCAGGCCGGGACGATCGGACGCGTTCTTGCCCGCGCGCTCGGGCACGGCGCGGGCGATGGCGCGCGGCTGGCAAGCTGATCTGTTCCCGCGGCCACATCCAACCCGTGGCCGCACGGCAATAACAACAAACGCAATAACAACAAGCAACGACAACGGAGGAGGAAAACGTGACCACAGGAGCATTCGAGGACTACGACGAACATGCCGCCACCGCTGCCGCTACCGCGCAGACGGCGAGCGGCCGCTGGCGCATTCTGATCGCCGGCACCATCGGCACGGCGATCGAATGGTACGACTTCTTCATCTACGGCCTGATCGCGCCGCTGGTGTTCGATCAGTTGTTCTTCCCGAAATTCGATCAGCTCACGGCGACCATCGCTGTCTTCGCGACGTTCGCCGTCGGATTTCTGGCGCGTCCGCTCGGCGGCATCGTGTTCGGACATTTCGGCGATCGCCTGGGCCGCAAATCCGTCCTGCTGTGCACGCTGCTGATGATGGGACTTGCGACCATGTCGATCGGACTGTTGCCGACCTACGCCAGCGCGGGCGTGGCCGCGACGATCGCGCTCGTCGTGCTGCGCTTCCTCCAGGGCTTTGCGCTCGGCGGGGAATCGACCGCGGCGATCCTCATGGCAATCGAGACGGCGCCCGGCAACCGGCGCGGCTTCTCTGCCGCGGTGATCCAGGCCGCGGGACCCGTCGGCGTCGTGCTGGCCTCGTTCGCGGCGCTGGCGATCTCGCGGCTGCCGGAGGCGGATCTGCTGTCCTGGGGCTGGCGCGTTCCGTTCCTGATCAGCGCGGTGCTGGTCGCGCTCGGCGTCTACATGCGCTTGCGCATCGAGGAGAGCGCGACCTTCCGCGAGGCGAGGCCGGCTGAAACCGTGCCTGTCGTCGAGGCGGTGAAGGGACATTGGCGGCCGATCCTCATCGTGTTCTTCGCCGAGATGGCGCAGACGTCCTACTTCTACCTGACGGCCATCTTCACCATCTCGTTTGCGACGCGCCAGCTCGGCGTTCCGAAGGACGTGATCACGCAGGCCGTGCTGTTCGCCAATCTCGTCGGGCTCGTGGCCATGCCCCTGATCGGGGCCTGGTCCGACCGAATCGGACGCAAACGCCTGTTCCTTGCCGGCGTCGCGCTCGCAACCATCTCGATGTTTGCATTCTACGGTGCGATCGCGAGCCGTGACACGCTGCTGGTGACCTGTGCGGTGATATTGGCCGCAGGCGTAATCCATCCCCTGATGTTCGGCACCGAAGGGAGCTATTTCCCGGAGCTGTTTCCGACCCGCATCCGCTTCACCGGCGTGTCGATCGGAAAGCAGCTCGGCACGGTGCTCGGCGGCGGCATCGCGCCGCTCGTCGCCACCAGCCTGTTCGCGCAGACGGGCTCCACCTACGCGATCACAGGATACTACGTCGCGCTTGCGCTGGCAGCGATGATCGCGCTCGGCTTCGCGCACGAAACCAGCAAATCGCGGCTGCTCGGCTGAGCCCAGCCACAAACATCAGGGAGGTTCTCATGGACGTCAATCTTCTCATCAGCGGGCGGGATCAGGCCGCTTCGACCGGCAAGGTATTCGAGCGGCGCAATCCGCTCTCGCAGGAGGTCGCGAGCCGCGCGGCCGCCGCGACGGTTTCCGACGCCGACGCGGCGGTGGCGGCGGCGTCCGCCGCGCTCGCCGCGTGGTCGGCACTCGGCCCGAACGCGCGGCGCGCCCTGCTCTTGAAGGCCGCCGATGCGCTCGAGGCCAAGCGCGATGCCTTCATCCGGATCATGATGGCCGAGATCGGCACCACCGAAGTCTGGTCGGCCTTCAACGTCAAGCTCGCAACCGGCATGCTGCGCGAGGCGGCGTCGCTGACCACGCAGGTCGCGGGCGAGGTGATCCCGTCCGACAAGCCGGGATGTCTGGCGATGGCCGTCCGCCAGCCGGCCGGCGTGTGCCTCGGCATCGCGCCCTGGAACGCTCCGATCATTCTCGGCGTTCGCGCCGTGGCGACGCCGCTCGCCTGCGGCAACACGGTGGTGCTCAAGGCCTCCGAGATCTGTCCGGGAACGCACCGGCTGATCGGAGAGGTGTTCAGGGACGCGGGATTTCCGCCCGGCGTCGTGAACGTATTGACCAATGCGCCGGCCGATGCGCCGGCGGTGGTGGAACGTCTCATTGCAAATCCGGCGGTGCGGCGGATCAATTTCACCGGCTCGACTCGCGTCGGCCGCGTCATCGCCGAGCTCGCCGGCCGCCACCTCAAGCCGGTGCTGCTCGAGCTCGGCGGCAAGGCGCCACTGGTCGTGCTCGACGATGCCGACCTCGATGCCGCGGTCGCCGCCGTGGCGTTCGGGGCCTTCATCAACCAGGGCCAGGTCTGCATGTCGACCGAGCGCGTGATCGTGGATGAGAGCGTGGCCGATCAGTTCGCCGCTAAGCTTGCCAAGAAAGCCGGTGCGCTTCCGGCCGGCGACCCGCGCTCCGGGCCGGTGGTGATCGGTTCGATGATCGACGAGGCGCCGGCCAGGCATGTCGTTGCGCTGATCGATGACGCGATCGGCAGGGGCGCCGTCAAGCTTGCGGGTGGAGAGCGGGCCGGAACGGTCGTGCCCGCGACCGTGCTCGACCGCGTCGTCCCGGGCATGCGCATCTACAGCGAGGAGAGTTTTGGTCCCGTCGTGTCGGTGATCCGCGCGCGCGGCGTGGATGATGCGGTCCGCCTCGCCAACGATACCGAGTACGGTCTTTCGGCCGCCGTGTTCGGCCGCGACGTCGCGCGGGCGCTGACGGTGGCCCAGCGCATCGAAAGCGGCATTTGCCACGTCAACGGACCGACCGTGCACGACGAGGCGCAGATGCCGTTTGGCGGTGTGAAGGGATCGGGCTACGGCCGTTTCGGCGGTCAGGCCGGGATCGCCGAATTCACCGATCTGCGCTGGATCACGATCGAGACCCAGCCTCAGCACTATCCCTTCTGATCGCGTCACCACACGGCGAAGCATGCCGGGAAATCAACCCATGAACTCAAAAGTCCTGACGGTCCGGGAAGCAACCCTCGGCGTGCTTCGTTCCTTCGGTGTCGATCGTGTGTTCGGCAATCCGGGCTCGACCGAGCTCGCCTTTCTCGGCGACTGGCCCGACGACATCGATTACGTGCTCGGCCTGCAGGAAGGCTGCGTCGTCGGCATGGCCGACGGCTATGCGCAGGCGACCGGGCGTCCGGCCTTCGTCAACCTGCACTCGGCGGCCGGGCTCGGCCACGCCCTCGGCAATCTCTTCACCGCGTTCCGCAACAAGACGCCGATGGTCGTCACGGCGGGCCAGCAGGCGCGCAGCCTGCTGCGGATGCGGCCTTATCTCTTCGCGGAGGATGCCGAGCAGTTTCCGAGGCCCTATGTGAAGTGGAGTTCGGAACCTGCGCGGGCGGAAGATGTGCCCGCGGCCATTGCGCAGGCCTTCCTCACCGCCATGCAGCATCCGCGCGGCCCGACATTCGTGTCGGTGCCGTCGGATGATTGGGCGCGGGCGGCCGTCGCGCCGCCGGTGCGCCACATCGCAACGGAGTTTGCGCCCGATCCGGCGGCGATCGTCCGGCTCGGCGCAGCCATCGCAGCGGCCAGCAAGCCTGCCTTTGTCGTCGGACCCGAGATCGATCGCAACGGCTGCGTCGATGCCATGGTCGCGGTCGCCGAACAGGCGAGGGCGGCGGTTTGGGCAAGCCCGATGTCGAGCCGTTCGAGCTTTCCGGAATTGCATCCGCAATTCGCAGGCTTCCTTCCGGCAGCGCCCGGAGGGCTCGCGCGCGCCTTGCGCGGCGTCGATCTGATCGTCGTGGTCGGAGCGCCGGTGTTCACCTTCCACGTCGAAGGACAATGCGAATTGCTCGACGACGGAACGCCGGTCTGGCAGATCACCGACGATCCGGCCGAGGCCGCGGCCGCGGCGGTCGGTGACACCATCATCAGCACGCTCCCGAAGGCGCTCGTCGCGCTTCGTTCGGCGCTGCCCGACATCGCCAAGCGCGAGGGGCCGGCCGCGCGGACCCGGCCTGCCGTTCCCGCCGCGCAAAATCCGATTCCTCCGGCCTATGCGCTGAGCCGGCTGTCGGCGCTGATGCCGCGCGATGCGATCGTGGTCGAGGAGGCGCCGTCGCATCGTCCCGCCATCCAGCAGTTCCTGCCGCGGCCGGGCGCGGACAGCTTCTACACCATGGCAAGCGGAGGGCTCGGCTACAGCCTGCCGGCCTCCATTGGCGTGGCGCTGGCGCGGCCGGGCCGTCGCATCGTCGCCCTGATCGGCGATGGATCGGCGATGTACTGCATCCAGGCGATCTGGACTGCGGCGCAGCGTCGCCTGCCGATCACTTTCGTGATCATGAACAATTCCGGCTATGGCGCGATGCGGGCCTTCAGCCAGCTGATGCAGGCGCATCGTCCGCCTGGAATCGACCTGCCCGGGCTCGACTTCGTTGCGCTCGCCAGGGGGCACGGTTGCCCGGGCCGCCGCATAACCGACGTCGCCGATCTCGACCGCTGTCTCGCCGAAGCATTGGCCTCGGGCGGCCCCGCGCTGGTCGACATCGCCGTCGACGACGCCACGACGGACCTGTTCAACCATCCGCGCTAGATTTGTTCGGCGATGAAACCCCCTTTGGCGTCGGCGCGCGCCGGGTCCTTCAGCATCGGCGTCCTGCGAACCTTAAGAGCTCGTGGAGCTGCGGATCGCTTCGCTGGCATCGATCACCTGCGATCGCAGTCGACGGTCGGCGGAACGCGCGACCAGACAATACAGGACCAGCGCGAGGAGCGACGACGCTGCCATGACCGCCGTCATCGAGAGCGCAGTCCGTCCGTCGAAGCGAACCGCCACCAGCCCGCTCGATATGGCGCCGGCGATCAGTTGAATGCTCCCGGCAGCCGCGCTGACGGCGCCGGCGATCTCGGGGAGGTGCTGCATCGTCGCGCTCATCACGTTCGGCACGCTGAGCCCGAAGCCGAGTGCCACCGCCATCAGCAGCGCGACGACAAGCGCCGTGGGCATCCAGCCGGTCAGTGTCATCCCGAGCAGCACGACGCTCGCCGCCGCCGACAGCGCCAGCCCGATTGCGAGCATGTGGCTTGAGGATATCCCGCGCCGGCCGAGCTGCCCGTCGAGCAAGGCACCGCCCATCACGGACGCCGAGCAGGCGCTGAAGATCAGGCCGTATTGCTCGGGCGAGAGCCCGACGGTGCCGACAAAGAACAGCGAGGCGCCGGTGACGTAGGCAAACACCGTCGCGCCGCCCGCGGCGCCGACCAGGATGTAGGCAACCGAGACCGGATGCGTCAGCACCCGGCGATAGCTGTCGATCACGGCGGACGGCACCAGGCGCCCGGACGGCGCGATCGCCGCCGTTTCGGCGAAGCGAAACATCACCACCACCAGCAGCATGAAACCTATCGCGGCCTGGGTTGCATAGATCGATCGCCAGCCGGCAGCCGCCAGCAGCGCCGCGCCGGCCGTCGGCGCGATCACGGTCGCGACGTTGACTGCGACCATGATGCTGCCGATCTTGCTTCGCGCGGCGTCGCCGTCGAAGAGATCGCGGATGATGGCAAAGGTCGTGGCGGTTGCGGCGGCGCCGATGCCTTGAACGAAACGGCCGAGCAGCAGAACCGGCAGCGAGGAGGCAAACGCACAACTGACGCTGGCGGCGACGAACAGCGCGAGGCCGAAGCCCAGAACAGGCTTGCGGCCAAGGCGGTCCGAGACGGGTCCGTAGATCAGCGGCGCGGTGGCGAGGCTGAGCATGAAGGCGCTCATCGTCAACCCGACATCCGACGCGCTCACGCCCAGTGTGGCGCCGGTGGCGGCCAGGGCCGGCAGGTTGATGTCGATGCCGGAATACGGCACGGCCGCAAGAAGGCCGAGCAGCAGCGTGAATGCAAAGGTGTCTGGTTCGATTCGCATGGGCGAGCATCCGGTGACATGTGACGAACTTCTACGGAGCGACGGAGCGCGGTCGCTCCGCCCTCCATCGCTCCGTTCAGACGTGCGATCAGGCACGCCGGCCGGAGCGCCGTCCCTGGCTCGCTGCGATTGCGCGCAGGCGTGACACTTCCGTCTCGTCGGTCACGAGCTCGCCGATGACCCGGAGAATTTCCGTCCGCGTGTCGATCTCGGCGAACTCGTCCGCGATCTGCGTTGCGCGGAATTGATAGCGCGGTTGGTCGAGCACCGTCCGCACCGCCTCGCGCAGGGCCTGCGGAGTCGGCTCGTTGGTCGCAAGGTTGATGCCGACGCCGGACCATGCGACCCGCGCGTTGACGTCGGCCTTGTCCTCGGTCAGTCCCGCGGTGACCAGCGGGATGCCGAAGCTCAGGGCCTGATTGACGCTGCCATAGCCGCCATTGGTGACGAGCACGTCGACGTTCGGCAGCAGCCATTCGAACGGCAGGTAGCTCGCGATGCGTGCGTTCGACGGGACCTTGCCGGGAATGGCGTCCACCGGGCGGCCGCCTGCGGTCGCGATCACCATGATGTCGGGCTCGTCGGCCAGCGCCGCCAGTGTCGGGGCGACCAGCAGATTGAAATTGTGGTTGGCCACCGTTCCCTGCGTCACCAGAACGATCTTGCGTGTACCATCGAGCTCCTCGGCCCATGACGGCGGTGGGACCTGGTTGGCAATGATCGGAGGCGTGCCGACGAAATGCACGGAGGACGGGATCTCGCGCGGAAATTCGAAACTCGGCACCGACAATTGCAGATAGGCGTCGCCGAGAGCGACCACGGAATGGAAAAGCGGCATTGCTATCGGTCCGACGCCGAGGCCCTTCAGGGTCCGGTTCAGGCGCAGTGACACCGGCTGATCGACCGCCGCATCGAAGTCCCGCGCCATGGCCGCATAATGATCGCGTTCGTCGTCGGTCCGTGCTGGCGGCAAGCCGAGGAAGTTCGGCGCACCGTCCTCACGCGCCCAATGCAGGAACGAGGTGCCGCAGAGCGCGATGGGGGGCCGCTGCGAGCGCGGTCCGAGCAGCATCGGGAGCACGCCGAACAGCATGTCGTCGCCGACGATGATATCGGCCGGGAATTGCTGCAACGCCTGCAGCAGCCCCTGGTGCTGGGCCGGAATGGCGTCGACGAAGATGCGCTCGCAGGCGACGCGGAACCACTCCAGCCCCGGCGGGATGGTCTTGAGTTCGGGGACCCGCGAGAAGACGTCGTTCGGATCGAAGTCAGCGCCCTCGGGAAGGGGAAAGAACTTGACGCCGCTGGCCTCGACGCGGGCGCGAAAGGCGGTGCCGGTCATGAAAGCAATCTCATGACCCTCGGCGACCAGGATCCGCGTGATTGCCAGCATCGGATTGAGATGACCCGTCGCAGGCGTCGAAGCGATAAGAATCTTCATGGGAGATGACCTCTTGATGATCGATGCGCGGTCGCCACCGGGCGGCCGCTCTCGTGAGCAAGAGGGAATTGAAGGGATCGCGGTTACACCAAGGCTTCCGATGGCCGCCAAATGGTTACGTCGGCAACGCATCGTGGCGCGGCCAAGGCCGACGTGCCGGCGAAGATGGTGCAGTCGCGCGAGGACTACGGTTGTAACGCGAGCGGCCGGCCGTGAAACGGAGCGGTAATGCCGCGCTCGTAACCCGGCAGAACGCCGTTTGGCGCGCCGCGACATTCGGCGGCGATTTTGGCCGAAGCCGATTATTGACGACCGAGATAGCGCGCGGTCTTGACCACGCAGAATTCGTTGAGGAAAACGTCATGCAGAATATTGTCGCCCTGATCGCGATGGTTGCTTTCATCGTGCTCCTGGTCTGGTCGGGTGCTTGCGCCCTGCGGGCACAGAATCCGCTGGTGAAGTGGGGTGGCGTGGTGCTGGCGGCGGCGCTTATCGTCCCGCTATCCGGCGTAAGCGCGTTGACCGCAGCGGGCATCGTCAAGCAGCACGCGCGCTCCGCGCCGGTCCCCGATCTCCAGGTCGAGGCGACACCGGAACGCATCGCCCGCGGCAGGGCGGTCGCCGACGGCTTCTGCGCCGGGTGTCACTCGAAAAGCGGTGTGCTGTTGGGTGGCGGCGACGTCGGCGAGGATCTTCCACTTCCGATCGGCTCGTTCGTGCCCGCCAATTTGACTCCCGCCGGGGTCCTGAAGCATTGGTCCGACGGCGAGATCTTTCGCGCCATTCGCAATGGCGTCGATGCGCGGGGGCGATGGCTCGCGATCATGTCCTTTACCAATGCCGGCCGGCTGAGCGACGACGACACCAAGGCCGTGATCGCCTACATCCGCGCCTTGCCCGCGAGTGGTGAGGAGACCCCGGATCCACCGGATCGCTTCAGCGTGCTGGGCCTTGCGATGCTGGGCGCCGGCCTGTTGCCGGATGCAAAGCCGGTCTTCACCGGTGTGATCACCGCGCCGCCGAAGGGGCCGACGGCGCGCTACGGCAGGTACTTGCTGTCCTATCAGGATTGCCGTGAGTGTCATGGCAAGGATCTCTCCGGTGGCGTGCCCGGCCAATTGCCTCCGCTCGGACCCGACCTCGGTATCGTCAAAGACTGGAGCCAGGCGCAGTTCATCTCGACCATGCGCACGGGTGTCGATCCGAACGGACATCGGCTCGACGACCAGATGCCGTGGCGACCGATCGGGCGGATGGACGACGACGACCTCGCTGCGATCTACCTGTACCTGGCGGGTCTCCCGCGCTCCTGACATATCCTGACAAACGATCTGTTGCGGCCGATCTTTCCCGGCTGCAACACTGTCGTTCGCACGCCGGATACGCGCAACGGCAAAAGCTCACGCGCAGGCGAAGTCGACGTCGCGCGCGCAGGAAAATGTTGGCAGTCTTCTCGCCATCGCTCGCGCAGTCGTCGTCACTGCAGTCGTCGTCACTGCCGAACAGTCACCTCGTCGCCGACGAACGATCTCGCACGCCGGCGCATTGGAATCGCTCAAAAGTAGCATTTGCTAGGATCACAATTATTCACGTCTGCGACATCCGGCGGAGTTGGCCGCAGAAATACCGGGTTACGGCATCATCAAGTGGTCATGAACGTTGTCGTCGCATGGCGACGCTTTTGCTGTCCCCCATATTATTCCGAGTGATTGCGAATCTTGAACGTGACCCGGTTGGTGACGACGGATTTTGAGAGTGAAGTATGCTTGCAGATGTTGGCCACATCGTTGTTGTCGATGACGATCCCACCTTGCGGCAGATGGTGATCAGATATCTGGAGGAGCACAATGTCCCGACCAGGGCGGCGTCCAACCGGTCTGAACTGTACCACTATCTCGAGGCCGGTCAGCCCAGTCTGATCATCCTCGACCTTCGCCTCGGTCAGGAAGACGGCCTGGACCTGCTGCGGGAAATCCGGTCGCATTCCGACGTGCCTGTCATCATCACGACCGGCCACCGCCCCGACGAGATCGATCGCATCGTCGGGCTCGAGCTCGGCGCTGACGACTACATCATCAAGCCGTTCTCCTTGAGAGAGCTGCTGGCGCGCGTCCGGGCGGTGTTGCGGCGGCAGGAGATGGGCCGTGCCGCGCGCGCCCGGGATCCCGAGCGCGGCGGCTATCGCTTCAACGGCTGGAAGCTGGAACGCCGCGGCCGAAAGCTCATCGATCCGAGCGAAGCGCCGGTACCGCTCAGCAAGGGAGAGTATGCCTTGCTGCTGGCCTTCCTCGAGGCGCCGCAGCGACCCCTGACCCGCGAGCATCTGCTTCAGGCCACCCGCATCCACGAAGACATTTTCGATCGCAGCATCGATGTTCAAGTGCTGCGGCTGCGGCGCAAGCTGGAGGTCGATCCGAGTGCGCCGCGCGTCATTCAGACCGAGCGCGGCGTCGGCTATGTCTTCGCGGTTCCCGTAGATCCGTTCTAGGGCAAGATCCGGACCCGAAGGGTCACGTTAGCGCGAAGTGTGCGGCGGTCTTCCCTCGCGACAAACACGGAACGCGTCTGCGCGGAGATCATGTTCGAGCAATGTGGCGGCCGCCGGATTGCAATTGTAACCCCTTTGCCTGTGGCGGTGATCTCGGCGTAACAGCCGGCCGGCACATAGTCTCCCACGAACAGCGTGTGGGAGAGTTACGATGAAGACGCATTCTCACGGTGTCATCCGTATTGTCCGGCCGGGTGACGCGGAGCCCGATGGGCAAGGTTGGTCCGATGGCCGCGGGATGGCCCGTCTCGGTTCTGGCGGCACCGCGCGGCAGGGCCTCGCCGACATCGGTTCGGATTCGGCGCCGCCGGCTGCGCAGCCGGGCCAGGAGCTCAGCACATTCTGGTGGGCGGTCCTTACCTTCTTCATGGAAGGGTTTGCCCTCTATGGTGCCGCGTTGCATCCGACCGCGGCCATGCCGGTTCACGCAATACTGGCGGCACGGAGGGATTGGCAGTCGCAGCCCAACGCAAGCGAGCCGGCGGAACCGGTGCAGGGCCGCGGCAGCGACGGGGCCGAGAGCAGCGGCAATGTCGTCGAACTCGGTCGCTCCCGGCGATTCGAGGTGCAACCGGAGCGTCGCTGGAGTCCGCTGCGTTCGGCCGGTGAGACGTTGACGGTCTTGCTGTCGCACGCGCGCCGGGAACGCGAGATCAGACGAGCTGTTGCCGCTCTCAAGGAGCTCGACGACCGGACATTGCGCGATCTCGGAATCCACGGCCGGTCGGAGATCGAGGGGATGGTGAGGTACTGCCATGATTGCTGAGGCGCTCTACCTTGCCTTCGCCGGACTGGGCCTGTTTCGCGCCGTGCCTCGTTCGATGATCTGGTGCGGCCTCCGTTTCCGGATCCGGCGATCGCCGCATTCACGAAATCATCGAGCCTCGATCAAAAGCCCTTGAAGAGGCGCGGTTGCTTTCGCTCCCGCCCCCATATCACTGACGGTGCGACGATTGACTGGATTTCGCGGAGCCGGACCAGGCGCCGGCTATCGGGGTGGCTTGATCGCCATTTGCGCGGTGCTGCTGTGCTGCGTGGAAGTCACGCCCGCGCCGTCGCAGCCGCCGTCGGCGCACGCATTTGACCGCGGGGAGCCGATCACGCCAATTCCCGCGGCCCCTGCCGCCGACCCGCTCAAGGTCGCCCTTGGCGAGAAGCTGTTTGGCGATCGCCGGGTCTCGCATGACAATTCCCGCGCCTGCCAATCTTGTCACGATATCGCGACGAACGGCGCGAGCCAGAAGCGGCACGATGTCGGCCTCAACGGGGCGGAGCTTGCGCTCAACACGCTCACCGTCTTCAATTCGACGCTCAGCTTTCGTTTCGGCTGGGAAGGAAAATTCCGTACCCTCGAGGCCGATATCGAGGCATCGCTGCAAAGCCAGCACACCATGGGCAGCAGCGCGGCGGAGGTTGCCGCAAAGCTCGATGCCGATCCCGACATGCGCGATCGTTTCGTCGCGGCCTATGGCCGCCGTCCGGAAGGCGCCGATGTCGTCGACGCGCTGGCGAGCTTTCAACGCACGCTGGTCACGCCGGGCAGCAGGTTCGATCGCTGGCTGAAGGGCGACGACGCAGCCCTTTTGGCCGGCGAGCTGGACGGATACCGCCTGTTCAAATCGCTGGGTTGCTCCGCCTGCCATCAGGGCGTCAACGTCGGCGGCAATCTGTTCGAGCGGCACGGCATATTCCATCCCCTCGCGTCGCCCGAGCCCAGGATCCTGCGCGTGCCGAGCCTGCGCAACGTCGCGACGACCGCGCCGTATTTTCATGACGGCAGCGCGCCGACGCTCGATGACGCGGTTCGCAAGATGGCGCTGGCCCAGTTGAACGCGACGCTGACAGACCAGCAGGTCAAGGCGCTCGTCGCCTTTCTCAACAGCTTGACCGGGACCTATCGCGGCGCGCCCGTCGGAGGCTCGCCGTGAAATCCGCTCCCGCCGTGATCAGCGTCGCGTTCGTGCTCGGGCTTCTCACCTGGTTGCTGCTGCACGGGCTGAACATCAACTCGGCGCGTTATGACAGCCAGCTTCGCGCGCTCGGGGATTTCACCCGGTTCGAACGCGGGATGACCAGGGAGGTCCTCACCGCGCGTGCCGGCCTGTCGCGCAACTATGACGCGCTGGTGCATATGGTAAATGCCTATGACGATGCCCTGACGCGGCTGCGCGACACGGCAGGCCTCGACGCCGAGCAAACCAGGGTGATCGATGTTCTGTCGGCGCGTGCCGACCGGCAGGAGAGCCTGATCGAACGGTTCAAGAGCAGGAACGCGTTGCTGCAGAATTCCTTTGCCTATTTCGGCCTGTTCAGCGACAGATTGGCCGCATCGGAGTCCCGGCCGCTGGTGACGGCCGCCTCCGCGCTGGCAGCAGCCATGCTCCGCCTGACGCTCGATACGTCGGATGCCGCAGCGCGCCAGGTCGAAGACCGACTGGAAGAGCTGGCGCAACTTCAAGCGCCGCCGGCGGAGACGGATTCGGTCCACGCGCTGCTGCTCCACGGACAGATGCTGCACGACCTTCTGCCTGACATCGACACGATCCTGAAGACGCTCGTCGCCGAATCCAACAACCGCGAGCAGGATGCGATGCTGGCTGTGATCCTGAAGCGCCAGCTTGCCGCGCGCGCCTCGGCGCGCAAGACGCGGTTGCTGCAATATATAACCTCGCTGCTCCTGCTCTCCGGCATCATCTATTTCGGAATGCTGTTGCGCAAACGGGCCATGGCGCTGCGCCGTCGCGCCGCATTCGAACACGTGATCGCCAATATCTCGATGCTGTTCATCAATTCGAGCAACGACGGAATCGATGCGGATGTCGAGATGGCGCTTCGCCAGCTAGCCGGATGCATCGGCGCTGACAGGGCCTATTTTGCCTGCGTGGTCGGCACCACGATGCACACCTATCGGTGGTCGCGCGACGGCATCGCATTCGAGTCCGGCTGGCCGGAGCGGGTGCTGAGCCTCGCACCGCGATTGGACGGCGGCGAAGACGGCATCGTCTATATCCCCAGGATGAACGCCTCGCATCCCCATGACGCGATGCTCACCGAGGCGGGTGTGAGCGGCTGGCTGTGCATCATGGCGGCCTACGGAAGCCGCGATGGAATTCTCGGCTTCGATGCGGTGCGCGGAGGCGCGCTCGCATATTGGTCCGAAGTCTCGCTGTTTCGCATGGCCTTTGACGCCATCGGCAACGCGATCCGGCGGGCCCGCCTCGAAGGGGAGAAGGAGCGCCTCCAGGCGAGCCTGCAACAGGCGCGTCGCATGGAGACCATCGGGACCTTTGCCAGCGGCATCGCCCATAACTTCAACAACATCGTCGGCGCCATTCTCGGCCATGCCGAAATGGCCGATGCGCGGGTCGCGCCGGGAAGCCGGCCGGCCGCGAGTCTCGCCGAAATCCGCCGGGTCGGCGAGCGGGCGCGTGAGCTGGTCGAACAGATTCTCGGCTTCGGGCGCCGCGGCGAGGGCAGGCGGGAGCGCGTTTGCCTCAGGACCTTGGTCGACGAAACCAGATCGCTGCTGGCCGCATCGCTGCCTTCGCACGTCACATTCGAAGTGGACGAGACCGCCGACATTGCCATCGTGACGGGCGAGTCGGCCCAATTGCAGCAGGTCATCCTGAACCTGTGCAACAACGCGGCGCAGGCGATGAAGGAGCCCGGCCGTATCGAGCTCCGCATCAAGGCGCATGATCTCGCCAAGCCGTTGTCGATCGGGCGGAGCGAGGTCGGTCCCGGCCGATTCACCGTCATTTCGGTCGCCGATCCCGGGCCGGGCATGGACGAGGCGACGCTGGAGCGGATCTTCGAGCCGTTCTTCACCACCCGCCCGGACGGTAACGGCCTCGGGCTCGCGACGGTTCGCGAGATTGTCGAGCAGCATGGCGGCGCCGTCGCAGTGCAGAGCAGGCCGGATGCCGGCACGCGCTTCGACATCTGGCTGCCATCGGGCGAGCCCGTCGAGCCGCAGCCCGCTCAACACGGCTCGGATCCAGCGTTCCTTGGGGCCGGCGAAACCGTGCTCGTCATCGACACCGACCGCCGCCGCCTGTTGCGCTATGAGGAAATCCTCGCAGCGCTGGGTTATGAACCCGTGGGCTTCACCGGGTTGGCGGAGGCGATCGCCGCCTGCCGGGCCGCGCACGCCCGGTTCGACGCGGCGTTGGTGTGTCATCTGCCGGGCGGCTCCTCGCTCGATCTCGCGGCAGCGTTGCATGATGCGGCGCCGGCCCTGCCGATCATCCTCGCTGCGCCCTCGACGCGCGACCTGGCGATGCCGTCGCTCAAGACATCCGGCATTACCGAGCTCGTCCATCACCCGCTGGCGTCGGCGGAGCTCGCCAGCGCGCTGGCGCGGAGCCTCGTCTCGTCGGCCACGAGCGGAAGATTGCGGCGAGCCGCCGGGGCTTGCTAGCCCGCCGGCCCGCGACGACAAGGCCTGCGGTTGCAGTGGTAACGCGATATCACTGCCGGCGAAATGGCCGGGTAGCCGGGATCTCCTATTCTTCGCAGGCGCGTGTTCGCAAGTTGCGAATGCGCAGGCGTCACCGCGATAGGAGACAGATGATGTCAATCAGACTTGGCGTGACCACCGTCGCAGCTGCGTTGTTGTTCTGGCCGGTTTCGAGTCTCAGGGCAGGAGGGAGCGCCCCCACGCGGATCGCCTCGCCCGGCAATCCTCCACCGACAAAATTCGCAGACCTTTTCCGGCAAGCACCCATCGGGCACCGGCAGCCGCGGCCCGACGATTTGTCCGAGCCTGTGCAGGCTGCGCCCGTCGACGTCGAGCTGCGACGGCTCGACGCCGAAATCGACCGCAAGCTGATCATCTGCCGCGGCTGCTGATCATGCCGGATGGCGGCGTGCACAGGGCCCGCCGCCTCCCCGTGCTAGTTCGACGCCAGCGCCGTCTTGGCGACCTCGGCCATCCAGCCCGATGCGACGGGAAGGATCGCGTCGTTGAAATCGTAGCGCGGGCCGTGCAGCTCGGCGCCGTCGCGCAAGTCGCCGTTGCCGATCCAGACGAACGCGCCGGGCCGCTGCTTGAGGTAGAAGGCGAAATCCTCACCGGCCATGCTGGGCGCAAGGTCGCGCCTGACCTCGGCCCGCACCTTCTCCGCGGCGGCGCGCGCAAGGCCCGCCTCATCAGGCGTGTTGACCACGACGCCGACGCCCATGACGATCTCGGGCGTGACCTTGACGCCAAAGCTTGTGGCGACGCCGGCGCAGATCTCGCCGATCCGCGCGAGGAGGACGTCCTTCACCGCCTCGCGATGAAACCGCAGCGTGCCGCGGATCGCGACCTTGCCCGCGATCTGGTTCGGTGCGGTGCCGCCCTCGATCGTGCACAGCGAGAGCACGGCGGTGTCGAGCGGATCGACGCTGCGCGACACGATCGACTGCAGCGCCACGATGAGATGACCGGCCGCCATGACCGGATCGCGCGTCAGATGCGGCATGCCGGCGTGCCCGGCATGGCCCTCGATGGTGATGGTGACGCGTCCTCCGGAGGCCATGACGACGCCGTCATGCACCGCGATGGTGCCGGCGGCAAGGCCCGGCCAGTTGTGGAAGCCGAACACCCGGTCCATCGGAAAGCGCTCGAACAGCCCGGCGCCGACCATCGCGCGCGAGCCACCATAGCCTTCCTCGGCCGGCTGGAAGATGAAATCGACCGTGCCGCTCCAGCTGGTGTCGGCGGCGAGCAGCGCCGCGGCGCCGAGCAGCGAGGCGGTGTGCCCGTCATGGCCGCAGGCATGCATCACGCCTGATGTCGTCGAGGCGTAGGGCAGGCCGGTATCCTCGGTGATCGGCAGCGCATCCATGTCGGCGCGCAGGCCGACGCGACCCTGCGCGTGCCCGCGCGTCAAGGTCGCGACGACGCCGTGGCCGCCGATGCCGGCCTCGAAGGGAATGCCGAGCTCGGCGAGCCTGTCCTGCACGAAGGCCGCGGTCGCCTTCTCCTGGAGCGACAGTTCGGGATGGGCATGCAAATGGCGGCGCCACGCGGTCAGTTTCTGGTGCAGTTCGGGTGTCAAGATACGGATCTCTCGTGTCGGTTGGCGGAGGTTCGTAGGATGGATTTCGCTGCGCTCGACCCATCCTGCAGGCTCACATGCTCACCGCATCGTCGCAAGCTGCACGGCCAGCGCGCAGGCGCGGTCGTACTCGTCGAGATTGATCCATTCGTCGACCGTGTGCGCCTCGTTCTGGCCGGCGCCGAAGGTCACGGTCGGAATGCCGTGGCGGACCATCCAGTTGGCATCGAGGCCGCCATTGGCGGCGCGGACATTCGGGGTGCCGCCGACCGCGGACACCGCCTCGATCGCGCGTTTGACGACGGGGAGGTTGTCCTTCATGCGGAACGGGTAATAGTCGGTCTCGGCCTTGAACTTGACCTTGCCGGACTTGCCTTGCGCATTCGTCACCTTCTTGGCCGCCTTCTCGAACGCGGCCTTGTAGGCTTTCGTGATCTCCTTGAAGAATTTTCCGTCGTGGCTGCGGCTTTCGCCGCGCACATGCACGTAGTCGGTGACGACGTTGGTGGCATCGCCCGCGGGGCGCCCTTCGCCGCCGGTGACGGGGCCGATATTGCTCGTCCCTTGCTGCTTGCCCTTCACCACCTTGCCGAACCAGCCGCCAGCCTTCGCGTCCGCAAGGGCGAGCGCCATGATCATGGTCGAGGAGATGCCGCGCTCCGGCGCGACGCCGGCATGCGAGGCGCGGCCGAAGATCTCGACGGTCCAGCGGTCGGCCCCGACCGCGCCGATGATCACGTTGGAGGCCGAGCCGCCGTCGTAGTTGAACGCCATCACCGGCGAGCCGAGCTCGTCGAGCTTGACGTGGCGCGCGCCGTAGAGCCCGCTCTCCTCGCGCACGCAGAACAGAAGCGTGATCGGCGGATGATCGAGCTTCTGCTTTTCGAGTTCGGCGGCCAGCGTCACCAGCACGCCGCAGCCGCAGCGATTGTCGCCGCCGAGCGCGGTCTTCGCCTCGTTGACGATCTTGCGCCCCGATTTCTTCGGCTTGGCGCCGGCGCACAGCGGCACGGTGTCCATGTGGGTCATGAACATGATGCGCGGCTGGTTGTGCAGCGCGCCGCGGCCGGGCAGGTCGACGATGAGGTTGCCGGTCTCGGTCGGCACCGGAATGCGGGTGTTGGCGTCGTCGAGCCGGATCGCCTTCGCCGGCACGCCGCTCTGCTTCAGCGCGGCGGTGAGCTCCCGCCCGATCGCCGCCTCCTGTCCGGTGACGCCCTCGACGGAGAGGAAGCGCATGAGGCGATCGGTGGCGGCTTTGGTGTCGACAGGCATGGACTGGAATTCCCTTGATGCAGGTAGCGGCGCAGGCTCGTAGGATGGGTAGAGCGAAGCGAAACCCATCGACCCGTGTGCGAAGATGATGGGTTTCGCGAAGCGCTCTACCCATCCTACGAACGCGGCGACGTATAAGTCAAAAAGATCAGCACGCCGAACGCCAGCGCCGCCGCCATGAACAGCAGTACGGCCGGCAGCCCCGCGAGCGCCGCCACCGCGCCGGTGACGGACTGCATCAGCGCGGTGCCGAGAAAGAAGGCGAGATTGACGGCAGCGAGTGCCTTTCCCGCGACCTGCGCGTCGACGAGTTGCCTGGACATGCCGAACAGCAGCGGCTGGGCGGAGGTGAAGAGCCCGATGAGCACGAACAGTGCCAGATCGTAGTGCGGCGGCATGACGGTCACGCCGAACAGCCATGCAACGGCAAAGTGCGGGGCTCCCAACGCCATCAGCGCAAGCAGCAGCGCCGCGCACGCGTGAGTGCCGGCCACCAGCTCGCGGCGGCGGCCGATCCTGCGGTCGATCATGCCGATGAGAAGCGGCCCCACGATCATCGCGAGCGTGAAAGCACCGAGCTGGTTGCCGGCCTCGACCCGCGTCAGTCCCTTGATCTCCATCAGCCATGGTCCGCCCCACAGGCCGCGCAGCACCAGCGAACTCGCCAGCGACACCAGCGCCAGCGCGATCAGGCCGCGCAGCGGCCGCGACAGGCCGAGCCTGAGCACCTCGATCATCTGCGCCATCGGCGAGGAATGGTCCTTGTGCTCGGCCGGCTGGTTCGGCACCAGCGCGAACACTGCGAGCGCCACCACGACGCCGCCAGCTGCGGAGACCCAGAACCCGGCACGCCAGCCCCAGGTGTCGACCACGAAGGCGAGCGGGCTCGACGACAGCAGCATGCCGATATTGCCGATCGAGAGGATCGCGCCCGACCACAGTCCAAATCGCGCCGCCGACAATTGCTTGGCCGCGAGCGTCATCGGGCACATCAGCATGCCCGAGGTGGCGACGCCGAGCATGAGCTGGCCGACCGCAAAGCTCTCGGGGCCTGTCGCGAAGCCGGACGCGACCGCGCCGAACACGGTTCCCGCCAGCAGGGCGAGCGACACCGGCCGCACGCCGAAGCGATCCATCGCCGCGCCGACCGGAATCTGCGCGGCGGCAAAGGCAAAATGATAGACCGAGGTCAGGCTCGCCAGCGCCTGCGGCTCGATATGGAAGTCCGCCGCCATCAGGTCGAGGCTGATGGCCGGAATGGTGCGCAGCAAGGTCGAAAGCATATGACCGCAGGCGAGCGCGACCAGCGCGAAGATCAGCGCGCGGGTGGCGCTTCCCGCCTCGTCAGTGGCTGCGGTCCCCATGAGTGTCCCGTCCCGTGAAGGTTTTGGCTGGGGTACATGATCGAGGGGACGGTGCCAATGGGGGAAGGGCAGGCCTGGCTATTCGAGATTGTGGCGTCCGAACTTTCAGCTCGTCGGGTGGGTCGAGCAACACGAAACCCCTCAACCCGTTTGCAACGAAGATGAGTCTCGCGAAGAGCTCGGCCCATCCAACGAGCTTAGTCGTCGCTGTCAGGCGCTTGTGACGCCACCTCGGGACCTTGGCCCCTTACAGGCTGTGGTGCCACGCTTCGAGATACAACGGAGACCTGCGCACCTCTTCAACAGTGCTCCTCGATAGGCCCATGTCGGCGAGCAGCCGATCATCGAGTTCGAGAAGTTCCCCGTACTGGCGCCGTCGTTCCCACGCGCACGCCATTCCAGCCAGCCACACAAGTGGAAGCTTCCACCATCGCAGGTCGGGAAGAGGCAGTGAGGGCGGGTTGATGATGTAAGCGGAATTGGAAGTAGTGCTGCCGCAAGACATGTTTCACCTCCATATTGGAGCGAAACAACACTTGGCTGCGGGAGCTCATCGGGCGGTTGTCAATGTCCCGAGCGATCTATGTATCACACGCTCCGTGGGTGCTCAAGCGATAGTCAGTGAATATGAACTCAAGCATCCGCAGCAGCGGTTGGGGAAGGGCAGGCCCCATATCCCGGATTATGACCTTGCGATCCGGTCCTAGAGGTTCTTGATGATCGAGACGAAAGTCGGCGGCGCCTTGGTGGACGTGCCGGTCGAAAGGCCACCTCCGGCTTCGAATGCGCTTTCCGCGATCTCGTAGCCGAGCATGCGGTAGCTCTCGAATTGCGACTCCGTGAAGAATTGATTCAGCGTCGTCTCGTGCGGAAAGGTCGGGTGGGATATCGCGTAGCTCAGGACGCCCATGGGCTCCGTGCCGTGCAGGCCCGACTTGAAGTACAACAGCAGTCCGTTTTGCGACTTGCCGCCATCGGCCTCGCCATAGAGAATATCGCCGACCGCCCAATAAGGCGCTTTCGTTGCAGGGCTTGGACGTTCCGTGAAGCGCTTCTTGAGCAGGTCGAGGCCACGCAGGTCGATGCGCACGCCGAGATCGATCCAGATCTTGCGCAGCGCGTTGCCGAGATCCTCGAAGGAATAATCGGGGTCGCAGCCGGCGTCGCTGACAACGATCACGCGGCAGCGCCGGCGGACCATCTCGTAGAGGCCGAGATTCTCGAAGTGCCCGCCGTCAGTCAGGTAGACCCAGCGCTCGGTCTCGCTGGTCAGGCCGAACATCTCCATGAAGAACGGCCGGAGCGCATCTGTCGGCTTGACCTCCGCGTAGTAGGCATTGTCGCCGCGCGGGTTGGCCAGCCACCAGCCAAGGCGCACGTTGAACAGCGCCATCAGGAAAGCGACGCCCGGCGACGAGTTGTAGCCCATGCTCGGACTGACTGCCGCGCCTGAAATCGCCATGGCGGTCCCAAGGGTGAGCATTCCGCCGTAGGGCCGGGGCTGCTTGGTCGTCGCGTAGGTCGTCCGGTAGGCACCGTCCGAAAATACGGCGCTGCCGCTGCCGCAATGGAGCGGCGAGAACGTGAAGGGCGCCGCCATCCGTTCTTGCCATGCCAGATTTCTCGACGACACGAGGTTGAGTGCCGCGCCGATGACGTGGAACGGCTTCCAATTGGCCCCCGTCGGTGCAACGCCATGCTCCCAGAGTTCATGCAGATACGGGCTGTCGCGGCCGTCGAAATCCGTAAAGGCGTTCTTGGTCTTGTCGCGGTCCTTCTCTTTGCGCGACGCACCGAGAAAGGCGCGAACCAGTCGGTTCCGGTAGAGGCTGTGGAGCGAGTAGCGGTTGATGCTGAGGACATGCGAGGCTGCATAGATCAGTGCTCCAAGCGCGACGCCGGCTATGAGCACGACTTTCCAGGGCAGATGATCGGCGCCAGCCTCGAGTGCGAACGCCCTGTTCCAGGCGATGGACAGCAGAGCGACCAGGACCGACGCGAAAATTCCCGCTGCGATCGCCGCAATCGTGTTGAGCCCGAGATATTGGCGAACGCCCGACGCCTGCTCGGCGGCGGCCCTGGTCTTCGAGCTCGCTCCCAGGATGACGGAAAGCAGGCCTGAAAGACCTCCCCCGGTCGCGAGCGAGGGGACGAACGCGCTGCCAAGCTGACTCTCGATCCATCTTGCGGCCGGTGGCGTGCCAAGCACGAGCCCGAACCACAGCAGCCAGCCGAGATAGGCCAGCGTGAAGAGTCCGCTCGACCGCGCCTGGAATTCGAGCCCGACGTCCACCTCGGACAGGAATTCGGCAAACGAGATGTAGATCACGTCGGCGACGATCCGCGCCATGACGATCCAGGGCAGGCCGAGGACGCAGGCAAAACCCGCCGTCGTGGCAACGGAACCCGATGGGCCGTAATGCCAAAGCAAGACCAGTCCCGCGGCACCCAGCACGCCAAAAGCGGCGCCGGCGACGCACCAGGCGAAGAGATCGATCCATGGATGCTTGGGACGAGCCGCGAGCGGTGGGCGGGCCGACTTTCCAAAGACCAGGGTCCACAGGCGCGCCAGCACCCAGGAGGCAAGAAAGAATAGAACGCCAAGGATGGCGCCGCGAAGCACCACGACGGGGTAAAATTGAGCTTTTTCGACCTGCTTGTCGACTTTGAACCCGACGGCCGTGGTCACGTCCGTGAGCATCGACAGACCGTATTGGCTTCGCAACACGAAAACCAGCAATGCAGCACCGACAAGGAAGGGCATGAGATCGCAAACGAGAAACCGGGGTTGCGAGACATTGATGCATCCGCGGCCGGGACGGTTCGCGACGGAGAACGACAAGGACGCCAGAAAGCAGAGGGTTGGTATGAACATGACAACCAGGAACCAGGCCGACGTATTCTCGCGTCTGATGCTGTCGGCATCGATGACCGCAAAGTAGAGTGCGTTGGTGATGAGCACCGCAAGGATCATCGGAGGAACGAGCAGGACCCAGTTCAGGAACAGGTTGCGCAGGACACCGGCAACGTCGCTCCACAGGTCGGGAGAAATCGGCGAAAAGCTGGGGGCGAGAAAGTGCGAGTTGCGCCGGAGGTTGGAAACCGGCTCGGCTTCTTCGTGATCGCCGAGTTGACCGACGCTGTCTCGCCGATTGAGCGCCGAAACCACCGTGCCTGGACTGGAGCGCCGCTCGCGCTCCTGATGGAGCCAGGCTGATAGCCAACTGCCGATATAACCGCCGCCCGACACGGTCGACAGATACTCGAACTCCGTCAGGGCCGAGCCGGTCTTCCCGCCCTGGCGCTTCGACGTGACCTCCAGGGCCGCAAGTCGTTGCAGAATGCCGAGCGCAAACGCCGCGCTGCGAATTCCTCCGCCGGAAAGGCACAGGGCCCATCGGTCGTCCGCGTTCAACGCCTGGTAGACGTCGAGGAGTTTTCCCGGGACCGGGTCCGTCGGCGATGGTCTGGGCAGTGTTTGGGAGGGCTGCTGCGCAGGTTGCGGCGATGTCGCGGACGGCGGTTGGGTTGGTGTCTGCGAAGCGCCGGATGCCGGCTGCGCTGGTGTCCGCGAGATGTCGGGATCTTTTGGTGCGAATTCCAGGCGAACGCCCGCGAGCGCCCGCCGCTCCTCCCAAAGGACCTGTGAAAGGTTCAATGCCCCCATGACGCCTCTCCCCCTGTTTCACTGAGATCGGCCCAAGCGGCCTGTTCAGTGTCTCCGCTGGGTCAGTTCTGGTCGGCGGGCGGAGCGTAGGCTTGACCGGAGCAAGCTAGCGGCACCGGCGACAGCAAGCGTGTGAAGCAATTCACAAACACGTAGAAATTGTCATGGCAACCGCGTGGAAGCGGTCGTGACGCTAGGCACGTTGTCCATCAAAACGAGTCTGACGCCGCTGCCTGAGACGATGAACCAGGCCGGCCGTCAGGACGTTGTTCGCGGCAAGATGTGGTATCATGGGGACCTGGATCTGCAGCTGGCGGCGGCAATGTCTTCCACCGAGAGTGCAAGCAAGACGACCAGTGAGGCGGCCCGCCGGGAGCGGAGGAGGAGCAATTCCTTACTGTTCGCTCTCGCCGTTGGATTTCTTGTCTTCGGTGCGGCCGCGGGTGCGCTCTATTACGCATTGCGGCCGGAGGTTCTGCGGATCGCCGTTGGACCGCCCGGCAGCGACGATTACAAAGTCGTCGAGGCAATGGCCGATGCTTTCAGGAGGGAAAGTCGAACCGTCAGGCTGTCCCCGGTCAAGACTGACGGGGCGGTGGAGTCACTCGCCCTGCTTGGGGCTGGCAAGGCGGACCTTGCCGTCGGCCGCGGTGATCTGGAAATGCCCGCCGAGGCGCAGACCGTCGCCGTCGTGCGCAAAAACTTCGTCGTGCTGTGGGCGCCCTCCGAGCCTGCTGGCAAGGGCTCGAAAAGAAAGCGGTCGCCGAAAATCAAGGAGGTCGCCGATCTCGCAGGGCACCGTGTCGGCGTGATTGGGCGGACCCCCGTGAATGCCGCGTTGCTGCGGGTCATCCTGAGCGCCTCCGGCGTGGACGCTGAGAAGGTCGCGGTGACGCACTTTGGCACTGAACAGATCGGGGAGCTGGCGCGCGATCCCGCCCTCGATGCATTCATGGCAGTCGGGCCACTCGACAGCAAGATCACATCCGACGCCGTTGCTGCTACGGCGCGGGCCCGCGGCGAGCCGAAATTTCTCGCCATCGAGACATCGGAAGCGATCGCCTTGAGGCATCCCCGGTATGAATCGGAGGAAATTCCGCCCAGCGTCTTCAATGCGGATCCGGCTTGGCCGGGTGACAAGGTCGAGACGGTCAGCGTCAGCCACCTCATCGTGGCAAGAAAGAGCATGTCCGAAACCACGGTAGCCGCGTTTTTCCGGCAGCTCTTTGCCGTCCGTCAGGCGATTGCGCGGCAGGTACCTGGCGCTGCTCACATCAGCAAGCCGGACCTCGAGAAGGACACCGAGCTGCCCATCCATCGGGGAGCGGCGGCCGTCATCGACGGCAACGAACGCACTTTTCTCGACCGGTACGG
Source organism: Bradyrhizobium sp. USDA 3311 (assembly GCF_054062495.1). Taxonomy (NCBI): domain Bacteria; kingdom Pseudomonadati; phylum Pseudomonadota; class Alphaproteobacteria; order Hyphomicrobiales; family Nitrobacteraceae; genus Bradyrhizobium; species Bradyrhizobium sp. USDA 3311. The sequence goes on along the minus strand of NZ_JBSSFI010000001.1, from coordinate 8,136,702 downwards.
CGATTACTTCTGGTTCGGGCTCCTGCTTCTCTCCGGGATCGGCTCGGCCGGCGCCTGGTTGCGCCGCTATTTGAACCGCGAGGAAAGGGAGGACAACACCAGCCATCGCAAGAGAATCCTGGCCATGGTCGCGAGCGCGCGTACCGCGGAATCCAACCAGGAACTGCTGACCCTGCAGCGTGAGGCGGACGCCATCATCGCTGAAACCCTCGAGTGCTACGATGACGGCGCTGTCGAGGAAGAGGAACTCGCCGCATTCGGGCTGGTGCTCGACCTCTTGAGCAATGCCATTGCCGAGCGGCGAGCCGCGTTGCAACGAACCAGCTTCGAAACCGTTCGAGGCGCGACAGCAGGCTCCACGCTGCGAGGATAAGGGCGGCCATTTGAACCGGCCGTTGCGGATTCCGCCGCGCCGGCGCCGCCGTACGCGGGATCTCCGATTTCGTCGAGGGTTGCGGCGCCGGCGCGCGGCCACTGGCTGACGACGATGGCCGCCATCGCGCCTTTCCCGAACGTGCAGGTCGACTCGACAATGATGATCCAGTTCTCGGTCGTCAGCTTGATCTGCATATCGGAGTGTCGCTGCTTGGCATGGTGAGCCAGATCGATGTCTGTGCGTTTTAGAAGCGATACAATTGCGGCGGGAATCTCTGTACAACAACTACCTGCATCGTTATCTATCGCGAAGGCCATGCTCTTCGGAAGTCGATCCGCGACCTCGATGCGTACCAATTCGTCCGAACTCCGACCTCACGATGTGTCGACACATTATCGATCGACGTCTTGCTCGACGGAGCGCACGAATCTTACTCTGTGTTCTGGGCGCTGAAGGCCATCGGCTTGCTTGCAGTTATCACGGAAGCGCAGCAACACAATCTTGTCACGCACTCGCGACTTGCCAAGTTGCTCGGTGCTTCCAGATCCGGTCTGTCGCATTGTCTCGCCTATCTTGACAGGCTCCGAATCTTGCACACGCAGCGGATGCATTTGCCCGGCTGCCTTGCGCCTACTCAAGTGTATTCAGTGCCGATTATGGCGCGCTGGCGCGACGATCATGGTTCGCCACTCACGGAGTCGGCCGAGCACGCGCAGGCCGCCAATTTGTCGACGCCAGCCCTGGCTTATCGATATGCGGAACTGCATGCGTCGATGCACATCTACGCTCGATCGAACTGCAGTCGAAAGAGACGTTGTCATCATGAAACGCTGGTTCAAACTCTTCGAGACCGCGTCGCGGCACTTGCAAGCCAAGGAGCGTGGTCTCTTCGTTGTGGTCGTCGGCTGCATGTTGATCGCCGCGGGATGCATGGCAATAACTCCATACATTCTCGGCGTCCTAACGGACAGATTGCTGGAGGGCCGCGCGTCGCATGATGTGCTGGTGCTAATGGCCGGGGCTTATCTGGCGACGGTGGCGATGCCAAGGATACTTCAGACCGTCGCCCTCCATCGACAAAGCAGCCTTCGTGTTCACGCCAATCGCTCGCTGCTGTCGAGCTATTTCAACTATCTGTGTGAACAGCCGGAAAGTTTCTTTACGAGCAGGAATTCCGGTGAGCTAAGTCAGGAGGTTACACAGGCGTCGAACGATCTGTACGTCATCATTCGCAACTTTTCATCCTCCATCATTTCCCCAATCGTCCAGATCAGCATTGCAATCGTTATTCTAGCCCTGAATCGAGACCTCATAGTTGCCGCAGCGATCTTGATTTATGCGGTCCTGTTTCTCACCAATAACGCCATACAAGGCAGAAGGCTGATGCAGCTCAGGGACGGCCTCGTGGAGGCCGGGCGAAAGTCTTATGCAACACTTTCCGATTCCATCTCCAATATCGCAGTTGCGCGCCAGTACAACGGGTACGACTTTCTGCTTTCCCGGTATCGCGCGGTGCTGGACGAAGATCGCCACGCGCAAGGTCGATACTGGGCTGTTAGTCTTCAGATGCAGATCATCAACGCGCTGCTGTTTGTCGGCTTTTTTGGAGTGTCATTCGGGGTGGCTTTGTACGGGGTGGTTCACGGAGAGCGCTCCGTTGGGAGTATGGTGCTCGTCGGTGCGTACACGTTGACGCTGTTGGCCCCGATCGAAGGCCTCGGCAACATGCTTACCGAGATCACTCAGTCGCTAAGGACGTTCGGCGTGTTCATGGACAAGCTGGAATCCGTGCGCCCGTCGTCCAGGCGCCATGCCGAAGTGGTGCCGATGTCATCTTTCCAGCCGGCGATCGAATTTGACGATGTATCGCTGATCTATCCAGGCGCAACCGTGCCGGCCCTCAGGGGTATCAGCTTCTCCATCGCACCGGGACAGCAGGTGGTCATCACGGGTCCGAGTGGCGCGGGCAAGACTTCTATCATCAAGGCGTTGACCCGACAGTATTCGCCGGGCACAGGATCAATCCGCCTATTTGGACAGGATATCGCGACGATAGACGTGCGGACCTTGAGCGACCGGGTTGGATATGTTTCACAGGAGGTGTTCATTCTCAAGGACACGCTCCGCTTCAATCTGAAGATTGCGCGAGCAGAGGCATCGGATGAAGAAATACTCCACTCGCTCGAGAAGGCCGGGCTAGGCGATCTCGTTCCCAGCTTGCCGGCCGGTCTTGACACGATACTCGGTAATCGTGGTGCAACCCTTTCGGGAGGGCAGAGGCAGAGACTGGCCCTCGCCAGGCTGTTTCTACGGAAGCCTGACGTTGTCGTGATTGACGAAGGCACCGCGGCTCTGGATATCGTCACCGAGCAACGGGTGCTCGAAGAGTGTCTGACAACTTTTGACGGGAAGACGATTGTGATCGTCACGCATCGTCCGAGCGCGATGGTGTTGGGAGACACGTTGATCGTTGTGCAAGACGGGCGGGTCGAGGACAGCGGAAAACACGATGAACTGAGGTCGCGCAACGGTTTCCTTTCGCGCGTTCTCAGCGGAGCAGCGTCATGATCCGGCTCTCCCGAGGCGCTTCAAGCGGAATAAGCCGGTTTGGCTCATCCGGATGACTGCATCATTCTTTCGGCCTTGGTCACGAACAGGAGTGGCTGGTGAAGTGGAGTACCATTTGTTTGGTGGGCGTCGCGTCGGCATTGTTCGCGCAGTCCGGAGCCGTAATCCGATTGACGGCTGAAAGGCAGGTCTTGTTTCCAGCAACGGTGGTGCTTCCTCTGCCTTGGGATCCGACCTCGCCCGAGTGTCGCGAGGATCCAATGCCGCCAGGCTTTCGGGTGAATGGGGAGATCAGCTCGGCTGGTCCGCAAGGCCGGTGCGCGCAAATTGACGGACAGCCGATCTGATGCGGTTTGCGCCGTTGCGTAGGCCGCACTTGGGCGATGATTGGCCGGCCTATCTCCAAACACCGAGGAGATGAGCAGTGCTGGTGTCAAAAGGCATCCTGCTTAGGCTGCGTCAATTTCCGCAGTAGAGTTTGTGCGTCATCCAGCAATGCCTGCAGCTGCTGCCGCTCGCTGATCGCATCCCTCGTGAATAGCCCGTGCGTGCGCGCATTCCGATTTCCCTTCGGCGCGCCGGACCCTAGCGCGCCGCCGTGCATGCGGCAGCGTGTCTTGCCGTGCGCCGTTGGCGCGCGGCACGGGCTGCCGTCGCGGGTTCGGGCGCCGCAGCGGGGGCTGGTGCGCATCGGGACCGTGTTGCGGGTGTGGCCGCCGGTCATGGGGTGGCGCCTTGCGTTGCCTCGCTCCGGCTCGCCTCCGCAACAAGCACGTTCGTATGCTGCGTGACGTTGCCCACGATCGCTCGTCCTCCGTCCTGAACGGACAGGTTTTTCACCGTGATCGCGCGCTCGTCGCTGTTGCGGTGGCGGTTCAAGGCCTCGACCTGAGCGGCAAAGGTGCGGGTCAGCCGGGTCAATGCGCGCGTGACGCTCTCCTGCTGCGGGAGGTTGTCGGTGCAGGCGAGGCGGCAGGCGCAGCGCATCGTCGCCAGGTGCACCGAGACCATCTGCGACACCAGCATGGCTTCGATGGAATCCTTCGGCGCGATGCTCCTGATCATCGAGACCATGAAGGCGAGATTGGCCTCATCAGGCTTCTGTCCGATCGCGCTCGCTTTGACCAGTTGCCTCAGCATGCCGTGCAGCGCGTCGCGGTCGACGGCACCGAGCGCCTCGGCCAGCAGCCGCTCGCCGGCTTGCGGGTCCGGATGGGTGATCGCAATGCGCCGCTTGTACAGTCTTATCCGCGGGCTCGCGGCGGGGCCGCCGCGATCGTTTGCTGCAAGCGGCGAAGTGGTGCGGCGGTTCGGTGCTGTCGTCACGTGCTGTGTCCTTTGCCTGCGCAGGCGCGCGCGAACGACCGTTCGCTGCTGCGCGCGGATGCGAATTTCGGGATGTCGATGAAGGGCTTATGCGCAACCACGTCGAGGCGGCCCGGATGAGGGTGGCCGTCACGCTGACGATGGTTGCGATGATGGCATTCTGCCGGTGTTTTGCCCGACGAGTCAAACGGCGTTGCGAAGCGCGCAAGTCCTTGTTCTTCCAAGCACCGGCTACTGTGCATGGGGTTGTTTTCGCGCTTTTTGTTTTGAGCCGGCGCTTACGTGCCGTGCGACGGAATTGCGAGGCGCGTCGTGTGTGGAAACGCGATTGCGCAATCCCGTGCGGCCGCTCATCATGATCCCCGAGCGCGCCGCACCAACAAGCATGCACAAGCGGCGCCGAAGTCTGGGGAGAGAACGAATGCAACGAACGGCTCGCCTGCTGGCAGTCATCGCCGGATTGTGCGCCTGTGCGCCGGCGACAGAGGCCCTCGCGCAGAAATATCCGGCGCGGCCGGTCAAGATCATGGTCGGCTTCAGCGCGGGCGGGCCGGTCGATGTCGTCGCTCGCATCATCGGCGACCGGCTGGGCAACAAGCTCGGGCAGCCCTTCGTGGTCGAGAACCGCGCCGGCGCCAACGGCATGATCGCCGCCGAAGGCGTGGCTCGTGCGGATGCGGACGGCTACACCATGCTCGCCTGCAACTCGTCCACCATCACGCTCAACAAGACGCTGTTCAAGGACATCCGCTACGACCCGGAAAGGGACTTCGCGCCGTTGACCACAGTGGTGTCGGCGCCGCTGGTGCTGGTGGTCAATCCGGAGAATCCCAGGACGGCCGACATCAAGACCGTGGCCGATCTCGTTGCCGCGGCGAAGGCGAGGCCCGGCGAGCTTGCCTACGGTTCGGGCGGCAACGGCAACCTCGCCCATCTCGCGATGGAGCTGCTCGGCCAGAAGGCGGGCATCAAGATGATCCACGTGCCCTATCGCGGCGGTGCCGCGTCCGAGGTCGGCATCCTCGCACAGGAGGTATTGGCGGTGTTCGATCCCCTGTCGGCCGTGCCGCTGGTGAAGGCCGGCAAGCTGCGCGCGCTCGCGGTGTCCTCCGCCGAGCGGCTGCCGTCGCTGCCCGATGTGCCGACGGTTGCGGAGGCAGGCTATCCCGGCTTCGACCTGTCGTTCTGGGTCGGCTTCTTCATGCCGAAGGCGACCCCCGCGCCGATCCTGGAGGCGCTGCACCGGGAGATCGTCGCCGCCGCCAGGGATCCGGCGGTTGCGGAGAAGCTCGGCTCGCAGGGCGTGGTCAGCGTGCTGAGCCCGGCCGAGTACGCCGCGAGGATCGCGAAGGAGACCAAGGAGCTCGCCGAGGTCGTGGCGGCGGCAAACATCAAGCCGGAGTGAGGTGGCCGCTTGGATTTAGGCATGATCGTACGGCTCGCTCCGCTGCACCTCTCCCGCTTGCGGGAGAGGTCGGCGCGCAGCGCTGGGTGAGGGCTTTTTCCTCTGGGGGATTGTCCCGCCGCGGAGAGACCCGCTCCCCAACCCTCTCCCGCAAGCGGGAGAGGGAGCGCACCTCCTTCGCGGTAGCCATCACGGCCACAGGATCTGCTTGCGGCAGCCCAAATCGTTCAGCAGCGACAAGCCGGTGTGAGCTAGCTCGAGGAGCGTTCGCGCGCCGCAAAGCGGATCGCACGAGCTCTTGCACTCTTTCCGGACGCGCGGGCTGCGATCATGCTCCGCGCCTTGCCGTGGGCCCCGGCATTCCTGCGCAGCAAGGTTGCGAACCGCTTGCGTGCACGGCTCGCCGAGAGCCGCGCCGCCAGCTGCTCGGCCTTGCGCATGATGGTGACGACCGACGGTGTCAGGTTCACCGGAACCCAGGCGACGTCCTTCATCTTGGACAGGCTGCCGACGCCTTCGCAAGGCGCTTCGCGCGGCAGGTCGATCCGGATTGCGAGAGCCTCCGCGCGCTCGGTCCAGTCCTCGGCCCTGGTGCCCGTGATGATGCGGACATAGTCGCGCGTCTCGCGCGGCAGCTCGCTCTCTCTGGCGAGCCACTTCTGGATGCGACCGGGACCTGCGTTGTAGGCGGCCGCCGCGAGGCCGAGATTGCCGAAATCGTCACGGAGCTTGCGCAGGAATTTTGCCGATGCGGGCAGCGCCTTCACGGGATCGAAGGGATCATCCAATCCGACCTCGGCCGCCGTCTCCGGCATGAACTGCGCGACGCCCTGTGCGCCGGCCGAGCTGACCTCGTTGGAACGAAAGCGGCTCTCCTGCCAGAGCAGGCGCGCGAAGAACGGCACGGGAATGCCGCTGGCCTCGGCGGCTTCGCGAAGCGCGTGGCAGAATTGTTCGGTCGGCGAAAGCGGGGCCTGCGCGACGGGTTCGACTGTGGGGACCGGCTCGATCGTCTCGACGTAGGCCGCGCGCGCATTTGCCAGCTCAATGGCCTGCACGCTTGCGAGGAAGAGTTCGGCGAGGGGAACCAGAGAAGGACCGCGATCAGTCTTGAGAGCAGCGTGGTCGATGCTTGACGGCTGCCAGGAGGACGACGAGCCGACGTCGCACATCAGAATCAGGAACGCAGCGCAAGCCGCGACGACAAATCGCATCTCGGTAAGAGTCCTCGAACTGTGGGGGAACGACCAGCGCGTGCGCCGGTGAGGAGGACTTCATTAACCGTAATTGCGGCGAAGCTGCGATTCCGCACGAGGGCAGGTGTTAGTACGGGGGCCTGCCGCAGAACATGCGCCGCCGGCCCCGCGGATCTACGGGGACCGCGAGCAAATGCGACGTGCGAGTGGTGGCACGGAGGCTAGTCCTTCGGAAAGTCCTTGCGCATCGCGATCTCGGCGGCATCGCCGGGCGACAGCACGGTCTGGTCGAAGGCCGGCTGCGGCCTCGTCATGATGTCGTAGAGCGAGATGCCCTTGATCGGCTTGTCCATGAGCACGCGGACGCAGTCGGCGAGCGTGCCGTTGTAGACGAGATAGGGCGGACCCCGGTCCTTCTGCCTCTCGCCCTTTAGCGATGGCCACTTCTTCAGTTCTGCCGGCGCGTCATAGACGATCGGCGATCCCTCTTTAAACATGCGTCTGGTTCCGGGCGGCGTGGATAGGCCAGAAGCCTAGAGCCGCCGGGTAAACGCACGTTAAAGAATTAGTTCAAATCAGCTGGCAACGAAGGCGAGCAGGGTGCCGTTGGCCTTGGCCGGCGGCACGACGATCGCAGGTCCACTGCGCAGCGCTGCCGTGCCCAGCGCCTTCTCGGTCGCCGCGAGATCGCCGCTGACCAGCACCAGCGCCGCGCCGCCGCGCTCGGAGAGGCCCGCGAGCGGCACGCCGGGATAACGTTTGCCGAGCTGGTCCAGCGTCAAATAGACGAAGTCGGCACGATCGCCGCCGGAGGGCACGGTGACCGCGCCGTCGGCCTCGGTCTTCGGTTCGCGGTCGATCAGGCGCGCGAGGTGCGCGGCCTCCTTCGCGGGCTCGGGCGTTGCGATCAGCGTCTGCTTGATGCGCTTGGCCGCATTGGCATGCTTCATCAGTTCGGGGATCCACACCGTCTCGCGGGTCTTGTGCTGGCAGGCGAAGATGCGCACGCCGCCCGGTGCTTCCGCGGTCGGCCACATGAAGGTGCGGAATTTCGCCGCCGAGACCGTGCCGTCAGGCAGCGTCACCGGCCGCTCGAAATCGGTCGGGCCGATCGGCGTCAGGCCACGCGCGCGGATTTCCTCTGCGCCGGCGGCGCTATCGACCGCCGTGAAGGCGATACGCTCGATGCCTTCGCCGCGTGTGTCGAGGAAGGCGCGGGCCGGCGCATTTTGCTCGGTCGCGACCAGCACGCCGAGCAGCTCCATATAGTCCGGGTCGAACATGATGGTGTAGTTGCCGGTGCCCATATGCGCGCTGTGGGTGCCGCGCGGCGACACCGTGAAGCCGAGCTGCCGGTAGTTCTCGGCGGCCTTGTCGAGGTCCTTCACCATGACCACGGCGTGGTCGATACCGATGACGTTCTTGAGGGCCACTGTGATTTCCCCGCGGCAGATGCAAATTGAATTTGGACGGCACGAGCGGCCGCTATCCCTATCTACGCCGGATAGACGATCAAGTCATTTTCAATTCAGTGGGACATGCGGAAATTTCATTCCGCGAAATGCGATATCGAGCCGCGGTGGCGTCAGGGCGCCTGCTCGATATAGGCGGCGAGGATGGCACGCTCCTCGCCGGTCATTTCGGTGATGTTGCCGGGCGGCATCGCGGTGGACCAGGCCGCGACGCGTCCGATCAGGCGGATGTTGCGATGGATGTGCTCGGGCGCGTCGAGCAGGATGCCCTTCGGCGCGGTGACGATGCCGGCCCAGACCGGCTCGGCCGCATGGCACATGCTGCAGCGGGACATCACGATCTCCTCGACATTGGCGACCGTGACCGGCGTCGACAGCGCGCCGGTCTTCACCTCGCGCGGGCCGGCGGCGGACAGGAAGAGGATCGCGATCACGCCCACGGCGGCCACGCCCCACACCCACCACGGCGATTGGCGCCCGGCATGGCGCTCGTTGAAGAAGTGGCGGATCACCGGCCCGAGCGCCAGGATGATCGCGACGATGATCCAGTTGAAGCGCGTGGCGTAGAGCAGGGGATAGTGGTTGCTGATCATCAGCACGACCACCGGCAGGGTCAGATAGTTGTTGTGGACCGAGCGCTCCTTGCTGGTCTTGCCGAGCTTCGGATCCGGCGCCTGTCCCGCGATCAGCGCTGCGACGATCTTCTTCTGGTTCGGGATGATCAGCGTGAAGACGTTGGCGACCATGATGGTGCCGATGATCGCCGCGATCTGGTTGAACGCGCCGCGACCGCTCAGCACATGGGTGAAGGCGTAGGTCAGCGCGACCAGGAACAGATAGCCGCCGATGGCGAACGGCAGCTCGCGCTGCGCCAGTCCGCTGCGGCAGACAGCCTCGTAGAGCGCCCATGCCAGAGCCAGGCTGAAGAAGCTGAACAGCCCGGCCTGGAATGGCGTGAGGTCGAGGATCGACTTGTCGACCAGGAACAGGTCGGCCTCGAGATAATACACCACCACCATCAGCGCGAAGCCGGACAGCCAGGTGGTGTAGGCCTCCCATTTGAACCAGGTCAGATCGTCCGGCATCTGGCTGGGCGCGACCAGGTATTTCATGATCCGGTAGAAGCCGCCGCCATGGACCTGCCAGGCTTCGCCCTGCACGCCATCAGGCAGATCGCCGGGCAGATCGCTCTTGGGCTTGAGGCTGAGGTCGAGGGCGATGAAATAGAAGGAACTGCCGATCCAGGCGATCGCCGCCACCACGTGCAGCCAGCGGAGCAGCAGGCTCGCCCATTCCGATATGATGGATCCCCACATGATCACCCCATCAGGTGCGACACAAATGCCGCAGCTTTGATCACCGCAACCGGCGGTCGCGCCCATACAATGTGTCGCACCGATCAACGGCATTTTCCAGTACGATGGGCCGCGGCTGATGCACATCGTGCGGGCATGAGCTGACGTGGGATGCGGCAGGCGTTTTTCCCGCCGGATCGATCGGCGTTGACGCTTGAGACATGCGCGCCGGGAGGAAGACGACGTGAAAAACAGGATATGGTCCGCAGCGATGGCCGCGGGATTGCTGGTCGCGGCCGCGACATCTGCGCAGGCCGAGCCGGTGATGCAGGGCAGGGACGCCTATGGCGACTGGCAGTCCGACAGGCCCGGCACGGTCAGGTTGATCCGGCCGCAGGATCTGGTCAAGCCTGGTGCCACGCGGTCGGTTGCGAGCTTCGCGCGCGTGGTGTCGCGGCCGTCGGATGCCTCGCCGCAGGTGCCTCCGGGTTTCAAGATCGAGCTGTTCGCCGAAGGCTTGCGCGCGCCGCGCATCGTACGCGTCGCGCCGAACGGCGATGTCTTCGTCGCGGAGACGCGGGCGGGCACCATCCGCGTGCTTCGTGCAGGAGAGGGCGGCAAGGTCGCGGCCAACGAAGTCTTTGCCAGCGGTCTGCGGCAGCCATTCGGCATTGCCTTCTTTCCGAACGGCGACAATCCGCAATGGGTCTACATCGCCAATACCGACAGCGTCGTCCGCTTTCCCTATCGGGCCGGCGACCTCAAGGCGCGCGGCAAGGCGGAGACGATCGTTGCGAGCCTGCCGCATGACGGCGGTCATTCCACCCGCGACATCGTCTTCACGCCCGACAACAAGCGCATGCTGGTCTCGGTCGGGTCGCTCAGCAATGTCGCCGAGGGCATGGGCACGCCGCCGGGCGGGATGGATGCGTGGTCGAAAACGCAGCCGCTCGGCGCGGCCTGGGCGAGCGAGACCGAACGCGCCGCCGTGCTGGCGTTCACTCCCGACGGCAAGGAGCGGAAGATCTACGCCACCGGCATCCGCAATTGCGTCGGGCTCGCGATCCAGTCGCAGACCGGCCTGCCGTGGTGCTCGACCAACGAGCGCGACGGCCTCGGTGACGACCTCGTCCCCGACTACGTAACCAGCGTGAAGGAGGGCGCGTTCTACGGCTGGCCGTGGTTCTATATCGGCGGCAACGAAGACCCGCGTCATGCCGGCGCGCGGCCAGACCTCAAGGACAGGGTGACGATCCCCGACGTGCTGATACAGCCGCATTCGGCATCGCTCGGCATGACCTTCTATGAGGGCACGCAGTTTCCGTCCGACTACCAGGGCGATGCCTTCGCCGCCGAGCACGGCTCCTGGAACCGCTCGAAGCGCACCGGCTACAAGGTGATCCGCATCCGGATCAAGGACGGCAAGCCGACCGGCGAGTACGAGGATTTCGTCACGGGCTTTGTCGTGAGCGACATGGAAGTGTGGGGAAGGCCGGTGGGTGTAGCCGTGGCGAAGGATGGATCGCTGCTGGTGTCGGAGGATGGCAACGGCACGATCTGGCGGGTGACGCATTGACGCGGAGCGAGCTCTCTTCGCCTCTCCCCGCGTGCGGGGAGAGGCCGACGCGCAGCGCGGCGGGTGAGGGGGACTCTCCGCGAGTCCAACTCTCACCGTTTTCGCGGAGGCGGCCCCTCACCCCGACTCTCTCCCGGTAAGAACGGAAAGGGGGAAGAAAGACCTACCCCCGTCTCACACTCGCTCCGCCATCCACCGGCAGCGTCACGCCGGTGATGAAGTTCGCTTCGTCCGACGCCAGGAACAGCGCGGCGTTCGCGACGTCCCACCCCGTGCCCATCTTCCTGCGCAGCGGCACCTTGCTGTCGCGCTCGGCTTCGACTTCGGCGCGGGTCTTGTGCCATTCGCGGGCGCGGGTATCGACGGCCATCGGCGTGTTCATCAGGCCGGGCAGGATGACGTTGGCGCGGATGCCGTATTCGGCGTTCTGGTAGGCGAGCTGTTCGGTAAAGGCGATCATCGCCGACTTCGTCGCCTTGTAGGCGACGTAAGGGTAGGTGGTGATCGCCGCCATCGAGGAGATGTTGATGATCGCGCCGCTGTTCTGCGCGCGCATGATCGGGATCACTTCTTTCGCAGCGAGAATGCAGCTCTTCAGATTGATGGCGACGACGCGGTCGAACGCCTCTTCGGTGATCTCCAGCAATTCGGCATCGCCGCCGGACAGGCTGACGCCGACATTGTTGTGCAGCACGTCGATCCGGCCCCAGCGCGACTGCGCCTCCTTGACCATCGCCTTGATGTCGGCGGCTTTGGTCACGTCGGCCTTGAAGGCTGCGGCGGTGCCGTTCTTCTCGGCGATCATCGCGACGGTTTCCTGCGCCGATTCCAGATGATGATCGACGCACAGCACCTTGGCGCCCTCGCGCGCGAAGGTCAGCGCGGTGGCGCGGCCGTTGCCCATGCCTTCGCCAGGGCTCTGGCCGGCGCCGACGACGATCGCAACCTTGTCCTTCAAGCGCATGTCAGTTCACTCCGGGGATCGGGTACTGCTGGAGTACCTCTTTGTAAGTGGGCTCGTTGTCGATCTTCATGGTCGCGAGCACGCGCACGACGCCGCAATAGAAGGCAATGGTGAGGACGAGATCGACCATGTGCTCGTCGGAAACATGCTGCTTGATCTCGGCAAAGGTCGTGTCCGACATCGCGAGCTCGCGTACCATCTCGCGGGCGCCTTTCAGGACCGCCCTGGCCAGCGGCTCGAGCTTCGAGGGCTTGCCCTCGGTCTCCGCCATCAGGCCTGCGATATCCTCGTCGGTAACGCCGAACTCCTTGCCGATCTTCACGTGATGGGTGAACTCGTATTCCGATTTCTCCATCCAGCCGACCTGGAGGATCGCAAGCTCCCGCAGGCGCGGGTCGAGCTTGCTCTTGAAGCGGATGTAGCCGCCGATGCCGTTGAAGGCGCGCGCCATCTCCGGCGAGTTGACCAGCAGCTTGTGCAGATTGGTGTTGCGCTTGAGCATGTCGCGATATTCAGGCGCGACCTGGTCGGCCTCGAGATAGGGCAGGCGGGCCATCGTGTGTCTCCTCAGTGTTCTCTGGACTCGCGTTCGGGCGCCTGCAGCGTCACGCCGCCATCGACCACCAGCACTCTTGCGCCGGCGCGGGCCAGCAGAATTGCTGCAGCGCGGCCGTTGCCGATGCCGTCGCCCGCGGCGCCGCCGCCGCTGATGGGCGCCACCTTGTCGGCGAGGCCGGCATCGTCCTCAGGGCCCTGCATCCCGTTTCATCCCGATATTTTCGTGCAAACTAGCAATGGAGTGCGGAGGTGAGAAGGCCGGCCGTCCCGCGTAGATGTCATTGACATCGCATGGAATTGCATGCCGCCGCGCGAGACGCTCCGCGGTTGAGCAGGCGCGGCGCGGAACCATCTTCACACAACTGCGTTTGCGGCGGGGGCGTTTTTCACGTTAGGCTTGCCCCCGGGGCTTCCCAATCGCCAGTGGCTTGCCGATGAATCTGCTCGATCCACAAGGGCCGGTGGCTGCCGCCAACAGCACCATCCTGGTCGATTCCGTCTTCATCATGCTTACGATCGTGGTGCCGACCATCATCGTGATCCTGGCGTTTGCGTTCTGGTTTCGCGCGTCCAATACCAAAGCGCGCTTCCAGCCGGACTTCGTCTATTCCGGGCGCGTCGAGATGGTGGTGTGGGCGATCCCGGCGCTCACCGTGATCCTGCTCGGCGGCGTGGCCTGGATCGGCTCGCATCGGCTCGATCCCGCGGCGCCCGTGCCGGGCACCGGCAGTCCGGTGCGGATTCAGGCCGTCTCGCTCGACTGGAAATGGCTGTTCATCTATCCCGACCAGCGCATCGCCAGCGTCAACACGCTGACGGTGCCGGCCGGCGCCGAGCTGAATTTTCAGCTCACCTCGTCGAGTGTGATGAACGTGTTCTTCATCCCGCAGCTCGGCAGCATGATCTACACCATGAACGGCATGGTGACGCGGCTGAACCTGCGCGCGGACAACGAGGGCAAGCTTCAGGGACTGTCGGCGCATTTCTCCGGCGACGGCTTTCCCGACATGATGTTCGACGTCAACGTGATCTCGCCGCTCGCCTTTCCGGATTGGGTCGCGAGCACGGCGAAGTCCGATGCCGTGCTGAACGAGGAGAGCTACAAGAAGCTGATGCAGCAGGGCATCGAGAGGGGCAGGCCGACCTATCGCCTGGAAGATCCCCGCCTGTTCGACCTGATCGCGACCCAGCACATTCCGCCGGGGCCTGGTCCGGAACTGCTATCCGATGCGGGCCGGCCGCACAGTGGAGGCCACGATGCTCGGTAAGCTCGATTGGTCGGCCATTCCATTTGATCAACCCATTCCGCTGATCGCGGGCGCGGTGGTGCTGGTCGCGATCCTCGCGGTGCTGGTCTGGGTCGTGGTGAAGGGGCATCTGCCGTATCTCTGGCACGAGTGGATCACCAGCGTCGACCACAAGCGGATCGGCGTCATGTACATCCTGCTGGCTTCGATCATGCTGCTGCGCGGCGGCAGCGACGCGATCATGATGCGGATCCAGCAGGCCGTGGCCTACCAGTCGCAGGGTTATCTGCCGCCGGAGCATTACAACCAGATCTTCTCGGCGCACGGCACCATCATGATCTTCTTCGTGGCGATGCCGTTCGTGATCGGGCTGATGAACCTGGTCGTGCCGCTCCAGCTCGGCGTCCGCGACGTCGCATTTCCGACGCTCAATTCGGTCGGGTTCTGGCTGACCGCGACCGGCGCGCTGCTGGTCAATCTCTCGCTCGTGATCGGCGAGTTCGCCCGTACCGGCTGGCTCGCCTTCCCGCCGCTGTCGGGGCTGTCCTATTCGCCGGGCGTCGGCGTGGATTACTACGCCTGGTCGCTCCAGATCTCCGGCGTCGGCACGCTGGTCGCCGGCATCAATCTCGTCACCACCGTGCTGAAGCTGCGGACCAAGGGCATGAACTATCTGCGCATGCCGATGTTCTGCTGGACAACGCTGGCCTCCAATCTCCTGATCGTCGCGGCGTTTCCGATTCTCACCGCCACGCTCGCGATGCTGCTGCTCGACCGTTACCTGGGCTTCCACTTCTTCACCAACGAGGCCGGCGGCAATGTCATGATGTTCATGAATTTGATCTGGGCCTGGGGGCATCCGGAGGTCTACATCCTGGTGCTGCCGGCCTTCGGTATCTTCTCCGAGGTGGTGTCGACCTTCTCCGGCAAGGCGCTGTTCGGCTATCGCTCGATGGTGCTCGCCACTATGGCGATCTGCGTGATCTCCTTCATGGTCTGGCTGCACCACTTCTTCACGATGGGGGCGGGACCCGACGTCAACGCCATCTTCGGCATCGCCAGCATGATCATCGCGGTGCCGACCGGGGTGAAGATCTACAACTGGCTGTTCACGATGTATGGCGGCCGTATTCGCTTCGCGACCCCGATGCTGTGGGCAGTCGGCTTCATGGTCACCTTCATCATCGGCGGCCTGACCGGCGTGCTGGTCGCGGTGCCGCCGGCCGACTTCATGCTCCACAACAGCATGTTCCTGGTGGCGCACTTCCACAACGTCATCATCGGCGGCGTGCTGTTCGGCGCGTTCGCCGGCTTCGAATACTGGTTTCCGAAGGCGTTCGGCTTCCGCCTCGACGAGCGCTGGGGCAAGCTCGCGTTCTGGTTCACCTTCCTCGGCTTCTATGTCACCTTCATGCCGCTCTATATCGCCGGTATGCTCGGCATGACCAGGCGGTTGCAGCATTACGACGTCGCGGCGTGGCGGCCCTGGATGCTGGTTGCGGCGGCCGGCATGGCCGTGCTGACGATCGGGGTGATCTGCCAGATCATGCAGCTCGTCGTCAGCATCAGGAATCGCGAGGCCCTGCGCGACCGCACCGGCGATCCCTGGGACGGGCGCTCGCTGGAATGGGCGACCTCGTCGCCGCCGCCGGTCTTCAATTTCGCTTTCAGTCCCGATGTGCGCGGCGAGGATGCCTATTGGGACATGAAGACCCATGCCCGGCAGCAATCGTTCGAGCACGATGCGCCCGAATATCACGACATCGAAATGCCGCGGAATTCCCCGACCGGCTTCATCTGCGCGTTCTTCGCCACCATCATGGGCTTTGCGCTGATCTGGCACATCTGGTGGATGGTGATCCTGGGCGGCATCGGCGCGTTCGCGACCTTCGTCGTGTTCGCCTGGCGCGACCATGACGAATACGTCATTCCGGCCGACGAGGTCGCCCGCATCGATCGCATCAATCTCGAGGAACGTCGCAGCCTCGTCAGCATGGCGGGGGTGGTCTGATGTCGATGACCGCGACTGTCGGCCGTGCGCATGCCGATCCCCATCATATCGGGCTCGTGGTCGAGCATCCCGGGCCGGCGTCGAAGCGGATCGTGACCGCCTACGGCTTCTGGGTATTCCTGCTCTCCGACATCGTGATGTTCTCCTGCTTCTTTGCGGCCTATGCGGTGCTGTCTGGCCAGACCGCCGACGGTCCCAAGGGCTCGGAAATCTTCGAGCAGCGGAACGTCGCGATCGAGACGGTCTGCCTGCTGCTGTCGAGCTTCACCTGCGGCATGGCCAGCATCGCCGCCGACGTGCGCAACCGGTTCTGGTTCTATCTCGGCATGGCCGTGACCTGCGTGCTTGGCCTGATCTTCCTGACCATCGAGTTTCGCGAGTTTGCCGATCTCGTCGCGCGCGGCTACGGCCCCTCGCGCAGCGCCTTCCTGACCTCGTTCTTCTCGCTGGTCGGCTGCCACGGCCTGCACGTCTCGGCCGGCGTGCTCTGGCTGCTGACCATGATGGCCCAGGTTTTTGCAAAAGGCTTTCGCGCCGACGTGTTGCGGCGGATGATGTGCTTTGCGCTGTTCTGGCACGCGCTCGATATCATCTGGGTCGGGGTGTTCTCCGTCGTCTACCTGCTTGGGGGGGCCGCATGAGCGATCAGACCCATATTCCGACCGGGCACGATCTCGCGCCGGGCGAGGAAGAGCAGCATAGTGTCGGTGAGCGGATCCTGGGTTACGTCGTCGGTCTTGTGCTGGCGCTGTTGCTCACGGCGACGTCGTTCTTCATCGCCGGCACCGATCTGGTCTGGCAGCCTTCGATCCCGGTCGCGCTGATCGTGCTGGCGATCGCGCAGATGGGCGTGCACCTGGTGTTCTTCCTGCACATCACCACGGGCCCTGACAACACCAACAACGTGCTGGCGCTGGCCTTCGGACTGCTGGTCGTCTTCCTGGTGGTCGGCGGCACGGTTTGGATCATGTCGCACCTGAACGGGAACATGCCGCCTATGGACCAGATCATGCGGATGCGGAATTAGGGGGCACAAAAAAGAAGAGCCGCTTGTTTGTGACAAGCGGCCCAAGTCTAGGGAGGAAACGCCCGAGCAAAGCAATCCGAACCGGATTGCTGCCAAGGAAACGCACGCGCAAGCGCTTGCGTAGGCTTATAAGCTAAGCAACTCCCGACGGAGTTCAATTCCGGATCAATACTGTCTCCGGCTACCGCTCACGGCGGCGTGAACGGCTTGTTCACTTGGGCCGGCGGCAATTATAGGCCCTGCGGAAGCCGGCGGCCTGGGCGTCGTCCTCCGAGCAGAACCAGCGGTCCGGCTTGGTGGTTGCCGGATAGCTCGGGCAGCCCCGCAGATGATAGATGCCGATATTGCCGGTGACGCGGGCGCGCACCGCGAGCTTGCCCTTGATGCTGCAACTCGGCGGCATCGTCAGCTCGTCCGGAAACAGCACGGCGCGGATCTCCTTGTCGCGGTCGGAGCGGCAGGCGGCGCCCAGCAGCGCGCCATCCTTCTTGCCGCTGCGGAATTCTTGCGGTGCAACAAAGCAGCCTTTCCAGATCCCGGCCGAAGCCGTCTTGGCTTCGGCTGCCGCCGGCTTGACGTTGGCCTTGATCGGCTCGCGCGCGATGGCGAAGCCGAGCTTGACCAGTTGCTCGTTCAGGCTGGCCTTGTCGCCCTCGGCCGTACAGATGGCGCGGTGGCGTTTGCCAAAGCTCTTTTCCGGCCCGACATCGTCACAGCGCACCGCCCGTTTGCCGATCAGCTTGGCCAGCTGGTCGCGGGCCTCGATGCCACAGGTCCAGGGATCGGCGTGATCGTCGATGCAGACCTGGTCGAGCTCGGGCGCGTCGACGCCGTCGAGCCGGTAGGTGACGTCGCCAAGCTGGATGGAATTGGCGTCCCGGACGGTCGCCGTCGCGGTCAGTGCGAACGCAGGCGCTGAGGAGGCCAGAAATCCGGGCAGAGCAAGAAACAAAACAAGCGCGAAAGCGCGGGCGGCGGCAAATGAATTCTCGAAGGACATACGGTCTCGCTATCGATTGCTCTTTCGCCTCGTTCCTAGCATCCGGATGTGGCGATACCAATGGTCTGCGCCCTGCGAAGTGCGACATTCCGGCCCCGCGGCTTTACTCAGCCGTCGCTCTGACCCTATCGTTTGCGCCGGCCTCACGGACTGCGGAGGCCGAATCGCCCGGGAAGCGGCGAGGGGGAGGAAAAAGATCGCGATGAAAGACCCCGTGGACGTCCTGATCATCGGCGCCGGCGCTTCAGGCGCGGCGGTGGCGTGGTCGCTGGCCGAGACCAAGATGCACATTCTCTGCCTGGAGCAGGGCGGCTGGATGAACCCGGCGGAATATCCCAGCACGGGCCGGGACTGGGAAGCCAAGTTCTACGGCGAGTGGTCGTCGAGCCCGAACGTCCGCGGCCGGCCCGAGGACTATCCGATCAACGACGACAATTCGCCGATCAAGGTCGTCAACTACAATGCGGTCGGCGGCTCGACGGTGATGTACACCGCGCACTGGCCGCGGCTGCATCCTTCCGATTTCAAGGTGAAAACGCTCGACGGCGTCGCCGACGACTGGCCGATCGACTACGACGCGCTGACCCCGTTCTTCGAGGAGAACGACCGGATGATGGGCACATCCGGCCTGTCGGGCGATCCGCTCTCGCCGCTGACGCATCCGCCGATGCCGCAGCAGCCGATGGGATTGTCCGGTGCGATCATCGGCAAGGCCATGAACAAGCTCGGTTGGCACTGGTGGCCGTCGGACACCACGGTCGCGACCATGGATTATGAGGGCCGGGCTCGCTGCATCAATCTCGGCCATTGCACGCCGGCCTGCGCGCAAGGCGCCAAATCCTCGACCGACATCACCTATTGGCCGCATGCGGTCCGCGCCGGCGTCGAGCTGCGCACCCATTGCCGGGTGCGCGAGATCACCACCGACGAGAACGGCATGGCATCGGGCGTGGTCTATTACGACAAGGACGGCGTCGAGCAGTTCCAGCCGGCGCATGTCGTCATCATCGCCTGCAACGGCGTCGGCACGCCGCGGCTGCTCTTGAACTCCGCGTCGGGGCGCTTTCCGAATGGGCTTGCCAATTCGTCGGGCCTTGTCGGCAAGAACCTGATGTTCCATCCCTATGCGCAGATCTACGGCTATGTGAAGGAGCCGACCGATAGCAACCGCGCGCCCCCGACCTGCCTGTGGAGCAAGGAGTGGTATGACACCGATCTGTCGCGCGGCTTCGTGCGCGGCTACGGCGTCCAGTTCGTGCGCGGGGCAGGGCCGGTGTTCGAGGCCGTCGTCAGCGAGCAGAAGGGCATCCTGCCCTGGGGCGCCGATCATCACCGTGTGTTCCGCAAGCTCAACGGCCATCGGCTGGGTTTCTCCGCGATCTGCGAGGACCTGCCGGAAGAGCACAATTGCGTCACGCTCGATCCTGTCCTGAAGGACAGCCACGGCATTCCCGCGCCGAAGATCGACTATACGATCAGCGAGAACAGCCGGAAGATGATGGAGCACGCGCTGTCGCGCGGCCGCGAGGTGCTCGAGACCGCCGGTGCGACCGACATCTGCGTCAACTCGCCGATCCCCTGGGGCGGCTGGCATCTGCTCGGCACGGCGCGGATGGGCACCGATCCCGAACGCTCCGTCGTCAACGAGTGGGGCCGCTCGCACGACGTGAAGAACCTCTTCATCGTCGACGGCAGCATCTTCGTCACCTCGGGCGGGGTCAACCCGACCTCGACCATCCAGGCCCTCGCGCTCTACATCGCCGACCAGATGAAGCAGCGTCTCGCCAATTTGTTCGATTGAGGATTTTCATGACCGAACAGATCACCCTCACGCCGCGGCAGCGCCAGGATTTGCGCGCCATCGCCGCGATGATCATTCCACCGAGCGAGGAATACCGGGTTCCCGGTGCCGATGACGAGATCATCCAGGCCGACATTCTTGCGACCCTCGGCCGCGACACGAGGCCGGTCGCGGCTGCGCTCGATCATCTGGCGCGGCTCGCCGGCATGCCGCTGGCGGACCTCGAACCCGCCGCGCGCGATGGCGTCGCGCAGCAGTTCCGCAGCTCCGGCGGCGCGGCTGCCGCAACCCTCGTTCGCGTGGTTCTCCAGTGCTACTACCGCGACGACCGCGTGCTGCGTTCGCTCGGGCTGGAGCTGCGCGCGCCGTTCCCGAAGGGCTATGTGCTTCCGGACGGCGACTGGTCGCTGCTCGACCCGGTCAAGGCGAGGGCGGGCACGCTGCGGCGCGCGCCCTAGCCACTTGGGCAGTCAATACCCGGCAGTCCAGCCTTGCGCTCCAGGCGGGTCTCTTGCGCCGGCAGGAACAGGCCACCATCTGTGTGAGCCTCAAGGACTCTCGCCATGCTGGATTTTACCTCAGATATCGCCGGTGACGCCGCGTCATCGCGAACGACAGCTTCTGCGCCGGTCGATGACCGGGCGCTGCTGGATGCCTATTCCAATGCCGTGATCGACGTCACCGACCGCGTCGGCCCTGCCGTCGTGCGCGTCGAGACCGGGCCCAAGGTGCCGAACGGCCGCGAGCGCGGCGGGCTCGGCTCGGGCATCGTGATCTCGCCGGATGGGCTCGTGCTCACCAACAGCCATGTGGTCGGCGCCTCCAAGGAGATCCGGCTGCGGGATGTGGAAGGCCATGTCGGCGACGCCCAGGTGCTCGGCGCCGATCCCGACACCGATCTTGCGCTGCTGCGCGCCAACGGCGTGCGCCACTTGCCCTATGCCGCGCTCGGCAACTCCAAGACCCTGCGGCGCGGCCAGCTCGTGATCGCGATCGGCAATCCGCTCGGATTCGAATCGACCGTGACCGCGGGCGTGGTCTCGGCGCTGGGACGCTCGATCCGTTCGGTCAGCGGCCGCACGATCGAGGACGTCATCCAGACCGATGCCGCGCTCAATCCCGGCAATTCCGGCGGGCCGCTGGTGTCGTCGAATGCCGAGGTGATCGGCATCAACACCGCTATCATCAATGGCGCGCAAGGCATCTGCTTTGCGGTCGCCAGCAACACCGCCCAATTCGTGCTGGCGGAGATCATCCGCCACGGCTATGTCCGCCGCGCCTATATCGGCGTCGCCGGGCAGACCGCGCCGGTCCCGCGGCGGCATGCGGTGCTGGCCGGCGTCGAGAATAAGATGGGCGCGCTTCTGATGCAGATCGAGCCTGACGGGCCGGCGGCGAAGGCGGGCCTGTTGCCCGGCGACGTCGTGATCAGGCTCGATGGCGTCGAGATCAACGGCGTCGACGACCTGATCCGCGTGCTCGACCGCGACCGGATCGGCCGGCGGCTCGCCATGGACGTGCTGCGGCTCGGCCGCCTGCGGGCGATCGACATCGATCCGATCGAGCGCAAGCCCGCCCGCTAGCTGCGAGCCCGCGGGCGAGGTATGACGATGTCATGCCTCGCCTCCGGAAACTTGCCGCATGATGCCGGCGCACGAGACTTACGACGTCATTGTCGTCGGCGCCGGTGCCGGCGGCATGACGGCGGCGGCGGTCGCCGCCGCCGAAGGCCTGAGTGTGCTGGTGATCGAGAAGACCGCGTTCGTCGGCGGCACCACCGCGTGGTCCGATGGCATGGTCTGGATTCCTGCCAATCCCAAGATGAAGGCGGCGGGGCTTTCCGACAGCGTCGCCGATGCCGTGCAGTATCTGTCGAGCACGGTCCCCGAGCCCGCCAATGCCGGCCTGCGCGCGGCCTTCCTCGCGCGCGGGCCTGAGGCCGTCACCTATCTCGAAGCCAAGACGGAAGTGCGGCTCCAGCCGGTGAAGACCTGTCCGGACTATTATCCCGAACGGCTGGGCGCGACATCAGGCGGGCGCGCGCTCGAGCCCGTGGCTTTCGACGGCACGCGGCTGGGCCGGGCTTTCGCGCGATTGCGGCCGCCGCTGCCGGAGTTCACGCTGTTTGGCGGAATGATGGTCAATCGGCTCGACATTCCGCATCTGCGCCGGATCGGAAAATCGCTGCGTTCGACCCTGCGCGCGGCGCGGCTGGTCTCGGAATACATGATGCAGCGGCTGCGCAGCCCGAGCGGCACCACGCTGCATCTCGGCAACGCGCTCGCCGCGCGGCTCTACGCCTCGCTGCTGGCGCGGCAGGGCGAGATCCTCTTCAGCGCGGATGTCGAGGATTTGTCGATGCAGGGCGATCGCGTCAGCGGGGTGGTGATCCGTCACGGCTCCCGCGACCGCGCGATCGCGGCGCGCCGCGGCGTGGTGCTTGCGACCGGCGGCTTTTCGCACGATGCCGCTTTGCGTAAGCGGTTCTTCCCGCCTGCGGCAGGATTTGTCTCGGCGACCAGTCCGTCAGGCACAGGCGACGGGCTTCGGCTCGCGGCGACGGCCGGTGCTGCGCTCAATACCGAGGCGACGAGCCCGGCCTATTGGGTGCCGGCCTCGCTGTTCCGCCGCGCTGACGGCAGCCGTGGCGTCTTCCCGCACAGGGTGACCGATCGCGCCAAGCCCGGCGTGATCGCCGTCAACGCCGCGGGCCGGCGCTTCGTCAACGAGGCGCTGTCCTACCACGAGTTCGTGCTCGCCATGCTGCGCGACGGCCATGGCGAGCCCGATCGGCCGTTCTACCTGATCTGCGATCGTCAGTTTCTATGGAGCTACGGCCTCGGCCGCATCAGGCCGTTCACCCGCAACGTCCGGCGCTATGTGGCGAGCGGCGAGTTGATCGAGGCTCCCGACATCGCGCAGCTCGCTGCGAAGATCGGCATCAAGCCGTCTGTGCTCACAGCGACGATCGCGACCTACAATATTGACGCGAAGGAGGGACGCGATCCCGAATTCGGCCGCGGCAGCACGATTTACCAGCGCCACCTCGGCGATATCAGCCACAAGCCGAACCCTTGCGTCGCGCCGATCCTCCGCGCGCCGTACTTCGCGCTACGGATCTATCCGGCCGATCTCGGCACGGCGATCGGCATGAAGGTCGATGCGCAGGCCCGCGTGCTGCGGGGCGACGGCTCGCCGATTGCGGGCCTTTACGCCTGCGGCAATGACATGGGCTCGATCATGAACGGCAACTGCCCTGGCCCGGGGATCACACTCGGGCCGGCGCTGACGTTCGGGTATATCGCGGGACGGCATCTGGCGGAGGGTGGTGTGACGCGCGAGTTGGCAAAAGAGCAGATGTGATCTGGGCGGCGGCCTCTTCGCCTCTCCCCGCTTGCGGGGAGAGGGAGAGAAACATTACTCCGCCGCCGCTGCAAACCGGCTGTTCTCGAGCTCTGCTTCCAGCCGCGCCGTCTCGGCCATCGCCTGCTTGATATTGCCTTCCTTGACGTGGCCGAAGCCGCGGATCGTCTCGGGCACGCGAGCAAGCCTTGCCAGCAGCGGGATCTGCGCCGCTTTCAGCCCAACGATCCGCTGATCGATCATCGTCAGATAATTCTCGATCAGCTTCCGCTCGGTCCGGCGCTCCTCGGTGCGGCCGAACGGATCGAACGCGCCGCCGCGCAGGAATTTCAGCTTGGCCAGCACGCGGAAGGCGTGGATCATCCAGCCGCCGAACTCCTTCTTCCGGAGATGCCCGGTCGTCTTGTCGCGCTGCGCGAAGATCGGCGGGGCGAGGTAGAACTTCAGCGAAAAGTCGCCGTCGAACTTCTCCGAGACCTTCCTGGCAAAGCTGCCATCGGTGTAGAGCCGCGCGACCTCGTACTCGTCCTTGTAGGACATCAGCTTGAACAGATTCTTGGCCACGGCCTCGGTCAGCTCCGTGGACGCGGGCGAGGCCGCGCTCTCCGCCTTGCGCACCTTGGCGACGGCTGCGAGGTAGCGGTCGGCATACGCCTTGTCCTGATAGCCGGTCAAAAATTCCGCGCGCGTTGCGATGATGTCGTCGAGCGATTTGGTCGGCGCGGATGCCCGGCTCTTGAACTGGAGCACGCTGCGCACCCGCGACATGTCGTGGGCGGCCAGGCGCCCCCAGGTGAAGGCGAGCTTGTTCATCTCGATTGCGGCGCCGTTGATCTCGATGGCGCGGAGCAGGGCCTCCAGCGACAGCGGGATCGCGCCCTTCTGGAAGGCGAAGCCGAGCATGAAGGGATTGGTCGCGATGGAATCGCCCATCAAGGCTGCGGCAATGCCTGTCGCGTCGATGATGTCGAGATTCTTGTCGCCGACGGCGTCGCGCAACACGGTCTGCATCGTGCCCATCTCGAAATCGAGATCGGGGTTTTGCACGAAGCTCGCGGTCGGCTGCAGATCGGCATTGATATAGGCCTTCGTCACCCCGCGTTCGGCGCGGCTGAGCGCGGAGGGACCTGCCGAGACGATCATGTCGCAGCCGAGGATGACGTCGGCGCCGCCGGTGGTGATGCGGACGGCGGAGATATCC
The DNA here is from genome assembly GCF_054062495.1 of Bradyrhizobium sp. USDA 3311. Classification (NCBI taxonomy): domain Bacteria; kingdom Pseudomonadati; phylum Pseudomonadota; class Alphaproteobacteria; order Hyphomicrobiales; family Nitrobacteraceae; genus Bradyrhizobium; species Bradyrhizobium sp. USDA 3311. Next base: position 8,112,316 of record NZ_JBSSFI010000001.1, on the reverse strand, counting down.
TCAGGCTTCGGCGCGATGCGGACATGGCTCATCACCGCGCCGTTCTTTTGCGACAGGCCGGTGAAGTCCAGCGCCGAGCAGCCGCGGCCGTCGACATGGGCGGCCATGCCGAGCAGCGCGCCGATGGTGATGACGCCGGTGCCGCCGATGCCGGTGACGAGGATGTTGTAGGGGCCGTCCAGCTCACGCGCCGGCGGCAGCGGCAGATCGGCGAACAGCTGGCCGGAGTCCACCGACGACGTCTTGATGCGCTTGAGCGTGCCGCCATGCACCGTGACGAAGCTCGGGCAAAAGCCTTCGACGCAGGAAAAGTCCTTGTTGCAGTTCGACTGGTCGATCTGGCGCTTGCGGCCGAACTCGGTCTCCAGCGGCTGTACCGAGACGCAATTGGAAGCTTGCGAGCAGTCGCCGCAGCCTTCGCAGACGAGCTCGTTGATGAAGGCGCGCTTGGCGGGATCGGGATAGAGCCCGCGCTTGCGGCGGCGGCGCTTTTCGGCCGCGCAGGTCTGGTCGTAGATGACGACCGTGAGGCCCTTGATGTCGCGCAATTCGCGCTGCACGGCATCAAGCTCGCGGCGGTGATGGATGGTCGCGCTTGCGGGAAGTAGTTGCCTTCGGGGTATTTGCCCGGATCATCCGAGACGATCGCCAGCCGCTTGACGCCTTCGGCCCAGACCTGATGCGCGATCTGCGCGACGTTGAAGGCGCCCTCGGCGGGCTGACCGCCGGTCATCGCGACGGCGTCGTTGTAGAGGATCTTGTAGGTGATGTTGATGCCGGCGGCGGAGGCGGCGCGAAGGGCGAGAAGCCCGGAATGGGTGTAGGTGCCGTCGCCGAGGTTCTGGAAGATGTGCTGCTCGGTGGTGAAGGGCGACTGGCCGATCCAGTTCACGCCCTCGGCGCCCATGTGCGAGATCAAATCGGTGCGGCGGGTCGGCATGCTCAGGGCCATGCCGTGGCAGCCGATGCCGGCCATGGCGCGGCTGCCCTCCGGCACGCGCGTCGAGGAATTGTGCGGGCAGCCCGAGCAGAAGAACGGCGTGCGCGCGAGCTTGATCGGCGCGCTGGTGGTGACGGGATTGTCGAAGGCCTCGAGCCGCGCTAGGCGCTGCTCGAGCACCGGGCTGTGATGGCCGAGCTTGCGCAGCCGCGCCACCAGCGCGCCAGCCACGATGGTCGGCGTCAGCTCGCCCTCGCTCGGCAGCAGCGGCGCGCCGCGCTCGTCGCGCTTGCCCGTGACGGTCGGGCGCCTCGACGCGTCGATGTTGTAGAGGATGCGCATCAGCTGGTCTTCGATGAAGCCACGCTTCTCCTCGACCACCAGGACGTCCTGAAGTCCTTCGGCGAAACGCCTGGCGCCGCTCTCCTCGAGCGGCCAGGTCAGCGCGACCTTGTAGATGCGAAGGCCGAGATCCTGCGCGTCCTTGTCGGTAATCCCTAAGTCGGCGAGCGCCTGGCGCAGATCGAGATAGGCCTTGCCGGTTGCGACAATGCCGAGCCGGGCCGGCTTTGAATCGAGCACGATGCGGTCGAGCTGGTTGGCGCGGGCAAAAGCCTGCACGGCGGCCATCTTCGGGCCGAACAGGCGCCTCTCGGCGTCCAGCGGCGGATCGGGCCAGCGGATGTTGAGGCCGCCGGGCGGCATCTCGAAATCATGGGGCAGCTTGATCTGGATACGTTCAGGGTCGCTGTCAATCGACGCCGAGCTTTCGACGGTCTCGCTGATCGCCTTGAAGCCGACCCAGCAGCCGGAGAAACGCGACAGCGCAAAACCGTAGAGACCGAGATCGAGATAGTCCTGCAGCGTCGCCGGATTGATCACGGGGATCAGCGCCGCCGCGAACACCTGCTCGCTCTGATGCGCGAGCGTCGAGGACTGGCAGCCATGGTCGTCGCCGGCCAGCGCCAGCACGCCGCCATTGAGCGAGGTGCCGGCCGCATTGGCGTGCTTGAGCGCGTCAACCGAGCGGTCGACGCCGGGGCCCTTGCCGTACCAGATGCCGAACACGCCATCGACCTTGGCGCCGGGAAACAGCCCGACCTGCTGGCTGCCCCAGACCGCGGTCGCAGCCAGGTCCTCGTTCAGGCCGGGCACGAAGGCGATGTCGTGCTGCTGGAGGAAAGACTTCGCCCGCCACAGCGCGTGGTCGTACATGCCGAGCGGGGAACCGCGGTAGCCGGAGATGAAGCCGCCGGTGTTGAGGCCCTGAAGCCGGTCGCGTTCGCGCTGCAGCATGGGCAATCGAACCAGGGCCTGCGTGCCGGACAGGAAGATCCGCTTCGATTCGAGCCGGTATTTGTCGTCCAGCTCGACCTGCATCAGCGTCATTTCGGAAGTCCTTGTTATCCTGGTCGGGCGGGGGATTTTGCGCCGCGGGAGGCTTGCGGCTAAGCGAAGCGGGAGATCGCAGTCAAGAGCATGGGCCGGCGAAGTCAATATCGCTGGCCGCATCCGTGGCGCTCCTGCTAGTCATGGCTTGTTGTGGAGAACATCATGACCGCAGACGCATTCGACACCGAGATCACCGAGACGGCCGAGGCCTTGATCGGGCCGTGGCGCCAGCCGCGCCAGATGCTTCACGCGCAGGTCTACGATGCGCACGCCTCGATCCATGACGATGCCACCGCGCAGAAGCTCGGCTTCAAGGGCGGCACCATCGAAGGACCGACGCATTTCAGCCAGTTCGCCCCGCTTGGCGCGCGGTTGTGGGGACAGGCGTGGTTCGAGAGTGGTTGTCTTTCCGCGCATTACCGCAGCGTCTGCTACGAGGGCGAGGAGGTACAGGCGATTCTGTCGAAGCCATTGCCGGGCGCGAGCCAGTGCCAGATCCAGATGGTCAAGCGCGACGGCACCGAAGTGCTGCGCGGCACGGCCTCGGTCGGCGAACCGCACGCGGCGACCGCGCTGGAGACCCGCCTCACCGAGCTCAAGCCGCTCGCCGATCCCGTGATCCTGCGCGAAGTGACGGTCGCGCAGACCAGCAAGCGCCAGCCGGTGCGGATGGCGTTCGACCAGACCATGGGCGACCTCTATCCGTTCTCTCTCAGGCAGAAGCTCGCCGTCATCACCGAGAACTCTCCTTACTATTCGGGAACGGACAATCCGTGGCGCAAGCCGATCATCCCGATGGAGATGCTGAGCGTGCTGTTCCAGTACCGCTCCAAGGACGATCCGTTGCCGGCCAAGGGCCCGGCGGTCGGCCTGTTCGCCGACCAGGAGATCAGGCTGGTGAAGGGCCCGCTCTTCGTCGACGAAGGGTACGAAGTCGAGCGCGAGGTGGTCGCGCTGTCCGGGAGCCGCCGCACCGAAAGCGCCTGGGCTAGGACGCGCGTGTTCGACAAGACGGGCACGATGGTGGCCACCATGCTGCTCAACATGGCGACGCTGAAGGACTCGTATGGGCCGTATGAGGAAGAGTATCGGCGACTGTATGGGGCGGGGCGGTAGAGGCAGGGCGTCACCACACACGCTCCTTGTCATTCCGGGGCGACGCGGAGCGTCGAGCCCGGAATCCATTTCGCCTCGGGTATTGCGGCCCGATGGATTCCGGGCTCGCGACTTCGTCGCGCCCCGGAATGACGCCGCTTCCCCGCCCATCCTTTAAGCAAATGCACGTCGCAAAGCCGTCGCACAGGGAATAAGCAGCCGTCAGCTGCTGACGTAACCTTCTGAGTGCGCAGCAAATTCTCTCGCGGCCTGTGTCCCACCGCAATTGTACACAATGGCACGGCGTTTGCAGAACTGCTGGCAAAGAGAGTTCTCGCGGGGGCCTTGAGTCATGTTGAACTCGACCAAGCCGACACTGGGCGTCATCAGCGCCGAGCCCGAGCCGATCAGGCTCGACTGGCCCGCCACCGCGCTTCTCATCATCGACATGCAGCGCGATTTCATGGAGCCGGGCGGCTTCGGCGAAACGCTCGGCAATGACGTCAGCCAGCTTGCGCGTGCGGTGAAGCCGATCGGCGCGGTGCTGAAGGCGGCGCGCGACACCGGCATGCTGGTGATCCACACGCGCGAGGGCCATCTGCCCGATCTCTCCGACGCGCCGCTGGCGAAAGTCGAGCGCGGCGCCCCGAGCCTTCGCATCGGCGATCCCGGCCCGATGGGGCGCATTCTCATTCGCGGCGAGGCCGGCCATGACATCATCCCCGAGCTCTATCCGCTCGACAGCGAAGTCGTGATCGACAAGCCGGGCAAGGGCGCGTTCTACGCCACCGAGCTCACCGACGTGCTGGAGAAATACGGCATCGAAAATCTGCTGGTGTGCGGCGTCACCACCGAAGTGTGCGTCAACACCACGGTGCGCGAGGCCAATGACCGCGGCTATCGCTGCGTCGTGATCTCGGACGGCTGCGCATCCTACTTTCCCGAGTTTCACGAGATGGGCCTGAAGATGATCAAGGCCCAGGGCGGCATCTTCGGCTGGGTCGCGGACTCAGCCGCAGTACTGGAGGCGATGAAGATTTCCACATCAGCTTAGGGGCATCACCATGAGCACAACGACGGGGACGGCCGGCAAATCTGATCTGAACACGTCCGGGTTCAAGCCGGCACTATGGACATCGGGCGACTGGAACGCGTTTTTCGGCTTCGGCACCAACATCCTCGTCAACATGCTGGTTCTCACGGGCCTCTTGCGCTTCGTGCTGAAGATGCCTGATAGCCTCGTGTTCGGCCGCATCCTGCCCGCGCTCGGGCTGATGATGTGCCTGTCGACCTTCTATTACGCCTACCTCGCCTACCGCCTGGCACAGAGGACCGGCCGCACCGACGTCTGCGCGCTGCCCTCGGGCGTCAGCGTGCCGCACATGTTCATCGTCACCTTCGTGATCATGCTGCCGATCACGATCAAGACCGGCGATCCGCTCAAGGGCTGGTCGGCCGGCCTCGTCTGGGTGTTCTTCCAGAGTTTTATTCTCATGATCGGTGGCTTCATCGCGCCGTTCATTCGAAAAATCACGCCGCGCGCGGCGCTGCTCGGCACGCTCGCCGGCGTCTCCGTCACCTTCATCTCGATGCGCCCGGCGCTCGAGATGTACATGACGCCGCAGATCGGTCTCGTCTGCTTCGCCATCATTCTGGTGAGCTGGTTCGGCGGGGTGAAATACTGGCGCGGTATTCCGGCGGGTCTCGTCGCCATCGCGGCCGGCATGATCATCGCCTGGGGCTCGAACCTCTTCGGCCTCGGCCTCGGTGGGCTGAGCGTCAAGGGCGTCGGTGATGCCTTCGCCAACTTCGGCTTCTCGGTGCCGATCCCGGCGGTGGGCTACGTCTTCTCCGGCTTCGAATTCCTCGGCATCATCCTCGTCACCGCCATTCCGTTCGGTATCTATGACCTCGTCGAGGCCATGGACAATGTCGAGAGCGCGGAAGCCGCCGGCGACGAATATCCGACCACGCGCGTGCTCACCGCCGACGGCGTCGTCAGCCTGATCGGCTGCCTGATGGGCAATCCCTTCATCAACGCCGTCTATATCGGTCATCCCGGCTGGAAGGCGATGGGCGGCCGCATCGGCTATTCGGCTGCGACCGGCATCATGGTGGTCGTGCTGGCTTGGTTCGGCATCATCTCGGTGCTGCTGGCGCTCGTGCCTGTCGTCGCGATCTCGCCGATCCTGCTTTACATCGGCATGCTCATCGGTGCGCAGGCGTTCCAGACCACGCCGGTCAAGCATGCGCCCGCGATCGTGCTGGCACTGACGCCGCATCTCGCCGCCTGGGCCAAGCTCCAAATCGACACCATGCTGGGCTCGACCATGATGGCGGCGACCAGCGTCGGCGGGCTCGCCGCCGACAAGGCCGATGCGGTCAAGGCCGCGGCGATCGCCGCGCTACCGCAGCAGGGCGTGTTCTATCACGGGCTGGAGGTGATGGGCGGCGGCTCCATCCTCGGCGGCCTCATCCTGGGCGCGATCGGCGTCTTCATCATCGAACGCGACTTCGAGAAGGCCTCGGCCTTTGCGCTGGTCGGCGCGGTGCTCACCTATTTCGGCTTCATGCACGGTGAAGCCGTCGGCATCGGCGGCGGCTTCGGCGTCACGCCCGCCGTTGCGTTCGCCTATGCCGTGATGGCGGTCGGCCTGTTCGCGGCCAGCAAGCTCGGCACCACCGAGCACTATGCCGCGCATCCGGAGATGCACGCCGCGCCGGCGGAGTAGGGAAGCGAAGCTATCTCGCGGCCGGACGACGATGAGTCGCCCGGCCGCTTTCTTTCTGGCCCTCTACGCCGGGCCGACTCAGCCGAGCCGGCCAATCCATTCGCGGAATAGCTCCGGGCCGGCTTCCACCGCCGCTGCAAGATCCTGCAGGTGGGTGTCGCGCGCCGTGCGCGGCGAGTAGCCGAAGTGCTGCCGGAAGCTGCGGCTGAAATGGGCCTGGCTCACGAAGCCGAACGCAGCGGCGATCTCGGCATTCCAGCGATCTTCATCGGCGTCATCAAGCAGCACATGGATCGCTTCGAGCCGCCGCCCGCGAATGTAGTCGGCGACGCCCGCGAGCGGCGCGAAGACGCGATAGAGCACCGAGCGCGACACGCCGATCTCGCGGCAGATGGTTGCCACCGACAGGTCGTTGCGGCCCAGATTCTGGTCGATGAAGCGGCTGGCGCGGTGAAGGATGGCGATGTCACGCCGGGCAAGCCCCTGCTCGCGCGGCCGGGCGGCCACGCCGAAGCATCCGCGCAGCAGATCGAGCGTCGTCCGGACCGCATCGAGCGCATCGTTCTCCTCCATCGCCGGAAGCCTGCGCCGCAACAGCGCCATATGATCGGCGAGAACGCGGCCGGCGGCGCCGTCAAGGACGAGGCCATGCAGGTCGAGGCCATCGGGCGCGGCACTGACGATCGGATCGCGCTCGACGTCGAGGCTGATGGTGTCGGTCGCGGTGGCGATGCCGTCGAAGGGCCGGGTCAGATCGAGCACCAGCACCTGGCCGGGACCGGCCGAGATCGGTTCGCCGTCGACTTCGCCGCTCCAGGCGCCGCGCCTGAGCAGCAGCAGCGCGAATGAATTGCGGCCATCGGCCTTGGCCAGTGCGGCGGAACGGGTGAAGCGCACCGGCGCCATCCGGGTGGACGCGGCGACCAGGCCACCGAGCAGCCAGGCCTCGGCCAGGACCTCGAAGTCGTCCCGGTCCGTGCCCGCGGGGACCGACACGTCGTAGTGCGTGAGAATCGCGCGGTAGCGGTCGAGCCGCTCGGCGACAGGCAGCTCCGCGGTGTCGAAGCGCAGATACGGAATTTTCGTCATGCCAGGCCGCTCCCTCGGCAGTTGGTCTGCAAATTGGGACGATCAGGCAAGTTTCCGCACCGTCGAACCGCAGTCTCCGGACATGAATATTCATATTATTGCGCGCGGGCCAGACGTGCGTGCTTCGCGGCCCGGACAATTTGCAATGACGTGAAGGTAAGGCGATGGATATGCGGGGGATGACGGTCGCGGTGGGGCCGGACGAGGATCGGGTTGTCGCGAGGGGGACGCCGCGCCGTGCGTGCAGGCAGTCCTTGCTCGGAATTTGCACCGCCGCGGTGCTTGCCCCCTTGGCCGTCCTGCTGGATGCGTCGTCGGCGCAGGCGCAGTTCGTTTGCGTCAATGCCAGCAACAGTGCGGACGGTGCGAGCGCGAGCTCGATACAAAGCGTGGCTTGCGGTACCAATTCTTCCGCGACCACGGGTGGCTCCGCATTCGGCGAATCGAGCTCTGCCGGTCCCGAGGCCGCGGCCTTTGGCGCCGGCAGTCTGGCCTCTGGCGGCCTCAGCACAGCGCTGGGCTATCGAAGCACTGCCAGCGGCTTCTTCAGCACGGCGGCTGGCAGCGCCAGCGCGGCCACCGGCGCCCTGACCTCGGCATTTGGCTACCAAAGCTCCGCGAGCGGTTACACCGCCACGGCCGTGGGCTATCGGGCAGGCGCAGGTGGTGACGGCAGCACGGCTCTTGGCTACGCGACAGTCGCAGGCGGCAACGCCAGCACGGCCGCGGGCAATTCCAGTCGCGCGGACGCCGAAAATGCGCTTGCAGTGGGTACAAACGCGAACGTCTATGCTGCCGGCACCAACGGCACGGCCGTCGGTTACAATATCGGCGTGAACGGCGCCAATAGCACCGCGGTCGGCGCTAGCAACGCGATCTCCGGCGACAACAGCGGTGCGTTCGGCACCGTGCAGATCGTCCGAGGCGACCGCAGCTTCACACTGGGCGGCAACAACACGATCAACGGCACCAGCCAGGCCGGCTGGGGCAACGTCGTCAACGTGGTCGGCTCCAACAACACCGTGGCCGGCACCGCGAGCGCGGCCGGCTCCTCGGTGTTCGGCACCGGCAACGCCGTCAACGCACCCAATGCGCTGGTGATGGCGAACACGGCGACCGTGGCCGGGTCAGGCGGCATCGCGATCGGCAACACCGTATCGGTCGCGGGCGTCAACGCCGTCGCCGTCGGCAACAACACCAGCGCCGGCTTCGCCAACTCCGCCGCGATCGGCAACGGTGCCGCAGCGACGCGTGCCAATCAGCAGGCGTTCGGCACGGCAGGCAACACCTACACCATGGCCGGCATCGCCTCGTCGGCCAGCAAGTCCGCGCAAAGCGGCGCGACGCAGCTTGTCACGTCCGACGGCGCCGGCAATCTTGCGACCACTACGCTCGCCAGTCTCGGCCTGGCCTCGACGAGCGATCTCAGCGCCATCAATGCGCAGCTCGCCAGCATCAACGGTCGCCTCGACGACCTCAGCATGCGGACCAGCAAGGCGACCAGCGGCGTCGCCATGGCCTTTGCCATGGCCGGCGTGCCGACGCTGCTGCCGGACGAGACCTTTGCCATGACGATGAACTACGGGACCTTCGAGCGGGCCAACGGTCTTGCGTTCAATGCGGCGCTGCGCCTCAATCGGAACATGCAGTTCAACGGTGGCATCGGCTACGGGCCGGACGAGAAGGTCGCCGGCGGACGCGTGGGCCTGCGCGTGGGCTGGTGAGCCCACCGCGATCGTTGTCTTACGATGGGCGGCGTCGGGTGATCACCCGCCCTTGACTGCACCCGCGGTGAGCCCGGCCACGATCTGCCGCTGCGCAAACACCGTCAGCAGCAGTACCGGGAGGGTGACGATCAGCGCGGCGGCGGCGAGCGGCCCCCAGCTCAACTGGTCGAACGAGATCATGTTGTAGACTGCGACGGGCAGGGTGCGCGTCTCGCGTCCGGCCAGCACGATGCCGAAGACGAAGTTGTTCCAGGAGAAGATGACGGCGAGGATGAAGGCGACCGCGATCCCAGGCTTGGCGATCGGCAGGGCGACGTGGCGAAAGACCTGCCAGCGCGTGGCGCCGTCGATCAGGGCGGCCTCTTCCAGCTCGAGCGGCGTGGTCTCGAAATAGCCGATCATGATCCAGATCACGATCGGCACCGTCACGACGAGATGGATGATGATCTGCGGCACCAGCGTGCCGAGCAATCCCAGCCACTGGAACAGCAGGAACAGTGGGATCAGGTAGGACAGGCCGGGCGTGATGCGGGCGATCAGGATCACGATCGCGGATTTGTGCGCGGCCATGCGTGCGATGCCGTAGCCGGCGGGGACGCCGACGATCAGCGCCAGCGCGGTCGCACTGCCGGTGACGACCAGGCTGTTGATGAAATAGGTCAGGAAGCGGTTGGAGGCCAGCACGTCGGCATAGTTCTTCCAGGCGATATGCTCGGGGAAGAACACCGGCGGGTAGGCGGCGTTGTCGACCTCGAATTTGAGCGACAGCGACAGCATCCAGAGGAAGAACAGGATTGCCGGCGACACGATGACGAACACCGAAAGCCACAGGCCGATCTTGCCGATGATCTGACGAGGTGTCATGCGTCGCTCGCGATTTCGGTCCACACCATGCGCTGGCGGGCATACAGCATCACCGCGGCAAGCAGGACGATCAACAGGAAGAACACCACCGCGATCGCCGAGCCGTAGCCGAGGTCGTAATAGGTGAAGGCGACGCTGTAGAGGTAGATGTTGATCGTCTCCGACGCCGAGCCGGGTCCTCCTTGCGTGATCGCGAAGATGATGTCGAAGCTCTTCACCGCGTCGATCATGCGGATCATGCCGGCGATGAACAGGAACGGCATGATCAGCGGCAGCGTGATGAAGCGGAACACCTGCCAGAGATTGGCGCCGTCGATCTGCGCGCTCTCATATGGCTCGGTCGGGATTGCGGCGAGGCCGCCGAGCACGATCAGCATCACGAGCGGCGTCCATTGCCAGGTCTCGACCAGCACCAGCGAGGGAATGACGGTCGCGGGATGAAACACCCAGAGCTGCGCCGGTATCCCGACCAGCGACAAGATGTAGTTCAGCACGCCGAGCTGCGGGTGGAACATCATGGTCCAGACCAGCGCGATCGCGACGGGCGTCGCCATCATCGGCATGATGAAGACGCCGCGCAGGAAGCCGCGGCCGGCGAATTTCTGGTGGAACACCACGGCTGCGAACGTGCCGAGCACCAGCGGCAGCAGCACCGACAGCGCGGTGTAGACGATGGTGTGGCCGACCGCCTCGAGAAAGCGCGGATCGCTGGTCAGCCGCAGATAGTTGGAGAGCCCGACGAAGGTGGTCGGCGAGCCGACCTTCCACTCGTTCAGGCTCATCCAGATGGTGAAGACCCACGGGAAGATGATGATGGCGAGCACGACGACCAGCGCCGGCACCACGAACGGCCAGTAGGACGGCGGGCGCAACTCTTTCTCCGGCGCGGCATCGGACCGTGCCGCGGCCGGATCAGCTTGTGTCAACGCACTCACGCCTTTTCGCTACGCTCCAGGATCGGCCGGAACTGGTCGTTGGCCTTCTTCAGCTCGGCGGCCGGGTCGGCCCCGGACAGCGTCGCGGTGAGCGCCGCGCCGACGATATCGCGGAATTCGGCGACGGGGACGACCACGGGCAGGCCGAGCTTGCTGATCTTGCCGGACTCGATCACCGATTGCAGCCACTCCGGCGGCATCTTCACGCCCTTCTGGATCTCGGGATCGTTCAGGATCGAGCTGCGGAACGGGACGCCGCCGCCGGCCTGGAGCAGGCGCGCGCCCTGCTGCTTCGAGACCACCCACTGGCAGAGCAGGTAGGCGGCTTCCTTGTTCTTGCTCGCCGCCGCAATGCCGATGCCGTCGCCGTAAGTGGACGAATAATGTCCCTTGGGTCCGGCGGGCACGACGGTGTAGCCGACCTTGCCGACGACGCGCGAGGCGGCCGGATCCTCCAGCGGCGGCGCCCAGCCGACGCCGTCGATCCACATCGCCGAGCGTCCTTGCGTGAACGAGGCCATCGACTCCATCCAGTTGAAGCCGGCGACGCCGGGCGGGGCGGACTTCGTCAGCAGCGTCTGGTAGAGCTTCGTTGCCGCGATCGCTTCCGGGCCGTCGGTCAGGATGTTGCGCTTGTCGTCGAGGAATTCGCCGCCATAGTTGAGGAAGAAGTTGGTCCACAATGCCATGTTGGCGTTGCGCAAGCCCCGCCCGACGAAGCCGTAGGTGCCTTCCTTGGGATCGGTGAGCTTCTCGGCGGCAGCGACCATCTCGTCAAGGGTCTTCGGGACGGCCACGCCCTTCTTCTGGAACAGCTCCTTGTTGTAGTAGAGGATGAAATAGTCCACCGACCACGGCAGCGACAGCATCTGCCCCTTGTCGTTCTTGGCATATTGCAGGCCCGCGGCGGAAAAATCGCTCTCGACGAGATCGGGCGCGGTCAGCGACGGGTCCTTCATGAAAGGCGTCATGTCGGCGAGCCAGCCGGCCTTTTCGAACTGCCGCTTCTGCACGTGATAGCTGAGATGGACGACGTCGAAGCTCGGCCGGCCCGAGGTGAACTCGATCACGACCTTCTGGCGCTGCTGCTGCTCAGGGATCTGCTCGGCTTCGACCTGGATGCCGGTGAGATCGGTGAACTCCTTGATGTTCTTTTGCAGGTTGTCGCCGCGCGGCCCCTTGGCGAGGATCACCTCCAGCTTGGTCCCGGCATATTTCTTCCAGTTGACCTCGGCGCGCGCCGGCAATCCGGTCAGGCTGAGCGCGCCAGCCGCTGCCGTGCCCGTCAAGAGCGTACGGCGCGAGATTCTGTAGTCGACCACTTCAAGTCCTCCCTGTGACTCATCGTCTTTGGGAGGGATACTAGCGACCGTGCCACGCCTGCCTAGTCCTAATTCGAAGGAATCAAGGCCGCACGGCCGGTGTTTCCATCGGCAGGCCGCGCGCCCGCGACATCAAATAGAGCTCGAGCGCGACGAGCTCCGGTGCGCCGTAATCGTAGGCCTGGGCGCGGACGCCGGACATGCAGCTTCGCAGACGCCGCTCCAGCGACCCCAGCGTCTGCCATTCCAGCCGATACAGCGGATAGCCGGTCGGCTGCGCTTGCGTGATCGGCGCGCCGGCGAGATGCTTGTCAAAGTTGTCGTCGTGGCAATTGGTGCAGGCGAGGTTGAGCTGGCCCTCGCGCTGCATGAAGAGGTCGCGGCCCTGTTCGACAAACGGCTTGAGTTGCGGGTCGTCGCCAGCCGTGATCGCGACGCCGCGCGACTGGTGGGCGACGAAAGCGGACAGCGCCAGCAGGTCGCGGCTCTCGTAGGAGAGTGGCGTTGCCTGCTGATGATTGGCGCGGCAGAGATTGATGCGTTGATCGAGCGTGATGGGACGGCCCTCCGCCTTCTCGAAAGCGGGATAGCGCGCTGCGACGCCCTTCATGCTGCCTCGCGCATCGCCGTGGCAATCCGCGCAGGCCTTCTCCGCGCTGCCGGTCTTCTTCGTCCAGAGCACCTCGCCATCGAGCACGAACAGCATGCCCGGATTGGCGGTGTCGTCATCCTGCATGGCACGCGTGTCCGGCCCCATGAAGGCGTAGCCGGAGCGACGCGCCTCGGGCGCAATCTCGCCGGCAAGCAGGGCGGGGCCCGCGGAGAGCAGTATTGCCACCGCTATCGCGCGCCAAAAATTCATTCGACCGTGATCGACGCCGACGCGGTGGACGTATAGCCGTTGTCGCCGGTCCATTCGAACTCGAACTTGCCGCTCTCCTTCGCAACCGTGAAGAACGAAAGATATGGGTTCGCGGCGATCGCCGGAAACAGATCGGCGCGAAAGACCTCGGTGCCGTTGTAGCGGCAGGTGAAGCTCGTGATGATGTCGCGCGGCACGAGCCGGCCATCGGCGGTGTGGCGGAAGCCGGTTTCCATGATGTGCGAGGTCAGCGTGCGGATCTCGATGACGTCGCCGCGCCTGGCCTTTGCCGGAACGTTGATCAGCGCGGCCATCAGTTCATCTCCTCGGTGCAGGCGGCCAGCGTCACGACGACGTCGGCGGCGACCTGCCAGAAGCTGTCGTCGGAGAGACGCGCGATCGCGACCACCTTCTGAGTATCGGCGAGCCGGATCCTCGTCGAGACCTGGGCTCGGCCGGCCCACGGGCCGAGATGGAAATTGCCGATGTTCGGCTGCGGGTTCTTCTCGTTGAAGACGTGGATGCTCTTGACGTAGTCATCAGGCGTCATCGGGCTTGCGACGCTGACGGTCATTGGCACGGTGTTGCCGTTCTCGACCAGCGGCGGAATGTCGAGCTTCACCCTGCCGGTGCGAATCGGGGCCTCACCGACGACGTTGCGGATCGCCGTGTTGAGCATCCCGGGCGTTGCCTCCAGCGGCCGCAGCGTGACGATCGGGATCGTTCCGGCAGCGGTGATGCCGCCGGCAAGGCTCAGGAATTGTCGTCGCGTGGTTGGCATGAGCAGTCCTAGTCCCGAAGCGTTGCAAGGTAGGCGACGATGTCCTCGATCTCCGCGGCCGACAATATCGGTTTGCCGGCGAAATTGCGCCCGACCCGGACGAGGCCATCATTGCGATAATAGGACGGCATGATGGTCTCCGCGTTGAAGCGCGACGCATCGACCAGACGAAGCCGCAACTGGCTCACCGACCACCGGTTCCCGGCGCCGGTCAGATCGGGCGCGAGGTCGCCCTGGAACCGCGTTTCCGGGAAGGGGCCGGAATGGCAGAGGATGCAGGTCGTCGTGCGCGTGAGCACCAGCGCGCGTCCGCGCGCGGCATCGCCGGACGTGCCGGTGAGGGAAGCCGGAATGCCGTCGTCGGCGACCGTGTAGGGCGCGAGCTCTTCTGCGCCTGCTCCGCAGGCGAAGGCAAGGCCGCCGGCGATCAGCGCCGCGATATGGACGGTCGATCTAGCCAAAGGTGTCCGCCGTGATGGTTTGAAACCAGCGCGCGGCCTCGTCAGCCTCGCGGGCGCGCAGCTCGCGCGGGGCATCGACCGGGCTGGTCGCGCCGCCCTCGACCTCGGCAAAGATATCGCCTCTGGGCTGGTAGTTGCCGGCGAGCGAAAAGCCGTAACCGGGTGCGACGGTGGTGTAGCAGACACCGGTGAGCCGCGGCGTCTCCGGGGCGCGGCCTGCGAGCAGGTTGACGATCGCGGCGGCGCAGGCCTTGCCTTGCGCGCTTGCGGCCGACGCCGATTTGGGAATGCCGCCGCCGAGGCAGGCATCGCCGATGACGTGGATGTTCGGGACGAGCTTCGACTCGAAAGTTACAGGATCGATCGGGCACCAGCCGGTCGCATCCGCTGCGCCCGCAATCTGGGCGAGGTGGCCGGCGCGTTGCGGCGGGATGACGTTGGCGACGTCGGGGGTGTAGTTGCCGAACTCGGTGATGATGGTCTTCGTCGAAGCGTCAACGGAGGTCACGCGGCCGCCCTGCGACAGCGCGATGCGTTCGATCATGTCGCCATAGAGCTCCTTCCAGGCCCGCTCGAACAGCCGCTGCTGGGAGAAGCTGTCCTTGGCATCGAGGATCAGCACCTTCGCGCGCGGCTTCTTCGTCTTCAGGTAATGCGCGATCAGGCTGGCGCGTTCGTAAGGCGCCGGCGGACAGCGCGAGGGATTGGCGGGGATCGCAATGGCGACCGTGCCACCGTCTTCCATCGCCTCCAACTGCCGGCGCAGCAGCAGCGTCTGCGCGCCGGCCTTCCAGGCGTGCGGCATCTTTTCCGACGCCGCCTCGTCGTAGCCGGGCAGGGCTTCGACATGGAAGTCGATGCCGGGCGAGAGCACGAGGCGGTCGTAAGTGAGCGTGGCGCCGTCGGTCGTCGTGACGCTGCGCCTTTCGGGATCGACGGTTGTTGCCGCCTGGGCAACGACGGTGATGCCTTCGGCGACAAGCTTGTCATAGCCGAGCTGCTGCGCCTCGATCTCGCGCAGGCCTGCGATCACCTCGTTGCTGAACGGGCAGGATGTGAAGACCTTGTTCGGCTCGATCAGCGTCACCTGCAATTTGGCGTCGGCGCGTTTGAGCGCGCGGGCACAGGCCGCGCCGCCAAAGCCGCCGCCGACCACGACGACGCGGCCCGCCGATTGCGCGCGCAGGATTGAAGGTACTGCGTACGATGTGGCCGCGGCGGTGATGCCGAGGACGGCATTCCGCCGTGTCACCGGCGCATTCATGGGTCTCATCCGGAAAATGCCGCGGCGGCCGTCGTGGCCGCCGCGAGTTGTTGCTTGAGCGTGATCTTCTCGGAAAACCGCTTCGCTCTTTGCGCTAACGCGGCCCTTCGGGTCCGGATCATGCTCTAGGCGAAAGTGATGTTCTGGTCGCGCAGCGGAACGGAACGGATGCGCTTGCCGGTCGCGGCGAAGTACGCGTTGAGCACGGCCGGTGCGGCAACACCGATGGTCGGCTCACCGACACCGCCCCAGAATCCGCCGCTCGGCACCATCACCGATTCCACCTTCGGCATCTCGTTGATGCGCATCGAGTTGTAGGTGTCGAAGTTGGTTTGCTCGATCTTGCCGTCCTTGACGGTGCAGCCGCCGTAGAACAGCGCGGACAGGCCATAGACGAAGGAGCCGGCGATCTGCCGTTCCACCTGCGCCGGATTGACGACGTAGCCGGGGTCGGTGGAGGCGACGATGCGGTGCACCTTGATCTTGTTGCCGTCGGTCACCGAAATCTCGGCGGCGCCGGCGACGTAGCTGCCATAGCCCATGACCTGCGCGATGCCGCGATAGACGCCTTGCGGCGCCGGCGTGGTCCAGCCGATCTTCTCGGCCACGGCATTGAGCACCGCCAGATGCTTGGGGTGATTGCCCATCAGCTTGCGGCGGAACTCGAGCGGGTCCTGGCCTGCGGCATGGGCTAGCTCGTCCATGAAGCATTCCATGTAGATCGCGTTGTGATTGACGTTGACGCCGCGCCAGAAGCCGGGCGGAACGTGCGGATTGCGCATCGCATGCTCGATCAGCAGGTTCGGCACCGAATAGCCGAATGCGGCCTCGCCGGATTGGGCGACACCCTGGAACGCGGCCGGATCCATTCCGTTCTGGAGCGCTTCGGGGCGAAGCGAGAACAGGATCGACTGTCCCGACAGGCGGTAGTGCAGTGCGACCAGGTTGTTGTCGGCGTCGAACGCGCCGGTCATCTTGCACTGGGTGATCGGGTGATACCTGCCGTGCGCCATGTCCTCTTCGCGCGACCACAACAGCTTGACCGGCGTGCCCGGCATCTGCTTGGCGATCATGACCGCCTGGCGGACGTAGTCGGTCTGGCCGCGCCGGCCGAAGCCGCCGCCAGGCATTACCTTGTGCACGTCGCACTTCTCTGCCGGCAGGCCGGAGGCCTCCAGCACCGCCGCGAAGGCTGCCTCGCCGTTCTGCGTGCCGCACCAGACCTCGCATTTGTCCGCCGTGTAGAGCGCCGTGGCGTTCATCGGCTCCATCGTGGCGTGGTTCTGGTAAGGGTAGTTGTAGACGGCCTCGACCTTCTTGACGGCGCCGGCAATCGCCGCCTTGGCGTCGCCGTTCTTGTTGCCGACATAGGCCGGCTGCCCGTTGTCGAGGCCTTCCGCCAGCCACTTCGCAATCGACTCGCTGGAGACCTTGGCGTTGTCGCCTTCGTCCCAGACGATCGGCAGCGCTTCCAGCGCGGTCTTGGCGTGCCACCAGGTGTCGGCAACGACCGCGACCGCGGTATCGCCGACCTTGACGACCTTCTTGACGCCTTTCATGCCGGCGATCTTGGCCTCGTCATAGCTCTTCAGCTTGCCGCCGAACACCGGGCAGTCCTTGATCGCGGCGTTCAGCATGCCCGGCAGCTTGACGTCGATGCCGTAGACCATCGTGCCGGTGGTCTTGTCGGCGGTGTCGAGGCGCAGCACGCCCTTGCCGATCAGCTTCCAGTCCTTCGGATCCTTCAGCTTGACGTCGGCCGGCGGCGTCAGCTTGGCCGCAGCCTCGGCGACCTTGCCGTAGGTTGTGGTCCTGCCCGACGGCGTATGGGTGATGACGCTCTTCGCGGCGGTGCATTCCGACGCCGGCACTTTCCACGAATCGGCGGCGGCCTGGATCAGCATCACGCGCGCGGTGGCGCCGCCCTTGCGGACATAGTCCTGCGAAGAGCGGATGCCGCGGCTGCCACCGGTCGAGAAATCGCCCCAGACGCGCTTGCGGGCGACGCTCTGGCCGGGTGTCGGATATTCGGTCGAGACCTTCGACCAGTCGCATTCGAGTTCCTCGGCGACGAGTTGGGCGAGGCCGGTGAGCGAGCCCTGGCCCATCTCGGAGCGGGCGATGCGGATCACGACGGTGTCGTCGGGCCTGACCACGACCCAGGCGCCGATTTCGGGCGAGCCGTCGGCTGCGCGCACCACGGCGGGACCGCCGAAGGGGATATCGAGGCCAATTGCGAGGCCTGCGCCGACCGCGGCGGTGCCGATGACGAAGGCACGGCGGTTCATCTTGGGAGAGACGTGCTTGTTCATGGGGCGGTTCCTTACGCGCTGGCGATCGTGTGGATCGCTTCGCGCACCTGCTGGAAGGTGCCGCAGCGGCAGATATTGGTGATGGCCTCATCGATGTCGGCGTCGGTCGGCTTCGGCTTCTCGTTCAGCAGCGCTGCCACCGCCATGATCATGCCACTCTGGCAATAGCCGCATTGCGGAACGTCCTTGGCGATCCAGGCTTCCTGCACCTTGTGCAGCGTGCTGCCGGACGCCAGCCCCTCGATCGTGGTGATCTTCTTGCCTTCGGCCTCGGCGACCGAAACGCCGCAGGCGCGGGTCGCGATGCCGTCGATGTGAACCGTGCAGGCGCCGCATTGTGCAATGCCGCAGCCATATTTGGTGCCGGTCAGCCCGGCATTCTCGCGGATCGCCCAAAGCAGCGGCGTATCCGGCTCGACGTCGAGTGTGAGGGATTTTCCGTTGATTGTAAGGTTTGCCATCGCAGTCCCCTGATTGGTCCAATCCACCGATTGGACTCAGGGGCGCAATGTGTCCGGCAAATTGGAACTGTTCAAATCAACAGTCCGCGGGGTGGCCGTCAAAGAGATCGGGGGGCGCCGGGAAGATTGTTGGGTGTTCGGTGTTGCAGTCAATTGCCCGCTCGCGACCGCGGAGGCGATCGTTCATGAAATGGCCCGTCACAAGCTGAGGGCGTTTGGTGTCGCAAACGAGAATGCGATCCGGATCATCAGCAAAAGACGAGCTCTATCCCAGTCCGGTCCGCAGCGACATCCGCGCCCTGCTGGCGCGCAATGCCTCGCGGATGGAGAAGGGCTTCGAGACGTTGCGGCAGCATGCCCGCACTGACGCGCCCGGCCGCGAGTTTCTCGGCGCGTTCTTCGCCTGGTGCAGCGATGTCCTGGCGAGCAGCCGGAAGCTGCTTGCGAGCGAACGCTGCTGATTGCTCGCTTCGCCGCGGGCCGGGTTCCAGGCGCCAATCCGCGGCTTGGGGCGACGCCCGGCCGTGAACGCCGGTTCCAGGCCCGATCACCGCTGCATTGCGGCGACAGTTTGTCCCCTTTTGCCGGGATGCAAGACGAGGTCGCTCTGGTACACTGAGTCGAAGCCAGAGGAGTTCCATGGACGTGCCGAGCCCCTGCAACGTGTTGATGCTCTACCCGCTGTTCACCGCGGAGTCGTTCTGGAGTTTTGGCGAATCCTGCAAGCTGATGGGCGTGAAGCGACCCGCAGCTCCCCTCGGCCTGATCACCGTTGCCGCGATGCTGCCTGCCGACTGGACGGTGCGCCTCATCGACTGCAACACGTCGCCCCTGGGTGACGAGGATCTCGCCTGGGCCGACGTCGTCTTCACCGGCGGAATGCTGCCGCAGCAGGCCGACACGCTGCGCCTGATCGAGCTATGCCGCGCTGCGGGCAAGCCGGTGGTCGTCGGCGGCCCCGATCCGACCTCGAGCCCCCACATCTATGAGAGGGCCGACTTCCGGGTGCTCGGCGAGGCCGAGAGTGTCATCGACGAATTCATCGCGGCCTGGGACGCCGGTGCGCGCTCCGGCGACTTCACTGCGCCGAAATTCCAGGCCGACGTCACCAGGACGCCGGTGCCGCGGTTCGACCTGCTCAAATTCGAAGATTATCTCTATATCGGTGTGCAGTATTCGCGCGGCTGCCCGTTCACCTGCGAGTTCTGCGACATCATCGAGCTCTACGGTCGCGTGCCGCGAACCAAGACGGCCGAGCAGATGTTCGTCGAGCTCGAGACGCTCTACCGGATGGGCTACCGCGGCCATCTCGACTTCGTCGACGACAATTTCATCGGCAACAAGAAGTCGCTGCGGCTGTTCCTCCCGCAGCTCGCCGAATGGCAGCGCGCCCACGGCTATCCGTTCGAATTCTCCACCGAAGCCTCGATCAACCTCGCCGACGATCCGGAACTGCTGGAGCAAATGGGGGCGGCCAATTTCTTCGGCATCTTCGTCGGCATCGAAAGTCCGGATCCGGCGACGCTGGTCGCGATGCGGAAGAAGCAGAACACGCGGCGCAACATCGCCGAGAGCATCCACAAGATCTACGCCGCCGGCATTCTCGTCACCGCGGGCTTCATCGTCGGCTTCGACAATGAGAAGCTCTCGATGGCGGAGGCCATGATCGAATTCATCGAGGAGGCGGCGATCCCCGTCAGCATGGTCGGCCTGCTCTATGCGTTGCCCAACACGCAGCTGACGCGCCGCCTGGAGCGCGAAGGCAGGCTGCACCCGGGCCACGATCTGGCGCCGACCATCGGCGCCGATCAGTGCACGGATGGGATCAACTTCGATCCGGTGCGCCCGCTGCGCGACATCCTGATGGATTACAAGCGGGTGCTGGAGCGCATCTACAGCCCGGCTGCCTATGCAGGACGCATCGACCGCTTGATGACGCTGCTCGACCGTTCGCGGCAGCGCCACGAGCTTGCGGAGGGCGATATCCGCGCCAAGCTCGGGGCGATGGAGACGGTGCACCGCGTGGTCACCGCCATTCCCGAGGCGCGCGGGCCGCTCTGGCAGACCTTCATGAACTGCGCCAAGCGCGACACGTCATCGGCGCGGATCGCGGTGCAGATGATCGCGGCCTATGCCCATCTCGGTCCGTTCTCGCGCAAGGTCATCGACGCCATCGACGCGCGCCTTGCCGCGCTGGACGACGAGACCGTCATCCCGGCGGCGACCGTCGACGCGACCGCAGCGCGGCACCTGGCCTGAAGGCCCTACTTCACCGCCAGCCGCAAGAAGCTCATCACGCTGCCGAGCGCGGCAAAGCCTGCACCGAGTGCGAGTGCGACGGTCGCGCCGTCGTGACCGGCGAGGGCAAAGCAGAGCGCCGCGAGCGCAGCCCCCGTCGTCTGTCCGGTCAGGCGCGCGGTGGCGACGATGCCGGAGGCGCTGCCGCTGCGGTGCGGCGGCGCGCTCGACATCACCGCCTTCATGTTCGGCGCCTGGAAGAAGCCGAACCCCATGCCGCAGATCACCATCCGCCAGATGATGTCGGCGATGGCGGGATTGGCCGGCAGCATGGCGAGTAGCGCCATACCGAGGCCAAGCAGCACGAGGCCGATGCCGCCGAGCAGCCCGACCGCATGCCGGTCGGACAGGCGCCCCGCGATCGGCGCCATGATGCCGACCACCAGCGGCCACGGTGTCATGAAGAAGCCGGTCTCGACCTGCGAGCGCCCCAGCACGTCCTCGAAATAGAACGGCAGCGAGACGAAGGCGAGGCCCTGCACCGCGAAGGAGCACACCGCCGTTGCCGCCGACAGCGCGAACATCGGCCGGCTGAACAAATCGATCGGCAGCATCGGCGCGGGATGATCGGCGTGGCGGCGCATCAGGATGAAGCCGAGGGCGATGGCGGTGACCAGCTCGATGCCCACGACAACCGGCGACAGATTGTGCGCGGCGCTGCCGATGCCCGTGATGAACAGGCCAAGGCAGGCCGACGCCAGGATCGCGCCGAGAAAATCAAAACCGTGATCGGCCCTCGGCGTCTTCGGCAGCATCGCAAAGCCGATGCCAATCGCAACGAGGCCGAAGGGAATGTTGACGGCAAACAGCCACGGCCAGGGGCCGAGCGCGAGGATCGCGGAGGCGATCGACGGCCCGAAGGTGAAGGCGGTCGCGACCACCAGCGCGTTGTGGCCGAAGCCGCGGCCCAGCATCCTTCCGGGATAGACGAAGCGCACCAGTGCCGTGTTGACGCTCATGATGCCGCTGGCCCCCAGGCCTTGCAGCGTGCGCGCGACCAGCAGGCTGTCCAGCGACCACGCGACCGCGCAGAATAGCGAGGCGATGGTGAACAGGATCAGGCCACCGAGATAGATGCGCTGGTGCCCGACGATCTCGCCGAGCGCGCCGAGCGGCAAGAGCGTTGCCACGAGCGCGATCTGGTAGACGTTGACGACCCAGACCGACTGCTCCGGACTGACATGCAGGTCGGCGGCAATGGCGGGCAGCGCGATGTTGGCGATCGCGGTGTCGAGCGAGGCCATCGCCAGAGCGGTGAAGATGGCGGCGATCGCCCAGCGCCGCTGCGCGGCCGGCAAGCCGTCGGCGATGGGATGGTCGGGCTCGCGCGCGGCGGCAGGTAACGTGATCGTCATTGCGTTAGCGCGTTGCTCCGGCGGCGTGGCTATGCGGACTTTTGGCATGTACTACGCCGAAGGCCGCTTCCACAGGCATATGCTTGCATGCTGTGTATGCGCGAAGGTGAGGCGATGCCGCCGGGCTCTGGCGTATGATCGCGCCGGCGCTGCAATTTTGGGGAAACGTCATGCAACTCATCGTTCTGCCCGGTGACGGCATCGGACCGGAGATCACGACCGCGACATCGGGTGTGCTGCGCGCGGCCTCGGAGCGCTTCCAGCTCAATCTGCGGCTGGAGGAGCACGCGGTCGGGCACGCGAGCCTGAAGCAGTTCGGCACGACGGTGCGGCCCGAGCTGCTCGACATCGTCCGCGGCGCCGACGGCCTGATCCTGGGGCCGACCGCGACCTTCGACTTCAAGGATGAGGCGCATGGCGAGATCAATCCGTCCAGGCACTTCCGCAAGAACCTCGACCTCTACGCCAATGTCAGGCCGGCGCGCACCTATGCCGGGCGGCCAGGCCGCCTCGGCGATTTCGACCTCGTCGTGGTGCGCGAGAACACCGAAGGCTTCTACGCCGATCGCAACATGGAGCAGGGCAATGGCGAGATGCTGGTCACGCCTGACGTCGCGATCTCGCTGCGCCGGATCACGCGGGCGTGCTGCGAGCGCATCGCGCACGCCGCCTGCCGTCTCGCCATGAAGCGGCGCAGACACCTCACCATCGTGCACAAGGCCAATGTGCTCAAGATCGGCGACGGGATGTTCCTGGACATCTGTCGCGCGGCGGCGAAGGGCTATGCCGGCCTCGAAGTCGACGACATCCTGGTCGACGCCATGATGGCGCATGTCGTGCGCAACCCCGATCGCTTCGACGTCATCGTCGCCACCAACATGTTCGGCGACATCCTGTCCGATCTCACGGCCGAGCTGTCCGGCAGTCTCGGCCTCGGCGGCTCGCTCAATGTCGGCGACCGCTATGCCATGGCGCAGGCGGCACACGGCTCGGCGCCTGACATCGCCGGGCAGGACGTCGCCAATCCGGTCTCGCTGATCCTGTCGACGGCCTTGCTGCTGGCCTGGCATGGCGAGAGGAGCGGCGCCGTGCGCTACGAGGAGGCCGCGCGTGCGATCGAGACGGCGGTGGCAAAGGCGATCGGCGAGGGCAGGGCAACGCGCGATGTCGGCGGCAAGCTCGGCACCATCGCGGCGGGGGCTGCGATTGCGGAGATCTTGCAGGGGGCGTGAGGTGCTTCGGCGCGTGCTTTCCGGCTCTTTTTGGGCGAAACAAAAAAGTCGAAAAACAACCCCATGCACAGTAGAACACCCCTTGATCGATAAGGGATTTTCGCGATGCGTCGCGGCGACATCGGCAGCTGCGATCGCGTTGACCCGTCGGGCAAAACACTGGCAGGATGCGATGCTGGCGGCGACCGGGGACTGGGCCATGGCGCGTTCTCGTCACGCGCAATGTGGGCCTCAGACCGCACGGCGGCGCGTCTCCTCCGGCCCACGTTGAGGCAGATCAATACTCGCCTCGCAGGCCCGCCAGACCCTTCCATCAGCGCATCCATGGAAAGGGCGGCCGACATGCAAACCCTGCTCAGGGAAATCCGGAATACGCCCTTGCTCTGGATGCTGGTCTTCGTGCCCATCGTGCTGCTGGCCGAGGCGGCTGCCCCGCATTCCCACACGCTCCTCTTCGTGCTGGCGGTGCTTGCGATCGTGCCGCTGGCGGCGCTGCTCAGCCACGCCACCGAAGCGGTCGCCGCGAAGACCGGCGATGCCGTGGGCGGACTGCTCAATGCAACACTCGGCAATCTGACGGAGCTGATCATCGCCATCACGGCGCTGCGTGCCGGCCAGTACATGCTGGTAAAGGCCTCGATTGCGGGGGCGATCGTGACCAACGCGGTGTTCATGTTAGGGGCCTGCCTGCTGCTCGGCGGCCTGCGCTACCACGTGCAGGAGTACAACCGTGCCGGCGCGCGGCTCTCGTCGGGCCTATTGCTGATGGCAACCGTCGCCCTGCTTGCGCCTTCCGCGGTCGCCGATCTCGGGCACCTGCCGCAGGGCGGAGGCATCTTGAACAAGCTCAGCGTCGGCATTTCAGTCCTGCTGATCATCGCTTACGCGCTCGGCCTGTTGTTCTCGCTCGGGACGCACAAGGAATTGTTCGCAAGCGCCGATCATGGCGACGACAAGGAGGCGCACTGGCCGATCGGCATCGCCGTCGGCACGCTGCTGGTCGTCACGGTGCTGGTCGCGCTGGTCAGCGAAATCTTCGTGGAATCGGTGCAGAAGGCGGCGGAAACCTTCGGGATGAGCCCGGCCTTTGTCGGCTTCATCATCGTTTCGCTGGTCGGCGCTGCCGCCGAATTTGCGGTGGCGTTCGGCGCGGCGCGCAAGGACCGGCTCGACATGGTCGTCAGCATCGCGCTCGGCAGCGCCTCGCAGATCGCGCTGTTCGTCGCCCCCGCGCTGGTGCTGCTCAGCTACGTCGTGGGGCCGACGCCGATGAACCTGCAGTTCTGGCCGGGCGCCGTCACCATGGTGATGATCGCCACAGTCACGTCAGCGTTCATCACGGCCAGCGGACGCTCGGCATGGTTCGTCGGCGCGCTGATGATCTTCATCTATGCAGTGTTCGCGCTGACCCTGTATGTTGTCCCGCCGGCGGGCGAGGGATGAGGTGCTGTTGCCCGTCGGCACGAGGGTGAACTAGCTCGTCCGGGAAATGGCGGCCCGCGGCAAGCCATCCTCTGGAACGGCGAATGCGTTTTCGCTAATAGGCCCAGTAGCTGCCGGAGGGCAGGCAATTGTCGTCGCCATAGCCGTAGCCATAGCCGCCGCCATAACCGTAATAGGACGCGGGCGGGTAGCTGTAGCCGTAGGCGGGATAACCGCCATAGCTGCCATAATAGGCGCTCCGCGCAATCGCGCCGCCGACGACGGCGCCGGCAACGCCATAGCCGAGTCCGCGATAACCGTAGCCGCGATAGCCCCAGCCGCCGCGGTAGCCCCACCCGACGCCGCGATAGCCATAGCCGCCACGCCAGCCGCCGACCCATCGCACTTCAGTGGTGTTCTGATCGACCATCGATTTCATCGTCGCCAGATGCGTCGGGATCGGCCCGGCCTGGACACCCATGGCGGGCAGCAGGGCGCCGGCTCCGGCGAGAATGAGGGTGCGCAAAGACTTCGAGGAGGTCATGATCGATCATCTCCTTGGCTACGGGCGGCGCTTTCTGCGCCACCATCGACAATTGATTCCGGCGTGGCGTTGCCGTGGCGGGCTTGATCTAGATCAAGCGTCGGGGGCGCGGCACCGCCGCGCCGTCAGGAGAAGCTGCCCGATGCTCTAGGCCTGCAACCGCGGAACGAGACGAATCGCGTTCTCATGGCCAATCGCATCGAGATCCTCAGTCGAAAGGCCAAGCTTCTGCAACTGCGCGAACTGGCCAAGGCCGAAATACGGATAGTCGGTGCCGTAGGTGATCTGGGAGGCGGGTACGAGCTTGAGCAGCGCGGCCATGGACGGTGCGAACGTTGCATTCGCGGTGTCGTAGTGAAGCCGGCGTAGCTCGCCTTCGATCCCCTCCGGCGCAAACTCCTTGAGGTCGGGCCGCGCCCCATAGAACGAATTGATGCGCCCGGCCATCATCGGTATCGTGCCGCCGGCGTGCGAGAACAGCCATTTGATGTCGCGGTGGCGGGCAAATGCACCGCTGAGCAGAAGGCTCGTCACCGTACGTGTGGTGTCGTGCGGGACTTCGATCACCGCGGGAAACGTGCCGACGCTGAGCGCGCTGCAGCAACTCGCGACCAGCGGATGCACATAAACGACCGCCTTGCGACGGTTCAGCTCTTCGAACACCGGCCTGTAGGCGGCATTGCCGAGCCATTTGTCGCCGTAGCTGCTTTGCAGCCCGATCCCGTCCGCCTTCAGCGTGTCGAGCGCATATTCGATCTCCTTGAGCGTGGCATCGACATCCAGCATCGACAAGGTTGCGAACAGGCCGAAACGACCCGGATGGTCGCGCATCATGTCCGCCGCGTACTCGTTGCAGGTGCGCGCGAGCCGGCCAGCTTCCGCCGGCCCGAGGTCGAACCACAGCCCTGGCGTGGAGGCGACCGACAGGATGCCTGTGCGTATGCCATTGCGGTCCATGTCCTCGACGAGCTTCTCGCGGGTCCAGGCAACCTGACCGGGAAAGTGCGGCTGCTTGCGGGCGTCTTCGTAGCCAAGCCAAAGCTTCTGGTATTCGGGCGGATAGAAATGAAGGTGGGTATCGATCAGCGCCGGCCTGGTCTGTCCGCGCACCGCAACGGCCGGGATGGCCGAGGCAAGGCCGAGCGCACCCACTCCCGCGAGAAAGCCGCGCCGCGACCAGGACGGGCCGCAACAGGCAGAGCAGGGCTGATGCCCTCCCGATTTCCGATCCCAAATGATCATGTTGCGCGTCTCCCGTGACGAATTGGCAAAGGCAAGGCCTGCGGTGTGTCCATAGGCAGGAGGTTTCGCCCATTCGCAGTCCGCGGTGCGGCTGCAGCACGGGCGTTGATTGTTGGGGATCGGAATGTGCCGATTTTTCGTCGCCGCGCGATATCCCTCGTCACGCCTTCGCATCACAGCAGCAACTTTGTGTGAACGCGGCCCGGCGTTGCGTCCCATGACTCCGGCTCCCCCGACAGCCGACGGGGATGTCTTCCTCAGAAAGGCGCTCGCAATAGTCCGGCGGAATATTGTCGCGCGTCTGTTCGCTCATGATGCGCCGGGCGGTCTTCGAGGAGTCGAAGCGATGGACGTTTTCCCGATTAGCGCCGGTCGCCGTCATCCTTGTCCGAGAGGCCGTTCGATGAACGTTCGTCGTATTCGGCCCTGAGCTTCGCAAGGATGGATTGCAATGTCTCCTGCTCAGTCGAGCTCTCGTCATTGCTCTGCCCCCGCAGGCGCCGCAGCCTGCTGCGGAGCATATCGTACGCTTCGAGAAGGGGCGGGCTCAGCGAAAAGAAGGCGCCGAGCGCAATCGCGATGATCACATGGCGAAGCGAAACGGGGGGATCCTCGCCGGGCGTAGCGGCATCATGGCGGACTGGCACTGGCGAAAGACCGGCTGACCTGCCGTCGGCGCGAGACGGCCGCGGTTTTCGCGGCGGGATCACGACGACGACAAAAAGGATGTTGAGCAACAGCCAAATGCCTAAAATGACGAGCAGCGTACGCATGAATAATCCAAGGACAGCGTTACCTGAGCTGACGGCAGTATGGTTTCAAATATCGATGCTTCCACGAATCCGTTCACGCGAGCGGCAACTCGCATGCAATGAAAAAGCTGTCGGATGCCGGATAATGAAGCCGTTACCTTAATCTCGAGCGTGGACAGCAGAGGTCGGGATACGGCATCGCGCGGCATGATCCTGGCGCCTGCCACCGCGCTATGGGACGCTGAGTTCGACAAGGTGAGTTAAGCCGGTCGGGTCCCGTCGGACGGAAAAATCGAGGCGATCGAAACCGGCCGCCGTCGCGATTTTCCGAAGTTCCGGCTCGGAGCGATGAACCAGCTTCCAGTCTGCGATGGCCTCCATCCACACGCGAAACGGATTCCCTGCGGCGATATTGGTGAAGACGATCGAGCCACCGACCCTCAGAAGGCGGCAGCGCAATTCCCCCAGAATGGAGATGATCGTTCGGTCGTCGAGGTAGTCGGACAGGCAGCCGCAGACGACGACATCGAATGGGCCTTCGTCCTGGACCTGTCGGATCGCCCGTCTCACGTCGCCGCACACGATGTGAACATCGCAATAACGGCTCAGTCGCTCTTCGGCGAGAGCCAGGGCTTGCCTGTCGAGATCCACGAGAACGACCGTGGATCCCGTAAATCGATGTGGTGCGATCTGGAAGTCGGCACCTCCGCCACACCCAATCGAGAGGATGCGCCCCGGCGTCGTGGCGCACATCTTGAGGTACTGCCACCAGATCCTGTTTCGATGCTGTTGCACGATGGCGGTATTGAGTGCGTGCCATTCGATCCAGTCGCCCGGATCGGCCGTGGTCGGCAGGCTCGCGCCGGCTGCGAGCAGTTCGACAGTTTCGAAATCACCGGGATAGCCGCGCGGCCACTCCTGAAGTCTGCGGACAAATGAGGAGCGGGCGTGGAGATGACGGGCGGGTGCGAGGAGCCTTTGAATATTCGGTGAGTTCCATGCCGGAGCCGGAAGCTTGGCCAAGGCGCAGCAAAGAGCGTGCATTTGAGAGGCTGTCCCGTGCATTGCCGCTGCCGGATCCCTCGGCATCAGCTCAAAGAAGCGGCAGAAGTCGCCCACCTCCCGGTCAAGCTCGTCCAAATCAATCCCGCTGTGCGTTTCGCCCATTCGTCCCAACCTCCAGGATCGGGATGAGAGTGGCGAAGGCCGGCCATTCGCGCATGACCCAGTTGGGTCATGCCTGCGGAATTGCTCGAGAACCCAACGCGCGCAGCACGTTATCCAGAGCCGGTGTCGATTGACAGCGGCGGGCAAGTATCCAAGGATTGTCCGAATATGGACGATTTCTTTCTGGGTGATGCGATTGCGGCGTTTTGATTTCCAGCGATTGGAGCAGTCGAAAGCCCGGTTGGGCGAAGTGGTGCTGGACCCCGGCCAGTGGATACCGCTCATGGAAGACATTTGCTCCGCGGCAGCGACGTCCGGTGCGGGGCTGCTCCAGAGTGATGTCCGGACTTCCGATGTCCCGGTGACGCCTTCGACGAAAGAGGCTTTCCAGGGCTACTTTGCCGCCAATCTTCACGTAGAGGATGTTCGTGCCGTCAGGGGAGTTCCGCTACTGCTTTCCGGCAGGAAGGTTCTGCGCGACCAGGATATCTTCTCCTCCGAGCGAGACATGCTCAAGACTCCCCTCTACAGACATCTCGGACAGCTTGGATTTCAATGGTGGTCGGCGATTTCCTTTTGGGCAGGGCCGGCAATGTGGGCCCTCGCGCTACAGCGCAAGCGTGGGGAAGGAGCCTTCGAAGATGACGACCTGAAGGCGTTTGCGCTGCTCTCGGACGCGCTGACCGAGGCCGCCACGCTCTCCCATGCAGTGGGAAGGCAGGTGTTGCTCGGGTCTTTGAGCGCTTTCGATTCGATCAACGAGCCGGCGCTGTCAATGACCGGCATGGGGCGTGTGCTGGAGATCAATGCGGCGGCGGCCGAAATCTTCGATGCCGACTTCCGCGTCCATAACAACAGATTGTACATGCGGGATGGCAAGGCAACTCGTGCTCTTGACGCGAGGTTGACCAACTCCGATCGGGAGCTCCGTCTTCGCGCCGGCAGCCGCATTGGCGACATCATTGTCGCGCGGCGAGAGACCAAGCGTCCGATCGTCATCAAGCTGTTGCCCGTACCGGGGGCGGCTCGATCGCCATTTCTGGGGGCGAGGTTCATCCTGACGCTCACGGACATGGAGGTCGTCCGCAAATCTGAGATTGAATTGCTCTCGGCAATCTTTGCGCTGACGGCGGCCGAGGCAAAGGTGGCGCGACTGATAGCTGCAGGATGGTCGCCGGAAATGATCGCCGACGACCTGGCGCTGTCCCGCGAAACGGTCCGCAACCAGATCAAGGCGGTCTTCAGCAAAACGGCCACGCATCGACAGAACGAGTTGGCGGCTTTGATCGGTCACATGCGCAATCTCTAGCCGAGATACTCCTTACCTTTTGAACGCGTTTGACAACGTGGTCATTGCCCGCAACGTGCCCGCTGTTGGCCTGCGGCCAACTCGTCAAGGCAAGCTGACGCCAGCCGCTCCCGAGAGCACAGCGAACATGTCATGCTCTCGTGCCCGATCGGTTTCAGAGCCCCATCCTAGAACTGATACCGCCGCAGCCCCCCATCCACCGGGATCACCGTCCCCGTGATGTACCGCGCCACCGGCGAGGCCAGGAACACCGCGAGTGCCGCGAGATCCTCCGGTTCGCCCCAATAGCCGACCGGGATCTCTTCTTCGGCAAAACGCTCGCGATAATCCGGCGGATAGTTGCGGCGGATCTGCTCGCTCATGATGCGGCCGGGCGGGATGCAGTTGATCGTGATGCCGTGCTCGCCGATCTCGCGCGACAGGCCCTTGGCCCAGGCGTGCACGGCGGCCTTCGCGGCAAAGGCCGCGTTCAGGCCTTCCGGCTCGGACTTGCCGGTGATGTTGACGATGCGGCCCCATTTGCGTTCGATCATCTGCGGCAACAGCGCATGCGCGATGCGGCGGTAGCTGGTGAAGTTCAGCGCGATCGCCTCATCCCATTTACTGTCGGGCGCATCGACGGGCAGGGGCCGGCTGCCGCCGGCATTGTTGACGAGGATGTCGACATGGCCGAGCTCGCTCACGGCGAAGGCTGCGATCTTCTCCGCGGCGTCCTTGGCCATCACGTCCTGCTCGAACGGCGTGATCAGTCCGCCGCCGACTTCGCTCACCAGCTCGGCAAGGAGATCGGTCCGCCGCGCCACGCCGACGACGCGCACGCCTTCGGCCGCCAGGCCCTTGGCGATGGCGCGGCCGATGCCGATGCTCGCGCCGGTGACGACAGCGGTTTTCGATTTGAGCCCGAGGTCCATGGTCGCACGCTCTCTCGTTTGCTTTTGCTTGTTGCCGTTTCCTGCCCATCCCTGCCAGGACGAATTGCCTGACCGGGACGAGCAGTGGTAACCAAGAGCCACGTTGAAGGAAACACGAAAAACAAAAGGCGTCGAACGATGGTCTGGGATCCGCAGCAATATCTGAAGTTCTCCGGCCACCGGCTCCGGCCCGCTGTCGACCTCCTGATGCGGATTCCGGATTTCGCGCCGCGCGAGATCGCCGATCTCGGCGCCGGCGCGGGCAACGTCACCAAGCTGATCCGGGAGCGCTGGCCGGATGCGACCGTGACCGGTGTCGAGGGCTCGGCGGAGATGGTTGCCGCCGGCCGCAAGGCGGCGCCGGACGTGCAATGGTCCCATGAAGACCTCGGCCAATGGCGTCCCGCCAAGCCATATGACCTGATCTATTCCAATGCCGCACTGCACTGGCTGCCCAATCATGCGGCACTGTTTCCCTCGCTGATGGAGAAGGTCGTGCCCGGCGGCATGCTGGCGGTGCAGATGCCGCGCAACTTTCTGGCGCCTTCACACGTGCTGATCGGCGAGACCGCGCTGAACGGACCGTGGCGCTCCAAGGTCGAGCATCTCGTCACCCCGCCGCCGGTCGAGGGGCCGGCCTTCTATCATGATCTTCTTGCGCCGATGTCCGTCAATATCGACATCTGGGAGACCGAATATCTTCAGGTGCTCGAAGGCGAGAACCCCGTGAAGGAATGGACCAAGGGGACCTGGCTGACGCGCTATCTCGACGTGCTCGCGGGCGACGAGAAGGCCGCCTTTGAGGCGGCCTATGGGATGCGGGTTGCGAAGGCGTATCCGAAGAATGCGGCGGGGCAGACGCTGTTCCCGTTCCGGCGCCTGTTCATGGTCGCCCAGCGCAAGGGCTGAGGGCATTGCCGCAATGCGACATAAGCGTTCGTCGTGTCTTGCGCCGTGACTCAGACCTTCATGGTGAGGAGCCCGCCAAAGCGGGCGTCTCGCACCATGCAGGCCGAGCACCTTCGGTAAGCCTCGGATCTCATATGCGGTAGCCCGGGAGAGGGGCTGGCCCCGGGTTGCGCGTTCAGTGGCAGTCAAGCTAGCTTGGCTGCGGGAAAATTGGGCTTAGGTCTAGTTGTTCGGCTGGCGGATTGCTGCCACTACTGGCCTGCAAAACAAAAAGAACCCGGTTTCCTAGGGGTATTGGGGAGGTCCTTCATGCGCAAACTGCTTCTTGCGGTCGCAGCGGCCACGTTTGCTTTGGCTCCGGCGATTGCCCAGGCCCAGAGTCCCATTGTCATCAAGTTCAGCCATGTCGTCGCCAACGACACCCCGAAGGGCAAGGGTGCGCTGAAGTTCAAGGAGCTCGCCGAGAAGTACACCGACGGCAAGGTCAAGATCGAAGTCTATCCGAACTCCTCGCTCTACAAGGACAAGGAGGAGATCGAGGCGCTCCAGCTCGGTTCGGTGCAGATGCTCGCGCCCTCGACCGCGAAATTCGCGCCGCTCGGGATCAAGGAATTCGAGGCACTCGACCTGCCCTGGCTGTTCAAGGACGACGAGACCTATGCCAATGCGATGAAGGGCACGGTCGGCAAGTGGCTGTTCCAGAAGCTGGAGGCCAAGGGCATCACCGGCCTCGCCTATTGGGACAACGGCTTCCACATGGTGTCGTCGAATCGGTCGCTGATGAAGCCGGAGGATTTCAAGGGCCTGAAATTCCGCATCTCCGGATCGAAGATCGCGGACCAGTACTTCCGCCTGATGGGTTCGATCCCGCAGATCATGGCGTTCTCCGAGGTCTACCAGGCGCTGCAGACCGGCGTGGTCGACGGCTGCGAGAATACCGCGTCCAACTACTGGACGCAGAAGTTCTACGAGGTGCAGAAGGACATCACCGTGTCCTATCATGCCCATCTGCAATATGCGGTCATCGTCAACTCCAAATTCTGGTCCGGCCTGCCGCCCGACATTCGCGCCCAGCTCGAGAAGGCGATGAACGAGGCGACCGACTACACCAATTCGATCGCGCGCCAGGAGAACGAGGACGCGCTCGCCGAGATCAAGAAGGCGGGCAAGACTACGCTGCATTATCTCACTGACGCCGATCGCAAGGCGTGGCAGGAAGCGATGCAGCCGACTTACAAATGGGCCAAGGGGCGGGTCGGGCAGGAAGTGCTCGATCTCGTCGCCAAGGAACTCGACGTCAAGATGAACTGACGCGATTTCCGGAGAAATAATACAAACGGTCGGGAGTGTGTGCACTCCCGGCCGTTTCGCATCGGTAGGGGGACCTTGATTTGCTTCGCGTGCTCAATCAGGCGCTTAATCATCTCGAAGAATGGTTGATCGCGACGCTCATTGCGGCCGCAACCGGCCTGATCTTCATCGCGGTCATGCACCGCTATGGCGCGGGCGAGTCGATCGTCCTGTCGCGCTGGGCGACCGCGCACGGGATGACCTGGCTCGCGACGCTGTCGATGACGGTGTTCACCTTCCTGTCCGAGCTCGACCTGTCGTGGGCGCAGGAACTCTGCATCTACATGTTCATCTGGATGGCGAAGTTCGGCGCGGCCTATGGCGTGCGCACCGGCATCCATGTCGGCGTCGACCTGCTCGTCAACCGCCTTCCCGAACATTCGCGCAAGCACGTGATCCTGTTCGCGCTGCTCTGCGGCGCGCTGTTCACCGGCATGATCGCCGCCTTCGGCGCCTCCTTCGTGAAGGAGATGTTCCACACCGGGCAGCAGTCCAACGATCTGGAAGCGCCGATGTGGTTCGTCTATCTGGCGATCCCGCTCGGCTCCGGCCTGATGTGCTTCCGCTTCCTCCAGGTCTCATGGTTCTACTACTGGACCGGCGAGCTGCCGCACCACGACGAGACTCATGTCGAAGGCGTGGAGGCCGACGTCTCGCCCGCGCTGCATCCGCAGCCCGCCGGCGCCGAGACCAAAGCCGCCGCGCGAAAAGTGTCGCCGCTCGGCGTCATCCTGATCCTGGCGCCGATCCTGATCTTCGCCATGTGCCTCGCCGAGAAGTTCGGCGTGGTGCTGCTGCCGCACTGGATGCGGGCCGCGACCGTCTTCGCGCTGCTGATCGCGCTGATGCTGACCGGCATCCCGGTCTCGATCGCGCTCGGCCTCACCGTGATGACGTTCCTGTTCACGCTGACCACGGTGCCGATCGAGGCGGTTTCGATGAAGCTCTTCACGGGCATCGAGGGCTTCGAGATCATGGCGATCCCGTTCTTCATCCTCGCCGGCAATTTCCTCACCCATGGCGGCGTCGCGCGCCGCATGATCAATTTCGCGACCTCGCTGATCGGCCACTGGCACGGCGGTCTCGGCCTTGCCGGCATCGTCGCCTGCGCGATGTTCGCGCTGGTCTGCGGCTCGAGCGTCGCGACCGTCGCCGCGATCGGCGCGATCGTGCTGCCCGAGATGGTCCGCCACGGCTATCCCATGCATTTCGGCGCCGGCATCATCACGGTCGCGGGCTCCCTCGGCATCCTGATGCTGCCGTCGATCCCGAAGATCGTCTACGCCGTCTCGACCAATACCTCGATCGGCGCGCTGTTCGTCGCGGGCCTCTTGCCCGGCATCATGCTGACGACGATGCTCTGTATCGTCACCTGGTGGCTCGCGCGCAAGCGCGACTATCCGCGGATGCCGAAGGCGAGCTGGGGCGAGACCGTCCGCACCTTCCGCGAGAGCATCTGGGGATTGATGCTGGTCGTCATCATCATCGGCGGCATCTACAGCGGCCTGTTCACCGCCACCGAGGCGGCGGCGATGGCCGCGGTCTACTCCTTCGTCATCGCGGTGTTCGTGTACAAGGCCATCGGGCTGAAGGACGTGCCGCGGGTGCTGCTCCGCGCCGCCAACACCAGCGCGATGCTGCTCTACATCGTCACCAACGCGGTGCTGTTCTCCTTCGTGCTCTCCAACGAGAACCTGCCGGCGACGCTTGCCGACTGGATCGCCGCGCAGAACCTCGGCTGGGTCGGCTTCCTGCTGGTGGTGAACGTGCTGCTGCTGCTCGCCGGAAACTTCATGGAGCCGAACTCCATCATCCTGATCATGGCGCCGATCCTGGCGCCGGCGGCTAAGAAGCTCGGCATCGACCTCGTGCATTTCGGCATCGTGATGGACGTCAACATGGAGGTAGGCCTTTGCCATCCGCCTGTCGGCCTCAACCTCTATGTCGCCTCGATGATCGCGCGAATGCGAATAACCGAGCTCGCGGTCGCGGTGCTGCCGTGGCTGATCACCATGCTCGGCTTCCTCGTCATCGTGACGTACTGGCCCGATTTGACGCTGTGGCTGCCGCGGGTGCTGGGGATGCATTAGCGAGGGCGGCGAATTCGGTCCCTCTCCCGCTGTGGGAGAGGGTGTCTTCGCGAAGCCGAGTGAGGGGTTCTCACCGCGACTCCCATCACAAGTGAGTTTGCGGAGACAACCCCTCATCCGGCGCTTCGCGACACCTTCTCCCACAAGGGAGAAGAGAAGGACGCCTGTGCGGCCTCCGCCAATGATGGCAATCACCCGCGAGATGCGGTTAGATGCGCGCAACAGGCCGGAGGAAACCAAAATGACTGAACTCAGCCGCTCGCCAAAGGACGCGACGCCGTCCGTCATCGCGCAGCATACGGCGATGCTGAATGCGCTGCCGTTTTCCGACACGCGGGATTTCGACGATGCCGCGCGCGGCTTTCTCGGCACGATCGAGAATGCGGCGATCACCAACCCGCAGGGGCGGACGGTCTGGAGCCTCGAGCCCTACGGCTTTCTCTCGGCCGAGGAAGCGCCGCCCACGGTCAATCCCAGCCTGTGGCGGCAGTCGCGCCTCAACATGCAGCATGGGCTGTTCGAGGTGGTGCCCGGCGTCTACCAGGTGCGCGGGCTCGACATCGCCAACATGACGCTGATCGAGGGCGACAGCGGCGTCATCGTCGTGGACACGCTGACCTCGATCGAAGGCGCGCGCGCCGCGCTCGATCTCTACTTCAGGCATCGCGGCATGAAGCCGGTGGCCGCCGTCATCTTCACCCACACCCACACCGACCATTGGGGCGGCGCGCGCGGCGTGCTGGAGGAGGACGCGCTCGCCACGGGACGCGTGCCGATCATCGCGCCGAACCTGTTCATGGAGCACGCCGTCTCCGAGAACATCATCGCGGGGCCGGCAATGCTGCGCCGGGCGCAATATCAGTTCGGCCCGTTCCTCGCCAAGGGCGTGCGCGGGCAGGTCGATTGCGGGCTCGGCAAGTCGATGGCGGCGGGTTCGGTCGCGCTGCTGCGCCCGACCGATCTGATCATGGCGACCGGCGACAGGCGCGTCATCGACGGCGTCGAATTCGAATTCCAGATGGCGCCGAACAGCGAGGCTCCGGCGGAGATGCACTTCTTCATTCCGCGCTACAAGCTGTTGAACCTCGCGGAGAACTGCACCCACAATTTCCACAATCTGCTGCCGTTCCGCGGCGCCGACGTGCGCGATGCGCTGGCCTGGTCGAAATACCTGGGCGAGGCCCTGCGGCTGTGGGACGGCAAGGCGGAGGCGATGTGCGGCCAGCATCACTGGCCGGTGTGGGGACGCGAGCGCATCGGCACCATGATCCGGCAGCAGCGCGATCTCTACAAGTTCGCGCATGACCAGACCATCCGCTTGATGAACCATGGCCTGACCGCCGCCGAGATCGCCGAAACGATCCAGCTGCCGAAGAGCCTGGAAGGCGCCTGGCACGGCCGCGGCTATTACGGCCACATCCGCCACAATGTGAAGGCGATCTACCAGAAATATCTCGGCTGGTACGACGCCAATCCGGTCAATCTCGATCCGCTGCCGCCGGTCGCCTCGGGCAAGAAATATGTCGAGTACATGGGCGGCGCCGACGCGATTCTCGCGCGCGCTCGGACGGACTTCGACAAGGGCGAATTCCGCTTCGTCGCGCAGGCGCTCGGCCATCTTGTCTTCGCCGAGCCTGACAACGCGGCGGCACGCAGCCTGCTGGCCGATACGCTGGAGCAGCTCGGCTACGCCGCCGAGAGCGCGACCTGGCGCAACGCCTATCTGTTCGGCGCCCAGGAGTTGCGCCAGGGCATGCCGAAGGCCCCACCGCGCCCGCCGATGCCGCGCGAGACGCTGGCGGCGCTGCGCACCGAACAGCTCTGGGACGTGCTCGGCATCCGACTCAACGGCCCGAAGGCGGAAGGCAAGCACATCGTGCTGAACTGGCGCTTCTCCGACACCGGCGAGACCTTCGTGCTCAACCTGGAAAACTGCGCGCTCACCTATAGCGAGGGCGTGCAGGCGGAAAACGCCGATGCGAGCTTCACGCTGGCGCGCGCGACGCTCGACGAGGTGATCGCGAAGCTGACGAGCTTTCCGGAGGCGGTGGCCGCCGGCAAGGTCCAGCTCGCCGGCAACCCGATGCGGCTGGCCGAGCTGATGGGCCTGATGGACGAGTTTCCACGCATGTTCGAGATCGTGGAGCCGAAGCGGGCGGCGGTGGGGTAGGCGAGTGCGCCGTTGATTCCGTTCTTCCCTTCTCCCCTTGTGGGAGAAGGTGGCGCGAAGCGCCGGATGAGGGGTCTCTTTCCGCGGGAATGCCTTCGGGTGTGGAGGCAACCCCTCACCCAAACGAGTTTGAGGCTTGGCTGTCGCAGCCCTCTCCCACAAGGGGAGAGGGCACTTCGACTGGCAGCGGCGTAGAAGTGCTACTCCGCGCTGCTCACCAGCTTGATCTTCGGTGCCTGCGCTTCCGTCAGGCTGCGATAGGCCGCGAGATAGTCCAGCGCCATTCGCCGCGCCGTGAAGCGCTTTTCGAACTGCTTGCGGATCGCCGCGCGGTCCAGTTGCGGAAGGCGCTTGACGACGCCGGCGGCGCTGATGATGTCCTCGACGACGAAGCCGGTCAGGCCCTCGTCGATGATCTCCGGCACCGAGCCGCGGTTGAAGGCGACGACCGGCGTTCCGCAGGCCATGGCTTCGATCATCACGAGGCCGAACGGCTCGGGCCAGTCGATCGGCAGCAGAAGTCCGAGCGCACCGCTCAAGAATTCCGACTTCTCGTGATCGCTGATCTCGCCGATGAACTCCACCAGCGGATTGTTCGCGATCATCGGCCGGATCAGCTCGTCGTAATAATCCTGGTCGGCGCGATCGACCTTGGCCGCGATCTTCAGCGGGATGCCGCAATGGGTCGCGATCTTGATGGCGCGGTCGACGCCCTTCTCCGGCGCGATGCGGCCGAGCACGGCGAGATATTCCTGCCTGGCCGGCTTCGGCGTCAGCAAGTTCTCCGGCAGGCCGTGATGGATCGTCGTCACCCAGTTCGCCTGCGGCACCGGCCGCCGCTGGGCATTCGAGATCGAGATCACCGGCATCTTGGAGAAGATGTTGAACACCGGCTGATGCTCCGGCAGGTCGAGCCGGCCGTGCAGCGTGGTCAGGAACGGTGTGGGCTGCCGGTGGAACAGCGACCAAGGATAATAGTCGAGATGGAAGTGGAGGAAGTCGAACTCCTCGTCGTCACATTTCTGCCGCACGCGCTCCAGCAGCACCATGTGCAACGCGTTGGGATCGCGCACGGAACCGTCGAGGCGAAGCGCCCGCGGCCAGAGGGCGTCCAGCTTCGCCGACGTCTGCGAGTCGCCGCTGGCGAACAGCGTCACGTCATGTCCCAGGGCCACCAGCTCTTCCGTCAACCAATGCACCACCCGCTCGGTGCCGCCATACAGCTTGGGTGGAACAGCCTCCGTCAACGGAGCTACCTGCGCGATGCGCATCTCGCCTTCTCCTCTGCGATCATGAACGTTGGAAACCCCCAACCTGTACGGCACCGGCCATGCCAGCGAAGGGAACGTTCCCGCACTTGCGAAGTTCCTCTCAACAAACGTTACATATTCGACACATCGCGCGCCTGTCTCGATGCTGCCATCTCCTCTTCGCAGATCGTCCGCATCCGCATGTCGTGATCGCCTGGCCCGGAACCCGGGCGAAGTGGTCGATGTTCAGTCGGCTGGTACAAAAAAACTCTAATCAACACGACGGGGCGATAGCCATATGGATCATCTTTCTGGATACGCGCGCAGGCCATTCGCCTTTGTCTTGCGCTATCTTCGGCGACGGCTTGCCTCGCACCTGGTGATCCTGACCGCTGTTGTCGCAGCCGTTGCCTGCTCGGTAGGCACGCAGTATGGCGTCAAATCCCTGGTCGACAGCCTGTCGGCGGGAACCGCGCATGGCGGGAGCGTATGGCTGGCATTCATTCTGCTCATGTCGCTGATCGCCGCCGACAACTTCCTGTGGCGGATCGCGAGCTGGACGGCGAGCTTTACGTTCGTTCGCGTCACCGGCGATCTGCGCCGGGACATCTTTCGCCATCTGACCGGACACGCGCCGAGCTACTTCTCCGATCGTATGCCTGGCATGCTGACCAGCCGTATCACGGCAACATCGAACGCGGTGTTCACGGTCGAGAACATGTTCGTCTGGAACGTGCTGCCGCCGTGCATTGCCACAATTGCGGCAATCATGCTGATTGGAACCGTCAGCCCCTACATGGCGCTCGGCCTGATCGTGGTCGCGGGCGGCATGGTGATTGCGATGTTCCATCTGGCCGCGGCCGGCAAGCCGCTGCATGACGACTTTGCCGACAAGGCCGCCGTCGTCGACGGCGAGATGATCGACGTCATCAGCAACATGCCGCTGGTCCGGGCCTTCTGCGGCATCAGCCACGAGCACGAGCGGTTCGACGCGACCGTGAATCGGGAACTCACCGCGCGCGGCCGCAGCCTGCGCTATCTGGAGAAGCTGCGGCTCACGCATGCCGGCGTGACCGTCGTGCTCACCATTGCGCTGATGGCCTGGGCGATCACGCTCTGGCAGGACGGTGAGGCGACGACCGGCGACGTCGTGCTGGTCTGCACCCTCGGCCTGTCCATTCTCAACGCGACGCGCGACCTCGCCGTGGCGCTGGTCGACGTGACCCAGCATGTCGCGCGCCTGACCGAGGCGATCGCGACGCTGCTGGTGCCGCACGACTTGCGCGATCACCCCGAGGCCGAGCCGCTGGTCAAGAGCGGCGCCGCGATCGCGTTCAACAACGTCACCTTCGGCTATCCCGGCGGCGAGAAGATTTTCGAGCGGTTCAGCCTGCGGCTCCAGCCCGGCCAGCGCGTCGGCCTGGTCGGCCAGTCCGGCGGCGGCAAGTCGACGCTGTTCACGCTGCTGCAGCGCTTCTACGACGTGGACGAAGGCAGCGTCACCGTCGACGGCCAGGACATCGCGATGGTGACCCAGCTCAGCCTGCGTGAAGCGATCTCCGTCGTGCCGCAGGACATTTCCCTGTTCCACCGCTCCATTCGCGAGAACATCCGCTACGGCCGGCCGAACGCGACCGACGACGAGGTGCTGCGCGCGGCGATCGCGGCGCGCTGCGATTTCATCGATAGCCTG
Organism: Bradyrhizobium sp. USDA 3311; assembly: GCF_054062495.1. Classification (NCBI taxonomy): domain Bacteria; kingdom Pseudomonadati; phylum Pseudomonadota; class Alphaproteobacteria; order Hyphomicrobiales; family Nitrobacteraceae; genus Bradyrhizobium; species Bradyrhizobium sp. USDA 3311. The sequence continues at coordinate 8,072,385 of NZ_JBSSFI010000001.1, read as the reverse complement.
CCGGAAGGTCTCGACACCATGGTTGGCGACCGCGGCGTCAAGATGTCCGGCGGTCAGCGCCAGCGCATCGCGATCGCACGGGCCTTCCTGAAGGACGCGCCGATCCTGCTGCTGGACGAGGCCACCGCGGCGCTCGACAGCGAATCCGAGGAGGCGATCCGCGAGGCGCTGACGCGCCTGATGCGCGGCCGCACCGTGATCGCGATCGCGCACCGCCTCGCGACCCTGCGCAATTTCGACCGCGTGATCGTATTGAAGGGTGGTAAGATCATCGAGGACGGCTCGCCCGAGCGTCTGATGCAGGGCCATGGGCCCTATCGGGAGCTGGTGACGCAGGAAATGAGCCGGCTCGCGCAAGCCGCCGCGTAAACCCGACAGTCGCGTTCGCGTTGGTTGCGTTTCCAAACAGGCGCAGGGGAGCAGCTCATGGCAGCCGAAGTCGTCACCAAGTTCGTCTCTGTGGCGCGGACCGTGGAGCAGGTCGCGGAGCAGCCGTTCTATATCCCGATGACGGGGCCGTCGGCGCGGCCGCGGCGCTCGCTCAAGCACGACGACACCTTCATCGTGCTCGACAGCCATGGCGACATCGGTGCATCGGCCGGCGGGCCGGACGGCCTGTTTCACCATGACACGCGCTACCTCGCGCGGCTGGAGCTCGTGCTCGACGATCTCCAGCCCCTGCTGCTCGGCTCCAACCTGCGCGACGACAATTCGGCGCTGACCGTCGATCTGACCAACCCCGACATCTACCGTCAGGGCAGCCTCGCGCTGCAAAAGGACCTGCTGCACATCGTGCGCACGATCTTCCTGTGGCGCGGCACCGCCTATCAGCGCATCGGCGTGCAGAACCACGGCGACCGGCCGGCCGGCTTCGAGCTGACGCTGCTGTTCGACAATGATTTTGCCGATCTGTTCGAGGTCCGCGGCGAGCGGCGCCCGCGCCGCGGGACCGGCGCCAGCCGCCTGCTCGGGCCGACCGACGTCCTGTTCGAATATCGCGGCCTCGACGATGCCGAGCGCACCACCGGCCTGCATTTCGACCCGCGTCCGACGCGGCTGTCCGTCAACGCCGCCACCTGGCAGCTCGAGCTCGATCCGCATCAGTCGAAATCGCTGTTCGTGGCTGCGTCCTGCAACCGGCCGGTGGCGGAGAAGCCGACGCGCTTCTTCAGGGGTCTGCTGGCCCACCGCCGCGAGATGCGCCACTCGACCATGGGCGCGGCCAGCATCGAGACCTCCAACAACATCTTCAACGAGGTGCTGTGCCAGGCCATGGCCGACCTCAACATGCTGATGACGGAGACGCCGCAGGGCCGTTATCCCTATGCCGGCATTCCCTGGTACTCGACGACCTTCGGCCGCGACGGCCTGATCACCGCGCTCCAGATGCTCTGGGTGGACCCGCGGGTCGCCAAGGGCGTGCTGCGGCGGCTGGCGCATTTCCAGGCGAAGGCGATCGATCCGCTCGCCGATGCCGCGCCCGGAAAGATCCTGCACGAGATGCGCGGCGGCGAAATGGCGGCGCTGCGCGAGGTGCCGTTCTCGCAATATTACGGCAGCGTGGATTCGACCGCCTTGTTCGTGCTGCTCGCCGGAAGCTATTTCGAGCGCACCGGCGACGAGGCGACGTTGATCGAGCTGTGGCCCGCGATCGAGGCCGGGCTGGCGTGGATCGACGGTCCCGGCGATCCCGATCAGGACGGGTTCGTCGAATACCAGCGCGCGACGGAGAAGGGGTTGGCCAACCAGGGCTGGAAGGATTCCTACGATGCGATCTTCCATGCCGACGGCCGGCTCGCGGAGGGCAATATCGCCCTCGCCGAAGTCCAGGGCTACGTCTATGCGGCCAAGCAGCTTGCCGCGCGTTGCGCGCTGCGGCTCGGCAAGCCGGACCGCGTGCGCAAGCTCGAGGCCGAGGCCAAGGCGCTGGCCGCGCGCTTCGAGCAGGCGTTCTGGTGCGAGGAGCTCGGCACCTACGCGCTTGCCCTCGACGGCGACAAGCGGCCCTGCAAGGTGCGGACCTCGAATGCCGGGCAGATCCTGTTCAGCGGCATGATTCGCGAGGACCGCGCCCGTCTCGTCGCCGCCGACCTGATGCAGCCGCATTTTTTCTCGGGCTGGGGCATCCGCACGGTCGCGCAGGGCGAGGTGCGCTACAATCCGATGTCCTATCATGACGGCTCGATCTGGCCGCACGACAACGCGCTGATTGCGCTCGGGCTCGCGCGCTACGGGCTCAAGCATTCGGTGGCGCATGTCTTCAGGGGGCTGTTCGACGCCGCGACCTACATGGATCTGCGCCGGCTGCCCGAATTGTTCTGCGGCTTCCGGCGCGAGAAGCGGCGCGGTCCGACGCTCTATCCGGTCGCCTGCGCGCCGCAGGCCTGGGCCAGCGCGACGCCGTTCACGCTGCTGGAGGCGGCGCTGGGCATCGAGTTCGACGTGGCGCGCGGCGAGATCCGCCTGCGCAATCCGCATCTGCCGGCGTTTCTGAACGAGGTCATCGTGCACGATCTGCGTCTGGGCGAGTCCAGCGTGGACCTGCGCGTCAGCCGCCACGGCGAAGACGTGGCGCTGGAGGTATTGCGCACGCGCGGACAGATACAGGTGTCGATCGTGCTGGCGCGCTGACGGCGCGCCGCGAGGAGGGTTCATGCGTACCGCCGGATGGTTGGCCTTGAGCGTCGCGATCGTCGCGGGATGGACGGTCGCGGTATCGCGCGCCGCGGAGGAACAGCCCGTGGCGCCAAGTACACCGCGAAGCGAAGCGAACGCGCCGGCGACGGCCCAGCCGCCGGCCTCGGCGGTGCAAGTCACGCCGAAGGATGCCGCGCCGCCGCCGTCGGTGACCATCATCGGCGCGAGCGATGCGCACGGCGTGCTCGGCCGCGACGTGCTCAGCGCCGCGAACGAGGACATGGGCCGCATCGTCGACGTCATCGTCGATCGGAGCGGGCACGTGCGTGCCGCCGTGATCGATTTCGGCGGCTTCCTCGGCGTCGGCAGCCGCAAGATCGTGGTGGACTGGAACGCGATGCGGTTCGGCAAGATCGCCAACAAGAAGGACAGCATCACGCTGGAATTGACCAAGGCGCAGGTTGCGGCCGCGCCGGAATACAAGGAAGACACGCCGATGGTGGTGCTCGGCGCATCCGGGAGCCTGCAACCGCTGCAAGCGATTCAGTGAGGCGCGGGGAGGGATGGCCGCCGGTGCTGTTGTCGAGAAAGCCGAACCAAGCAGCCGAGGATCGCGCTCGCGGCGTTGAACAGGACAACGTTGCAGCGCCGTCGGCCGCAGGTCTTCCGGCACCGTCGCGCCGGAGCCTGCGCGGCCTCGACTGGTTCATCTTCTTCCTCGCCGACGTGCAGACCGGCTTCGGCCCCTTCATCGCGGTTTATCTGACGACGGAAAAATGGACGCAGGGCCAGATCGGCCTCGTGCTGTCGATCGGCGGCATCGTCGCCCTGATCGGGCAGATGCCGGGCGGGGCGATCATCGACGCGGCAAAATCCGAGCGGCTGGTCGCCGCCCTTGCCATCGCGACCATCGGCGGCTGCGCGCTCGCCTATGCCGCCATGCCGATCTTCCCCGTGGTCGTGACCGCCGCGACGCTGCATGCGGCGGCGAGCTGCGTGCTGGGCCCGGCGATCGCCGCGATCAGCCTCGGCCTCGTCGGTCCGCTCGCGATCGGCGAGCGGCTCGGCCGCAACGCGCGGTTTGCCTCCCTCGGCAATGGCGTTGCCGCCGCCGTGATGGGCACGGCCGGCTATCTGCTGTCGAGCCGCTCGGTCTTCCTGGTCACGTTCCTGCTCGCGATCCCCACCCTGATCGCGCTGTCGCGCATCCGCGAGGAGGAGGTCGATATCGCGCGCTGCCACGGCGAGATGCCGCGCGAGGCGCAGGATCGCGGCGACACCAATGTCTGGCATCTGATCCGGCAGCGGCCGCTGATCGTCTTCGCGCTCAGTGTGCTGTTGTTGCAGCTCGCAAACGCCGCGATGATGCCGCTGATGGCGAGCGCGGTGACGGCGCGGTCGAGCCAGTGGGCGACGGTGCTGGTCGCCTTTTGCATCGTCGTCCCGCAGGCGATCGTGGCGCTATTGTCGCCAACCGTCGGGCGCAAGGCGCAAGCGTGGGGCCGCAGGCCGCTGCTGCTGATCGGATTCGGCGCGCTGGTGATCCGCGGCCTGCTGTTCGCGACCGTGCGCGATCCATATCTGCTGGTCGCGGTGCAGGTGTTCGACGGCATCACCGCGGCGGTGTTCGCGGTGATGATTCCGCTGATCGTCGCCGACGTCGCCTTCGGCAGCGGTCACTTCAATCTGGCGCAGGGCATCGTCGGCACTGCGACCGGGATCGGTGCGTCGCTGAGCACGGCGCTCGGCGGCTATGTCAGCGACAAGTTCGGCAACGCCACCGCCTTCATCGGCCTGTCCGGCGTTGCCGCGACAGGGCTCCTTTTGATCCTCCTCGTGATGCCGGAGACCCGGCGCACCACGCTCTGAACCGCAAAAGAAATGGACGGCCGAAACGGGTTCGGCCGGCCAAGTGGGTGGGGAGGAAGACGATCAGGCGTCGAGATTGTGCAGGCGCTGGCGGTTGCGCAGCACGATCTGGCGGGCGCCGGAGAAGCCGAGAATGCCCTGGGTGTGAAGCTGCGACAGCGCGCGCGACACGGTTTCGAGGGTGAGGCCGAGATAGTCGCCGATATCGCGGCGGCACATCGGCAGCGCCATCATGCCGGCAACGGCGAGACGGCGGTCCATTTCGAGCAGGAAGGTCGCGACGCGCTCCATCGCGGTCTTGCGGCCGAGCAGCAGCATGTGATCCTCGGCGTGGCGAAGTTCGCCGGCGGTCATCGCCCAGAGCTTGCGGGCAACCTGCACGTCGATGCCGGCGGCCTTCTCGAGGCTCGAGCGTTTCACGAGGCGCACGCTGGTGTCGATGATGGCTTCGGCGGCAAGACGGTGGCTGGGGCCGGATTCGAGGCCGAACACGTCGCCGGGAAGATGGAAGGCGCCGATCTGGCGGCGGCCGTCGGAGAGAAGCTTGTAGCTGCGCACGGCCCCGGTGACGACCTGGTAGACATATTCGGCCGGCTCGTCCTCGCCATAGATCTCCTCGTCCTTGCGGTAGGAGAATTCGGTGGCGACGAGGCCAACATGGCCCGTGATCGCACCGAACTGGTCGGACACCTGATGGGGCGGGGCAATCTTGCCACCGATTTGGGTGTTGATCACCTGGGTCTTGAGTGTCTGGGTCAGCATCTGCGCCATCTCCGTTGTGATGACGCATTGGTACGCGGTATCGGGAGGTTCGAAAATTTCGAGCGATATCTTAAGGGGGGTGCCTTACGTAGAACCCCGTAGGTCACGCCCGAGGCCGGTCCTGGATGGCGCGGCGGATACGCTTGAGCAGGTTTTCGTCGAGAAGCGGCTTCAAAACCACGTCTTTTACGCCGGCCGCGGCGGCCCGGGTCGAGATGTTTTCGTCCGGATAGCCGGTGATCAGGATCACGGGCGTTTCGCCGTCCGATTTACGCAGGCGGCTGGCGAGCTCGATTCCATTGATGTCGGGCATCTTGTAGTCGATCACGTAGCAGTCGGCCCCGGGCGCGCCGCCGGCATTGAGCAGCGCCGTGCCGCTCCTGAAGGTCCGCACGGCAAAGCCGTCGGTTTCCAGCAGGAACCGCAGGGATCCCAGGACTGCGGCGTCATCATCGACCACAAAGACGGTGGGTTTTGTGGAGGACGGCAGCCGCTCGTGATGTGAACTGACCTCGATCATGCTGCATGGCTAGCACAGCATCCGGCAAGGGCCTTGACTTGGCTCAATCGTTGAGCATGCCGGCGCGCATCGCGAGGCGAACCAGCTCCGAAAGGCTGTTGGCCTGCATCTTGGTCATGACGTTGGCCCGATACACCTCGATGGTGCGCGGGCTGATGTCGTACTCGCGGGCGATCAGCTTGTTGGAAAGGCCGGCGATCAGCCCTTCCATGACCTGGCGCTCCCTGGGGCTCAACGAGGCGACGCGGGCGGCGATATCCTGCGCGACGGCCTCGCTCTTGGCGGCCGGCTCGGCCTGGCGGATCGCCGATTCGATCATGGCGGTGAGGCGGTCGTCCTCGAAAGGCTTTTCCAGAAAGTCGACCGCCCCTAACTTCATCGCCTCGACCGCGAGCGGCACGTCGCCGTGACCGGTCATGATGAGGATCGGAAAGGGGCTTTGCTGCGCCTTCATCCGCTTCAACAGCTCGATGCCGTCAAGGCCCGGCATGCGCACGTCGGAGACGACGCAGCCGAAGGAGAGACCCGGCAGGGCGTCGAGAAAGGCTTGCGCGTCGTCAAACAGCGTGACGCCGAAGCCGGCAGAATCCAGCAGGAAATTCAGCGAATCCCGCATCGCCGCGTCGTCGTCGATGACGTAGATATGTCCCTTGGTCGTCATGCATCAATTCTCGTCGGCTGCCGGGAGGGTGAAGCGGAAGGTCGCCCCGCCCGATGCGTTGCTCTCGGCCCACATGCGCCCGCCGTGAGCTTCGATGATCGAGCGGCTGATGGACAGTCCCACGCCCATGCCGGTGTCCTTGGTGGTGAAGAAAGTCTGAAACAGGTTCGGAATGACGTCGTCCTGGAAACCGCTGCCGGTGTCGGACACTTCGACCTCGATCATGTCGTCGGCGGCGGGGGTGTTGGTGACGACGAGCTCGCGTCGCTGCGACTGAGCCATCGCTTCCAGCGCGTTGCGGAACAGGTTGACCAGGACCTGCTGGATCTGCACCCGGTCGGCGAGAACGAGATCGGCGCCCGGATCGAGACTGAAGCGGAGCTGCACGTTCTGCTCGCGCGCGCCGGCAAGCCCGAGCGCGCCGGCCTCCTCGATCAGCTTGGAGAGACTCTCGACCCGCTTCTCCGATTCGCCGCGGGCAACGAAGTCGCGCAGGCGCCGGATGATCTGGCCGGCGCGCAGCGCCTGCTCGGCGGCGCGGTCCAGGGCGCTTTCGACCTTCGGTGTGATCGGATCACTGCTGCCGGCAAGCAGCCGCCGCGAGCCCTTCATGTAGTTGCTGATCGCCGCCAGCGGCTGGTTGAGCTCGTGCGCGAGCGCGGACGCCATTTCGCCCATGGCGCTCAGCCTGGAGACGTGGACGAGCTCGGATTGCAGTTCCTGGAGACGCGCCTGGGTCTGCTGGTGCTCGGTGAGATCGCGGACGAAACCGGTAAAATAGGGCTCGCCGCCGGACTGCATCTCGCCGATCGACAGGTGCATCGGGAAGGTGGTGCCGTCGCGGCGCTTGCCGGTCACGATGCGCCCGATGCCGATGATGTGGGGATCGCTCGTGGTGCGGTAACGCGAAATGTAGCTGTCATGCCGGGAGCGGTCGGGCTCCGGCATCAGGATGTTGACGTTCTGGCCGATCGCCTCGAGCTCGGACCAGCCGAACAGGCGCTCGGCGGCGGTGCTGAACAGCTGGATGATGCCGTGGCCGTCGATGACGATCATGGCGTCGGGAATTGTGTGGAGGATCGAGCGGAGGTGGTTCTCGCGGGTACGGAGCGCACCCTCGACCTGCTTCTCCTCGTCGATATCGAGAAAGATGCCGCTGAGATGGCGGGCGGTGCCGGCTTCGTCCCGAATGAGTCCGGCCCGGGCGCGAATCCACTGTCCTGCGTTGGAGGTGCCGGCGACCCTGAAGGACACGTCGAAGCCGCCACCGCGTTCGGAGACGCGCTTGATCGCGCTCTCCACGCGCTCGCGGTCGTCGGGCTCGAGGCGTGACAGGAAGAGGTCGTAGCTCGCCGGCTGGTCCTGCCCGATTCCGAGCAGGGTCCGCGCGGTATCCGACCAGTCCAGCGCCCAGGTCTTGAGGTCGAGATCCCAGGTGCCGACGCCGAATCCCTCGATCCTGACCCGGAAATGCTCGCCCCGGCCGTCATCCGGCGGATGCGTTACGCGGGTCGGCGCCAAGGTGTCACTCCCATTCTCGTGCCACGGGCCCAGGTGCCGCAACCACGGCGGTAATTTCGCTCAAGCCCGGGCCGGAGGCAAGTTCGGATGTTTGATTCCATTGGCGTAATGCCGGTGGTCCCGGGTGGGCGACGGTTTGATCTATCTCATCCTGCCTCGCGCCGGCACAGCTAGATTTCATAGCAGTTCATTGCCCGGAGAATTCTAATGACATACGCGACCGTGATGGTCAGCTTGGCGCTCGACCAGTCCAACGAGGCGCGTCTTCAGGTCGCGGGCGAGCTCGCCGAGCGATTCGAGGCCGCCATCGTCGGGGTTGCCGCGGCGCAGTTCGCCCCGCCGCTCTATTTCACCGACGGCGCCGCCGCCCAGGGACTGATCGACGAGGGCGAAGCGTCCGTCAGGCGACGGCTGGCGGCTCTGGAGGCGCAATTCCGCGCGGCCACCAGGAATCGCGGCGGGCATGCCGAGTGGCGCAGCGCCATGGATTTTCCGGCGCGATTCGCCCTGGCGCAGGCGCGCTGCGCCGACATCGTCGTCAGCGGCGGGCAGAGCCCGGCCTTCTCCGACGCTTTCGCGCTCGCAAGCCCCAAGGATCTGGTGATGCAGGCCGGCCGCCCGCTTCTCGTCGTCCCCGATGGGGCCAACTGGCTCGACCTGCGCAGCGTGCTGGTGGCCTGGAAGGATACGCCGGAGGCACGGCGGGCGGTGGCGGACGCGCTGCCGATGCTGCGCAAGGCGAGGGACGTCACCATCGCAGCAATTCCGGAGCGCGACGACGACCGCTCGGCCGTGTTGGCCGGCGTCACCGACGTTGCCGCCTGGCTCGCCCGCCACGGCGTCACCGCGACCGCGCGCGTCTCGGAGGCTGCGGGAGACGAACCCGCCGCCGCGCAACTGGAGCAGGTCGCCGGCGACGTCGGAGCCGGCCTGATCGTGGCGGGCGCCTATGGACATTCGCGGTTTCGCGAGCTGATCCTGGGAGGCGTCACCCAGTATCTGGTCACTCAATCCGCCCGTAGCGTGTTGCTGTCGCACTGACGGCCGTTCGGCCAAAAGCTATTCGAGGAGGACGCGCCGTGTACAGATTTCTTGAGCAGACCGTCGACGGCTACATGACGCGCAACGTCAAGACGGTGCAACGTGACATCGACATGCTCGAGCTCAGCGAGATGTTCGAGCGCGACGATTTCAATTCCTATCCGGTCGAGGACGACGGACAGGTGGTCGGCATCGTCACCAAGTTCGACATCCTGAAATGCTTCGCCTTCACGCCGAGCCAGATGCTGCCGCGCTATCATGACCTGATGAGCCGCAAGATCGGCGACGTCATGACGCCGGAGTTCATCTATGTCAGCCCCGACACGCGGCTGACGCGCGTGCTCCAGATCATGGTGGAGCACCGCATCAGGAGCATCATCGTGCTCGACGGCGCGCAGAAGCTCGTCGGCATCATCGCCCGCGAGGACGTCATCGCGGCGCTCAAGGCGACCGCGCGCGACTGACGGGGCCTCCAGTTCCCGCGATTTCAAACTCTGTGATTTCACGGAAGCGATCGGTCGCCGCGCGCGCGGCGCCGGCCGCAGGCGATTGATATGGCTCTCTGATCCGCGAAAGCCTCACATTAACAGAAATCCACCTATCTTGATTTCAATCAATTCCCCGCGAGGGTGAATGTGGTTTCTGGCGCTGTGTTCTTTCAGAGAGAATCCGCATGAGCCAGCCCTCCATCTCCAAATCCATGACCATCGGTGAAAGCGGCCTGGCTGTCGTGTTCGCAGCCACCGCCTTCCTCTGCGTGATCGCCGCGGCCAAGGCGCTCGACGCGCCCTTCGCCTTCCACGCCGCGCTCAGCGCGGCGGCGAGCGTGGCTGCGGTGTTCTGCATCGTCAACCGCTACTTCGAGCGCCCCGCGGCGCTGCCGCCGGCGGAGATCAACGGCCGTCCCAACTACAACATGGGGCCGATCAAGTTCTCCTCCTTCATGGCGATGTTCTGGGGCATTGCCGGCTTCCTCGTCGGCCTCATCATCGCCTCGCAGCTGGCCTGGCCTGCGCTGAACTTCGATCTGCCCTGGATCAGTTTCGGCCGCCTGCGTCCGCTGCACACCTCTGCCGTGATCTTCGCCTTCGGCGGCAACGTGCTGATCGCGACATCCTTCTACGTCGTGCAGAAGTCCTGCCGCGTGCGCCTTGCCGGCGATCTCGCGCCCTGGTTCGTCGTGGTCGGCTACAACTTCTTCATCCTGGTCGCGGGCACCGGCTATCTGCTCGGCGTCACCCAGTCGAAGGAATATGCCGAGCCGGAATGGTACGCCGACCTGTGGCTGACCATCGTCTGGGTCGTCTATCTGCTCGTCTTCCTCGCCACCATCATCAAGCGCAAGGAACCGCACATCTTCGTCGCGAACTGGTTCTATCTCGCCTTCATCGTGACGATCGCGGTACTGCATCTCGGCAACAACCCCGCGCTTCCCGTCTCGGTGTTCGGCTCGAAGTCCTACGTCGCCTGGGGCGGCATTCAGGATGCGATGTTCCAGTGGTGGTACGGCCATAACGCGGTCGGCTTCTTCCTGACCGCCGGCTTCCTCGCCATCATGTACTACTTCATCCCGAAGCGCGCCGAGCGGCCGATCTATTCCTACCGCCTGTCGATCATCCACTTCTGGGCGCTGATCTTCCTCTACATCTGGGCAGGTCCGCACCATCTGCACTACACGGCGCTGCCCGACTGGACGCAGACGCTCGGCATGACCTTCTCGATCATGCTGTGGATGCCCTCCTGGGGCGGCATGATCAACGGCCTGATGACGCTGTCGGGCGCCTGGGACAAGCTGCGCACCGACCCCGTGCTGCGCATGCTCGTGGTCTCCGTCGCCTTCTACGGCATGTCGACCTTCGAAGGCCCGATGATGTCGATCAAGGTGGTCAACTCGCTCAGCCACTACACCGACTGGACCATCGGCCACGTCCACTCCGGCGCGCTCGGCTGGGTCGGCTTCGTCTCCTTCGGCGCGCTGTACTGCCTGGTGCCGTGGGCCTGGAATCGCAAGGGCCTCTACAGCCTGAAGCTCGTCAACTGGCACTTCTGGGTCGCGACCCTCGGCATCGTTCTCTACATCTCGGCGATGTGGGTGTCCGGCATCCTCCAGGGCCTGATGTGGCGCGCCTACACCTCGCTCGGCTTCCTCGAATATTCCTTCATCGAGACCGTCGAGGCGATGCATCCCTTCTACATCATCCGTGCTGCCGGCGGCGGGCTGTTCCTGATCGGCGCGCTGATCATGGCCTACAATCTCTGGATGACCGTTCGCGTCGGCGAGGCGGAAGTCCAGATGCCCGTCGCTCTTCAGCCGGCGGAATGAGGAGCTAAAGCAATGTCGTTCTGGACACGCCACCAAGTCTTCGAAAAGAACTCGATCATCCTGATCGTCGGCATCCTCTTGGTGATCGCGATCGGCGGCCTCGTCGAGATCACTCCGTTGTTCTACCTCAAGAGCACGATCGAGAAGGTCGACGGAGTGAGGCCCTATACGCCGCTGGAGCTCGCCGGCCGCAACGTCTACGTCCGCGAAGGCTGCTATCTCTGCCATTCGCAGATGATCCGGCCGCTGCGCGACGAGGTCGAGCGCTACGGCCACTTCTCGCTGGCCGCCGAGAGCATGTTCGACCATCCGTTCCAGTGGGGCTCCAAGCGCACCGGTCCGGACCTCGCCCGCGTCGGCGCCAAGTACTCCGACGACTGGCACGTCACCCATCTGACCAACCCGCGCGCGATCGTGCCGCAGTCGGTGATGCCGGGATATCCGTTCCTCAGCGCAACCGAAGTCGATCCGGACACCATCGCCGACCACATGCGTACGCTGAGGACCGTCGGCGTGCCCTACACGGACGACCAGATCGCCAACGCGAGCGCCGATCTGAAGGCCCAGGCCGATCCGGACAATGCCGGCGCCGACGCCTTCAACAAGCGCTACGCCAAGGCCGTGGTGCGCAACTTCGACGGCAAGACCGGAACGCCGACCGAGATGGACGCGCTGATCGCGTATCTGCAGATGCTCGGCACGCTGGTCGACTTCAAGATCTACAACGAGAAAGCCAATCTTCGCTGAGAAGGCATCAACGATGAAAGCCATCCTGACCCTCGACAATCTCGCGTCCGGTCTCGTGACCACGATCTGGACGCCGGTGTTCGTCGCGATCTTTCTCGCGATCATCGCCTACGCATTTTGGCCCCGTAACAAGGCTGCGTTCGACGAAGCAGCACACCTGCCGTTGCGGGAGGAGTGAGAGACCATGACCGATCATAGCGAATTCGATTCTGTCTCCGGCAAGACGACGACCGGACATGAGTGGGACGGCATCAAGGAGCTCAACACGCCGCTGCCGCGCTGGTGGGTGATCTGCTTCTACCTCACCATCGTCTGGGCGATCGGCTACTGGATCGTGTATCCGGCCTGGCCGCTGATCTCCAGCAATACCACGGGCCTGTTCGGCTACTCCTCGCGCGCCGACGTCGCGGTCGAGCTCGCCAATCTCGAGAAGATCAGGGGCGACAAGATGGCGGCGCTCGGCGCGGCCTCGCTCGCCGACATCGAGAAGGACCCGGCCCTGCTGGCGCTTGCGCGCGCCAAGGGCAAGACCGTGTTCGGCGACAATTGCGCGCCGTGCCACGGCTCCGGCGGCGCCGGCGCCAAGGGCTTCCCGAACCTGAACGACGACGACTGGCTGTGGGGCGGCACGCTCGACCAGATCATGCAGACCATCCAGTTCGGCGCGCGTTCCGGCCACGCCAAGACGCACGAGGGCCAGATGCTCGCCTTCGGCAAGGACGGCGTGCTGAAGGGTGACGAGATCGTCACGGTCGCCAATTACGTGCGGTCGCTGTCGGGGCTGCCGACCCGCAAGGGTTACGACGCCGCCAAGGGCGAGAAGATCTTCGTCGAGAATTGCGTCGCCTGCCACGGCGACGGCGGCAAGGGCAACCAGGAAATGGGCGCACCGAACCTGACCGACAAGATCTGGCTCTATGGCTCGGACGAGGCTGCCCTGATCGAGACCATCAGCCAGGGCCGCGCCGGCGTCATGCCGGCCTGGGAAGGGCGGCTGGATCCCTCCACCATCAAGGCGATGGCGGTCTACGTCCACTCGCTGGGCGGTGGAAAATAGCAGATCCGCGGCAAACGGGGGCGAACAAAAGTGCCCCCGTTTGAGCTGGATCAACTGACGCGGCGACGTCGGGTCTAGGTTTAATCGCACCTCCTCGAAAAGTTTCAGGCGATGAACAAGACCGTGAACCCGAAAGACCTCACATCGGAAGATGACGTCGGGCCGCTCTACGCAGCCCGTAAGAAGGTCTATCCCCAGAGCGTCTCCGGCACGTTCCGCCGGATCAAATGGGGCCTGATGGCGTTCTGCCTCGGCGTTTACTACTTCCTGCCGTTCGTGCGCTGGAATCGCGGCCTTGGCGCGCCCAGCCAGGCGGTGCTGATCGATCTTCCCAACAGCCGCTTCTATTTCTTCTTCATCGAGCTGTGGCCGCAGGAGGTCTACTACTTCACCGGCCTGCTGATCGTCGCCGCGGTGGCGCTGTTTTTGATGAACTCCATCGGCGGCCGGATCTGGTGCGGCTATCTCTGTCCGCAGACCGTCTGGACCGACCTGTTCTACGCCGTCGAACGCCTGATCGAAGGCGACCGCCGCGAGCGGATGAAGAAGGACAAATCGTCCGATCCGATGAAGCTCGAGCGCATCTCCGAGATCGTGCTCAAGCATTCGATCTGGCTGCTGATCGCCTGGTGGACCGGCGGCGCCTGGGTGCTCTATTTCAACGACGCGCCGACCCTGGTGAAGGAACTCGTGACCTTCCAGGGGCCGATGATCGCCTATATCTGGATCGGCATCCTCACCGCGACGACCTATCTGCTGGCCGGCTACATGCGCGAGCAGGTCTGCACCTATATGTGCCCGTGGCCGCGGATCCAGGCAGCGCTCACCGACGAATGGGCGCTCAACGTCACCTACCGCTACGACCGCGGCGAGAAGCGCACCTCGGTGAAGAAGGCGGCCGAGCTGCGCGCGCTCGGCCAGCAGGTCGGCGATTGCGTCGATTGCTACCAGTGCGTCGCGGTGTGCCCGACCGGCATCGACATCCGCAACGGACCGCAGATGGAATGCATCCAGTGCGGCCTCTGCATCGACGCCTGCGACAACGTGATGACCAAGATCGGCCGGCCGAAGCGGCTGATCGGCTATGACAACGACATCAACATCCATCGCCGCCAGGAAGGCAAGGCGCCGATCTATCGGATCGTCCGGGCGCGCACCGTGGTCTACAGCGCGATCATCGCGGCCATCGGCGGCTTCATGATCTATACGCTGGCGACGCGCAGCCTGCTCGACGTCAACGTGCTGCACGACCGCAATCCGGTCGCGGTCAAGCTCAGCGACGGCTCGATCCGCAACGCCTACACGGTTCGGCTGCTCAACAAGAGCGGCTACGACCGCGTCATCGCGATCGACGCGAACGGTCCGGCCAATTTGACGGTTCACGTCATCGGCGTCGATTCGGTGACGCCGGACCGGCCGATGATCGTGATCCCCCGCGACTCCACCAGCGAGCTGCGCCTGCTGGTCACCGCGCCGGCGGAGACCAATCCCGAGAAGTCGATCCCGGTTCGCTTCCACGTCACCGATATCGGGCTCGGCGAGGTCGCGTCCGCCACCGATAATTTCGTCGCGCCCTAGGATCAGGAGACAGCCATGGCCTCCAAGCCGCTGACCGGAACAAAAGTCTTCCTGATGCTGGTCGCCTTCTTCGGCGTCGTGATCGGCGTCAACGTGACCATGATGAAGCTCGCGATCGCGACGCTGCCCGGCACCGACGTCGACAGCCCCTATGCCGCGGGTCTCACCTATGATCGCGAGATCTCGGCGGCGCAGGACCAGGCCGCGCGCAAATGGAAGGTCAACGCCCATATCGAGCGCGGGACCGATGGCGGCGCCGTGCTTCAGGTCGAGGCACGCGATGCCAGCGGCCAGCCGGTGTCCGGATTGAAGTTCGGCGGCCGGCTCGAGCGACCGACCGACAAGCGCGCCGATCTTTCGGTCGAGCTCTCGGAGGCAGGCATCGGCATCTATCGCGGCAGTGCCGCCTCCGTCGCGCCGGGCCAGTGGGACCTGGTGATCGAGGGCGAGGCGCGGGGGACGCGCGTATTCCTGTCGCGCAACCGCGTGATCCTGAACTGAGGACGTCGTCATGCACGTCACGCGGGATTTCTCGCACTACGTCCGGACCGCGGGCGAGGGTATCAAGCACATCGATCTCGCGGTCGAGGGGGTTCACTGCGCCGGCTGCATGGCCAAGATCGAGCGCGGATTGTCCGCCATCCCCGACGTCACGCTGGCGCGCGTGAATCTCACCGACCGCCGCGTCGCGCTGGAATGGAAAGCGGGCACGCTCGACCCGGGCCGTTTCATCGACCGGCTCGAAGAGCTCGGCTACAAGGCCTATCCGTTCGAGACCGAGAGCGCCGAAGTGGCCGAGGTCGCCGAATCGCGCTTCCTGCTGCGCTGCCTCGGCGTTGCGGCGTTCGCCACCATGAACGTGATGATGCTGTCGATCCCGGTATGGTCGGGCAACGTCTCGGACATGCTGCCCGAGCAGCGCGACTTCTTCCACTGGCTGTCGGCGCTGATCGCGCTGCCGGCGGCGGCCTATGCCGGCCAGCCGTTCTTCCGCTCGGCTTGGCGCGCGCTGTCGGCCAAGACGACCAACATGGACGTCCCGATCTCGATCGGCGTGATCCTCGCGCTCGGCATGTCCGTGGTCGAAACCATCCACCATGCCGAGCACGCCTATTTCGACGCGGCGATCATGCTGCTGACATTCCTGCTGGTCGGCCGCTTCCTTGACCAGAACATGCGGCGGCGGACGCGCGCGGTCGCCGGCAATCTCGCCGCGCTGAAGGCGGAGACGGCGGCCAAGTTCGTCGGGCCCGACGAGATTTCACAGGTGCCCGTCGCTGCGATCAGTCCTGGCGACATCGTGCTGCTGCGGCCCGGCGAGCGCTGTGCGGTCGACGGCACAGTGATCGAGGGGCGTTCCGAGATCGACCAGAGCCTGATCACCGGCGAGACGCTCTATGTCACGGCCGAGCAGGGCACGCCGGTCTATGCCGGCTCCATGAATATCTCCGGCACGTTGCGGGTGCGCGTTTCTGCGGCCTCCGAAGCGACGCTGCTCGCCGAGATCGCGCGGCTGCTCGACAACGCGCTCCAGGCACGCTCGCGCTACATGCGGCTCGCCGACCGCGCCTCGCGGCTCTACGCGCCGGTGGTGCATGCGACCGCGCTCATCACCATTTTGGGCTGGGTCATCGCGGGTGCGTCCTGGCATGATGCGATCGTGACCGGCGTTGCCGTGCTGATCATCACCTGTCCCTGCGCGCTTGGGCTCGCGATTCCGACGGTGCAGACGGTGGCCTCGGGCGCGATGTTCAAGTCCGGCGTGCTGCTCAACTCGGGCGATGCGATCGAGCGGCTGGCGGAAGCCGACCACGTCATCTTCGACAAGACCGGCACGCTGACGCTGCCCGACCTCGAAGTGATGAACGCGGCTGACATTCCCGCCGATATCTTCGAACTCGCCGGCCGCCTCGCGCTGTCGAGCCATCATCCGGTTGCCGCCGCGGTGGCGCAGGCCGCCGGCGCCAGGTCGCCGATCGTCGGCGCGGTCGAGGAGGCCGGGCAGGGCGTGCGCGCAGTCGTCGACGGCGCCGAGATCCGCCTTGGCCGTCCGTCCTTCTGCGGCGCCGAGGCGCTGGTCGGCGACGGGACGAGGCTCGATCCCGAAGCCTCCATCGTGGCTTTCAGCAAGGGAGCCGAAAAATTCATCCTTTGGGTGCGTCAGGGCCTGCGTCCGGACGCTCAGGCCGTGATCGCGGCGCTGAAGGCGCGCAACATCGGCATCGAGATCCTCTCCGGCGACCGCGAGCCGGCGGTGAAGGCCGCGGCCCATGCGCTCGCCATTCCGGAATGGCGTGCCGGCGTCACGCCGGCCGACAAGATCGCGCGGATCGAGGAATTGAAGCGGCGCGGAGCAAGAGTGCTGATGGTCGGCGACGGCGTGAACGACGCGCCCTCGCTGGCGGCCGCCCACGTCTCGATGTCGCCGATCTCGGCGGCGCATCTCAGCCAGGCCACCGCCGATCTCGTCTTCCTCGGCCGGCCGCTGGCTCCTGTCGTCGCCGCGATCGATTCCGCGCGCAAGGCGCTGCACCTGATGCGGCAGAACCTCTGGCTTGCCATCGGCTATAACGTCCTCGCGGTGCCGGTTGCGATCAGCGGCGTCGTGACGCCCCTGATTGCCGCTGCCGCCATGAGCGGATCGTCGATCCTGGTCATGCTGAATTCGCTGCGCGCCCGCAGCGACTCGCGGGAGATCGTGTGATGGAAATCCTGGTCATCCTGGTTCCGCTGGCGTTGATGCTCGGAGGCGCCGGTCTCGTCGCCTTCCTCTGGTCGCTCAGGAGCGGCCAGTACGACGATCTCGACGGAGCGGCGTGGCGCGCGATCGCCGACGACGAGCCGCCGCAGGAAGCGCCGGTCAAGCGCTAGCGCTTCAGGGCGAATGTGAGCATGGCCGCGGCCGCGAGGGCCACGCCGACACCGGCGACGCAGGCGTGCCAGCCGAAACTGTCGAACAGTCGCCCGAGCACGGCCGTGCCGATCAGCCCGCCGCAGAAGTAGCAGGCAAGATAGGTTCCGCTGGCGACGCCGCGGTTGTCGGTGGCGGCCTGTCCGACGAAGCCGGTCGCGGCGGCCTGCGCGAAGAATGTTCCGACACCGACCAGAACCATGCCGATGAGCACTTCGCCCAGATGCGGTGCCAGCATCAGCGGCAGGCCCAGTCCGGCGACGGCGAGCGAGCCCCATATTGTCGGCCGCGTCCCGAGCCGCGAGGCCACCCTGCCGGCGAGCAACGTCGTGACGACCGACGGCAGGAAGACGAAATAGACGAGACCCAGATCCATCATGCCGAGCGACAGCGGCGGCCGGACCAGCACGAAATTGACGAATGTGAAGGTGCCGATGAAGGCGAACAGGATGCAGAAGCCGATGCCGTAGGTGGCGCGCAGCCGCGGATTGCGCCAATGCGCGATCATGGCGACAAGCGGCGGGCCCGCCGGCGTCATGGCATGCATCGGCTGCACGCGCCTGATGGTGAAATAGACCAGCGCCGCGCCGGCGAAGTTGAGCGCCGCGAAGAAATAGAAATTCCAGGCGAGACCGAGGCCGTCGGCGACCGCCGCCGAGATCAGCCGGCCGACGAGGTTGCTGGCGACATTGCCGGTGATGTAGGCGGCAAACGCGCCGCCGGCGTCCATCGCGCTGCATTGCTCGCCGAGATAGGCGAGGGTGAGCGCGAAGGCAGATGCCATGCACAGGCCCTGCGCGATCCGCAAGGCGGTGAAGACGCCAAGATTTGGCGCGATCGCCAGCAGGCTCGTAGGCACCGCCAGCAGCGTGAGGCTGAGCAGGATGCCGGTCCGCCGGTTGATATGCGGGCTGAAGAAGCCGACGACGAGGCTAGCAATCGCCATGCCGAAGGTGCTGGCGTTGACGGCAAAGCCCATCGCCGCCGGCGTGACGCCGTAATGGCGCGCCAGCGAGGGCAGGATCGCCTGCGTCGCGAAGAGATCGACGACGGTCAGGAAGGCGGTGAGGCCGATGACGAGCGAACGAAGCGCAAGGCCCGGGGAATGCGCGTTCATCGTCATCGCGGCCGGTTTGATCGACGCGGAAAGATCGGTCATGGCACGGCTCTCCGTTGATCTGTCATTCCGGGCTGGTGCGGACGGGACCGCAAAGTGCGGCTCGGTGCACCAGACCCGGAATCTCGAGGTTCCCAGGTGCGCAAATTGCGCACCGTAGTTCGATGCTACGCATCGCCCCGGAACGGCGGCCTGTTCAAGCGCGCGTCACATGTGGTGGTCATTAGGGTCCCTGCGGACGTCGCCGACATAGAGAATGACGGTTTCCTTGCCGAGGTTCTTCCACCAGTGCGAGGTGCCTGATACCTCGGGGCGGATGTCGCCGGCCTTGTGCACGATCGGATCGACGCAGTTGGACGCGTACTCGACGATCTCGCCCTGCTGCACGAAGATCAGGGCAGGACGGTCGTCGTGGCTGTGCCAGGGCACGATGCCGCCGGGCTCGATGGTGAGCTTGCGGAAGCGCAGCTCGCGGCCCTCGATATGCGCCGGCTGCTTGCCGAGGTCGATGGCGCCGAGCGTGACGTCGGTGACGCCGACCGGCTTATAGTCGACCATCTGGCGCGCGTTCGGCTTGATCTTGTCGACAGGACATTCGCCCGCGAGCGCCGGCTGCGCCGCAAATGTCAGTGCACCGAGAACGGCTGCGCCCGACCAGACCAGGCGCGACAACATGTGCTGCTTGAACATGGGAACTCTCCTCTGTTGGCCGCAACCTCGCTGGTCGCCGGCTATGGCAGGAGCTTCGTCGAGATCGCGTCGAGGTTGAAATACCGGCTTGCTTTCGATGTGATAGCCTTGCGCTATGTTGATGCGCGGCGGCTATCGAACCGATTGGGCATCGGCATTTCCGCTTCCGGAGTATCCGGCGTCCGATGGCAGGGCGCCCGATTGGCGGGCGTTCACGTCAATCCGGAGGAGCATCTCATGACGAAAGTGTCCAAGACTCTGATTTTTACCGCCGCCTTCGCGGTGATCGCCACCTCGGCCTTCTCGGAAGCGGCCTGGGATTTGAAGGCGGGCATGGCCTATGTCTATGGCGGGCCCGGCAAGATGTCGGCGATGGCCATGGCCCCGGCCGAGAAGAACCACGACGTGATGATGAAGCACGCCAAGAAGGTGCCCGACAACACCGTCTTCTTCATGGACAACGGCACGCTGTACTCCGCGTCCGGCCGGCTCGACCCCACCGGCAATTTCTACGTGAACTGAACCGGCCCTCGCGTAACGGCCGCCCCTTGCGGGCGGCCGAACCAGGAACCCAATATTCGCCCTTCGAACGCCGGAGCGGAAGATGACCTCTCTCTCACCAGCTGACGCCGAGCAGCTCAAGCTTGCCTTCCACCGCTGCCGCGAGATGGAGGGAACCCTGAACGAGCAGCTCCTCGCGTATGCCGACGCAAGCCGCCAGGTGTTTCCGGCCTATGGCGAGGCGGTCGATCGCCTGGTGGCGCGATTGAACGGGAACGGCGGCGGCGAGACCGCGCCGCGTCCGGGCGATCCGATGCCGCTATTCATGCTGCCGGACGAGACGGGGCGTCTCGTGACGTTGCCCGCGCTGCTGGCGCAAGGCCCCGTCGCGGTGATGTTCTTCCGCGGCCACTGGTGCCCCTATTGCCGGCTCAATGTGCGCGCCGTGGTGCAGGCGCAGGACCGTGTCAAGGCGATGGGCGCGCAGGTCGTTGCGATCATGCCGGAGACGCAGGAATACACGCGGCAGATCAAGGCCGATTCCGGTGCGCCATTTCCGATCCTGACCGATCTCGACAACGGCTATGCGCTGTCGCTCAATCTCGCGATCTGGCTCGGCGCCGAGATCCAGCGCCTGTTGTCCTATCAGGACATGGCGAAATTCCACGGCAATGACGGCTGGATGCTGCCGATCCCGGCGGTGTTCGTGGTCGGTCGCGACGGCATCGTCAGGGCCCGCTTCGTCGATCCCGATTTCCGCAAGCGCATGGAGATCGACGATCTGCTCGAGGCGCTGGAGAGCGCGGGCCGGGAGAACTGAGGCTCGCGTTTTCTTCCCCGCTCCCCTTGTGGGAGAGGGTGGCTCGCCGCATAGCGGCGAGACGGGCGAGGGGTCTCTCTCCTCCAACGCTGAGCTGAGTTTAAGGAGACATACCCCTCATCCGGCGCTTCGCGCCACCTTCTCCCACAAGGGGAGAAGGAAGAAGAGCAGCGATCGTTCTCGCGGCTACCCCGCAATCGCCCGCCAGTCCGCACAGCGCAGCATGCGCATCACGGCGTTGGCCACCGCCGTGCGCTGGCGGCCGGCGACGCCATAGAGGCTGACGGTGCGGCGGGCATCGAGGCCGGCAACCGCAGCGCGTTTCAGGCTCTCCGGCACGGGCGAGGTGTGGGGCATCATGGCGATGCCGATATCGGCCTCCACCAGCTCGATCAGATCGCGTTCGCTCGAAATCTCGTGGCCGTGATCGACATCGATGCCGTGCTCGCGCAGGCTCGCTGCGATGCGCTTGGAATGCTCGCAATAGCTGCGGCCGAGCAATTGTTCCGCGCGCAGGTCGTCCGGCTCGATCGTGTCGTGCTCGGCAAGCCGGTGCTCCCTGCTGACGATGAGATCGAACGCCTCGGTGAACAGCGGCCAGACGTCGAGCCGTTCCCAGGCCTCGTCGATCTCGGCGGCGATGCCGAGCTCGGCCTCGCCCTTCTTCAGGAATTCTGCGACCTCGCGGCTCGTCCCGCGCAGGAAGCGGAATTCGAGCCGGTTGAACTGCCGCCTGATCTCGTTGAGGTGCGGGATGAGCAGCGCCAGGTCGACCGAATGCGTCAGCGCAACGCGGAGCGCGCCGACCTCACCACTCTTGAACGAGGAGGCGAGCGAGCGCGCACCGGCGGCGGCGTCATAGCACTGCTTCAGCAGCGGATGCATGCGCTGGCCGAGCTCGGTCAGTTGCGCCGCCGGCCGTTCGCGGCGAAACAGGTCGCCGCCCAGCTCGGCCTCGAGCTGCTTGATCGCGCGCGTCAGCGAGGGCTGCGTGACGTTGCACTCCTCGGCGGCGCGCGTGAAATTCAAAAGCTGCGCCACCGCGAGGAAATAGCGGACCTGGTGCATTTCCATGGATCGGCTCCCGGCAGGATCGGCCGGAAATCTAACCGATCGGGACAGGGAATGATATCCTGGCCGCCATAGCGCGTGCGTATGGTTTCGGAAGCCAAGCGGCATTTCCAAAAGACCCGGCAATCGCGAAAAATGGCAAGACGTAACAATAGCCTTACGCCTGACGAATGATAACCATAGGCCCGACAGGAGCGAGACATGAACGGCATGCGGGACAACGGGCAACGAAAGAGCATGGACCTGCCGGGTCAGGTCGTCCTCGTGCTGCAGGGCGGCGGCGCGCTCGGCTCCTACCAGGCCGGCGTCTACCAGGCGCTGCACGAGGCCGGCATCGAGCCGGACTGGATCATCGGCACCTCGATCGGCGCCATCAATGCGAGCCTCATCGCGGGCAATGCGCCGGAGCATCGGCTGGCGCGCCTGAAGGAATTCTGGAAGCGGATGGAGCAGAATCCGGTCTGGAACTGGCGCACTGCGTTTCCCGACTTCAACGAGAAGCTCGCCTATTGGTCGACCGTGACCCACGGCATTCCCGGCTTCTTCCGGCCCAACCCGCTGGCGCATGCCGGGGATACCTACCCGCTGGGCGCCGATCACGCCGGTTTCTATTCGACCGCGCCGCTGGAGAAGACGCTGAGCGAGCTGGTCGATTTCGACCTCGCCAATCGCTGCGCGCCGCGCCTGACGGTCGGAGCGGCCCATGTCGGCACCAGCGAAATGCGCTATTTCGACAGCCGCGACGGCGAGCTGACGGTGAAACATGTCATGGCCTCCGGCGCATTGCCGCCGGCCTTCCCGGCGGTGCGCATCGATGGCGAACTCTATTGGGACGGGGGCATTCTCTCGAACACACCGACGGAAGCGGTGTTCGACGACAATCCGCGCAGGGATTCGCTGATCTTCTCCGTGCATCTGTGGAATCCGGTCGGCGCCGAGCCAACCACGATGGCGGAGGTGCTGAACCGGCACAAGGATGTGATGTATTCCAGCCGGATCGCGAGCCAGATCGTCCGCCAGCAGCAGGCCCATCGCCTGCGCCACGTCATCAACCAGCTCGCCGCGCGTCTGCCCGAGAACGAGCGCAGCGATCCCGCGGTGAGGGAGCTGATGAGCTACGGCTGTCCGACCCGCATGCATGTCGTGCGGCTGCTGGCGCCGCAGCTCGACCGCGAGACCCATACCAAGGACATCGACTTCAGCCCGTCGGGCATTACGCGGCGCTGGCATGCCGGCTATGCCCACACGAGGTCCGTGCTCGCACGAAAGCCGTGGACCGGCGAATTCGATCCGCTCGCCGGCGTGGTGCTGCACGAGCATATGGACGAGATGCCGATTGCGGCGGAGTAGGGGCCTTGTCCGTGATCTGTTTTGGGCCGTGACGATATCACGAGGGCGCTGTCTGGGCTATTATCGCGGCGTCTTCGTCGCGAGGATCGCAATTGGTCGTTGAGAAAGATCTGGAGGCGGCGCTCGATCAGGTCCGCGTCGATGCGGCGGGGCCGGTCCCCGGCGTGTTCGGTCCGTCCTCGGTCACCTGGCGGATCGACCGGGAGGCCGTCATCTTTCTCGGCGCCGGCCGTGCGCTGCTGCTGCAATTGGCTCACCCCTGGGTCGCTGCCGCCATCGCCGAGCACTCCCGGACGTTGGCCGATCCGATCGGCCGCTTTCACCGCACCTTCGACATCGTCTTCGCCATGGTGTTCGGCTCGCTCGACCGTGCCTTGCTGTCGTCGCGGCAACTGCACCGGCGTCACAGCATGATCGTCGGAGAGATGCCCGGGACGGTGGGCCCATTCGCTGCCGGCTCGCGCTACTGCGCCAACGACATCCCGTCATTGCGCTGGGTTCATGCGACGCTGGTCGAGACGGGGCTGATGGCGCATGATCTGGTTCTGCCGCAGCTCTCCGTGGAGGAGCGCGAGCGCTACTGGACCGAGGGCCGGCTGTTCGGCGCCTTGTTTGGATTGACCGGGGATGATTTGCCGGCGGACTGGTCCGGCTTTGCCGCCTACACCGCGGCGATGGTGCAGTCGGAGACATTGACCGTCAGCCCGGCCGCGCGCGAGATCGCGACACAAATCTTCACCGGCGCCCGTCCTTGGTTGCGCCCGCCGCGCTGGTATCGCGCGCTTACGGCAAGCCTGCTGCCGGAGCGATTGCGTGCAGGCTTCGGGTTCGAACTGGACGAGCGCGATATCAGATCCGCCGACAACGCGATGAAATGGATCAGGCGCGTCTATCCGAAATTGCCGGACAGGCTGCGCTATGTCGGTCCCTACCAGGAAGCGCAGGCGCGGCTGCGAGGAGAGTTGCAGCCGGACTGGATAACCCGTTGCCTCAACCGCGCCTGGATCGGACGGCCGCAGATGGACGTGCGCGGCAAGGGGTGAAGGCCTCGGTCCTCACCCCGTCATCCTGAGGTGCGAGTGGCGCGATGCGAGAGCATCGCGCCGGGAGCCTCGAAGGATGCACGGCCCCACTGCAGCCGGGCCGTCGCCCTTCGAGGCTCGCCGAAGAGGCGAGGACCTCCAGCGACAACGGCTCCGCCGTTGCGCGGGGGGGACGGGGGGAGATAGGCGCTCGCAATGACGGAGTATGTGGAAGCGCCGTCGCGCCTCACACCGCTGCCAGCTTCCGGTACAGCGCGCTATAGCTGTCGGCCGAGATGCTCCAGGAGAACGACCGTCCCATGGCGCTGCGGCGCATGGAGTCGAGCTGGTCCTGCGCCATGAAGGCTTCGAAGGCCCGGCGGACGCCGCCGAGGAAGGATTCGTGCGAGGGTCTCGAGAACAGGAAGCCGGTCTCGCCGTCGGTGATGGTCTCGGCCAAGCCGCCGGTCTGGTGCCCGATCGGCAGCGAGCCGAAGCGCTGGGCGTACATCTGGCTGAGGCCGCACGGCTCGAAGCGCGACGGCATCAGGGTGAAGTCGCTGCCGGCGAAGATGCGCCGCGCCTGAGCGTCGTTGAAGCCGATCGCAACGCCGATCGCATCGGGGCGGCGGCGATGTGCGTCGATCAGCGCCTGCTCGAGCGCCGGCTCGCCGGAGCCGGTGACCACGATCTGGCCGCCGGCATCGATGATCTCGTCGGCCGCGGACAGCACGAGGTCGATGCCCTTCTGGTGCACGAGCCGCGCGACGATGCCGAACATCGGGCCGCGCGACACCGCCAGCCCGAACTGCTTGCGCACATAGTCCGCATTGGCCTTCTTGCCGACCCAGTCGCCGGCGCCGAATTGCTGGGCGAGCTGGGCGCAGGAGCGCGGGTCCCAGCTCTCGTCGATGCCGTTGAGGATGCCGGTGAGCTCGGCGGCGTCCGAGCGCAGCCGGAGCAGACCCTCCAGGCCGCAGCCGAACTCGGCCGTGGTGATCTCGCGCGCATAGGTGCCGCTGACGGTGGTGAGATGCGAGGCGTAGACGAGGCCAGCCTTGAGGAAGGAGACCTGGTCGTAGAATTCGAGGCCGTCGATGTGGAAGGCGCTTTCCGGTGCGCCGATCCGCCGCAGCGAGTCCTTCGGGAAGAGGCCCTGATAGGCGAGGTTGTGAATGGTCAGGATCGACGGCAGCTTGGCACCGCGCCAGGCGAGATAGGCGGGCACGAGCGAGGCCTGCCAGTCGTTGGCATGGATCAGGTCTGCTGCCCAATTCTTGTCCAGCTTGCCCATGGCCAGCTCAGCGGCTGCCGAGGCAAAGCGCGCGAAGCGGATGTCGTTGTCCGGCCAGTCGCGTCCAGACTCGTCGCCATAGGGATTGCCGGGCCGGTCGTAGAGTTGCGAGCATAACAGCACATAGACCGGCAGGCCGTCCTTGGTCGCGGCCCGGCCGAGCGAGCAGGCCGGCAGATCCGCAAACGACGGGCAGCGGCCAACGATCTGAATATGCGTGAGTTGCTCGATGATGTCGCGATAGCCGGGCAACATGATCCGGATATCGGCGAAGGGGCGAAGGGCTCTGGGCAGGGCAGCGGAAACGGCTCCAAGTCCGCCGACGCGGACGAAGTCGTCCATTTCTGTCGTAACGAACAAGACCCTCAAGAACAGTTGCCCCTTGCCGATCCGGTTTGCTGCTATGCAAGAACGGGTCCAGTTGCCCCGCAATTCCCAAGCACGCCTGCGAAACGCCTCCGCTCGGTAAAGACTTTCCTACTCAGCCGCCGCCCTCTAGGGTCGGCGCAGAGAACATTCATTGTTCCTAGGATACGCCGGGAGACGCGGCACGCATGCAGCTAGCAGATAAGCATGAGAGCACGACGACAAAGGCCTTCGCCGGACTCAGGGTGCTGGATTTTTCGACCACCATCGCCGGTCCCCATTGCACGCGGATGCTCGCCGATATGGGCGCCGAGGTCATCAAGATCGAGACCGACGGCGGCGAGACAATGCGGACCCGGCCGCCGCTGCGCAAGGGGTGCAGCACCGTATTCGGCCAGCTCAATGTCGGCAAGAAGAGCGTCGTGCTCGACCTCAAGTCCGAGGACGGCAGGGAGGCGATCCTCCGGCTGGCCGCGACCGCCGACATCCTGGTCGAGAACTTCCGGCCCGGCGTGATGCACCGGCTGCGGCTCGACTACGACAGAATGCGCCCGGTCAATCCCAGGCTGATTTATTGCTCGATCTCGGGCTACGGCCAGAGCGGCCCCTCGGCCGAGCTGCCGGCCTATGCGCCGGTGATCCACGCGGCCTCCGGCTATGACATGGCGCATCTCGCCTACCAGCCCGGCCGTAACCGCCCCGACTATTGCGGCATCTACCATGCCGACGTCGTCACCGGCACCTACGGTTTTGGGGCGATTGCGTCGGCGCTCTATCAGCGCACGGTGACCGGGCTTGGCCAGCACATCGACGTCTCCATGCTGGAGTCGATGCTGACGCTGACTCTGATCGAGTTGCAGAGCTCGCAGTTCGCGGTGAAGCCGCCACCGCGCCCGATGTTCGGGCCGACCGAGACGGCCAATGGCTACGTCATGATCACGGTCGCGAGCGAAAAGACGTTTCAGTGCTTGATGGGCGTGATCGGCCGCCCCGACTGGATCTCCGATCCGCGCTTCTCTGCCTACGCTGCGCGCCGCGAGAACTGGGCCGACTTGATGGACGGCGTCGAGGCCTGGTCGCGGCAGCTCTCGACGGAGGCATGCCTCGTCGCACTTGGCGCGGCCGGCGTGCCGGCCTCGGCCTATCGCACCGTCTCCGAGGCGCTGGCCGATCCGCAGCTCGCGCACCGGCAGGCGCTCTCGTCGGTGGAGGATGGCGGCGGATCGTTCCAGGTTCTCAATCTGCCGTTCCGGATGTCCGGCGCCGACACGACGCCGGCCAGGGCGATGGCCGCGCTCGGCGAGCACACGGATGCGTTGCGCGACGAGATTGGCCTCGCCGATGACGCGTCAATTCCGTCAGGCAAAACGGCCGCGCAAGGGTGACGGAAGGCTCGGTGCGGCGAGCAATGCGGCCTTGCGCGCGGCCGGCTTGCCACCGTCGGCCGGCGTAAACTAGACAGGTGCGCGTTTGTCTCGCCTCGCCGGCCGTGGCATGGTGGCGCGACAACAAGAAGCATGCGGGAGGACGCCGATGAAGAGTTTCAAGGTCGCCGATTTCAAGGCGCCGCTGCAGGAGTTCGACGAGCCCACGCCGCAGCCGTCGGGCACGCAGGTGCTGATCAAGGTGAAGGCCGCCGGCGTCTGCCACAGCGACCTCCATATCTGGGAAGGCGGTTACGATCTCGGCCATGGCCGCAAGCCGCTGTCGCTGAAGGACCGCGGCATCAATCTGCCGCTGACCATGGGCCACGAGACGGTCGGTGAAATCCTGGCTTTCGGTCCTGACGTGAAGCCGACCGACCAGGGTGATCTCAGGCTCGGCGATGTCGGCCTGGTCTATCCCTGGATCGGCTGCGGCAAGTGCGCGACCTGCCTTGGCGGCGACGAGAACATGTGCCTGACGCCGCGCTCGCTCGGCGTCTATTGCGACGGCGGCTATTCCGATCACATGCTGGTGCCGCATCCGCGCTATCTGCTGAACCTCAAAGGGCTCGATCCCGCGACCACCGCGCCCTATGCCTGCTCGGGCGTCACCACCTACAGTGCGCTGAAGAAGGTCGAGCAGCATTTCGACACGCCGATCGTGATGTTCGGCGCCGGCGGCCTCGGCCTGATGGCGCTGTCGCTGTTGAAAGCGATGGGCGGCAAGGGCGCGATCATGGTCGACATCGACGCCAGGAAGCGCGAGGCGGCGGAGAAGGCCGGCGCGCTTGCGACCGTCGATCCCAAGGCGCCGGACGCGCTGGAGCAGCTTGCCAAGAAAGCGGGCGGGCCGATCCGCGCCGTCATCGACCTCGTCGGCAATGCCGCGACGACACAGCTCGGCTTCGACTGCCTGACCAAGGGCGGCAAGCTCGTCATCGTCGGCCTGTTCGGCGGCGGTGCGACCTGGGCGCTGCCGCTGATTCCGATCAAGGCGGTGACCATCCAGGGCAGCTATGTCGGCAATCTGCGCGAGACGCAGGAACTGCTCGACCTCGTGCGAACGAAGAACGTGCCGCCGATCCCGGTGACGCGTCAGCCGCTCGCCAAGGCCAACGACGCGCTGGTGCAATTGCAGCAGGGCGCCGTGGTCGGGCGCACGGTGCTGACGCCGTAGTTTCTCTTTACGTCATTCCGGGGCGATGCAAAGCATCGAACCCGGAATCTCGAGATTCCGGGTTCGGTCCTGCGGACCGCCCGGAATGACGCCCGAAAATGCAGGAACCCCCATGTCCGCAAACAACGCCTTCCACATCGCCGTGCTCGCCGGTGACGGCATCGGCCCTGAAGTCATGGCTCCGGCGATCGAGGTGCTGCGCAAGATCGAACAGAAATCGGATTTGCGCTTCCGCTTCACCGAGGCGCCGGCCGGTGCCAACAATTATCTCGCCACCGGCAAGTCGATGCCCGAGAGCACGATCAAGCTGTGCGAGGAGGCGGATGCGATCCTGCTCGGGGCCTGCGGCCTGCCGTCGGTGCGCTACCCCGACAACACCGAGATCGCGCCGCAGATCGAGCTGCGCTTCATCTTCGATCTCTATGCCGGCGTGCGGCCGGCGCGGCTCATTCCGGGCGTGCCGAGCCCGATCGTCGGCGCCGACACGCGCGGTATCGACCTCGTCGTGATCCGCGAATCCACCGAGGGCCTGTTCGCCTCGATGGGCAAGGGCGTCGTCACCCATGAGGATGCGCGCGAGACCATGGTGATCACGCGCCGGACCTCCGAGCGCCTGTTCGAGTTCTCGTTTCGCCTCGCCGCACGCCGCAAGGCGCGCGGCAAGCCGGGGATGCTGACCTGCGTCGACAAGGCGAACGTGTTCAAGGCCTTTGCCTTCTTCCGCGGCATCTTCGACGAGATTGCCAAGAAGCATCCGGAGGTGAGGACCGACCGGCTCTATGTCGATGCCTGCTCGGCGATGCTGGTGAAGCGTCCCTGGGATTTCGACGTGATGGTGATGGAGAACATGTTCGGCGACATCGTCTCCGACATCACCGCGAGCCTGATCGGCGGTCTCGGCATGGCGCCGTCGGCCGACATCGGCGACAAATACGCCGTGTTCCAGCCTTGCCACGGCACCGCGCCCGATATCATGGGGCAGGGCAAGGCCAATCCGACCGGCATGATCCTGTCGGCCGCGATGATGCTGGACTGGATCGCGGACAAGCACGGCGTCGAGAGCGCGGCAGAAGCCGGCGAGACGATCGAACGTGCGGTGGACCAGGTCTATGCCGGCGGCATCAAGCCGATGGAGTTCGGCGGCAGCAACGGCACGGCCGACATCACGAAGGCGGTCCTGGGGGCGCTGTAGTCAGATGCCAAGAGAAAGGAGCCTCGCGGCCCCTTCGTCGTTCACCAGCGGTGCCAGTGGCGGTGACCCCAGCCCCATGGGCGCGGGCCGCCATAGTACCGGCGCGGGCCACCGTAATAGCCATAGGCGCCGTAATAGTTCGGACGCCACCAGCAGCGGCCCCACTGATTACAGACCATTCGGACCTGATCGACGTCAGCGGCCGGACCGCTTGCGACGCGATCGGCTTGGGGAATGCCGTTCGGCATCGCCGCGAGCGCTTGTCCTGACGCCAGTGCAGCGCTGCCGAGCGCGGCCAGACCAAGCACAGCAAACTTGAGTTTCATCGCAATCTCCCTCGTTGGTGGCGGAAGAACTTGCGACGGATCAGTTGGTTGCTATCGCGGTGCAGGAGGCAGAGGAATTTAATCTTCCTGAATGCCGGTTCAGCTTCACCGCCCCGAAAATTGCGGCTTGCGCTTCTCCATGAAGGCCTGCCGGCCCTCGCGAAAATCGGCGGAGTCCATGCAGGCATGGCCGATCGCCTTGATCGCCTCCATGTCGCGACCGCTTTCGTCCTTCAGCACCTGTGCGATGGTGATCTTGGCGGCCTTGATCGCGAGCGGGGCGTTCTGCGAGATCGTCGCGGCGATCGCCATGGTCTCGCCCCAGAGCTGATCGTCCGGGACCACGCGCTCGACGAGGCCAATGCGCAGCGCTTCCGCGGAATCGATCCGCATGCCCGTGTACATCAGCAGCCGCGCCCAGGACGGGCCGACCAACGACACCAGGTGCCGCAATCCGTCGTAGCCATAGGCGATGCCGAGCCTTGCCGCGGGAAT
The DNA here is from genome assembly GCF_054062495.1 of Bradyrhizobium sp. USDA 3311. Taxonomy (NCBI): domain Bacteria; kingdom Pseudomonadati; phylum Pseudomonadota; class Alphaproteobacteria; order Hyphomicrobiales; family Nitrobacteraceae; genus Bradyrhizobium; species Bradyrhizobium sp. USDA 3311. The sequence goes on along the minus strand of NZ_JBSSFI010000001.1, from coordinate 8,041,913 downwards.
GCCGAACTGGCTGCCATGCGCAGCGATGCGGATGTCGGCGAGCATCGCGACCTGCATGCCGCCGCCGAGACAAAAGCCCTGGATGCAGGCGATCGTCGGCTTGGGATAGTCGGCGAGCAGCGCGCGCTGGGCGGCGCTGCGCCTGGCGTATTCCTCGGACGCCGCCGCGTTGTGGCGCGTCTTCTCGAACTGGCTGATGTCGGCGCCGGATACGAACGCCTTGCCGCCGGCGCCGCGCAGGATCACGACGCGCACCGCGTCGTCGTCGCGCAAGGCCGTCAGTGCCTCGCCAAATCCTTCCCACATCTCCAGCGACATCGCATTGCGCTTGTCGGGATTGTTGAAGGTGATCACGCCGACGCCATCAGTGGCGTGCTTGAGGATCTTGCCGTCGGCGTAGGAAGTTTCATTGGAAATGTCGGGCATCGCGCGCTCGCTTGTCGTAGGCCGGGCGCAATGTGCTGCCGGGCCGAGGTCCGGGTCAACCGCGGCGAGGCGAGGGGCTCTGCATCCGCCTGTGCCGCGATTGCATGGCGCGGCTACCGCGCCGATCCTAGCGCGTCATGTGCGCGGTCAGCGGATGGCTGCCGGCATTGCTGAAGAAGGCCGCCTCTTCCGCGGTCGCCTCCAGCAACTGCTCGTCCTGGTTATAGACGTCGTTGCGGAACTGGACGGTCTGGTCCTTGGTCATCCACGCCGTGAGATAGATCCAGGCCACCGGGACCTTCTTCGCCATGGCGACGTCGAGGTGCTGGCCGGTCGCGATTTCAGCGTCGATCGCGGCGCGGCTCCACTTCGGCTGGTCCTTGAGCAGCCAGGCGGCGAGATCGCGCACGTTGTCGACGCGCGAGCAGCCGTGGGAATCGAAACGGTAGTCGTCGCTGAACAGATTGCGCTGGTTGGTGTCGTGCATGTAAACCGAGTAGGCGTTCGGCATGTCGATCTTCACCGCGCCGAGCGCGTTGAAGGTGCCGTTCTGCTGGCGCACGGTGAAGTTCGGCGTATGCGTGCCGGACCAGTCGACCGAATGCGGATCGATCGGATTGTCGTGGGCGTCGAGCACCTCCATGTGCATACGCGACAGGTAGGTCGGGTCCTTGCGCATATGCGCGGAGATTTCGGTCTTGGCGATCGATGACGGCACCGTCCAGGTCGGATTGAGAACGACGCTGGTGATCTGGGCCGTCAGTGTCGGCGAGGGCTTTTCGGTCTTGCCGACGATGACGCGATAGCGCCGCACCACGACGTCGTTCTCGACCGCTTCGGCAAAGGCCGCGGGGATGTTGACCACGACATAGCGCTGGCCGAAGCCGAAATTCATGTTCTCGAGCCGCTGGAGCGAAGCCTCCAGCTGCCGGATGCGCTTCTGCACGGAAACGTTCATCGCCGCGAGCGTGCGCGGCGTCACCATGCCGGTCGGCGCCAGCCCGTGGCGGGCCTGGAAACGCTTCACCGCGTCCGCGATATCCTGGTCGAAGGCGCCGCTTGCCTTGTCGGCGGAAAGGTCGCCGGAGACGATCAGCCGCTTGCGCAGCAGGTCGTCATTGGCGCCCTGGACGCCGAGTGCGAATTTGGCGTCCGCCGGGATCGTCGGCCAGCCGCCGCGCACCGCGAGATCGGAATAGCTGAGCGCCGCGTCCTTGATGCGCTGGGCTGAGCCCTCGTCATAGGTCGGCTCGTGCGTCATCGCGAGCGCCGCGGCCGAGCGGCTTTCCGGCGTCGAGGCCGAGGTCGACGCGGCGGTTTTCGGCGCGGCCGCGTGGGCCGGATTGGCGGCGGCCGGCACGGTGCCGCCCGACGCCGCCGGGCTGGAGCCGGCCTGGCCCGTGGTCTCGGTCTGCGCGAGCGCGGAAGCGCTGGCGAAGAGGCCCATGGCAATCATCACGGCATGGCGCTTCGACATCTGTCTTGTTCTTCCCCTGAGGACGAGGCCCGGACGAGCGCTCGCATTGGCAATTTCCCGGTCGCCGCGCCGCGGGCGCCGATTGGTAAGATCGGCGGGAAGCTAGGGCATCAATATTGAGGTCCCATTAAGCACGGCAGTCGAAAACTCCGCGCGTCCAGTGCGGAGTCTCTCGATTGGGTCGCGGCAGGGTGGAGATGGGTTCGCGAAAACCGCGGGCGGGGGCAGGGAAAAGATGAAGAAAAAGATCAAGAAAAAGACCAAAAAAAAGGGCGGTCAGGCCGCCCCGAATGCCGCGCGCGGACGGCGCGCAGGCCAAATCTGATCCAGCAGGTCTCGTTCAATCCGGCCGCGCCCCCGTGACGCGGTGGATTGAACGTCGGCCTTGAAGGCCAGACCGCCGAGATGGATCAGGCTTCGTTCGCCGCGATCGATTCCATCAGCGAGACGAGCTGACGCTGCACCGTCTGGTCCTTGATCTTGCTGTAAGCGCGCAGCAGGCGGAGGCTGAAGGCCGAATCGAGGAACAGCAGGCTCTCGACTTCGCGCGCCTTGTTGTCGCCGTCGTAGAAGAAGGTCACGGGCACGTCGAGGGCGGTGGCGATCTGCTGAAGCCGAGCCGCGCCGACGCGATTGACGCCCTTCTCGTATTTCTGAACCTGCTGGAAGCTGACGCCGAGCTTCTCGCCGAGCTCGGCCTGCGAGATCTTCATCTCGACGCGCCGCAGACGGATCCGTTTGCCAAGCTCGATGTCGGGCTTGCCGGCACTGCGTTGCTTCATTCTCTTCGCCGCTGTTTTCATGTTCGTTCTCACCGTTCTTCGGTTGAAAATCCCCCGAAGAGCTGGGTCAGGGGTTCGCCCATATACGAGTCCTTGAATTCATGCGGGTGCACGAACTCTTCCTTAAACCACGGGAAGCGAGCCGGATTGAAAGCCTCGATCAGCCAGTCAATCATGTGCCGTACCCGCGGAATTCGGCCGCTACCGGGATGGTAGGACAACCAGATATCCAGCGGTCGGTTCAGCTCGACCTCCAGTGGAATCAACTTCCCGCCAAGCGCGACGGCGTAGCTCGGGAATACGCCGATTCCGGCGCCATTCGCGACAGCCCAGTAGTTGGCGCTTGAGACGTTGGTCTTCATGACCAGAAGGTCACGTTCAGGAACGCCCGGGAAGAAGCTCTCGAAAGTTTCCTTGGCGGCGAGCTGGTCGGCGAATTGCAGCACCAGGCGGTGCTTGATCAATTCCATTGCCGAGCGCGGAGCGCCATGTTTCTCGATGTATTTCTCGGACGCCCAGAACATCAGATGCATGCGGCCGAGCCGCACCAGCTTGACGTCGAGCGCGGAAGGACGCGACAGGTGGATGGCGACGTCAGCCTCGTGGCGGGAGACGTCTGCGGATCGCATCGCGCAATGCAGGTCGACCAGAATCTTCGGATAGGCCTGCTGGAATTCGACCAGGCGCGGGGCGAGCCAGAACGTCCCGAGGCCCTCGGTCACGGCGACGCGGACCTCGCCGGACAGGACATTGGCCGTCGAATCGCTGGTGCGCAGCACGTCGAATGCAGCCGCCTCCATTCGTTCGACGGCGGAGACCACCATCGTGCCCTCGTCAGTCAGGTGGGTGCCGTGCACGTCGCGGGTGAAAAGGGTAGTGCCGGTCTGACGCTCGAAATCGTCGATGCGTCGGCGGACGGCGTTGATCGACAGCGACAGACGTTCGGCCGCCGAGCGGAAACTTCCGGATCGGACGACTTCCAGGAAAATCCGGGCGGCATCCCAATCCGAGAGGCCGCTGAGATTTGCTTTTTGGCGTTCCTCTAATGGAACGCCCCTTTCCGCCAAGGAGTGCATACAAGTCCCTTCGGGTTGTTAAACTGGCAGAATCTGGCGCAAACCACAACCACGACGGGTTGGGGAATGGCGAGTTTTGAACGCCATCCTTACTACCTCGAAGGTGGTATCTGAGTGCGGCCAAGGGCTGGGAATCGGGCAAACTTTCGCCCGAATGAGGGGTGTCGCGTGAGTTCCGTTGCGAGCCGTGAAATGGCTGCGGGATTGTCGGCGCTGTCCGCAATGGATCTGCTTGCGAGAGAGGCGTTCCCGCCTTCCAGGACGGATCGATCACAGCGCATCGTGCGTTCTACCCTTTGTCGTTTCGATGATGGCCAATTAAGCAGCGGGGCGATGTTCGCCGGAACCGCAGTTTCAACGCAGAAACACACTGAAATCATGTTCAGAGGCGCAGCGGCCTCGTGCTATCGTTGGCTCTCCATGGGGGCCAGAGGGGTCGTCACCAACACGTCTCGCAGGCCGAATTAACGGAAAGAACGCCGGTGTCGCATTCAGACGAACAGTTGCAGTCGGTGCTGGAAACGCTCGAGGAGTGCCGCAGGGTTCTCAACGAGATCAATAGCCGTGAGTCGGCCGAGCTGCTGTCCATTGTCATCCTGGACGTGCGGATGAAACTCAAAGGAATTGACAGTGCCGATCTCAAGGCATTGTGCGACGAAATGCTGCGGAGCGCTGCAAGCGAACCGCCACCCCCCTCCAAGCAGACGCAGGACCAGCCCCGGCGTCCGCTGCTCCGCGTGGTGAAGTAGCCGCGCCGCCGGATCTCGCTTTTTGGCGAGGTTTGTGCGCGTCCCGATGCCGCATCTGTGATTGCGGACGGCATCGGGAGGAGCCCTGGTTTTGTGCGCCTCTGTTGCGCATTTTCCGGCATCGGCTACACCAGAGCCGGTGCTCCGGGCCGCGCGCATTCCCCGCGCGCCGCGCCGGCGCCTGAGATGGCTCCGACTGCATCATGCAAAATGTTTCGATCCCGGCGGCGCTGATTGCCGGCCTCGTCAGCTTCCTCTCCCCATGCGTCCTGCCGCTGGTCCCGCCCTACCTGATCTATCTCACGGGCGCGACGATCGAGCATGTCGAGAGCGACGAGCCGTCATCGGCCTCCAAGCGCGCGATCATGATGTCGGCGCTTCTGTTCGTGCTCGGCTTCTCCACCGTGTTCGTGGCGCTCGGCGCCAGCGCCTCGCTGGTCGGCGGGCTGATCCGGGCCTGGTCGGCGGAGCTGTCGATCCTCGCCGGCGTCGTCATCATCGTGATGGGTCTGCACTTCCTCGGCCTGACGCGCATCGGCCTGTTGATGCGCGAGGGCCGGCTGCCGATCCCGAAACCCGTCGGCCTGTGGGGCGCCTACATCATGGGCCTCGCCTTCGCCTTCGGCTGGACGCCCTGCATCGGCCCGATCCTCGCCGCGATCCTCTCGATCGCCGCGGCCGAAGCCACGGTGACCAAGGGCGCAGGGCTCCTCGCGGTCTATTCCGCGGGCCTCGGCATTCCCTTCCTGATCGCCGCGCTGATGATCGAGCAGTTCTCCGCGCTGTTCGCGCGCATGAAGGGCCATCTCGTCAATGTCGAGCGCGCCATGGGCGTGTTGATGGTGATCACCGGCATCGGCTTTCTCACCGGCGCGGTCTCGAATGTGAGCATCTGGCTGCTGGAGACGTTTCCGGCGTTGCAGACGTTCGGGTAGGGCGTGTCGAATGGGAGTGCTGCAATCATTCCATGCTCAGCAAAGCCGGAAGGTCGCTCATGCGATGAAAGAGGTCGTCGCAGACAGCTGCTAACTCTTGCTCAATTTCCGGATCACCTCCGGTAAAGCCGAGGACCCTCATTCCTGCGGCCTTTGCTGCGTAAATCCCGGACAATGAGTCCTCAACAACGATGCAACGTGAGGGGTGAGCGCCCAACGTCTGCGCAGCATGCAGAAACAGGCCGGGGTCCGGCTTCCACGAACCAACCTCGTACGCACTGAATATGCGTCCTTCGAAGTGCCCCAGCAAGCTCGTCAATCCGAGTGCATGCGTGAGTTTCGACATGGGTCCGTTAGACGCCACGCAAACCGGAGCGGTGATTGCAGCCAACGCTGCATGGATTCCCTCGACAGGCCTCAGTTCGGCATCAAAAGCCAGCGCGGTTGCTTGCCGAACGTCGGCGACGAAAGTGTCTCGGACACTGCGGCCTAACCGGCGCTCGATTTCGCGCACGCAGTCCGTCATCTTCACCCCTCGGAACGAACGTATCGCGTCTTCCATGCCGATCGACACGCCTTCCTCAGATGCTGTCCGGACCAGCACGGTCAGGGCAATGATCTCACTATCGACCAGGACACCGTCCGAATCGAAGATAATGAGTTCGGGACTTGCACAGGTCATCCTTGCGATGCTCCAAGCACATAGTTCATCGGTACTTCTCGCTATATCCGGGTCGGTGGACGGGGGCCATACCGGGCTGATTGAATTCAGGGCGCGTACTCACGAACGTCATGAGCACGCGCCCCGTTCGGCCTAACTCAACAGGCGGTCAGTAGTCCCAGAAGGCCGGCACAAAACGGAAGGCGTCGCCGTCGATCGCCACCCGGCCGATGGACGGGAACGGCAGGTGAGTGGCCACCAGCATCTCGCCGGTCTCGGCAAGCTCTCGCAAGAGACGGACACGAACGCGCGCGGCCTCCTCGGGATCGTGCTCGAAGCCGTTGTGCCAGTCGGGCTGTTCGAACCCGACCGCAAACACGGCGTCGCCGGCGAATGTCAGCGCATCGCCGCCGGACGCTACGCGCACCACGCTGTGTCCGGGGGTGTGACCGCCGGTGCGACGGGCGATGACGCCGGGCGCAATCTCGTGGGTCTCATCGAACTGCCGCAACTGACTGCCGTACTCGCTCACGAACCGCTTGGCGGTCGCGCGAAGCGCGTCCGGGAATCCCTGCGGCATGGCGGTCTGCGAGAAATCGGGCGACTCCCAGAATTTGACCTCGGCGGCGGCCACGTGGATCCGCAGGTCCTTGCGCAATCGCTTTTTCACCCCGTCGACGAGCAGCCCGCCGATGTGGTCCATGTGCAGATGGGTCAGCACCAGATCGGTCACGGACGACAGATCGATGCCGGCAGCCTCCAGTCGCTTGATCAACTGTCCGGCCCGCGGCAGGTGCAAGTTTGGGTCGGACCCCAGTCCAGCGTCGATCAGGATGGTCTTGCCGCCGCTGCGTACCATGACCGCATTCAGCGCCCAGTCGAAGGCATCCTGTGGCAGGAACATGTCGTGCAGCCAGGCCGCACGTTCGGCCGGGGCGGCGTTGTGCGCCAACATCGTGGTTGGCAGCGGCAGCACGCCGTCGCTGACCACCAGCACGTCGATCTCGCCGACCTTCAGCGCGTAGCGCGACGGAACGAGCTCTTCAGGTCCGGATGACACGGGGTACGAGGTGTTGTGCAGATTCATGTCTGTCTCCTGTTTCATGGGATGGTGGTTGGTCCTGGTTCTGGCTGGTCTTGGTTGAGCGGACCGCGTAGCCAGGAGAGCGCGGCCGTCATCGCCTCGTGTGGTCAGAGACTGGTCACGCGCTCCGGATCGGCCGACGCGAGCGCCGCGGCGCGCTCGGCCTTCGGCGGATAGATCCAGACGGTGTTGATCTCCTGCTTGGTCTTCTTGGCGACGTCGCCGACCAGCTCGACCTTGCGCTCCCAGCCGCGCGTGAACACCGCGCCGGCTTCGCCGAGATCGAGGCAGGTGACGTAGGCCTTCTGGTGATACGGCCTGGTCGGAACGCCCAGCAGCTCGGCGGCGGCGTTGTTGCCGGCAAAGGCTCCCATGCGCGTGGCGTGCTGGCACGACATCAGCGCGTAATTGCCCTCGTCGTCGCATGCGGCGCGCGCAGCATCGCCGGTGGCGAAGACGCCGGCGACGACAGGCACGCGCAGATCGCGGTCCACCAGCAGGCGGCCGAAACTGTCGCGCTCGGCTGGAATCTGCGCGGTCAATGGCGCGGCGCGGATGCCGGCCGCCCAGACCACCGTCTCGGTTTCGATATGTTCGCCGGTCGATAGCGTCACGCCGGATTTGTCGAGCGAGACGACGCCGGCCCCGAGCCGCATCTCGACGCCGAGCTTGCGCAACGCATCCTCGATGAGCGGGCGGGGGTTTTCGCCCATGTCGGGCGCGATCGCGCTGTTGCGCTCGACGATGATGACGCGCGTCCTGGAGTCCTTGCCGAAGATGTTGCGCAGGCGCGCGGGCAGCTCGGTTGCCGCCTCGATGCCGGTGAAGCCGCCGCCGGCAACGACGACCGTGTCGCGTCCGTTCACGGCCGGCCGGTCGGCCAGACCGTGCAGATGCTTGTCGAGTGCGATCGCGTCATCGAGCGAGTCGACGCTGAAGCCGTGCTCGGCAAGGCCGGGAATGTTGGGGCGGAACAGCCGGCTGCCGGTGGCGATCACGAGGCGGTCGTAGGACAGTGTCGTGCGCGTGCCCCTGGGAGTGGCGATCTGCACCATCCGCGCCTTGGTGTCGATCGTCTCGGCGCTGCCCTGGATGTAGTCGACGTCGATCGCCCTGAGGACATCGAGCAGTGGTGCCGTCAGGGTTTCCGGCTTGGGCTCGTAGAGCCGCGGGCGGACCACCAGCGTCGGCTCCGGTGCGATCAGCGCGATTTCCAGATCGTCAGGCGAAACGCCCTGGATGTCGCGCAGGCGGGCCGAGGAGAGGGCGGCGTACATGCCGGCGAAGCCGGCGCCAATGATGAGCAGTCGCATGTGGTTGACTCCTGGGTTTGGTTCGTTCGGGACGCGCGCGCATCGTCGCTGCCGCCTTGTGTGGGCAGAGCCTGTGCGATCGGCGATGACGCGACGAGGTGAAACGGAGGCCGCGGGATCGTTACGGCGCGGCGCAGTTCGGCAGTGAGGACAGTAGCCCAGGGCCATCACATGCCGCAGGGCAGCTTCTCGGGCCCGATGTCCAGCCGCGCAGAGCTGCCGGCACCATCGGTTTTCTGGGCCAACCCTGATTGATCAGGATTGACGTCGCGGGATTGGCGTTTTGCGTCGCTTGTAAGGTCGCTTCTTCGGCTGTCGGCTGGGTGAAGCGTACGGTCAGCGAGAGCCCATACAGCAGCGCCGACGTGATGGCTTTCCGTCGCGGTGCGATTGCAAGGTGTTTCCAGTCCATCGTTGGTCTCCGTCCGCGTCGTGCGATGCCAAGATGTTTAGCGAACCAGATATCCGACTGCCCCAGAGCGATTGCCGTCCCTGTCGAGAGATTGCTGCTAACGCATGCGCCTGCGCCAATCGCTCGGCGTTTCACCCGTCAGCTTCTTGAAGGCCGCGGCGAAGGCGGTCTGCGAGGAATAGCCAAGCGCTGCGGCAACCGAGACGACCGATTCGTCGCTCTCCCGCAGCATGTTCATGGCCTGCTCGAGCCTGTGCTGGCGCAGCCAGGCATGCGGCGAGAGCCCGGTGCTCTCCTTGAAGGCACGGCAGAAGTGAAAGCGCGAGAGGCCGGCATCGGAAGCCAGCGCATCGAGCGAGATGTCCGCATCGCTGTCCGAGCGCAACCGTTCGATCGCACGGAGCAGGACCTTCGGCGACAGCCCGCCCATGGTCTGTTGAAAATTGGTTGGCGAACCGGTGTGGGCAACCAGCAGGCGGGTGGCCAGAAGATCCGTCAGTTGATGACGGAACAACGTATCCAGGGCTCCGTTGCCCCCCAGCGCATCCGCTGCACTCAAGAGCAGTCTGGACGTGATGGGATCGGGATGCGCCGTCCGCTCCAGCAGGTCGGCCGGTTTTGCGGTCCCGGCTTCGTCGGCAACGCGCTTCAGTGTTGCATTCGGAAGATAGAGCTGGACCACATCGACAGGCTTCGGAATATCCCATCGGGAGCTCGATCCTTCCGGAATGATGATCACCACTCCAGGACGAAACGTGCCGATCGCAACCGATTTTCCCGACCGCCGCTCCATACGCTGCATCATGCCGTTGTACGCCATGATCACATGGTGGCTCATGGGCTCGACGACGTCGTGCAATGGATCATGTTTCCAGTGGGCGATGCCGGCGCCGGAGGAATCCAATGCCATGCGAGCCGGTTCGGTCCTGAGCACCCGCGCCATCTCTGCGTCGGCGGCCCGCCGTTCGGAGGTCGAGCCATCGTCCGGCTGTGCGCCGGGTGCGGACGGCACGCCGTTGTGCGAGGGATTGCGCATGAGTGTGCTGCTCTCGATCATTGCGTGGCTCCTCCTGATCGCATCGAGCTTCGGATCAGGTGCCCGTATTTGTACGGGTCGGCGCACGTTCTAGGCGGCGCAAACTCCCAGCGTCTTTCCTGAAGCGGCCATGCTTTGTCCGATCCTGCTCCGGGCAGGCGCGCGTTTTCGAAAATGCACGACGGGCGGCGCTGAGTTGCCTGGGTCTTGAACGGAGGTTTTGTGAAAGACGTTTTATGACAAAAGGTGCGAGGCCTTCACATGGCTATCGCTCTAACCCGCAAATCCGGCATTGGGGATGACCATCCCGTTGATTCACCGCGCCTCGTCCAGCGCGCAGGTCACCGTGCAGACGACGCCGCGCGGCAGGAAATCGACGGTTGCCTCGCCGCCGAGCTGGTCGCGGGCGCTGCGCTCGATCAGGCGCGAGCCGAAGCCGCGCCGCACCGGCGCCGTCACCGGCGGTCCGCCGATCTCGCTCCAGATCAGCCGCAGGCGCGGCTTCGGTGTGTCCGCGATGACTTCCCAGTCCAGCGTCACCCGGCCGGTCTCATTGGACAGCGCGCCATATTTCGCGGCGTTGGTGGCGATCTCGTGCACGATCATCGACAGCACCACGGCAAGTCGCGGCGACAGCGGCACCGCGGGGCCGTCCATCCGGATGCGCTCGGGCGCATTGAGCAGGAACGGCTGGAGCGCGCGCGTGATCACCTCCTTCAGTTCCGAGCCGGCCCATTTCTCCTGGCTGAGCAGATTGTGCGCCTCGGCGAGCGCGCCGAGGCGGCCCTCGAACTTGGCCCGCTCCTCGCGGCTCGCGCTGCGGAAGGTCTGCACCGCGATCGCCTGCATCAGGGCCAGCGTGTTCTTGACGCGGTGGTTGAGCTCCTCGATCAGCAGATCGTGCAGCATCTCGCCGCGTGCGATCGTCGTCGCCATGCGGACCGCAAAGGTGAGGCCGGTGAGCAGCAGGATGCCGCCGATCAGGCTGGTGACGGCGATGTTGCGCCAGAGCGGGGCGATCAGTGAACTCTCGGCGACGCCGGCAGCCACGGTCCAGCCGGTCAGCCCCGAACGGGTGTAGGCGGCGGCGAGCGCGACGCCGTCGAGCGACACGGTCGGAAGCGCCGCCTCGTCGCTGCGGAACATCTCGGCGTAGAGCGACGGCGAAGCCCGTTTGCCGAATGTCTCGCTGGGGTTCGGCGCGCGCGCGAACACGGTGCCCTTGGCATCGAGCAGGCTTACCGTCCATTGCCGGTCCGGGCGCTGCTTCTCCACCAGATCCTGAAAGATGCTGATCGGCGGGCTGAAGCAGAGGTCGTAGATCACCTCGCCGTTGCGAAACACCGGCACTTCGACGGTGAGAACCTGCCGCCCGTTGAGCGCGCCGGTGAACAGGTCGGAATATTGCGGCGCTCTGGTCGCAAACACCTTCTCGACGATCTCCAGATTGCCGCGCGGCGGCAGGCTCGCGGTGTCCTCCGTCGCCGAGGAGAACAGCAGCCGGCCCTTGCGGTCGGAGATCAGCACCAGGCCGCCCTTGCCATACTGGTCGAGGAAGCCGAGCGCGATGCGGCGAAAGTTCGGGAAGTCGTCGTTGCGCAGCGAGTTCGTCAGTGCGAGCACCTGCAAGCCGCCGGTCATCCGCTGCACCTCGGAATCCAGCACCAGGCGCATGCTGCGCACGTTCTCCAGCACGCGGCGCGTCGCGTCGCTGCGGTCCTGCTTGTAGTTGTAGACGGCAATGCCAACGGCGAAGACGATCAGCGGCAACATCGTCCCCGTGACCAGGAGAGCGAGCCGGACCGGAAGGGTGAACCTGGACAAACGTGGGCGTCCCGATTCCAGCGCGACGGCGCCGGATTATGATTTTATCAGACCATACGGTCAGGACGTGCGCCGCGCCATGATTTTTGCATTCAGCGAGCAGACCAGACGGAATCTTTGCAGCGCGGTCGCAGGTGTCTGCCGGTCAGCTCATGCCGATTGCGGCCAGCAACAGGCAGATGGCGTAGATGGCCGCCAGGCTGACACCGGCGATCCGGGCCTCTCGATGCGATGTCATCGTCAACTCCGGGAGGAGGCCGTCCTTGATGCGGCCCCCTCCATCACGTCTTGTCAGTCGATTTCCTGGACGACCGTCCGGGAGCCCGGATCCACCAACATCACGCGCTCGCCGGAATAGACGTAGCGGTACTTGGTGAGCGCGGGCCCCCAGTCGGCAGGAACCGCCTCGAGCTCGACATCGCTCGGCACCGTCGCGCCGACGATGATCTTCTCCTTCGTCGTCACGGGGCGAACGCGATGTTCGGTGATGTAGGATTTGATCCTAGTTCGGTATTCCGGCTCGATCTGAACGGCGGCCGCGTGCCCGGTTCCGGTGGTCGTCACCACGGTGGACTGCGCGAACGCGCCAGTCGAGATCATCACCGCCGCGGCGGAAAGCAGAAACAGCTTCTTCATCTTGTTCTCCTCGTTGGAATAAGTGCGGCGTCAACATCCCACTGCGGACGGCGTTCCTCTTGCTTAGGAACAAATTGCCATTTGTTCCCGTTCAAGAATCGGCCGGGCGGAAACGTCCGGCGATTGGAGGAGGATAAAATGAAGCTGAAGATCGCAACCGCAGCATTGATGGTTGCTGCATTGTCCCTGCCGGCGTTCGCGGCCGACGAGTTCTACGTCGTCCAGGACGTCAAGACGAAGAAGTGCACCGTTGTCGACAAGAAGCCCACGGACACGTCGATGACCGTCGTCAGTCCGTCGGGCACGATCTACAAGTCGCGCACCGAAGCCGAGAGCGGCATGAAGACCGTCAAGGTCTGCACGTCAAACTGAGGAGGACGACAAAGGCCCGTGTTTGTCTTGTGGGCCGTGCCGGCTGTCTTGGTGATCGGTGGCGGCATCTACCTGATCGGTCACATGCACTAGGCTGGAAGGCGAGCGGACCTCTGCGTGCAGCGCACAGGTCCGCAAGTCTTCCGTCTTTTACGCGAGTGGGTGGCCACCCATACGGCCTGCCGCGCGCCAGCAGGGAGCACGAGTTGCAGTGCAACAGGTCGCGCAGAAGTGGCCCTGCGACGAAGAGTACCTCCAGCGCATCCGAATCGGCTTCCGTCCCGCCGCAGTTTTTCATACCCTCTCCGAACGCCGGCCGTAGACCGGCTGCGCTCACGCCCCGGTTACAGGAGCGGAGCATCAAAGGGAGCGGAGACGATGAAGCGAAGATCATTTCTCGCTGGTATCGGTGCGACCACTGCGGCAGCTACGATTGGCATGCCGTCGATCCTCAGGGCGCAAGCGCCGATCACGCTGAACGGCGCGGTCCAGTTCAACGACGACCACGCCTTCAACCGGGCGCTGATCCGGTTCGAGGAGCTGGTCAAGAAGTACTATGGCAAGCCGGTCAACTTCACCCTGCACAGGAACTCCTCGCTCGGCCTCGAGAAACAGTATTTCGAGTACATGTCGCAGGGCAAAGCGGTCGATTACGGCATCGTCTCGCCGGCTCACATGTCGACCTTCGCCAAGGCGGCTCCGTTCATCGATGCGCCCTTCGTGTTCAAGGGCATCGAGCACATGAACAAGGTCGTCGAAGCCAATATCCTGGCGCCGATCGCCGACGAAGTCGCGGCGAAAGCCGAGGTCGTTCTGATCGGTTATTCCGGCGGTGGCATCCGCAACATCTTCGCTAACAAGCCGCTCAAGAATCTCGCCGATCTCAAGGGCCTCAAGGTTCGCGTGCAGGGCGCGCCGATCTGGTCGAAGACCTTTGCGGCAGTCGGCATGAGCCCGACGGTGATCGCCTATAACGAAATCTACAACGCGATCCAGAACGGTGTGATATCGGCCGGCGAAAACGAAGCCGCCGGTGTCGAGGCGATGAAGTTCTACGAAGTGGCGCCGCATCTCAACCTGACCCAGCACGCCGTGTCGATCCGGCCGATCTGCTTCTCGGTGAAGACGCTGAAGACGTTGCCGAAGGATTTGCAGGACGCGATCATGAAGGCCGGCAAGGAGGCCGGCGACTACGGCCGTCAGCTCGAGTCGAGCGAAGAGGTCGTCAAGCTCGACACGCTCGAGAAGGCGGGCAAGCTCAAGCGCGTTCCCTTCGAGGAGCGGGACGCCATGAAGAAACTCGCCGACCCCGTGATGGCCACCTACGCCAAGGAAATCGGCGCAGAGGGCATTTTCGAGAAGATCAACGTCGCCTGAGGTCGTTGCGTCCGCCGACAACATTCCGGGCAGGCCCCGCTTCCTGCCCGGACGCGGTGGATGAGCTGCCGTACGGAGCCCCAATGTCTGAAATGCCCGTCCCGTCCACACCATCGCTGTGGCGTCGCGTAACGGCGGCGTATGCGAAATTGCTGGAATTCCTGCTCGCCGCCTGCGTCGGCATCCTGATCATGCCGGTTACGCTGCAAATCATCTCACGCTACACGCCCCTCATTCCGTCCTATATCTGGACCGAGGAAATGGCGCGATTCCTGTTTATCTGGACGATCATGATCGGGGCCATGGTCGGTATCCGGGAAGCGCAGCATTTCGAGGTCGACGTGTGGCCTGATCTGTCGCGGCGATCGGAGGCTGCGGTGCGGGTCGTCGCGCGGCTCGGCGTGCTGGCGCTGGCGCTTGTGTTCGTAACGGCCGGCATCGAGTTCACCCGCTTTGCCTGGAACAGAACCTCGGAACTGGCCGATCTGCCGCTTTGGCTGATTCACGTCGCCTGGCCCGTTGCCGGCGTCACGTGGATCGTCTTTGCGGGTGAACAGATCATCGATGAAATGCGCGTTCTGCTTGGGGCCCGGCGATGAGCGGCAATGTACTCTCTGCCGGACAGGCTGCGATGGTGCTGTTTGGGGTTTTCATCGGCCTGCTCGTCGTGCGCGTGCCGGTCGCTTTCGCGCTCGGTCTTGCCTGCGTGCCGATCCTGCTGATCGAGCCGCATCTGTCGCTGATGACGCTCGGGCAGGAGACCTTCAATGCCTACAATTCATTCATCCTGCTCGCGGTTCCGTTCTTCCTGCTGACGGCGAATCTGATGAGCATCGGCGGCATCACCGACCGGCTGGTGGCGCTGTCGCGCTCGATGGTCGGGCACTGGCCGGGATCGCTGGCGCAGATCAACGTGGTGCTGTCGGTGTTCTTTGCGGGCATCTCGGGCTCCTCCACCGCCGATGCGGCGAGCCAGTCCAAGATCTTCATCGATGCGCAGACCAAGGAGGGCTACGATCTGTCGTTTTCCATCGCCATTACGGCGGTGTCGGCGGTTCTGGCGGTCATCATCCCGCCGTCGATCCTCATGATCGTGTGGGGCGGGCTGATCTCGACCTCGATTGCGGCGATGTATCTGGCCGGCATCGTGCCGGGCCTGCTGATCGCGGGCGCGCAGATGGCGACGGTGCACATCTATGCGGTGCGCCGTGGCTACCCGACCTATCCGAAGTCGACCTGGGTCGAGATGCGATGCGCCATTTGGCAGTCGCTGCCGGCCCTGATGACCCCGTCCATCATCGTTGGCGGCATTCTGCTCGGATGGTTCACCGCGACCGAGTCCGCCTGCGTCGCGGTGCTGTATTCTGTCGCGCTCTCGGCGTTCTTCTACCGCGAGACAGGTCCACGCGAGTTGTACAAGGCCTTGCTCGACACCGGGCGTCTTGCCGGCGTAGCGCTGTTCTGCGTCGGCACCGCAAGCGCGTTTGGCTGGCTGCTCGCCTACTACAAGATTCCGCAAGCGCTGCTGGCCAACGTCTCGACATGGGGCATGGGCACCGTCACGGCCGGCTTCTTCATCGCCTTCTGCTTTCTGGTGGTGGGCTGCTTCCTCGACGCCATCCCGGCCATCATCATCGTCGGCACCGTGCTGGAGCCGCTCGCCAAGTCCGTAGACCTCCACCCGGTCCAGTTCGCGATCATTTCCATCGTATCGCTCGCCTTCGGCCTGGTGACGCCACCCTATGGCTTATGTCTGATGATCGCCTGTTCGATCGCCGGCGTGCGGCTGCGTTTTGCACTGAAGGACACGGTGATCATGCTGATTCCGATGCTGCTCGTGCTGGCGGCGGTCATCGTTTGGCCCAGCGTGTCGCTGTTCCTGCCGCGCCTGATCGTGCCGGAGATGCTCAAATGAGCGTCTGATATTGAGATTCCGCGGCCGACGGCCGCGGAATCGATTCGATCGGCTACAGATTGCTCTCGGTGATCGCGGCATACACCATGCTGCGCAGCTCGCGCCGGAGCGGGTAGGCGCTCGACGGCAGCACCTGCGTCATGAAGATGGTGATCAATTCCTCGGCCGGGTCGATCCAGAACGAGGTCGTCGCCGCGCCGCCCCAATTGTATTCGCCGGGGCTGCCGGCGATCAGCGTCTCGGCCGGGCGCATCGTCACGGCAAAGCCGAGGCCGAAGCCGATGCCGTTATAGGTGGCTTCGGAGAACAGCGAGCGCGATACCTCGGGGAGGAAGCGGCCGCCCGGAATGTGGTTGGTTGCCATCAGTGCCAGCGTCTTCGGCCCGATCAGCCTGACGCCGCCGAGCTCGCCGCCGTTGAGCAGCGCGCGGCAGAAGGTGAGATAGTCCGCGGCCGTCGAGCACAGGCCGCCGCCGCCGGATATGAAGGAGGGCGGGGACAGGAACGAGCTCGTCGCCGGATCGTCCTGGAGCGTCAGGCCCTCGCGGCGCTGGCCGGCATGGAAGGTCATGCCGCCGCCCGGGTCCGCCGAATAGCAGGCAGCGAAGCGATGGGCCTTCGAGGCCGGCACGTGGAAATCGGTGTCGGTCATGCCGAGCGGATCGAGAATGCGTGCTTTGAGGAACTGCTCGAACGGCATGCCGGAAATCTTGCCGACGAGGTAGCCGAGCACGTCGGTCGCGACCGAGTAGTTCCAGGCCTCGCCCGGCGAGAACTCCAGCGGGATCTTCGCGAGCGCCTCGATCATGGTCTGGAGCGTGCCCGACTTCTCGACCTCGCCGATCTTCTCGGCGCGATAGGCGGCATCGACATTGGAGCGCTGCTGGAAGCCGTAAGTCAGCCCGGAGGTGTGGCGCAAGAGGTCGACGATCAGCATCGGCCGGGACGGCGGCCGGGTCAGGAAGGCCGGCGCGGTGCCGGCGACGAACACGCCGAGATCCTTCCATTCCGGAATGTATTTCGCGACGGGCTCGTCGATCGCGACGAGGCCTTCCTCGACCAGCATCATGAAAGCGACGCTGGTGAGCGGCTTGGTCATGGAATAGATGCGGTAGATGGTGTCGTCCTTGACCGGCACCTTGCGCGCGACATCGGCCAGGCCCTGGACCGAGCTGTGCGCGATCTTGCCGCGGCGGTAAACCAGAAGCTGGGTGCCCGGGAAGCGGCCGGCGTCGATGTACCGGTTCTTCAGGTGCGCATCGACGCGGTCGAGCGCGGCCTTGGACATGCCGACTGATTCGGGCGAGGCGGGGGTGGGGGCGAGCATCAGTTCCTCCGGGGCAGTTTCTCGACAAGGTGATAGCCAAATGGCAGCCCCATTCCAAGCCGGTTGCGCTTAACGCGGGCCGGCCGGGTGGTGTAGTGTCCGGCCTGGAACGCTTCCAGGGAGCCCGCCCGGGCCAACGAGAAAAATGCAAGGCAACGCACCATGACCCAGTTCAACGAGACCGAACTCACCGCAGCCGTGGTCGAAAGCTTCGACAAGACGCCGAACCCGCGGGCGAAATTCCTGCTCCAGGAACTGGTGAAGTCGCTGCACGATTACGTGAGCAAGACCGGTCTTACCTTCGAGGAATGGGAATACGCTATCGATTTCCTGACCCGCACCGGTCATAAATGCACCGACACCCGCCAGGAGTTCATCCTGCTCTCCGACGTGCTCGGCGTCTCCATGCTGGTGGACGCGGTCAACCACAGGGATCGCGAGGGCGCCACCCAGACCACGGTGCTCGGCCCGTTCTATGTCGGCGAGCACAAAGTGACCGCGCACGGCACCGACATCTCGCCGAACAATCAAACCGGCGAGCGGATGTTCGTGCAGAGCCGCGTCACCGACCTCAAGGGCAAGCCGCTGGCGGGCGTTCCCGTCGACGTCTGGCATGCCGACGACGACGGGTTCTACGATTCACAGAAGCCGAACTATGACGAGGTCGGCGCCTCGGCGCGGGCGCGTTTCATCACGGACAGCGACGGCCGCTTCTTCTTCCGCACCATTTTGCCGTGCAGCTACCCGATCCCGACCGATGGCCCCGTCGGCGAGATGATCGTGCAGACCAACCGCCATCCGATGCGCCCGGCGCATGTGCACTTCCTCGTCAACGCGAAGGGCTATGAGCCGCTGATCACGCATGTCTTCATGGACGGCGACAAATATCTCGATTCCGACGTGGTGTTCGGCGTCAAGGATGATCTCGTCGCCAAGGTCGAGCCGCGCAACGACCTCGAGATGCCCGACGGCACCAAGGCGAGCGGGCAGTGGCATCTGATGACCTACGAATTCCACCTCAAGCCCGGCGGCGGCATGGCGCCGAAGCCGCTGGGGGTGAAGGCGGCGGAGCCGGCCTGAACCGACCTTGTCCGGCTATCGCAGCCGAAGCACCGCGAGCAGCGTGATGACCGCGCAGGCCAGGATCGCCGTGGTCAGCTTCCAGAACAGCAGCGGGTTGCGCTCCAGAAGCGGCGTGGTCCGCGTGGCGAGATAGGCCGGATTGGGATTCCTGAGTTCGAAGACGAATTCGGAGAGGTCCTCGTGGCGCTTGTAGGGATCGGGATGCAGCGCCTTCCTGAGCGCGCCGTCGATCCAGCCCGGGATGCCCCGCTCGGCATCGATGGCCGGGCGATATCTCAACTTCCACGCGTCCGATCGTCCCCGGATTTTGGCGAGCTGGGTGCCGTAGGGGAGATGTCCGGTGAGCATATGGTAGCAAATGGCGGCCAGCGAAAACATGTCGGACCGCGGCGATCCCCCCTCGCCGAGGAAATATTCCGGGGCCGTGTACTGGACCGTGCCGAGAATTTCCTCGTCCGCCGACTTCGGCGCCGCCTCGGCGACGCCGGCGACCCTGACCGATCCGAAGTCGATGATCTTCGCAGTGCCGGTCTTGTCGATCAGGACATTGTCGGGCCTGAGGTCCTGGTGCAGCATCTCCATGCGATGGAAGGCGCGAAGCCCCGTGGCGATCTGCTCGACGATCCCTCGGACCGTCTCCAGATCGGGACGCGGGTTGTCCAGCATCCACTGCCTCAGGGTCTGCCCCTCGATGAACTCGGTCGCAACATAGAGGTAGCTGCGCCGCCGCGACTGTGACAGCGGCTTGAGCACGTGCGGACTGTCGATGCGGCGTGCGATCCACTCCTCCATCAGGAAGCGCTTGAGATAGGCCGCATTGTCGCGCAGGTCGATCGACGGCAGCTTGAGCGCGACCGGCTCCTCGGTCTCCGCATCGACGGCAAGGTAGATGTGACTGCGGCTGCTGCCGTGTATCTCCCGGACGATCCTGTAACCGTCGAACATCGCCCGTGGCTCGGGCAGCGCAGGAAGCGGCAGTTCGAAGGTCTGATTGAAGATGCCGGCCGAGTCGCGCTGCGGCACTGCGTCAACGCGGAGGATCTGGACGGTGATGTTGTCGTCGCTGCCGCGCCGGTACGCTTCGTCGACGATCGCCTTCGCGGCCCCGTCGAGCTCGGCTGTATGCTCGCTGAGCGCGCTCGTGATGAAACGCTGGTCGACGAATTCGTAGGCGCCGTCGGTTGCGAGGATGAAGGTGTCGCCCGCCTCGATCTCGACCGTCTGGTAGTCGATCTCGAGCTGCGGGTTGATGCCGAGCGCGCGGCCGAGATAGGTCTGCTCCGACGACACGATGATGCGGTGATCGTCGGTCAGCTGCTCGAGCGCCTTGCCGGCGACGCGGTAGATGCAGCAGTCGCCGACATGGAAGATGTGCGCGGTGGTCGCCTTGATGACCATGGCGCTGAGGGTGCAGACATAGCCCTTGTCGCGGTCATAGGCATATTGGCTCTTGCGCGTCTGCGCGTGCAGCCAGGAATTGGTTGCGTCCAGCACGCGGCGGGCGGAGGTCTTCACCGTCCAGGATTCCGACGTGCAGTAATAGTCCATCAGGAAGCTCTTGACCGCCGACTCGCTTGCGATCTGGCTCACCGTGCTGCTGGAGATGCCGTCGGCGAGAACCGCCGCGATGCCCTTCAGGCTGAGCAGCGGCTCCTCCGGAATCAGGATGCCGTGAAAATCCTGGTTGACGGGCTTGCGACCCCTGTCGGAGTACTGGCCGATCGAAATCAGGAGTCCGCGGGTCATGGTCATCACCGGCAAAGGAGAGCCTCACCCTGCTCGGGCGAGGCTCCCCTGTCGAGACGTTGTCTGATCAGGCTGCGACGCGGGACGGCGTGGTCTTGCCGGCCTGGCGCTTCGGCTGGGTCATGACATGCGTGGCGTAGAGCGTCATGCCGGTGAAGGCGAGGCCGCCCACGAGATTGCCGAGCACGGTCGGGATCTCGTTCCAGATCAGATAGTCCATGATCGAGAACTTCGCGTGCAGCATCAGGCCCGACGGGAACAGGAACATGTTCACGACGGAGTGCTCGAACACCATGTAGAAGAACACCAGGATCGGCATCCACATCGCGATGACCTTGCCGGGCACCGAAGTCGAGATCATGGCGCCGACGACGCCGGTCGAGACCATCCAGTTGCAGAGCATGCCGCGCAGGAACAATGTCGCCATGCCGGCCGCGCCATGCGCGGCATAGCCGAGCGTTCGACCCTCGCCGATATTGCCGATGGCCGTGCCGATCTTGTCGGGGTCCTGCGTGAAGCCGAAGGTCGTGACGAAGGCCATCATGAAGGCCACCGTGAAAGCGCCGGCAAAATTGCCGACGAAGACGAGGCCCCAGTTGCGCAGCACGCCGCCAAAGGTGACGCCCGGGCGCTTGTCGATGAGGGCGAGCGGCGAGAGCACGAACACGCCGGTCAGCAGGTCGAAGCCGAGCAGGTACAGCATGACGAAGCCGACCGGGAACAGCAGCGCCCCGACCAGCGGCTGGCCGGTGTTCACGTTGATGGTGACGGCAAACCAGGCCGCCAGCGCGAGGATGGCGCCGGCCATATAGGCCCGGATGATGGTATCCCGGGTGGACATGAAGATCTTGGACTCGCCCGCATCCACCATCTTGGTGACGAATTCCGAAGGCGCGAGATACGACATCAATGGTTCCTTTTGCTTCGTAAGTGAGATCGACACGCCCCCAAAGAGAGCGCGGCTGAACATCTTGGACCGTGCGGACGGTTCTGCCGCGCACGAGGGCTATGGAGGTCTGGAAGCCTTGGGAATCGCGTCACGAGGACTGAGCCGAGAAGGGCCGCGAAGCAGTTGAGCTTCCGGTTTGCAGCCGCCAGAGGCTGCAACAATGCGGCAAGCCGCAGTCTTCGTTGACGCCAATGGAAATGCAAGTCGCGTGCCGCTTGGGCGCGATAGAAAAGGTAAGCGATTTCAAATAGATGATACGCGCCTAGATCCGGCTTTTGCCGGCTCTGCGGCCTTTTGCTTAGGCGGCTGCATAAGATTTGTGCGGCGCACAAGAAATGAGCAGTCCGCAAATTTCGCGTGCGCAGCAAGGCTGCGACAGACTGGCGCGGTGCATCTAACGTATTGAATTTTTAGATGTTTATGAGGTGCGGCGCTTGGCATGAAGCTTGAATAGTTCCAAGCCGACGCCATTGAAGCCGTCCCGCGAGACTTCTCATCCGATTTGCTGACGCCACCCGAACGGGGGTCTCCCCGTCGTGCGTTCGCATGCGCCTTTTTCTGGCGTCACGGACGGACGGGCTGCTCGTGCGCACTGACGCAATCATTCGCAACGACGCAAAAGGACGACACCGCCTATGACCAAGCGCATTCGCCGGCCTTCGGATACTGGCCTCAGCCGCCGTCAATTGTTGAAGGCCACCGGCAGCACCGCTGCCCTTCTTGCCGCCGCCAAGCTCAATTTCCCCGCCGGTGCGTTCGCGCAGGACGCCGGCCCCGAGGTCAAGGGCGCCAAGCTCGGCTTCATCGCGCTGAGCGATGCCGGTCCGCTCTTCGTCGCCAAGGACAAGGGCCTGTTCGCCAAATACGGCATGCCCGATGTCGACGTGCAGAAGCAGGCCTCCTGGGGCACCACGCGCGACAACCTCGTGCTCGGCTCGGAAGGCAACGGCATCGACGGCGCGCATATCCTCACCCCGATGCCGTACCTGATCTCGGCCGGCAAGGTGACGCAGAACAACCAGCCGACGCCGATGTACATCCTGGCGCGGCTCAATCTCGATGCGCAGTGCATCTCCGTCGCCAAGGAATATGCCGACCTCAAGGTCGGCGCCGATGCGTCAGTGTTGAAGGCGGCGTTCGAGAAGAAGAAGGCCGAAGGCAAGTCCGCCAAGGTCGCGATGACCTTCCCCGGCGGCACGCACGATCTCTGGGTCCGCTACTGGCTCGCGGCCGGCGGGATCGATCCTGACAAGGACGTCGAGACCATCACTGTGCCGCCGCCGCAGATGGTGGCCAACATGAAGGTCGGCACCATGGACGCCTTCTGCGTCGGCGAGCCCTGGCCCGGGCAGCTGGTCCACCAGGGCATCGGCTACACCGCCGTCAACACCGGCGAGATCTGGAGCAAGCATCCGGAAAAGTCGCTCGGCATGCGCGCGGCCTGGGTCGACAAGAATCCGAGGGCGGCCAAGGCGATCCTGATGGCGGTGATGGAGGCCCAGCAATGGGCCGACAAGATGGAGAACAAGGAAGAGCTCGCCACCATCATGGGCAAGCGGCAGTGGATCAACTGCCCGGTCGAGGACATCGCCGATCGCGCCAAGGGCAAGTTCGACTACGGCAACGCCGGCAAGGTGGTCGAGAACTCGCCGCACATCATGAAGTACTGGCGCGATCATGCCTCCTATCCGTTCCAGAGCCATGATCTCTGGTTCATGACCGAGGACATCCGCTGGGGCAAATACGAAGCCGGCTTCGACAGCAAGGCGCTGATCGCCAAGGTCAACCGCGAGGACCTCTGGAAGGACGCGGCCAAGACGCTTGGTGTCGCAAGCTCCGACATCCCGGCCTCCACCTCGCGCGGCAAGGAGACCTTCTTCGACGGCAAGGTATTCGATCCCGAAAATCCGGCGGCCTATCTGAAGTCGCTCGCGATCAAGCGCGTCGAAGTCTGATGGAGCCCTGCGGCCGCCGCGAGGCGGCCGCATCGTCCCGGAGCCGGAGAGAGATAGCGATGAACATGCCTGCCACGAAGATTGAGGTTGAGACCGCGACACCCGCGGGAAGCGCCGCGCCCGTCGTCGCGATGACGCCGAAGCGGCCGCCGCGGAGCGAGGCTTACGCGCGCATGGTGCGCGAGACCGCTGTGCGCGTCATCCCGCCGCTCGTCGTGATCGCGCTGCTGACGCTGGTCTGGGAGCTGGTCTGCCGCCGCGCCGGCTCGGCACTGCCGCCGCCGTCGCGGGTATTCAAGGACACCAAGGAGCTGATCCTCGATCCGTTCTTCGACCATGGCGGCATCGACAAGGGTCTGTTCTGGCATCTCTCCGCCAGCCTTCAGCGCGTCGCCTTCGGCTATTCGCTTTCCGCGATCGCCGGCATCGCGCTCGGCGTGCTGGTCGGCCAGTCGGTCTGGGCGATGCGCGGGCTCGATCCGCTGTTCCAGGTCTTGCGCACCATCCCGCCGCTCGCCTGGCTGCCGCTCTCGCTCGCGGCGTTCCGTGACGGCCAGCCCTCGGCGATCTTCGTCATCTTCATCACCTCGATCTGGCCGATCATCATCAACACCGCGGTCGGCATCCGCAACATCCCGCAGGACTACCGCAACGTCGCGGCCGTCGTGCAGCTCAATCCGCTGGAGTTCTTCGGCAAGATCATGATCCCGGCGGCCGCACCCTACATCTTCACCGGCCTGCGCATCGGCATCGGTCTGTCGTGGCTCGCCATCGTCGCCGCCGAAATGCTGATCGGCGGCGTCGGCATCGGCTTCTTCATCTGGGACGCCTGGAACTCCTCGCACATCAGCGAGATCATCCTGGCGCTGATCTATGTCGGCATCGTCGGCTTCGTGCTCGATCGTCTGATCGCCGGCCTCGGCAAGATCGTCACCCGCGGCACCGCGACGAACTGAGGAGGGGGACACATGACCGCCTATCTGAAGCTCGACCACATCGACAAGATTTTTACCCGCGGCGCCGCCACCACGGAGGTCCTGAAGGACATCAACCTGACCATCGAAAAGGGGCAGTACGTCTCGATCATCGGCCATTCCGGCTGTGGCAAGTCGACCCTGCTCAACATCATCGCAGGGCTGACCAACGCCTCGACCGGCGGCGTGCTGCTCGAGAACCGCGAGGTCAACTCGCCGGGACCCGACCGCGCCGTGGTGTTCCAGAACCACAGCCTGCTGCCCTGGCTCACGGTCTACGAGAACGTCAGGCTCGGCGTCGACAAGGTCTTCGCCAAGACCAAGACGCGGGCCGAACGCGACGCCTGGGTGATGCACAATCTCAATCTCGTGCAGATGGCGCACGCCAAGGACAAGCGTCCTTCCGAAATCTCCGGCGGCATGAAGCAGCGCGTCGGCATCGCGCGGGCGCTGGCGATGGAACCGAAGGTGCTGCTGCTCGATGAGCCGTTCGGCGCACTCGACGCGCTCACCCGCGCGCATCTGCAGGACTCGGTGATGGCGCTGCACCAGAAGCTCGGCAACACCATCCTGATGATCACCCACGATGTCGACGAGGCCGTGCTCCTGTCCGACCGTATCGTGATGATGACGAACGGGCCGAGCGCGCGCATCGGTGAGGTGCTGGAGGTGCCGCTGGCACGTCCCCGCAAGCGGCTCGAGCTCGCCACCAGCACCACCTATCTGAAGTGCCGGCAGCGCGTGCTCGAATTCCTCTATGAGCGTCATCGCTTCGTCGAGGCCGCGTAAACGCGGCGTTAACGCGTGATGTGTCTCGCCTAATTTTGAGACATCAAGCTCAATCCTTGTGCGGCGCACAGGGATTGAGCGAATCGCAAAATTTGCGTGCGAAATAGCCCTGCAAAAATTTCGGGCAATTCGAACAAGCCACTGAATTCCCTGTATTTCCCGAACGCGCGCAATTGGCACGGAAATTGAAACGTGTTTGTGCGACGCCAACGACGACGTCCCTCAACATCATCAATCAGCATCGTGAACTCGCCACCGGGGTGAAGCCTCGGAGCGCGCCTCCGTGGCCGGAGGCAGAGCCTGCAACGACGCAGCGGTGAGCCTAGAAGGGATACTCAATGACGAAGAATCCGACCTGGATTTCAGACTGGCGCCCCGAGGATGAGGCGTTCTGGAATGCGACTGGCAAGACTATCGCGCGACGCAACCTGATCTGGTCGATCGTGGCCGAGCATATCGGCTTCTCGGTCTGGCTGATCTGGAGCATCGTCACCACCAAGCTGCCGCAGGCAGGCTTCCATTACACCACCGACCAGCTGTTCCAGCTCGTCGCAGTGCCGGGCCTGATCGGCGCGTTGATGCGCTTTCCCTATACATTCGCGGTGACGACGTTCGGCGGTCGCAACTGGACCATTTTCAGCGCGGCCATCCTGTTCATTCCGACGTTGTCGCTCGCCTGGTTCGTCAGCCAGCCCGACACGCCGTTCTGGCTGATGCTGCTGATCGCCTCGACTGCCGGTCTCGGCGGCGGCAATTTCGCCTCCAGCATGACAAACATCTCCTTCTTCTTTCCGGACAGGATGAAGGGATGGGCGCTGGGCCTCAACGCGGCCGGCGGTAATATCGGCGTCTCCAGCGTGCAGCTCCTGACCCCGATCCTGATGACGCTCGCCGTCATCAACCTGTTCCAGGCAACCCCCGTCGACGGCGTGTTCCTTCAGAACGCCGGCCTGATGTGGGTGCTGCCGATCGCGATCGCGGTGTTCGGCGCGGTGTTCTTCATGAACAACCTAACCACGGCCAAATCGTCGATCAGCAATCAGCTGGCGGTGGTCAAGCGCAAGCATACCTGGATCATGGCGTACCTCTATATCGGCACGTTCGGATCCTTCATCGGCTACTCCGCGGCGTTTCCGCTGCTGATCAAGACGCAGTTTCCGTCGGTGACGATCGCGATCGCGTTCCTCGGGCCTCTCGTTGGTTCGCTGTCGCGCCCGTTCGGCGGCTGGCTGGCCGACAGGATCGGCGGCTCGGTCATCACCTTCTGGAACTTCATCGTGATGGCGGGCGCCACCGTCGGCGTGCTCTATTTCGTCGGGCAGAAGGATTTCATCGGCTTCCTGTCGATGTTCCTGATCCTGTTCGTGACGACGGGCATCGGCAACGGCTCGACCTACCGCATGATCCCCTCGATCTTCCGCGAGCAGAACCTGTTCAAGGTGCGCGGCAAGGGCGATGCGGCGCGCGCAGCCGCCCTGAAGACGGCGAGCATCGAGAGCGGTGCGGCGGTTGGCTTCATCGGCGCGGTCGGCGCGGTCGGCGGCTATCTGATCCCGAGCGGTTTCGGCAAGTCGATCGCCATGACCGGTGGGCCGCAGCTTGCGCTCGCGATCTATCTCGCCTTCTACGCCTCCTGCCTCGGCCTGACCTGGTGGTTCTACCTGCGTCGCAGCCCGCAGCGTGAAGGCGCGCCAAGCCTCGCCGAAGCTCGCGTTTAGAGACTTGGTACGAATCTCGCTTCTCCCCGTACGCGGGGAGAAGACTCTCTGATGACGTTTGACCCATGAACCTTGTTCGCAACGACGCGGACAAAGGCAGACCGAAACAGACAGGAGAACATCATGACGCCCGAACAGATTACCCTCATCCAGCAGAGCTTCGCCAAGGTCGCGCCGATTTCGGAGACCGCCGCGGTGCTGTTCTACGATCGCCTGTTCGAGGTGGCGCCGTCCGTACGCGCGATGTTTCCCGAGGACATGACCGAGCAGCGCAAGAAGCTGATGGGCATGCTCGCCGCCGTCGTCGGCGGCCTGTCGAACCTGGACTCGATTCTTCCCGCGGCGTCGGCGCTCGCCAAGCGCCACGTCGCCTACGGCGCCAAGGCCGAGCACTATCCCGTGGTCGGCGCGACCTTGCTGTGGACCCTGGAGAAGGGTCTCGGCGAGGCCTGGACGCCCGAACTCGCCACGGCCTGGACCGACGCCTACGGCGTGCTGTCCGGCTACATGATTTCCGAGGCCTATGGCGCTCAGGCGCAGGCCGCCGAATAGGAGATGCCTTGTGAGTGAACCGCTGGTCATCGTCGGTAACGGTATGGCGGCCGCGCGTCTGGTCGACGAGCTCGCCAAGACTTCGCTTGGCCGCTACGCGGTTGCCGTTATCGGCGATGAACCGAGGCTCGCTTACAACCGCGTGCTGCTCTCCTCCGTGCTGGCCGGCGAGACCGGCTCGCACGAGATCGAGCTGCGGCCGGCCGACTGGTGGCGCCATCGCGGCGTCACCGTGCGCTACGGCTACCGCGTCACCGAGATCGACACCGGCCGCCGCGAGCTCAAGATCGAGGGTGAGGAGAGCATGGAATATTCCAAGCTCGTGCTCGCCACGGGATCGACGCCGCTGCGGCTCAACGTGCCGGGCGCCGATCTCGCCGGCGTGCACACGTTCCGCGACACGCGCGACGTCGACCTGCTGCTGACGCTTGCGGCGGCGAAGAAGCGGGTCGTCGTGGTCGGCGGCGGTCTGCTCGGGTTGGAGGCGGCCTATGGACTTGCCAAGGCCGGCGCCCCGGTGACGCTGCTGCATCTGATGGACCGGCTGATGGAGCGCCAGCTCGATGGGCCGGCCGCCGATCTGCTCAAGACGCTGGTCGAGCGCAAGGGCATCCGCATCCTGCTCAATGCCAGCACGAAGTGCATCCATGGCGACGGCCACGTCGAGGCGGTCGAGCTTGCCGACGGCAGCCGCATCGAGGCCGATGCCGTGATCTTTGCCGCCGGCATCAGGCCCAATGTCGCGCTGGCCAAGGACGCCGGTATCGCGGTCAACCGCGGCATCGTGGTCAACGACGTCATGCAGACGGCGTCACCCGACATCTTCGCGCTCGGCGAATGCGCCGAGCATCGCGGCACCTGCTATGGCCTGGTCGAGCCGGCCTATGAGCAGGCGCGCGTGCTGGCGCGGCATCTCGCCGGCCGGCCCGCCGCCTATCAGGGCAGCGTGGTCTCGACCAATCTGAAGGTCTCGGGCGTCAGCGTGTTCTCCGCAGGCGACTTCATGGGCGGGGAGGGCAGCGAGAGCCTCGTGCTGTCAGACCGCAGGCGCGGCACCTACAAGAAGCTCGTCATCGCCGACGGCCGGCTCACCGGCGCGGTGCTGATCGGCGATACCGTCGATGCGCTCTGGTACCTCGAGCTGATCCGCAACCGCGACAAGGTGGCGGCGATCCGTACCGACATGATGTTCGGCCGCGCGCTCGCGCGTCCT
Organism: Bradyrhizobium sp. USDA 3311; assembly: GCF_054062495.1. Classification (NCBI taxonomy): domain Bacteria; kingdom Pseudomonadati; phylum Pseudomonadota; class Alphaproteobacteria; order Hyphomicrobiales; family Nitrobacteraceae; genus Bradyrhizobium; species Bradyrhizobium sp. USDA 3311. Next base: position 8,013,532 of record NZ_JBSSFI010000001.1, on the reverse strand, counting down.
TCCAAGGCGGCTTGACAAGGCAGCTCGATATGACGGCGATCGACCCGAAGCTCCGGACCACCAAGACCACCTGCCCCTATTGCGGCGTCGGCTGCGGCGTGCTCGCAACGCCGGACGGCAAGGGCGGCGCGGCGATCGCCGGCGACCCCGATCATCCCGCCAATTTCGGCCGGCTGTGCTCCAAGGGCTCGGCGCTCGGTGAGACCGTCGGGCTGGAGGGCCGGCTGCTTTACCCGATGATCCGCTGCAAGGGCGTGCTGGAGCGCGTTGCCTGGAGCGATGCGCTCGACCACGTCGCCCACCGCATGCAGCACATCGCGGCGCGCGACGGTGCCGACGCGGTCGCGTTCTATCTCTCCGGCCAGCTCCTGACCGAGGATTACTATGTCGCCAACAAGCTGATGAAGGGCTTTGTCGGCACCGCCAATGTCGACACCAATTCGCGGCTCTGCATGTCGTCCTCGGTCGCCGGCCATCGCCGCGCCTTCGGCGCCGACACCGTGCCCGGCTGCTACGAGGATCTCGACCAGGCCGACCTACTGGTCTTCGTCGGCTCGAACGCGGCGTGGTGTCACCCCGTGCTGTTCCAGCGCATGCTGAAGAACAGGCAGGAGCGCGGCGCCCGCATGATCGTGATCGACCCGCGCCGCACCGACACCGCGAGCGACGTCGATCTGTTCCTGGGGCTGAAGCCCGGCACCGACACCGCCTTGTTCTCGGGCCTGTTCGTCCATCTCGCCGACAGCGGCGCGCTGGACCAGGCCTACATCGCGAGCAACACGTCGGGCCTCGACGACGCGCTGGTGCGCGCGCGCAACATCGCCGGCAGCGTCACTGCGACCGCGCTGGCCACAGGCCTCTCCGAGCAGGACGTCGCGACCTTCTTCAAGATGTTCCGTGACACGCCGCGCGTCGTCACGCTCTATTCGCAAGGGGTCAACCAGTCGGCGCAGGGCACCGACAAGGTCAACGCGATCCTCAACTGTCATCTCGCCACGGGCCGCATCGGCAAGCCGGGCGCCTCGCCGTTCTCGCTCACCGGCCAGCCCAACGCGATGGGCGGCCGCGAGGTCGGCGGCCTCGCCAATCAGCTCGCCGCGCACATGAATTTCACGCCGCCGGACATCGACCGTGTCAGGCGGTTCTGGAAGGCACCGCGCATCGCTACCCATGAGGGGCTGAAGGCGGTGCAGCTGTTCGAGGCGATCAACCGCGGTGAGGTCAAGGCGCTGTGGGTGATGGGCACCAACCCCGCGGTGTCGCTGCCCGACGCGGACTTCGTGCGCGAGGCGCTGAAGAAGCTCGAGCTGTTCGTGGTCTCCGAGAACGTGCTCTCCAACGACACGGTCGAAGCCGGCCCGCACGTGCTGCTGCCCGCGCTCGCCTGGGGCGAGAAGTCGGGCACGGTGACCAACTCCGAACGGCGCATCTCGCGCCAGCGCTCGTTCCTGCCGGCGCCGGGCGAGGCGCGGCCGGACTGGTGGATTCTCAGCGAGACCGCCAAACGTCTCGGCTTCGGCGACAGTTTTGACTACAAATCCGCCGCCGATATTTTCCGCGAGCACGCGGCGCTTTCGGCGTTCGAGAACGATGGCAGCCGCGATTTCGACATCGGCGCGTTGACCTCGCTATCGAACGAGGCCTTCGACGCCTTGAAGCCCGTGCAGTGGCCGGTGCGCGAAGGCGGGGCGCCCGGCGAGCGCTTCTTTGCGAGCGGTGGTTTCTTCACCAATGACGGCAAAGGCCGTTTCGTCGCGCCGGAGGTGCCGGCGCTGCGTAGCGAGACCGGTGCGTCGCGCCCCTTGCGGCTTAACACCGGGCGCATCCGCGACCAGTGGCACACCATGACGCGCACGGGCCTCAGCCAGCGGCTGGGCGCGCATCTGCCCGAGCCGTTCGTCGAGGTCCATCCCGACGACGCCGGCAAATTCGGCATCGCCCATGACGGCTATGCCCGCATCACCACCGATTACGGGCAGTGCATCCTGAAGGTGGTCGTCAGCGATCGGCAGCAGCGCGGCACGCTGTTCGTGCCGATCCACTGGAGCGCGATGAATGCCTCGCACGGCCGCGTCGGCGCGCTGGTGCAGTCCTTCACCGACCCGTTTTCGGGCCAGCCGGAATCCAAGGCGACGCCGGCCGCGATCGCGCCCTATGAATACGTCTTCCGCGGCTTCGCGCTGTCGCGCAAACAGCTCGACCTGCCGCCCAATCTGCTGTGGACGCGGGTCACGGTCAGCGGCGGCTTCGGCTATCTCTTCGCCGACAATGCCGACCTGTCGCGCTGGCCCGCCTGGCTCGAGGGTGTCGCGGGCGAGGATGTCGCCGAGTACCGCGATTTCGGCGGCGGCGTCTATCGTGCGGCCTCGTTCGCGGGCGATCGCATCGAGACCTGCCTGTTCGTCGGACCCGCCCATGATGCCGGCGACTGGGAGGTGGTGAAGAGCCTGTTCGTGGCCGATCAGGTCACCGACGACCAGCGCCGCATGCTGCTGTCGGGCAAGTCCGGCGAAGGCGCCGCCGCGACCGGCCCGATCGTCTGCGCCTGCTTCGGCGTCGGCCGCGGCACCATCTGCGACACCATCGCGAGCGGCGCGCGCACGACGGCCGAGATCGGCGCCAGGCTCAAGGCTGGCACCAATTGCGGCTCCTGCATCCCCGAGCTGAAGCGCCTGATCGCGACGACGGAGGTCGCGCCAGTGAAGCAGGCCAAGGTGGCCGGCGCGGCGGGTTAGCGGTCGGCTCTTTCCATCGTCATAGCGAGCGCAGCGAAACAATCCAGCGTCTCTCCGTGGAGACAGCCCGGATTGCTTCGCTGCGCTCGCTATGACGATGTTGATGCATTGCGCAAGCTAGCTCCCCATCGTCGTCCTGGCGAAAGCCAGGGCCCATTATCCCGGTCAGCGTGGCGAAGGCACGCTGGGGCCACCATCTACTGCAACAACACCTCCTTGTGCTAATGGGTCCTGGCTTTCGCCAGGACGACATGAATATCGAAGATCGGACCGCACATGAACACAAACCCCTTCGGCAAGACCGGTGCCAACGTCTCCGTCATCGGGCAGGGCACCTGGTATCTCGATCATGGCGATCGCAAGCGCGCGATCGCGGCGCTTCAGCGCGGGCTCGATCTCGGCATGACCCATATCGACACCGCCGAGATGTACGGCGATGCCGAGCTGGTCATTGCGGACGCGATCGCGGGCCGGCGCGACGAGGTGTTCCTCGTCTCGAAAGTGCTGCCGAGCAACGCCTCGCGCCGCAGCACCATCACGGCGTGCGAACGCTCGCTGAAGCGGCTCAAGACCGATCGCCTCGACTGCTATCTTCTGCATTGGCGTGGCTCCTATCCGCTCGAAGACACCGTCGCTGCGTTCGAGGAACTTGTGAAGGCCGGCAAGATCAAATCCTGGGGCGTCTCCAATTTCGATGTCGACGATCTCGACGAGATGCTCGACGTCGCGGGCGAGGGCCGCATCGCCTGCAATCAGGTGCTCTATCATCTCAAGGAACGCGCGATCGAGCATGCCGTGATTCCGTGGTGCGAGCGGCACGGCGTCGCGGTCGTCGCCTATTCGCCGTTCGGCCATGACGATTTTCCGGCAGGCAACAGCAAGGGCGGCGCCGTGCTGGCGCGCATCGCGGAGGCGCGGCGCGTGACACCGCGTCAGGTCGCGCTGAGCTTCCTCACCCGTGCGATTACGGTGTTCGCGATCCCGAAGGCGTCGTCGGCGGAACATGCCGGCGAAAATGCCGCTGCCGGCGATCTCGTGCTGACGAAAGAGGAGATTGCGGCACTGGATGCGGCGTTTCCGCGCGGTCCGAAGCCGCGAGGTCTGCCCATGCTGTAGTGCAGCAAGCGCGCATTCTTAATGGAGTATTGACGCGCGCAGCCCTCAGCGCATATCGGCATCCTGTTTTCGGAAGTTGTGAACGCGGCGCATTTGTCGTTTTTTACGAGCGCTCGATTCGCATTTTTCCCGAGTTCCAGCCGTGACCCCGCCGCCAGCCGCAGCCGCAAGGCTCGACAGTATTTCCGTGTCCATGCCCGAGAAGAAGCATGTCGGCCGCCGCGCACCTGCGCGCGTCGATCATCCCTTCAAGGGCATCGCGCTGATCCTGTTGTCGACGGTGTTTCTCGGCTGCTCCGACATCACCGCGAAATATCTTTCGACCAGCCTGCCGTCGATCCAGATCACCTGGATCCGCTTCCTCACCTTCGCGCTGATGTTCACGCCCGTGATGCTGCCGGCTTCGCCGCTCTACGCGATGCGCACCCAGCGCCTTGGCCTGCACGTGATGCGCGGTGCGGCGCTGCTCGGCTCCTCGCTGTTCTTCATCACCGGCCTGCGCTTCCTGCCGATCGCGGAAGCTTCCGCTACCGGCTTCGTCGCGCCGCTGTTCGTCACCGCGCTCTCGATCGTCTTCCTCGGCGAGAAGGTCGGCATGCGCCGCTGGTTTGCGACCGCGCTCGGTCTCATCGGCGTGCTCATCATCCTGCGGCCGGGCACCAGCGCGTTTCATCTGGCGGCGTTCTTCCCCGTGGTCTCAGCGGCCTGCTGGGCCGGCACGCTGATCCTGACGCGCATGATGAGCGGCCGCGAAGCGGTCATCACCACCATGGCCTATTCCTCGTTGACCGGTCTTGCGATCCTGACCGCGATGGTGCCGTTCGTCTGGGTCACGCCGTCCTGGACCGCGATCGCGCTCGGCATCTTTATCGGCGTCGCCTCCACCGCGGGCCAGTGGATCGTCGTGCTCGCCTATCGCTACGGCGACGCCTCGGTGCTCGCGCCGTTCTCCTATACGCAGCTGCTCTGGGTCAGCATTCTCGGCTTCTTCATCTTCGGCGAGGTGCCTGATGTCTGGACCGTCGTCGGCGCGGCCTTCATCGTCGCCAGCGGTCTCTACATCGCCCATCGCGAGCGCGTCCGCCGGGCCCAGCTCCTGGTGCTGGAAGAGCGTTCGCCGAACGCCTGACGCAAGTGCGCGCATCGCGCGTCGTGCTATCAATGCCTCCAACAACACGGGAGGAGCCGGATGCGCGCTGCGATCTTCAGGAACGGTGAGATTGTCGTTGGCCAGATGGTCGAGCCGAAGCCGGGCCCTGGCCAGGTGCTGGTCAAGACGCTCGCCTGCGGCATCTGTGGCTCCGACCTGCATGCGCGCCAGCACGCCCACCGCATGGTGGAGATGGCGCGGAAGGTTGGCCGCAAGCCGATGGACCTTACCCGCGACGTCGTGTTTGGTCATGAATTCTGCTGCGAGATCGTCGACTACGGCCCTGGCACCGGGCGCAAGCTCAAGCCCGGCACCCATGTCTGCTCGCTGCCGGCACTGGTGACGCCGCAAGGCATCGAGGGCATCGGCTATTCCAACGACAATATCGGCGGTTATGCGGAAGCGATGCTGCTCAGTGAAGCGCTGCTGCTCGAGGTGCCCAACGGTCTGGCTCCCGAACCTGCCGCACTGACCGAGCCGCTCGCCGTCGGCGTCCACGCCGTCGCCAAAGCCAATATCAGCGGCGGCGAGGTGCCGCTGGTGGTCGGCTGCGGACCGGTCGGGCTCGCGGTGATTGCCGCGCTGAAGATCAGGGGGCTGCATCCGATCGTCGCCGCCGACTATTCGCCGGCGCGGCGTGCGCTCGCAGCTCAGCTCGGCGCCGACATCGTGGTCGATCCCAAGGTGTCGCAGCCCTACACGGCCTGGGCCGAGCACGCGCAGATGTCAGACGCCGAGAAGGCGGCGCGACCGCCGTTCCAGGCGATGCTGCCGGCGCTCAAGCCCGCTATCATCTTCGAATGCGTCGGCGTGCCCGGTCTGTTGCAGCAGGTGTTCGAGGGCGCCCCGCGCGATGCCAGGATCGTCGTGGTCGGCGTCTGCATGGAGAGTGACAGAAACGAGCCCATGCTCGGCATCATGAAGGAGCTCAACGTCCAGTACGTGCTCGGCTACACGCCGGAGGAGTTCGCAAGCTCGCTGCGCTTGATCGCGGAAGGGCAGGTGGACGCCGCAGCCATGGTGACGGCCGAGGTCGGCCTCGACGGCGTCGCAAAAGCCTTCGCCGACCTCGCCAATCCCGAGGCGCACACCAAGATCATCGTGCAGCCGTGGCGGTAGCTGTGCAGCCGCAACGGCGGTGGGCTCCCTCCCCCGCTTGCGGGGGAGGGTTGGGGAGAGGGTGCTTCCTCATCGGCAGTCCCAGTGTGGAGAGAACCCTCACCCGGCGCTATGCGCCGACCTCTCCCGCAAGCGGGAGAGGTTGACCGAGCTCGCGGCTGCTCGCCTCGCCTCAGGAGCAGGGCCTCGCTCAATACTTCGCAGGCACATACATCTCCGGCGGAACTGGCCCGCGGTGATAGTCGGGGTTGCGCATGCGCGGCGGCAGCACCACCGGCACGCGTGCGACCTCCTGGTACGGGATCTGGCTGAGCAAATGCGCGATGCAGTTGAGCCGCGCCCGCTTCTTGTCCACGGCATCGACGATCCACCATGGCGAGTCGGGCAGGTGGGTGTGCTCCAGCATCGTCTCCTTGGCCTTGGTGTACTGCTCCCAGCGGCTGCGCGCCTCGACGTCCATCGGGCTCAGCTTCCACTGCTTGAGCGGATCCCTGATGCGCATGCTGAAGCGGAACTGCTGCTCGTCGTCGGTGATCGAGAACCAGTACTTGACCAGGATGATGCCGGAGCGGATCAGCATCCGCTCGAACTCCGGCACCGTCTTGAAGAACTCCTGGTACTGATCTTCGGAGCAGAAGCCCATCACGCGCTCGACGCCAGCGCGGTTGTACCAGCTGCGGTCGAACAGCACCATCTCGCCGCCGGCGGGAAGATGCGCCACGTAGCGCTGGAAATACCATTGCGAGCGCTCGCGCTCGCTCGGCGCGGGAAGCGCGGCGACGCGACAGATGCGGGGATTGAGCCGCTGGGTGATGCGCTTGATGACGCCGCCCTTGCCGGCGGAGTCGCGGCCCTCGAACAGCACCACGACCTTCTTCTTTTCGCTCTGCACCCAGTCCTGGAGCTTGACCAGCTCGCCCTGCAGCCGCAGCAGCTCACGGAAATAGAGCCTGCGATCCACCGTCGGGCGGAGCGTGCCGGTCTCGTCCAGCAGCTCGTCGAGCCTGCTGTCATCGAGCTCCATCTCCAGCTCTTCGTCGAGATCGTCGGTCATTTCCCGGATGATGCGCTCGCGTTTGGCCATTTCAGGGGTGCGGTCCGATGCGGTCATGGGTCCTTCTTTCGGCAGGGTGCCTGTCGCCCGTGACCATCGGCGGGGTTTATTGCGCCCTTGTGACACCGGTTCCGAAATAACCCGGCGGGGCCATCAGACCGGCAACGCGATCGAATATTTCACCTGACTGAGCGCAAAGCTCGACTCGATCGAGGCGATGCCGTCGAGCCGGGTCAGCTTGGTCTTCAGGAAGGTTTCGTAGGAGGCGAGGTCGGCTGCGACCACGCGCAACAGATAGTCGCGGTTGCCGGTCATCAGATAGCACTCCAGCACCTCGTCCCATTTCGAGATCGCGCGCGCGAAGCGGTTGAGGTCCTCCTCCTTCTGTCGCGCCAGCTTGATCGAGATGAAGACGCTGACATGCAGGCCGAGCGCCTTCTGGTCGACGGTCGCGATATAGCGCGAGATGACGCCGCGCTCCTCCAGGAGCTTGACACGGCGATGGCAGGGCGACACCGAGAGCCCGACCTTGTCGGCGAGCTCCTGCATGGTCAGCCGGCTGTCGTTCTGGAGGTAGCTGAGGATCTTGCGGTCGATGGCGTCGAGCTCGGGCATTGGGATGAAACCTGGGTCAGGGGGCATTCGATTGGTAAAATATCCCAATATCGGCAGGTATGGCGCGAAAAATTGAGAAGTTTGGCGGGGCCGGCAGGCGTATCATCGGGGCGTCATTTTCCGGAGCATCGCCATGCCCGTCGATTCCGCGCGCCTCGAAACCCTGACCGCCCTCAGCCGCAAGGCGCTGTGGCTGTCGTCATGGACCATCCACCACGCCAACCATATCCGTGCGAACGCGGACGGGTTGAAGGTCGGCGGCCACCAGGCCTCGTCGGCCTCGCTCGCCACCATCATGTCGGCGCTGTATTTCCATGTGCTGCGCCCTGAGGACCGCGTCGCGGTGAAGCCGCATGCGAGTCCGGTGTTCCACGCCATCCAGTATCTGTTCGGCCGGCAGAGCCGCGAGAAGCTGGAGAATTTTCGCGGCTTCAAGGGCGCGCAGTCCTATCCCTCGCGCACCAAGGACGTCGACGACGTCGACTTCTCGACCGGTTCGGTCGGCCTCGGCGTCGCGCAGACGCTGTTCGCCTCGCTGGTGCAGGACTACGTCAAGGCGCATGGCTGGATGAAGGACCGCCGCGAAGGGCGGATGATCGCGCTGGTCGGCGATGCCGAGATGGACGAGGGCAATATTTTCGAAGCGCTCGCTGAGGGTTGGAAGCACGGCCTGCGCAACACCTGGTGGGTGGTCGACTACAACCGCCAATCGCTCGACGCCGTCGTGCGCGAAGGGCTGTGGGAAAAGTTCGAGACCATGTTCCGCAATTTCGGCTGGGACGTCGTCATCGTGAAATACGGCCGCCTGATGCGCGAGGCCTTTGCCGAGCCCGGCGGCGAGGCGCTGAAGAGGTGGATCGACAATTGCCCGAACGCGCTTTATGCGGCGCTGTGCTTCCAGGGCGGCGCGGCCTTCCGCAAGCATCTGCACGACGAGATCGGCGACCAGGGGCCGATCACCAAACTGATCGACAAGCGCAGCGATGAGGAACTGCTGGCGCTGATGTCGAACCTCGGCGGCCATGACATGGCGAGCATGCTGGAGGCGTTCGAGTCCATCGACCACGACCGTCCGGTCTGCTTCATCGCCTACACCATCAAGGGCGTGGGCCTGCCGTTCCAGGGCCACAAGGACAACCACGCCGGCCTGATGACGGTCGCGCAGATGGAGAAATATCGCGAGAGCCAGAGCATCCGCCCCGGCTACGAGTGGGACAAGTACGAGGGCCTCGCGCTGGCTCCCGCCGAGCTCGATGCCTTCCTTGCGCGCGTGCCGTTCAACCAGGACGGCCGCCGGCTGACCGCCCCGGTGGTCGAGGTGCCCGCGCAACTCGCCTTCAAGCCGGCGCCGCAGATGTCCACCCAGCAGGGCTTTGGCCTCGTGCTGAACGAGATCGCGCGCGGCGACAGCGAGCTCGCCAGGCGCATCGTCACGACCTCGCCCGACGTGACCGTTTCGACCAATCTCGGCCCGTGGGTGAACCGGCGCGGCCTGTTCGCAAACGCCGAGAAGGCGGACTTATTCCGCAGCGAGAAAATTCCGTCCACCTACAACTGGGACGCCTCGCCCAAGGGCCAGCATCTCGAGCTCGGCATCGCCGAGATGAACCTCTTCATCATGCTCTCGGCGCTCGGCCTGTCGCACCAGATCAACGGCGCGCGGCTCTTGCCGGTCGGCACGCTCTACGACCCCTTCATCGAGCGCGGCCTCGATGCGCTGAACTATGCCTGCTATCAGGATGCGCGCTTCATGGTGGCGGCGACGCCGTCAGGGATCACGCTTGCGCCCGAGGGCGGCGCGCATCAGTCGATCGCGACGCCGCTGATCGGCATGGCGCAGGATGGCCTCGCCTCGTTTGAGCCGGCCTTCGTCGACGAGCTCGCCGTGATCATGGGCTGGGGCTTCAATCACATGCAGCGCGATCCGGGCGAGGGCGGTTCCGTCTATCTGCGGCTCTCGACGCGCAGCATCGAGCAGGCGCAGCGGATCATGACGCCGGAGCTTCAGCAGGGCATCACCGATGGCGCCTATTGGCTGCGCAAGCCGGGCCCCAATGCCGAGCTCGTGATCGCCTATACCGGCGCGATGGCGCCCGAAGCGATCGAGGCGACCGGCTTCATCGGCGAGAGCCGGCGTGACATCGGGCTGCTCGCGATCACATCGGCCGACCGCCTGCATGCGGGGTGGACCGCAGCACGGAAATTGCGGCGTGACAGGCGCGGCGTGCAGCACCTCAGCCATATCGAGAAGCTGCTGGCACCGCTGCCGCGCGACTGCGGCATCGTGACCGTGATCGACGGCCATCCGTCCGCACTCGGCTGGATCGGCAGCGTCCGCGGCCACCGCGTCGAGGCGCTCGGCGTCGAGCAGTTCGGCCAGACCGGCAGCATCGCCGACCTCTACCGCCACTACGGCATCGATGCCAACGCCATCATCGATGCGGCCGAAAGCCTCACCACCGGCGCGCCGGTGCTGCATCGGAAGATGGCGGTGTAGTGGAAGTAACTACGTCGTCATTCCGGGGCGCGCGTTAGCGCGAACCCGGAATCTCGAGATTCCGGGCTCGGCTCTTCGAGCCGTCCCGGAATGACGCCTGAGGGAGCCTTGCCTCGTTCCCGCCATCGGCTCATATATCCTCCGTCCGCCGCAACGCTGGCCCCGCATATGGCGGGTTCAATTGCCGGCGCTTTCGTGCAAGGATGCCTGCCGAAACGCCCCCACCATGCCCCCAAGAAGAGGTTAACGATGGTCAATCGCATGCAATTCTACATCGACGGCGCCTGGGTCGATCCCGCCGTCAAGAAGTCCACCGCCGTGGTCAATCCGGCGACGGAAGAGGCGATGTACGAGGTTGCGCTCGGCTCCAAGGCCGATGTCGACAAGGCCGTTGCCGCCGCCAAGCGCGCCTTTGCAACGTTCTCCCAGACCAGCCGCGAGGAGCGCGTCGCGCTGCTCACGAAAATCATCGAGATCTACAAGGGGCGCCTCAAGGAGATCGGCGCCGCCGTCTCCGACGAGATGGGCGCACCGCTGCCGATGGCGGAGAAGCTGCAGGCCGGCGCCGGCCTAGGCCATCTCATGACCACGCTCGACGTGCTCAAGAACTATCATTTCGAGGAGCCGGTCGGCACCGCCATGGTGCTGCGCGAGCCGATCGGGGTGGTCGGCATGATCACGCCCTGGAACTGGCCGCTCAACCAGATCGCCTGCAAGGTCGCGCCCGCACTCGCCGCCGGCTGCACCATGATCCTGAAGCCGTCGGAGTTTACGCCGACCTCGGCGCTGATCTTCGCGGAAATCCTCCATGAAGCCGGCGTGCCGAAGGGCGTGTTCAACCTCGTCAACGGCCTCGGCCCCGAGGTCGGCGCCGCCATGAGCGAGCATCCCGATATCGACATGATCTCGTTCACCGGCTCGACCCGCGCCGGCATCGACGTGGCCAAGCGCGCCGCGCCGACCGTGAAGCGCGTCAGCCAGGAGCTCGGTGGCAAGTCGCCGAACGTCATCCTCGAAGGCGCCGACCTCACGAAGGCGGTGACCGGCGGCGTGATGCACATGTTCAACAACTCCGGCCAGTCCTGCAACGCGCCCTCGCGCATGATCGTGCCGCTGTCGAAGATGAAGGAAGTCGCCGCGATCGCGAAGGCCGTCGCCGACAAGACCAAGGCGGGGGATCCGCGCGCCGAAGGCACCACCATCGGCCCCGTGGTCAACCGCGGCCAGTGGGACAAGATCCAGGGCCTGATCAAGAAGGGCATCGACGAGGGCGCAACGCTCGTCGCCGGCGGCCCGGGCCTGCCCGAAGGCGTCAACAAGGGCTTCTACGTCCGTCCGACCATCTTCGCCGACGTCACTCCCGACATGACGATCGCCCGCGAAGAGATCTTCGGACCGGTGCTGACCATCATCGGCGCCAAGGACGAAGCCGACGCCGTGCAGATCGCCAACGACACGCCCTATGGTCTCGCCGGCTATGTCTCGGCCGACACGGTCGAGAGCGCCAAGCGTGTCGCCCGCCAGATCCGCGCCGGCAACGTCAACCTCCAGGGCGTGCCCAACGACCGCACCGCACCGTTCGGCGGCTACAAGCAGTCCGGCAACGGCCGCGAGTGGGGCAAGTACGGCCTCGAGGACTTCCTCGAAGTGAAGGCCGTCGCCGGCTTCAACGCGGCGTAAGGCTTAGCGCCTGAACCAACATGACGCCGGAGCGGGAAACCGCTCCGGCGTTTTTCGTTTGGTCTCTCTCCCGTCATTCCGGGGCGTCGCGAAGCGACGAGCCCGGAATCCATTTTGCCTCGAGCGCTGCCGCACGATGGATTCTCAGATGCGCAATTGCGCATCATAGCTCGCGCCGAAGACGGCGCGCCCCGGAATGACGGAGGAGAGAGCTGCGCCTATCCCCCCAGCGCGCCTTGCGTGTTCACATACAGCGCGTAGATCGACTGGCTCGCCGCCATGAACAGGCGGTTGCGCTTGACGCCGCCGAAGCAGAGATTGGCGCAGCGTTCGGGCAGGGCGATGCGGCCGATCATGACGCCGTCGGGCGCGAACACCACGACGCCGTCGAGCTCGGGATCGCCCATGCCCCAGCCGCACCAGAGATTGCCGTCGTTGTCGCAGCGCATGCCATCAGGCGTGCCGGGACCTGCGTCGATGTGCACGCGCTTGTTGGAGATCGTGGTGCCGTCGGCTGAGACGTCATAGGCGAGGATCTTGCGGTTCGGCACGCCGCGCGATTCCACGACATACAGAATCTTCTCGTCCGGCGAGAAGCACAGCCCGTTCGGCCCGAGCACGCCCTCGGCGACGATGGTCGCCTGGCCGGCTGCGGGATCGAGCCGGTAGACATTCGGCTCGATCTCGGGCTCGGCCTTGTAGCCTTCGTAATTGCCGAGCAGGCCGAAGGTCGGATCGGTGAACCAGACGGAGCCGTCGGATTTCACCACGACGTCGTTCGGCGAGTTCAGCCGCTTGCCGCCGAAGGAATCCATCAGCACCGTGATGCTGCCGTCATACTCGGTGCGGGTTACGCGGCGCCCGCCATGCTCGCAGGTGACGAGCCGGCCCTGGCGGTCGCGCGTGTTGCCGTTGGCGAAATTGGAGGGCTTGCGGAACACCGAGACGGCGCCGGTCTCCTCCTCCCATTTGATGATGCGCTGGTTCGGGATGTCGCTGCACAGGAGATAGCGGCCGTCGCCGAACCACACCGGACCCTCGGCCCAGCGCAGGCCGGTCGTCAGCCGTTCCACCGCCGACAGTTTCAGCCAGTATTTTTCGAAGCGGGGATCGAGTGCCTTTATCGCCGGATCGGGGTAATAGGTCGCCGGCCGCCAGCCTTGAGTGTGGGACGATGCATCGTTCATGTGCAGGTCTCGTTGTTGCGTTCCCTCTGTCCAAGTCTGCTAGCATCAGTTATCTACGGCCGCAAATCGGTCACCACAGGCGAGGGAAGACATGCCGCGTATTTTGATGACGGGAGCTTCGGGCGGAATCGGCACGAGCCTGCGAAAGCTGCTGCCGCCGATCTATCCGGATCTCCTGCTCTCCGACATCAAGCCGCCCGCCGATCTCGGCGCGAACGAAAAATTCAAGGCGGCGGATCTCGCCGATCTCGCGCAGTGCGAGGCGATCTGCGAGGGCGTCGACGGCATCATCCATTTCGGCGGCTATTCGGTCGAGGGCCCCTGGAACGACATCCTCCAGGCCAACATCATCGGCGGCTACAATCTGTTCGAGGCGGCGTACCGCAAGGGCGTCAAGCGCGTGGTGTTCGCCTCGTCCAACCACGCCGTCGGCTTCTATCCCCGCCACCACAAGATCGGGACCGATGTCACCCCGCGCCCCGATGGCCGTTACGGCGTCAGCAAGGTGTTCGGCGAGGCCGTCGGTGCGCTCTACGCCGACAAGCACGGCCTGAAGGTGACGTGCCTGCGCATCGGCAATTTCGGCGACATGCCGCTCGACCAGCGCCGGCTCTCGATCTGGCTGAAGCCCGACGACCTCGTGCAGCTCTGCCGCATCGGGCTCGAACATCCCGACATCCATTTCGAGGTCTTCTACGGCGCCTCCCTCAACGAGCGCGCCTGGTGGGACAACCACCGCGCCTACGAATTCGGCTATCGCCCCACGGGACGCGCCGAGGATTTCCGCGAGCACGCGATGGCCGAGCAGGCCAAGCTGAAGCCGGATCCGGTCGGCGACCACTACCAGGGTGGCGCATTCTGCAGCAACGAGTTCGACGGCGATGCGAGCCGCATCATCGACTGGACCAAGCGCTAGCGTCGTTGCCTGGAGGAATGCAGGTGCGCTCTCCCGGCCCCGCTTGCGGAGCCGGGAGAAATTCACTCGTGCGGTGAGCGTTGGGATTCCCGGTGGGGCGGGCCAGACTGGTGGAGGGGCCCCATCCCGAGTTGACGCGCATACGATCGTGATGGCGGCAGATATCCGAACGGCTCCTTGCGACTAACGTCTGTGTGCACACCGTAGAGTTCCGGATTTCCGTTTTTGGAAATAGGCGTTCTATTGTCGGAACACGTCAACGTTTCTTCTATGCATTGCGTTGCGCGGAAGTGACCGCCCTTTTCATTCTAGCGATTGTGGAAGCAAGATGCGCAAGATGGTTCTGTCAGGGGCCGCGGTGTTGACTGTCGTTCTCGTCGCGGCAGCATCCTGGCCAACGCCACGTCCGGATGTGGATCGATTCGGGGACAGTGTCTACGAAACCATCTGGTTCTGGCGCATCCCGGCCTACGCCTACAATCCGGCCTGGCGCGTGCGCTGGATGTGGAGCGATCCGCTCCGCGCGCAGGCAAGATGCTGCCGGATCACGCCGCAGCCAGTGTCCGGACCGGACTTGCGGGTTCCTCCGGCCGGTCAGACGATCGCGCGCTTGGCGGGCAAGTAGAGCGGCTCGCTGATCAAGAGCTTCATGGGACCGCGCGCTGAAATTCGCGCTTTCCACCTTGCGTGTGAATCGCAAGGGTGCCGAGCGTCTGATACGATCTTGAGGCGTCCGGGTGCGTCGCACGCTGCTGCCAGGCAGGCGCGTGGTTCCAGATATCTTGCATTTCTCTTCAAATGAGTTCCTTGCTTTAAGCTTAACCAGAAACCTGATCTTCGATTTACAGAAGCAATTCACAGTTTACCTTGTTCTTGAATCGGCAATTCAAGGACGCCAAACAATGCGCCGCTTAGCGCCCAACCTATGTCTTGTTATTGTTCTGGCGGCATCCAGTTTCAGCGCGCATGCCGACGAGAACAAATCTGGCGGCAGCTCCGCGTCGCTTGTTCCCCGCGCCAGGATCGAATGTTCGCTCAAGCGCAAGCCCGGCGAACCTCTCGATCCCCCGTCAACGGCGGCCATTCCCCACGCGGAATCCTTCGTTGCGAGCGAGCATTTCAAGGAGGACATCACGCCGACCGCGCCTGTCAAGATTTCGTGGCTCGGCGCGACCTTTGCGCGCCGGTTCGCCGTCAAGGTCGAAGCCGCGGACGATACGTCTCTGCAGACGCATGTTTTGAACAATCCCTCGAATTCCGGGCAGATCCTCGGCGAGCTGGGCGCTCGCGCCGAGAGCAAACTTGCCGACATCTGGTGTCTCTTGAGGCTGCAGGCCAACGGCGAAAGCGGGGCGCTGCAGACCAGCTCCGCTCCCAACCTCTTCTTTGTCCGTGACGGCGCGGGCGATCTTGGCGTGGTTGATGCCCTATGGGGTGGCGCTGGCTGGGAAATCGGGGCCAGTCCGGTCGGAAACCAACGGGCATGGACGTCAGGCACGCGCGTCTTCTCTCACTGACATCATCCGGCCCTCGCCCGGCCTCGGGACGTTTGACCGCCGCGCCTGTGGCCTATCCCTCCGAAGGATCGAGCATTTCGCTGAGCTTGCGAACGGCGACATTGATCGACATGCCGAGGTAGTCGCCGGAATCGCCGAACCACGAGCCGGCCAGCGGCACGGCCTGCCCCGGATGCCGCGCTATGGCCACCGGGATGAGGTCGAAGCCGGCGCTCAGGCTGTTCGTTGGATCGTAATCGAGCCAGCCAGCGCCGGGCAGGAATACCTGCACCCATGCATGGGTGGCGCCGGAGCCGGTCATCCCCACGGCGCCGCCGTCGAGCGCGGCGTCATAGAGATAGCCGCTGACGAAGCGCGCGGCAAAGCCGAGGCGGCGCAACGTCTCGATCATGAGCCAGGCGAAGTCCCGGCAGGTCCCGGATTTCGTACGCAGCGTCTCGCCGGGGGACTGGGTGCCTTCCGCATCTCTTCCGCGATAGCTGAACTCGCTGCGAAACAGGCCCAGCATCCGGCGCAGCACGTCGGCGGTCCGGTCCTGATCGCCGGCAACGAAGCTCTTGGTCCACGCCGCATGGCTGCCGTCTGGATCGTCGGCATGCGGACGCAGGTATCCTGCAAGATCGGTCCACTCATCCGGCGTGTACTGCACGGGGACTTCCTCGGCCCGCGGCTCCAGCGGAAACGTCTCCAGCCCCTTGACGCCGAAATAGATGCCGCGAACCTTGAAGGTGAAGGTCAGCTCGCTGCCGGGCTCGCTGAAGTCCATCACGGTGACGGCATTCGAGCGGGCGTCGGTGATCCAATGCACCTTTGATGGCAGACTGGTCGACGCGGACCAGCGAAGCAGCCGGGTGGAGGCGCCGCGCCGCGGCAGGAACATGGCCCGGTGCGTGCCGAACGTCACCGGCTTTGCATAGCGATAGGTCGTCGTGTGCGTGATCTCGCCGATGATCGCCATGCATCATCCCGCTTCGCGTTGCGGAGCTCGTTGAGCGCCGTCTCACCAGGAAGAGCAGCCTGCAGCTTTCCGCTCGGCTGCTTTGGCCCATTGATCTAGATCAACGTCGTTCCCGGCGTCGTCTGGCCCATCAAGCGATCACGCATTCCTTCAGACGTTTGATGTCTCGAATTGACCGAATGGAGCGATGGACATGAGCATCCTTTGGACGATCATCATCGGATTTCTCGTCGGACTGGTCGCGAAGTTCATCATGCCCGGCGATAAGTCCGAGCCCAGAGGGTTCATTTTGACCACGGTCCTGGGAATTGTCGGCGCGTTCGTTGCGACCTGGCTCGGCCAGGCCGTGGGATGGTACCGGTTCGGGGAGGGCGCCGGCTTCATCGGAAGCGTGGTCGGTGCCATCATCCTCCTGTTTCTGTACGGCCTTTTCATGAGTCGTCAGGGGCGCGCCTGATCGATCCACATGATCGGCCGAGCATGAAAATCAAACTGCCAGCCGTCTCGTTGCTCGTACTAATCGTGTCAGGGCCGGCGCAGGCCGCGACGCTCAGCGAGGCCGAAGCAACGTTCCTCGACCAGCTCGTCACCGCATCCGCGGTGCTGGAGCAGCGATGCACCGGCTATGAGGTCGATGGTGCCGGCAGCGTTCAACTCGGCGCGCGACTTCTCGGCAGCCCCGATGCCGCGATGGCGATGATCGACGCCTATGCTGCGGCCATCAAGGCCCATGACGGCGAGAGCTACGATCCCGGAAAATTCCGCCCAGAGGTGGCCGAGTCCGCCGGAAGGACATTCAGGCGGGTCCGGACGGACTTGATCAGGAATCCGAAACGGGCCTGCGCCGGTCATGGCGAGACCAGCGTGGCGCGCGGCCTGTTGAGACGGTACTGAATGGTCATTGCGCGCCCGGCGACGAGCGAAGCGCGTCACCGAAATCAGCCGCTGGCGATGTCGCGGCTTATCTTTTGCAACCGCGCGAAAGCTGCCCACGCTTTTGGATATTCGGCGTGTCTTGAATCGATCGTGAGCAGCGCGCGGCATGCCTCGTTGATGTCCTCCGGTGATGGGCGCATCGAAATGTCGGCCGACGACTCCGCCTGCTTCCAGCGGTCCTCGACGTCTTTCGCCAGGGCCAGTGCTTCGGACGGGGTTCGTTTCCGGGTTGATCTCGCCAATGCGTGATCCGGAGGAAATGTGGGCCACGCGGCCGGAGGTCGATCGGCTTGCCACTCACTCTCCTTGGCGACCCCACGGTTCGCGGTCGGGCTTGGTGGCTGTCCATTTGCAGCATCGGGCGGAACGGTCCGGGCGGCCAGCTCGCGGACCTGCTGCTCCATTGTGCCGCCAGATGACGATCCGCCCGCCGACGGTGCAGGCGTCGTGAGGCCGGGTGCAACCGACATGCGCACGTCGGGGGCGACTTTCTGAACGGTTCTGACGACCGACGACACGCCGGGTGACAGAGCCGGTCGCTGCTGCACGACCTTGTCCTCCTCAGTCGGGCAAGGTCTGTATCCCGAATGCTGATGCGTGATCCGACCGTCGTCATCGATGCGGGCAAAATCAATGGCCACGGTATAGACGAAAGCGGTTCCGATGGACTGGCCGGACTTGTCCCTTGCCTCGACACCGCCGCAAACATACCTCGCCGCGCCGGCCTCGATTGAACGCAATGCGCTGAATTTGGCCGAGTCCGGATCGATCAGCGCTTTTCGGACTGCTGCGCGCGCTTTCATATGTTCCGAGGAGAACGTGCTGATCAAGACGTCCGGGTTGATGAAAGCGGGCTGGTAGTACCACACATACTCCCCGGCAAAAAATGCTGCGCCAAAGGCCGTTGCGATCAGGAGACCAGGTACATTCATGCGATTGCTCCGGGCAATGGAACCCGGCATGGTTGTTATTTGTTCTAGAAACCATTTGGGATAGAGTCCTCTAACAACCCGTTAATCGGTTGAGCGATTGAGCAGCTTCTACCAGAAGATTATCGTCTGGTTGGATGAGTTCCGCCGGGTTCCATTGCCCCGGCGAGTGGTTCATCCTTCTCCGCATCGGCTGTTGCTGCGCCGGCGGGCCGACAGGCGCACGCGCTAGCGCTCGGTTTCGCCAGAAATCCGCGCCAGATAATCCGACTTGCTGAACTGCATGTGATCGACGCAGAGCTGCGCCAATGCCCAGCTGTCGCGGCCCTTCAAGAGCTCGATCATCAGCTCGTGCTGGCGCCGCGATTGCGCGAGCCCGTCGCGGTCGGCGAGGTTCTTGGCGCGCATCGGCAGCGTCAGGTTCATGTAGTCCTGGAGCGAGCGCACCAGATAGGGATTGCCGCAGGCGGAGAACAGCGCGAGGTGGAAGGCGTCGTTGGCTTCATGGATGCCGCGCAGGTCCTGCACGTCGGCCTTGGCGCAATATTGCCGTTGCAGCGTGGTCAATTCGTCGATCAGGCCTTGCGGCGCGGGCAGGGGGATCATCAGCGCGGCCTGCCGGGTCAGCATCTCCCGGACCTCGTAGATCTGCCGAACCTCCTCGGCCGAATAGAACCGCACGGTGGCGCCGACATTCTTCTCGCGGCGGACGATGCCGCGCCGCTCGGCAACCACCAGCGCCTGGCGCACGAAGTGGCGCGAGGTGCCGTAAGCCGACATCAGCGCGTCCTCGGTCAGGCGCGCGCCGGGCGCAAGGCGGCCGAAGATGATGTCCTCCTCCAGCCGCGCGACCACGTCGTCCGGATCGTCGCGCCGGACCGTCATGGCGTCTGCGGTGTGAATGTCGGACATCCTCTCAGCCTTCAGCACCGGGCCGGTCCGTCCTGTGGAGCAGGGAAGGGTCGGATTGTCAATAATTTGTGTCGCGGGCGGTGTCAGGAGCCGGAAATTGCCACCATAGGCGCCTGCGTTATTGACAATCAGGGGGTAGCCTGTACGACAATGGCAAGGTGAACGGAGTGGCATGATGACGAGTGGCTTGCGCAAGGGTCTGACGAGCTATGGCGATGCCGGCTTCTCGCTGTTCCTGCGCAAGGCGTTCATCAAGGCCATGGGCTATTCCGACGACGCGCTGGAGCGCCCGATCGTCGGCATCACCAACACCTACAGCGACTACAATCCCTGCCACGGCAATGTCCCCCAGATCATCGAAGCCGCCAAGCGCGGCGTGATGCTGTCGGGCGCGATGCCGTTCGTGTTCCCGACCATCTCGATCGCCGAGAGCTTTGCGCATCCGACCTCGATGTATCTGCGCAATTTGATGGCGATGGATACCGAGGAGATGATCCGGGCACAGCCGATGGATTCGGTGATCGTGATCGGCGGCTGCGACAAGACGCTGCCTGCCCAAGTCATGGCCGCGATCAGCGCCGATCTGCCGACCGTTGTCATCCCGGTGGGGCCGATGGTGGTCGGCCACCACAAGGGCGAGGTGCTCGGTGCCTGCACCGATTGCCGCCGTCTCTGGGGCAAATATCGCGCCGGTGAAATGGACGATGCCGAGATAGAGGCGGTCAACGGCCGCCTCGCGCCGTCGGTCGGCACCTGCATGGTGATGGGCACGGCCTCGACCATGGCCTGCATGATCGAAGCGATGGGCCTGTCGCTGCCGATGAGCGCGACGATCCCCGCGCCGCATGCCGAACGCTTCCGCCTCGCTGAGGCGAGCGGCAGGGTTGCGGCCGAGATGGCCAAGACCAAGGGCCCGAAGCCGAGCGAGCTCTTGACGCCGGCATCCTTCAAGAACGCGCAGGTCGTGCTCCAGGCGATCGGCGGCTCGACCAACGGCCTGATCCATCTGACGGCGATGGCGCATCGCTCGCCGCACCGGCTCGATCTCGAAGTGTTCGACCGGATCGGCCGCGAGGTGCCGGTGCTGGTCGATCTCAAGCCGTCGGGCGAGCACTACATGGAGCATTTCCATCACGCCGGCGGCGTGCCGAAATTGCTGGCGCAGCTCGGCGATCTCGTCGATCTCGACGCGAAGACCATCACCGGCCAGACGCTGCGCGATATCGCGGCGAATGCGGAAGACGTGCCCGGCCAGGACGCGATCCGTCCGCGCAATAATCCGATCAAGAAGGAAGGCGGCCTTGCCGTCCTGCACGGCAATCTCGCCCCGCGCGGTGCCGTGATCAAGCAATCGGCTGCGAGCCCCAAGCTTTTGCAGCACACGGGGCGCGCGGTGGTGTTCGAATCCGTCGAGGACATGACCTTGCGGGTCGACGATCCCGATCTCGACGTGACCGCCGACGACGTGCTGGTGCTGCGCAATGCCGGCCCGAAGGGCGCGCCGGGCATGCCGGAGGCGGGCTATCTGCCGATCCCGAAGAAGCTCGCGCGCGGCGGCACCAAGGACATGGTGCGCATTTCCGACGCGCGGATGAGCGGCACGGCGTTCGGCACCATCGTGCTGCACATCACGCCCGAGTCCGCCGTCGGCGGGCCGCTGGCGCTGGTGAAGAACGGCGACATGATCCGGCTCGATGTTGCCAGGCGCAGCATCGAGCTGCTGGTCGACGCCGCCGAGCTGGAGCGCCGGCGCGCCGCCTTGAAGCCGGCGGCGGCGCCCGAGGAGGCGCGGCGCGGCTACGCCTGGCTGTTCAACGAGACCATCATGCAGGCCGACGAGGGCTGCGACTTCGATTTCATGCAGAGGACTGGGAAGCAGACCGAGAAGGGGTGACCAACCACCCGAACGAACGCCCAGACCGCTGAAGCGGCGGGCGATAAAACAGGGGGAAACGATGATTGCACGATCCATGCGTGGGTTGGCGGTTCTGTCCGCCATGCTGTTCGTCACGGCGGCCGGGGCGCAGGAGGTGAAGCATTATCGCTTCGCCTACGACCAGCCGCGCAACACCGGCTATTCGATCGCGGGCGACCTCTTTGCCGACAAGCTCAAGGAATTGAGCAAGGGCACCATGATCATCGACCAGTATCCCGGCGCGCAGCTCGGGCAGGAGCCGCAGGTGCTCCAGCTCGTCAAAGCCGGCGACGTCGAGTTCGCCATCATCTCCTCGGCCAACACCGCGACGATCTCGCCGCAGGCCGGCGTGATGTCGCTGCACTTCCTGTTCCGCGACGAGAACCACGTCGTCAAGGGCCTGGCCGATCCCCGCGTGTTCGAAGCGCTCAAGACCATGATCGACGAGACCACGCAGGGCCTGCACGTGATCGCGACCGGCTCGCAGGGCGTGCGCCATATGTACAGCAGGCGGGAAATCCACAATGTCGGCGACGTCAAGGGCCTGAAGGTCCGCGTCCAGGCGACCGCGACCGAAGACCTGATGTTCCCGGCCTATGGCGCCCAGACCGTGCACATGCCGTTCGGCAGCGTCTACACGAGCTTGCAAACCGGCGTGGTCGACGTCGCCGAGAACAGCATCAACGTCTACCTCGTCAACAAGCACTACGAGGTCGCGCCGGTCCTCAACATCACCGAGCACGAAGCCAACAACGCGCTGGTGTTCATCTCCGACAAGCTCTGGCAGAGTCTGTCGGCGGAGCAGAAGGGGTGGGTGCAGGCGGCGGCCAACGAGATCAGCACCAAGGAGCCGCAGAAGGCGTTCGATCTCGAGCGCACGGCGGCCGACAAGCTGAAGAAGATGGGCGTCAAGATCGTCGACAATGTCGACAAGAAGAGTTTTACGGCAATCGCCGATCCCTATCTCGACAAGCTCGCCAAGGAGCTCGGCCCGCATGCCGAGAAGATCAAGAATTTGATCCGGTCGGTTAACTAACGTGATGCCGGAAGACGGTGCGCTCCTTCTCCCGCTCGCGGGAGAGGGTAGGGGAGAGGGTGTCTCCGCGGAGAGACTCCCAATGAGGAGGCTGCCCTCGCCCGGCGCTCCGCGCCGACCTCTCCCGCAGGCGGGAGAGGTTCACCCAACCAGCAGTCGCCGATTCAACTGAAGCATTCTGCACTAGGCCCGGGACGACGGGGACGTAAATGGCCATCGCCGACAAACTGCTCGTTCAGCGCCAACGCCACCTGAAATGGCGCGGGCTCGACTGGCTCGAGCTTGCGCTGATGATCCTGTGCGGCGTGCTCTGCTTCGGCTTCTCGCTGTCGGTGACCGCCGACATCGTCACCCGCACCATCGGCCATCCCTGGCTGTGGCTTCAGGAAGTCACCTCGACTCTGTTCATCTACGCGATCTTCGTCGGCACGGCGGCCGCGACGCGGCGCAACGATCACCTCTATCTCACTGCCATATCCGAGGCGATGCATGGAACGCCACGGCTGATCGTCGAAGTCATCATCCGCCTGGTCGTGCTCGGCGTCGCCTTCTGCCTGATCTGGTACGGCTACCAGAACTATCTCCGCGGCTTCGGCAGTTTTCGCCTGCCGTCGGGCACGCCGATCGCTTCGCTCTACGCGATCATCCCGCTCTCGGGCGTGCTGATCGGCCTGTTCACCATCGAGCAGCTCGTCAACGGCCTGCGCAACGGCTTTGACCATCCCGAGCCGCCGGGCGAGGATGCCGCGCCCGGCCTTACAGAGGCGCAGATGAGGGCGCAGCCATGAGCGCACCTGTCGTCCTGGCGTTGATGTCGATCTGCTTCCTGTCCTTCGGTTATCTCGGCGTGCCCGTGCCGTTCTCGCTGATGGCCGGCGTCTTCATCGGCGCGATCCTGTCCGACGTCTCGCTCGCCGCCATCATCCAGAAGATCTTCGACGGCGTCGATTCCGAGGCGCTGCTGGCGATCCCGTTCTTCCTGCTGGTCGGCGAGCTCATGAGCTCGGCCAATGTGGTCGTGCGGATCGCCAACCTGTCGGTGTCGTTGGTCGGGCACATCAGGGGCGGGCTGTCCCAGGTGGTCGTCGTCTTCAGCATGTTCTTCTCGGAGATGTCGGGCTCGACCACCGCCGACGTTGCGGTGATGAGCCGCGCGCTGGGTGGCCCGATGAAGCGCGAGGGTTATGAGCCCGCTTTCATCGCCGCGATCATCGCATCCGCCTCGACGATCGCCGCGCTGGTGCCGCCGAGTATCACGGCGGTGGTCTATGGCGCGGTCGGCAACGTCTCGATCGCCGGCCTGTTCATGGCTGGCGTGGTGCCGGGCCTGATGATCGGCATCGGCCTGATGATCTACTGCTACTTCTTCGGCCCCTCCGGCCTGCGCAAGCCGCGCGCGCCGCTGCGGCAGGTGGTGTTCGCGGCCGGCGATGCGGCCCTGCCGCTGATGATCCCGGTGATCCTGCTAGGGGGCATCTTGACGGGCTGGTTCACGCCCACCGAAGCCGGCGTCGTCGCGGTGGCCTGGATCGTCCTCGTGGTCATCCCCGCGCTCAACCGCGGCCACTTCAGGAAGATCCCCTATGATTTCTGCCTCGCCGGGCTGATCTTCTCGCTGCCGCTGATCACCATCGGCGCCGCCAACGCCTTCGGCTGGATGCTCGCTTACTTGCGCGGCGCCAGTTACATCGCCGAATTGATCACCTCGATCGCGGGTCACGATCCGCACCTGATCATGCTGCTGATGGTGCTGCTGTTCACCGTGGTCGGCGACTTCATCGAGCCGGTGCCGACCATCATCATCTTCATGCCGCTGGTCAACACGCTGACCGAGGCGGGCGACATCAATGCCGTGCATATGGGGGTGGTGCTGATCGCCACGCTCGCCTTCGGCCTGATCACGCCGCCTTATGGTTTGGTGCTACTGATGGCGTCGAAATTCGTCGGCATCAGCTTTGCCAAGGCCCTGCGCGCCGCATTGCCGATCTATGTGGTATTCCTGGCGACGATCGCGTTCGCGATCTATTTCCCGAGCGTCGTGCTGTGGCTGCCGCGCCACGTGCTGCCGGAGTCGGTCGGCTGCTTCAAGTCGCCGGCGGGGACGGGCTATATCTGTCCGCAGTAGCGCTACTTGCCCTTGCTCGTGAATTTCTTCACGGCGAGCCGAAACTCCTCCGTGTTCATCGCCATGATGATCTTGTGCTCCTCGGCGTCGAGCTGCTGTTTCACTGGCGTGGTGGCCGCCTGGTAGACCAGCGACTTGGTGCCGGCGATCGCGGCAGGCGGGTTCTGCGCCAGACGCTCGGCGAGCTGCCGCGTCGCCGCCTTCAGCTCGGTCGCGGGAACGATCTTCGCGACCAGGCCCCATTCATGGGCCTGCTGCGCGGTAAAATTGTCCTCCGACAGGAAGATCTGGAGCGCGCGGCGGGAGCCGACCGTGCCGACGATGCCCACTGTAGAGCCGCCGTCCGGCGACACCCCGATCTTGGCATAGGCCGGCGTGAATTTGGCGTCCTCCGCGGCGATGCAGAGATCGGTGACGAAGGCGAGGCCCATGCCGGCGCCGGCGGCCGAGCCGTGGACGCTGGACAGCGACAGCTTCGGCATGCGCCGGATCGTCTCGATGAAGGCGTGATAGTGCTTGAGCAGCTCGCCGACGACAGGCGTCACCGTGCCCGCTTCGGCCGCAGCTCCAATCGTCTGCAGATCGCCGCCGGCCGAGAAGGCGCGGCCTTCGCCCTCGATCACCAGAACCCGGATGGCGTCGTCGCCCTCGATATAGGAGGCGAGCTGCTCGAGCTTTTGCGCAATGGCAAGGTTGATCGAGTTGAACGCGGCGGGGCGGTTGAGCGTGATGGTCGCGATCGGGCCGTCGATCCGCAGCAAGGCGGGATCGTCGGGTTGGGAGATGGGAGCTGGCATCTTGGAAATCCCCGGCATGAGGTCGTTCGTGCAACTAAATCGCAGAAGGCGAGGGGAGACAATCCCCGCGCGCCGCTCTTGCGCAAGGCGGAACGATAGGCTCAAATGGGGCCGCCTTCGTTGAGGGACGGACACGAGCGCCGGCTCCTCCTAGGCTAGCCAAGCCAATATCAGCATGAGAGGAGACGACATGGGTCACGCTCGTGTCTCCGGAAGTGGGCTGTTCCAATGACTGGCGGTCCGGTGATCATTGTCGGTGCCGGCCATGGCGGCTACCAGGTCGCGGCATCCCTGCGGCAGGCGGGTTTTTCCGACCGCGTCTGCCTGATCAACGACGAGGCGCATCTGCCCTATCAGCGGCCGCCTCTGTCCAAGGCGTACATCAAGGGTTCGGCCGGGCCGGAGAGCCTGATGTTCCGGCCGGAGAAATTCTATGCGGATCAGAAGATCGAGCTGATCGCGGGCCGCGCGGTCTCGATCGACCGCGCCGGGCGCAGGCTGCATCTCGCATCGGGCGAGATGCTTGATTACGGCCACCTCGTGCTGGCGACAGGCGCGCGCAACCGGCTGCTCGATCTGCCCAACGCCAATCTGCCCGACGTCAAATATCTGCGCATCCTCGACGACAGCGAGGCGCTGCGAAAGATCATGGCGTCGAAGACGCGGGTGGTGGTGATCGGCGCCGGCTTCATCGGCCTCGAATTCGCAGCGACGGCCCGGATCAAGGGGCTGGAGGTCGACGTGCTCGAGCTCGCCCCGCGCGTGATGGCGCGCGCGGTGACCCCGGAGGTCTCGGAGTATTTTCAGGCGCGGCATCGTGAGGCCGGCATCCGCATTCATCTCGGTGTGCAGGCAACCAGTATCGAGGCCGAGGACGGCAAGGTCACCGGCGTCTCCTTGAGCGACGGAAGGCATCTGCCCGCCGACCTCGTCGTGGTCGGCGTCGGCGTGCTGCCGAACATCGAGCTCGCGGCCGAGGCGGGGCTGCCGGTTGCTGCCGGCATCATCGTCGACGAATATCTCTCGACGGCCGATCCCGACATCTCGGCGATCGGCGACTGCGCGCTGTTCGCCAGCCCGCGCTTCGGCGGCTCGCTGCGGCTGGAATCGGTGCAGAACGCCACCGATCACGCCCGCTGCCTCGCGGCCCGGCTGACCGGCGACCGCAAGCCTTACGACAGCCATCCCTGGTTCTGGAGTGACCAGGGTGACGACAAGCTCCAGATCGCGGGCCTCACCACCGGCTACGATCGCGTCGTTCTGCGCGGCGATCCCGCCAAAAAGGCGTTCTCGGCGTTCTGCTACAGGGGCGACAAGTTGGTCGGCATCGAGTCCATCAACCGGGCCGGCGATCACATGTTCGGCCGCAGATTGCAGGGCATGGACCGCTCGATCACGCCGGAGCAGGCCGCAGACGAAAGTTTTGACCTGAAGAGCGCGCTGGCGTGAACTCTACTCCCTCTCCCCGCAGGCGGGGAGAGGCGGAGGAAGCGCCACGCTCTACAGAACGGCCGCCACTTCCGCGGCCGTCGGCATCGACGGCCCCGCGCCCATGCGCTGCACGCTGATCGAGGCGGCGGCGTTGGCGAAGGCGAGCGCCGTGCGCAGGGGGACTTCGTCGGCGAGTTGCGCCGCGAGCGCGCCGACGAAGCAATCGCCGGCGCCGGTGGTGTCGACCGCCTTCACCACGCGGCCGGGCACCGCAAACTCCTGGTCGCCGGCGAGGGCGAGCACGCCGCGCTTGCCGAGCGTGACGCAGATGGTCTGGTCCTCGCGCGCCTGAAGCTGCCGCGCGACCTGGATGATCCGCGCGGCCTCGTCGTTGTCGGACAGCTCGGTGCCGGCGAGGAAGCCGAGCTCGGTCTCGTTCAGCACGAGGATGTCGACCAGCTCAAGCAGCTCGCGGCCAAATTTTTGTGCCGGCGCCGGGTTCAGCAGCGTGGTGGGCCTCCGCCGCCCGCGCCCGCCGGAAGAAGGCGGCAATCGTGGGGAGCGGAATCTCGAACTGGCTGATGGCGACATCGCCTTTGACGAGCGGCACGACACTGACGTCGTCGGCGCCGACCAACGCATTGCTGCCGGGAATGACCACGATGGTGTTGTCGGCCGCCGCAACCGTGATGATGGCGGTGCCGGTGTGCGCCTCCGCCGTCTCCTGAACGTAGCCGAGATCGATGCCCTGACCGCCGAGGAACGCCCTCAGCTCGGCGCCGAATGAATCCTTGCCCAGGCGGCCGATCAGCGTGGTCCGGGCGCCGAGCCGCGAGGCCGCGACGGCCTGGTTGGCGCCCTTGCCGCCGGGGAAATACAGCACTTGCTTGCCGGCGACGGTTTCGCCGACTTTTGGATGGCGGTCGGCCGTCGCCACCACATCCATGTTGATGCTGCCGGCGACGTAGACGCGCCCCATTTGAACCTCTGCGAAGACTAGGCTTTGACCTCGAACTCGTGCCTGACTTTGGCGATGTCGACAAGGGTCGGCAAGCCGGCCTCATTGCCGAGCCGCTGGATCTTGAACGTCGAAGCGGCGCGGGCAAAATCAAAGTGCTCGCGCCAGCTTTTGCCGGGATGGGCGAGGTAGGAATAGACATAGGCGCCGTGGAAGACATCGCCGGCGCCGTTGGTGTCGATCACGCGCTCACGCGGGATCGGCATCGCCGGCATGATCTCGACCGCGCCTGTCTCGTTGTACCAGAGCAGACCCTTCTCACCCATGGTGACGCCGCCGATCTTGCAGCCGCGGCTCTTCAGGTAATCGAGCATCTTCTCCGGCGTCAGGTCCATCTGCTCGCAAAGGCGCTCGGCGACGATCGCGACGTCGATGAATTCCAGGAGCTCGTGCGTGTTGGTGCGCAGGCCGCCGCCGTCGAGCGAGGTCAGGATGCCGGCCTCGCGGCAGACTTTTGCATAGTGGATCGCCGCATCGGGCTGGTGGCCGTCGATGTGCAGCGCGCGGCAGCCGCCGAGATTGAGGATCGGGAACGGATGGATGTGCTCGTCGTCGCGGCAGCGGACGATGGCGCGCTTGCCGTCCTTGGGCATGATGAAGGACAGCGAGGACTGGTTCACCTTTCGCGCATGCAGCGAGATCGCGTATTTCGCGCACATGTCCTGGAACATGCGCCCCAGCCAGTCATTGGCCGCCGTGGCGATCAGGTCGGGCACGATGCCGAGCTTGGCGCAGCAGAACGCCGCCGTCACCGCATTGCCGCCGAAAGAGACCGCGTAGTCGGTCGCCACGTGCTTCTCGTCGCCGGTCGGCATGTGGTCGGTGAGGAAGACGACGTCGATATAGGTCTGTCCGATAAAGAGAGCCTGCATTGGTTGTCCGTGATGCGCTGGGTGGTCCCGGCCGGCTGCTTACCTTAGCACCGCTTCGGCGGGAGCCAAAAATATTCGCAGAGCCAAAATATTTGCAGAGTCATGGCGATAGGCGCTTGAGGTCGGTATGGGGCCGGAATACGACCGTGGCAGGGCCAGCGTTGCCCGGGCAGAGCCGACGCCCCCAGGACGTTCGGTTCCGGCTCCGTCGGGAGGGAGGGAACATGATCACCGGCCTCGATCACGTCGTCGCTTTGGTCAGGGATATCGGTGCAGCCAAGGCGGCCTATCAGACGCTGCTCGGCCGCGCGCCGGCCTGGCAGAACTCGGGTGAGGGGGCCGACCGGGTGCTGTTCACTCTCGAGAACATGACGATCGAATTGATGGCGCCGAGCGGTTTCAGCGTGACCGCCGACCGGATGCGCGCGCTGCTCGACGACCAAGAGGGCGTGCTCGCCAGCCTGTGCTTTCGTGTCGCAGACATGAGCAGGATGCACCGGCGGCTGGAGCGGGTGGCCCTGAAGCCGGATCCGGTTGCCGAGGTCGAAAGCAGCGATTCTGAATCCGATGCCGTCCTGCATTGGAAACGCACGCGCGCCGCCACCGAACTCACGCGCGGCGTGCGGATGTTCTTCCTCGAGCTTGCCGAGGAGCGCCCCAGATCGGTCGCGACCGACATCGCGCCGATCGACGCGCTCGACCACGTCGTGATCACCACCGAGGATTCCGAGCGCGCCGCCGCGCTCTATGGCGCGCGGCTCGGGCTTGATCTCGCGCTCGACCGTTCGCACCAGGATTGGGGGCAGCTGATGTTCTTCCGCTGCGGCGACCTCATCGTCGAGGTGGTGCGCCGTCCTGTGGCGGGCGGTGACCTCGCGCATGACCGTCTCTGGGGCCTGAGCTGGCGGGTCGCCGACATCGACGCCACGCGCGCCCGCCTGATCGCGAGCGGCCTCGACGTTACCGAGGTGCGCAACGGCCGCAAGCCCGGCACGCGGATCATGACGGTGAGGAACGGCACCTGCGGCATCCAGACGGTGCTCCTGGAGCGCTCGCCGAAGCCGGCGGATTGAGGGTGTCATTCCGGGGCGTCGCGCAGCGACGAGCCCGGAATCCATTCATCCATTGACCCTGCTGCACGATGGATTCCGGGCTCGCGCCCAACCGGGCGCGCCCCGGAATGACGAAACATTCTCAAACGCCCGCCCGCGTGTTACACGCGTACTTTGAGAGCCCCCAGCGAGCACCCGGTTTGGCAAAGGCAAAGAGAACTCTGAAATGGCAGCGCGATCCCGAGGGGATGCGGCTGCGCATTCTCGAGGCCGCCAAGCAGGAGTTTTCCGCCCATGGGCTTGCCGGGGCGCGCGTCGACCGCATCGCGGCCAAGGCCGGCGCCAACAAGCGCATGCTGTACTATCACGTCGGCAACAAGGACGAGCTCTATCTCGCGGTGCTCGAAGGCGCCTATGACAAGATCCGCAGCGAGGAGCGCGGGCTCGATCTCGAACATCTCGATCCGCCCGAGGCCATCCGCCGCCTGATCGAATTCACCTGGGGCTATTTCCTGCGCAACCCCGAGTTCCTCTCGCTGCTCCAGACCGAGAACCTCGCACGCGCCAAGCACCTGAAGCGCTCGACCAAGGTCAAGTCGATGCACTCGCCCTTCGTCGAGATGATCGGCACCGTGGTGCGGCGCGGCGTCGAGAGCGGCGACTTCCAGGTCGCGGTCGATCCGGTGCAGCTCTACATCTCGATCGCGGCGCTGAGCTTCTTCTATCTCTCGAACTCGGCGACGCTGAGCGTGATCTTCGGCCGCGATCTGCTGGCCAAGGACGCCAAGGATGAGCGCCTCGCGCACATGGCCGGCCTCGTGCTGGCCGCGCTGACGGGGCGGTCCACGGAGTTGCTGGAGATCGTCAAGGCGCCGAAGAAGCGTGCCGCGGTGGTGCAGACGGTTTAAGGCAAACTCTTTCCCCATCGTCGTCCTGGCGAAAGCCAGGACCCATACCGCGTGATCTGTCGATTGTATGCGGCGCTAATCCGGAACGACCAGTCTTCGCCAAACTTCTCCCTGGGGTAATGGGTCCTGGCTTCCGCCAGGACGACATCGGGGATTTGGCGCGGCCTTCAATCCCCAAACGCCGTCAAACTTGCCCGGAACTCCCGCGCAAAACGTCACAGGGAAAGGTCTGGACAGTATTTATCCAACGAGTTAATTTCTCCCAAGTGCGAACGAGAACGAAGAAGAATGCCGGGAGTGAGACGTGGCTGAATTGAAGCCGCAGAGTGCGGTGTCCAAGATGCTGAATGCGGCCTGGGTTCGGCCGTTCTTGTTCCTGGTCGTCATCGTGATCGCCTGGGATCTGGCGATCCGGCTGTTCAGGATTCCCGCCTATCAGATCCCGTCGCCGGGCGATGTCATCGCGGTGCTGCGCACCGAGTGGCCGGAACTGCTGCGCCAGTCCTGGCCGACCACCTATGCGACGGTCTGCGGCTTCCTGCTGTCGGCGCTGTTCGGCATTCCCGTCGCCATGCTGATCGCGGGCTCGAAGACGGTGGAGAGCTACGTCTATCCGCTGCTGGTGTTCTCCCAATCCGTGCCGAAGATCGCGATCGCGCCGCTG
Organism: Bradyrhizobium sp. USDA 3311; assembly: GCF_054062495.1. Taxonomy (NCBI): domain Bacteria; kingdom Pseudomonadati; phylum Pseudomonadota; class Alphaproteobacteria; order Hyphomicrobiales; family Nitrobacteraceae; genus Bradyrhizobium; species Bradyrhizobium sp. USDA 3311. The sequence goes on along the minus strand of NZ_JBSSFI010000001.1, from coordinate 7,982,393 downwards.
TTCGTGGTCTGGTTCGGCTTCGGCATCATTCCCAAGGTCATTTCCGCTTTCCTGCTCGGCTTCTTCCCGGTGGTGGTCTCCGCCGTGCAGGGCTTCAAATCGGTCGATCCCGACATGGTCGATCTCGCGCGCGCGATGCAGGGCAGCCGCTTCCAGGTGTTCCGTGCGGTGAACCTGCCGCATGCGCTGCCGGCGATCTTCTCAGGCCTCAAGGTCTCGGTGACGCTCGCCGTGGTCGGCGCCGTCGTCGGCGAGTTCGTCGGCTCCAATTCCGGCATCGGCTACGTCATGCAGCGCTCGATCGGCACGTTCGACCTGCCGACGATGTTCGCAGCGCTGGTGATCCTCGCGCTGCTCGGAGTCGTGCTGTTCTGGATCGTGGACCGGATCGAGAAGCTGGTCATTCCCTGGCATGTCAGCCAGCGCGAGGACGTGATTTTCGCCTCTTAACTTAAGCAACGGCCACCAACGGCCGAAACATAACGACAAGGGAGAGTGACGATGAAGCGGTGGATTGGGGCTGCATCGGTGGCGCTGATGGCGTTGGCGGCGATGCCGGCGCAGGCGGCCGACAAGGTCGTGCTGATGCTGAACTGGTACGTCTATGGCGAGCACGCGCCGTTCTATTACGGCAAGGCCAAGGGCATTTATGCAGCCGAGGGCATCGATCTCGAGATCCAGGAAGGCCGCGGCTCGGCTGCGACGACGCAGGCCGTCGCCGCCAAGACCGCCGATTTCGGCTATGTCGACGTGCCCACCATGATGCGCGCCGCCATCAAGGGCGCGCCCGTGGTCGCGACCGGCGTCCTGCTCCAGACCTCACCGATGTCCGCCATGGGCTTCGTCGACAAGAACATCAGGAAGCCCGAGGACATCAAGGGCAAGACGGTGGCGATCACGCCGGCCGACTCCATGACCCAGATCTGGCCGCTGTTCCTGAAGAAGACCGGCCTGAAGGAGAGCGACTTCCAGACGGTTGCGGGCGACGGCCAGACCAAGCTCAACGCAGTCATCAACGGCCAGGCCGATCTGCTGCTCGGCTACGTCATGGACCAGTCGATGAAGATCAAGGACGCGACCGGCAAGGACGTCTATCCGATCAAGTTCGCCGACTACGGCATCAACATGGTTTCGTCAGGCATCATCGCCAACTCCGATTATGTGAAGGCCAACGCCGATCTCGTCCGCCGCTTCATGTCGGCGACGACCAAGGCGGTCGAGGCCGCCGAGAAGGAGCCGAAGGCCGCGGCGCAGTCGATCCTCGATGCCAACCCGAAGGGCGGCAAGATCGACACGCTGACGCAGGGCTTCGAGCTGACCATTCCGCTCTACCGGACCGCGGAGACCAAGAGCAAGCGGCCGTTCCAGGTCACCGAGCAGAACATGACCGAGACCGTCAACCTGCTGGTCGAATATGGCGGGCTCGACGCCAAGGCCAAGGACAACCCGAAGGCCTTCTACACCAACGACTATCTGCCGAAGAGCGGCTCGTGAGCGACACACACCGTCATTCCGGGATGGTCCGAAGGACCAGACCCGGAATCTCGAGATTCCGGGTTCGCCCTTTGGGCGCCCCGGAATGACGGGCATATCGTCGAGTGGACCTGGTTAGATGAACCCAGCAACAAGGCCGAATGACACCGTGCAGCCGGCCGCGCATCTGAGACTGGTGAGCGACCGGGCCGCCGGCGAGGCGTCGGGCATCAAGCTATCAGGCGTGTCGAAGACCTACCGGACGCGCGACGGCGACGTGCCGTCGCTGCGGCCGCTCGATTTCCACATCAACGAGGGCGAGTTCTTCGTCGTGGTCGGCCCAAGCGGCTGCGGCAAGTCCACGCTGCTCAAGCTGATCTCGGGACTGTTGCCGCCGTCGGCCGGCGAAATCCTGGTCGAGGGCGAGAAGGTGACGAAGCCGCACGGCAATGTCGGCATCGTGTTCCAGAACGCCCTGCTGCTGCCCTGGCGCAACATCCTGTCCAACGTGATGCTGCCGATCGACATGAAACGGCTGCCGCGGCAAAAATATCTCGACCGCGCCAAGGCGCTGTTGAAGCTGGTCGGGCTCGAAGGCTTCGAGAAGAAGCTGCCGTGGCAGCTCTCCGGCGGCATGCAGCAGCGCGCCTCGATCTGCCGCGCGCTGGTGCACGATCCCAAGATCATGCTGATGGACGAGCCGTTCGGCGCGCTCGATGCGCTGACGCGCGAGCGCATGAATGTCGAGCTGATGCGGATCCAGCGCGAGACGAAGAAGACGGTGCTGCTGATCACGCATTCGATTCCCGAGGCCGTGTTCCTCGCCGACCGCGTGCTGGTCATGACCGAACGGCCCGGCGCGGTCGCCGCGATCTACGACGTACCGCTGCCGCGTCCACGCTCGCTCGACGTGATGGCCGACCCGGTCTTCACCGAACTGGTGCAGCGCATCCGCAAGCATTTCTTCTCGCAAGGGGCATTGGATTAAAACCATGGCGCCGCGCCTGAAGCTTCGAGATATTACCTTCTTCGAACGTCCCGTGCAGTTCGCGCGGCCGTTCCGCTTTGGCGCGATCACCATCAACGCGACGCCGCAGCTGTTCGTGCGGGTCGAGATCGAGGTCGAGGGCAGGGGAAGCGCCGTCGGCGCCAGCGCCGAGCTGCTGGTGCCGAAATGGTTCGACAAGCGGCCGGAGTTTTCTCCGGCGCAGACGGTCGACGGTCTGCGACGATCCCTGGAAATTGCGGGCGGGCTTTATCTGGCGCGGACCGGGTTCCTGACCGCGTTCGATCTCCATGCCGCGTGCATTGGTGCCCAGATCGCGACCTGCGCGAAGAAGAACATTCCGGCGCTTGCGGCGGCTTATGGCCCCGCGGAAATCGACAAGGCGATCCTCGATGCGCTGCTGCGCGGCGTTGAGACCGACTTTTTCGACGGAATGGCCGGCAACGTTGCCGGCATCGATGCGCGACTATCGCCCGACCTGAAGGACGCGGAGATCGCGGCGTTTCTGTCCAGTCGGAAGCCGTTGCCGCGCGTTGCTATCAGGCATACCGTCGGCCTCGACGATACCGTGGAGGGCAAGGGCGGCGTCGCCGACGCGCATGAGAACGCCGGCGCGAGCTACTTCAAGCTGAAGCTGTCGGGCGATCCCGCAGCCGACGCAGCGCGATTGGCGCGGATCGGCAAGGAGCTCGATACACTTGAGCGCCGCTACAAGGTGACGCTCGATGCGAACGAGCAATACGCCGATCTCGCGGCGTTGCAGGCCCTGATGGATCGGCTCGATCATGATTCCGCGTTGCGGCCGATTGCCTCTCGGTTGCTCTATGTCGAGCAGCCGATGCCGCGTGACATCACCCGGCAGTCGCCGCTCGGCTCGCTCGCCGCGCGCGGCTTCATCATCGATGAGGCCGACGATTCCTACGATGCCTTCCCTGCCGCTCGGGCACTCGGCTATCACGGTATCTCCTCGAAATCCTGCAAGGGGCTCTACAAGTCCATCGTCAACGCCACGCGCGCGGTAAAATGGAGCGGGGGCGGCGAAAAGTTCTTCGTCACCAGCGAGGACCTCACCTGCCAGGCTGGCCTTGCCGTGCAGCAGGACCTCGCACTCGGTGCCTTCCTCGGCGTCACCCACGCCGAACGGAACGGCCACCACTACGTCGACGGCTTCGGCGACGCGCCGGCCGCCGAAGCTGCGGCCTTCGCGGCTGCGCATCCCGATCTCTATGCCGATGCCGGGCAGGGCATCCGGCTTTCCATTTACAACGGCGATCTCCTGACGGGATCGCTTCATGCTGCGGGCTTTGCGACGTCGGTCCATCCGGACTGGTCGGCGCTCCGCCCGCTCGAACAGCCAACATCACCTTGGGAGTAATTGGCATGACCACCCAACGCCTCGGCCTCATCATGAACGGTGTCACCGGCCGCATGGGGCTCAACCAGCATCTGATCCGCTCGATCGTCGCGATCCGCGACCAGGGCGGCGTCCGCTTGAAGAACGGCGACCGCATCATGCCCGATCCGATCCTGGTCGGCCGCAGCGCCGAGAAGGTCGAGGCGCTTGCAAAGCGCTTCAACATCGCGCGCTGGACCACCGACCTCGATGCGGCGCTGGCCGACAAGAACGACACCATGTTCTTCGACGCCGCGACCACGCAGGCGCGGCCGGGCCTGCTGACCCAGGCCATCAATGCCGGCAAGCACGTCTATTGCGAGAAGCCGATCGCGACGAACTTTGAAGAGGCCCTCGAGGTCGTCAAGCTCGCTAATTCCAAGGGCGTCAAGCACGGCACCGTGCAGGACAAGCTGTTCCTGCCCGGCCTGAAGAAGATCGCCTTCCTGCGCGACTCCGGCTTCTTCGGCCGCATCCTCTCGGTGCGCGGCGAGTTCGGCTATTGGGTGTTCGAGGGCGGCTGGCAGGAGGCGCAGCGGCCGTCCTGGAACTACCGCGACGAGGACGGCGGCGGCATCATCCTCGACATGGTCTGCCACTGGCGCTACGTGCTCGACAACCTCTTTGGCAACGTCCAGAGCGTGGTCTGCATCGGCAACACCGACATCCCCGAGCGTTTTGACGAGCAGGGCAAGAAGTACAAGGCGACCGCGGACGATTCCGCCTACGCGACCTTCCAGCTCGAGGGCGGCGTCATCGCCCACATCAACATGTCCTGGGTGACGCGCGTCTACCGCGACGACCTCGTCACCTTCCAGGTCGACGGCACGCACGGCTCGGCGGTCGCCGGCCTTTCCGATTGCATGATCCAGGCGCGGCAGGCTACCCCGAGGCCGGTGTGGAATCCGGACGAGAAGCGGCTGCATGATTTCTACGGCGACTGGCAGAAGCTGCCGGACAACGTCTCCTACGACAACGGTTTCAAGGAACAGTGGGAGATGTTCATCCGTCACGTCTACGAGGACGCGCCCTACAAGTTCACGCTGCTCGAAGGCGCCAAGGGCGTGCAGCTCGCCGAATGCGCGCTGAAGAGCTGGAAGGAGCGGCGCTGGATCGACGTCGCCCCGATCAAGGCCTGAGGAGGGAAGCATGAACAAGCCCGTCCTGCCCAAGCCTGCTCCTTCAATGTCGTCCTTGTCGCTCAAGCTGCCGAAAGCGGACCGCTCGATCGAGACCTACCGGCTCGCGGCCTCGCGCACGTTCCCGGCGAGGCTCGAAGGCCCGCTGAACCGAATCGCGTTCTCGGCCGTGCACACGGTCGCCGATCCGTTCGCCGACAACGATCCCTGGCTCTCGGTGTCCGTTGACTGGGACAAGACCATCGCCTTCCGCGAGCATGTCTGGGACCTCGGTCTCGGCGTCGCCGAAGCCATGGACACCGCGCAGCGCGGCATGGGGCTGGACTGGCCGACCTCGCTGGAGCTGATCACGCGCTCGGTCGCCGCCGCCAAGCGTCGCAACGCGCTGGTGTTCTCCGGCGCAGGCACGGACCATCTCGCGGTGGAGGATGCCAGGACCATCGACGATGTGATCCGGGCCTATGAGGAGCAGATCTCGGCGGTCGAGAAGGTCGGCGGCCGGATCATCCTGATGGCGTCGCGCGCGCTGGCAAAGCTCGGCCGCAATGCCGACGATTATGCGAAGGTCTATGACCGCGTGCTGTCGCAGGTCCGCGAGCCCGTGATCATCCACTGGCTCGGCGACATGTTCGATCCTGCACTGACGGGATATTGGGGTACCAAGGACCTCGACAAGGCCATGGATGTTGCGGTGGCCGTCATCAACGCCAACGCCGCCAAGGTCGACGGCGTCAAGGTCTCGCTGCTCGACAAGCAGCGCGAGATCGACATGCGTCGTCGCCTCGACAAGCGCATCAGGATGTACACCGGCGACGACTTCAACTATGCGGAGCTGATCGCCGGCGATAGCCAAGGTTTTTCGCACGCGCTGCTCGGCATCTTCGACGCCATCGCACCGGCGGCATCCTACGCGCTGTCGCGGCTCGCTGCCGGCGACGAGGCCGGCTTCCACGACGTGCTGGGACCGACCGTGCCGCTGTCGCGCCACATCTTCAAGGCGCCGACGCGCTTCTACAAGACCGGCGTGGTGTTCATGGCGTATCTGAACGGCCATCAGGATCATTTCACCATGGTGGGCGGGCAGGAGAGCGCGCGCTCGATGCTGCATCTGGCCGAGCTGTTCCGGCTGGCCGATCAGGCCGGCCTGCTCGCCAATCCTGAGCTGGCGACGCGGCGGATGACGACGGTGCTGGCCTCGCACGGGATCGAATCCTGATGCGCGATTTCTCGTCCGACCACCGCTGGCTGTCGCTGAATACGGCGACGGTCCGCAAGCAGGGTGACCTCGTCGAGATCATCGATGTCTGTGCAAAGCACGGCATCCGCGCCATCGATCCCTGGCGCGACCAGGTCGCATCCGTCGGTCTTGACCGTGCCGCCCGCGCGGTGCGCGATGCCGGCCTCGAGCTGTCAGGCTATTGCCGTGGCGGCATGTTCACCTCCGATGCCTCGCGCCGGGGCGAAGTGCGCGACGACAACCGCCGCTGTGTCGATGAAGCCAAGTCGTTGGGCGCGCCGTGCATCGTCCTCGTCGTCGGCGGCCTGCCGCAATATTCGCGGCCGGGGAGCGAGCCGTCGAAGGACATCGCGGGTGCGCGCGGGCAGGTCGAGGAGGCGCTTGCCGACATGCTCGATTACGCCAGGCAGGCAGGCCTGCCGCTGGCCATCGAGCCGCTGCACCCCGCCTACGCCGCCGACCGCGCCTGCGTGAACACCACAAAACAGGCGCTCGATGTCTGCGACCGGCTCGACCCCGGCCGCACCGGCATGCTCGGCGTCGCACTCGATGTCTATCACATCTGGTGGGACCCGGAGCTGATGAGCCAGATCGCGCGCGCGGGCAGGGATCGGCTGCTTGCCTTCCATGTGTGTGACTGGCTGGTGCCGACCAGAGACATCCTCAACGACCGCGGCATGATGGGCGACGGCGTCATCGACATCAAATCGGTGCGCAAAGCGGTCGAGGCGCAGGGTTTTGCCGGCTATTCCGAGATCGAGATCTTCTCCAACGACTGGTGGGCCAAGCCGATGGACGAGGTGCTGCGCACCTGCATTACGCGGCACAGGACGGTGGTGTAGGCGCCCCGCGCGCCGCCCTTGCCCTCGTTCAAGTCTGCGTCGGCGGGATTGTCATGCGATGGACCTCCATCTTTTGACCGATGCCCTTCAAGTTCTCGTAGTTGCGCGACACCGAGCGTGAATTGACGATGTCACCGACGCCCGGCGCCTCCATCACCGTTGCGCTGATGCAGACTTCGTCGACGTTGGCGAGACCTTGCACGCGTGCGGCGATATTCACGTCCTGTCCGAAATAGTCGATCCGGTCGTTGAGATTCACCGCAATCGCCCGCCCCCTGTGGACACCGACCTTGAGGCCCAGCGGCCGCGAAGCGGTTTGGTTGAATCGCGACAGCTCTTCGATCATCTCGATGGCGGCGCAAACGGCATCCTGCGGACGCTCGAACCCGGCCATGACCGCGTCGCCAATCGTCTTGATAATGGTGCCGGATCGTTCCCGGATGATCCTGTTCAAGATCTCGAAGTGTTGGCGAACCAGAAAATACGCGTTCACGTCACCGACGCTTTCGTACAGCGGAGTCGACTGCTTCAGATCGGTGAACAGGAAGGTCATGTCTGAGACCTTGATGCTCTCGCCCTCATCCACCAGCTGCGCCTTGTAGAGTTCGCGGAAGCTCGGGGTGAGCAGCAGCCGCTTGCCGGAAAGAAACGGTTCATACTCGACCAGATGGGGCGCGAAACCTGGGGGATACTGGACGAACCAGAAGCGACCGCGATCGTCGGTGCGGTTCTCGATCCGGATGGTGTGCTTGCCTGGGCTGAGATCGGCCGTCTGCCGGAACGAAAAGCGTCCGTCGCCGAGGACCATGTCTTTCGGTGCCGTCGGCCGGTCCGGCAGCAGAAAGCGACCCGACTCGAGCTGGACCAGCGTCTCTTGCGGCTCTGCCGGCTCCCCGTCCGCGAAGAAGACCAGAAGGAGTTTGTGGCTCAAATCCAGCACCTCGAAGCGGCCAGCCGTGACCTCGAAGTCGAAGCTGCGGTGCTCATGCGCCTCGATATCGGCGAATCCCCGTGAGAGCGCAGCAACGAGCTGCTGATGCGTCATTCCGTGCGGAGCGATGAAACCCTTGGAGAAGTTGTAGCGCAGGTAGAAATCCTCGACAGACAGCCTTTCGGGATGGCGGAATATGATGTCGCGGACGCCGCTCGAGACCGTAAATGCGACCTGAATGTAGTCGTCCAGCGCCACATCGTTGATCGCGTTGCAGAACGCGCACTGAAAGCGTGGATGGACCTGGTCGAGCTCGCGGAAGCTGCCGGCGACCTGCGGGCAATAGGCGCACATCAGCAGCCAGTCCATATCGAACAGGCCCACCTTGGCAGCGTGCACGAACAGCTCGATCGCGTCGGCCTCGGACATGCGGACGGCGCCGCCGTATTGGATGGGGTTGACGCGAAGAAGATCATAGTCGTCGGCGGTCCGGATGAAGTGCTCGAGCTCCGGCAGAACATTCGGTGCCCAGCTTCTTGCCGCTCCGAGCGCGGCGAGACGCTGGCTCAGGAGACTCTCGTTGACTGGAGACGGGACACTCATCTCACGCTCCCTGCCTGATGAGCTGACTACGCTATTGGTCTCCGGCCGAACTCCGCGACGGACGGCACCATCGCCTCGTCCGGCGCGATAGGCCCCAGGCTCTCGACGATCTCGAAACGGCCTCGCCGACGATGCTGCCGCCATTGGCGGTGACGAGCCGGCGGACCCTCTCGTTCATCACGTGCGGCCAGATGTAGTCTGCGGACGGCAGGTAGAATGTCCTGGCACCGGTCTTGCGCATCAGCCAGGGAATGAGCGGGTCGAGCTGCTGCGCCGGCACCGGGCCGGTGCAGAAGATCAGCGGGTCGCATTCCTGCCCTTCGTATTGCTCGGGGTAGATGTAGAGCGTCCTGCCCTTCACGACGGCGGGGCCCTTGATGGCCTGCCGCGTGGAGCTGTAGATGCCGCCGAAGATCACATCCACCTTGTCCTGCAACACAAGCTTGGCCGCCTTGGCCTCCGCGACCGCGTCGGTCGTTGCACCGTCCTCGAGGTAGAGTTCGATCTTCCGCCCCAGCAGGCCGCCATTGGCGTTGATCTCGTCAACCACCATCCTTGCCACGTTGGCGTTTGCGCGGCCCATGAACGAAAGTGCTCCGGTCTCCTCCGCGATCATGCCGACTTTGATCGACGCTTGTGTCATGGCAGACACTCCCCTGAGCTCTGTGCCCGCAAGTCGAGGCCGCTGCGCACACCAGGAAATTCAGCGACCGACTAGTGCTACGGCCTCCTGCTCCTCGGCAGGTGCGCCTTCATTGGTCCGCACAAATACAAAGCGGGATACCACAGAGATCTGTGCGTCGGCGCTGCCATCCTGGCCGATGAGAATGAGTCCCGCTCCGCCATTGGCTACATTCAAGATGACGGGGGCGCCCTTCCACGTCCTGATCGGCTCCATTCCGATGATGAGAAATTCGCCGATCGGCTGGTCAAAATATTGCAGCCTCAGCTGTGGCCCGACTTCTGCGGCCGCGAGTCCGAAACCCAGCTGCTTGGCGCGCGCATAAATGTCCGCCAGCGGCGCGGTATCGGTCTTAAAGCCGAGTTCGGCTGCCGAGACCGCAAAAAGCTTTACGCTTGTTTTCGTGTCGCGAAGGGTAAAGGTCGGTCGTGCGAGAATTTCGCCGGCCGAGTTTCCGATGCCGCAACCTACCGCATCCATTGCGTTACTGAGGGCAAAGAAATTTGCAAACGTCCCGATTGTGATCGTCTTCCACACGGGAACATCGACGGCGGATTTAATCGGGATTTGCGGCCTGTCAGCTGACGGAGCTTTCTTGAGCCTTAGTTGGTTCTGCAGGACATCTCGCGCCGTGCATTGAGCTCTGGCTTCGCTCGCAAACAGGAGAGTGCATGCGGTACAGAGCATCGCAACAATGAGAATGCCGCAGCGGCGCCATCCTGGCGAATGACACTGTATGGCACGGCAACTGACGTTCTTGCCAGCTGTTCGGTCCATAACGGACCTCTCTTGCGCTAATGCAGCGCCAAAAAATCAAACTGTCACTTCACAATGGTCGGGCCGGTTCACAGCAGAAAAGCCGTCGTTCTTGCAGCCTATAGAGTTTGGTCCCGGAAATCCCGCAAAGGTTCAGCGACGATGACGCGGGATGACGAACTCAATATGGGTCAGCGTGGGTGCACTTCTTGCGGAGGGGCTTGAGCGCACCAGGGTAGCGATAACGGAGCGGAAGGTGCGTGCCGCGACGGCAGCGGAGATCGAGCTGCAGCTCGTGTTGGTCAGCGAGCTGGGAGTACCACCAATGATGAGGTGGACAGCCATCAGCTTTCAGGCAGAATGTCATCACCCCGATGCCGCAGCCTCGCCACAGTATGTGCCAGATCGGATGTGGTAATCGGTGGCATCAACGATCAGCAGGCTCGGCGGATGTACCCACGCCTGATGATCTTGAATGGCCCCGACGTGTCATCCGTCGGGGCCATTGTTGTGATCGGCGTGTAAGACTGGCGAACTTTGCCGAGCCGGCGTGGTCCCGCCTGAGACCCGTTTCATTGCGGCGAAAGGAAAGACCGCCGGAAGGCGGTCTTGCAGTCCAATGTGCCGGGCCAAAATAGTTTCGGGATCAAACTTTGTCCGGCCCGGTCTAATTGCAAGTTAACCATCATCCAGGGAAGGCCGCTCACAATTAAGATTTCAGTCCTGAAATGGAATGCACCGGCGACTTAGGCCTCTGGGGGGCCGCCGGACGCGCTGCCATTCTGCCCAGCGCCTCTTGCTGCCGCCAATGTCCGCGTCGTTCGGCTCGACTATTTCGCGAAAAGTCAGACGATTGCGCTGTCATCGATTGACCGTCAAACACCGGACTATCACTCGTCAATTCAATCTGCAAAGCTGTGACAACACAAATGCGCCTGTAAACAAACAAGCGCGCGAAGGAGGTTCGCAGTGGAGAAGGTGCAACGCTTGCGTGCAATGGGTTCGCTGTGCCGTCAACAGGCCGCATACAACAGCATGAACAAATGGAAGCTGCTCGCAGAAGCAGAATACTGGGATCACCTGGCCGATCTCGAGTTGTCTTCCTACTTCCAGCAATGCAACGCCGCTGGCTCGGACGAGATGGAGCGGTCTCAAGCGATCACAAAAACGGATGAGGCTGGGCAGAAGACGATTCCCGCCGCGTGAGGTCGGAACGCGGCTGTCGGCTGCATCCCGTGCCGCCGCGCGTCTCACTGGGAGCCGCGGCCCGGACTTGCGTGTTCTCGTCGAGCGTCGAAGCTAGGTGATTACGTTACCCCACCTCGTTCGGCCGCTGCGCAATTGCGGCGAGCGAATGCGACGTCCCCCTCACGGGCCTGCGACCTGTTGCAGCGTGTTGAAGTGCGCCTTCTGGTCGCCGCTCAGCGTGGCATAGAACTCGCCCAGGGTGGGCTCGACCACTTTGCGGCCCTCAGCATGGCCCCTCTGAATTGACTTCCGCTTTCAGCGGCAGAACGGACATTGGTCGGACTTGCCGCTGGATCGACCCGGTCGCGGGTGCCCCCAAAACGGACATGCCGCTGGCAACATTGGAGCGAATGAGCGGGGATGTGACATTTTTCCACTTGCCGAGAGACGCAACAGCCTAGACTGGCTTCCAGCTGGGCCAATCGCGGCCAATGTGTGCGTTGCCAACGAGCCTGGCCGGATCTGGAAGTGACCCCCAATGAAGCATTGGATCGATTGGCTGCCGGCAATCGAAACCCTCCGCCGATATGAGGCGGCGTGGCTTCCGCGCGATATCTTCGCCGGACTCGTCCTGGCGACGATGCTGGTCCCGGTTGGAATTGCCTACGCGACAGCATCGGGCTTGCCTGGCATCGCCGGTCTGTACGCAACGATCGTGCCGCTGTTGGTCTACGCGTTGTTTGGCCCCAGCCGCATCCTCGTGCTGGGGCCTGACTCGGCGCTGGCAGCCGTCATCCTCGGCGTTGTCGTCCCACTGTCTGGCGGCGATCCTCTTCGCGCCGCGACGCTCGCTGCGATGATGGCGATCGTTTCGGGGACGGTATGCATTCTGGCCGGCATCGCGCGCTTGGGTTTTGTCACCGAGCTGCTCTCCAAGCCGATACGATACGGCTATATGAACGGAATTGCATTGACCGTCTTGATCAGCCAACTGCCAAAGCTCTTCGGCTTCTCGATCGAGAGCGAAGGACCTTTACGAAGCCTATGGGCGATCGCCGATGCAATCCTTGAAGGCAAGACAAACTGGGTCGCATTCGGGATCGGGCTCGGCACGCTGACGGTCATCCTGCTGCTCCGGAACAGCAAGCGGCTGCCAGGCATTCTGATTGCGGTAGTCGGGGCGACCGCTATCGTCGGCGTGCTTGATCTTGGGACCCGTTACGGCGTGGCGGTTTTGGGTCCTCTTCCGCAGGGCCTGCCGGGTTTCGCGATCCCCTGGATCACCTACGGCGATATCGTGCCGGTACTGATCGGCGGCTGCGCAATCGCGCTGGTATCATTCGCTGACACCAGCGTGCTTTCGCGCGCCTATGCCGCACGATTGGGCACCCATGTCGATCCCAACCAGGAGATGGTGGGGCTTGGCGCGGCCAATCTGGCAACCGGCTTTTTTCAGGGCTTCCCGATCAGCAGCAGCGCTTCGCGCACTCCCGTTGCAGAGGCCGCCGGCGCCCGTACCCAGCTAACCTCAGTCGTCGGCGCGCTTGCCATCGCCATCCTTCTGCTGGTGGCGCCAAACCTCCTTCAGCATTTGCCCACCGCTGCATTGGCGGCCGTCGTAATCGCCGCTGCGATCGGCTTGTTTGAGGTCACCGACCTCAAGCGAATCTATCGGATTCAGCAGTGGGAGTTTTGGCTATCGATGGTCTGCTTTGTCGGCGTGGCGGTGCTCGGAGTGATCCCAGGAATTGGTCTGGCAATAGCAATCGCAATCGCCGAGTTCTTGTGGGACGGTTGGCGCCCACACTCCGCCGTGTTGGGTCGCGCCCATGGCGTCAAAGGTTATCACGACATCACAAGATATCCGGATGCACGCCAAATCCCCGGGCTGGTCCTGTTTCGGTGGGATGCGCCGCTGTTCTTCGCCAACGCCGAATTCTTCAAAGAGCGCGTACTGGACGCCGTGGCGAAATCGCCGACGCCCGTACGCTGGCTGGTCGTTGCGGCGGAGCCTGTCACCAGCGTGGACGTCTCCGCCGGCGATACAATCGCCGAATTGGACGAGACATTGCACGCGCAGGGTATCGAGTTCTGCTTTGCCGAGCTGAAAGATCCAGTCAAGGACAAGCTGAAGAGATTTGGACTGTTCTCGCAGCTTGGCGAGCAATATTTCTTCCCAACCATCGGCGCAGCCGTTTCCAGTTACCTGGAAATCAATGGTGTAGAGTGGGAGGACTGGGAGGACCAAGCCAAACGTTAGGAAGTGGCATGCCGGGCTTGAATACACACGCCGATTGACCCCCGATTCCGGCCCTAATGCGAATATGCTTTTTGCAAAGCGCGCAATCTGTAACGGTGCGCACCTGCATCGTGCGGCACCGGACGTGTAGCTCCCGCGACGTCGCCGTCACGGGCCTGCGACCTGTTGCAGCGTGTTAAAGCGCGCCTTCTGCTCGCTGCTCAGCGTGGCGTAGAACTCGTCGAGGGCAGGTTCGACCAGCTTGGCGGCCGTCAGCATGGCCTCGAGCCGGCGCTGCATCGCCTCCAGCCGTCCGACCGGCGTCAGCGGCACATCGTTCGGGCAGGCCGCCTGCAGGCCCTCAACGCCTTTCGCCGTGGCCTCGCTGAGGCGGTCGAGCGCCTCCTTCTGCTTGCCCGCGGGGTGGAGCACAGCCTCGATCCTCTGGATCGGCAGCTGGGTCAGGCCGGACTTCGGATCGCCGCATCCCTCTCCACTGGCTTGCTGCTGCGGCGGCGAGCGGTCGCCGACATTGGGGCCGAGCGCGTTGAAGCGGGCCTGCTGCTCGTCACTGAGCGAGTTGTAAAAATTCTCCAGTGCCGGGCGCACGATCTTGACCGCTTCCAGCGTCGCGCTGACGCGGTTCATCATTGCGCGCAAGCGGCCGGGCGGAGTTAGTGCGTAAGTGTCCGCGCAGGAGTCCTTGAACACACCGGCAGCGTTGGCAGCCGCGGTCTTCAATTGGTCGAGCAGCGCGCGTTGCTCCGGCGTCGGCCGCACCGCCCGCGCGATATCGGCAAGCGGCCAGGCGGTGACGCCCTTGTCCGGTGTGCCGCACAATTGCTGCAGCGTTTGCGGGCTCACGCTGGCGCGCTGGCGCGCGCGGGAGCCGCCGCCGGCTTGCGGATAGTCGTACGGGTTGATGCTGGCATAGGCGGCGTAGGGGCTGTCACCACCCCAGAACACGGTGTCGACGAAGTCGTCATAGGCGTACGCCCAATAGCCCGGCTCGTAGGCATAGGACCAGAACGTGTAGTCAAAAATGTCGGAATAGGCGTAAGGCCAGAACACGGGCCCAAGCCACGCCACGAACACCGCGGGATGGCGGTGTCGCCAGGCCTGCCGGGGCGCCCAGCCGCTCTGGCGGGCGACGAGGGCCGCCTGGGTTTGCGCAGAGGCCTGCTCGCGGAAGCGCTCGGCAAACCGCCCGCGCTCGGCGGCTCGCGCGGCGGCCGCCGCTGCGGTTGCCGTAGCGGCTGCAGTGGGAGCCTGCAGTCCCAGCCGCTGCTGGCGCGCCAGATCCGTCTGCTGCGTGCGCTGCTCGCGCTGCAGCAGGCGGTTCTGCGTCTGGAGCATCCGTTGCTGCTCGCGTTGCGCCCGCGCGCCCTCCGGCTTTTGCGACTGCAATTGCTGCACGCGCTGCTGCAGGCGATCGATGCGGGTCTGGCGCTCGGCGGTCTGGCGCGACAGCACCTCGCGCTGCCGCTGCTGCACCATCTGCTGGCGTTGCTGGATCTGTTGCTGATGCTGTTGCGCGCGCTGGTCGATCTGCTCCCGTCGCGACAGCCGCTCGCTCACGGCCGGCGCTGCGCCTGGGCCGGACGGGGCGGCAATATGCGGCGTCGGCCGCGGTGCCATGGCCGGACGTTGCGGCGCTGCCGGCGCGCGATGGAATTCAGGCCGCGGCGCTGCCACGTGCGGGGCGACCCGCTGCGGCGGTGCAGCGAAGTGGGGCGTCGGGCGCGGCGGTGGTGAGGCGATGTGCGGCGCGGGATGTGGCGCCATGGCCGGGCGCTGCGGCATGGCCGGGGGATGGAATGCCGGCGCGGCGGGACGCGCCATGGCTGGGGGCGCCGCCGGACGTGCCATGGCAGGTGGTGGTGCCGGCCGGGCCGCCGGCGCTGCGGCCGGACCCGGTGGTCCACCTCTTCCGTGTCCCTGGCCGAGTCCCTGGGCGGACGCGCCGACGCTCGTCGCCAGCACCGAGACACCAACCAGAAAGGCCCTCAGGCAAACGCCACGCGGACGCATGATCGTCGCTCCCAGCTCGTAATCGCCCACGACTTTCAACGCACGGGTAGCGGAATCGTTCGTTGTCGGCCGCGGCCGGCATTGCGATCTTCCGACGCAGGCAGCTTCCGGCACGCTAAGACGCGCGGTTGAGAAAGATCGGCAGCCCCTGCTTGTTGGCGTAGATGGGGCGGTAGCGCTCCGTGTTGTAGCTGCTCGCAACGTCCAATTTGCGCGGACCGAGCTTGGCGTCAGGGATGGGCACGAGGTCGTAGCGGCCCTCGACCAGCGCCGACATGAGGCCGGTCTTGCTTTCCAGCATGGCATCGTAGGCCATGTTACCGAAAGTCAGGGCCACAAGCTTGTCGATGAAGTCCGGATCGCCCGATCGCAGATCGTAGGTGAGATCGGAGGTGATCGTCTCCTCGCCGGTGCGCTGCTTGATCTCGTCGGCAAGCGATTCCGCCACGTTGGCCTTCTTGCGGTGACCGTAGGCGTCAGGCTCGCCGTATTCCCGCAGCTTGTAGCCTTCCCACTGAGCTCCCTCGCTGAGCACGATCAGCGCGTAGTTGCTTGGATTGGCGCGCTTGTCCTCGATGAGCAACTGGATCAGCTTGTCGAGGTCGACCTTATGCTCCGGTATGAGGCATCGTATCGAGGTCGCATACGCGGTGTAGAGTGCCGTAAATCCGGCATCGCGGCCAAAGACGCGGAAAATGCCAATTCGCTCATGCGAGCCGACGGTGGTGCGCTGCCGCTGGATGGCATCGCTGGCGCGGGTGATCGCGGTCGAGAAGCCGATGCAGTACTCGGTGTTGCGGACGTCATTATCCATCGTCTTCGGGATGGCGATGATCTTGACGCCGAGTTCGTTGAGCTTGGCCGCATAACTGAGCGTGTCGTCGCCACCGATGGCGATCAGGTGTTCGATGCCAAGTCCCGAAAGGTTAGCGAGCACCCGGCTGGTGAGGTCCCATGTCTTTGTCGCGATGCCGCCGTTGGTGCTCAGCGAGACCGGAACCTCATTGCCGACGAGATGACCGGGCAGCTTTTGTATTTTGGAGGGATTGACGCGGCTCGAGTGCAGCACGGTGCCGCCGCGCCGGTCGATGGTTCGCGTGTTTTCACGGTTCAGCGGGATGACGTAGTGGGACCTGCTGTTTGGGTCGTCGAGGTTCAGGTGCGTGAGGGCCTCCCAACCACGGCGCAGACCGACAACCTCGATGTCGTCCTCACTGCCGCGATAAGTCACGCTTTTGATGACTGCATTGAGGCCGGCGACGTCGCCACCGCCCGTGAGAATGCCGATGCGTTTTCTTGCCATATCCACCTCCCGGATCGGCATGTCGTCATAGCGCCTGCATCTGTCGATTGAACGGTGAACATCGCTCCAGCTTGTGATTGGAGGCGGCCGCTACTCGGCCGCTTCCGGCTTGCGGTCGTCGCGCAGTCGAAAACGCTCCAGCAGTCCGGACACGGTGTCGCGGAAGCCGCCATATTCCAGTTCGGAATAGGGTAGCATGGCTGCGCCGGACCAGCCTTGGCTGCGCATCTCGATGGCCTTGCGCTGGGCACGCCGGCGGACCTCATCCCATGCCGGGTTGTCGAAGAAATCGGTGTAGGACTCGGCAAAGCGGCCTTCCCTGTCGATCGAAAAGCCGACGCAAGAAACGATCGGCAGGCAGTACATGCCGGTAACCGGCGTGTTGAGTGGCACCGGCATGAGCGGCATCACATGCGAGCCGCGTGCATCGCCGCCCACGAAGTGCGCTTTGGCGAACGGCGAGATTATTTCCTCCGGAGCTGGGAAAATCCCCTGGTTCCTGACGATCGCGACTGGATCATCCTTGCCGGTGTACTTGCCTGCGATCGCGTGGAGGCGCTGTGCCGAAACGGCCACGACGACCTCGCCATGGGTTCGAGAAATGATGCGATCGATGCCGAAGCGCTCGTTGTCGCGAAGCAGGGCGGCAATGTGGTAGCTGTCGTCGGGTGCGTCGAGCTCGAGGAGGCTGTCGCCGGCTGTGTTGTCCATGTCAATGACATGGAAACGGAATCCCTTGATCATCGGAGGCAGCATCAGCCCCGCGCAGTACATCGGGTCGGCAAAGGCGAGATAGAGCGGCAGGTTGTAGGCGCCGGGGCCGCATTTGTCGGCCGCGAACACCATGAAGGACTCCGCGGGTCGCGCGCCGGAGAGGCTGTGGTCGAAGCTGAGCTCGGCGACGCCTGGGCCGGCGCCGCGAATGTTCCCGGAAGGCGCGTCGGCGAGAAGATCCTGGCCAGCGCCATAGAGCCCGGAGGTTTTCGCGACCGAGGTGGCCGCGAGGAACGTCTTCCAGGCGAGTTGATGGACCTCGGAGCTTCCTTCGCCCCGTGTGTGCGTCATGATGATCGCAATGTCGTCGCCGGTGTGGCAGATGAAACCGTCGATCAGCAGACCATTGCAGATCGCCTTGGCAACCTCGCCCTCGACAGTCGCCATCATGCGTGAAGACGGTTTCGTATGCCCGCCAACGGAGCCAACGTCAGCTTTGATGACTGAAAGAGTGAGTCTCATGAGCGTTTCTCCGATCAGCGCAGCTCAGCGCCTCCGGCTGCGCCGGGCACGGCGCTGCTCATTCGCGGACAAAAACGTCCGTCGCTCCGATAGGTTCCACGCACCCGTTCATCCGGTTGCCGGGATCATGCCGAGTTTTGCCTTAGGACCATGCGTCACTACTTGCTGCGCTGCACGAGTCCGGTTCTGGACCCGAAGCCAACGTTTCGGGCGTTTGCCACCTCGCCCAGCGCGTCAATGTAACCACGCGCAGACCCATCATCAAAAAGTGGAAGACCCGAGAACCTGAGGGTGAAGCCCAGCTTTTTCGACTATCGCCTTGCAGCGAGCTAGCACCCCCAAAAGCGCGCTCTTGACCCTTGATCTAGATCAAACAGCGTTTGCGGCATTCTGCCCAATAGGCAGCATCCAGCGTGGTTTTCGATGTCTCCCGCAGAAGTCCGCCAGTCGGGGAAGATCGGAAGTGAGCGGCGCGCGGTCAAAGTGACGCGATTGACCCAAAGCCGTCCCAATCCTGGCGGTGCAATTTCCGCCGAAGTGGCACAGTCAGGCTCGCAAGCGTCGATAGGCGACTGCCAGACGTGGCATCTTGCGCCACGGTCCAACTGCAAGGAGCAAGCCATGATGAATCTAAAGGTTCTTGCCGCAGTCGTGATTGCGGCATCCGCCCTGTCCAGCTCTGCTGCACTGGCGCAGGCGGCCCTTTCCAATCCTGACGAATGCCAAGCTGAATTCGCGAGTTGCACGGGTCTTGGAACTGGGGGTACCCCCACCGGCGTCCATCGGCAATCAACTCGGCGCTCGGCGTATCGCCAGCCGGCGGCGGCGGCCGCTACCGTCGGCAGCTGGGGCAATTCCTACGCCATGTCCGGCGAGATGGGCTGGCACGGCAACTGGAATACGTATGCTGCCCGCAACGGCATCGTCTGCAAGCCCGGCACCTATTTCAAGGGTGCTGACGGTCTCCGGCATCTCTGCCAATAGGTCATCCGCTCTGATCAGGCGGCCCCAACGGGCCGCCTGTTTCATGCCGGAGAGTAGCTCTCGTTCTGAGTGGGCCAGCATGGAGGCAGGCAGGCGCTTGTCTGCCAGCTGATGACCGCTTCTGGCCCAGGCTGTGTGATAACCCTTTTGTCGACTGGCAGGTCGAGGGGCCCGGGATCGGTTTCGCGGCTAGAGTTGGCTCCGATACAAACTCCCCTACGCCTGCATCGCTTCCAGCAGCGTTCGGCAACCCAAGATCGCTATTACGCGTTTCATATTGTAGGCGAGCACATTGAGCGCCATCTCGGTCGCAACCTTGTGCCGTCTTCGCATCAGGAAGTGCGTCGCACCCATCCCGTCGTGCCGCGCGCCACGCATTGGCGCAGTCCTGAGCATCGAGAGTTCTACTTGACGGGCCTGCGCTTAGCCGCCGACGATGCGAAGTGACCGGCCCGCGCGCCAGATTTTTGAGCAGATCCCGGACTCGTCAGGGAAGGACTCGGAGCGGACAAATGGCTGGTTACGGTCCGCTCACTTATTTCTCAACGTGACGCCAGACACCGTCCCAGTCCGCGGCCGGAGGCGCGTGACCCAAATGCGCGATTCGTTCCAGAAAGACGCGCGTCGGACCGTCGTCGGGGATCTTGCACAGGCAGCTTTCGAACGCCGTCTGCGCAGTAGACCAGTTCCGGCTGCGATATGCGGCAAGTCCTTGCGCGAACAACACCCGCAATTCGTCCCGCGTGGATTCGAGCTCGCCGGCGCGACCCATCAACTCATAAATTCGCACCGGCTCGGTTTTTCCGGCGACCGTGATGGTGTCGATTTCGCGCGCTTCAATCGCGCCTTGTGCGAGCCGGAAAGTCTCCTCGCTGATGATGATGAGGGTTCCGTAGATCTTGTTCATGCCCTCGAGGCGCGAGGCAAGGTTTACGCTGTCGCCGATAACGGTGTAAGAACGAGCGGAATCCGAGCCGATGGTGCCAATCACGGCTTCGCCGGTGGCAATACCCATCCGGATCACCAGCTCCGGTGCGTTGCGCCGCATTCCAGTGATCTCCGGTACTTGCTCTCGCAGAGCGGCAATCGCGTCCTGCTGCTCCAGCGCCGCTCGGCAAGCATCGCTTGCATGTTCGTCTCCGTTTGAAAACGGCGGCACCCAGAACGCCATGACGGCGTCCCCGATGTATTTGTCGATGATCCCACGATGGCCGTGAATGACATTGGCCACCGCGCCGAAATAGTTGTTCAAGAGGTGAACGACGGCGCTGGCGGTTAGCTGCTCGCTGATGCCCGTAAACTGCTTGATGTCGGAAAAGAAGATGGTGAGGCTGCGCCGTTCGGCCTGATCCGCGCCACTGGCGATCAGCCGGCTGACGAGCCTGGGATCGACGAATTTTCCGAAGGTGTCCTTGACGCGGTCTCGCGCGCGCAACTCGTCGACCATCCGGTTGAACGAGAGTGCCAGCTCGCCGACCTCGTCGCGGGTGGCTATCAAAACCGGCTCGGCGTTCGTGCCCAGTTCAAGCGCCTTCGTGGTTGCGACAAGCTGACGCAGACCGGAGACCACGCGTGTCGATCCGATGGCGCTAACGCCCAGACCGATGCCGCATGCCGCAACGAAAAGGGCAAGGCTCAAATAGGTGTTCAACCGCTGCCTCGCGAGAACCCTGCGGGTCGACCGGTCGGTCAGATCGGCAAGCTCACGTCGAATCTGCGAGAGATCGGGGCCGAACGCCAGGGCGAATTTGGCAAATCCGCGCGAAATGGTCCGGGCCTCGTCGCGACGTCCCTCCGAGATAGCCGCAAGCGTGGCGTCCCCCACGGCGAGGAAGTCTTCCAGACTACGGCCCATGTACTTGAGGACGCCGGCCATGCGAGCCAGGTCGACGCGATCCTCAGTGTCGTAGCCGGGGTCGCCGGTTGCTTTGTGGAGCAAGGCTTCACCTGTCTTGACGGTATCGCGCAGCTCGTCGGCCGTTGCCCGCACTGCGGCCATCGCCGTCCGCTCCGTTCCAGCATCGGCTCGATCGGATATCAGGACACGCAAGACTTCGAGCTCGTATCTATCGGTAAGGACATCGAATTCAGAAACCATGCGCGATAACGGCAGCTCATATTCGGTGATGTTCCCGAGCTGATCGCTGTCGAGCTTTTGCGCGAAGCCGAGAACGCCGACGACTGCGCCGAAAATTGCCAGCAGAATGCCTGCAAGCAGAAAGATTTTCTTACGAATCGTCATGGTTAGCCATCGCCGCCACGGGTGAGCAAAAAGCGAAGACCGGGCGGACATGCAGTCCGCAACTCATCTAATCCTAAAGCAACGCCCTCTGACTACTCAAGGCCCCCCTTGAGCTTGCAATATGCTAATTTGAGCCGGCATGATCCCCGGTTTTTCAGCCCGGACGTTGCACCGTGACCGATGGTCGTCACCCGGCATGGACCGAGGAAAGCCGCTTCCGCGGTGCCCCCGACGATGTGGTTATCATCCCACTTGTTGTTATCACGCTCGCCACAAACAAGATCCTGCGTTTCGTTCTTTCGATCTTGATGCGGATGCTCGACTACGCCTTCCCTTTAGCAATGCAGATTGTCTGGCTTCCGCTCTTCGCGGCCAAGGTTCTTGGCGATGTCATCGTTACCGTCATAAACGGCGCGTTGCGCTTCCTTCTCCTATCCGAGGCGAAACGTCGACAGTGGAGTAGATCGATTCGCCGGAACTGGTTGTGGTTCCGGCGGAAGATTAGCTATCGGGCGTTCGAACAAGCTGTACATGATGCGTTTGAAGGCGGCATGGCATGGGTGTTCAGAGAATGCCGGCATCTCACGCCGAACACCGCATTGCTCGTGATCCTGTGCGCGGTACTTTGGCTGCCGATCTCTTTCGGGGCTGCAACGGCGATGCACGCGGTATTGTTTTCCAAGGTCACCTCCTGGCCAGCTTGGATGCAACTTTTGCATCCGCTCGCAACCGTCATAGCTAAGAGCAAGCTTTTGGTGCTACCGGTCTACCCGGCAGCCTGGCCGCAGGCCAAGAAACATCCATTCGTTCAGCTCGTATTCAAGGGCTACGAAACCATCAAGTGCGTGTATGTGATCAGAAAGGTCGGCTTTCGCTATCGGCAGGCAGAGATCGCCGGAATCGCGGCGGTTGAGAGGCTCGAGCGCACCGCCGGCCTCACATCGGCGGTGAGGTGGCTGCGCGAGACGCATGTCGCCGAACATTTCGGCGTCGAAAAGCCCACTCAGGAATTGCGTTCGTTCTTCGCGATGGTCAATTAAGTTTTCAGCTGAATACTACGAAGCGAAGGAACGGCAAGCGGGTGTCCCATCATCAAACAGCAGCAAGCCGCGAACGCTGAGGTGATCATCAGTCTTAAAACCGCCAACGGCCTCACCGTGCCGCCGTCGCTGCCTGGCTGCGCAACGAGGCGCAATTTGCTGCGATGCATGAGACCGGAAGTGGCCCATCGCGTCGTCTGGCCGCGGTGCGGAATTTGATCGCTACCAGGGTACAACGGACATTGGGCAAGCCTGCACCAATCAAGCTTGATTTCTGAGGACGCGCCCTGGCAATCGCCCACAACTTTCAGCGCACAGGTGGCGTAATGGCTCGTTGTTGGCCGCGGCCGGCATTGCGATCTTCCGACGTAGGCAGCTTCAGGAGAAATCCTGCGTCAGCGTCGTGGCGAACTGCTCCAGCGCCCAGTCGACCTCGTCGCTGGTGATCACCAGCGGCGGGGCGATGCGGATCGTGTGCCCGTGGGTGTCCTTGGCGAGGATGCCCTTGCCCTGGAGCGCCTCGCAGTAGCGGCGCGCGCGGCCGGCTTCGGGATTCAGCTCGACCGCCAGCATCAGGCCGCGCCCGCGTACCTCGCGGACCGTGTTGGCGCGGATGTCCTTCAAACCTTCCAGAAGGCGCGCGCCCTGCCTGGCCGCGTTCTCGATCATGCCTTCCTCGACCAGCACGCGCATTGCCGCGCGTGCCACCGCGCAGGCCAGCGGGTTGCCGCCGAAGGTTGAGCCGTGCTGCCCGGGTCGCAATGTCCCGAGCACTTCGTTGTTCGAGAGCACGGCCGACACGGGATAGAAGCCGCCGGACAAGGCCTTGCCGAGCAGGGTCACGTCCGCCTCGATTCCCTCGTGCTGTTCGGCGAGCAGCTTGCCGGTGCGGCCGAGTCCGGTCTGGATCTCGTCGAGCACCAGCATGACGTTGTTGGCCGTGCAGAGCTCCCGCACCTTGGTGAAATAGCCCGCCGGTGGAATGATGACACCGGCTTCGCCCTGGATCGGCTCGACCAGAAAGGCGACCGTGTTGGGCGTGATCGCTTGTTCGAGTGCCGCGGCGTCGCCGAACGGGATGATCCTGAAGCCCGGCGCGAACGGTCCAAAGTGTCCGCGGGTTTCAGGGTCCGTTGAGAAGCCGACGATGCCCAGCGTGCGTCCGTGGAAGTTGTCGGCGCAGACGATGATCTCGGCCTGGTCGTCCGGCACACCTTTCACCTCGTAGCCCCATTTGCGCACCGACTTGATCGCGCTTTCGACCGCCTCGGCGCCGCTGTTCATCGGCAGCACCTTGTGGGAGCCGGTCAGCGCAGCGATCTCCTCGTAGAACGGGGCGAGTTGGTCGTTGTGGAAGGCGCGCGAGGTCAGCGTCAGCCGGTGTGCCTGTTCCACCATCGCCGCCAGAATCTTGGGGTGGCAGTGGCCCTGGCTGACCGCGGAATAGGCCGAGAGGCAATCGAGATAACGGTTGCCGTCGGTATCCCAGACCCAGACACCTTCGCCGCGCGACAGGACGACCCCGATCGGTTCGTAGTTATGGGCGCCAAGGCGCGTTTCCGTTGCGAGGTAATCAATGACGGACGAGCTCATCTTTCGTCACTCCATTGCTGCGTGCCGGCGTCAACCGACTGCACCGCGCTCAAATCGGTCCGGGCCCGACGCGATGCGCGAAGCCGCTGGTTTGCCTCCCCTTGTCAAATGGTTATGCGGATCCACCGCGGCAATCTTCCGTTAGCCTCCGCTACTGTGCATGGGGTTGTTTTCAACATTTTTGTTTCGAGGCCTCAGCCGATCGCGCAGGGCACGCTCAAAAAGCCGCGGAACCGCACCCGTCCGCCGCGCACCGGCCGGCCGTTCACGGCGTAGTTCGGGAAGCGCGCCAGGAAGCGCGAGATCGCGATGGCGCCTTCGAGCCGCGCCAGCGCCATGCCGGCGCATTGATGCGCGCCGGTGGCGAAGGCGAGGTGCCGGTTCGGCGTCCGCGCAATGTCGAAGCTCTCGGGGGCCGGAAACTGCGCGGGGTCGCGGTTGGCTGCCCCGATGCACAGCGTCACCGACGTGCCGGCATCGAGCATGACGCCGCCGAGTTCGACCCGTTCGGTGGTCATGCGGTTGCCGAGCTGGTTGGAGCTCTCGTAGCGCAGCATCTCCTCCACCGCCGTCTTGATCATGTCGGGGTGGTCGATCAGCCGCTGCTTCTGATCGGGATGACGGTCGAGCGCGACGAGGCCGTTGCCGATCAGGTTGGTGGTGGTCTCGTGCCCGGCATTGAGCAGGAAGATGCAATTGTGCAGCAGCTCCTTCTCGGTCAGCCGCTCGCCGTTCTCCTCGCCGTTACCTTCTCCCTGGATCAGGCGCGTCAGCACGTCGCGCTCGGGATTGCCGGGCTTGCCGCGCCGGCGCGCGACCAGCGTTTCGAGATAGGCGAGAAAGTCCTTCACCGCCTTGTTGCCGCGCGCGGCCGCTTCAGGCGACACCACGGGTTCGAGGGCACCGAGGATCGCCAGCGACCAGTCGCGCAGCGGCGCGCGCTCGTCATGGGGAACGTCGAGCAGATTGCCGATCACCTCGATCGGGATCGAGGCGGCGAAGTCCTCGATCAGCTCGCAATGGCCCTTGGCAGCGATGGCGTCGAGCAGGCCGTCGACCAGCTTGATGAGATCGGCCTCCATCCCTGCAATCGCCCGCGGCGACAGTGCCCCCATGATCAGGCGGCGTACGCGGGTGTGTGCCGGCGGATCGTTGAAGACGAGGCTCGTGGTGTGGTGCTCGTAGAGCGGGGTGTTCCCGTATTTCGGCGCGAACTCGCGCTTCTTGTCGGAGCTGAACGACTTGGTGTTCTTGTAGGTGGTGACGAGGTCGTCATAGCGGGTCAGGAACACGGTGCCGTTCGGCAGGCGCTTGACCGGCTCGTTCTCCCGCAGTGCACGATAGGTCGGGTAGGGGTTGTCGTAGAACTCCGGCGTCAGCTTCTCGAGGTCGAAGCTTGCCGCCAGCTCCTTCGCATCTGCGTTCATCCCGTTATACTCGCCGGTTAGGGCCGATATGCCGTTTTTGTTGTTCTGGTCGACGCGAGCATGCGTCTACAGTCTTCGCACCTTGCTAGCCGACCGGACAGGAAAATGCACGCACGCACGGATGCTGCCGACACGGCTCCTTCATGGCCGGACGATATTTTCGCGACCTTGCAACGCTTCGAGGTCCGGCAGGTGCCTTACGTGCCCGATGCCGGCAATTCGAAGCTGATCCAGCGCGTGCTGGGGTCCTCCACGATGCGCGGCATTCCCTTGACGACGGAGGAGGAGGGCGTGGCGCTTCTCGCGGGCGCCTGGACGGGCGGCCAGCGCGGCGTCCTGCTGATGCAGTCGAGCGGGGTCGGCAATTGCATCAACATGCTGTCGCTGATCCCGATCCTGCGCTTTCCGTTCCTCACGCTGGTGACCATGCGTGGCGAGTGGGGCGAGTTCAATCCGTGGCAGGTGCCGATGGGATCGACCACGCAGGGCGTGTTCGAGCTCTCCGGCGTCAAGGTGCTGCGCGCCTCCAGTGCGGCCGAGGTGCCGGCGGTGATGGAGGCAGCCGCAGCGCAGGCCTATAACGCGCTCACGCCCACCGCCGTCCTGTTGTCGCAGCGCCTGATCGGCGCCAAGGTCTTCACCAAATGAGCAAGGCCAATCTCCTCGACCGCCGCCAGGTGGTCTCGACGCTGCTTGCGGACCGCAAGGACGTGGTTGCGATCGGCGGCCTCGGGGCCTCCACCAACGACATGTGCGCGGCCGGCGACCACGCCCGCAACTTCTATCTCTGGGGCGGGATGGGCGGCGCCGCGATGATCGGCCTCGGGCTGGCTTTGGCGCAGCCAAAACTGCCGGTGCTGGTCATCACCGGCGACGGCGAGATGCTGATGGGCATGGGCAGCCTTGCCACCATCGGGCTCCAGAAGCCGTCCAACCTCTCGATCGTCGTGCTCGACAACGAGGCTTATGGCGAGACCGGCGGCCAGACCAGCCACACCTCGGCGGCCGCCGACCTCGTCGGCATCGCCCGGGCCTGCGGCATCGGGGACGCGCGCGCGATCTCGACGATGGCTGGCGTCGAGGCCTTTGCCGAAGCCGTCCACGACGTCTCGGCGGGCCCGCGATTTGCCAATGTGAAGATCGACAGCGCCAGCCTTGAGCGGATCTTGCCAAGCCGGGACGGGACCTACATCGTCAACCGGATCCGCGGCGATCTCGGCTTCCAGCCGATCTAGGTCCATTCCCCGCGGCGAACCTCGTCTGCACGTGGGCCGTGCAGGCGGGGCAATTTCCACTGAAACTACAACGCTTCCAGGTTGCGATGCAGCATAATGCTTGACTTTTGCGTGGGTGAGTGCTTACTCACTACCCATGAGCTCACTGCGAATGACGAGCGACCTGAGGCGTCAATTGATCCTCGGCGCCGCAAAGCGCTGCTTTGCCCGACACGGCTATACCGGCACCACGACCAAGAGCGTGGCGGCCGCCGCTGCCATTTCCGAAGCCTTGCTGTTCAAGCATTTCCCGTCCAAGGCGGCGCTCTACGCCGAAATCCTCAGCGACGAATGCGAGGCGGACCCGGCATTGATGGAGCTGCTCGGGCGGGTACCATCGACCGCCACTCTGGTCGAAGTGATCCGCGGCATGATCGAGCATTTCCTCGAGATCGCCGACGGGCCCGACCAGGAAGAGGCGCAGCGCCTGCGACTGATGGCCACGAGCCATTTGGATGATGGCGAATTCGCGCGTTTGCTATATGCCAAGATCGAGACGCTGATCGGGGCGATTTTCGTCGCCTCGCTCGAGCGCGCGGTTGCTGCAGGGGACGCGCGGCCGTGCACCGGCGATCCGCTCAACCTGTTCTGGTTCGCACATCATTCGGTGATGACTGTTGCGCTGACCAGGCTGCCGGCTGCGCCCTGTCTCGCTTACGGCAAGGCGAACGATCTGGAGCGCCAGCTCTGTGAGTTTCTCCTGAGAGGTATTGGACTTAACGACGCCGCAATTGCTTCGCATTTGGGCCGCGATCAGGCCGCGGATGCGGGCAAGACGGCGATTGCAGAAAGCGCATGACATGAACATCGTAACCGAACACAAGATTTCGGGCGAACCGATCGACAAGGCTCCCAAGCGTCCGGTCCGGCCGGTGCTCTGGTTCGTCATTATCGGCACGCTGCTCGGCGCGCTCGTTGGCGGCCTCGTCTGGTTCAATTACTTCCGCGGCCAGATGATCAAGCAGTTCTTCGCCAACAACAAGCCGCCGCCGACCATGGTCAGTGCGGCCGAGGCGAAGTCCGAGGTGGTGCCTAACCTGCTGACTGCGGTCGGCGGGCTTGCCGCCGTGCATCAGGTCGACGTCAGCGCCGACGTCAACGGCCGCGTCACCGAGATCAAGTTCGAGCCGGGTTCGCATGTCGAAGCCGGCATGCCGCTGGTGCAGCTGTTCGACGCGCCCGATCAGGGCGACCTCGCCAACTATAAGGCGCAGGCGACCGTCGCGCAGCTCTCGCTCGATCGTGCCAAGCAGCTCGCCTCGCGCCAGTTCGGCCCGCAGGCGACCGTCGATACCGCGCAGGCCGCCTACGACCAGGCGATGGCCGGCATCGCCAAGACCGAGGCATTGATCTCGCAGAAGCTGGTGCGCGCGCCGTTCTCGGGCGATCTCGGCATGCGCAAGGTCGAGGTCGGCCAGTATCTGACGGCCGGCACGGCGATCGTGTCGCTGACCGATCTGTCGGAGCTGTGGGCCAACTTCACGGTGACGGAAAAGGACTCGGGCAACCTCAAGGTCGGCCAGCCGGTCCGGCTGAAGGTCGACGCCTATCCGGGCCGCACCTTCGACGCCAAGATCACCACGATTGAGCCGCAGATCGCGACCGACACCCGCAACATCCGCGTGCAGGCGACCGTCGCCAATCCGGACAAGATCCTGAAGCCTGGCATGTTCGTGACCACCACGGTTGTGCTGCCGGACAAGCCGGCGGTGATCACCGTGCCGGAAACGGCGGTCGATTACACGCTGTACGGCGATTCGGTGTTCGTGATCACCGAGAAGAAGGAAGAGGATGGCAAGACCAGCCTCTCCGCGGTGCGCACTTTCGTGCAGACCGGTAGCCGGGTCGAAGGCCGCGTCGAAATCATCAAGGGTGTGAAGCCGGGCGACAAGGTCGTCGCCGTTGGCCAGCTCAAGCTGCAATCGGGCGCGCCGGTGTCGATTTCGACCGATCCGGCTCCGCAGATCCCGGCGCAGCCGCCGCGCTACTGACCCCTTGCCGCCCTTAAGTGATCCGGCTCGGCCGGGTCACTTTTCTAAAGAAAAAGAAATCGAGATCGCCGCGATGGCCTTTACCGATATTTTCATCAAGCGTCCGGTTCTGTCGGTCGTCGTCAGCCTGCTGATCCTGCTGATCGGCCTGCGCGCGGCGATGGTGCTGCCGATCCGGCAATATCCGAAGCTGTCGAACACGGTCATCAACATCACGACCGTCTATCCCGGCGCGTCCGCGGACCTGATCCAGGGCTTCATCACCACGCCGATCGAGCAGGCGGTCGCCTCCGCCGAGGGCGTTGACTACATCACCTCGTCCTCCGTGCTCGGCACCTCGACGATCCAGGTCTACATCAAGCTGAACTTCGATCCGAACCAGGCGCTCACCGAGGTGCTGGCCAAGACGAACTCTGTCAAATACCTGATCCCGAAGGAGTCGAACGACCCGATCGTCACCAAGACCACGGGCCAGACCACGGCCGTGATGTATCTCGGCTTCTCCTCCGAGGAGCTGTCAGGCTCGGCGATCTCCGACTATCTGACGCGCGTGGTGCAGCCGGTGCTGTCGACCGTCGACGGCGTGGCCTCGGCCGACATTCTCGGCGGCCAGACCTTTGCGATGCGGCTGTGGCTCGATCCCGTGAAGATGGCCGGCCGCAACGTGTCGCCCGCGGATGTTGCCGCCGCGATCGCCGCCAACAACTTCCAGTCCGCGGCGGGTCAGACCAAGGGCTATCTGATCGTCTCGAACATTTCCACGAACACCGGCCTGACCGACGTCAATCAGTTCAGGAAGATGATCGTCAAGGCCAAGGACGGCGGCTTCGTGCGGATGGAGGACATCGCCACCGTCGAGCTTGCAGCCCAGAGCACGGACGCGAGCGTCGCCTTCAACGGCGAGCATGCGATCTTCATCGGTGTGCAGGCAACGCCGCAAGGCAATCCGCTGACGCTGGTGAAGGGCGTGCGCGCGCTGTTCCCCGAACTGGAACGCAATCTCCCGCCGTCGATGAAGATGAAGGTCGCCTACGACTCGACCAAGTTCATCCAGTCCTCGATCGACGAGGTGGAGAAGACGCTGGGCGAAGCCGTGATCATCGTGATCGTGGTGATCTTCCTGTTCCTGGCCTCGCTCCGCTCGGTCATCATTCCCGTCGTCACCATTCCGCTGTCGATGATCGGCGTCTGCACGCTGATGCTGGCGTTCGGCTTCAGCTTCAACCTCTTGACGCTGCTCGCGATGGTGCTTGCGATCGGCCTCGTGGTCGACGACGCCATCGTGGTGGTGGAGAACATCCATCGCCATCTGGAGGAAGGGAAGACGCCGGTCCAGGCATCGCTGCAAGGCGCGCGTGAAATCGTCGGTCCCGTTGTCTCGATGACGATCACGCTCGCGGCCGTGTACGCGCCGATCGGCTTCCTCGGCGGTCTCACCGGTTCGCTGTTCCGCGAATTCGCCTTCACGCTCGCAGGCTCGGTGATCGTGTCAGGCGTGATCGCGCTGACGCTGTCGCCGATGATGTGCTCGGTGTTGCTCAAGAACACCGAAGAGGGCCGCTTCGCCAAGGCCGTCAACAAGGTGTTCGGCGCCCTGACGCGCTGGTATGGCCGCAGGCTCGATCGCTCGCTCGACTACAAGGCCATCACCGGCCTGTTCGCGGTGACGATCCTCGGGCTGGTCGGCTTCCTCTACATGCACACGTCGAAGGAGCTGGCGCCGGAGGAAGACCAGGGCATCGTGTTCGCGGTGACCAAGGCGCCGAAATACGCCAATATCGACTATGTCGATTTCTACGGCGAAAAGCTCGACGAGAAATTCCAGAAGTTCCCGGAGACCGATCTGCGCTTCGTGCTGAACGGCATCAACGGTCCGCAGGGCGGCATCGCCGGCATGCTGCTGAAGCCGTGGGAGGAGCGCAAGCGTTCGTCGATCCAGTTGAAGTCCTTGGTGCAGGCCGAGCTCTCCAAGATCGAGGGCGTGCAGGCTTTCGCCTTCAACCTGCCGCCGCTGCCCGGCGGACCCGGCGGCCTGCCGGTGCAGATGGTGATCAACTCCACCGCCGGATTCCAGACGGTCTATGAGCAGATGGAGAAGCTGAAGGACGCCGCGCGCAAGAGCGGCATGTTCATCGTCTCCGACAGCGACCTCGCCTATAACCAGCCGAACGTGCAGGTCACGATCGACCGTACCAAGGCCCAGGACCTTGGCATCAACATGCAGAACCTCGGCAGCACGCTCGCGGTGCTGCTTGGCGGCAATTACGTCAACCGCTTCAATCTCGAGGGGCGCTCCTACCAGGTGATTCCGCAGGTGCCCCGGGGCAATCGGCTGTCGCCGGAATCGCTCGGCGGCTACTATGTGACGACCAATACCGGCCAGCAGCTTCCGCTGTCGACCGTGGTCTCGATCAGGACCAAGACCGACCCGAACTCGCTGACCCACTACAACCAGCTCAATTCGGCGACGTTCTCGGCCGTGCCGATGCCTGGCGTGACTGTTGGTGCTGCGGTCGACTTCCTCGAAGGCGAGGCCAAGAAGCTGCCGCAGGGTTTCAGCCACGACTATCTCGCGGACTCCAGGCAGTATGTGCAGGAAGGCAACCAGCTCGCGATCACCTTCGGCTTCGCGCTGATCATCATCTTCCTGGTGCTGGCGGCCCAGTTCGAGAGCTTGCGTGACCCGCTGGTGATCATGATCTCGGTGCCGATGGCGATCGTCGGCGCGCTGATCCCGCTGTTCTTTGGCGTGGCGACCATGAACATCTACACCCAGGTCGGTCTGCTCACCCTGGTCGGCCTGATCACCAAGCACGGCATCCTGATGGTGGAGTTTGCCAACGAGCTCCAGGTCAACGAGCGGCTCGATCGCCGCTCTGCCATCGAGATGTCGGCCCGCATCCGCCTGCGGCCGATCCTGATGACCACGGCCGCGATGGTGACGGGCCTGATCCCGCTCCTGACCGCGACCGGCGCGGGCGCCGCCAGCCGCTTCTCGATCGGTCTGGTCGTCGTTGCCGGCATGTCGATCGGCACGCTGTTCACGCTGTTCGTGTTGCCCGCCGTCTACGTGGTGCTGGCGACCGACCATCGCGCGGCGGCCGATTCCGAGCGGAACAAGCAGGTCAACGAGCTCGACCTCGGTGCCAAGGCGCTGCGGCCGACCTGAGGCCGGAAGCAACGAAGCAAAGGGCGGTAGCGGCCAATCCGCTGCCGCCTTTTTTGTTGTGCCCGGCGACGCTGATGCGGCGGCCACCGCGGCCGTCGGGCGGGCCCTTTGCCGCGCTCGCGAGAGACAACGTCGCGTCTTCTTGCTAGATTCCGCCGGATGAGCCTCTCCCTGCATCCCGACGCCCCGCAAGCCAGGACGTTGCCGAGCGCGGCCCCGGATGGGGCCGTGGCCGGCGAGGCGGTGGGGCGGGGGATCAGGACCCGGCTGTTCACCAAATACGTCGCGCTGTTCGTGGCCGTCGTCGCCGTTGCGCTGCTCGCCAACGGGCTGTTCGAAGTCTTCTTCTATTATCGTGAGCACAAGGCCTCGCTGATCCGGGTCCAGCATGAGCAGGCCGAGGCGGCGGCCGCCAAGATCGGCCAGTTCGTCAAGGAGATCGAGAGCCAGCTCGGCTGGACCACGCAGCTGCCGTGGTCGGCGGGCTCGATCGAGCAGCGCCGGTTCGACGCGCTGCGGCTGCTGCGTCAGGTGCCAGGGATCACCGAGCTCGCCCAGGTGGATTCGAGCGGCAAGGAGCGGTTGCGGGTCTCGCGGTTGGCGATGGACGCGATCGACAGTGGGATCGACCTGTCGGGGGATCCAAAGTTCACCGAGGCGGTCGCGCACAAGGTCTATTACGGGCCGGTCTATTTCCGCAGGGACTCCGAGCCCTACATGACGCTGGCGCTGGCCGGCGCGCGCAAGGATGCCGGCGTCAGCATCGCCGAGGTCAATCTGAAGCTGATCTGGGACGTCGTCTCCCAGATCAAGGTCGGCGAGCACGGAAACGCCTACGTGGTCGGGCCGGAGGGGCGCCTGATCGCGCATCCCGATATCAGCCTGGTCCTGCGCAACACCGATATGTCCGGGCTCGCGCAGGTGCGCGCCGCGCAGGCCGGAGGCGGCACCATGTCCGATCCGCTTCCTGAAGCGCGCAACATCCAGGGGCGGAAGGTGCTGACCGCATCGGCCCCGATCGAGCCGCTGCACTGGACCATGTTCGTGGAGCTGCCGGTCGAGGAGGCCTATGCCGCGCTCTATGCCTCGTTGCAGCGGCTTGCGATCGTGCTGCTCGCGGCGTCGATCTTCGCGGTGCTTGCGGGGATATTCCTCGCGCGCCGCATGGTGGGACCGATCCAGGCGCTGCGCAGCGGCGCCGAGCGGATCGGGGGTGGCGACTTCTCCCAGCGCATCGCGATCCGGACCGGCGACGAACTCGAAGGGCTCGCCGACCAGTTCAACGAGATGGGCGCGCGCTTGCAGGAATCCTATGCCGACCTTGAAAACAAGGTCGAGCAGCGGACCGCGGAATTGAGCGAGTCGTTGCAGCAGCAGACGGCGACCGCCGATGTGCTGAAAGTCATCAGCCGTTCGGCGTTCGACCTGCAAACCGTGTTGAACACCCTTGTGGGCTCGGCGGCGCGCTTGTGTGACGCGGACGAAGGCACGATCTTTCGGCCTAGCGACGGCGTCTTCTATTTGGCGGCAAGCTGCGGGCTTGACGCGGAGCAGGAAAACAAGCTTCGGACATTCGCTTCCGTACCCGAGCGGGGAAGTGTGGTCGGGCGTACGCTGCTCGACGCCAAAACGGTTCATGTCCCGGATGTGCAGGCCGACCCGGAATATGCGCCTTCGTCCGCTCGAAGGCGTTCAAACGTGCGTACGATGCTCGGTGTGCCTCTGCTGCGAGAGGGGACGCCAATCGGCGTGTTTGTCTTGACGCGGCATATGGTGCGGCCGTTCAGCGACAAGCAAATCGAACTCGCCACCACATTTGCAGATCAGGCCCTCATCGCGATCGAGAATGTCCGATTGTTCGAGGAGGTCCAGGAACGCACCAGAGAGCTGTCGCGATCGCTCGATGATCTGCGCGCCGCGCAGGACCGACTGATCCAGACCGAGAAGCTCGCCTCCCTCGGCCAGCTCACCGCCGGCATCGCCCACGAGATCAAGAACCCGCTCAACTTCGTCAACAATTTCTCGTCGGTTTCGACCGAGCTGATCGACGAGCTCAACGAGGTGCTCGAAGCGGCAAAGCTCGACGGCAAGACCAAGGCGGAAGTTGACGAGCTGACCGCCATGCTCAGGGGCAATCTCGAGAAGGTGGTGCAGCACGGCAAGCGCGCCGATTCCATCGTCAGGAACATGCTGGTGCACTCGCGCCAGGGTTCCGGCGAACATCGCCCCGTCGATATCAATGCGGTCATGGAGGAGAGCCTCAATCTCGCCTATCACGGCGCGCGCGCCGAAAGGCCCGCCTTCAACGTCACGCTCCAGCGCGCGTTCGACCCCGCCGCCGGCCTGGTCGACATCTATCCGCAGGAGATCACGCGCGTCTTCCTCAACCTGATCTCGAACGGCTTCTATGCCGCGGCCAAGCGCAAGGAGAGCGTAGCGGACAGTTTTGAGCCGATCCTGAGTGCCGCAACCAGGAGCCTCGGCGACACGGTCGAGATCCGGATCCGCGACAATGGCACCGGGATTCCGCCCGAGGTGAAGGAAAAATTGTTCAATCCGTTCTTCACGACCAAGCCGGCCGGTGAGGGCACCGGGCTCGGCCTGTCCATGAGCCATGACATCGTCGTGAAGCAGCACGGCGGCACGATCGACGTGAAGACCGAGCCCGGTATATTCACCGAATTCATCATCACGCTGCCGCGCACGATGGCAGCGGGCGACACTGCCGGAGGCAAGACTTGAACGTTTATATCCTGGTCGTCGATGACGAGCCCGACGTCGAGCCGCTGTTCAGGCAGCACTTCCGGCGCGACCTGCGCGCCGGCCGCTTCCAGATGGAATTTGCTCCCTCTGCGGCCGATGCGCTGAGGCGTGCCGCCGAAGTTCGCGATCCTTCGCTGATCCTGATTCTGTCGGACGTCAACATGCCCGGCATGAGCGGGCTCGACATGCTGCCGAAGGTGCGCGCCGACTATCCGCACGTTCCCGTCATCATGATCACCGCCTATGGCGACGCCGAGACGCGCAGAAAGGCGATCGAGCGAGGCGCCGACGCGCTCCTGACCAAGCCGATCGACTTTGCGCTGCTGCGCCAGGAGATCGACACGAGGCTCGAGCAAGCCGCATGACCGCGACCATCCTCTTCGTCGACGACGAGCCGGACCTCGAGGCGCTGATCCTGCAAAAGTTTCGCAGGCAGATTCGCGATGGACTGCTCACCCTCATGTTCGCCCGCGACGGCCTCGAGGCGCTGCAGGCACTTGAGCAGAATCCGCATGTCGACATGGTGGTCTCCGACATCAACATGCCGCGGATGGACGGGCTGTCGCTGCTGGCGAAGATTCAGGAGGCAGAGGACAAGAAGTCGACCATCATCGTCTCCGCCTATGGCGACATGAGCAACATCCGCATCGCCATGAACCGCGGCGCGTTTGACTTTCTGACCAAGCCGATCGACTTCGCCGATCTGGAGGCCACGATCCAGAAGACCATCGGCCACGTGGAGATGCTGCGCGAGGTGCGGCGGCGCCAGATGGAAGCCGAGCGCGCCCATGCCTCACTGTCGCGCTTCTTCTCGCCGGAGATCGCAAGGCGCCTGGCGGCGGATGTCGAAGGCAGCATGGAGGTGCAGTGGCGCGATGTCGCCACCCTCTTCACCGACATCACCGGATTCACATCGCTGGTCGAGAGCGCGGCCCCGCAGACGCTCGGCGAGCTCCTCAACGAGTATGTCGGCGGCATGACCGAGATCGTCTTCGCGCATGAGGGGACGGTCGCCAAAATCATCGGCGATGCGATTCAGGTGCTGTTCAACGCGCCTGGCGACCAGCCGGACTATGCGACGCGCGCGGTCGCCTGTGCGCATGATCTCGATGCCTGGGCGGAGGATTTCTCCGCGCGCTGGAAGGCGAGAGGCGTCAATTTCGGGGCGACCCGCATCGGTGCCCATGCGGGCCCGGCGCTGGTCGGCAATTTCGGCGGCAATCGTTTCTTCGATTACACCGCCTATGGCGACTCCATCAATATCGCGGCCCGGCTGGAGGCTGCGAACAAGCACCTGGGAACACGCATCTGCGTCAGTGCCAGCATCGCCGAGGGGGCCGTAAATTTCCATGGCCGTCCCGTGGGTGACCTGATGTTGCGCGGGCGCAGCGAACCCCTGCGCGCGTTCGAACCACTGGCGCCGGCGAAATTCGAGGCGGCGGCGACAACACGGTATTCCGAAGCCTTCGCCAAGATGGAGGCCGGCGACGCAGCCGCCATGCCGGCCTTTGCCGCGCTGGTCGGGATGCACGCCGACGATGCGTTGGCCGGTTTTCACCTGAGGCGCTTGCTCAACGGCGCCAAGGGCATTCGCATGCAACTGGAATAGGAGTTCGTCATGACGCGTGAGTTCTCTGCGGGCAATTATCGTTTCATTCCATCCGTGTTCCAGTATTCGGCCGGCGCGGCCGCGGATGACGGCTATGAGATCGAGCGCGTCCGGTTCGATCGCCTAGTGCCGCTTGCCGAGGGCTTTGCGCTCGCGGCGAAATTCATCCAGGAAGCCGGACGTCCGCTGACGGCGTTCTGCGCCTGCGAGTTGCGCTCACCGGCCGCCTTCAGCGAGGAGGGCTTTCGTGCGTTCAACCTGCACTATGTGAAGACGCTGTCCGAATGGGGCATCTTCGACGGCACCACCAATCCGGTGGCGCGCAGCAATGTCTGTCCCGAGATCGATCCGCCGACCGAGCCATCGTTCTACGCGTTCTCCTTCACGCGCCCGACGCGGTCGAAGGCGCCGAGCTTCGTGATCGCCGGCGGTGCCGAAGCACGCGAGGGCAGCGGAAGCTACGTCGAGCGCACGGTGCGCTACCGCGACCTCAGCCCGGAGGGGCTGCGCGAGAAGGTACGGTTCACCACCACCTCGCAGATGGAAAACCGGATGGCGGCCTTCGGCTTCGGCTGGAAGGACACCACCGGCGTGCAGGCCTATTCCGTGCATGACTTCCACCACGCGCTGGTCGACGAGCTGGTCCGCCGTGGCGCGCTGCGCTCCGGCCTGACCTGGCATTATGCCCGCCCGCCGGTGGTCGATCTCGAATACGAGATGGATTGCCGCCGCGTGATGCGCGAGGCAGTGATCTAGCGCTGGCGGTTGATCTTTACCTCTCCCCGTCGGGGAGAGGTGGAGGGCGGGCCTTGAGCTAGCTTTATCGCTGCCTTGGATCGAGCGCGTCGCGCAGGCCGTCGCCGAGCAGGTTCAGCGACAGCACCACGAGGAAGATCGCAAGCCCCGGCCAGATCGCCATCCAAGGCGCCTGGGTCAGGAAGCGCTGCGCCGCATTGAGCATGCTGCCCCAGGACGGTGCCGGCGGCTGCTGACCAAGGCCAAGGAACGAGAGCGCCGCCTCGGCGATGATGGCGGCGGCGATCGACAGCGTCGCCTGCACCAGCAGCGCCGGCAGGATGTTGGGCAGGATGTGCGAGAACGCGATCCGCCAGCCGGGGTTGCCGAGGGCGCGCGCGGCCTCGACATAATCCTCGGCCTTGACGCTCAGCACCTGGCCGCGGGTCAGGCGGATGAAGATCGGGGTCGCCGAGATGCCGATCGCGATCATCGCATTGCCGAGGCTCGGACCGAGAAACGCGGCCAGCGCGATCGCCAGGATCAGGAACGGGCAGGCCAGCATCGCGTCCGTGATCCGGCTGATCAGCGCATCGACAAATCCGCCGCGATAGCCGGCAAGCAGGCCGAGCGGCACGCCGACGCCGAGCGCGATCGCGACCGAGATCAGGCCCGCGAGCAGGGAGGCGCGCGCGCCGTAGACGACGCGGCTGAGGATGTCGCGGCCGAGCTCGTCGGTGCCGAACCAGTGCGCCGCGGTCGGCGGCTTGCGTACCAGGCTCCAGCTCGTCGCGATGGGATCGTAGGGGACGATGAGAGGAGCAAGCGCCGCAAGCAGGATGAACGCCGTGATCACGACGAGTCCGAATACGGCGGCCTTGCGCTTGAACAACCGCCGCCGTGCGCGGCGCGCCGGGCTGTCTAGTTCGGACGCGTGCGCGGCGGAGGGGGCGGCGGGCAATGCGGCATCGGTCATGGCGCTAGCCCCGCAGCCGCGGATTGACGAGAATATAGGCGACGTCGGCAACGAGGTTGAGGGTGATGTAGACCGTGGCCGTCACCAGCACCACGCCCTGCACGACCGCGTAGTCGCGGTTGAAGACGGCGTCCACGATCAGCTTGCCGAAGCCGGGAATGGAGAAGATCTGCTCCGTCAGCACGGCGCCCGACAACAGCGTGCCAAGCTCGAGCGCGCCGAGCGTGATGATCGGCGTCAGCGCATTGCGCATCGCGTGCTTGAGGATGACGGAGCGCTCCGACAATCCCTTCGCGCGCGCCGTGCGGACATAGTCGCTTTCCAGCACCTGGAGCATGGCGCTGCGGGTGTGCCGCATCAGGATCGCGGAAATCGCGTTGCCGAGCACGAAGGCGGGCATGATGGTGGCGGCCAGGCTCGCACGCCAGTCCTCGGTCAGCGGCACGTAGCCCGAGGCCGGCAGCCAGCCGAGCTTGATCGAGAACAGGAAGATCAGCAGGATCCCGAGCCAGAAATTCGGCGTCGAGATGCCCCACAGCGCAAACAAATTCGCGCCATAGTCCCAGGCCGTGCCCTTCTTCACTGCGGAGATGATGCCGGCGGGAATGCCGATCAAGAACGCGATCAGGATCGCCATCGAGCCGAGCTGGAGCGTCACCGGCAGCTTCTGCGCGATCAGCTCGCGCACCGGCATCTTGTTGCGCAAGGACTCGCCGAAATTGCCGGTGAGGACTCCCTTGAGCCAGTAGGCATATTGCACGGGGATCGGCTGATCGAGCTTGTACTGCTGCCGGATCTGCTCGATCGCGGCGGGATCGCGTTCCTCGCCGGCCATCACCAGCGCCGGATCGCCGGGCAGCAATTGCTGGAGCGAAAAGATCAGCACCGACACGAAGAACAGTGTCGGCACGATCTGCGCGATGCGGTGGGCGAGGAAGTTCAGCATGGCCCCACGCGTTTCCCGGTTAATGCCGCGATCACTTGAACTTCAACCCGACCACGCGCACGAGGCCATCGGGCATCTGCCGGTAGCCCTCGAGCTTCTTCGTATGCGCGATCAGGAGAGTACGGTGATAGATGTAGATGATCGGCAGGTCGTCGAGCAGGATCTTGGTCAGCTTGGCGTAGATCGCCTTGCGCTCCTCGACATTCGATGTGGCCCGTCCCTCTTCCATCAGCTTGTCGGCCTCGGGGTTCGAGTACACGCCGTCGTTCTGCGGCGCCTTGCTGCGCATGAAGATGTAGGAATTGCCGTCCGGGTCGATGCGTCCGCTCCAGTTGATCTGGAACACCTGGAACTCGCCGGCCTGCGCCTGCTTGAAGGTGGTCGCGAATTCGACGACGCGGACCTTGATGTCGAAGCCTGCCTCGGCGGCCATGGACTGCACGACCTGGGCGACGGCCTCGTACTCGGTGCCCTTTGGCACCATGTAGTCGACGGTGACGGGCAGGCTGACACCGGCTTCCTTCAACAGCGCCTTGGCCTTGGCGATGTCGCGACCCGGAATGGGGAAAGCCTTCTGATAGTATGGATGCGTCGGGCTGACCCATTGATTGCCCGGCGTGAACTCGCCGTTGAATACGACCTGGTTGATGGCCTCGCGATCGATCGACAGGCTGAGTGCCTGACGCACCTTCGCGGATTGGCTGAGTGGCCCCTTGGTCTTGTCGTTGCCGATGTTGATGGTCAGGCCCTGATAGCCGAGCTCGGGCGCCGTCGACAGCACCAGCTTGGGATCGGCGCGGACGTCTTTGATGTCGGTGGCGAGCACGCGCTCGATCAGATCGAGTCCGCCGGACTTGAGGTTGGCAAGGCGCACCGTGGCATCGACGATCGGCAGGAACACGACGCGGTCGATATGGATGTTGTCCTTGTTCCAGTAGTCGGCGAACTTCTCGAACACCATGCGATCCTGCTGCACGCGCTCGACGAACTTGTAGGGACCTGCGCAGACCGGATGCAGGCCGAACTTGTCACCGGCCTCCTTCGCCGCCTTGGGCGAGACCATCATGCCGGAGCGGTCGGTGAGCTGGGCGATCAGGGGCGAGTACGGCGTCTTGAGCACCAGCTTGATGGTCAGGGGATCGACGACCTCGACATGGTCGACGCTGGCGAGCTCGGACTTCCGGAACGAGGCCGGCAGCGTCATGTGACGTTCGATCGAGAATTTTGCGGCTTCGGCGTCCAGCGGCTCGCCATCGTGGAATTTGACGCCTGGCCGGAGCTTGATCGTCATCTCCTTGCCGTCGGCCGACGTCTCGTGAGACAGCGCGAGCTGCGGCACGATGTTGAGCTTCTCGTCGATGTCGAACAGCTTGTCGCAGAACGCGGAGAATACGATGCGGCCGACATAGGTGCGGCCGATGCTGGGATCGAGGATGTCGGGGTCTTCGGCGATCCCGATGCGAAGCGTGGTCTGAGCCTGGGCCGTGCCCACGAGCGACGTCAGCAAGGCCGACGCCAGGATTGTCAAACGCATAAAGCTCATCGCTCTCGACCTCTGTTTCACGGCTATGCGGGGTCCGTCCCCAATGAACTAACCCCGCCGCCGCGTGCTGCTTCCGGACCGCCGCTGAAGGCGGCAACCAATTTTTCGAGAACCGGCGAGAAGCCGCCATCCATGGGGACGATGGCCGCGGAGGACGGCAGTTCCGACGTTCGGTGGCAAGCTGTTGCATGTCCGATGCCATCCGAGACAAGCTGAGGCATTTCGCTGCGGCAGCGGTCCACGACATAGGGACAGCGGGTGTGGAAGCGGCATCCCGGCGGCGGATTGAGCGCGCTGGGGATCTCCCCCTGGAGCACAATCCGGCTGCTTTTTGCCTGCGGTTTGGGCACGGGAATCGCGGACAGCAGGGCGCGGCTATAGGGGTGCCGGGGCGCGGCAAACAGCGCGTCCGCCTCCGCGGTTTCGACGATCTGTCCGAGATTCATCACCGCGACGTGGTCGGCGATGTGCTTGACCACGGCGAGGTCATGCGAGACGAAAATGTAGGCAAGGCCGAGCCGGTCCTGGAGCTCGCGCAGGAGGTTCAGGATCTGCGAGCGGATCGAGACGTCGAGCGCCGAGACCGGCTCGTCGCAGATGATCAATTTTGGCTCGACCGCGAGCGCACGGGCAATGGCGATGCGCTGGCGCTGGCCGCCGGAGAATTCGTGCGGATAGCGTCGCTCGAGCCGCGGCTCCAGCCCGACCAGCCGCAGGATTTCCGCGACCCGTTCGCGCCGCCGTGCGGGTGGGACGAGATCGTGCAGCGCCAGCGGCTCCGTCAGGATCTGGCCGACCGTCATGCGCGGATTGAGTGAGGCGTAGGGATCCTGGAAGATGATCTGCGCTTCGCGGCGGAAGGCGCGGAGCGCTCCGGCGTCGAGCGAGAGCAGGTCGCGGCCGTCGAAGCGCACAGTGCCCGCATCAGGCTCGATCAGCCGCAGCACCAGACGGCTGACGGTGGATTTGCCGCAACCGGATTCGCCGACCAGGGCCAGCGTCTTGCCGGCCTCGAGCGAGAAGCTGACGCCATCGACCGCCTTGACATGCGCGAGCGCCCGGCCGAACAGCGAGCGCTCGGCGACGAAATGCTTGACCAGACCTTCGACCTCGAGGAGCGCCATCACGACACCAGAAGTTCGAGCGGTGCGCGGATGCAGCGCGAGAGGTGACCCGGGCCGATTTCCACGAGCGGCGGCGGCGCCCTGGTGCAGGCGTCGAGAACGAAGGGGCACCGTGCGGCGAAGCGGCATCCGGCGGGCGGTTGCGCCATGTTCGGGACCATGCCTTCGATCGTCGCGAGCTGCTCGGCACGGTGGTCGAGCCGCGGGATCGAGCCGAGCAGGCCGACGGTGTAGGGATGCTGCGGGGCGGCGAACAATTCATCCACCGGCGCGCGCTCGACGATCTCGCCGGCATACATCACCGCGACCTCGTCGCAGACCTCGGCGACCACGCCGAGGTCGTGCGTGATCAGGATGATCGCCGCACCGCTCGCCGCCTTCAACTCGCGCATCAGTTCAAGTATCTGCGCCTGCAGGGTGACGTCGAGCGCGGTGGTCGGCTCGTCCGCGATCAGGAGGCGGGGGTCGCAGGCCAGGGCCATCGCGATCATCACGCGCTGGCGCATGCCGCCGGAAAGCTTGTGCGGATATTCGTCGACGCGCCGTTCGGGCGAGGGGATGTGGACGCGGCGCAACAGCTCGATCGCGCGCTCCCGAGCGCTGCGCCGCGAGCCGCCGCGATGGCGCAGGATGGTCTCGATGATCTGGTCGCCGATGGTGAAGCTCGGGTTGAGCGAGGTCATCGGCTCCTGGAAGATCATCGCGAGCCGGTTGCCGCGGAGGTCGCGCAAGGTCTGGTCCGGGGTCTTCAGCAAATCGAAGCCGTCGAAGCGGATCGCGCCCGATATCTCCGTGCTTTGCTTCGGCAGCAATCCCATGATCGCGAGCGACGTCACGCTCTTGCCGCAGCCGGATTCGCCGACGAGGCCGAGCGTCGCGCCATTGGCGACGCTGAGATCTACACTGTCCACCGCATGGGTGACGCGGCCATCGTCGCCGTGGAAGCGGATGCGCAGATCCTTG
Organism: Bradyrhizobium sp. USDA 3311; assembly: GCF_054062495.1. NCBI lineage: Bacteria > Pseudomonadati > Pseudomonadota > Alphaproteobacteria > Hyphomicrobiales > Nitrobacteraceae > Bradyrhizobium > Bradyrhizobium sp. USDA 3311. Next base: position 7,939,955 of record NZ_JBSSFI010000001.1, on the reverse strand, counting down.
ATCTCGATGAGAGGGCTTGTGCTCATGATTGTCTTGCACGGGCCGCGGCGATGCTCGCGTCGATGACGCTGCGATCGGTGTTGCCGGCCGGGTTCTGCCGCGTCGGCATGGAGTTGCGGAAATGCACCCAGAGCTCGTGGCTGACCCGTTCGAGCCGCTCGAGCTCGCCGAGCGGATCGGAATGGTCGTCGGCGCGAATGTCCAGCGCCGGCCATTCCTCCTCGCCGTGGATCAGGAGCGCAGCAGACTGCTTGCCGCGTTTGTCGCCGCCGGCGGCTTCGCCCGCGCGCATCGCCGCGAGCAGGCGGCGCGGGAAGGGCAGGCTGTCATTGGCGATGTAGGTCTTGGCGGTCTCGTCGAGCACGTCGGCACCCGCGAGCATGTTGCCGGCGATGGAGAAGCCGCTGCCCGCGATGTGGCCGCACCAGTCGACGCAGTCGCGCCCGGTGTGCGCAGCAATCTCGCCGCTCGCGTCCATGATGTGGATCTGGCGGCTTTCGCGCCCGTCGTCGGTCGCGAGCAGGCTGGCGAGTACGTCATGCGCGTTCAAGCCTTCACGCAAGAGCTTGACGCCGTCGATGCCGTAATAGGGATTCACGAAGGCCTGGGTTGCGATCGCGCCGAGGCCGGCGGCGATATAGGGCACGCGCGCGCCGACGGCGAAGAAGCGGGTCGCAACCGCGATGCCGAACTGGCCGGTGGCAGGATCGCGTGCGATGATCGACCAGGTCATATTCTGTCCATCAGCGTCCTGCTGCGTAGCCTTGCATGCCGCGCGGATTGGCGGCGGCGCGGCGGCGCACCCCGACGCGCGAGGCCGCGGTGAGGCGGCCTTCCGACCAGTCGGGCCCGATCTCGACGATATGTCCGCGCTCGCGCAGATTCTCGATCGCTGCCTTCGGTACGCGGTTCTCGACCACGAGCACGCCGGGGCGCGCGGTGCGCGGCCAGAACGAGATCGGGAAATGCTCGGAATGCCAGGCCGGTGCGTCGATCGATTCCTGAAGGTTGAGATTGCAATGGACGTGGCGCAGGAAGAATTGCGTGATCCATTGGTCCTGCTGGTCGCCGCCCGGCGAGCCCCAGGCGAGATACGGCTCGCCGTCGCGCAGCGCCATGGTCGGCGACAGCGTGGTGCGCGGCCGCTTGCCCGGCGCAAGCGCGGCGGGATGGTCTTCCTCCAGCCAGAACATCTGCGCGCGGCTGCCGAGGCAGAAGCCGAGCTCCGGAATGATCGGCGAAGATTGCAGCCAGCCGCCCGATGGCGTCGAGGAGACCATATTGCCGGCCTTGTCGATGATGTCGAAATGCACGGTGTCGCCGCGTACCTCGCCGAAGCGTCCGACCGTCGGCTCGCCGGCGCCGAGCGCGCCGACCGCTTCGCGCTGGCCTTCGGCGCGCCGCAGCTTGACGACACCGCCAAAGCCCTCGACCGAACCGGGGCGGAAGTCGAGCGAGGCCTTGTCGGTGACGAGCTTGCGGCGTTCGTCGTTATAGGCATCCGACAGCAGCGTCGCGATCGGGATCTCGCTGAACTTCGGATCGCCGTAGAACTTTTCGCGGTCGGCGAAGGCGAGCTTGGCGCATTCGATCTGGAGATGGATGAATTCCGGCCCAGTCGGGTCGAGTCCGTCGAGCGCAAAGCCCTTGAGCAGTGCGAGCTGTTGCAGCGTGACCGGGCCCTGGCTCCAGACGCCGGCCTTGCAGACGGTGTAGCGGCCATAGTCGTAGGTAAGCGGCGCCTCGATGGTCGGCTGCCAGCGCGCCATGTCGTCGGCCGAGAGAACGCCGCGATGCGGCGAACCGCTGACGTCCATCACCTCTTGCGTGCGGCAGAATTTGTCGATGGCTTCCGCGACGAAGCCGTGCGACCAGGCCCTTCGCGCACGCTCGATCTCGGCGTCGCGGCCACCGTCGCCGCTCTCGGCCTCGCTGAGAATGCGGGCATAGGTCGCGGCCAGCGTCTTGTTGGTGAAGAGCGTGCCGGGTTTCGGCACCTCGCCATTGGGAAGATACACCGCGGCCGAGGTCGGCCAGTGCTTGCGGAATAGCTGCTCGACGGTCTGGATCGTGGCGCAGGCGCGCTCGACCAGCGGATAGCCGTCGCGCGCGTAGGAGATCGCGGGCTCCAGCACGTCGCGTACGCGCATGGTGCCGTAGTCTCGCAAGAGCATCATCCAGGATTCGAAGGTCCCGGGCACGCAGGCGGCGAGCAGGCCGGTGCCCGGCACCATGTCGAGGCCTTCGCTCCTGTAATGCGCGATGGTGGCGCGCGCCGGCGCCGGGCCCTGGCCACAGATCACCTCGGTGCGGCCGCGCTTCACGTCGTGCACGATGACAGGCACGTCGCCGCCGGGGCCGTTCAGATGCGGCTCGACCACCTGGAGCGTGAAAGCGGTGGCGACGCCGGCATCGAAGGCGTTGCCGCCCTTTTCCAGAATGGCCATGCCGACGGCGGTCGCGATCCAGTGCGTGGTGGCGACGACCCCGAACGTGCCCTCGATCTCGGGGCGCGTCGTGAAGGGATCCGGATTGACGTTGCTGGCCATGGGATTTCGTTACCTTAGTTGTGGCGCGCGCAATTGATCACAGGCGATGCCGTGCCGCCAATGCGCAGGCCGCATGGCACGCGCGCGTCACGCCGGGACCGGCGCGGTGTTAACCGCATGGCAGGCGACGCCGCCGATCAGTTCCGGGGCTTCCTTGCGGCAGAGATCGAACGCCAGCGGACAGCGCGGATTGAAGGCGCAGCCGGGCGGCGGATTGATCGGGTTCGGAATCTCGCCCTTGACCGGAATGCGCTGGCGGCCGCTCATGGCAAGATCGGGCACGGCGCCCAGCAGCATCTTGGTGTAGGGCATGCGCGGCCGGGCAAACAGCTCGCGGCCTTCCGCGATCTCGACGATGCGGCCGAGATACATCACGCCGACGCGGCTCGCCATGTGACGGACCACGGCGAGGTTGTGGCTGATGAACATGTAGGTCAGGCCGAACTTGTCCTGGAGGTCGCGCATCAGGTTCAGGATCTGCGCCTGCACCGAGACGTCGAGCGCCGAGGTCGGCTCGTCGCAGACGATGAACTCGGCATCGGACGCGAGCGCCCGCGCGATCGCGATACGCTGGCGCTGGCCGCCGGAGAACTCGTGCGGAAACTTCAGCCGGTCGTCGGGATGCAGGCCGACGAGGCTGAGCAGCTCGCCGACGCGCGCCTGGATGTCGCGCTCGCCCTGGATCAGGTCGAAGGCGCGGATCGGCTCGGAGATGATGGCATCGACCCGGAAGCGCGGATTCAGGCTCGCATAGGGATCCTGGAAGATCATCTGGATGCGGCGGCGCAGCTTTCGCCGCGCCGGCGCCTGCCGCGGATCCCCCATCGAGACGCCGTCGATCTGGACGTCGCCGGAGCTCGGCGGCAACAGGCCGACCACCATCCGCGCCACCGTGGTCTTGCCGGAGCCGGACTCGCCGACCAGCGCAAAGGTCTCGCCCTTCCTGATGTCGAAGGTGACGTTATCGACAGCCTTGAGATATTCGAGATGCCCGCCTTCCAGCACGCGGTTGAGCCAGGGCTTCGAGACATCGAAGACGCGGCGCAGATTTGTGGCCTGGACGAAAGGGGCGCTCATGCCGCGCTCTCCGCCGGCACATTGTCATAGAGATGGCAGGCGACCGATTGGGCGCCTTGCGGCAGTGGCTCGGGCCGATCGACACGACAGCGGTCGAATGCGAACGCGCAGCGCGGATTGAACGAGCATCCGCGCGGAATCGCCGACAGGCGCGGCATGGAGCCGGGGATCTGCACCAGGCGCTTGTCCTCGCCCGCGAGCGTCGGGATCGCGCCCATCAATCCTTTTGCGTAAGGATGCAGCGGGTTCCTCACGACGTCCTGCACTGGACCGATCTCGGCGACGCGGCCGGCGTACATCACCGCGACGCGGTCCGAGGTCTCCGCGATCACGCCCATGTCGTGGGTCACCAGCATCACCGCGGTGCCGTGGTCGCGCCCGAGCCGCTTGATCAGTGAGATGATCTGCGCCTGGACGGAGACGTCGAGCGCTGTGGTCGGCTCGTCCGCGATGATCAGCTCAGGCTCGGCGCAGATCGCGAGCGCAATCACGACGCGCTGGCGCATGCCGCCGGAGAACTCGTGCGGATAGCCGTCGATGCGCTTTTCCGGCGCGGGGATGCCGACTTCGGCGAGCAGGTCGATGGCGCGGCGGCGGGCCGCCTGTTCGGACAGATTGAGGTGGGTCCGGATGGTTTCCACGATCTGGTCGCCGACCCGGTACAGCGGATTGAGCGAGGTGAGGGGATCCTGGAAGATCATGCCGATGCGTTTGCCGCGGATGCGGCGCATCTCTTCCGGCGGCAGATTGTCGATGCGCAGGCCGGCGAGATGAATCTCGCCGCCGGCGATGCGGCCGGGAGGATCGATCAGGCCGATTACCGCGAGGCCGGTGACGGATTTTCCGGCGCCGGATTCGCCGACTACCCCCAGCACCTCGCCCTTGGCGATGTCGAAGGAGACGTCGTCGATGGCGCGCAGCGTGCCGCGGCGGGAGGCGAACTCCACCTGGAGATTGCGCACGGAGAGAACAGGTTCGGTCATGGGCGACGCACACTCATCGAAGTTTCGGGTTGAGCGCGTCGCGCAGCCAATCGCCGAGCAGGTTGATGGAGAGGATCAGTGCGGCGAGCGCGAGCCCGGGGAAGGCGACGATCCACCATTCGCCCGCGAACAGATAGTTGTTGCCGATGCGGATCAGCGTGCCGAGCGAGGGCATGGTGTCGGGCAGGCCGACGCCGAGGAAGGACAGCGTCGCCTCGGTGATGATGGCGAGCGCGAGGTTGATGGTGGCGATGACCAGGATCGGGCCCATCGTGTTCGGCAGCACATGCCGCAGCATGATCACGGGCGCGGGCAGGCCGATCAGCTGCGCGGCGGCCACGTAGTCCTTGTTCTTCTCGACCATCACGGAACCGCGCACGGTCCGGGCATACCCGACCCAGAAACTCAGACCGATCGAGATCACCAGCACCACCAGCATGCTGGTGGCATCCAGCCGGTTGCCGAGGATCGATTTCGCGATGCCATTGACCAGCAGCGCGATCAGGATGGCGGGGAAGGTGAGCTGGACGTCGGCGATCCGCATGATCACGCCGTCGACCGCGCCGCCGAAATAGCCGGCCATCAGGCCGAGCGCGATGCCGAGCGCACCGGCGAAGATCACGCCGGCCACGCCGACGGCGAGCGAGATGCGCATGCCGTAGAGGATGGCGGAGAACACGTCGCGACCCTGCTCGTCGGTGCCGAGCAGGAACGGGCTCTGGCCGTCGGCGGTCCACAGCGGTGAGATCCGCGAGTTCATCAGCTGAAGTTGCGCCGGATCGAACGGGTTCTGGACCGCAAGCCAGGAGGCAAAGATCGCGAGCAGGAAGAACAAGACCGTGATGGCGGCCGCAACCATGGTGAGCTTGGAGCGGCGGAAGGAATAGAAGACGTCGCTATCGAGCGCGCGGCTGAGCCAGCCGCGGGCAGCGTGGGTCGGCTGCGTGCTCTGCTTGTCGGAATTGGAGACGACTGCGTCTGACATGCAGATTGCCCTATGTCGCGCGGCCGACGGTCGAGCGCAGGCGCGGATCGACCACGGTGTAGAGGATATCGACCACCAGATTGATGGTGACGAAAATCAGCGAGACCATCAGCAGGTAGGCGGCCATAATCGGGATATCGACGTTTTGCACGGCCTGAACGAACAGAAGTCCCATGCCCGGCCACTGGAACACGGTTTCGGTGATGATCGAAAATGCAATAACCGAGCCAAACTGGAGCCCGGCTACCGTGATCACGGGAATGAGCGTGTTCTTCAGCGCGTGGCCGAAATGGATGGCACGGGTGGTGAGCCCCCGGGCGCGGGCGAAGCGGATATAGTCGGTTCGCAGCACTTCCAGCATCTCCGCCCGCACCAGCCGCATGATCAGGGTCATCTGGAATAGGCCGAGCGTGATCGAGGGCATGATCAGCGCCTTCAGGCCCGACAGCGTGAGCAGGCCCGTCGTCCACCAGCCGAGCTTGACCACCTCGCCGCGGCCGAACGAGGGCAGCCAGCCCAGCGTCACCGCGAACAGATAGATCAGGAGGATGCCGATCAGGAACGTCGGCAGCGAGATGCCGATCAATGAGACCGCCTGGAATAATTTGGCGAGCGCGGTGTCGCGCTTGAGCGCCGAATAGACTCCCATCAGGATCCCGAACACCATTGCGAACACGGTCGCGCAGATCGCAAGTTCCAGCGTCGCGGGCATGCGCTCCATCAATAGCGCCGAGACCGGCTGGCGGAACTGGTAGGACACGCCGAACTTGAACTGCGCGGCATCGCCGAAATAGCGCACGAACTGCACCGGCACGGGATCATCGAGGCCGAGCGACTTGCGCACGGCTTCGCGTTCGGCCGCCGACGTGTCGATCGAGACGATCTGGTTGACGGGATCGCCGGCGAATCGGAACATCGAGAACGCGATGATGCCGACGGCAAACATGACGCCGATAGCCTGAACGGCGCGGCGTAGAGTGAAAGCGAGCATTTCTTCCACTGTCCTTGGGTGCGCTTACAGCCGACGACTTTGTCGGCCGGAAAAGGAAAGGTCCCGGAAGCCTGACGCTCCCGGGACCTCGTGTTCAACTGACGCTATTCCTTCTTGGTCGCCCAATGGAACATGACCAGATTGTCGGCGCGCTGCGGCAGGTTGACCTTCTTCGATACGCCCCAGGCCAGCGCCTGCTGGTGCAGCGGGATGTAGGACCAGTCCTTGTTGCCGATTTCGTAGGCCTGCTTGATCAGCTGGTTGCGCTTGGCGGTGTCGGTTTCGACCAGCACCTTGTCGGTGATGGCGTCGAACTCCTTGTTGCAGTAGCCGCCGAGATTGGCCTCGCCCCGTGAGGATTTCGCATCGTCGCGGCAGCCCATGATGTCAAAGAGCACGTTGTGAGAATCCATCGTGCTCGGCGTCCAGCCCAGCATGTAGAACGAGGTCTGGTAGCCGCCTTGCTTCAGCACCTTGGCGAAGTACTGTGCCTTCGGCTGCGCCAGCAGATTGATCTTGACGCCGATGCGGGCAAGCATGCCGACCACGGCCTGGCAGATCGCGGCGTCGTTGACATAACGATCGTTCGGGCAGTCCATGGTGACCTCGAAGCCGTCGGGATAGCCGGCCTCGGTCAGGAGCTTCTTGGCGCCGTCGGGATCGAATTTCGGCCGCGTGAACTCCTTGGACAGTATGAACAGCTCCGGCGCGATCATCAGCGCCGATGGCGTCGCCAGCCCGCGCATCACGCGCGTCTTGATCAGCTCGATGTCGATCGCCTTGTAGAACGCCTCGCGGACCTTGATGTCCTTGAACGGGTTCTTGCCCTTGATGTTGGAGTAGAGCAGCTCATCCCGCATCTGGTCGAAGCCGATGAAGATGGTGCGCAGCTCCGGCCCCTTCAGCACCTGGGCATTCGGGCTGGAATCGACGCGGGAGATGTCCTGGATCGGCACCGGCTCGATGACGTCGACTTCGCCGGAGAGCAGAGCGGCGACGCGGGTAGCGTCGGAGGAGATCGGGGTGAAGATGATCTCCTTCAAATTGCCTTCGACCTTGCCCCAGTAATTGGGATTGGCCTTGAACACCGTCTTCACGCCGGGCTGATGGCTCTCGATGATGAAGGGGCCGGTGCCGTTCTCGTGGAGCGAGGCGTAGCTCGGCGTGGTCGCTGCCACCGGCGTCGGGTCGACGACGTTGTTCTCCTCGGCCCATTTCTTGTCCATGATGTACCAGACATCCCACGCGTTATGCAGGATGGGGTTGGGCGAGGGCAGGACGAAATCGACGGTGTAGTCGTCGACCTTGACCACCTTGACGTCGGGCGCAAGGCGGGTCTGCATGTTGGACCCCTTCTTGCGCACGCGATCGGCCGAGAACACCACGTCGTCGGCGGTGAAGGGGTCGCCGTTGTGGAATTTCACGCCCTTGCGCAGATGGAAGCGCCAGCGGGTCGGTTCCGGGGTTTCCCAGCTTTCCGCCAGCGCCGGAATGATCTTGAGGTCCTTGTCGCGCGCGGTGAGGCCTTGATAGACGTGACCGAGATGAGCGTGGGTGGTGCTCTCGTTGAGCGTATAGGGATCGAGCGACTTCAGGTCACCCTGGTTGGCATAACGTAGCGTCTGGCTCGACGCCGGCGAGACCGCCAACGCAAGCGTACCGGCGAGCGTCGCCGCAAACAGAGTTCGTCCGACTGACATTCTTGACCCTCTCCACTCTGCCGCGCCGTGATTTTTGATTGTTCGGCGGGGCTGATCGATCCATGTTGCCCAGAGTTCACGACCCGTGCAAGCGCCATTCCAGCAAGGAACGCGCCAAGTTGCACCGCTGTGCAGCAATGCTGACCGGCAATCTAGGGGAGGCTGGCGCGCGAACGACATTCGACTTTCGACCTGTGAAGTCCCGGGGTAAAGGGAAATTGGCCCTGTCGGCCGTTGGCGTCTCAGCCGTCCGAGCTGCGGTCGCGGCCGAGCAATTTGATTGACCATACCCGCCGATTGCGGGAGCCGGCGCCCCGCGGCGCGTCTGAGGTCGCTTGCGTTGCACACCGTGTCGCGGCGATACTCCAACAGAGTGCTCGAATCTCATCCGGAGGGGACATGAAAGTTAACATCGAAATCGACTGCACCCCCCTCGAGGCCCGTCAGTTCTTCGGATTGCCGGACGTCTCGCCGATGCAGATTGCCGTCATGGACAAGCTGCAGCAGCAGGTCCTGAGCAATATCGACAAGGTCTCGCCGGAATCGCTGATCCAGAGCTGGTTCACTTTCGATCCGAAGCTTGCCGAGCGGTTTCAGGACATGTTCGTCACCATGGCCGGCCTCGGCGGAACGCGCAGCAGCGATAAGAAGAAATAATGTCGGCCGGGCGGGACGGGCCGCAAACGTCTGACCGGCTTCGTCCGCCGGGCCTTGGTTTGCTGCTCGCCGAAGCCCGCGGCCTGTTCGAGTTGAACGCCAGCCTGCTGTTGTCGCCGTTGCTGATGCGCGCGCCCAGGGGCGACGGCCATCCGGTGCTGACGCTGCCGGGCTTTCTCGCCAGCGATCTTTCGATGGCGCCGATGCGGCGCTATCTGAGCGAGCTCGGCTATGAGGCACATGCCTGGCGGATGGGCCGCAATCTCGGCGGGCTGGGGCGGATGCGGGAGGCCTTGCGCACCCGTCTCGCCGAGATCCACGCCGCGAGGGGGCGCAAGGTCAGCCTGGTCGGATGGAGCCTCGGCGGCGTCTATGCCCGCGATCTCGCGCTCCAGGCGCCCGACATGGTCCGTTACGTCATTACGCTCGGCAGTCCTTTTGCAAACGACGTGCGGGCGACCAACGCCACGCGGCTCTATGAGGCGCTGTCCGGCGAGCGGGTCGAGGATTTTGCCGAACTGCGCGAGGCGATCGCCGGCGATCTGCCGGTGCCGGCGACGTCGATCTATTCCCGCGCCGACGGCGTCGTGAACTGGCGGACCTGTCTGTTGCGCCCCTCGGACCATGCGGAGAACATCGAGGTGCACCTGGCGAGCCATATCGGGCTCGGCGTTAACCCCGCCGCGCTGTGGGCCGTGGCGGACCGGCTGGCGCAACCGGAAGGGGAGTTCTGGCCATTTGACCGGGCAGGGCCGTTTGCCATTGCATATGCCCCGCCGGAGCGGGCAATATCGGCCTGACGAGAAGCGCCGTCCAAGGCGCCCGTCAAATCTTGCGGGAGGGAACCATGGCTGACGGTAAGAAGCTGTCGTCGCTGGATGCGTCGTTTCTCTATCTGGAAACGCCGGAAATGCCGATGCATGTCGGCAGCATGGCGATCTTTCGCCTGCCCGACGATTACAAGGGCGACTTCTTCGAAGACTTCAAGGCGATGATCGTCTCGCGCCTGCACATCGCGCCGATCCTGAAGGCGCGGCTGGAGAAGGCGCCGCTCGACATCGACCATCCCTCCTGGGTCGAGGACGATCAGTTCGACATTGACCGTCACATCTTCCGCGCCAGCCTGCCGCAGCCGCGCGACCGCGCCACGCTGGAACGCATCGTCGGCTGGATGCACGCCAAGCTCTTGAACCGCGCCCGCCCGCTCTGGGAATTCTACGTGTTCGAGGGCATGAAGGACAATGAGGTCGGGCTCTATTCCAAGATGCACCATGCCGCCATCGACGGCGGTGCCGGCGCGGCGCTGACCAACATGATCTACGACATCTCGCCGATCCCGCGGAAGGTCGATCCGCCGGCGGCGGGAGCCAAGCCGGGGCAGGAGCCGCGTGACATCGCCGCCAACCTGCTCGATTCCTATCAGCAGCTCTTCAGCCAGCCGCTCGATGCTTCGGCCGCTGCGAAGAACCTGCAGCTGCCGCGCACCGGCAAGAGCGACATCGGCTCGATCCTGTTCGACAATGCGATGTACCAGATCGAGAGCGCGGTGCGCTTCGCCGGCAACATCCCGACCGTGCTCAAGAGCGTGTCCGACGTGCTCGGCAAGGTCGCCGATCCGAAGTCGCGCGAGAGCCTGGCCAGCATGGTGTCGCCGCCGACCATGCTCAACAAGACCATCTCCTCGGAGCGCAGCTTCGCCGGCGTGTCGATCCCGCTGTCGCGGGCGAAGGCGCTGGCCAAGCAGGCCGGCGGCAAGCTCAACGACGTCGTGCTGGCGCTCGCCTCCGGCGTGGTCCGCCGCTATCTCCAGCAATATGGCACGCTGCCGGCGAAATCCTTGACCGCCGCCGTGCCGATCTCGCTGCGCGAGGAAGGCAACACCGAGGCCAACAACCAGGTTTTCGGCATGATCTGCGCGATCGCGACCGACATCGACGATCCCAAGGCCCGACTGGAGGCGATCATCGCGCAATCGACCAAGTCCAAGGAGATGTCGCATCCGCTGCGCGCCCTGATGCCGCAAGTGTCCAACATCTCGATGCTGGGCGCGCCGATCATGGTGCAGATCCTGGCCTTGCTCTACAGCCGCTCGAACCTGTCGGACGTGCTGCCGCCGGCCGCCAACATCACGGTGTCCAACGTACCCGGGCCGCGGCAGACGCTCTACGCCGCCGGCGCGGAGCTGCTGCATATCTTCCCGGTGTCGATCTCGACGCACGGGCAGGCGCTCAACATCACGGTGCAGAGCTATCGCGACCAGCTCGATTTCGGTTTCATTGTCGGTGCCAACATCATTCCGCATGTGCAGGTGATGTGTGACATGCTGCCCGAGGAGTTTGCTGCGCTGGAGGCGGCCTATGCGCCGCCAGCGGCCGACATCAAGGGCGCTGCTGAGTAGGAATGTCCCGATGATCGAAATGCCGCCGCTCAAGTTCGTGCAGACGAACGGAATCCGCATGGGTTATTACGAGGCGGGTCCGGTCTCCGACACCCCGCCGATGGTGCTGTGCCATGGCTGGCCGGAGCTCGCCTTTTCCTGGCGCCATCAGATCAAGGCGCTGAGCGAGGCCGGAATCCGGGTGATCGCGCCGGACCAGCGCGGTTATGGCGCGACCGACCGGCCCGAGCCGGTCGAGGACTACGATATCGAGCACCTGACCGGCGACCTCGTCGGTCTGCTCGATCATCTCGGGATCGACAAGGCGATCTTCGTCGGCCACGACTGGGGCGGCTTCATCGTCTGGCAGATGCCGCTGCGGCATATCGGCCGCGTCGCCGGCGTGGTCGGCATCAATACCCCCCATACCAACCGGGCCTGGGCCGATCCGATCGAACTCCTGCGCGCACGGTTTGGCGACAAGATGTACATCGTGCAGTTCCAGGACCCGTCGCGTGAGGCCGACAGGATTTTCGGCAGCCGCGTCGAGCAAACCTTCGATGCGTTCATGCGCAAGCCGGCGCCGCGCCCGCCCGATGCACCGGCAGAGGAAGTGATTGCCGGGGTGGGCGCTTCGCCGCGGGTCAATCTGGCGTTTCCGCAGATGATTGCGGCCTATGACGCCAAGCACGATCCGCGCACGCCGATCCTGTTGCCGGAAGAGAAGAAGGTGTTCGTCGACAATTTCACCAGGACCGGCTTTACCGGCGGCATCAACTGGTACCGCAACATGTCGCGCAACTGGGTGCGCGCCGAAGGGCTCGATCATACGGTACGCGTGCCGTCGCTGATGATCATGGCCGAGAACGACGCGGTGCTGCCGCCGTCTTCCGCCGATGGCATGGACAAGCTGATTCCCGATCTCGAAAAATATCTGGTCCGCGACAGCGGCCATTGGACGCAGCAGGAGAAGCCGGACGAGGTCAGCGCCAAGCTGATCGAATGGCGTAGAAGGCGGTTTGGGTGACGATGCCGTCGTCAGTGTAAATGGAACGTCATTCCGGGGCGCCCGAAGGGCGAACCCGGAATCTCGAGATTCCGGGTTCGATGCTGCGCATCGCCCCGGAATGACGCGATCAGGGGGAAGCGCACGTCAATGTCATCCAAGAACCGTCTGGACCCGATCCCGCAGCCGCCGACCAAGCCGGTGGTCGGCAATATGCTGTCGCTGGACTCGGCGGCTCCCGTGCAGCACCTGACGCGGCTCGCCAAGGAGCTCGGCCCGATCTTCTGGCTCGACATGATGGGCTCGCCGATCGTCGTCGTCTCGGGCCACGATCTCGTCGACGAGCTCTCCGACGAGAAGCGCTTCGACAAGACGGTGCGCGGCGCGCTGCGGCGCGTGCGTGCGGTCGGCGGCGACGGCCTGTTCACGGCCGACACCAGGGAGCCGAACTGGAGCAAGGCGCACAACATCCTGCTCCAGCCGTTCGGCAACCGAGCGATGCAGTCCTACCACCCGAGCATGGTCGACATCGCCGAGCAGCTCGTCCAAAAATGGGAGCGGCTCAACGCCGACGACGAGATCGACGTCGTCCACGACATGACCGCCCTGACGCTGGACACGATCGGCCTGTGCGGCTTCGACTACCGATTCAATTCGTTCTACCGGCGCGACTACCATCCCTTCGTCGAGTCGCTGGTGCGCTCGCTCGAAACCATCATGATGACGCGGGGTCTGCCGTTCGAGCAGATCTGGATGCAGAAGCGGCGCAAGACCCTCGCCGAAGACGTCGCCTTCATGAACAAGATGGTCGACGAGATCATCGCAGAGCGCCGCAAGAGTGCAGAGGGGATCGACGACAAGAAGGACATGCTCGCGGCGATGATGACCGGCGTCGACCGCTCGACCGGCGAGCAGCTCGACGACGTGAACATCCGCTACCAGATCAACACGTTCTTGATCGCGGGCCACGAGACCACGAGCGGCCTCTTGTCCTACACGCTCTATGCGCTCCTGAAGCATCCCGACATCCTCAAGAAGGCCTATGACGAGGTCGATCGCGTCTTCGGTCCAGATGTCAACGCGAAGCCGACCTATCAGCAGGTGACGCAGCTCACCTACATCACGCAGATCCTGAAAGAGGCGCTGCGGCTGTGGCCGCCGGCGCCGGCCTACGGCATCTCGCCGCTCGCGGACGAAACCATCGGCGGCGGCAAGTACAAGCTCAGGAAGGGCACGTTCATCACCATTCTGGTGACGGCGCTGCATCGCGATCCCTCCGTCTGGGGGCCGAATCCCGATGCCTTCGATCCCGAAAATTTCAGCCGCGAGGCGGAGGCCAAGCGGCCGATCAATGCCTGGAAGCCGTTCGGCAACGGTCAGCGCGCCTGCATCGGCCGCGGCTTTGCCATGCACGAGGCGGCGCTCGCGCTCGGCATGATCCTCCAGCGTTTCAAGCTGATCGACCACCAGCGCTACCAGATGCACCTGAAGGAAACGCTGACGATGAAGCCGGAGGGCTTCAAGATCAAGGTTCGTCCGCGCGCCGATCGCGAGCGCGGTGCCTATGGCGGGCCTGTCGCGGCTGTGTCCTCGGCGCCGCGAGCACCGCGTCAGCCGACGGCGCGGCCCGGCCACAACACGCCGATGCTGGTGCTGTACGGCTCCAATCTCGGCACCGCCGAAGAACTCGCGACACGCATGGCCGACCTCGCCGAGATCAACGGCTTTGCCGTGCATCTCGGGGCGCTCGACGAATACGTCGGCAAGCTGCCGCAGGAGGGCGGCGTGCTGATCATCTGCGCCTCCTATAACGGAGCGCCGCCGGACAATGCGACGCAATTCGTCAAATGGCTCGGCAGCGACCTGCCCAAGGATGCCTTTGCCAATGTGCGCTACGCCGTGTTCGGCTGCGGCAACAGCGACTGGGCTGCGACCTATCAATCGGTGCCGCGCTTCATCGACGAGCAATTGTCGGGGCATGGCGCGCGCGCGGTCTATCCGCGCGGCGAAGGTGACGCGCGCAGCGATCTCGACGGCCAGTTCCAGAAATGGTTCCCGGCAGCTGCCCAGGTCGCGACCAAGGAGTTCGGCATCGACTGGAACTTCACCCGCACCGCGGAGGACGACCCGCTCTACGCGATCGAGCCTGTCGCGGTGACTGCCGTCAACACCATCGTGGCCCAGGGCGGCGCGGTGGCGATGAAGGTGCTGGTCAATGACGAGCTTCAGAACAAGAGCGGGTCCAATCCGTCGGAGCGCTCGACGCGCCATATCGAGGTGCAGCTGCCGTCCAACATCACCTACCGCGTCGGCGATCATCTGAGCGTCGTTCCGCGCAACGATCCGACGCTGGTGGATTCGGTCGCCCGCCGCTTCGGCTTCCTGCCGGCCGACCAGATCAGGCTTCAGGTGGCCGAAGGCCGCCGTGCCCAATTGCCGGTCGGCGAGGCCGTGTCGGTCGGCCGCCTGCTCAGCGAGTTCGTCGAGCTGCAGCAGGTGGCGACGCGGAAGCAGATCCAGATCATGGCCGAGCACACGCGCTGCCCGGTCACCAAGCCGAAGCTGCTGACCTTCGTCGGCGAGGAGGCCGAGCCGGCCGAGCGCTATCGCACCGAGATTCTGGCGAGGCGCAAATCGGTGTACGATCTACTGCTCGAATATCCGGCCTGCGAATTGCCGTTCCACGTCTATCTGGAGATGCTCTCGCTGTTGGCGCCGCGCTATTACTCGATCTCTTCCTCGCCTTCGGTCGATCCGGCGCGGTGCAGTATCACGGTCGGCGTCGTCGAGGGGCCGGCCGCTTCCGGGCGCGGCGTCTACAAAGGCATCTGCTCGAACTATCTCGCCAACCGGCGCGCGAGCGATGCGATCTACGCCACGGTGCGCGAGACCAAGGCCGGCTTCCGGCTCCCGGACGACTCATCCGTGCCGATCATCATGATCGGGCCGGGCACGGGACTGGCGCCGTTCCGCGGCTTCCTCCAGGAGCGCGCCGCGCGCAAGGCGAAAGGCGCTGCGCTTGGCCCGGCGATGCTGTTCTTCGGCTGCCGCCACCCCGATCAGGATTTTCTCTACGCCGACGAGCTGAAGGCGTTGGCGGCAAGCGGCGTCACCGAGCTCTTCACCGCGTTCTCGCGCGCGGCCGGACCGAAGACCTATGTGCAGCATGTGCTCGCGGCGCAGAAGGACAAGGTCTGGCCGCTGATCGAGCAGGGCGCCATCATCTACGTCTGCGGCGACGGCGGCAAAATGGAGCCCGACGTGAAGGCAGCGCTCGTTGCGATCCGTCGCGAGAAGAGCGGTAGCGATGCCGCCACGGCCGCGCGCTGGATCGAGGAGATGGGCGCGACGAATCGCTATGTGCTCGACGTCTGGGCGGGCGGTTAGGCCGGGCTACGAAGCAAATCGTGCTAAAGCTCTCCCATGATTCCCTGGGAAAAGATCGACACCGCCAAAATCCCCGGCTCCGACGAAGAGCTCCGCCTGATGCGGCGGGGCAAGGAGTTCTCCATCAAGCTCGGCACCAACGAGCTGATGAACAATCGTCTGTCGGGCTCCGAGGCGGCACTTGCGACGCTGGCGGCGAAGCAGATCGAGACGGTCGCAAAGCCCGTTGTCCTGATCGGCGGCCTCGGCATGGGCTTTACGCTGCGTGCGGCGCTGGCCGTGCTCGGAGCTAAGGCGAAGATCGTGGTGTCCGAGCTCGTGCCGGCGGTGGTTGCCTGGGCGCGAGGTCCGATGGCGGAGGTCTTCGGCGACAGTCTCGATGATGTCAGGGTGAGCATTCGGGAGATCGATGTCGCTGAAATCATCCGCGCGCAGCGATCGGCCTTCGACGCCATCCTCCTCGACGTCGACAACGGGCCGGAGGGGCTGACCCGGAAGGGCAATGATGCGCTCTACAACGCGGGCGGGTTGAAGGCGGCCAAGACGGCGCTGCGGCCGGGCGGCGTGCTCGCCGTGTGGTCGTCGGGGCCCAACCCGGCATTCACCAGGCGCCTAAAGAGCGCGGGTTTCGACGTCAACGAAGTCAACATCCGCGCCACCGGCAGGGGCGGCGGCGCGCGCCATGTGATCTGGATGGCGAGAAAGCGCTAGGCAGCCTGTGCTGCCGCTCGACGCGCGTGCTTGTCGATGGCGCCGATGATCTCGGGCCAGAAACGCATCGGCAGCGCGTGGCCCATGCCTTCGACCATCAACAGCTTTGCGCCGGGAATTGATGCCGCCGTGTCCTTGCCGCCTTCGGGATGGACCAGGGGATCAACCGTGCCGTGGATCACCAGCGTCGGCGTCTTCACGCCATGCAGCCGTTCCTTGCGGCTTCCGGAGGCGAGCACGGCGCGGAGCTGCCGCCCGACACCGGCCGGATTGAGCCCGCGCGCGAACACGCGCTCGGCACGATCAGGGTCGAGCGCTTCCTCTTCCGGAAAGGCCCCGGCGCGCAACACCCTCCAGGTCTGGCCGTAGCGGACTATGAACTCCTCCTTGCTGCGCGGAGGCGGCGCCATCAGCATCGCCGCGGCCTCGCGTGTTGGCGGCGGCACGCGCGGATTGCCCGTCGTCGACATGATCGAGGTCAACGAGCGCACGCGCCCGGGAAACGACAGCGTCACCTCCTGCGCGATCATGCCGCCCATGGAGGCGCCGACCAGATGCGCCGACTTGATGCCGAGCGCGTCCATCAGGCCCACGGTGTCCCTGGCCATGTCGATCAGCTTGTAGGTTGCGGCTACGGGAATCCTGAGGAAGCGGAGCTTCAACAGCTCGAGCGGCGTCAGCCGCTTGCCGCCCGCGAGATGGCTCGACTTGCCGATGTCGCGGTTGTCGAAGCGGATCACGCGAAAGCCGTGCACGGCGAGCTGCTCGCAGAACGCATCGTCCCAATGGATCATCTGCGCCCCGAGCCCCATGATCAGCAGCAGCGGCTCGGCGTTGTCGTTGCCAAAAATCTCGTAGCAAATGTCGATGCCGTTGGCGCGGACGGTCTGGGGCGGCTGATGGGCGTTCACGGGCGCGGTCCCTCCTGCTGATCGATGCTGTATCGCACGGTTTCCCGCCGCAAAGAAGCGGCGCGCGCATCAGCGCACCCGCTGCTTGCCGGTTGACCGGCACCGCGCAACGGTGTGGTATGGCGAAAAAAGAAGGGCATCGCAGCTCTCGATTTCAGGAGGACGCCGATGACCGACAAGACCAACGACCCCGTTGCCGTGTGGCAGAAGATGGTTGGCGAGATGGAGAAGGGGTTCAACTCTTTCGCCAATCAAGCCATGTCGTCGCCTGAGTTCTCGCAAGCGATGAATCGGGCCGGCGGCGTTGCTGCAGGTGCTCAGAAGCAGCTCGGCGAGCTCATGGAGAAATACCTCGTCAGCATGAATCTGCCGAGCCGGGAGCAGGTCACGGGTCTTGCGGAACGGCTGCAGTCCATCGAGGTCCAGATCGGCGAGATGAAGTCGATGCTGAGCCAGATGGCGGCAGGTTCCGGACTCTCGCAAGGCTTCGACGGTGCGCCGCGGCCGCCGCGGACGAAACGCCCGCCCTCGGAAGGCGGAGAGCCCAAATGAACGCGCCGACGGGACTTGATTTCGCCTCCATCCCGGAGCGCATCCAGTCCGAGGTGCAGCGCGCAATCCAGCGCAGCATCAAGGGCGTCGAATATTTCTCGACCTCCGGCCCGACGCTAGGCTCGACGCCGAAAGACGTGCTGCATTCACGCGGCACGATGAGCCTCTACCACTATCGGCCGATGTCGGACGAGATCTACCGGGTGCCGGTGCTGATCGTGATGGCGACCACCAATCGAGGCTACATCCTCGACCTCGTGCCCGGCCAGAGCTTCATCGAGTTCCTCCTGAGGCGCGGCTACGACGTCTACATGCTCGACTGGAGCGCGCCGCGTCCGGAAGAGAAGAGCCTGCGCATGGAGGACTACGTCCTCGACTTTATCCCGGATTGCGTCCGCCGCGTGCAGCAGGATTCCGGCGAGCAGGACGTCTCCGTCATCGGCTACTGCTTCGGTGGCGTGCTGTCGCTGCTCTACGGCTCGATCCACAAGGACGGGCCAATGAAGAACTTGATCTGCTTCACTACGCCGATCGACTTCCGCGAGATGAAGCTGTTCTCCAATTTCTCCGACCGCCGCTATTTCGACGTCGATCGCCTTGTCGACAGCATCGGCAACGTGCCGCCGGAGATGATCCTGTCCTCGTTCGAGATGCTGCGCCCGGCCTCGCGCACGGTGAGCCAGATCCAGCTCTGGGAAAACATCTGGAACGACGAGTTCGTCAAGTCCTACCGGATGTTCGATCGCTGGGCGACCGATACGCTGCCGCTGGCGGGCGAGTATTTCCGCACCATCACCAAGGACCTGATGTGGGACAACAAGCTGTTCAACGACACCATGTCGGTCGGTGGCCGTGCGGCGAAGCTCGAGGATATCAAGGTGCCGATCCTGCATGCGGTCGCCGAGCACGACCACATCGTGCCCTATGATGCCGCAAAACATTTGATCGCGAAGATTGGATCGGCGGACAAGGAAGAGGTGATGCTGAAGGGCGGGCACGTCTCGCTGGTCGCCGGCGCCAACGCGGTGAAACGGCTGTGGCCGAAACTGGACTCCTGGCTGGGGAAGAGATCGACATGAGTGAGCAGCGTTCCTATCCGCGTCAGGTCAAGACCGACGCCGGCGAGATCGAGATCCGCTTGATGTCACCTGCGGACGAAGCCGCGGTGCTCGCCTTTGGCAAGGGCCTGCCGACGCACGATCTGCTCTTCCTGCCCCGCAACATCAGCGAGCCAAAAGTGCTCTCGGCCTGGGTCAAGGAGATCGAGCGCGGTGCGATCACGAGCCTGCTCGCCGTGAAGGACGGCAAGGTCGTCGGCTGCGGCACGCTGGTGCGCGATCCGCATTCCTGGTCGCCCCATGTCGGCGAGATTCGCATGGTGGTCTCGCTCGACGTGCGCGGGAAGGGGGTGGGGCGGGCGCTGTCGCAGGAGACCTTTGCGCTCGCGCTCGGCGCCGGCCTGGAAAAGCTCTCGGTCCAGATGACGGTCGACCAGCAGGCGGCGATCGCGGTGTTCGAAAGCCTTGGCTTCAAGGCCGAGGCGCTGCTGCGCGACCACGTCCGCGATGTCGATGGCAAGACCCACGACATTGTCGTGCTCGGCCACAACATCGCGCAGGTCCAGGCCCAGATGGAGGCCTATGGGCTGCCAGGTGCCGTCCAGCTCTAAAGACCGCGATCAGGCACGCGTTCGCCGGGATTGGTGAGGGAGGCATCATATTGCCTCCTGTTAAGGCTGTTCACGATTTCGTGATACTGCAATGCAATATTAATGTTGCATCGCACAATTAACTATGCCATATAAGCCGTGCCCCGGGCCAATGCGGACGGGGTGAGCCCATAGCTCAGACCATTGAGGATGGAGAGAACCCCATGACCACTGAAACCAACACCGCTTTCGAGGGCTTCAAGGACGCTTTCAAGAACATCCAGAACCTGGAAGTTCCCGAGGCCGCCCGCGAATTCGTCAAGAAGACCGCCAACACCGCCAAGGACCGTGCTGCCGAGGTGTTCGCTGGCTCCGAGCGCGTGACCGCCGCCGTCGAGAACGCGGTGACCGAGTCCGTCACCGAGGCCGGCAAGATCAGCCGCAACATCCAGCAGGCGATCTACGAGGACGCTGAAGCGTTCTTCTCGGGCATCGACAAGCTCGCGTCCGCCAAGTCGTTCAGCGAAGCCGTCGAGATCCAGTCGAGCCTGCTCCGCTCCCGCGGCGAAGCGTTCGTCTCGCGCGCCAAGGCGACCACCGACTATCTCGGCAAGCTCGCCGCCAATGGTGCGAAGTCCGCTCAGGACAACTTTGCCAAGGTCTACAACAAGACCGCCTGATTGCGCGTCGCGTTGATAAACTGAATTTTGAGGCCCGCTTCGGCGGGCCTTGTTTTTTGCGCCGCCGTCATCATCGGTCGTCATTCCGGGTCCGGTCCTGCGGATCGTCCCGGAATGACGTAAGCTCGGTGAATCATGACTTCTCCCGCCACCTTCTCCTTCGACACTCCCGGCGACGCCGAGCGGGCGGCCGAGTTGCGCCGCGTGAAAGCAATGGCGACGCTGGTGCTGGCCTCGACGCTGGCCTTGTTCGTCGTCGCGAAATGGCTTCTGCCCGTGCATCCCGCGTTCGGCTTCATCGCGGCCTTCGCAGAAGCCGCGACCATCGGCGGCCTCGCCGACTGGTATGCCGTGGTCGCGCTGTTCAAGCGGCCGCTCGGCCTGCCGATCCCGCATACCGCGATCATCCAGAGCAACCAGGCCCGCATCGCCGACAAGCTCGGCGAGTTCATCCAGGTGCATTTTCTCGAGGCCGGACCCGTCGAGGCCAAGCTGAACGAGATCGATTTCGGCTCCTTCGTTGCCGACTGGCTGCGCGACCGCAAGCGCAGCGAGGATCTCGCGCGCTTCGCGCTGCGTTTGTTGCCGGAGGCCTTCTCCGCGACCGAGACCTCCGGCCTGATGACCTTCATCATCCGCCGCATGTCCTCGCAGCTCCAGGCGATCGACCTCGCGCCGCTCGCCGCCGGCACGCTGCGCGGCTTCGTTGCGGAAGGGCGGCACCAGATCCTGTTCGACGATCTCCTGCGCGTGATGCATGACACGCTGAACCAGAAAGAGACGATGGCGATGATCCGCGAGAAGGTGCGCGCGGAGTTGCCGACCCTGCTCAGGCTCTACCGCGCCGACAAGTTTCTGGTGAACAAGATCGTGGCGTCGGCCACGGCCTTCTTCAACGAGGTGCGCAGCGATCCCAAGCATCCGTTCCGCGGCGAGTTCGATCGCATGGTGCTGACCTTCGTCGACCGGCTCGGCACCGACCAGGCCTACATCGATCGCATCGACGGCCTGAAACGCGATCTGCTGGCGCGGCCCGAGCTTGCAGATCTCGCCCGCACCGTCTGGGCCAACACGCGCTCCTTCATCGAGCGCAGCGCCTCCGGCGAGACACAGGTGCTTCAGCATCATCTCGTCGGCATGTTCGTCGCCGCGGGCGAAGCGCTCGCCGGCGATGCCGAACTGCGCGGCGAGATCAACAAGGGTCTGGTGACGGTGCTGCGCAGCTTCGTCGCCGACCAGAAGAGCGGCGTCTCCACCTTCATCTCCGACCAGGTCAAGGCCTGGGATATGGCGCAGCTGATTTCGCTGATCGAAATCAACATCGGCCGTGACCTGCAATACATCCGCTTCAATGGTTCGCTGATCGGCGGGCTGGCCGGACTCGCGCTTTACTCCGTAGAATTCCTGCTTCGATTGCTGTGACTTTTGCGTCACTGACGTTAGCATTAACGCGCGGGCCTATTGTGGCCCCGCGTCTCTCCCGCTTGAATGTCGGGCACCGGCCGCCTAGCTGATTCATGTTGCGCTGCGGAACGTTCAAGAAGCCGGCGTATTGGAATTCATGCCCATTTGCCGGCATCGCGGCCGGCGCCGTCCCAAGGGAAACATTGATGACCGCTACTGCCCAGACGCTGCGTCCGCCATCCCGTACCCTGATGTTTCTGGAAGGGCGCGCGATCCACGAGTTCGGCGCATTCCTCGGCGCGCTGCCGCTGCTGAGCCTCGCGCCCCGCGGCGATGGGCATCCGGTGCTCGTGCTGCCGGGCCTTGTGGCCTCCGACGCGTCCACGCGCGCGCTGCGCACCTTTCTGTCAGGCAAGGACTACGCGGTGAGTGGCTGGCGCCAGGGCCGCAACTACGGCCTGCGTCCCGGCGTGCAGCACGCGATGGTCGATCTGGTCCAGGAGCTCAGCGACACGCATGGCCGCAAGATCAGCCTGGTCGGCTGGAGCCTCGGTGGCCTCTATGCGCGCCAGCTCGCCAAGATGATGCCCGAGCGCGTGCGTCAGGTGATCACCCTCGGAAGCCCCTTTGCCGGCGATCCGCGCTCCACCAATGCCTGGCGCGTCTATGAATGGGCGAGCGGACAGAAGGCCGATCAGGTCGATCCGCGCTTCGGCGGCGAGCTCGCCGTTCCGCCGCCGGTGCCGACCACCGCCATCTTCAGCCGCACCGACGGCGTCTGCGCCTGGCAGGGCTGCATGGAGAAGTCCGGCGCGCAGACCGAGAGCATCGAGATCGAGAGCAGCCATTGCGGCATGGGGCATCACCCGGCTGCGGTTTACGCTGTCGCCGACCGGCTTGCGCAGAAGGAAGGCCAGTGGAAGCCCTTCGACCGCAGCGGCTGGCGCAGCCTGGCGTATCCCGATCCGCATAGGTAGCTTCTTTGCCTCTCCCCGCGTGCGGGGAGAGGCCGGATTGCATCGAAGATGCAATCCGGGTGAGGGGGAGTCTCCGCGAGTCCGTCTCTTACCGTTTTTGCAGAAGCAGCCCTCTCCCCGTAAGAACGGGGAGAGGGAGAGTAACGGCGTCGCTCCCGTCCATTGTCGCGCCTGCACCAAACGCGCTATGCCTCGCACATGGCGCATCCGCTCTCCCGCATCATCGACCAGCTGAAGCGCGAACCGTCGCGCACCGGCTCCATCGTCATCACCGTGTTCGGCGACGCCATCGTGCCGCGCGGGGGCTCGGTGTGGCTCGGCACGCTGCTGGAATTCTTCGAACGCCTGGACATCGACAGCGGGGTGGTGCGCACCGCGATGTCGCGCCTGGCGGCTGACGGCTGGCTGACGCGTGAAAAGGTCGGCCGCAACAGTTTCTATCGTCTCGCCGACAAGGGCCACCAGACCTTCGAGGCCGCGACGCGCCACATCTACGATCCGCCGCCGTCGGACTGGACCGGGCGTTTCGAGCTGCTGCTGATCAATGGCGAGGACCGCGACGCCTCGCGCGAGGCGCTGCGCAATGCCGGCTTCGGCAGTCCGCTGCCCGGCGTGTGGGTTGCGCCGTCGGGCGTGCCGGTGCCGGATGAGGCTGCGGGCGCTATCCGTCTCGAGGTCTCCGCGGAGGACGACAGCGGGCGCCGGCTGCTCAGCGCAAGCTGGCCGCTCGATCGCACCGCGGATGCCTATCTGAAGTTCATGAAGACGTTCGAGCCGCTGCGCACCGCGATCGGCCGCGGAACGACTCTCTCCGACGCCGACGCCTTCACCGCGCGGATCCTGCTGATCCACCACTATCGCCGCGTCGTGCTGCGCGATCCGCTGCTGCCCGAGAGCCTGTTGCCTGCGGATTGGCCGGGCAGGGCCGCCCGCGAACTCTGCGGCGAGATCTATCGCGCGCTGCTTGCTCCGTCCGAACAATGGCTTGATGGCCATGGAACCAATGAAAAAGGGCCATTGCCGGCGGCGCGAAAGCTCCTGGAACGGAGGTTCGGCGCCTGATCTTTATGTTACAGAAATATCTTGCATGACGTAATTTCTGTTATATATTATCTCCCAATAAAACGGGAGGATGCGCATGTACACCCAGGCGCTGAACACGGCCGAGACCGACGATCGCGGTCTTGAGGACGCAGGCAGGGCTGCGCAGTTCCAGGCCCGCATCGATGCGGAGGAACGCATCGAGCCGAACGACTGGATGCCGGCGGCCTATCGCAAGACGCTCACCCGCCAGATCTCCCAGCACGCCCATTCCGAAATCGTCGGCATGCTGCCCGAAGGCAACTGGATCACGCGTGCGCCGACCTTGCGCCGCAAGGCCGCGCTGCTCGCCAAGGTGCAGGACGAGTGCGGCCACGGGCTCTATCTCTATGCCGCCGCAGAAACGCTTGGCGCCTCGCGCGAGGAGCTGGTCGATGCCATGCTCGCCGGCAAGGCCAAGTACTCGTCCATCTTCAACTATCCGACGCTGACCTGGGCCGACATCGGCACCATCGGCTGGCTGGTGGACGGCGCCGCGATCATGAACCAGATCCCGCTGTGCCGCTGCTCCTACGGTCCCTATGCGCGCGCGATGATCCGCGTCTGCAAGGAGGAATCGTTCCACCAGCGCCAGGGCTACGAGATCATGCTGACGCTGTGCCGCGGCTCGGACGAGCAGAAGGCGATGGCGCAGGATGCGCTGAACCGCTGGTGGTGGCCGGTGCTGATGATGTTCGGTCCGCCCGACGCCACGAGCCAGCACAGCGACACCTCGACGAAGTGGAAGATCAAGCGCTTCTCCAATGACGAGCTGCGCCAGAAATTCGTCGATGCCACCGTGCCGCAGGCGCAATATCTCGGCCTCACCATTCCCGATCCCGGCATGACGCAGGATGCCGAGGGGCACTGGCGCTACAGCGAGATCGACTGGACCGAATTCAAGCAGGTGCTCGCCGGCAACGGCCCCTGCAATCGGGATCGCATGGCGGCACGCCGCAAGGCGCACGAGGAGGGGGCCTGGGTGCGCGAAGCCGCCGCCGCCTATGCCGCCAAGCGCGCGCGTCGCCAGACCGCGCAAGCAGCCGAGTAAGGAGATCACGATGGCCACGCCGAACACGCCGCTGTGGGAAGTCTTCATCCGCAGCCGCAACGGGCTCGCGCACAAGCATGTGGGATCGCTGCATGCCAGCGATGCCACCATGGCCCTCCAGGCAGCCCGCGACATCTACACCCGCCGCGGCGAGGGCCTGTCGATCTGGGTCGTGCCGTCCACCGCGATCACCGCGAGCGATCCGGCCGAGAAGGGCATGATGTTCGAGCCGGCGGAGTCAAAGATCTACCGGCATCCGACGTTTTATGAGGTGCCCGAAGAAGTGGGGCATATGTGATGCCGGTCGCCAACACCCAGGTCTCCGAAACGCCGCTGGTGCTCTACGCCCTGCGCCGCGCCGACGATGCGCTGATCCTCGGTCACCGGTTGTCGGAATGGTGCGGGCATGCGCAGATGCTGGAAGAGGACATGGCGCTCTCCAACATCGCGCTCGACCTCATCGGCCAGGCACGCGAGCTCTACACCTATGCCGCCAAGGCCGAAGGCAAGGAGAATGATGAGGACAAGCTCGCCTACCTGCGCGACGTCCGGCAGTACCGCAACCTGCTGCTGGTCGAGCAGCCCAACGGCGATTTTGCCCAGACCTTGGTGCGGCAGTTCTTCTATTCCGCCTACGCCGACCTCTACTGGCGCGCCATGACGACCTCGCGCGACACGACGCTCGCCGCCATTGCCGCCAAGTCCGAGAAGGAGAGCGCCTATCATCTGCGTCATGCCTCGGAATGGATCATCCGGCTCGGCGACGGCACAGACGAGAGCCATCGACGAGCGCAAGCCGCGATTGATCACCTCTGGGCCTTCACCGGTGAGATGTTTGCCGTCGACGACGGCGAGCGCGCCCTGATCCATGCGGGTGTCGCCATCGATCCCGGTATCTTGCGCGGTCGTTGGCTGAAGATGCTTTCCGATGTCGTCAGCGAGGCTACGCTCGAGCTGCCGCAGAACGACTGGATGCAGCAGGGCGGCCGCGCGGGCCGGCACAGCGAGCATCTCGGCCATCTCCTGTCGGAGCTGCAATCGATGCAGCGTACCTTCCCGGGGCAGACATGGTGACGGTGCTAGAGAGCGGTGCCGATCTGCGTCAGCGCGCCTGGGATGCTGCGGCGAGCGTGGTCGACCCGGAAATCCCGGTGCTGACGATCGCCGATCTCGGTGTGCTCCGCGATGTCGTTCTCGACGGCGACCATGTCGAGGTCGCGATCACCCCGACCTATTCGGGCTGCCCGGCCATGAACATGATCGCGCTCGAAATCGAGGTCGCGCTGGAGCGCGCCGGCTTCCATCGTCCGAAGGTCCGCACGGTGTTGTCGCCGGCCTGGACCACCGACTGGATGAGCGAGGAGGGGCGGCGGAAGCTGCGCGCCTACGGCATCGCGCCGCCACAGGCTTCGAACTCGCGCCGCGCGCTGTTCGGCGAGCAGTCTGTCGCGTGTCCGCAATGCGGTTCTGACAGGACCGAGCTGTTGTCCGAATTCGGCTCGACCTCCTGCAAGGCGCTCTGGCGCTGCAAGGCCTGCCGCGAACCCTTCGATTACTTCAAGTGTCATTGACCATGTCAGCAGCCGCACCGCGCTTCCATCGCCTGGCCGTCAACGACCTCCGCCGCGAGGCCTCGGACGCCATTTCGGTGACCTTCGCCATCCCCAGCGAACTCGCCAGCGATTACGCTTTCACGCCCGGGCAGTACCTCACGCTCCGCACGATGCTGGACGGTGAAGAGGTGCGCCGATCCTACTCCATCTGCTCCGGCCCCGACGACGGCGAGATCCGCATCGCGGTGAAGAAGGTCGATGGCGGTGCGTTTTCGAGCTGGGCCGCCGATGAACTCAAATGTGGTGACGAACTCGACGTGATGACGCCGACGGGCCGCTTCGGCGTGGTCGCGCCGGCCGATACGGGACGGATCCATGTCGGCTTTGCCGCCGGCTCCGGCATCACGCCGATCCTGTCGATCGTGAAGGGCGTGCTCGCCCGCGAACCGGATAGCCGCTTCTTCTTGTTCTACGGCAATCGCTCGACCGACAACATCATGTTCCTCGAGGCGCTCGAGGAGCTCAAGGATCGCTTCATCGACCGCCTCTCGATCTTCCACGTCATCTCCGGCGAGGAGCAGGACATCCCGATCCTGCATGGCCGGCTCGACGGCGACAAGGTGAGGGTGCTGCTGCGCTCGCTGGTGCCGGCGGGAAGCGTCGATCACGTCTTCATCTGCGGTCCGTCTGGCATGAGCGAGGACATCGAGGCGACCTGCCGCGATCTCGGTATCGCCGAGGAGCGCATCCACGTCGAGCGCTTCGTCTCGGAATTCGGCGGCAAGCCGCGGCCGAAGAAGGCTGTTGCACCCGACGCGCCACCGAAGGCGATCGCGTCGCTGATCATCGACGGCAAGCGCCGCGACGTGCCGGTCGCCGAGGACGAAGCGATCCTCGATGCCGCGCTGCGCGCCGGCGTCGATCTGCCCTTCGCCTGCAAGGGCGGCATGTGCTCCACTTGCCGCGCCAAGCTGGTCGAGGGCGAGGCGCCGATGGACATCAACTATTCGCTGGAGCCGTGGGAGCTGAAGGCCGGCTTCGTCCTGACCTGCCAGGCGAAGCCGTCGTCGGAGCGGGTCGTGGTCGACTATGACCATGTCTGATCGGCCGTATCAGTGCCCCACGATGCAAATGCGTCGCATTATTTGACAGCTCGAACCAACCAGCAGAACATCATGTGCAGGAAATTGACCGGGAGAAGCGCGTGAACGTCAAAGCCGCCCTGTCGTCTGAGGATATTGCCCGCGCCTGCGCCGATGCGATGTGGGCGGAGGACGATGCCTCCAAAGGTCTCGGCATGGAGATCGTCGAAATCGGCCCGGGCTTCGCGACGCTGGCCATGGCGGTGCGGCCGGACATGGTCAATGGCCAGCGCATCGCCCATGGCGGCTTCATCTTCACGCTCGCAGATTCCGCCTTTGCGTTTGCATGCAACTCGCACAATGAGCGCGTGGTCGCGGCACAGGGCCAGATCACCTTCATCACGCCCGGCAGGCTCGGCGATCGTCTCGTCGCGAAGGCAAGAGAGGTCACCCGCAGCGGCCGCTCCGGCATCTACGACGTGCGCGTCACCGCCGGCGACACCGTTATTGCAGAATTCCGCGGGCATTCGCGCGTCATTCCCGGCACGTGGCTGCCGGCACACGACCAATAAAGAAAAGAACAGACCAATGTGGGGAAACGAGGATGGCTCTGACCAGGCTCAAGGAAGGTGGCACCACCTATCGCGCCGAAATGGATGCGTATGAGCGCGCCTCACGTGACGAGATCATGGCGCTGCAGAAGCAGCGGCTGGGCTGGTCGCTGAAGCACGCCTACGACAACGTCGCGCATTATCGCAAGGCCTTCGACAAGGCCGGCGTGCATCCGTCCGACTTTCGCGAGCTCTCCGATCTCGCGAAGTTTCCGTTCACGGTGAAAACGGATTTGCGCGACAATTATCCTTTCAACATGTTCGCTGTGCCGCGCGAAAAGCTGGTGCGCGTGCATGCCTCCTCCGGCACGACAGGTAAGCCGATCGTCGTGGGCTACACCCAGCGCGATATCGACACCTGGTCGGAAGTCATGGCGCGTTCGATCCGCGCTGCCGGCGGCCGCACCGGCATGATCATCCACAACGCCTACGGATACGGCCTCTTCACCGGCGGGCTTGGCGTGCACTACGGTGCCGAAAAGCTCGGCTGCACGGTGGTGCCGATCTCCGGCGGCATGACCGAGCGGCAGGTGCAGCTCATCAACGATTTCCGCCCCGACATCATCACGGTGACGCCGAGCTACATGCTGGCGATTCTCGACGAGTTCAAGCGCCAGAAGCTGGATCCACGCCAGTGTTCGCTCAAGGTCGGCATCTTCGGCGCCGAGCCCTGGACCAATGCGATGCGCGGCGAGATCGAGGACGCCTTCGACATGGATGCGACCGACATCTATGGCCTCTCCGAGGTGATCGGCCCCGGCGTCGCGCAGGAATGCATCGAGACCAAGGACGGCCTGCACATCTGGGAGGACCATTTCTATCCCGAAGTGATCGACCCCGAGACGGGCGCGGTGCTGCCAGATGGCGAGAAGGGCGAGCTGGTCTTCACCTCGCTCACCAAGGAAGGTTTTCCGGTGATCCGCTATCGCACCCGCGACCTGACGCGGCTGTTGCCGGGCACGGCGCGGCCGGGCATGCGGCGGATGGAGAAGGTAACGGGCCGCTCGGACGACATGATCATCCTGCGCGGCGTCAATCTGTTCCCGACCCAGATCGAGGAGGTGCTGCTGGCCACGGACTGGTGCGGCGGCCACTTCATCCTCGAATTGACCCGCGAAGGCCGCATGGACGAACTGACCATCATTGCCGAGGCGCGGCCCGAGAGCTGGGACGGCCGCGGCCTCGTCGACCATGCCGACCGGATCTCGACCCACATCAAGAACACGATCGGCATCAGCTCCAACGTGCGGGTGGTTGCGCCCGCCACGCTGGAGCGCTCGCTCGGCAAGGCCAGGCGGCTCTACGACAAGCGCCCGAAGGATTGACTTGACCACCCGTAAGGGCGACAAGGCCGGCGAGAAATCGCGGGTCTTTCCATGTCGCCAGCCGATCCCAAAGCCGTCCAAGCGCGCTGTGTGCGCCTCAATGCCAAGGCCGAGAACGCGGCCGCGCTTGCGCCGGTTGTCGAGCGTCAGACGATCACGCGGGGGCCAAACGATCTCCTGATCGAGGTGAAGGCGGCCGCCGTCAATCCGTCCGACGTCAAGGCCGCGACCGGGCTGATGCCCTATGCCGTGTTTCCGCGCACGCCGGGCCGCGACTACGCCGGCGTGGTGATCGATGGACCGGCCGGCACGGTCGGCCGCGAGGTGTTCGGTTCCTCCGGCGATCTCGGTATCCGCCGCGACGGCACCCACGCAACCCATCTCGTCGTCGAGGCCGATGCTGTCGTGGAGAAACCCAGGACGGTGTCCTGGGAGGAGGCTGCCGGCATCGGCGTTCCCTTTGTCACCGCGATGGAGGGCTTTCGCCGCGCCGGCGTGCCGAAGGCCGGCGAGACCGTTCTGGTGTTGGGCGTCAATGGCAAGGTCGGCCAGGCCGCGGTGCAGATCGCGACCTGGCAGGGCGCGCGCGTCATCGGGGTGGTGCGCAAGGCCGAGACCTATGAAGGCCATAGCAACGCGTCCATCGAGGTGATCGATGCCTCCGCGACCGATGTCGCCACGCGGGTGCGCGAAGTGACCGCCGGGAAGGGCGCCGACATCGTCTTCAACACGGTCGGCGATCCCTATTTCCAGGCCGCGCACAAGTCGCTCGCCTTGCGCGGCCGCCAGATCCTGATCGCCGCGATCGACCGCATCGTGCAGTTCAACATTCTCGAATTCTACAGAGGCCAGCACACTTACGTCGGAATCGACACGCTCGGCTTGTCCTCGACGGCGACTGGTGCGGTGCTGCGTGACCTCGGCCCCGGCTTTGCGGGCGGTCACCTGAAACCGTTTCCGATCAAGGCGAATGCCGTCTATCCGCTGGAGCGCGCCAAGGAAGCGTATGTCGCGGTCGCCGGCTCCTCGCGCGATCGCGTGATCCTGAAGCCGTGACGATGGAATCCACGCAACTTGTCGTTCTCGCCGGCCTCGTCATCGGCCTGATCTACGGCGCCGTGGGTCTGCTGAGCGGCTTCTGCCTGATGAGCAGCATGCGCGGACTTCTGGCGGGAGGAGACGGCCGGCTGGTGCGGTCCTATGCGCTGGCGATCGCTGTCGCGATCGCCGCAAGCCAGCTCCTGGCCGGCGGCGGTGCCGTCGATCTCGGCAAGTCGATCTACCTGCAACAATCCTTCTCGGCGCCGGTGCTGTTCCTCGGCGGCCTGCTGTTCGGCTACGGCATGGTGCTGTCGAACGGCTGTGGCTCGCGCGCTCTGGTGCTGCTCGGCCGCGGCAATCTCCGTTCCTTCGTGGTCGTGATCGTGCTCGCCATCGCCGCGCAGATGACGCTCAAGGGCCTGGTTGCGCCGGCGCGCATTGCACTGGTTCAGGCCTCGCAAACCTCCGTCGGCGCCAATTCGCTGCCGTCCGTGCTGGCGACGCTCGGCCTTGCTGAAGCTCTCTCGCGCGCGATTGCCGCTGCCGTGATCGTCGTGGCATTGATCCTGTTTGCGTTCGCCCACCCGACATTCCGCCGTTCGCCTGGCCAGATCGCGGCGGGCGTCATCGTCGGCGTCCTCGTTGCCGGCGGCTGGTTCGTCACCGGCTATCTCGGCGCCGACGACTTCAATCCCGTCCCCGTGACCTCGCTCACCTTCGTCGCGCCGATCGCAGATGCCCTGCAATATGCCATGCTATCGACCGGCCTGACGCTCAATTTCGGCGTCGCGACGGTTGCCGGCGTCTTCGCCGGCAGTCTGGTGACGGCACTCGCTACTGGCCGCTTCAAGCTCGAAGGCTATTCATCGCCGCGCCATATGCTGCGCTCGGCGGGCGGCGCCGCGCTGATGGGGATCGGCGGTGTGATGGCGTTCGGCTGCTCGATCGGACAGGGGCTTACCGGCGTGTCGACGCTGGCGCTGGGCTCGTTCGTTGCGCTCGCCGGCATCTTGCTCGGCACGACAGCGGGCCTGCGCGGCGTGCTGCGCGTTCAACCTCTCGCGATGGCCTGACTGCGCAGCAGGCGATCCCCGAGCGTTGCAAGGCCGATGCTGGCGACGATCAGTCCGGCCGCGACAGCAAGGCTCAAGTCGATCGGCTCGCCCAGCAGGATCGCCGCGCTGGCGATGCCGACGAGTGGCGTCGCCGTGGTGCCGAGCGACGTCGTCAGCGCCGAGATGCTCTTGTTGACCATCGACATCGCCCAATAGGCAAGCGCCGTCCCGATCAGGCCGGAATAGAGGAACAGGAGCACGAGCCTCCACGACCAATTTACGTGCGGTATGCCGTCCACGATTGCCGCGGTGATCGACAGCACCACCGTTGCCACCAACACCTGCCAGATCAGGAGCTGAAGCGGGGAGGCGAGCCAGCGATGCGCGCGTATATAGATGATGTTTGCGGCCCACGAGATCGCTGCGAGGATGACCATGCCGGCGCCGAGCATGACGTTGCCATTGGTCCAGTCGATCGATGTCGGGTTCAGGATCACGGCAAGGCCGATCAGTCCGAGCAGGGCGCCGGCGACCTTTGGCGCGGTCAGCGTGTCGTTCCCGATCAGGGGCGCGGCGATCGCGACCCAGAGCGGTGTGGTGTAGCCGAGCACGACGGCCTTGCCCGCGGGCAGGAAGCGCACACCGGCCGCAACCAGGACCGAGAACACCGTCATGTGCAGAAGTGCCACGCTGAGAACCACCGGAATGTCGCGTCGCTCCGGGATCACGAGATTGTTGCTCAGTCCAAGGATCACGAACAAGGCAGCCAGGGCGATCCAGCTGCGGATCGCCGAAGTCCACAGTGGCGAAAGGAACTGGACGAGCTGCTTCGTCACCGACCAGTTGACACCCCAGGCCAGCACGACGATCAGGAACAGGCCGACGGCCGCGCGGGGTGACAGGGAGTTCATCTCGGAGGTCCTTGAAGCAGTCTGGCCTCGCGGATAGCATCCGGGCTGGCACCTGGAAAAGTGCCAGATCGAGAAGGAATAAGGTGCCAGTTTCAGAAGAGATGATCGCCGGCTTGATCGAGTTGAAGCGGACCGGTGAGGAAGGGCTGATGGCTCAACTGACGAGCCAGCTCAGGGAGCTGATCGGAAGCGGCCGCATCGGCAAGGGCCGCGGGCTGCCGTCGAGCCGACAGCTTGCGCGCGATCTCGGTGTCTCCCGCAATACCGTGACCTATGCGTTCGAGCAGCTTGCCGCCGAAGGGTATTTGGCTGCGTCGCACGGGCGGCGCCCGGTCGTGACGGTCGACGGCGGTGAGCGTATCGAAGCAGCTGGCGCCGCGACATCAGGTGTCCGCTCGGGCACGCCGCGCCTCTCTCCCTGGGCCTCGAAGCTCAAGCAGGCGGACTGGCCGATGTCCTATCTGGCGCAGCTAAAACCGTTGCGCCCTGGGCAAGGTGATTTCAGGGAGTTTCCGAACGAGGTCTGGGCTCGCTGTCTGCGCCGCAGCGCCGTGCGTGCGGCCAGGCGCGATCTCGGCTCCGTCAACCGGCCGCGCTTACGCGAGGCGCTGGCGCATTATCTCGCGACCAGCAGGGGCGTTCGCGCCACGGCGGACCAGATCATGATCCTGCCGAGCGCACAGGCCGCGCTCACTTTGATCGCGGCTGTCGTCATCACGCAAGGTGACGAGGTCTGGGTCGAGGATCCCGGCTATCCCGGCGCCGCGGCCGCCTTTCGTGCCTCCGGCGCGCGCGTGACCGGCATCAGGCTGGACGAGCAGGGCATGCGGCGGATGCCTGGTGTCGCGGCTCCAACGCTGATCTTCATGACGCCATCGCACCAGCATCCGACCGGGCGGCTGATGTCGCTGGCCCGCCGCACTGAGTTTCTTGGCCTGAGCAGGCCCGGCAAGACCTGGATCGTGGAGGACGATTACGACGGCGAATTCCACTATGACAGCCGGCCGGTGCCGGCCTTGCAGGGGCTCGATACCCATGGCCGCGTGTTCTATGTCGGCACGTTCTCGAAGGCGATGACGTCGGATATCCGGCTCGGCTATCTCGTGGTGCCGCCGGCGCTGGTCAGCACCCTGGAGATCGCGCAGCGGCATATCGGGCTGATCGCCGCCAGCCATGTCCAGGAAGCGCTGGCCGAGTTCATTGCCGACGGGCATTTTCTCGCGCATCTGCGCCGGATGCGCCGGCTCTATCACGCGCGCCGCGATCATCTCGTCGAGGGACTGGAGCGCCATCTTGGCGAGGTGCTTACGGCCGAGGTGCCCTCGGGCGGCATCCAGCTCGTCGCGCGCCTCAAGCGTGGTCGCGCTGATCAGGCTGCTGTCAAGCGGCTGGTCGCAGCGGGGGTTGAAACGCGCGCCTTGTCCAGCCTTGCGCTCGGCCGGCCGCGCGATCACGGCCTGCTGCTCGGCTTTGCAGCCTGGCGCGAGAACGAGATCAGCGTCGCCGTGCGGACGATGGCATCGTGCTTC
This sequence comes from Bradyrhizobium sp. USDA 3311, assembly GCF_054062495.1. NCBI lineage: Bacteria > Pseudomonadati > Pseudomonadota > Alphaproteobacteria > Hyphomicrobiales > Nitrobacteraceae > Bradyrhizobium > Bradyrhizobium sp. USDA 3311. The sequence goes on along the minus strand of NZ_JBSSFI010000001.1, from coordinate 7,906,122 downwards.
TAGCGCATGATCCGGAAAAGTGTTGAAGCGGTTTTCCGAAAAGATCATGCTCAACCAATAAGGCGTTAGTCCACGGCCTTGGTCACGATGCGGATCTCCGAGGTCAGCGTGCGGTGCACCGGGCACTTGTCGGCGATCTCCATCAGCTTCCTGCGCTGCTCGGCATCGAGCGCGCCGTCCATCGCGATGTCGCGCTCGATCTGGTCGAGCATGCCCTCGCGCGTCTCGCATTCCGCACAATCCTTGGCGTAGATCTTGGAATGTTTCAGCGTGACCGTGACGCGGTCGAGGGGCAGCGATTTACGGTCGGCATAGAGGCGCATGGTCATGGAGGTGCAGGCACCTAAGCCTGCGAGCAGGAAATCGTAAGGTCCAGGTCCGGCATCCTCGCCGCCGGCGGCGACCGGCTCGTCCGCCACGAGGCGATGCGGGCCGATGGAAATGATCTGGTTGAACTTGCTCTTGCGGGTCTCCTGAACCACGACCTTGCGCGGCGCCTCCGTGAGATCCATCGCTTTGGCAGGCTTTGCGGCGTCGATATACCGGCTTGCCCAAGCCGCGATCACGTCGGCCGCATAGAGCGCGTCGGCCGGCCTGGTGAGGAGATGGTCGGCGTGGTCGAGCGAGACGAAGCTCTTGGGATGCTTGGCCGCGACGAAGAGCTTGGTCGCATTGTCGATGCCCACGGTATCGTCGAGCGGCGAGTGCATCACCAGCAGCGCCTTGTGCAGGCCGGTGACGTCCTTCATCAGCTCATGCTCGGCGATGTCTTCGAGGAATTCGCGCTTGATACGGAATGGACGCCCGGCAAGCGACACTTCGACCTCGCCCTGTGCGCGGATCGCGTCAACATGTTCCCTGAACAGGCCGGTGACGTGGGTGGGGTCAGATGGCGCTGCAATGGTCACCACCGCTTTCGCCTCGGGAACTTTGCTGGCCGCGGCCAGAATCGCAGCGCCGCCGAGGCTATGGCCGATCAGGATCGAGGGCGCCTTGCGCGTCGAACGCAGATGATCGGCCGCGCGCACGAGGTCGGCGACGTTCGAGGAGAACGTCGAATTGGCGAAATCACCCTCGCTGGAGCCGAGCCCGGTGAAGTCGAAACGCAGCACCGCGATGCCCTTGGCAGCGAGCGCGACCGAGATGCGCTTGGCCGCCAGCGTGTCCTTGCCGCAGGTGAAGCAGTGCGCAAACAGCGCGAAAGCCGCGGGTTCGCCGTCCGGCAGCTCCAGCGCGGCCGCGAGCTGATGGCCGCCTTCGCCGGTGAATTGAAAGCGTTCCGTCGGCATGGCCTTCCCCCGTCTCTTGGTTGGAATCTAATCGCCTGAATAGCGCTGCTCGGCCCAGGGATCGCCGCGGTTATGATAGCCGCGGACTTCCCAGAAACCCGGCGCGTCCCCGGTCAGGAATTCGATCGCCTGGAGCCATTTGGCGCTCTTCCAGAAATAGAGATGCGGCACGACCAGCCGCACCGGGCCGCCGTGCTCCTCCGTCAGCGGCTGGCCGGACCAGCTATGGGCGAGCAGGGCGTCCTCGGCGGCGAAGTCTTCCAGCGCGAGGTTGGTGGTGTAGCCGTCATAGGAATGCAGCACGACGAAGCGTGCATCCTCGCGCGGCTGGCAGGCCGCAAGCAACTCGCGCGTGGCGAGGCCTTCCCAAAGGTTGTCGTAGCGCGACCAGGTCGTCACGCAGTGGATGTCGGAGGTGAACTGGGCCTGCTTCTGTGCGGTGAACTCGGCGAAGGTCCAGAACACGGGATGTTCGATCGCGCCGTAGACGTCGAGCCGCCAGCGATCACGCGAGACCGGTGGCACGACTCCGAGGTCGAGCACCGGCCAGTCTTTCGTGAGGTGCTGGCCCGGCGGTAGCCTTTGATCTTCCGGACGCGTGATCCTGCCCGTGAGGAAGCGGCCCTCGCGCGCCCATTTCTCCTTGGTGCGCGTCAGCTTGCTGTCGGGCGGCTCGTTGTCGTCGGCCATCAGCTTACTCGTGGCGATGCATTGCGGAGGCGTGCTTGGTGTCGCGCATGGTGGAATAGATGATCAGCGACAGGCAGATGACGCCGCTGAGGTAGAAGTAGAACCATTCCTCGTGCCCGATGCTCTTGAAGTAGAGCGCGATCGCGGGTGCCGTGCCGCCGAAAATCGAGACCGTGATCGCATAGGGCAGGCCGACGCCGAGCGCGCGGACATTGGTCGGGAACAGCTCGGCCTTCACCACGGCGTTGATCGAGGTGTAGCCGGCGACGAACAGCCAGGCACAGCAGATCAGGATGAAGGCCATGAAGGGCGACTTCGTCTCCTTCAACGTCATCAGCAGCGGCACGGTCGCCAGCGTGCCGGCGACGCCGAAGAAGATCAGCAGCGGCTTGCGGCCGATCTTGTCGGAGATCGCACCATAGATCGGCTGCAGGATGGTCGCAAAGATCAGCGTGCCGAAGATCACGAAGGTGGTCTGGTCTTCGGTCAGCCCGACCGAGAGCTTGACGAAGGTCTGCATGTAGGTGGTGAAGGTGTAGAACGCCGCAGTGCCGCCCGCAGTCAGGCCGACCACCAGCAACAGCTCGCGTGGGTAGCGCAGCAAGTTGGTGATCGAGCCGGTCGGCTTCACCACCTTCTTGGCTTCCTCGAAGGCCTCGGTCTCGTGCAGATTGCGCCGCATCACCGCGGCAAAAATCGCGAGCGCCGCGCCGATCGCAAACGGGATGCGCCAGCCCCAGGCCTTCAGCTCGTCGGGCGTCAGGAAGACCTTTTGCAGGAGCAGCAGCACGATGATTGCGGTGAGCTGACCGCCGATCAGGGTGACGTATTGGAAGCTGGAATAGAAGCCGCGGTGCTTGGGATCGGCGACCTCGCTGAGATAGGTGGCGCTGGCGCCATATTCGCCGCCGAGGCTGAGGCCCTCGATCACACGAGCGAGCGCCAGGATCGCCGGCGCGGCGAACCCGATCGTGGCATAGGTCGGCGTCACCGCGATGATCAGCGAGCCGAAGCACATGAAGACGACGGACAGCGTCAGCGAGATACGGCGGCCGAAATGGTCAGCAAGGTAGCCGAAGAACCAGCCGCCGAGGGGCCGCATCAGGAAGGTCGCCGCGAATACGACGGCGACGTTCAATTGCTGCACGACCGGGTCGTTGCCGGGGAAGAAGGCCGGGGCGAAATAGAGCGCGAACGCCGTATAGGCGTAGAAATCGTACCATTCGACGAGATTGCCGATCGAGCCGATGAAGATCGCCTTGATCCGCCGCTCGGCGTCGGCGACGTCAAAATGCTCGGAGGCCGGTTTGATTACTTGGTCTGTCACGTCCGGCCTCTCTCTATCCCTGTTTGGAGAGGCCTACATCGCCTTTCCGAGCAGAAATGGCAACTGCCGGGGGCCTCTCACCGTGCCCTGCGACCAGGTCACGGTGCCTGCCGGATCGAGGCGAAAATCCGGGATCCGCTTCAGCCATTCCTCCAGCGCAACCTGCATCTCCATCCGCGCAAGGTTGGAACCGACGCAGCGATGGATACCGAGACCGAACGCGGCGTGGCGGTTCTCCCGACGATCGATCACGACTTTGTCAGCGTCCGGAAACATTTTTGGATCGCGATTAGCGGCCGGGAAGGACAGCAGCACCATGTTGCCCGCCTTGACCGGGCAGCCCGAGATCGTGGTCTCCTTGACCACCTCGCGCGCCATGGTCACCGGCGAATAGGCCCGCAGCAGCTCCTCCACGGCGATCGGGATCAGACCAGGCTCGGCGATCAGCCGCTCGCGGTCGGCCGGCGTTCTGGCGAGATGCCAGAGCGAGGAGCCGATCGCGCTCCAGGTGGTGTCGATGCCGGCGATCAGGAGCAGGCGGAGTGAGCCCAGCACGTGGGACTCTTCCAGCGGCTGACCTTCCTTGTCCTTGGCGTTCATCAGATAGGAGATGAGATCGTCGGTCGGCCTCGATCTGCGCTCCTCGATATGCGTCCTGAAATAGGCGCTCATCTCCTGCACGGCCTGGAGCAGCATGGTCTCGTCCTTGATGCCGAGCTCCAGGATCATGTGGATCCAGTTCACGAAGAGGTCGCTGTCGCTCTCGGGAATGCCGAGCATATGGGCGATGGCCCGAACCGGGATGTATTTGCTGTAGCGCGCTGCGGCATCGACCTTGCCGTCGGAGATGAAGCCGTCGATCAGCTCGTTGCAGATGGCGCGGACCCGCGGCTCGAGCTTCTTCATCGCGTCCGGGGTGAAGGGCGGCAGCAGCAACTGCTTGGCCGGCTTGTGCACGGGAGGATCGGAGGTGATCGGCGGGGCGGCATTCCTGGCAATCTCCGGCCGCACGTCGCGGACGATGATGCGGCGCGAGGAGAAATGCTCGGTGTCGTTGGCGATCTCGCGCACCGCCTCGTAGGTCGTAGGCATGTAGCAGCCGAGGAATCGCTCGGTGTGCACGACCGGGCTTGCGGCGCGCAGCTCATCCCAGATCGGAAACGGATCGTCCGTCCATTGCGGATCGGTGTGGTCGAAATCGTTGACCCAGTCGGTGACGGGCGGATGGGCGACGGGCTCGCTGACGTCGGACATGTCGGGGGGAATCCTCGGCTGGTGGTCGCTGGAATCACGCGCACGCGGGCAGACAGGAAGCTCGCGCTACTCCTCGATCACATCGATCGCGATTTCCGGGCAGTTGGATTTGGCAAGCCACGCCTTGTCTTCGAGTCCCGGCGGGACCGTGCCATCGCCGGCTTCATGCGCGTTGCCGTATTCGTCGAGCTCGAACAGCTCCGGCGCCAGCGCCTTGCAGCGCGCGTGGCCCTGGCATTTGTCGGGATCGACGTGAACCTTCAGTCGCTCTGTCATGGCGGCTTCCCTGGTCGTATGCGCGCGGCGCCTGAAGGGCGGCCCGCGTTCCTCATGTCAATCTTATCGGCGGCTTTGCCGCTCGATCTAAGTTATATGCTATTACATTCGCGGCGGGCTTCCCCTGTCAAGCGCAAACTTATAGGCTTTACCGTAACATGCGTTCACAACTCGCTCGCAAGCCCGAGAATACCTACCACCATGGCGATCTCCGTGACGCCCTGATCAAGGCCGCGTTGCGCGAGGCAGAGCAGGGCGGCGCCGAGGCGATCAGCATCAAGGCGCTGGCAAAGCAACTCGGCGTCTCGCAGCCGGCGCCCTATCGGCACTTCGCCGACCGCGAGGCGCTGCTGGCGGCAGTGACGGCGGAGGCGTTCCGGCAGCTCAGTGCGATCCTGCGCGAGGCGATGGCAGAGCCGTCCAGGCAATCGAAATTGTCGAGGCTGGCGCAGGCGACGCTCGATTTCGGCCTGCGCCGCAACGGCATCTACCGCCTGATGTTCGCTTCGCGCACCGTCTCATGCGCGGCCAAGGGCAGCGAGCTGCACGAGGCGACGCGCGAGACGCTTGGGCTCGTGATCGAAGCCCTGGAATCGCCGGCGGTCGGTTATTTGCGCGAACGGCAAGCGCTGAAGATCTGGGCGGCGGTGCATGGCGTGGTGATGCTGGCCGAGCAGGGCCTGTTCACCGGCGAGCCGGCGCATGCCACGCGCGAGGAGCTGGTCGAGGATTTTGTGAGCGAAACCAAGGCCGCGCTCGCGGCGGCGATCAAGAGCGCACGGCGTCGGGGAAAGACCGGCGCTTAAGCCTTCGTCGCCAGCAACTTCATCAGTTTCTCAACAGCGCTGTCAGGCGTCGTCACGACCGGGCGGCCGGTGGCCTCCGCCACCAGAGGCGCCGTCGCCGCGATGCTGAACTGCGCGAGCGCAATGACGTCGCAATCGCGCAAATCGCGCGAAGCTTCCACGATCAGCCGGTCGTGTGTGGTGCGGTCGCCGCGATCGAGCGCCGCCAGTGCGCCCTCGGCGAGTTTCGGCACGATCTGGACCGAAGCGGGGAATTCCGGCGGCATCGAGACCAGCGTCGGCGGGAAGGTCGAGAGCAGGCCGATCCGCTTGCCCATCGTCACCGCGCGCTCGATCATCGCTTCGTTCGGCTTCAGCACTGGCATCGGCGCATGGGCGCGCGCCACCGCCTCGATACAGGGGCCGAAGGCCGAACAAGTGAAGAGGATCGCGTTTGCCTCCGTTGCCTCCGCGTAGTCGCCGAGCGCGAGGAAACGCTCGGTCATGGCGTCGGTGAGCTGGCCGTCGCGCGCGAGATCCGCAGACAGGCTGTCGTCGAGCAGGTTCATCAGTCGCGCCTCGGGCCACGCTGTCGCGAATGCCGCCTCGATCGGGGCAATGGAATGCTTCAGGGCGTGGATCAGGGCGATGCGCATGGGATCTCTCTTCTCCCTCTCCCCCTAAACGGGGGAGAGGGAGAATTCCTTACTTGAACGGCACGGCGTACATCAGGCCGCCCTTGCTCCAGAGGCCGTTGAGGCCGCGATCGAGCTTGAGCGGGCTCGCCTTGCCGACATTGCGCTCATAGATCTCGCCGTAATTGCCGGTGGCCTTGATCGCCGTGACCAGCCATTTGTTGTCGAGCCCGAGCCGCGAGCCGAGATCGCCGGAGGCCCCCAGCAGCCGCTGGATCGCCGGCGTCTGCGACTTCGCCATCTCATCGACATTGGCCTGGGTGACGCCGAGCTCTTCGGCCTCGATCAACCCGTAATGCAGCCAGGTGATGATGTCGCTCCAGACCTCGTCACCGTTGCGGGTGAAGGGCCCGAGCGGCTCCTTGCTGATGGTCTGCGGCAGCACGACGTAGTCGGCCGGGTTGGGCGCTGCGGTCGTCACGGCGCCGGCAAGCGCGGACGCATCCTGGGTCATGGCATCGCAGCGGCCGCCGAAGAAGGTCTGGTACATGGTGTCGACGCGGTCGAACACCAGCGGCTTCCAGTCGATGCCGTTGGCGCGGCCGTAATCGCCGAGCGTAACCTCGTGCGTGGTACCCTGCGCGACGCAGACCGTGGCGCCCTTGAGGTCCTTGATGTCCTTTACGCCAAGGTCCTTCTTCACGACAAAGCCCTGGCCGTCGTAGAAGTTGATCGGGCCCTGGCGCAGGCCCAGTGTCACGCCGCGCAAATAGGTCTGCGTCGAGTTGCGGTAGAGCACGTCGATCTCGCCCGATTGCAGCGCGGTGAAGCGATTCTGCGCTGTCAGGGAGACGTAACGCACCTTGCTGGCATCGCCCAGCACGCCGGCCGCAAGCGCGCGGCAATAGTCGACGTCGAGGCCCTTGTAATTGCCTTGCGAGTCCGGCGCCGAGAAGCCGGCAAAACCTGCGCTGACGCCGCACACCAGCGTGCCGCGGCTCTTTACCGTGTCGAGCGTCGCCGCCTGCGCGGCCACCGCCGATGCTGCGAGCACGCCGGCTGCGATAACCACTTTCCTCATCATGCTACTCTCCCCTCAATGATTGACACTACGCAACACGTTGTCGACGGCGGTGCCGAGCTTGTCGACGATCAGGTCGATCTCGGCGACTGATGCGATATAGGGCGGTGCCAGCAGCACGTGGTCGCCGCGGACGCCGTCCACGGTGCCGCCGCCGGGATAGCAGCCGAGGCCGTTGGCGAAGGCCTCCGCCTTGATCTTCTGGTTGAGCTTGAGCGCCGGATCGAACGAGGTGCGGCTGGCGCGATCGGCGACAAGCTCGATCGCCCAGAACAGGCCGCGCCCCCTGATATCGCCGACATGGCGGTGATTGCCAAAGCGCTCGGTCAGTCGCTGCTCGAGTTGTCGGCCGCGCTCTTTCACGCGATCGAGCAGGCCGTCCTCGCGGATCACGTCCTGCACGGCGAGCGCGGCCGCGCAGGCGAGGGGGTGCGCCAGATAGGTATGGCCATGCTGGAAGGCGCCCGAGCCTGACCGGATAGTGTCGATGATCTTGCCGCTCGCGAGCATCGCGCCGATCGGCTGGTAACCGCCGCCGAGTCCTTTCGCGATGGCCTGGATATCGGGCGCGACACCTTCCTGCTCCCAGGCGTGCGTGGTGCCGGTCCGGCCCATGCCGCACATGACTTCATCCAGGATGAGCAGCGCACCGTGCCGGTCGCAGATTTCGCGCACGGCCCTGAAGTAACCGTCCGGCGCCGTCACCGCGCCGGCGGTGGCGCCGACGACGGGTTCGGCGAGGAACGCCGCAACGGAGTTGGGACCGAGCCGTTGAAATTCAGCTTCTAGCTCGGCTGCGAGCCGCGCTACGAACTGCGCATCCGACTCGCCGTCGTGTTTCTCATGATAAGCAAAGGCGGGAGTCACATGGCTGAAGGCGGCTGACAGCAGCGGCGCATAGGGCGCCCGGCGCCAGGCATTGCCGCCGGCGGCGAGCGCGCCGAGCGTATTGCCGTGATAGCTCTGCCGCCGCGCGATGAAATGCTGTCGCTGCGGCTCACCGCGCTCGATGAAATATTGCCGCGCGAGCTTGATGCTGGCCTCGATCGCCTCCGAACCGCCGCTGACGAAATAGGCGTAGGCGAGACCGCCGGGCTCGTGTCCGACCAGCGTCTCGGCCAGTGCTTCTGCCGGCTCGGACGAAAAGAAGGCGGTGTGCGCATAGGCGAGCGTCGACGCCTGCTTCGCCATCGCCGCGATCACACGCGGATGCTGGTGGCCGAGACAGGAGACCGCGGCGCCGCCGGAGGCGTCGATGACGCGCCGTCCGTCCTCGGCGAAGAGATAGACGCCTTCGCCGCCGATCGCCTTGGGCGGCGTTTCGCGTAGCGAGCGGTGCAGCACGCGGCTGGTGCGAGTGCTCATGGATCAACCTTTCTCCGAGACGTAGGTGGTAGCTGCGGCAAGCCGCGCCTCGGTATTCTCCAGACGCTTCTTCGCGGCGATGCCGCCGAGCGAGAACGTCACCGCGGCAAGCGACTGTGCAATCGCGATCGCGCCGGTGAGGCTTGGGAAAAAGCCCGGGGAAGAGGCTGCCTCGAACAGCAGCACATGGTCGGCGCCCTCGGCCATCGGTGCTGATACGCTATCGGCGATCGCAATCAGCGTCGCGCCGGCACGATAGGCGGCCTGCGCGACCCGGACGCTTGCGTGCGTGTAGGGCAGGAAGCCGATGACGATGACGGCTTCGCCGGGGCGGAAGGCGCCAAGATCGAGATCGTCAGGACCGGACGCGCCGACGAGTTGCACCTGTTCGGGGCGAAATAGCCGCAGTTCGTAGTTCAATAGTTCCGCGACGCTGCGGCAGCTGCGATAGCCCGCGATCCAGATCCGCTTGGCGTCGTGCAGCGCGCCGGCCGCCTCTGCAATCGGCTGCGCCGGAATGCGCGGAAGGCCGGCGGCCTCGGCCACCAGCTTGTCGGTAACGAGCGCGACGTCGGCGTGCGGACCATGACGCCGGCTCTTGGCGCGGCCGGAGAAGGGCGAGGTCTGCGACGGCCGCCGTGCCTCGGTCAGCGCCGCGCGCAACGCGTCCCAGCCGGAATAGCCGATAGCTTTTGCAAGCCGCGTGAAGGCGGCGGGATCGGCGCCGGCAACGGCCGCGAGATCGCGCATCGAGCGGGTGGTGGCGTCGTAATCATTGGCGGCGACGAAGCGCCCGACCTCCTGCAAGCGCATCGGGAGCGATGGCAATGCAATGCGCAGTTCGCTCAGCGGCGAGGATTTCGCGGGCTCGGCCATGAAACATTTGTTGCATGAATTGGCTTTTGGTGCAACAGTTGACGTGCGCCGCCGGAAATCGTTGCTTTTGAGAAGGATTTTTGCGCTGTGACATCAGATGGTCCGAGACCGCCGCCGCGCCGCCGCTTGTTCGGCGCCTTCGGACAACGGGAGCTGAAAGGCCTGTTCTGGCAGGTCCTGGTGGTCGGGATCGCGGTCGGGGTGATCGCCTTCCTCTGGTCCAACACCGTCACCAATCTCTCCGCTCGCCGGATCACCACGGGCTTTGCCTTTCTCGGCCGCGAAGCCGGCATGCCGATCGCCGACAGCCTGCTCGCCTACAATCCGCGCGACACCTACCTTTGGGCTTTCGTCGTCGGGATCGCCAACACTCTGCGCGTTGCGGTGATCGGCATCGTGCTTGCGACCATCCTGGGCACGCTGATCGGGATCTCGCGGCTGTCGGCCAACTGGCTGCTGTCGCGGCTCGCCGCCGTCTATGTCGAGACGCTCCGCGACATCCCGCTGCTGCTTCAGCTCCTGTTCTGGTACGTGCTGATGCAGGGGCTGCCGGCCGCGCGCGCGGCGTTCCGGCCGCTCGAGGGGGTGTTCCTCTCCAATCGCGGCCTGATCCTGCCGGCGATCCCGATCGGGGCGCCGCAGCTCTGGGTGCTCGGCACCGCCGCGCTGGGCTGTGCCGTGTTCTATGTCTTCAGACGATGGCAGATCGCGCAGCAGATGCGGGACGGCAAGCCGCGGCCAGCATGGCCGTTCGCGCTCGGCCTCATCGTCGTACTGCCGGCCGCAGTGTCGGTGCTGCTCGGCGTGCCCTGGGCGATCGAATGGCCCGAGCTGCGCGGTTTCAACTTCGTCGGCGGGCTGACGCTGGCCCCGGAATATTTTGCGCTGCTGATCGCGCTCGTCACCTACACCTCGGCCTTCATCGCCGAGATCGTGCGTAGCGGCATCCAGTCGGTGCCGCGCGGGCAGTGGGATGCCGCCAACGCGCTCGGCCTGCGCCGCAGCTTCATGCTGCGGCAGATCATCCTGCCGCAGGCGCTCCGCGTCATTGTGCCGCCGATGACGAGCCAATACCTCAACCTGACCAAGAACTCCTCGCTCGCGGTCGCGATCGGCTACCAGGACGTGGTCTCGGTCGCCAACACCACGCTGAACCAGACCGGGCAGGCGATCGAGGCGATCGCGCTGATCATGGCGGTGTTCTTGACCATCAGCCTCGGCATCAGCTTCTTCATGAACTGGTACAACGCGCGTATCGCGCTGGTGGAGCGCTGAGCATGACGGCGATCACCGATAGTCCGGATGCACCGCGCGCCGCGCGCCGCCCGCAGATGGGAAATCCGGTGCTGCGCTGGCTGCGCACCAATTTGTTCTCGTCGATCCCCAACGGCATTCTGTCGGTCGTGCTGCTGGCGATCCTCGCCAAGGGCATCTTCAGCTTCGTGCAGTGGGGCATCGCGAATGCAGTGTGGCTGACGCCCGCGAACGATTCCAGCGCGTGCCGTGCCGTCCGCGGCTTCGGCGCCTGCTGGGCGATCATCCCCGAGAAATATCGGTTCATCCTGTTCGGCACCTATCCGTTCGACGAGCAATGGCGGCCGGCGCTGTCGGTGATGCTGTTCATCGCGCTGTTCTATCTCTCCAGCCGCCGTGCTTTCTGGCGGCGCGAGCTGGTCTATCTCTGGATCGGTGTGCTGGCGCTGATCAGCGTGCTGATGTGGGGAGGCGTGTTCGGCCTGTCCTTCGTGTCGCAGGACCGCTGGGGCGGACTGCCGGTGACGCTGATCCTGGCGACCTTCGGTCTCGCCTTCGGCTTCCCGCTCGGTATCCTCGTCGCGCTCGGCCGGCGCTCAAAGCTGCCGGCGATCCGCTCGCTCAGCGTGCTCTATGTCGAGCTGATCCGCGGCGTGCCGTTGGTCAGCCTGCTGTTCATGGCGAGCGTGATGTTTCCGCTGTTCATGCCCAGCGGCTTCAACATCGACAAGCTGCTGCGTGCGCAGATCGCGATCATCCTGTTCGCGGGCGCTTACCTTGCCGAAGTCATTCGCGGCGGCCTTCAGGCCGTGCCGCGCGGACAATACGAGGCCGCCGAGGCGCTGGGGCTGTCCTATTGGCGCAAGCACCGGCTGATCGTCCTGCCGCAGGCGATCCGCCACGTCATCCCGCCGCTGGTCAACACCTTCATTGCCTTCTTCAAGGACACCAGCCTCGTCCTCATCATCGGCATCTTCGACCTGCTGACGACGGCCAAGACGGCGATCATCGATCCGGCCTGGCAGCAGTTCTCGGTCGAAGTCTACATCTTCGTCGCCGCGATCTATTTTGTGTTCTGCTTCGCGATGTCGCGCTACAGCCGCGGCCTGGAGGCGGCAAGCGGACGGTGAGGTGATCTTCCTTCTCCCCTTGTGGGAGAAGGTGGCGCGAAGCGCCGGATGAGGGGTTCTATCCTCGAGTTCGGACGGTGAGGGAGTCGCTCGCGGAGAGATACCCCTCACCCGTCTCGCCGCTTTGCGGCGAGCCACCCTCTCCCACGAGGGGAGAGGGGAACTACCGAGTACGCGTTGTAGATCGTGCTACTTCTTCACCTTCGGATCAATCGGCGTCGTGCCGCGCAGGCCCAGAATATCCTCCAGAACCTTCGCTCCCGCGAGCACTTGTGCATCAGCGCGGGGGGCTCCCACCACCTGGACGCCGACCGGCAGGCCTGACGCCGTGAAGCCGCAGGGCAGCGACAGCGACGGGCAGCACGCTAGCGTGATGGCGTAGACGATGCCGAGCCACTCGACGTAGTTGTCGAACCTCTTGCCCGCGCATTCGGCGACATAGCGGTCTTCGATCGGAAAGGGCGGCACGATCGTCGTCGGCACCAGCAGGAGATCGTAGGTCTGGAAGAACTCCACCGCGCGTGCAGTCATGCCGACGCGCTGCGCCTCGGCGCGCGCGAGCTGCTCGACGGTGAGCTTGAGGCCTTCCTCGATGTTCCAGATCACCTCGGGCTTGAGCAGGTCCCGCTTGGTGCGCAGCAGATTGGCCTTGGTGATGGCGAAATCGAACGCGCGCAGCACGTGGAAGCATTCATGCGCCTCGCGCCAGTCGGGATGGGCCTCCTCGACGATGGCGCCGGCCTCGGCAAAGCGTTCGGCAGCCTTGCGTGTGATGGCTTTCACCTCAGGATCGACGGGCGTGATGCCGAGATCGGGTGAATAGGCAATGCGCTTCGGCTTCTTGCCCGCCTGTGTCGTCGACAGGAACGACGTCGTAGGCGCAGGTAGCGACAGCGGATCGTCCGCATAGTCGCCGCTCATGGCATCCAGCAGCAGGGCGAGATCCTCGACGTTGCGTGCCATCGGGCCCACCACGCCGAGATTGCGATCGATCGCCGATTTGGGGGTATGGGCGACGCGGCCAATGCTCGGCCGCATTCCGACGACGCCGCAGAAAGCCGCCGGGCTGCGCAGGCTGCCACCCATGTCGGAGCCCTGGGCGAGCCAGGCCATGCCGGTCGCAAGCGCCACCGCCGCGCCGCCTGAGGAGCCGGCGGCGGACTTGGACGTATCCCAGGGATTGAGGGTTGCGCCGAACACCTCGTTGAAGGTGTTGGCGCCGGCGCCGAATTCCGGCGTGTTGGACTTGGCGTAGACGACTGCGCCGTTGGTTTCGAGGTTCTCGACCATGAGGTCGGACTTCGCAGGGATATTGTCCTTGAAGATCGGCGAACCCTGCGTGTTCAGCACGCCGGCAACGTCGGTCAGGTCCTTGATCGGCACCGGCAGGCCAGCGAGCAGCCCGCGCGCACCGGCCGGTTTCTGCATCAGGGCCTTCGCATTGGCCCGGGCGCGATCGAAGCACAGCGTCGGCAGCGCGTTGACCTTGCCGTCGACCTCGGCGATGCGCTTCTCCAGCACATCCAGCAGTTCGAGCGGCGAGACGTCGCCGGAACGCAACTTGTTGACGACGGTGCGGGCGGTTTCGCGGATCAGGTCTTGAGACAACTCTTTTACTCCTATCTCTTGATTGTCATTCCGGGGCGCCCGAAGGGCGAACCCGGAATCTCGAGGTTCCGGGTTCGATGCTTTGCATCGCCCCGGAACGACGGTGGCTAAATAACCTTGGAGAAACTAACCCCACCCGGCACTGATGCCGCCATCCACCGTATAGATGACCCCGGACGTATAGCCGGCGCGATCCGACGCCAGGAACGCCATGAGGTCGCCGATCTCGCGCGCATGCGCGGGGCGGCCGAGCGGCAGGCTCTTCTGGAATTCCTTGTAGCGGCTCTCGTCGCCGAACTGGTGCATGGCCCGCGTCTTGAGCAGCGTGACGTGGCGGTCGGTGCCGACAGGGCCGGGATTGATGCCGACCACGCGGATGTTGTCGGCGAGGCTCTTGCCGCCGAGCGCGCGGGTGAACGCCATCAGCGCGGCATTCCCGGCGCTGCCGCAGATGTAGTTCGCGTCGAACTTTTCGCCGGCCGCACCGATGTCGTTGACGATGACCCCGCCGCCCTTCGCCTTCATCTGCGCGTAGATCTGCCGCGTGAGGTTGATGTAGCCGAACACTTTCAATTCCCAGGCGTGGCGCCAGGTCGCCTCGTCGATCTTGTCGATCGAGCCGCCGGGGATGTCGCCGGCATTGTTCACGAGGATGTCGATGTCGGCGGCTTCTGTGGCCAGCCGTGCGATGTCTTCGGTCTTGCGCAGGTCGACGATGCTCGTCGCGGCGTCGATCTGGTGAGCAGACCGCAAGCGGTCCGCCAGCGCCTTGAGCTGATCGCCGCTGCGCGCGGCGAGCAGGAGATGCGCGCCTTCCTCGGCGAACGCCTCGGCGGCGGCGGCGCCGATGCCCTTGGACGCGCCCGTGATCAGGACACGCTTGCCACGCAGATGCAGATCCATGGGGGTTACTCGCAAGATAGGAATACGATGAAATCAGTAGGCGGTCGGCCGTGCCACGGTCAACATTGCAGTGCAGCGTTGCACTGCCCGCGACTTTGGTTCATTGCAGGGCGATCAAAAGACGGCGGCTGCCGGACCAACCAAGGACGTTCTCGATGAGCAAAAAACAATACCGGATCGCGGTCATCCCCGGCGACGGCATCGGCAAGGAAGTAATGCCGGAGGGCCTGCGTGTTTTGGAGGCGGCCGCCAAGAAACATGGCGTGTCCCTGCATTTCGACCATTTCGACTTCTCGTCATGGGACTATTACGAGAAGCACGGCCAGATGATGCCGGACGACTGGAAGGAGAAGATCGGCAAGCACGATGCGATCTATTTCGGCGCGGTCGGCTGGCCGGCCAAGATTCCGGATCATGTTTCGCTGTGGGGCTCGCTGATCAAATTCCGCCGCGAGTTCGACCAGTACGTGAACCTGCGGCCGGTACGGCTGATGCCCGGCGTGCCGTCGCCGCTCGCCAACCGCAAGCCCGGCGACATCGATTTCTGGGTGGTTCGTGAGAACACCGAAGGTGAATATTCCTCCGTCGGCGGCCGCATGTTCCCGGACACCGACCGTGAATTCGTCACCCAGCAGACGGTGATGACCCGCACCGGCGTCGACCGCATCCTGAAGTTTGCCTTCGAGCTCGCGCAATCGCGACCGAAGAAGCACCTGACCTCGGCGACCAAGTCGAACGGCATCTCCATCACCATGCCCTATTGGGACGAGCGCGTGGAGGCGATGGCCAAGAAGTTCCCGGGCGTGAAGTGGGACAAGTACCACATCGACATCCTCACCGCGAACTTCGTGCTGCATCCTGACTGGTTCGACGTCGTTGTCGGCTCGAATCTGTTCGGTGACATCCTCTCCGATCTCGGCCCGGCCTGCACCGGCACCATCGGCATCGCGCCATCAGGTAACATCAATCCCGAGGGCGATTTCCCCTCCGTGTTCGAACCGGTGCACGGCTCGGCGCCCGACATCGCGGGGCAGGGCATCGCCAACCCGATCGGCGCAATCTGGTCCGGTGCGATGATGTTCGAGCATCTCGGCGAGAAGGAAGCCGGCCGATCGATCGTGGACGCGATCGAGCGCACGCTCGCCGAGCGCACGCTGCGCACCAGGGATCTCGGCGGCAATGCCGACACGACGGCCTGCGGCAAGGCGGTCGCGGATATGGTGGATTAAGCAGAGCTGCTAACCGAGGCGTCGTCCCGGCGAAAGCCGGGACCCATTACCCCAGGGAGTAGTTGCGGCGCGACGTTGGTGACTACGAGTCTTCGCCAAACCACCTTCTGTGGTTATAGGCCCCGGATCTGCGCTTCGCTGCGCTGATCCGGGACGACAGCAGTTGCGGTTTCCTACCCCGCGATCTTCTCGATCGCGGCCTGACCCAGCCCGAACTTCTGCCCGGCCGCGAGAATCTCCTGCCAGGTGGTCGGATCGACCGGAATGCCTTCGGCGAGGCGCTTTTTCTTGGTCTCGCGCTCGGGCTCGCCGGCGATCTTGACCTTGTCGACGCCGGGGCCAGGCGGTGAGCCGGTGTGCCAGGCGACGAAGCTTTCGACTTCGCGTGCGAGGTTTTCGCCGGTGCCGAGCTTGCCCGGGTCGATGATGATCGAGAGCATGCCGTTGAGGACGTTGTACTTGCCGTCGGACGGGCCCTTGACCACCTGTCCGCCGGAGAGCGCGCCGCCGAGGATTTCGCACACGAGCGCGAGCCCCGAACCCTTGTGCTCGCCGAACGGCAGAATAGCGCCGTACGGCGGGATCACGGTGTAGCGCGGATTGACCGTGGGCTTGCCTTCATTGTCGATGATGGTGCCGGGCTCCAGTTCGACGCCCTTGTTGTGGGCGACGCGGGTCTTTCCTTGCGCGATCCTGCTGGTGGCGAAGTCGAGCACGATCGGCTCTTTGCCCCTGCGCGGGATGCCGACGCAGAACGGGTTGGTGCCGTGGCGGGCATCGCTGCCGCCCCAGGGCGCCACGATCGGGCGCGAGATCACGTTGACGAAGTGGATCGATACAAGCCCGTGGTCGATGCACTGCTCGGCCCAGTGGCCGATGCGGCCAATGTGGTGCGCATTGGAAAGACCGACGAGACATACGCCGTTGCTCTTGGCACGCTCGGCTGCCAGCTCCATCGCTTCGTGGCCGATCACCTGGCCGTAGCCGGTGAGGCCGTCGAGGGTGAGGAGCGGGCCAGTGTCGAGCACGATCTTGACGTGCTGGTTCACGGCGAGGCCGCCGTTGGTGACGCTCTGGACATAGCGCGGGATCATGCCGACGCCGTGCGAGTCATGTCCCCTAAGATTGGCCTCGACGAGGTTGGTGGATACGAGCTCGGCCTCGCGGTCCGAGGAGCCGCCGGCCTTGACGATGGCGCGGACGACGCTGGTGAGCGCTTCGGCCTTGATGGTGCGATAGTCAGCCATTTGTTGTTGCTCTTATCCCTTCACGATCCGGCGGCAGTGAATCCAGGCCGCTTCAATCAGGTTCTCGCTGGCCTCCGGCGTGCGGAACGCCGAATGCGCCGACAGTGTCACGTTCGGCAGTTTTGTCAGCGGATGATCGCCGGGCAGGGGCTCGACGTTGAAGACGTCGAGGCCGGCGTGACGGATGTGGCCCGACTTCAGCGCGTCGATCACGGCGACCTCGTCGACGACTGCGGCGCGCGCGGTGTTGATGAGGATGACGCCGGGCTTCATCGCAAAGATCTTCTCGCGCGTGATCATGCCGCGCGTTTCTTCGTTGAGCAGCAGGTGCAGCGACACCACGTCGCTGGTCGCCAGCACCGTGTCGAGATCGGTGAACGTGACGCCCGGGGAGCTCTTCGGCGAGCGATTCCAGGCGATCACCTTCATGCCGCTGCCGGACGCAATGCGCGCGACCTCTGCTGCGATGCCGCCGAAGCCGATAAGGCCGAGCGTCTTGCCGGTGAGCTGCATGCCGTCTTCGCGCAGCCAGTTGCCGACGCGCATCTCGCGGTCCATCATCGCGATGACGCGGGCCGAGGCCCACATCAGCGCGATCGCAGATTCAGCCACGGCGGTGTCGCCATAGCCCTTGATCAGGTGCACGGAGATGCCGAGCTCGGCGAGCTCTTCCGGATTCATGTAGCTGCGCGCGCCGGTGCCGAGGAACACGACGTGCTTCAGCCCCATGCATTTCTTCGCGACGTCCGTCGGCAGCGCGGTGTGGTCGACGATCGCGATCTCGGCGCCGTCGAGGATTTCCGGGTATTGCTCGGGCTTGATGTCCGGATCCCTGTTGATCCGCACCTTGGGATCGCCTGGTTTCTCCAGCCGCTCCATGATCACGGCGAGGGCTTCGTTGGCGTCGACGAAAACTCCGCGCATGGCTCTCTCCGGTCAGGCCGCGACGCCGGCGATCGCCAGCACGGTATGCATCAGCACGTTGGTGCCTGCGGCGCAGTCGGGCTGCGTGGCATCCTCAAGCTCGTTGTGGCTGATGCCGTCCTTGCAGGGCACGAACACCATCGCCGCCGGCATGACGGTGTTGAGGTTGCAGGCGTCGTGGCCGGCGCCGGAGGTGATGCGGCGAGAGGAATAGCCGAGCGTCTTCGCCGCGTTCTCGACCGCCGCGATCAGCTTGGGATCGAAATGCGTCGGCGGCTTGCGCCAGACCAGGTCGATCTTGACCTCGACCTTGCGGCGGGCGGCAATCTCGGCAATCGCGGCGCGCAGATCGTGATCGAGCGCGTCCATGATCGCGCCATCGGCACTGCGGCAATCCATGGTGAAGGCGATCTCGCCGGGAATGACGTTGCGCGAGGGGTTTGAGATCACGGCCTCGCCGATGGTGCCGACCGCGTTCGGCCCATGCTTCTTTGCAATCGCCTCCATCGCCAACACGATTTCGGAGAGCGTGGCCAGCGCATCGCGCCGCAGCGGCATCGGGGTCGATCCCGCATGGCTCTCGAAGCCGGAAATCTTGCCGTCATACCAGAGCACGCCCTGGCCGGAATCGACGACGCCGATGGTCTTGCCCTCGGCCTCCAAAATCGGGCCCTGCTCGATGTGCAGCTCGACGAAGCAGCCGAGCTTCTGGAAGCCGACCGGCTTGTCGCCGCGATAGCCGATGCCGTCGAGCGCCTGGCCGACGGTGATGCCCTCGGCGTCCTTGCGTGACAGGATGTCGTCGGTGGTGAAATCGCCGACGTAAGCCGCCGACGCCATCATCGCGGGCGCGAAGCGCGAGCCTTCCTCGTTGGTCCAGTTGACCACACAGATGGGCGCCTCGGTCTCGATGCCGGCGTCGTTCAGGGTGCGGATCACTTCCAGCGCGCCGAGCGTTCCCAGGATGCCGTCATATTTGCCGCCGGTCGGCTGGGTGTCGAGATGCGAGCCGATGCCGACGGGCGGCTTCGACATGTCACGTCCCTTGCGCAGGCCGAACTGTGAGCCGAGCGCATCGACATGAACCTCGAGACCGGCATCCTCGCAGGCCTTGCGGAACCAGTCGCGCACCTGCTTGTCCTCGGCGCTCAGCGTCAGCCGCCGCACGCCGCCCTTGGCCGTCCCGCCGAATTGCGCGGTCTCGTGGATGGAGCCCCAGAGGCGGGCGGAATCGATTTGCAGATTGGTGGCGGCTCGGCTCATGCGGTCAGTCTCTCAGTTGTCATTCCGGGGCCCGACGAGCGAACCCGGAATCTCGAGATTCCGGGTCTGGTGCTTGCGCACCATCCCGGAATGACGTTGAAGGTTGTCCGGCATCCGTTTCAATGACGCGCCAGCGCGGGCGCGTCAACCGCGAGGCTGCTCTGCGCAATCTGACATGCAAGCTCGGCGACACGCTCCACCGCCACGACGTCGGGCGAGGCGAGCCAGCTCGCCGTGAACGTCAGCGGTGTGATTTCGAGATCGGTGTCGAGCAGTTGCAGCCGCCCGTCGGCGAGCTCGTTCTCGACGATGGCGTCGGGGATCACGGCGATCCCGAGGCCCTCGACCGCCATGTGGATAACGGTCGCGAGCGACGCAGAGGCATGCAGCCGTATCGGCGGCAATTCCGGCCGGTCGAACACCTCGCGCACGACCTCGTAAGGCTTGGTCTTGCGTGGGAAGGTGATGATCGGAAACCGTGCGAGCTCCGCCGGCGTCACCGGACCCTTGCCGAGCCCGAGCGAGGGGCTTGCGAGAAAGCCGATCGGGTAGTCGGCGAGCACGCGATTGTGCACGCCGGAGGCGGACAGCGGCCCAACCACGAAAGCAAGCTCGATCTCCTGCGCGAGGAGGCGTGCCGTGAGGTTCGGGGTGATGTCGACCTCGATCTCGAGCGACAGGTTCGGATAGATCTGGTTCACGCTTTTCACGAGGCGCGGCAGCCAGGTGTGCACGATGGTCTCGGCGACGCCGAGCCGCATCACGCCGCGCATCGCTGAGCGGTCGCCGATCTCCGCCATCATCTGAGCGCGGAGACCGATCAGCTTCTCCGCATAGACCATCATCTGCCGGCCGCTCGGCGTCGGCGAGGCCACGCGATGGTCGCGGTTGAGCAGCTTCACGCCCATCTCGCGCTCGAGCTGGGCGATGCGCTGGGAGATCGCCGGCTGGGTCGTGTTGAGGCGGGCCGCAGCGCCGCGGAAGCTGCCGAGCTTCACAACCCAGAGGAACGTCTCGATCGATCTGAAGTCCAGCATTGGAAGGATTTCCCCGATCGATAAATTGGATTTATCGATATTGATTAGAAAGGACGATTAGACTTTATAGCACGCTTGGTGTTGGCTGTCCTTGTCGAGTTTATAGGCAGGTCGATCAGATGACTGTTTTGGTGGCAGCGCAGCAAACTGAAACGCCCGACCCACTCCCGAGCCGCCAGGCGCGGCTCGCCTATCGCGGCGGCGAGGTGGGATCCACCGCCGGGGTCGCCCCCGGCTTCGTCCAGGGCAATCTGGCGATTCTGCCGGCGGAATACGCCAGCGCCTTTCACCGCTTCTGCCAGCTCAACCCGAAACCCTGCCCGATCATCGGCATGTCCGACGTCGGCAGTCCGCATATCCCCGCACTCGGCGCCGATCTCGACATCCGCACCGACGTTCCCCGCTACCGTGTCTGGCGCGATGGCGAAGTCGTCGACGAGCCGACCGACGTGAAGAGCTACTGGCGCGACGATCTGGTGACCTTCGTGCTCGGCTGCTCGTTCTCGTTCGAGGAGGCGCTGCTCGACGAGGGCATGCCGATCCGCCACATCGAGCAGAACGTGCGCGTGCCGATGTACCGCACCAACATCGCCTGCGGCGAGGCCGGTCCGTTCGCCGGCCCCATGGTGGTGTCGATGCGTCCGTTCAAGCCGGCCGATGCGATCCGCGCCGTGCAGATCACCTCGCGCTATCCAGCCGTGCACGGCGCGCCCGTGCATCTCGGCCATCCGCATCTGATCGGCATCAAGGACATCGCCAAGCCCGACTATGGCGATCCCGTGCCGGTCGCCGATGACGAGATTCCGGTGTTCTGGGCCTGCGGCGTCACGCCGCAATCGGTGATCAACGCCGCCAGGCTGCCGTTCGCGATCACGCATTCGCCCGGCCTGATGCTGGTGACGGATCTCAAGAACAGGACCATGGCCGTGATATAGTGGGCAGCGTTTGCTGCTTCTTCGGGCTTTACCGCATCCATCAATCGCTTCATTCGATCAGCCGAAATTCCGTAACAGAGGACTTTGCCATGACGATCTCTCGCCGCGACGTGTTGCTGGGTGCCACCGCCACAGCAGCGCTGGTGCCGCTCGCCGCACGCGCCCAGACCTCGGAAGTCGTGATCGGCGTCATCTATCCGTTCTCCGGTGGCAGCGCGCAGCAGGGCGTCGATGCGCAGAAGGCCTATGAGACCGCGCTCGAGGTCATCAACAAGGACACCGATTTCGACCTGCCGCTGGCGAAGGGCGAAGGCCTGCCGGGCCTCGGCGGCGCAAAAGTCCGTCTCGTGTTCGCCGACCACCAGGCCGATCCGCAGAAGGGCCGCGCCGAGGCCGAGCGCCTGATCACGCAGGAGAAGGTCTCCGCCATCATCGGCACCTACCAGAGCGCGGTCGCCGTCACCGTCAGCCAGATCTGCGAGCGTTACCAGATCCCGTTCGTCTCCGCCGACAACTCCTCGCCGAGCCTGCATCGCCGCGGTCTCAAATATTACTTCCGTGCCGCGCCGCATGACGAGATGTACTCGGCCGCGATGTTCGACTTCTTCGACGCGATGAAGAAGAAGGGCACCAAGATCGAGACGCTGTCACTGTTCCACGAGGATACCATCTTCGGCACCGACTCGGGCAACGCCCAGGCCAAGATCGCCGGCGAGCGCGCCTACAAGATCGTCACCGACATCAAGTATCGCGCCAATTCGCCGTCGCTCTCGGCCGAAGTGCAGCAGCTCAAGACCGCCAATGCCGACGTGCTGATGCCCTCGAGCTACACCACCGACGGCATCCTGCTGGTCAAGACCATGGCCGAGCTCGGCTACAAGCCCAACGCGATCGTGGCGCAGGACGCAGGCTTTTCCGAGAAGGCGCTCTACGACGCCGTCGGCGACAAGCTCGAAGGCGTGATCTCGCGCGGCACCTTCTCGCTCGACCTCGCGCAGAAGCGCCCGATGGTCGGCAAGATCAACGAGATGTTCAAGGCGCGGTCGGGCAAGGATTTCAACGACCTCACTTCGCGCCAGTTCATGGGCCTGATCATCCTTGCTGACGCCATCAGCCGCGCCAAGTCGACCGACGGCGAGAAAATCCGCGATGCGCTGGCCGCCACCGACATCCCGGGCGAGCAGACCATCATGCCCTGGAAGCGCGTCAAGTTCGACGAGATGGGCCAGAACAACGACGCCGACCCGGTGCTGCTGCAATATGTCGGCGGCAAGTTCGTCACCATCTTCCCGCCGCAGGCCGCGATCGCCGAAGCAATCTGGCCGATGAAGTAAGCGTTTCGGAGAGCGGGAGCTCAGACTTGGCTCCCGCCCTCATCCTGAGGAGCGGGCGTAGCTCGCGTCTCGAAGGACGAGGGTGGGCCCATCCTTCGAGACGCGCGCCGCGGCGCGTTCCTCAGGATGAGGGCGTATTGTGGGGGACGACTTTTGACAGCTCAAGCCATTATCCAGAGTCTCGCGAGCGGCCTGCTCATGGGCCTGCTCTACGGACTGATCGCCGTCGGCCTCGCGCTAATCTTCGGCCTGATGGACGTCGTGAACTTCGCCCATGGCGAGTTCCTGATGATCGCGATGTATGTGAGCTTCTTCCTGTTCGCGTTCTTCGCCATCGACCCCCTGCTGTCGGCGCCGCTGGTCGCCGCGGCCCTGTTCGTGTTCGGGGCGGTCGTCTACCTCTTGATTGTACGCTTCGCGATGCGCGCCAAGGCAAACGCCGGCATGGTGCAGATCTTCTCGACCTTCGGCCTTGCCATCGTGATGCGCGGGCTCGCGCAGTTCTTCTTCACGCCGGACTATCGCAGCATTCCGCAGTCCTGGCTCGGCGGCAAGACGATCTCGATCGGCGGCATCTTCCTGCCGGAGCCGCAGTTGATCGGCGCGCTGGTCTCGATCGCGGCTTTCGCCGGCCTCTATTTCTTCATCAACCGCACTGACTTCGGCCGCGCGCTCGAAGCCACCCGCGAAGATCCCGGTGCAGTCGCACTCGTCGGCATCGACAAGAACCGCGTGTTCGCGCTGGGCTGGGGCCTGGGCGCCGCACTGGTCGGTCTCGCCGGCGCGATCATGGCGGTGTTCTTCTACATCTATCCGGACGTCGGCGCCTCCTTCGCGCTGATCGCCTATGTCACGGTCGCGCTCGGCGGTTTCGGCAGCGTGTTCGGCGCGTTTGCCGGCGGCATCATCGTCGGCCTCGTCGAGGCGACCACCGCCCTGGTGCTGCCGCCTTCGCTGAAATCGGTCGGCATCTACGCGGTCTATCTGCTCGTCGTCTTCATCCGGCCGCGCGGCCTGTTCGGATCGATGTGATGGACCAGAATTTTGCTACGCGGCGCCGCCGCGACCTGATCATCGCCGCAGTGCTGGCCGCGCTCGCGGCCCTTGCACCGCTGTTCATCAAGGATGTCTACGTCCAGAACATCCTGATCCTGACCCTGATGTACGCGGCGCTGTCGCAGAGCTGGAACATCCTGTCCGGCTATTGCGGACAGATCTCGCTGGGGCACGCGCTCTATTTCGGCATCGGCGCCTATACCACCGAGCTGCTGTTCACCAAGTTCGGCGTATTGCCCTGGTTCGGCATGCTCGCCGGCGGCGTGATCGCGGCCGTCATCGCAATGGGGCTTGGCTATCCCTTCTTCCGTCTGCGCGGCCATTACTTCGTGATCGCGACCATCGTCATCGCCGAGATCGGGCTGCTCCTGTTCCAGAACTGGGAATGGGCGGGTGCTGCGATGGGCATCACCATTCCGGTGCGCGGCGACAGCTGGCTGAAATTCCAGTTCATGCGCAGCAAGCTGCCTTACTTCTATTTCGCGCTGGTGCTGTGCAGCCTCGCCTGGTTCGTCACCTGGTGGCTCGAAGATTCCAAATGGGGCTTCTGGTGGCGCGCCGTGAAGGACAATCCGGAAGCGGCCGAGAGCCTCGGCGTCGTCGTGTTCAATTCCAAGATGGGCGCGGCGGCCGTCTCCGCCTTCCTCGTCGCCATCGGCGGTGCCTTCTATGCGCAGTTCCTCGCCTATATCGATCCCGAGAGCGTGATGGGCTTCCAGTTCTCGCTGCTGATGGCGCTGCCGGCCGTGCTCGGCGGCATCGGCACCCTGTGGGGGCCGGTGCTCGGCGCTGCCATCCTGATCCCGATGACGGAGCTGACACGCTCCTATATCGGCGGCTCCGGCCGTGGTGTTGACCTTATCGTCTATGGCGCACTGATCGTTGCGATCTCGCTGGCCCTGCCGCGCGGTCTGGTGAGCCTGTTCTCCCGTTCAAAAGCAAAGGGAGCCACGCGATGACCGCGCTCCTTGAAACCCGCGGCGTCTGGCAGCGGTTCGGCGGCCTCGTCGCCAACAGCGACGTGTCGATCTCGGTCGGCCGCGGCGAGATCGTCGGCCTGATCGGCCCGAACGGTGCCGGCAAGTCGACATTGTTCAATCTCATCGCCGGCGTCCTGCCGCCGACCCAGGGCTCGATCTGGTTCGACGGCGAGGACGTCACCCACATGCCGGCGGCCGAACGCTGCCAGCGCGGTGTCGGGCGCACCTTCCAGGTGGTCAAAAGCTTCGAGACCATGACGGTCATCGACAACGTCATCGTCGGTGCGCTGGTGCGCAACACCGTGATGCGCGAGGCGCGGCGCAAGGCGCATGAGGTGCTCGAATTCACCGGCCTTGCAGCACGCGCCGACGTGCTCGCAAGCGATCTCGTGCCGGCCGAGAAGCGCCGCCTGGAAGTCGCCCGTGCGCTCGCGACCGAACCAAAGCTGCTGTTGCTCGACGAAGTCCTCACCGGTCTCACGCCGACCGAAGCGCAGACCGGTGTCGCGCTGGTGCGCAAGGTGCGCGATGCCGGCATCACCGTGCTGATGGTCGAGCACGTCATGGAGATCGTGATGCCGCTGGTCGACCGCGCCATCGTGCTTGACCTCGGCAAGGTGCTGGTCGAGGGCAAGCCTGCCGACGTCGTTCGCGATCCCAAGGTGATCAGCGCATATCTGGGAGATCGTCATGCTGTCAGTGCATGAAGTCACGACCGCCTATCAGGGTCTGGTCGCGATCTCCGCAGTCTCGATCGAGGTCGAGAAGGGCGAGATCGTCTGCGTCGCCGGCGCCAACGGCGCGGGCAAGTCGACGCTGCTGAAGTCCATCGCCGGCGCCGAACGCCCGCGTTCGGGCACCGTGACGTTCGACGGCAAGCGCCTCGACGGCATGGCGCAGCACCACATCACGGCCACCGGCATCGCCTATGTGCCGGAGAACCGCCGCTTGTTCCCGCGCCTGTCGGTGCGCGACAACCTTCGCCTCGGCAGCTATCTCTACCGCGGCGAGGCGAACCGCGAGGGACCGCTCGACCTCGTCTTCAACCTGTTTCCGCGTCTTCAGGAACGTTTGGAGCAGCGCGCCGAAACGCTCTCCGGCGGCGAGCAGCAGATGCTCGCCATCGGCCGCGCGCTGATGACGCGCCCGCGGCTGCTGATGCTGGACGAGCCGTCGCAAGGCATCATGCCGAAGCTGGTCGACGAAATCTTCCAGGCCGTATTGCGCATCCGCGACGCCGGCATGACCGTCCTGATCGTCGAGCAGCGCATGGCCGAATGCCTGGAGATCGCCGACCGCGCCTACATCTTGCAAACCGGCCGCGTGCTGATGCAGGGCCCGGCAGCCGAGATCAGGGGCAATCCCGATGTGAGGAAGGCGTATCTGGGGCTGTAGCTAGACTGCCGCCGCAATCGCAGCCGTCATCCTGAGGGGGCGCGCTCTTTGCGCGCCTCGAAGGATGGGCCGCAAGCGCCTGTAGCCCATCCTTCGAGGCTTCACCTTGCGATGCATTGCATCGCAAGGCTCGCACCTCAAGATGATGGCGGAGTATGCGGTTAATGTCCGTGCCCGTGCCCATGCTCCGGCAACGTCACCCCGAACACCTTCACCAGATCCTTCACCTGCTCCGGTGACAAATATCGCGGGTTCAACCCGCGCAGCAGCAGATACAGCTTCGCCGTCTCCTCCAGCTCCTCGGTCGCGAAAACCGCAGCCTCCAGCGTGTCGCCGGCGACCACCGGGCCGTGATTGGCGAGCAGGACGGACGAATATTTCCCCGCCAGCCCCTTGATCGCATCCACCACCGCGGGATCGCCGGGGCGGTAATAGGGCACGAGCGCGGTGGCGCCGCATTTCATCAGATAATAGGCCGTCATCGGCGGCAGCGCGGCGCGCGGGTCGATCTCGGGCAGCATCGACAGTGCGACGGAATGCGTCGAGTGCAGGTGCACGATCGCGCGTGCACTGCCGCGGGTGCCGTAGAGCGCGGTGTGCAGCGGAACTTCCTTGGTCGGTGCATCGCCCGAGATCGGCCGGCCCTGGCTATCCAGCCGCGACAGCCGCGCCGGGTCGAGGAAGCCGAGCGAGGCATTGGTCGGCGTCACCAGCCAGCCGCCATCGTCAAGCTTGACGCTGATATTGCCGGAGGAGCCCGGCGTCAGCCCGCGCTCGAACAGGGACCGTCCGAAGCGGCAGATATCCTCACGCAGCCTTGTCTCGTTGCTCATGGCCGTCATGCCTGCTTGTCTCACGCTTTGGCAGCGCGGCCAAGCCGTGTTATTCGGTTGCCAAGCTGCCGCAAAGGGCGGCTATTCGGGAAACGTTCGCAAGGGTCAGTTGCATATGTCCGCCTCCACGTCACAGAATCAGCGTATCGCCGTCGTCGGGCTTGGCTCGATGGGGTTTGGCATGGCGACCTCGCTGAAGCGCGCCGGTCACGCCGTCACCGGCTGCGACGTCTCGGCTGATGCGGTGGCGCGCTTCGTGAAGGACGGCGGCGCGGGCGCCAAGACGCCGGCCGAAGCGGCCAAGGACGCCGACGTCGTCGTCAGCGTCGTCGTCAACGCCGCGCAGACCGAGACGATCCTGTTCGGCAAGGATGGCGTCGCCGAAACCATGCCCAAGGACAGCGTCTTCCTGTCATCGGCCACCATGGATCCCGACGTGGCGCGGCGCCTTGCCAAGCAGCTCGAGGCGACCGGTCGGCATTATCTGGATGCGCCGATCTCCGGCGGGGCGCAGCGCGCCGCGCAAGGCGAGCTGACGATCCTCGCCTCAGGCAGCCCGGCCGCCTTTGCAAAGGCACGGCCGGCGCTCGATGCCATGGCTGCAAAGCTCTACGAGCTCGGCGACGCGGCCGGGCAGGGTGCCGCCTTCAAGATGATCAACCAGTTGCTGGCCGGCGTGCACATCGCTGCTGCCAGCGAAGCGATGGCGTTCGCGGCCAAGCAGGGCCTCGACATCCGCAAGGTCTATGAGGTGATCACGGCCTCCGCCGGCAATTCCTGGATGTTCGAGAACCGCATGCCGCATGTGCTCGACGGCGACTATACGCCGCGCAGCGCGGTCGAGATCTTCGTCAAGGACCTCGGCATCATCCAGGACATGGCGCGCAGCGCCAGATTCCCGGTGCCGGTCTCCGCCGCCGCCCTCCAGATGTTCCTGATGACGGCTGCCGCCGGCATGGGCCGCGATGACGACGCCTCGGTTGCGCGCATGTATGCGCAGGTCACCGGCGTGAAGCTGCCCGGCGACAAGTAAGGATAAGAGGATTCCAATGCCCCGTTTCGCCGCCAATCTCTCGATGATGTTCACCGAGGTGCCGTTCCTCGATCGCTTCGAGGCCGCCGCCCAGGCCGGCTTCACCGCCGTTGAGTTTCTCTTTCCTTATGAGCATCCGGCCGAGGCGGTCGGCGAGCGGCTCAAGCGCAACGGTCTGACCCAGGCGCTGTTCAACCTGCCGCCCGGCGACTGGAATGCGGGCGAGAAGGGTTTTGCTGCGCTCCCGGCGCGCTTCGCCGATCTCAAGGCGAGCCTCGAGACCGCGCTGCCTTACGCCAAGGCCACCGGCGTCAAGCGCCTGCACCTGATGGCCGGCCTTGCCAACCGCGGCGAGCGCGTCGCCATCGAGGCGTTCTACAAGTCGGTGGCGTGGGCGGCGGAGTTCTTCGCGCCGCACGGCATCGACATCGTGCTCGAGCCGATCAATGCCCGCAACGTGCCCGGCTACTTCCTCAACGATTTCGGCTTCGCGCGCGACCTGATCCAGGAGTTGCGGCTCCCGAACCTCAAGCTCCAGTTCGACATCTATCACTGCCAGATCATCCATGGCGACGTCACCATGCGCTTGCGCGAGATGATGCCGATCATCGGCCACATCCAGATCGCCAGCATTCCATCGCGCAACGAGCCCGACGGCGAGGAGCTGAACTATCCCTTCCTGTTCGAAGAGCTCGACCGGCTCGGCTATGCCGGCTTCGTCGGCTGCGAATACAATCCGCGCGGCAAGACCACCGACGGGCTCGCCTGGTTCAAGCCCTATGCGGGAGTGAAGCCGTGACTCTTGCACTGGGTTGCATCGCCGACGACTACACCGGCGCCTCCGATCTTGCCAACACGCTGACGCGTGCGGGCCTGCGCACCGTGCAGACCATTGGCATTCCTGCCGATGATCTGGCGCTGCCCGAGGTCGACGCTGTCGTGGTGTCCTTGAAGAGCCGCTCGATCGAAGCAGGTCTTGCTGTATCGCGCTCGCGCGCGGCGGAGACATGGCTGCGGGGCCGCGGCGCGAGCCATGTGCTGTTCAAGATCTGCTCGACCTTCGATTCCACCGACGCCGGCAATATCGGCCCTGTCATGGACGCGTTGCGCGACGATTGCGGCGAGGGCATCGTTCTGGTGACGCCGGCCTTCCCCGAGACCGGCCGCACCGTCTACCAGGGCAACCTGTTTGTCGGCGCCGTGCCGCTGAACGAGAGCCCGCTGAAGGACCATCCGCTCAACCCGATGCACGATTCCAGCCTGGTGCGGGTGCTGGCGCGCCAGAGCCGGACGCAAATCGGCCTCGTCGATCTCGCCACCGTCACGCGCGGCGCAGACGCCGTGCGGGCACGGCTGGCCGAACTCGCGGGCAAGGGCATTGGCGCTGCGATCATCGACGCCGTCTTCGATCGCGATCTCGAAACCATCGGCCTCGTCGCAGCCGAACATCGGCTGTCGGTCGGCGCCTCCGGCATCGGCCTTGGACTGGCGCGCGCGCTGGTGTCGACGGGCAAGGTCAAGTCGAATGCGGCAGGCGGCGAATCCGGAGCTGCCGTTGGTGGGCCGGCGGCGTGTCTTGCCGGCAGCTGCTCGCAGGCCACGCTCAAGCAGATCGCCAGCGCCGAACAGGTCATGCCGGTGTTTCATCTCGATCCGGACCGTATTCTTACGGGGGCGGACGAAGCTCAGCGTGCGCTGGACTGGGCAAGGCCGCGGCTGGCGGAGGGGCCCGTGCTGATCGCATCGAGCTCGACACCGGATCAGGTCGCCGCGCTTCAGGCACGTCACGGCCGTGACGCAGCCGGACATGCGATCGAGCAGGCCATGGCCGACATCGCCGAAAACCTTGTGAAATCAGGCGTGCGGCGATTGGTCGTTGCCGGCGGCGAGACGTCCGGCGCCGTGGTCGACCGGTTGAGGATTCCCGGATTTCTCGTGGGGGTGGAGATCGCTGCAGGCGTTCCGGTGCTGCGCGCGGTAGGCGCCGGGGGCGACATGCTGCTCGCTCTGAAGTCCGGCAATTTCGGTGGCCCGGAGTTCTTCTCCGATGCGCTTAGGCTCATGCGCTGAGCGCAGAGCGTTCTTAGCTGCCTGTTCATCTCTTTCAGGCTCCGTACTCGTACGGAGTCGTAGTTAACATCTGCTCAGTCGCTCTGTTGTCTGATGTCGGCGTCGCTCCTTTTGGTTGATTCTTAAAACCTCCCGGACGCGCGCCCGCGCCAGCATAAAGAGACCTGACTATGTTCGCCAAGATCTCCATCCGCGCCAAGATCATCAGTGTCGTGGCGTTCCTGCTGGTCGCGATGACCGGCATGGGCCTGCTCGCCGTCATGAAGATGCGCGCGATGAACGCGAACACTACCGACATCACCACGAGCTGGATGCCCAGCGTGAGGGTGCTGGGCGAACTCCGGGCCAGCGTCATCACCTATCGCAGCGTCGTCCGCGAGCACATGCTGGCCGAGACCCTGGAAGAAAAGCTCGCGATGGAAAAGATCGCGGTCACCACCAGCGAGACACTGGCCAAGGCCCGCCAGAGCTACGAGCCCATGATCACCTCGCCGGAGGAGCGGGCGCTCTACACCGAATGGTCCAAGCTGTGGGACGACTACAAGAAGAGCGCCGACGAGGTCTTTGCAGTGTCGCGCAAGGAGGTCGGCAAGGTCCCGCACGAGGCGCATGAGCTGAACGTCAAGACCGCCAACAAGATCGGCATCCAGTCCGACGAGGTCCTGCGCAAGGATATCGACCTCAACACCCGGGGTGGCGACCAGGCCGCGCGGGATGCCGCCGACAGCTATTCCTTCGCCTTCCTGCTGGTCGCGATCATCCTGGGCGCGGCCGTCCTGACAGGCATCGGCGTCAGCGTCTATCTCGTCCACGACGTCTCCAGCGGCATCAACTCGATCGTCGAGCCGATGCAGGCGCTGGGCAAGGGCGACCTCTCCGCCGAAGTCCCGCATCGCGGCGAGAAGACCGAGATCGGCGCCATGGCCGACGTGCTCCAGGTCTTCAAGGAGGCGTTGATCGCCAAGAAGGCCGCCGACGAAGCCGCCGCGGCCGACGCCGAAGCCAAGATCGAGCGCGGCCGCCGCGTCGACAATATCACCCGCGAATTCGAAACGATGATCGGCGAGATCGTCCAGACCGTGTCATCGGCCTCGACCCAGCTCGAAGCTTCCGCCTCGACGCTGACCTCGACCGCCGACCGCTCCCAGCGGCTCGCGACCACGGTTGCCGGAGCTTCGGAGGAAGCCTCGACCAACGTGCAGTCGGTGGCTTCGGCGACGGAGGAGATGGCCTCATCGGTCGGCGAGATCAGCCGTCAGGTGCAGGAATCGGCGCGGATGGCGGGCGACGCCGTCGGCCAGGCCCGCGCCACCACCGAGCGCGTCAGTGAGCTTTCGAAGGCGGCTTCCCGCATCGGCGATGTCGTCGAGCTGATCAACACCATCGCCGGCCAGACCAACCTCCTGGCGCTGAACGCCACCATCGAGGCGGCGCGCGCGGGCGAAGCCGGCCGCGGCTTCGCGGTGGTGGCTTCCGAAGTGAAGGCACTCGCCGAGCAGACCGCGAAGGCGACCGGCGAGATCGGCCAGCAGATTTCCGGCATCCAGGCGGCGACCAACGATTCGGTCGGAGCGATCAAGGAGATCTCCTCGACGATCGAGCGTCTCTCGGAGATCTCGTCGGCGATCGCTGCGGCCGTCGAAGAGCAGGGTGCAGCGACCCAGGAGATCGCCCGCAATGTGCAGCAGGCGGCGCAGGGCACCCAGCAGGTCTCCTCCAACATCTCCGACGTGCAGCGCGGTGCGACCGAGACCGGCACCGCCTCCTCGCAGGTGCTGTCGGCGGCGCAGATGCTGTCGAACGACTCGAGCCGGCTCAAGACCGAGGTCAGCAAGTTCCTGACCAGCGTTCGCGCTGCGTAGCCGTCAGAGCAGGTATCGGACTACGCAAGAGCGGCGCCGTCGGCGGCGCTCTTTGATTTTGGCGCATGGCTTGGCGCCTGCTGACTTATTTTTCACGTGGGTCATACGGTTCCAATTCTTTACGGGTTCCCAACCCTGCGAACCTTAACTCGTCGCAGTGTTTTGGAGACTCAATCGTGAAGTTGTTTTCATTTTCCGCCATTCGCTCCATCCAGTTGAAGATCGCCCTGATTGCCGGCCTCTGCCTGGCAGTGACGTGCATCGTGCTGATCGGCTACGGCCTCTTCTCCACGCAGAGCATGAACCAGTACGTGACCCACGAGGTCATGCAGCTGGTCGACCGTCAGACCAAGGAGAGCCTGATGAACCGGGCCTCCACCGAAGCCAACGCCATCAAGGCTGAGCTGGAGGTCGGGTTTGATGCGGCGCGCACCACCGCACATGCCTTCGCGATCCTCGCCGACGAGAAGACCGGCACTCCGATCGCGGCGCGGCGGACCCAGTTCAACGCGCTTCTGCGTCACGTGCTCGAGCTCAACCCTGCCTTCAACGGCACCTACTCGGCCTGGGAACCCGGCGCGCTGGATGGTGACGATGCGTCGTTCAAGGGACGCAAGGAGGCGGGATCGGATAATACCGGCCGCTTTCTGCCCTATTGGACGCGCAACGCCAGCGGCGCCATCGCCGTTCAGCCGCTCGTCGAGTACGACAGCAGCGAGCGGCATCCCAACGGCCTCGTGAAGGGCGCCTGGTACATCAACCCGAACACCACGGGTAAGGAAAACATCCTGGGTCCGTTGCCCTACATCGTTCAGGGCAAGGCCGTCTTCCTCGCGACCATGTCGGTGCCGGTCATGATCGACGGCAAATTCCGCGGTGTCGCCGGCGCCGACTACAATCTCGACTTCGTGCAGAAGCTGGCCGTCAAGATCAACGGCTCGCTGTTCGAGGGCAAGGGCAAGGTCGCGATCCTCAACGACACCGGGCTGATCGTCGCCAACAGCGCCAATCAGGACCTGATCGGCAAGAACGCCTCCGAGGCCGACGCTCGCTGGAGTGAAAGCCTCGCCATCGTCAAGGCCGGCAAGGGCGCGGTGCAGGACGATCCGAAGTTCGCCAACATCGACATCTATGCGCCGATCCGCTTCGGGCTCACCGAGAACGCCTGGTCGATCGTGATCTCGATCCCCCGCGACGTGGTGCTTGCGTCTGCAAGGCAACTCGACGCCTCGCTCAGTGCCCGTGCGACCTCGAACACGTTCTGGCAGCTCGGCGTTGGCCTGGTCATCGTGCTGGCGGCGATCTTCCTGATCTCGTTCGCCGCACGCAAGATCGCGCGGCCGATCCAGGATTGTGCCAATTTCGCCGATGGCATCGCCAAGGGCGATTTCAATCAGCAGCTCGGGATCGAGCAGGCCGACGAGGTCGGTAGGCTGGCGACGTCGCTCAGGTCGATGCAGGGCGACATCAAGCGCAGCATCGAGCAGCGTGCCCAGGACCAGGCGGCTGCCGACCGCGAGCGCCGGCGCGCGATGAACGAGCTGGCCGACAGCTTCGAAGCGTCGGTCGGCGGCATCGTGGAGACGGTGTCGGCCGCGTCCGGTGCGCTGGAATCCTCGGCCGGAACGCTCAGCTCGACCGCCGAACGGGCGCAACAGCTTACCAAGGTCGTCGCTGCGGCGTCAGACCAGGCATCGGGCAACGTGCAGTCGGTGGCCTCGGCAACGGAGGAGATGGCCTCTTCGGTCGGCGAGATCAGCCGTCAAGTGCAGGAATCGGCGCGGATGGCGAGCGACGCCGTCGGCCAGGCCCGAGCCACCACCGAGCGCGTCAGCGAACTCTCCAGGGCGGCCGCCCGCATCGGCGACGTCGTCGAGCTAAGCAACACCATCGCCGGCCAGACCAACCTGCTCGCGCTGAACGCCACCATCGAGGCGGCACGCGCCGGCGAGGCCGGCCGCGGCTTCGCGGTGGTCGCCTCCGAGGTGAAGGCGCTCGCCGAGCAGACCGCGAAGGCGACCGGCGAGATCGGCCAGCAGATCTCCGGCATCCAGCTTGCGACCAACGACTCGGTCGGCGCGATCAAGGAGATCTCCTCGACCATCGAGCGTCTGTCGGAGATCTCGTCGGCGATCGCCGCCGCGGTGGAAGAGCAGGGCGCGGCCACGCAGGAGATCGCTCGCAACGTGCAGCAGGCGGCGCAAGGAACCCAGCAGGTCTCTTCCAACATCACAGACGTGCAGCATGGCGCGACCGAGACCGGCACGGCCTCTTCGCAGGTGCTGTCGGCGGCGCAAATGCTGTCGAACGACTCGGGCCGGCTCAAGAACGAGGTCAGCAAGTTCCTGACCAACGTCCGCGCCGCGTAGACCCTCGCACAACCCGTCGATCGAGCGAGGAGCGGCGCCAAAAACGTCGCTCCTTTCATTCTTCCGGTAGCATGATGTCGCTTTTAGGTGGCGTTACGAGGGGTACCCGTAGTCTTGCGGACAGATCGTTTCATCGATGGTTAAAGCGGATTTTCAAGAATTGGGCGAGGGCGGTCTCGCGCTGCGGCAGTCCTGATTGGAATGATTTCAGACTGAATTCGGTCTTTGGGGGCTTCGATGCGCAAGAATTTTCCTGTCACTGATGTCGAATATCCGGTCAGTGACGAGACACTGATCGTCTCCCGGACCGACCTCAAGGGCAAGCTCACCTACTTCAACGAGGATTTCCTCGCCGCCGCCGGCTTCACGTCGGCCGAGCTGATGGGCCAGCCGCACAACATCGTCCGTCATCCCGACATGCCGCCGGAGGCGTTCGACAATCTCTGGGACACGCTGAAGGCCGGCAAGCCGTGGCTCGGCGCGGTGAAGAACCGCCGCAAGAACGGCGACTTCTACTGGGTGCTGGCGACGGCCTCGCCGATCCGCGAGAACGGCCATGTCACCGGCTATACCTCGATCCGCACCAGGCTGCCGGCCGACCAGCGCAAGCTCGCCGAAGAGGTCTATGCCGCGATCCGCGAGAAGAAGCCGCATGGCTATCGCGTCGATGCCGGCATCATCCGCCGCCGCTCGCTGCTCGATCGCTTCAGCGTCTTCACCGGGACGCTGAAGGCGCGCCTGGTCACGACGATGACGCTCCAGGCGGTGTTCATGCTGGCGCTCGGCATCGGCGGCGCGCTCTCCACCGGCGGTTCGACCAGCCTGGTTCTGACGCTGCTGGCCTTGTTCGGCATCGCCATCGTCGGCTTCGCCGGCCTTGCGACCATGCGCGCGATCCAGGGCCCGATGCGGCACCTCAACGACACCATGCTCAACCTCGTGCAGGACAAGCTCGACAACCGCATCGTCATCGAACGCGACGACGAGATCGGCGAGGCGCTGCGCAACCTCCAGACCGTGCAGACCATCATCCGCTTCAGCCGCGACGAGGTCCAGGCGGTGCAGCGCCGCGCCGAGGAGCAGCGCAAGGCCGGCATGACCAAACTTGCCGACGGCTTCGAGGCCGCGATCGGCGAGATCGTCGAGACCGTGTCGTCAGCTGCGACCGAGCTCGAGGCGTCGGCCTCGACGCTGTCCTCGACGGCGGGCCGGGCGCAGGAACTGGCGACGGTGGTCGCAGCCGGCTCGGAAGAAGCTTCCACCAACGTCCATTCGGTGGCATCGGCCGCCGAGGAGATGTCGTCGTCGGTCCACGAGATCGGTCGCCAGGTGCAGGATGCCACCCGGATTGCGAGCGAGGCCGTCAGCCAGGCGCACGCCACCACCGAACGCGTCAGCGAGTTGTCGCGGGCGGCCTCTCGGATCGGCGACGTCGTCGAGCTCATCAATGCCATCGCGGGCCAGACCAATCTCCTGGCGTTGAACGCCACGATCGAAGCGGCACGTGCCGGCGAGGCCGGCCGCGGCTTTGCGGTTGTGGCTTCCGAGGTCAAGGCGCTCGCCGAACAGACGGCGAAGGCGACCGGCGAGATCGGCCAGCAGGTCGGCGGCATCCAGGCGGCGACGCAGGAATCGGTCGGCGCCATCAGCGAAATCTCCGGCACCATCGCGCGCCTTTCCGAAATATCCTCGGCGATCGCCGCAGCCGTGGAGCAGCAGCGCGCGGCGACCCAGGAGATCGCCCGCAATGTGCAGCAGGCGGCCAACGGCACCCAGCAGGTGTCTTCCAATGTCGGCGACGTCCAGCGCGGCGCCTCCGAAACCGGATCGGCGTCTTCGCAGGTGCTGTCGGCGGCGCAGATGCTGTCCCGCGACTCCAACCGCCTCAAGCTCGAGGTCGGCAAGTTCCTGAACTTCGTCCGCGCAGCGTGACGTGTGCGGCCGCATAGCTGCGATGCCGATTTCGCAGTGCGGTAGCAGGGAAGTGAATGCAGGAAAGCTGCCGGTGATTAGCGTTTCCGGCGGTGCTCAGGTAAAGGGGAAATAGGATCCCCGTGGGGCGGATTCCGTATCCCTGCCTGACCTGGAATTGCCTGGCGCATGATTGCTCTGGTCCGTATTGCCCTGAGCCGACCCTATACGTTTGTCGTGCTCGCGCTCCTGCTCCTGATCATCGGACCGCTGGCAGCCCTGCGGACGCCGACCGACATCTTCCCCGACATCCGCATTCCCGTGATCGGCGTGGTCTGGCAGTACACCGGCCTGCCGCCCGACCAGATGTCCGGCCGCATCACGACGCCGTTCCAGCGTGCGCTGACGACGACGGTCAACGACATCGAGCATATCGTCGCCAACTCCTATAACGGCTTTGGCATCATCAAGATCTTCTTTCAGCCGAACGTCGACATCCGCACTGCCAACGCACAGGTCACAGCGATCTCGCAGACGTTGCTCAAGCAGATGCCGCCGGGCGCGACGCCGCCCTTGATCCTGAACTACTCCGCCTCGACCGTGCCAATCATCCAGGTGGCCTTGTCGGGCGACGGCCTGACCGAGCAGAACCTCGCCGATATCGGCATTAACAATCTGCGCACCCCGCTGGTCACCGTGCCTGGTGCGGCGATTCCGTATCCGTTCGGCGGCAAGCAGCGCCAGGTCCAGATCGATCTCGACCCGACCGCGCTCCAGGCCCGCGGCCTGTCGGGCCAGGACGTCGCCAATGCGCTGGCTGCGCAGAACCTGATCACGCCTGTAGGCACCCAGAAGATCGGCACCTTCGAATACAACATCCAGCTCAACAACTCGCCGCTGAAAATCGACGAGCTCGGCAACCTCCCGATCAAGACCGTCAACGGCGCGATGGTCTATGTGCGCGATGTCGCGACCGTGCGTGACGGCAATCCGCCGCAGACCAACATCGTTCATGTCGACGGCAACCGCTCGGTGTTGATGATGGTGCTGAAGGCGGGCGCGACCTCGACGCTCGATATCATCGCCGGCATCAAGCAGAAGGTGATCGAGGTCAAGGACCAGCTCCCGGACGCGCTGAAGATCGGCTTCATCGGCGACCAGTCGGTGTTCGTTCGCGGCGCGATCGAAGGTGTCGCCTTCGAGGGCGTGATCGCGGCGCTGCTGACCAGCGTCATGATCCTGCTGTTCCTCGGCAGCTGGCGCTCGACCATCATCATCGCGGTCTCGATCCCGCTGTCGGTGCTGGGCGCCATCATCATGCTCTCGGCGATCGGCGAGACGCTGAACATCATGACGCTCGGCGGTCTCGCGCTCGCCGTCGGCATCCTCGTCGACGACGCCACCGTGACGATCGAGAACATCAACTACCATCTGGAGCAGGGCAAGCCGGTCGAGCAGTCGATCCTCGACGGCGCCAACCAGATCGTCACGCCGGCCTTCGTCTCGCTGCTCTGCATCTGCATCGTGTTCGTGCCGATGTTCTTCCTCACCGGTGTCGCGCGCTTCCTGTTCGTGCCGATGGCCGAAGCGGTGATGTTCGCGATGATCTGGTCGTTCATCCTGTCGCGCACGCTGGTGCCGACCATGGCGAACTATCTGCTGCATGCGCATGTCCACCACGAGGGCGAGCCGCCGACATCGCGCAATCCGCTGGTCTGGTTCCAGCGCGGGTTCGAGAAGCGTTTCGAACGCATCCGCGGCGGCTACCATGATTTCCTTGGGCTGGCGCTGGCGCATCGCGCGGTGTTCGTGATCGGCTTCCTCTGCGTGGTCGGCGCGTCCTTCGCGCTGGTGCCGTTCCTCGGGCGCAACTTCTTCCCCGCGGTCGATGCCGGCAACATCCTGATGCATGTCCGCACCCAGGTCGGCACCCGCGTCGAGGAGACCGCGAACCAACTCGCTGACGTGCAGAAGGCCGTGCGCAAGCTGATCCCGGGTGAGATCGAGACCATGACCGACAACATCGGCATGCCGATCTCCGGCATCAACATGACCTACAACAACACCGGCGTGATCGGTCCGCAGGACGGTGACATCCAGATCAAGCTGAGGGAAGGCCACAAGCCGACCGAAGAGCATGTACGCGTCCTGCGCGAGCAGCTGCCGCGGCTGTTCCCCGGTGTCAGCTTCGCGTTCCTGCCGGCCGATATCGTCAGCCAGATCCTGAATTTCGGTGCGCCGGCGCCGATCGACCTTCAGATCCGCGGCGCCAACATCAGCGCCAACTTCGCTTACGCCAACAATCTGCTGGCCAAGGTCCGCAAGATTCCCGGCGTTGCCGATGCGCGCATCCAGCAATCGCCGAACAACCCGACCTTCAATATCGATGTCGACCGTACCCGTGCGCAATATGTCGGCCTGACCGAGCGCGACGTCACCAACAGTCTCGTGGTCAATCTTGCCGGTTCCTCGCAGGTGGCGCCGACCTACTACCTCAATCCGGATAACGGCGTGTCCTATTCGATCGTGATGCAGACGCCGCAATACCAGATCGACTCGCTCGGCGCGCTGCAGACGCTGCCGATCACCGCCACCGGCAACGCGCAGTCGCCGATCCTCGGCGGCATCGCCGACATCAAGCGCTCGACGTCGAGCGCGGTGGTGTCGCAATACGACATCCAGTCGATGGTGCAGATCTTCGCTACGACCTCGGGCCGCGATCTCGGCGCGGTTGCCGCCGACATCCGCCAGGTGATCGCCGACACCGCGAAGGAGGTGCCGAAGGGATCTTCCGTCGTGCTGCTCGGCCAGGTGCAGACCATGAACAGCGCCTTCACCGGCCTGCTGTTCGGCCTGCTCGGGGCCGTCGTACTGATCTACTTCCTGATCGTCGTGAATTTCCAGTCCTGGTCCGACCCGTTCGTGATCATCACGGCGCTGCCGGCCGCGCTCGCCGGCATCGTGTGGATGCTGTTCATGACCGAGACCACGCTGTCGGTCCCGGCGCTCACCGGCGCCATCATGTGCATGGGGGTTGCCACCGCCAACAGCGTGCTCGTGATCTCCTTTGCGCGCGAGCGCTACGCGGAGCTCGGCGATCCCGTTGCGGCTGCGCTCGAAGCCGGCTTCGTCCGGTTCCGCCCGGTGTTGATGACCGCGCTTGCCATGATCATCGGCATGGCGCCGATGGCTCTGGGCCTCGGCGAGGGCGGTGAGCAGAATGCGCCGCTCGGCCGCGCCGTGATCGGCGGCCTGATCTTTGCAACCTTCGCCACGCTGATGTTTGTTCCCGTGGTGTTCAGCATGGTACACAAGAAACAAGGCGCCGAAGCCGCCGCCCCCTTGGAGACTCCGCATGTCGCCCACTGAATCCCGCTCCCCGGTGTCGCACCGGAAACTGGGCATCTTCGGCGTGGTGGCGCTGATTGCGGCAGGCCTTGTCGTCGGCACCGGCATCCGCGCGCGCGAGGAGCAGGGCTCCAAGTTGAAGGAATGGACCGATGATCAGGCCGTTCCCAGCGTCGCGGTGACCCAGCCTAACGCCAAGGCGCTCAACGCCAGCCTCGATCTGCCGGGCCGGTTGGAAGCCTACTACCGTGCCCCGATCTTCGCGCGCGTGTCGGGTTACCTGAAGAGCTGGAGCGCCGACATGGGGGCCCGCGTCAAGGCAGGGCAGGTGATTGCCGAGATCGAGGCGCCCGACCTCGATCAGCAGCTCCTGCAGGCCCGCGCCGACCTCGCCAGCCAGCAGGCCAGCGCAAGGCTGTCGGAAGCGACGTTGAACCGGCGCAAGACGCTGGTCGCCTCCAACTTCGTCTCCGCGCAGGAGATCGACGAGCGCACCGCCGATCTCTCCAACAAGAACGCCGCGGTGCATTCGGGACAGGCCAATGTCGAGCGGCTGGAAGCGCTGGCCGGCTACAAGAAGATCACCGTTCCGTTCGACGGCGTGGTCACGGCGCGCGATACCGACGTCGGTGCGCTGATCAATGCCGGTGGCGGCTCGGGCCCGGCGATGTTCGTGGTCTCGGACATCACCAAGCTGCGCGTCTATGTCAACGTGCCCCAGAATTACGTGCCGGCCATCAAGATCGGCGCGAAGGCCACCATCGCGCTGCCGGAGTATCCGAACCGGACCTTCCAGGCGACGGTGGAAGCGTCTTCGCAGGCCGTCGACGTTGCCTCCGGCACCACGCGCATGCAGCTTGGCCTGGACAATTCCTCGGGCGAACTAATGCCCGGCGGCTATGCCAGCGTGAAGTTGAGCCTCCAGCGCGACTCCGCGCCGCTCAGCATTCCCGCCAGCGCGCTGATCTTCAACGGCAGCGGCCTGCGTGTCGCGACCGTCGGTGCGGACGACAAGGTGCTGTTCAAGGCCGTGACGATCGCGCGCGATCTTGGCAAGGAAATCGAGCTCGCATCAGGCATCTCTCCGGACGATCGCGTCATCACCGCCCCGCCGGACGGCCTGTCCGATGGCGATCAGGTCCGCGTCGTCGGCGCCGGCGCCAAGGGCAAGCCGGCCACCGCGTCGGAAAAGCAGGCGCCGAAGGGCTAGCTTTTCTTCACCTCGCCCCGCTTGCGGGGAGAGGTCGAATTGCGAAGCAATTCGGGTGAGAGGGACTCTCCGCGAGTCTAACTCTCACGGTGTTTGCGGACGCAGCCCCTCACCCCGACCCTCTCCCCGTAAGAACGGGGAGAGGGAGATCAGGATACCCGCCACTCCGGTACGCCATCGCCGGCCATCGCGATCTCGCCCAGCGAGCCGACCGGCGTGCGATCCATGTTGAGGAGATGCGCCAGCGTCGCGGTATCACCCGCCGGAATCCGCGCCAGCGTGCGGCGGTCATCTTCCGTGCGCAGCATCACCACACCGTGCTCGACATCCCCGCCGCGGCCGTAGAGCACCGTAAAGCTCTCGACCTTGCCCTTGCCCGAGGCTTCCGCGACGAAATTCGGCACCGCGCGCTTGTTGCGGTCGGCCTCTTCTTGCACGCTCGTCTCCTGCGCCAGCGCCGCGCGCGGCGGCGCCTTCGAAACCACCAGCGCATGATGCTTGGTGACGAAGCCGCCCTGGCCGTAGAGCAGGCCGAGCCTGGCGCCATCGCGCAGGCGCCGCACCATCGCGCAGGCCGCATGCGTCATGTAGGTGTTGAGCGGCGCGCCGAAGAAGGTGAGGCCGCCGGTCACGGTCGGCTGCACGTCGGCGGAAAGGCCCAGCGTCCGCCGCGCCATCTTGGGCACGCAGGGGAAGCAGCTATAGAGCTCGATCGCTTCGAATGCCGTGCCGTCGCCGCCGGCGAGGTCCACCGCGGCTTTCAGCACCGCATTCTGCGGATGGCTCTCGTAGAACTGGTCGCGCAGGAGATAGTCGCGCGGCTCCTCCGCCGAGGCGCCGCCGAGCGGATAGACCAGTCTGTCCTCGGCGATGCCCGCCGCGCGCGCCTTGGCAAGGCTGGTGAGCAGCAGCGCGCCGCCCATGTTGACGCTGGGGTTGGCGACCATGAGCTTGTTGTAGGGCCATGCGATGAGACGGTTGTCCGCGGTCGGCGTCGTGATCTCGTCCGGCGCATAGCGTCGCTTCAGCCAGGCGTTTGGATTTTGCGCGGCGGCCTCGGAATAGCGCGACCACAGCGTCCCTGACTCCGCCATCGCCTCGCGCGGCGTCTGGCCCCAATGAGCGGAGGAGGCCGCCTCATAGAACGGATAGACCGTGACGGGCCGGAACACGCCGAGCTTCACGGCCAGCGGCTTCTGGAACGCTGCGCCGCGCTTCGGCTCCTCGACATCATGCGCGAACGGCGTCCATGGCAGCTTTGCGCCTGCGCGCTCGGCCTTGGTCGCGGTCGACTGCGCCTCCGCACCGCAGACCGCGGCAACGCTGCATTCGCCGCGCGCGATGCGCTTTGCGGCCTCGTGGATGTAGCGGATCGGGCTCTCGCCGCCGACCGGGCCGTAATGGCAATGCGAAGGCGTGATCCCGAGTCGCTGCGCCAGCAGCTTCTCCGGGTCGCGGTAGCGCCAGCTCAGGAAGTTGACGACGTCGAGCGACTGCACCTCGCCGAGCAGCTTTGCCCCGGCATCCGCTTCGGCGCGCCGCAGCGCCTGTTCGAGCAGATCGAGCGGCTCGAGGCCAGCGGTGATCTCCTTGGGGCGGTCGACGATCTCGCCGATGCCGACGATGACGGGGATGCGGTCTTCGGGGATGTTGGTCATTT
This sequence comes from Bradyrhizobium sp. USDA 3311, assembly GCF_054062495.1. Lineage (NCBI taxonomy): Bacteria > Pseudomonadati > Pseudomonadota > Alphaproteobacteria > Hyphomicrobiales > Nitrobacteraceae > Bradyrhizobium > Bradyrhizobium sp. USDA 3311. The sequence continues at coordinate 7,863,953 of NZ_JBSSFI010000001.1, read as the reverse complement.
CTTCTTGCTTCACGGTTTAAGTCTCGGGCACGCCGTCGCCCTTCGAGGGCCGCTGAAGAAGCGGCCACCTCAGGGTGACGGCTACGGAGAAAGCGTCATCCTGAGGTGCGAGCCGAGCGACGCCTGCGGCGCTTGGCGAGCCTCGAAGGAGGGGCCGCGGGCAATCACTCCGCCACCAGCGCATTCATGTGCTCGACGGCCTCGGCAAACTCTTCCTTGAACTCCTGCACCACGGCGCCCGCCGACTTCACGCTGTCGATCAGGCCGACGCCCTGGCCGACGAAGTAGCTGACGAGATCGCGCGCTTTGGCGTTGCCAGCCGCCGCCGCGCGGTCGATCGAATTGAAGGCGTCGCGGCTGATGATGCTTTGCAGCGGCATCGGCAGTGCACCCGGGCTTTCCGGCGCGCGGTCCCAGGCATCGGTCCAGACCGAGCGGAGCTGCCGCGCGGGCTTTCCGGTGCGTCCCTTCGAGCGCACCGCGTCACGCGAGGACGCGGCGATCATCTTTTCGCGGAAGATTTCCGTCGTCTCGGCTTCCACGGTCGCGAGCCATACCGAGCCGGTCCAGGCGCCGGCTGCGCCCATCGCCATGCAGGCCGCCATCTGCCGTCCTGTCATGATGCCGCCGGCCGCCAGCACCGGCACGTCGCGGATCTTCTTGATTGCCTTGATCACCTCCGGCACCAGCACCATGGTCGACACCTCGCCGCAATGGCCGCCGGCCTCGGTGCCCTGGACCACGAGGATATCGACGCCGGCCGCGACCTGGCGCAGCGCGTGCTCCTTGGCGCCGACGAGAGCTGCGACCGGCACACCGTGCTTCTTGCCCATCTCGATCATCGCTTTCGGCGGCACGCCGAGTGCGTTCGCGATCAGCCTAATCGGATGATTGAACGAGACCTCGAGCAGCTGAAGCGCCGTCTTTCCGTCGAACGGCTGCGGCTGGTTGTCGGCCATTTCAGTGGTCGTCAGCTCGATGTCGTACTTCTTCAGGAGGTCGCGCGTGTAGTTGCGATGCTCTTGCGGCACGCGCGCTTCCAGGCTCTTCCAGGTGACGTCCTTCTCGCCCGCCGTCGAGATGTTCTCGGGGATCAGCACGTCGATGCCGTAGGGCTTGCCGTCGATATGGTCGTCGATCCATTTCAGCTCGTGTTCGAGCGTATCAGGCGTATGCACGGTGGCACCTAACACGCCCATGCCACCGGCGCGGCTGACGGCGGCGACGACGTCGCGGCAATGGCTGAAGGCGAGCAGCGGGAACTCGATGCCCAGCATGTCGCAGATCGGCGATTTCATGGCTCTCTCCCGGCGGCCGTCGCGTTGCTGTTATTGCTTTGCGTTGTTGTTGTCCTTGGCGAAGGCCGTGCGACGCTAACCCATCGTCGCCGGCGATGCCAAGCCGGATTTCGCCGCGCATCTTGCGTATAGGCGCCACGCCACGCGAGGAGCCA